>NZ_JAHBDK010000020.1 GCF_019956415.1 Pseudomonas sp. GL-B-19
CGCCGATACCTCTCACGCCATCTGCACGAAAAGGCTTTCGAGCGAATGGAACGGCGAATGCAGGCACACCCCGAAATGATGGTCAGCCGAAGATCCATCGTCGAACATCCCTTCGGCAACCTTAAACAGTGGTTATTTGGTAACGCTCGCTTCTTGCTGCAACAGCTTGAAGGCGCGAGGGCTGAAATGGCCTTGGCGGTGAACGCCTATAACCTGAAAAGAGCGATTAACGTGCTGGGCGTGCGTCAGATGATGGCGCTGATGGGCTGAAAAGCCTTTTTTCGTCTGCTGTGAGCACAAAAGCAAACGCCCCGAACAAGTCGGGGCGTTTGCTGGAACCACCATCAGTGTGTTTTCACACAGTCTGTTCGAGCGGGGTTTTTGCGTTTAGGCCGTCTCGACTGAAACCGTCAGGCGTTTGCCCAGGGCAGCCAAAGCGCTTTCGACCTGGGCCTCGCCATCGTGCGGGGCTTTTTTGTGATCCTTCTTCCGAGCCTCGGGAGGCAAAAGAGACCCCTGAACATGCCGGACAAACCTGATACCTGGGCCATTGCATTCATGTGGCTGAGTCAGCATTCGCAAACTATTTGGGCGGCCTTTTTGTCGTTGTGCATGACCGTGTTGCGTGTGTTCTATACAGGCGGCACTTGGAAAGACGCGCTGATCGAAGGCCCCATGTGTGTCCTGCTTTCATTGAGCATTATTTGGGGTTTCGAGCTGATGGGGTTGTCGCCGTCGCTGGCCCAGCCAGTCGGCATTTGGGTGGGCTTCCTTGGCGTGAAGAAGGTCGCCCACTGGGCTGATCGGATTGCTGAAAGCAAAATTCCTAAATCGGATTCGGCGCCGTGATGGCCTATGCCTCACGAAGCATGAAGCCCTTACCGATGTTTTCTAGGCTCGCCATTTCGGCGGGCCTTTTCGTTTCTAAGAGGTCAGTCTATGAGCAAGTCCACGCTGAATGATGAACTGGTGCCTGGTGAGCCACCGAAGCCGGGAACGATCGAAATGCTCGCGGGTTTTTCACCTTATTCTCAATTTCCGCTGATTGCGGCAATCGAGTCGACAACCTGCCTGCTGTCCACTTTTCAATATGACCCAGCAATCGTCCGGGCAAACGAGACCGGTACACCGTTGAGTGTGTTCGGCCGTCTCTTGCAGCATCTGGATGAGTTGCTGGTCGCCCAGCTTCATCAGGTCGGCGAGATGCCTGCTCCATGTCTGGAAGGCCACCAGACAGCTGTATCCCTGCCGTAATGGTTCGCTAAATGGTCAAAATCAACATCACGCCCGACATGCTGCCTGTGTCACAGGCGATGATGGAGTTGGAGAAAAAGCACATTCCTCATGTGCTTGCCCTGACGGCGACCCGATTGGCCCGGCGGGTCAAGAAGGGTGAACTGACCGTCATGGCTCAGCGCCTGGACCGGCCAACCCGGACTACGATGAACAGCCTGTTCGTCAAAATCGCCACCAAGAGCAAGCCAGCCGAAGTCTATTTCAAGGACTCTTGGACGTCGGGTATTCCCGCTGATACCTATCTTCAGCAGACCGTCAGGGGCGGGCCACGTCCGCATAAGCGCTTTGAAAAGTCGCTGATATCGAACGGCTTGATGAGGTCCGGTCAATACGCTATTCCCAGTCCGAATGTCCTCGATAAGCACGGCAACGTATCGCGCGGCTTGATGAACAAAATCCTATCAGGCCTTGGTGCGGCAGAAAGCCGACGCGGCTACAAAGCCAATGCAACCGGCAGCAAGCGCAGCCAGCGCAAGGGCAATGCCCGCAGCTATTTTTCCGGCGTTGTCGATGGCACGGCCGGGGTGTGGGAGCGCAAAGAAACCGCGTTCGGCGATGCGGTCCGGCCGGTGTTTGTGTTCAGCCGCAGCGCGCCTGTGTATCGCACGATCTTCCCGTTCTTCAAGATCGCCAACAACATCTGCAAGGCCAACTACAGCGCCGAGTTCCGTGGTGCATTTGCCGATGCGATGGCCACCGCCAAGCCCTGACAGAGAGCAAGAAAGGCGGCTTCCGGCTGGTAATGCTCGACTTGTTTGCCCTGGCGCAAATTTAACGGGTCCTCCCGTGGGGGTGGCCCCTAGGGGGTAATTCGGGCCCCGCTGCTTCGCTATATATGACCCATTTTTGAATCGAGGTTGTTGTTTAGTCCATGGCCAATCCGACCATCTCCCGTGAGCCTCACTGGCTCAACAAGTCGCGCATGGCTACCAGCCTCGGCATCACGACTCAGGCCTTTGATAAATGGGGCGTTCAGCCTGTTGCGAAGATCGGCCGCGATGTCTTCTACGACGTCCGGTCTGTGCTGGATAACCGGCTCAAGCACCAGGTGACAAAAGACCAACCTGTCGACGACAACGGCGATCCGATCGACCCGCTCATTGAATACAAACAGGCGCAGCAAAAACTGCGACTGACAACTGAGCAGGCGGACGCTCAGGAAATGCGCAACAAGGTGAAGGCCAAGAAGCTGGTCCCGGTTGATTTTTGCTTGTTCGCATTGTCTCGCCTGAGCGCAAAGCTCGGGTCAACCCTCGACACCGTGCACTTGAAGGTTAAACGCAAGTGCCCCGACATCGAGGTGCGTCACCTTGAGGCGATCCAGCGCGAAGTCGCCGTGACGCGTAATGATGCGGTCGGCTTGGCTGATCTTTTGCCGGAGTTGCTTGATGAGTTTGTCGACACCTTGGATGAGGGCGCTGGTTGAGGGTGTCCGCAAGGGACTCGCCGGGCTCTACAAAGAGCCGCCGCGAACAGCTGTTGAATGGGCTGATGAGCATTTCTATCTGTCGTCCGAGTCGTCCTATCAGGAAGGCGATTGGACAACGGCGCCTTTTCAGGTCGCGATTCTCAACGCAATGGGCAACGACCTGATCCGTGAAGTGAACGTGCTGAAGTCGGCGCGGGTTGGCTACACCAAAATGCTGGTGGCCAACATGGGCTACAAGGTCCAGCACAAGAAGCGCAACGTCATCGTCTGGTGCCCAACTGATGGCGACGCTGACGGCATGATGAAGCGGCACATCGAAACGATGATTCGTGACAGTCCTGTGGTGCGCGCCTTGGCGCCTTGGTATGGGGTGAAGCATCGCGATAACACGCTGGATGAAAAACGGTTCGATAACGCCAAGATGCTGTGGTGCCTGGGTGGCACGGCGGCGAAAAACTACCGTGAGAAAAGCCCGGATGAAGTGATCTATGACGAGCTTTCGAAGTTCAATGCGGACATCGAGGGCGAGGGGGCTCCGACCATTCTTGGCGACAAGCGCCTGGAAGGTGCCACGTTCAAGAAGTCCATACGCGGATCGACCCCGACGACAGTGGTTGTCGCTGACGACAATGAGGAAACCTCGGGGGAGGGCTGCCAGATCACGCGGGCGGCCAATGATTCCCCGCACTTTTTGCGTTTCAACATCAAGTGCCCGTGCTGCGGGACTGAGCAATACCTGAAGTGGGGCGACCCGGCTACGCCGTTCGGTATCAAGTGGGCCGTGGATGAACTGGGGCAGGTGATTAAGGCCTGGTACCTGTGCGAGTCCGGCCATGGCTGTACCTTTGAATATCACGAAATGGTCGCGGCATCGGTCAACGGTCGCTACATCTGCGAGCGGACCGGGATCTGGACGCGCGACGGCATGGCCTGGTTCAACGCTGCTGACGAGTCGATACAGCCGCCGCGTTCGGTGACTTTCCATATCTGGACGGTGTACTCGGAGTTTGTGACCTGGGCCGAAGTCGTCACGGAATGGCTCAAGATCAAGAAGGATCGGGGCAAGCTCAAAACCTTCGTCAACACCACCCTGGGCGAAGCGTGGGAAGAGGACCAAGGCGAGCAGTTGGAATGGCAGCAGCTGCACGCGCGCCGGGAGATCTACCCGCAAGTGCCGGCCAAAGCGGTTGCCCTGTTCGGCGGCATTGATACCCAGGATGACCGCTATGAAGGCCGCGTCTGGGCGTTTGGTGCAGGTGAAGAAGCGTGGCTGGTCCATAAGTTCGTGCTGCAAGGTGACCCGGGCAGCATCGAGCTACGGGCCAAGGTCGGCATCGAGATCCACAAGACCTTCACCCGGGCGGATGGCACGGTGATGGGCGTCGAGCGGTGGTGTTGGGACCAGGGTGGTCACTACTGCGATGAAGTGCGTGAGGAATGCATCAAGCACGGCACGCAGTGGGTGATCCCTGTGTTCGGTGCCTCGACCTACGGCAAGCCGATTGCGACCTGGCCGCGCAAGAAAACCAAGGTCAAGGGGGGGCGTGCGTACCTGGTCGAAGTGGGAACCGACAATGCCAAAGAGCTGATTTACGGCCGTCTCAAGATGCAGCCAGACAGCTCGGGCGTGCCAGTGCCTGGCTGTATCCACTTGCCGGCCAACGAGATGATCTGCGGCGAAGATGAATTGCGGCAACTGACCGCCGAGCGCCGCAAGTGGGTGATCGTCAAACACCAGCGCGTCCAGCGCTGGGACGCAGGCGGGCGACGAAACGAAGCGCTCGATTGTCTGGTGTACGCCTTGGCGGCGTTACGCATAACGCAACAGCGCTTTGGCATGAATCTCGACCTGCTGGCGCAGCAGTTGCCGTCAGGCACCAGGGCTGTGCCGGTGAGTCACGAACAGGAAAGCAATCCGGCCACCGTTGCCGCTCTGACCCCGGCCACGGTGTCGGTGCCTGAGGTAGAGCCTGAACATTCACCCGACCAGCCCGCCGAGTCGGGCGGCTGGCTTAATACAGGACAAGGCGCATGGCTATAACCGCTCAAGACATGGTGGACCGCTATCTGGAGGCCGAGATGGCCATCCTGCAGGGCAAGGAAATCCTCTTTAACGGTCGCAAGCTGATCATGGATGACCTGGAAGAAATCCGCGCCGGCCGACTGGAATGGGAGCGCCGGCTGCGAGCGCAACAGTCAGCGGCGGCGGGGCAGCCGCCGTACGCTCTGGCGACATTCCGATGAACCTGCTGGATCGTGTTCTGGCCCCGGTGTTTCCGGGACTGGTGGCTGAACGTCTGCATGCTCGTCACAAGATCATGGCCTTTGAAGCCGCGCAGATGACTCGCACGCATCAGGCCAAGAAACAATCCGCCAGCGCGGATCTGGAGGGGCTGTTGATGCGTGATTACCGTCGTCTACAGACCGCCTATTTTCGTGTGGGAGCAGACGACGGGGTTTAACCCCAAGCTGCAAAAGGCCCTGGCCAAACGCTTGGCCGTCGAGCTGAACTTTTCGGCGGCTGAGATTCAGGGGCTGTCGTTTTCCGAGATGGTCTGGTGGCTCACGGACTGAGCCCATTCCGTCGCACGTAGGTGATAACCATGTCGAACAAACTCTCGCTCGGGCTGGTGATTGGCGGCGCCGTCGATTCTTCACTCGGCGCCGCCTTCAAGAACGTCAGCGGCGAAATGAAAAAGCTCGAGGCGCAAACCACTCGCGCCAAGGGTTTGCAGAAAGTCATCGGCGAGACCATGCGTCTGCGCGAGGAATGGAAAAAAGCCCATGACAGTGGCGCAGCCAATGCCGGCGCCCTGTTGCGCAAGCTGGAGACCAACACCACCAGTCTGCGTAAACAGGGCATTGAAGTCGGGCGCCTGACAAAAGAATACATGGCGCTGGGCAAGGTGGTGCGCAGTGCCGAGTTCAAGGCCAAAGGCATGGGCCAAGTGCAGGAGGGGCAGGAAAGCCTGCGCAGTGGATTCGGCACCGCGGTGGCCGGTACCACGCTGGCGGCCGTACCGACCAAGGTCAGCGCGGATTTTCAGGCGATCATTCGCGACATTGCGATCAAGTCCGGTACCGCCAACACTCAGCAGGAAGTGAACACCGCGCGGGATATCGTCCAGACCTCCAAGGACACCGGCATGGCCAACACCCAAGTGGCCGAGCTGGTGAACCAACTGGTCGGTGGCGGCATGGAGTTGGCCGAGGCGCTGAAATATGCACCGGTGGCCGCCAAGTTTGCGGTCGGGCAGGGGGCTTCGGGCGCCGATACCGCGAAGATGATTCTGGCGATGCAGAACAACGCCAAGATCACCGACCCGCAGAAAATGGAACAGGCCTTGGCGTCGGTGGCCCTGCTGGGCCAGCAAGGCAGCTTCGAGGCGGCGGACATGGCCAAGTGGTTTCCGGAGCTGTTGGCGCAGATGGCCAGCACCGGCATCACCGGCCAGGAGGCGGTCACGCAACTGGGAGCGATGCTGCAGGTTCAGATCAAGAGCGCCGGCAGTGCGGATGAGGCGGCGAACAATCTGAAAAACTGGATTGCGAAAATCGGCTCGGAGGAAACGGTTAAAGGGTATGCCGATGCCGGGATTGATTATCAGGGCTCGATGAATGCCGCCATTGGCAAGGGCTTGTCGACCTTCGAGGCCAGCTTCGAACTGGCACGCCGGTATGTGGAAAAGACCGACCCGAAAAAGGCCAAACAGCTAAGTCAGGGACTGACCCAGATCAGCCAAGAGACGGACCCGGCCAAGGCGCAAGCGATGGCCGATGCCTTGGCCGCCACGTTGCGTACCGGCGATCTGTTTGCCGACATGCAGGTCAAGACGGCCCTGATGGCGTACACCCAGAACAAAAAATTCTACGCGGAGCTGAAAAAAGGCGCCTCGGACCCCAACGGCCCGCGCAAGGACATTCTCGACAAGAACCTGAACGAACGCCGTGAAACGTCAGCGCAACGCTGGGCCGAAACCGCTCAGGCGTTCAACGATTCGCTGCGGGCCATCGGCGATGCCCTGCGCCCGGCGACGGATGCGCTGGCCAGCGGTATCGGTGCAGCAGCGCGTGGTTTGACCGCCCTGTCCGAGGAAACACCCAAGGTGGTGCTGGGCCTGGCTGCGCTGAGTGCCGGAGCCTTGCTGGCGGGCAAGGCCTGGGCCGCGCTGAAGATCGGCCGGGGGCTGGTGAACATCGCCCGCGGTTCGGCCGGCGACCGGTCCAACATCGTCCAGCGGGTGTTCGTGACCAACGCGAAGGACGGCGATGACGACGGGCTGGATCACGGCAACGAAGGGAAGGGCGGAAAGGGCAAAGGCCCTGCAAGTCGGCCGTCCCGTGGCATGAAGGTGGGCGGGGCGCTGGCGGTGGTCGCTGCCGGCGTTCAGGTGGTGGACACTTACCAGAACGCCACCACCCGTGATGAAAAGGCCGAAGGCTACGGCGAGGCGGCGGGTGGGCTGGCTGGTGGTTTGGCCGGTGCAGCAGCCGGTGCGGCCATCGGTTCGGTCTTCCCGCTGATTGGAACCGCGATTGGCGGAGTGATCGGTGGCATGGTCGGCGCGTGGGGCGGCGGTGAGCTGGGCGCGACCATGGGCAAGGCGTTGTTTGGCGGGTCGGACACGTCGGCCAAAGCACCGATCGGCATCTTGCCCATGCCCGCCGGCCAGGGCGTTGGCGCGGTTGTGCGCTCGATGGAAAACGCTCCTGCTACGCCGGTTACGGCAGCGGCATTAATGGCGACCACGGCGCCAAAGACGCCCGAATGGCCGAAGGTCGATCAGCAATTCACCTTCGCCCCGGCCCCGGTCATTACTGTGCAAGGCGATGTGAAAGATCCGGCGCGGTTGGCGCAGGAGCTGATGCCGTACCTGAGCCGTCAGTTCGAGGACTTTGCCCGGGAAGCGCGCGACCGCCAGTTGTTTGATGCGCCCCACGTGGGCTAAGGGAGTGTTATGACGGATGAAAAGACCTACCTGCAACACTTGCAGGGTGGGCTGAAGGACATGGTCGACGCCGGTGAAGCCGGGCGCACTGACCTCGAGTCGATGACCGGGCCCATGAATGGCGCGCTCAATGAAATCAGCGGGGCGGCCGATGCGCTGGAAGGTTTGCCCTTTATCAGCGAAGACCTCAGTGACAAGACCCGCCGTCTGCAAAGTGCAATCAACTCGGCGCAGGCCAAGATCGGCAAGGTGGCCAGCTTCTACAACCAGACCCAGCGCGCGCTGGCCCAGTTTGAGGAGCACTTTTCTGCGTTGACTGAGCAGATTGGCCGCTTTGGCGCGGCGTTCAACAAGGTCGCCGGCAAGGCCAATGCCGCGTTGGGCAACATCTTCCCCACCGAATGGTTTGCCGACGACATGACGCCAATATCCGACGCGGTGAAGCCGTTTCCGCACCTGCTGATCCTCTACCCGCTCAAGGCGAATGAGCGGCCGTATTACTTCAACCTGGACACCGCGGCATTTGACGAACTGCGCCGGCAGACCTCGTTTCGCTGGGCGGCGCAGGAACGCCTGACACGGCGTCCGGCGCAGCAGGCGGTGGGGCTGGGCGAGGAGAAAATCACGATCAAAGGCGCGATCTACCCAAGCTACAAAGGCGGCTTGAAGCAACTGGATACGCTGCGCAGCATCGGCGCCAAGTTGCTGCCGCTGAACCTGACCACCGGGTACGGCGAGGTGCTGGGCAATTGGTGCCTGACCAACATCGACGAAGAGCAAAGCGCCTTGCTGCCCGGCGCCATTCCGCGCAAGCAGGGCTTTTCATTGGAGTTTGTCCGTTATGGCGATGACTTGCAGAACAGCTGACGGGGATCTGCTCGACACCCTGTGCCACCACTACTACGGCCACTTGAACCGCAGCGTCGAGGCGGTGCTGGCGGCCAATCAGGGCTTGGCCGATGAGCCGCAACCGTTCCGGGCCGGCCTGCTGATTACGCTGCCGGAGCTGGTGGTCGAGACGGACAGCGTGATCTCGCTGTGGGACTAACCCCGTTACCCAGCCCGTCCAGTGCGGGCTTTTTCTTGTCTGGAGTAACGTTATGCAACCGCTTTTTCGTATCGTCGCTGACGGCGCCGACATCACCACCTTGATCAATGATCGGCTGGTCTCGCTGCAGCTCTCCGATCGGCCCGGCATGGCCTCAGATTCGTTTGAGCTGCGCATTGATGACCGCGACGGCGCGGTGGCACTGCCCGCGCGTGGCGCGAATATCGAGGTCTACCTCGGTTATGTCGGCGCCGACCTGACGCGCATGGGCCGCTACACTGTGGACGAGGTGGCCGTTTCAGGCCCACCGGACACGCTGGTGATCAGCGGCAAGGCCAGCGACATGCGCGGCAGCGGCAAGACCACCCGCAGCGGCAGTTGGGAGGACGTGAGCCTGGCGCAGATCGTCGGCGATGTCGCGGCGCGCAATGGCTGGCAGCCGTCGTGCCCGGTCGACACCCGGGTGCCGCGCATGGATCAGCTGAATGAATCCGACTTCAACTTCATCACCCGCCTGGCCAAGAAACACGACTGCACCGCCAAGGTGGCCGACGGCAAGCTGCTGGTCCTGCCGCGCCAAGGTGGGCAGAGCGCCAGTGGCAAGGCCTTGGGTGTGATCACCTTGCAACGCAATGACGTGACCCGTTGGCAGTTTCGCTTGAGCGACCGCAGTGCGCATCAAGGGGTCAGCACCCAGTACCAGGACTCGGACAGCGGGGAATTACAGATTTCGCACCTGGACAATCCCAACGTGCCCGAGGGCCTGCCGCCGGTGCACACCGATCGGCATATCTACCCGGACCGCACGGCGGCCGACGAAGCGGCGAAGGCACGATTGGCGGCGTTCAACCGATCCACCGCCTCGGTGCGCCTCGACCTGCCGGGCCGGACCGACCTGTTTGCCGAAATCATGATCGAGGCGCAAGGCTTCAAGCGCGGGCTCGATGGCGATTACCTGGTGGAGTCGGTCGATCACACCTTCACCCCGTCCGGGTGGACGGTGTCGGTGGAGTGCAATGGCGGCAAGGAGGGCAAGGCCAAGGCCTCCGGCAAGCCGCAGCAAGTCGTGCTTGAAGTGCCGGATTGATCGCCCGGGCGTAAGAGTCGTCCCGAGTCAGAAGTTTCAAAAATCAAAGTAAAAGGAGCGGCCAGGCTGGATGCGTCAACACCCAGCCTGGCCCCCGTCCCCGCAGATTGTCCCTGCAAGTCCCGCCAAGGCTCCTGCTCTGTGCACAAAGCAGAGCGAGCCTAGCACCTGTTTATTTATACAGTAAAGGTCTTGCTATCCATGTCTACCCCAATCATTCCTTGGATGGGCGGCAAACGCCGCCTGGCCGATCGCCTCATTCCGCTTTTTCCCCCACACGAATGCTACGTCGAGGTGTTTGCCGGCGGTGCCGCGCTGTACTTCATGCGGCCCCAGGCCGCGCCGGTGGAAGTCCTGAACGACATCAATGGTGACTTGGTGACCTTGTACCGCGTGGTGCAGAATCACCTCGAAGAATTTGTGCGCCAGTTCAAATGGGCGCTCAGCTCACGCCAGGTGTTCGAGTGGCAGAAGATGACCCGCGTCGAAACGCTCACCGACATCCAGCGCGCTGCCCGATTTTTCTATCTGCAACACCATGCCTTCGCCGGCAAGGTGTCCGGGCAGACCTTCGGCACTGCGACCACCACCCCGTCGATCAACCTGCTGCGCATCGAAGAAAACCTTTCAGCTGCCTGGCAACGCCTGTCCGGCACCTACGTCGAGAACCTGCCTTGGCTGGAGTGCGCCGAGCGCTACGACCGGCCGCATACCTTCCACTACATGGATCCGCCGTACTGGCAAACCGCCGGGTATGGGGTGGATTTTCCGTTTGAGAATTACGAGCGTATGGCCGACTTCATGCGCCGCTGCAAGGGCAGGGTGATGGTCAGCATCAACGACCACCCCGACATCCGCCGGGTGTTCGAAGGCTTTCACTTTGAGACGCTGGATATTCGTTACACCACGACCAACCAGCGGCAGGGCAAGGCTGAGGTCAGTGGCGAACTGGTGATCATGAACTGGGAGCCAGCGGCGTTGGGAGGACTATTTTGATGTGACAGCCTAGGTCGTCTGCTGCCCGTCGTGACGGGCAGAAATCGGCCAAGAGAAGCCTTTCAGACTATCTAAAAAACGGACGGTTTGATGTATTTACTGACAGCGTTTGGGATCTTGGGCCGATAGCTGCGCTTCGTGGCAGACAGCAATCGGCCATTTGGCGATTCTCTTCAATGTCAGCTAAGGGTTGAATCCACAGCCGTTTTCAGTCGGTCGCAACAGGCTGAAAACGGCCAAGTATTACCTGCAATAATTTCCAAGCGTTCGACAAAAAAATCCTAACCCTCCTGTTTCATGCGGACTAAGGTTCCTATTGCTGGGTAATTGGGTCGATCAACCGAATCAGATCAACAAATATTGGCAGATATGAGGGCTGAATGATGAGACCCAATATCCAACGACCGTTCACCGCATCTCCAAGAGGTCAACGGGGGTCAGTGGCAGTGCTGACCATGATTGCCTTGGCCGCCATGGTGCTGATGGGCGCTTTGGTGCTGGACGGCGGTCATATGCTGTTGAACAAGACACGCCTGCAAAATGCGGTGGATGCGGCGGCGCTGAGTGGGGCCAAGACGCTCATGATGGTATCCGGCACAACCGGGGCGGCCACCCTGACGCAAAGTGCTGCGCGCAATACCCTGAATCTGAATGCCAATGCCACGGGCAACCAGGAGTTGAGCACCGCCATCGGCGGCAATATTGCCGGCTTCGCCACGGTGGAACTGGCCTCTAACGTCTATGGGCCTTTCTCCTTTCCTGGGCCAGCAGATGCGAAATATGTGCGGGTATCGGTACCTAACTACGCTCTGGCCGGGTTTTTCTGGGGCATTTTTCAGGCAACAAGTAATGGCGACGCCCCGGCAAAGGCGGTGGCGGCCATCGCCACCGCCGGGCCCAGCCCGACCAGCCCTTGTGATCTTACACCGCTGATGGTCTGCGGCGATTCCACGCAATACAACCCAGCTGCCGGGATGTTCTTTGGTTATCGCTTCGGCGATCTACAGCTGTTGAAAACCGCTTCAAGCGGAAGTTCGCCGATCGGCCCCGGCAACTTCCAACTGCTCAATTTTGGTTCCGGTGGCGACACCGTCAGAGACGGGCTGGCGGGTGGGATCAATCAGTGCAACATCGTCGGCGCGCAAGCCAATACCAAGCCTGGTAACACTGTGGGGCCTTCCATTCAGGGGATGAATACTCGTTTCGGCGAGTATCAAGGTAACCTCAGTGCCCAAGCCTTTCCTTCGGATCTGGTGATCACCGCCAACTCACCGGCGCTGCAATACAACGATAAAGCGTCGCCACCTCAGATCGAGTATCAGAATATGCCGATCACTTCCACTAACGGCAATCTGTCCGCTGGTAGCACGGCATTATTCGACTACAACGACTGGGTGCAGAGCTCCGCCGCCTGTGTCTCCGGCTCGGGCAGCAACTGCCAGTCCAGTGGTGTGTTCGAACGGCGGATGCTCAAGATCGTGATCGGTCAGTGCAGTGGTACAGACAGTGGGCAGAGCTCGGTACCGGTGCTCGGCTTCGGCTGCTTCTTCGCGCTGCAGCCAGCGACACAAAAGGGTAATGAATCGCAGATCTTCGGTCAGTTCGTCAAAAATTGCGAAGGCGATAACGTGTCCGGTCCCAACCCTTCACAGGATGCGGGCCCGCAGATCATTCAGCTCTACAAGACCTATATCAATGGCATTTCGACGCCGAGCACCGACTCATAGGAGTTTCATATGGGGCGGTGTGCATTCAAGTCTTCGCAGTCCCGGTGCGCGCTTTGTGAGCTATTGGCCGAACTTTACCGTTGCTGACTGGCAGCTTCACGCCCTGAGGCAGTCAGTCAACCAAATTCAAGGTTCTTGAGGAGCGGTGAGCCACGCCTCCTCGGTGCCGGTATGGAGGATGGGTGAGTGGCAGTGAATCTTCAGGTTCCAAGTGTTGGCACCTATCGCGATTTTGATACTTAGTGAGAGGCTTTCACTTCCCTAGGATGGCGACGACTTCTCTTCAAGGAAACAAGCATGCTGCCAACCACTCATCAACTGCCGACGCTAGGCTACCTGCACAAGGTCGTGTGCGACTGCCTGGGGCTATGGAACAGCGACAACCAAGACGTCACATTCCACGTAGCCGCCACGGAGAAAGATCGGCGCACCGCGTTGCGGCAGGCTTTCGAGGCAATTAAAAAAGACAATGGCGTGTATGGCTCTCTCAACGACCTGGTCGCGGTGACTACCCAGCTTGCCCCAAAGGATGCGCAGAAGGTCAAGAAAAGCAGAACGATCCAGGCCTATGTCAATCACCTATCCAAAACCGACTTTGAATCCTTTGATGAGTACATAGAGTTGCGCCAATACATCCTGGCGCTGATCACTGAGCGTTACTCCCGCTGGGGGGTATCCGAACTGGCTGTAGACTTTTACGTGTCAGCGCTTGCCCACTACAGGGAGTTTGTCAGAGAGTACGCCTGCAGCGCGCAGAGCCAGAAGTACAGCTATCAGTGCTTTCTCAAGCAAGATCTTCGCCTACTGACGGCGACGCTAACCGGCGCGCTGTTACCAGGCGATTCCTGGCCAGATGCCGAGCGGGATGAGCTGTGGCCCTTGAGAGAGTTCGCTGACGCTGCTTGCCGGATAACCGGCATTTCGCTGCATAAACTTCACCAGTACCACGAGTTTCAGCAAGAGGAGCCGCTCGATGAGCAAGCCTGGAACCGTGACTTCACCTCCCAGCCGGTCAATACTCAGTCCAAACAGGTGATCGACCGACTACGTAAGCACAACCGGATGAAGTGGGAAACCTTTTATCCAACCCTTCAACCGCTGACCTACCATCTGCCGAAGGCTATCCGTGAAAAGGCATTCGCGATTCACGCCTTTGCGGCCATGATCGCTCACAACCTAAATGTCCATGTGGCTGATTGCGGGTCATTCGAGCCTCCGGCGCGGGGCCGCCTGACGCCTGGCAAGGTTGAGCACAGCCACAAAATACCCAGCAGCGACTTGCTTGATCTGTTACTCAACGACTATCCCATCGGCCATGAAGCCTTCGCCCAGCAGGCTCCCGACCGCTATCAAGCTCTGCTCGACGGAATCAGGACCTTACCTGGCTCACTGAACCTCGCTGCAGACATTCCGAACAGCTTGGAGCTAACTTACAAAAATGAACATAGACGGTTCACCGAAGGGGCCTGGCACGTAGCGTTAGTGAGCGGCCCCAGCTGGCTCAACGAATGGGTACGCGCCCGGGATGCCATGTTTGCCGGTGACGGCCTGCTGGCGCTCACGCACTTCAATACAGCGCTCGAACAGGCAAAGTACGTGGCGGGGCCATTATTCATTCCGTTTTACATCCAGGTGTGTGCGTTCTGCAAATCGCAGTATCGGCTGCTTTCAGAGCGAAAAGAGGAGGAGTTGTTCGAGCGATTCTACGAAGGCTTGGGCCGCAATGCCGCGCACTACGCAGGATTGGTGGGCTACACCCCACATTACGTGCGAGACCCTGAGACTTTGATACCCCGCACCATGCTGCCTCTGAGGTCTCAGTTGATGATCGGTGAAATCGACGCACTCGCAAGAGCTCTGGCACAGTCGTTTGCCGTGGGTGGCGCCCCTTCCTAGCTCACTAGGCACCGCCGCTTTATGAGACACAAATGGCGAAAAACATTACGCCGAATGTGTCGCCTACTTATAGTTAGCGACCAAGGAAGACAATGCAAAAAAATAGAATACGTATTGAAAAGTGCAGGGTCATATTTTTCGACCTTGAGTTCTATGTCCCGGAGAACAGTCGTTCAGAGTTAGGCTTTTGCTATAATCCTTGGGACAAGGGTTGTAAATTCTTAGGCGGCTCATTTCTAGTTGCAAATCCGGAGAAGGACTTCCATATCAGCAAGTCAGAAATAAGCAGGAAAACGCAGTCGCTCTGGTTATGGGGGCATGATTCTGAAAGAGAGTTATTAGAAAGAATATACTTAATACTAAAAACAGCCCACGACAAAGTAAGAGACGCACATGGAGGCACGGTTTCGCCAGTGCTATGTGGTATAGGGATTACATCGTCCGACATTCCAATACTATTTGAGTTGTTCAAACGATTCCAGATTTTAACAAATCAAGAAGCTTTTAAGTTTCAAAATAGCTTCAGAGTCGTTGACTTGTCACAACTCGCAATAAGCACATTCAACAATCCAAATAACTTTCTCTACCCAAAAACAAAGAGCCATATTTTAAATAAATACATGCCAGGCACTAAGTTTGAGACAGGAAAGACCGTATGGCAGCTTTATGAATCAAAAAGTTACGAGGAGATTCAGCAGCGAGTGGTGAGCGAAATTTTTTCAACTCATCGTTGTTACGAGTTAATAAAAGCTGATTTAGAAGTATTCAAATGCCTTGAGCTGAGAAACAAAAAGCTTGAAAAGAGTAAAGCAAAGACAGTGATTGGCATTGTTGATTGTTGATATGGTGCTCAAATCCTTCGCTTCGTTACTGGGATAGGCTAAAGCCTGCCTCTTAACCTAGCGTTAGGCGCCGTTTGGATCGAAAACCGCCTTAAGTGAGCGACCGCTCCTGGCCGATTTCTGCCTGTGAGTGATCAGTCTGGTGTCATGAGTACGGCGAGCGTCAATTTGATGAACTCTTCATTTTTGTCGATCGTTTGCAGGGCGCTGCGAACGTTGCCGCCGACCTCGGTCGCTCCGCGCTGCTCAATCCAAAGCGTGAGCTCCATGATGGCAGCCTCCAGGGCGAGCTGGTTTTCGTTGATTTTGAACAGCAGGGAAGGGAGCAGGTCTGAGTTTGGCATCGCGATTCCTCCATGGAGGCTTCAGCGTAGCAGCAGTATTAGGAAGTGACGAACGGTAGGCAGGACGCCTAGGGAGAGAATGAAGCTTGTACCGATTTTTGTACCACTGACCGTGTAAAGCTGGTTAAAACCGGGTATTCCAAGGTAAGGAAGTGCCCGGTTTCATTGGCCCTGAGTACTTTGCCTTACCCCTTTAGAATCGTGGTGTAATTCTGCTCCAATGCAGAAATGCAAATCCCGAAGATTTGCGGATTAGAGGCTTCTATTTCCCCCCAGAAAAACGCCAGAATCATCGCATGGTGATGCTTGCGTTAGCGATGGGGGGCAGTTCATAGTTTGTAAGCGTGCGCTTACATGAGTCCTTGCTATGATTTCCGAGATTTCACCGCATGCATCGCCATTTCTCCATCCTTCATCAAACCTAGGTCTCATATGCAGCCAGAAGCGATTGTAGAAGCGCTAAGAAAGTATGAGGCCGAAACAAGTGAAATCCTGTCGCGCTTCACACACTCACGCGATCATATTTCTATCAAGGCTGAAGATAACTACAGATTGCGCCAAATTACGACAGAGTTGGTGGATCTTCTTCACGACCATATTCCTGGATCCGCCCAGCACATTCGAATGATCGCCAATTACTACAATCAAGGCATCGCGAACTTCTACAGCTCATCGTCGTATTCTAGTGTGAAGGAGATTCAGGGAACTATTTCTGCGATCGTAACGCGCATCGAAAGAAATCCCGGGCTCTTCAAACAGCCAGCAGGTCCTATTGATGTCTCGCTCACTGAGCGGAAACTCCTGGATGCGCTAGACCAGATAATTCTTCGTTTTCACGCGGTTGTCATTCAATTACGAAGTAGGTACAACGAGCGCTCCACACTCGATGTGAATGATGAGTACGACGTTCAAGATCTACTGCATGCACTACTACGCCTGTATTTCGATGACGTAAGGCCCGAGGAATGGACTCCGAGTTATGCTGGTCGCTCATCTCGCACTGACTTCTTGCTTCCACAGATCGACACAATTATCGAGATTAAAAAGACCCGCGCCGGACTCAATGCTAAAAAGGTCGGCGAGCAGCTCATCATAGACATCGCTCGTTACAAGAAGCATCCGCAGTGTCGGCGATTGATTTGCTTCGTTTATGATCCGGAGGGTCGTATCACCAATCCAATTGGCCTCGAAAATGACTTGAACAATGGGAATGAGGGGATTGAAGTTCTGGTTTCAATCCTGCCAAAGGCTAATGGTCGATAGCTGTCACTCCGGCGCCATTAGTACTTCAAGCGTCAGCTTGATGAACTCTTCATTTTTATCGATGGTGTCCAAGGCGCCGCGGACGTTATCGGCAACCTCGGCCGATCCGCGCCGCTCGACCCGATTCGACCAGCCGTTGATCGTAAAAGAGGGTAGAAGGGGACGGTCGGCCAGACGCTGGGGAGGACCGAAAAGGTGTGGGGACTTTTTCGGGGATTCGCTAATTTCGGTTTGGCTCTGTAAGGCACCGTTTGCAGCGAGCGCCAGTAGAAGACTCAGCAAATGCTGGGTTTTATGCCCATTTCAAGCATGGGGTGCTAGTGCTCTAAAGAAGTCGGGCAAATGAGCATCGACGCCCGGAATAACCTGCTGCCGGCGCCCAAGGACTAGGCGCCGGGAGACATTGCAATTACTTGCCCTTCGGAGGCGCGTTGCCGCGACCAGGGCCAGATTTGTGCCCTGTGGTGCTGGGTCCATTTATGAGGCCAGGGGCTTTAGCTCCGCCACCCCCACCGCCTCCTTTTCCAGCTCCGCCCGATGCGATTTTGGTTCCGCCAGATTTAGGCATGATCGTCTCCTGGGTGCGTGACACAGTAGAAATCTAACCATAGACGCTCAGTCAAAAGGAGCCAGGGTATTCATCGGCAGAACGCCGGGGAAGGGGTCGAAAACGGCGTGAGTTATGGAACGCTTCCATAATAGTTCTGGAACACATCGCAGGAAGGGCTTCCGGCACCAAACCCCAGAAACGACAAAGCCCTGAAAAATCAGGGCTTTGTTGTATAAAGATGGCGGAGGCGATGGGATTCGAACTCATGGACCTGTTACAGTCGACGGTTTTCAAGACCGTTGCCTTAAACCACTCGGCCACACCTCCGTTTGTGTTGCGGGCGCCATAATACCTGAATGAAACACACTGTCAAACTCTCTGCATAGCTTGTTACTGAGCGTCTGTTATGATCTTTGCGACTGAACGTTTCAAACCAACAGGAGTGTCGCCATGCGCGAACAGGATTACGCAGTTAATAACAGCGTGCAGGCTGAGCAGCTAGAGGTTAGCCGCGTCCTGCGCAACACTTACGGCTTACTCGCTCTCACCCTCGCATTCAGCGGCGTGATGGCGTTTGTCGCTCAGCAGATGCGCGTCGGTTACCCGAACGTGTTCGTGGTGCTGATCGGCTTCTACGGCCTTTTCTTCCTCACCAACAAACTCCGTGATTCTGCCTGGGGCCTGGTTTCTGCTTTTGCCCTGACCGGTTTCATGGGTTTCCTGCTCGGCCCGATCCTCAACCGTTACCTGGGAATGCAGGGCGGCGCTGAAGTGGTCAGTTCGGCGTTCGCGATGACGGCGCTGGTGTTCGGTGGCCTGTCGGCTTATGTGCTGATTACCCGCAAGGACATGAGTTTCCTGGGCGGTTTCATCACGGCAGGCTTCTTCGTGCTGCTGGGTGCGACGCTGGCGAGCTTCTTCTTCCAGATCAGCGGCCTGCAACTGGCGATCAGCGCAGGTTTCGTGCTGTTCTCCTCGGTCTGCATTCTGTACCAGACCAGCGCCATCATTCATGGCGGCGAGCGCAACTACATCATGGCGACCATCAGCCTGTATGTATCGATCTACAACCTGTTCATCAGCTTGTTGCAGCTGTTCGGCATCATGAGCCGCGATGATTAATCGAAGGCTTTAAGTAAAAAACCCGCTCAGGCGGGTTTTTTATTGCCTGACATTCAGGTCATTCAGTCAATGACAATGCTGCCATCGGCCTGCTGGCGGTAGATGGTGTAGGGCAGCAACAAGGTGTCGAGTGCGCCGGACATGACCACGTCGATCAGCACGACGGCTGGAGCATCGGTGTGGTCTTGTGCATCGAGGCCTTTTTTCAGTGGCGCATTCAAACTGCAAAAATCATAGCTCACACCGCTGTAGATTCGCGGAACTGCACCACAATAGCTCTTCTGTTCCTTGAGGCTTTCAGCCGCCACTTCGTCACCGCGCACCACCGTTTGAATCGTGCCGCAGCCCGCCAGCAGCAGCGCCGCGAGTAGCATTGCCTGAGTTTTCATAGACCGCCAATCCTTCGCCGGAAACCCCTCAATCTACGCCATTGGCAAACAAACATCACTCATGCCATCGGTGGCAACCGGCGTTTGACCGGGGTCTTCTTGACGATTGCGGTGTTCGTTTCGGCGTGGGTATTCAGGCGGTCGAGGAGGGTGTCCAGTTGTTCCATGGAGCGCACGTGCAGGCGCGCGATGAAGCAGTCGTCGCCCGTGACTTTGTCGCACTCGGTGAATTCGGGGATGGCCTGAATCTGTCGCTCCACTTCCTGCAACTGGCCCGGCAGCGGGCGAATCCGCACGATGGCCTGGAGTTGATAGCCAAAGCATTTCGGGTCGATCTCCACGGTGTAGCCCTTGAGCACGCCGCGTTCTTCGAGGCGGCGCAAACGCTCGGCGACACTGGGCGAGGACAAGCCGCTGAGGTGCGCCAGCGCTTTGAGCGAGCGCCTCGAGTCTTCCATCAAGGCGCTGATCAGCACTTGGTCGATGTCGTCGGTCATGGCGAAACCCCTGTAAGGCTATTAAGTGAAACCGCCTTGATAAAAAAGGCATAAATCGAGTTTAGCCTGCTTTTTGCGCTGGAGAAGCTCCCGAGTAGATTGGCATACTTTGCGCTCAAACACAGGAGTCTGAAGATGGACAAATCAATACGTCGCGGTTCATTTGAGATGACCGCCGCCATGCTGATCTCCGGGACCATTGGCTGGTTCGTGCTGGTTTCCGGGCAACCGGTGCTGGACGTGGTGTTCTGGCGCTGCCTGTTCGGGGCGGGCACCTTGCTGCTGATTTGTGCGGCCTTCGGCTTTTTGCGTCCTGACATTCTGACCCGTACCACGTTCCTGCTGGCAGTGTTCAGTGGCGTGGCAATTGTCGGCAACTGGGTGCTGTTGTTTGCGTCGTATTCGCGCGCCTCGATTGCCATTGGTACGGCGGTGTACAACGTTCAGCCGTTCATGTTGGTCGGCCTGGCCGCGTTGTTCCTCAACGAAAAAATCACCTTGCAGAAACTGTTCTGGCTGGGCATTTCGTTTCTCGGGATGCTGGCGATTGTCAGTGCTCATGGCGAGCAGGGTGAGAGCGGCAATGATTACCTGATGGGGATCGGCCTGGCGCTGGGCGCGGCCTTCCTTTACGCGATTGCCGCGCTGATCATCAAGCGCCTGACCGGTACGCCGCCGCATCTGATCGCATTGATTCAGGTCTGCACCGGGGTGCTGATGCTTGCGCCGTTCGCGCACTTTTCCGCCCTGCCGCAAGCGCCGAGTGCCTGGGCCAGTCTGGTGACACTGGGCATCGTCCACACCGGTGTGATGTATGTGCTGTTGTACGGCGCGATTCAAAAGCTGCCAACCGCATTGACCGGGGCGTTGTCGTTTATCTACCCGATTGCGGCTATTTTTGTCGACTGGTTTGCCTTCGGCCATCGCCTGGAACCGCTGCAATGGCTCGGCGTGGCGGCGATTCTGCTGGCTGCCGCGGGGATGCAACAGGGCTGGGGCTTCAAATCTCGGAAACTGGCGGCACAGTAAGCGTCAGATGTTCCAGCGCGGGGCGGTCTTGACCAGTCGTTGGCGCATCTCGCCGATGTTGGCGGCGAACTGACGGGTCAATAACCGATAGCCGTCTAGCGGGCTGTAGACCGGCGTATCAAGACTTGAGGCTGGCGGCAGGTCGACAGGCCGGCTCAGCCGTTGCGACGCACCGGTTTTCAGCGCCCGCGCCATACCGATCAGTTGCACGCGGATCTGCCGATGCTCCACGGTCATCGCCGACTGCAACTGCGCCATGGCGTTGGGGTCGCGGGCATCCGGGCGGGTGTTGCCGAGGATTTCCAGGGTGCTGACGCACATCCGCAAGTTGCGCTGAATGGCATCCAGTTCAGTCATGGAGATCTTCACTTCCTTGGAAACCGACGGCATCAGCGAGCGCAATTGCACCATCACGGTGTTCAGGCGCCCCATGAGCTTGAGGTGTTCATCGTCGCTGACCGGCTCACCATTGATGATGCGCCCATAGATCGTCGCGCAATCGCGCAAGGCATCGGCCAGGTTGTAGCGCCAGGAAAACACCGCGTACAGCGGTAGCGCGAAGGAAAACGCCAGCGCCAGCGCGATGCCGATCAGAATGTCTACCCCGCGCCACAAGCCGTCCGTGACGGGGTTGTCACCGTGCCCCGCGACAATAAACACGGTGATCGCCGCCAGCAACGCCGTATAGCCGCCCTTGCCAATGGCGTGATACGAGAAAAACCCGCACACCACCGACATGGCGAAATAAGTCAGCCACGGCATCCCGAGCCAGGCCTGTTGCGCGACCAGGACCAGACCGACTCCAGCCCCGATCAAGGTGCCAATGGCTCGCTCGGCGGCTTTTTTGCCGATATTGCCGTGATGCTGTAAGCCACCGATCACCACCAGCATCGTCACCGACGCCCATTCGCCATGGGGCAAATGGATGCCGGTGGTCAGCAGGATTGTCGCCAGCAATCCGAGCGAGACCCGCACCGCGTGGATCAGTCTGGCGTTGCGATAGCGCCGATACGGGTCCAGCAGCGGACGCAGCAATCGGCGCAGCAGCGGTGGCAATCGTTGGCTGAAGGTGCTCAGTCGCTATGTCCTCAGAAAATATAATCAGTGGTCAGGAAGCTTGAACTGCGTCCGCTGATGATCTCGCTGATGAGGTCTTTATTGGTTTCCTGGAACTTGGTGGCAACCAACGTCCGGATCGAAAACACCCGCAACGCATCATGCACCGACAACGTGCCCTCGGCCGAGTTCTTGCGGCCGTTGAACGGGAAGGTGTCCGGGCCGCGCTGGCATTGTGCGTTGAGGTTGATGCGCCCGACCTGGTTGGCGAACGTGTCCACCAGCCGGCCGACCGCGACCGGGTTGGTGCCGAAAATACTCAGCTGCTGGCCGAAGTCCGATTCCAGGACGTAATCGATCACCGTGTCAAGATGGCGGTACGGCACAATCGGGATGACCGGGCCGAACTGTTCTTCCTGATAGATGCGCATTTGCGGGGTCACCGGGTACAGCACCGCCGGGTAGAAGAACGAGGCGCGGGCCTGACCGCCGTTGGGATTGACCACCTTGGCCCCTTTGCTTTCGGCGTCCGCCACCAGCGAATGCAGGTAATCGACCTTGCCCGACTCCGGCAACGGTGTCAGCGCCACGCCGCTTTCCCACGGCATGCCGGGTTTGAGGCTGGCGAGTTTAGCGTTGAATTTGTCGATGAAGGCTTCGACCACGTCTTCATGGACGAAGAGGATTTTCAGCGCGGTGCAGCGCTGGCCGTTGAACGACAACGAGCCGGTCACCGCTTCACTTACCGCGTTGTCCAGATCGACCTCCGGCAAGACGATGCCGGGGTTTTTCGCATCAAGGCCCAACGCCGCACGCAAACGGTGCGGTTTGGGGTGAAGTTTTTTCAAATCGCTGGCGGCTTTGTTGGTGCCGATAAACGCGAAGATGTCGATCTTGCCGCTGGCCATCAGCGCGCTGACGGTCTCGCGGCCGCTGCCGTAGATCACGTTGATCACCCCGGCCGGGAAGCTGTCGCGGAATGCTTCCAGCAGCGGACGAATCAACAGCACGCCGAGTTTGGCCGGTTTGAACACCACGGTGTTGCCCATGATCAGCGCCGGAATCAACGTGGTGAAGGTTTCGTTCAGCGGGTAGTTGTAGGGGCCCATGCACAGGGCTACGCCGAGCGGGACGCGACGGATCTGGCCGAGGGTGTCCTGTTCCAGTTCGAAACGGCTGGAGCGGCGGTCGAGCTCCTTCAACGCATTGATGGTGTCGACGATGTAATCGCAGGTGCGGTCGAACTCTTTTTCCGAGTCCTTGAGGTTTTTGCCGATCTCCCACATCAGCAGCTTGACCACCGCCTCACGCTGCTCGCGCATGCGACCCAAAAAGGCTTCGACGTGCTGGATGCGTTCGGCGACCCGCATGGTCGGCCACAAGCCCTGGCCACGGTCATAAGCTCGGACGGCGGCGTCCAGGGCGGTCAGCGCGGTGTCGGCATCCAGCAAGGGGGTGCTGCCGAGGATCACTTGCTCGTCACCATTAGCGCCGGTCAGATAAACCGGGCTTCGGACCTGGGCGAGAGGCCCGGACCAGGTTTTCAGTTCGCCATCGACCAGGTACTCACGCTGCTCGGTCTGGCCGTCGAGGCGGTACTTTTCCGGGATGTCGGCGTGGCTCGGGAACAGGTTGTCGAGAATATTGGTTGTGGTCATGTCGCTACCCCCTCTGGATTAGGTGATGCCTTGGTGAAACGTTTTAGCAGACCTCGGCATCGCTTGTCATGACTCATCTTGGTGATTTGCGGCACAGCGTGATGGCGCGTGGATATCCCGGCACCTCAGAAGCCCCCTTGTTGGCCCCCAATGCCCTCAACCCGCCCACGCGGGGTGCCTTAGTGTTGAGCTCTCCTTGATCACAACAAAAAAAGAGCATCCGACTGACGGGGCACTTAGAGGACCACCATGCGGGAACGCCGATTCACTGAAAAGCCTAGCCTTAGTTTTGCTCTGGTGGGGGGGCGTCTTCGCGGCGTTGCTCGCGGGGTGTGGCGAAGAGCCGAAAAGCCCGGTCACGTACAGCGGAGCGGCCACCGCCCGAACCGAACGCAGCCTCGCAGGCTCGGCAGCTGCTACAGGACGCTGCACACAAACCCTCGTGCTCCGGTTAAACTCCGTGCTCATTTTCAAGGAGTTCATATGAGTTATTACCAGCCGGGCATTCTCGCCACCCCCGTTCCGCCTCAAGCCCGCCATATGTTCTTCGCCCTCGAATCCGCCGAAGCATTGCCGGTTGCGCTCAACAACTTGATGCAACTGGTGGACTGGAAGTCGGCTGTCGTCGGTTTCGGGGCATCGCTGGTCAAGGCATTGCACGCGCAGATCGATGGCCTGCGAGCCTTTCCGGCGTTGACCGGGGTTGGTGTCGATAACCCGTCGACGCAACACGCACTCTGGTGCTGGTTGCACGGCGTCGACCGGGGTGAATTGCTCAATCGCAGCCAGGCCATCGAAGCCGCTCTGGCGCCGGCCCTGCGCCTGGTGCAGATGAACGAAACCTTCCGCCACATGACCGGCCATGACCTGACCGGTTACGAAGACGGCACCGAAAACCCGCACGACGACGCCGCTGTCGCCGCCGCACTGTTGAGCGAAGGCGCGGAAGGCCTGGTCGGTGGCAGCTTTGCCGCGATCCAGCAGTGGCAGCATGACCTCAAAGGCTTCCACGCGATGCCGTCCCATGAGAAGGACAACATTATGGGCCGTCGTTTGAGCGACAACGAAGAGCTCGACGATGCGCCGGTCTCGGCTCACGTCAAACGCACCGCCCAGGAAAGCTTCGCGCCCGAGGCATTCATCGTCCGTCGTTCGATGCCATGGATCGAAGGTGATCACGCGGGCCTGATGTTCCTTGCGTTCGGCTTTTCCCTCGACGCCTTTGAAGCGCAACTGCGGCGCATGAGCGGTCTGGAAGACGGCATCACAGACGGCTTGTACCGCATCAGTCGACCGATCACCGGCGGCTACTACTGGTGCCCACCGCTCAAGGACGGTCAGCTGGACCTGCGCGCTTTGCGCATTGGCTAACGAACAGGAGATGAACATGGACGTGGTGCGTTGGGGCATGATTGGTTGTGGCAGTGTCGCCGAGCGCAAGAGCGGGCCGGCCTTTTACAAGGCGCCCGGCTCGGCGTTGGTGGCGGTGATGGGGCGGCGTATCGACGCGGTGACGGATTACGCCACACGCCATGGCATCGCCCGGGTGTACACCGACGCGCAAGCGCTGATCAATGATCCCGAGGTGGACGCGGTGTACATCGCCACGCCACCAGACAGTCATCACGCCTACAGCCTGTTGGTAGCCGCCGCCGGCAAACATTGCTGTGTGGAAAAACCGATGTCGCTGAATGCCGGGCAAAGCCGCGAGATGGAAAAGGTTTTTGCCAACGCTGGATTGCACCTGTTCGTTTCCTACTACCGACGCTCGCTGCCGCGCTTCCAGCAAGTGCGTCAGTGGCTGGAAGCGGGGCGGATAGGCGAGGTCCGGCACCTGACCTGGACGCTGACCAAAGCCCCGTCGCCAATCGATCTGGGCGGCATGCACAACTGGCGCACAGACCCGGGCATTGCCGGTGGCGGTTACTTCGCTGACCTCGCCAGCCACGGGTTTGACCTGTTCCAGTACCTGCTCGGTGACATCACCGACGTCGCCGCTTTCACCGCGCGACAGGCCGGGCTGTATACCGCCGAAGATGCCGTCAGCGCCAGTTGGCGGTTTGCTTCCGGCGCAACGGGTATGGGCTGCTGGAACTTCGTGGCGGATCGTCGCGAGGACCGGGTCGAGGTGATCGGCAGCCAGGGCCGAATCAGTTTTTCGGTGTTCGATGAGCATCCGGTGCAGCTTCACGCGGATGAACATATCAGCCTGCACATCGATCATCACGAACACATCCAGTGGCATCACGTGCTGGGCATCAACGCGCATATTCGCGGCGAAGCGCAGCATCCGGCAGTGGCCGGGGAAGCGCTGAAAACCGATTGGGTGATGGACCAGATCCTCAAGCGCCACTAGCGCCCACTGAACCACACCGATGTAGCAGCTGAGGAGCACCGCGAGACTGCGTCCGGCGGCGCAGCCGTCGTAAACCCTGCATGCAAGGTTTTCCTGACACACCGCACTCTCTGATTTCACGACGGCTGCGCCGCCGGACGCAGCCTCGCGGTGCTCCGCAGCTGCTACAAAGGATTGTGCTCGTTCGGCGAATCTAACCTTATGCTCAAACAGTATTTCTCAACCCTCATCGGGCCTCTCTAAGATCACGTCATAACTCGTTATAACAAGTGATCTGCCATGACCGATAACGTTCTATCCCTCAGTAGCGTCCCGTTACACACCCAACTGCGTGACGTGCTGCGCGCCCGCATCCTCGACGGTGAATACCCGCAAGACAGCCAGATGCCTTCCGAAAGCGAACTCGGCGCGCTGTTCAAAGTCAGCCGGATCACCGTGCGCCAGGCCTTGGGAGATCTGCAGAAAGAAGGGCTGATCTTCAAGATTCACGGCAAAGGCACCTTCGTCGCCAAACCGAAAACCTTCCAGAACGTCAGCACGCTGCAAGGCCTGGCCGAGTCCATGACCGGTCGCGGCTACGAGGTGATCAACCGCCTGCGCAGCTTCAAATTCATCGCCGCCGACAAACTTGTCGCCGAGCGCTTGCAGGTCGCTGAAGGTGAAATCGTGGCACAGATCAAACGGTTGCGGCTGATCAACCGCGAGCCGATCTCGCTGGAAATTACCTACCTGCCCAAAACCCTCGGCGAACGGCTGGAGAAGTCTGATCTGGTCACCCGCGATATTTTCCTGATCCTCGAAAACGACTGCGGCCTGGTCCTCGGTCACGCCGACCTGGCCATCGATGCGGTCTTGGCCGACAGCGACCTGACTCACGCGCTGAACGTCGAACCGGGCTCGCCGATCATGCGCATCGAGCGCCTGACCCACGATGCCAGCGGCCAACCCGTGGACTTCGAACACCTTTACTACCGTGGCGATGCCTTCCAGTACCGCTTGCGGATCGACCGGCAAAAAGGGACGCAGGCATGACGCACAGCTCAATAACCAGAAGCACTTTGGAGCAGGAATACGACATCGTCGTGATCGGTGGCGGCACTGCGGGGCCGATGGCGGCGATCAAGGCCAAGGAACGCAACCGCGACCTGCGCGTGTTGTTGATCGACAAGGCCAACGTCAAACGTAGCGGCGCGATCAGCATGGGCATGGACGGGCTGAACAACGCGATCATTCCCGGCCACTCGACGCCCGAGCAGTACACCAAGGAAATCACCATCGCCAACGACGGCATCGTCAATCAGGCAGCGGTGTACGCCTACGCGACTCACAGCTTTGAAACCATCGAGCAACTGGACCGATGGGGCGTGAAATTCGAGAAGGACGAGACCGGCGACTACGCGGTGAAAAAGGTCCACCACATGGGCGCTTACGTGCTGCCGATGCCGGAAGGGCATGACATCAAAAAGGTTTTGTATCGCCAGTTGAAACGGGCACGGGTCAGCATCACCAATCGCCTGGTCTGCACCCGATTACTGACCGATGAAGAGGGCGCGGTCAACGGTGTGATGGGCTTCGATTGCCGCACCGCGGACTTCCATGTGATCAAGGCCAAAGCGGTGATTCTGTGCTGCGGGGCCGCCGGGCGCCTGGGGTTGCCATCCTCGGGATACTTGATGGGCACCTACGAAAACCCGACCAATGCCGGCGACGGTTACGCCATGGCCTATCACGCCGGTGCCGAACTGGCGAACCTGGAATGCTTCCAGATCAACCCGCTGATCAAGGACTACAACGGCCCGGCCTGCGCCTACGTCACCGGTCCCTTGGGAGGCTACACCGCCAACAACAAGGGCGAACGCTTCATCGAGTGTGACTACTGGAGCGGCCAGATGATGTGGGAGTTCCACCAGGAACTCGAAAGCGGCAACGGCCCGGTGTTTCTCAAACTCGATCACCTGGCCGAGGAAACCATCCAGAACATCGAAGAGATCCTGCACAGCAACGAACGCCCGAGTCGCGGCCAGTTTCACGCCAATCGCGGGACTGACTACCGCACGCAGATGGTCGAGATGCACATCTCCGAGATCGGTTTTTGCAGTGGGCATTCGGCGTCGGGTGTGTGGGTCAACGAGCGAGCGGAAACTTCGGTCAAGGGTTTGTACTCGGCGGGTGACATGGCAGCAGTGCCGCACAACTACATGCTCGGCGCGTTCACCTATGGCTGGTTTGCCGGCACCAACGCGGCGGACTTTGTCGTCGGGCGCGAGTTTACATCGCTGGATGTGGATCAAATCGAAACCGAAAAAGCCCGGGTTTACGCACCGCTGGACCGCGAACACGGCCTGCCACCTGCGCAAGTCGAGTACAAGCTGCGGCGTTTTGTGAACGACTACCTGCAACCGCCGAAAGTAACGAAGAAAATGCAGATCGGCCTGCAACGCTTCAGCGATATCCAGCGCGACCTCGATCAGATCAAGGCCCACAACGCCCACGAACTGATGCGCGCCATGGAAGTCAGCATGATCCGCGACTGCGCCGAAATGGCCGCCCGCGCCTCACTGTTCCGCGCCGAAAGCCGCTGGGGGCTTTACCACTATCGGGTCGATCACCCGCAACGCAACGACAGTGACTGGTTCTGCCATTGCCACTTGAAGAAGGGTGAGGACGGTCTGATGACCAGTTTCAAGAAAGCCGTCGAGCCTTACATTATTCCGCTGGACGCCGATGAAATGCAGGCTTACGACCGGCTGCGGGTCGGCGCCTTTGCGGCCTGAGCATCACCAAAAGAGAGACCGCCAAATGGCCTATCAACCCCAGGAAATCTTCTTTCGCTCCAACGCGCCGGTAACGGTCGACGAGGATCTTTGCATCGCCCACAAAGGCTGCACCGTGTGCGTCGACGTCTGCCCGATGGATCTGCTGGCGATCAACCCTGCCACGCAAAAAGCCTATATGGCGTTCGACGAATGCTGGTACTGCATGCCCTGTGAAAAGGACTGCCCGACCGGAGCGGTGAAAGTTGAAATTCCTTACCTGTTGCGCTGAGTGAGCGCATTCAATCTCCATTGAATGACAGGACGCCTTCGCGAGCAGGCTCGCTCCCACAGGGAAATGCATTCCAGTCAGGGAAATGCATTCCAACAGGGAAATGCAATCTAAATGTGGGAGCGAGCCTGCTCGCGAAGAGGCCAGCCCAGACAACAAAAAGCCATCCGGCAACACCGGACGCCAGCTTCAAACACCCCTCGTTTCCCACCGCGCCCAGATCGTGGCGGAGACGAACACTCAATAAACGATTCGAGGGGATACACCTATGTTGCGTGCAGCATTAGCCGGTCTGGTACTGGCCTCATTCACCCTGTCGGCCTCCGCCGAAACCATCCGCATTGCCATCGGCACCCAGGACACCACCATCAATTGCGCCGCCGGCGGATTGCTGATTCGTGAACTGGGTCTGCTCGATAAATACCTGCCTCACGACGGCCAATACAAAGACGCCAAATACGAGGTCGAGTGGAAAAACTTCACCAGTGGCGCACCGCTGACCAACGAAATGGTCGCCGGCAAACTCGACTTCGGCGCCATGGCCGATTTCCCCGGCTCGTTCAACGGCGTGGCGTTCGAAACCGCCGGTAAACACAGCCTGTTCATCAGCGTGCTCTCGGGCAGCATCAAGGGCAGCGGCAACGGCATCGTGGTGCCGAGTGCTTCGGGTGTGCAGTCGTTGGCAGAGTTGAAGGGCAAAACCATTTCCGTGCCGTTCGCCTCGACGGCCCATGGGATGTTGCTGCGTGCCGTGGCGGCCCAGGGTTGGGACCCGCTCAAAGACGTCAACATCATCGCCCAACCGCCAGAAGTCGCAGGCTCTGCGTTACAGGCCGGGAAGATCGACGCTCACGCCGATTTCGTGCCGTTTGCCGAACTGTTCCCGAGCCGTGGGTTTGCTCGCAAGATTTACGACGGCGCCCAGGCCGGCGCACCGACGTTCCACGGCGCGTTGGTGGATCAGGCGTACGCGAAGAAGTACCCGGAAATCGTCGTCGCTTATCTGCGGGCGAGCCTCGAGGCCAATCAGTTGCTGGCGGCTGAGCCGGAGAAGTACAGCGAACTGATCGCCAAAGTCACCGGCGTCGATGCCGAGGTCAACTACCTGTTCCATGGCCCGCTCGGCGTGCAAACCCGCGACCTGAGCTGGAAGCCGGAATACCGTCAGGCGGTGGGCACCGCCATCGATACGCTCAAGTTGTTGAAGAAGGCTGATCGCGGTCTCGATCTCAATACCTTTATCGACGATCAGTACATCCGCGCTGCGTTCAAGGCTTCGAACCTGGATTACACCGCGCAACTGACCAACTACGAGCAGACGCCTCTGAAGGCAGTGGATGCGGCGAGCGGTAAAGCGATCACTGACTTCAGTCATGTGGCGGAAATCTGGGTGCGCGGAGAGCCGAAGGTTCGGCAGTACGCCTCGGCGCAAGCGGCGTTCACCGCGTTGGCCGGTTTGAAGTCGGAAGGCAAAAACATCCGCGCGGTGTATACCCAGGCCAACGACAGCGGGATCAAGTTGCTGGCGGATCAGGCGTGGTTTGCCAGTGATGCAAAGGGGCAACTCAGCGCCTTCTTGCTCAAAGGTCAGGCCCAACAATTCGCCACGGCCCAGGGCGGAAAGGTCTTCGACTTCACCGAAGCCACCACCCAGACCGTCACCGCCCGCTAACCCCAGAACACCGAAACCCCTGTAGGAGCCGGCTTGCTGGCGATTGCGATCCGACATTCAACATTGATGCTGGCTGTCCCGCCGTCTTCGCCAGCAAGCCGGCTCCTACAGGTTTGAATTGAGAGGAAGAATTGTGTACCGATCTTATGCACGCTGGATTCCAAGAGCAGCTTCATTGTTGCTCTGCCTGCTGTTCTGGCAACTCGCCGCCAGCGGTCACTGGAACCTCGGCCTGGTCACCTTCGCCAACGTCCCGACCCCACTGGCCGTCATCCAGGCCGCGTTGGGCCTCGGCGATTCTGGCAAGCTCGCCCAGCACCTGAGCAGCAGTCTCAGCCGGGTCTTCGCCGGCTACCTCGCCGCGCTGCTCATCGGCATCGCTCTGGGCGTGGCCATCGGCCGCTCGAAATGGGCCGAAGACTTGCTGCTGCCGCCATTGGAAGTCCTGCGCCCAGTCCCCGCCGTCGCCTGGATTCCGCTGGCCATTCTCATGTTCCCGTCCTCGGAACTGTCGATGGTCTTCATCACCTTCACCGGCGCGCTGTTCCCGATTCTGCTCAACACCGTGCACGGCGTCGAAGGCGTCGACCCACGCCTGATCGCCTCGGCCAAAAGCCTTGGGGTAGGGCGTCGGGCGATTCTGCTGGAGGTGATTTTGCCGGGCGCCGCGCCGAGCATCATCATCGGCCTGGCCATCGGCATGGGCACTTCATGGTTCTGCCTGGTGACGGCGGAAATGATCTCCGGCCAATACGGCATCGGCTATTACACCTGGGAGTCCTACACCATCCAAAACTACGCCGACATCGTCGTTGGCATGTTGCTGATCGGTGTACTCGGGATGGGCAGCAGCCTGCTGATCAAACGTCTCGGCGGGCTGTTCACGCCGTGGCACCGACCACGAGGAAAAGCCTGATGAGCGTGATGCAAACCCCGGAAGGGCGGATTGATATTCGCCAGTTGTCCATCGTCCTCGGTGATGGGCCGCAGGCCTTCGAAGCCGTGCAAGGTCTGGATTGCCAGATTGAAGCGGGGCAGTTCGTGTGCATTCTCGGGCCGTCCGGTTGCGGCAAATCGACCTTGCTCGGCGCGTTGGCCGGGCACCTGCAACCGCGATCCGGCAGTCTCAACGTCGATGGCGCGCAGGTCTCGGGCCCGTCGCCGCAGCGCGGCATGGTGTTCCAGCACCACACGCTGTTCCCTTGGCGAACCGTGCGCGACAACGTCGCTTTCGGTTTGAAAATGCGCGGCATGGGTAAAGCCGAACGCCACGCAACCGCCGATGAAATCCTTGCATTAGTGGGCCTTGAAGGGTTCGCCGAGCGCTGGCCGGATCAGCTCTCCGGCGGCATGCAACAGCGGGTGGAAATCGCCCGGGTGCTGATCAACCGCCCGCGTCTATTGCTGATGGACGAACCCTTCGGCGCCCTCGACGCGCTGACCCGATTGAACATGCAGGAACTGCTGCTGGACATCTGGACGCGGATTCGCACCACCGTGGTGTTCGTCACCCATGACATCGACGAAGCATTGTTTCTCGCTGATCGCCTGCTGGTCATGAGTTCGCGTCCCGGTCGGATCATCGAAGACCTGCGCCTCGACTTCCCAAGGCCACGCACCACCGAACTGGTGACGAGCCATGAGTTTTCCCGCTTGAAACGCCATTGCCTCGAATTACTGCGTCACGAAGACGGTCGGCAGTTACCGCGCCTGAACCCTCTCGGACTTCCCCCTGAAAACAAACTGCCGCGATTTGCCCTATGACCTCACTATTTGATGTAACCGATAACGACGACATTCTCGCCCTGCAACCGCGCCTGACCGATGACGATCCGGGCATACGTCGCATTGCTCTGATCGAATTGGCCGACCTCGAAGAACCGGACGGTTTGTTATGGCTGGTCAACCGACTGGCGCATGATCCGACCGAAGAAGTCCGCGCCGAAGCCGCACGCTTGCTTGAAGCCTGGGAGGAGGAACCTGTGGTCGAAGCGTTGTGCCAGGCGCTGACCGATCCCTCGTTGGCCGTGCAATCGGCCGCGGCGCAAAGCCTCAGTCTGCTCAAGAGCGAGGCGGCAGGCCGGGTGATTCTGCCGTGGACCGGGCATGCCGAGGCCAGCGTGCGCATTGCCGCGTTCAGGGCGTTGCGTGAGTTGCGTTTCCCCGATGCCGCCGCTGCCGCTTTAGCCGCGTTGAAGGATGCAGACGCCAGCGTTCGCCGCGAGGCGGTTGGCGTGCTCGGTTGGCTCAAACAGCTCGATGCGTTGCCGGCTTTGGCGAGATTGGCCAGCACCGATCCCGACACCGAAGTCCGCCGCGCCGCCACCGGCGCCCTCGGTCTGGCCTCCGATGCTCAAGTGCTGCCAGCGCTGCGCCAGGCCTTGCAAGACGAAGCCTGGCAAGTGCGCGAAGAGGCCGCGACCACGTTGGGCAAAGTCGGCCACATTGACGCGGGTCCCGCATTGATCGAGGCCTTGAGCGACGATTACTGGCAAGTCCGCCTGCGCGCCACTCGCAGCCTCGGTCGTTTGCGTTACGCCCCGGCCCTTGAAGCCTTGATCGAAACCCTCGGCCACCGCATCAGCAACCTGCGCAAGGAAGCCGCGCTGGCCCTCGGCGAATTGAACGACATGGGGGCCATCGCCCCCTTGCAGGCCGCGCAAGACGACGGCGACCCGGAAGTGCGCAAAGCCGTGCGCATCGCCTTGAGTCAACTGCTGTGAACCCGGTGGCAGTGGGTAATTCCCAAGGTAAACAGCAGCTGCGATTGAACTGGCCGGATGGGCGTGAGCAATTGCTGGGTCATGCTGAACTGAGGCGTCAATGCCCGTGCTCGCAATGTCGGGCGTTTCGGTTGCAAGGGCTGACAGTGAAGGTCGATGAGCGCATTCGAGTGATTGAACTCAACCAACAGGGCTACGGCCTGCAACTGATTTTCAGCGACGGCCACGAACGCGGCATCTACCCGTGGGCCTACCTGGCACAACTCACTCCCGAAACCACTCCATAACCCTTGTGGGAGCGAGCCTGCTCGCGAAAGCGGTGGGTCAGTCGACATCGATGCTGAATGTCAGTCCGCCTTCGCGGGCAAGTCGGATCGCCGCATCGCCGCTCCTACAGGGGATCTGTGTGGGTCAGAAGGATTTGCTGACACTCGCCACCACGGTCGCACTGCACACGTCGTCAAACCCCCAGTTGCTGGTGCATTGGCTTTTCGACAGGTCGGTGTCGATGTAGCTCAAGCCCAGCAGCACCCCGGCCAGTTCGTGGGTCAGTTTGACTTCCCACTCGCGGTACGAGTCCTCGGCATGGCCCGAGCTCGAGTACAGGTACGGATCCTTGAAGTCCATGTTGCCATAGCGCAGTTTCAGGCCGGTGTCGTAAGGCAATTGGGTTTCGTAACCGACATAGCTGTACAGCGAATTCTGCTTGCTATCGACGCCCGGCGCATCGTCGGAGTAATAGGCGCCGAGTTTCACCCCGTAGACACTGAGAATGCCGTAGACCTCGCTCTGATTGAACTGACTTTCTTTCGGGTACGTGTATCGCAGATAGCCAATGTCCAGGTTGACGTCCTCGGTGGCTTCCCAAAGCCAACCGGCGTAGTAGTCGATTTCCTGACGGGTTTTCAGGCCGCCGCCGAAGTCGACGTTCGAACTCCAGGCCCCCACGTACAAACCCGTGCTGTGGGCCAGCGTCACGCCGGCCTGCACGGCGGGATCATTCTGTGTTTGCGAAATGCCACGGGAGCGGTAATCGCTCGCCAGGGTCAGGTCCACCAGTACGGAAAAGTCGTCATTCAAGACGATGGCCTGGCTGCTCAACGGCAGCAGACTCAAGGAACCGAGGGCGAACAGGGTGAAAGCTTTCATGAGTACAGTCCCGATATTGTGATTGTTATGGGCAGTTTTTGCGGCAAAGCTGCGCCGAACCCCGGCGACGAGCGCGGGGGGCGGGCAGCGGATCGAGCGGATTTTTATTAGAGGGTCGGTGCGTAGACTTCGCGTCCGGCGAACCAGGTTTGCAGCACTTGGGTGTCGCTCAGGGCCTTGTTGTCGACGGTGAATACGTCACGGTCCAGCACGATGAAGTCGGCTTGCTTGCCAGGGGTCAGCGAACCGATTTGCTTCTCCAGGCCGATGGTGCGCGCGGCGTTAAGGGTGTAGGCGTAGAACATCGTTTCGCGATCCACGGCTTCTTTGATGTTCAGCACGCCCAGCGGGCCGACGCGGGTGATGGCCTGGGCCATGGCGTTCCATGGGTTGGGCGAAGACACCGGCCAGTCACTCGCCCCCGAGATGGTCGCGCCCTGTTTGAGCAGTGAATGCGCCGGGTATTGATAGCGGAAGGCGAGAGCGCTGACGTAAGGCTTGATCATGTCCGTGGTGTAGTCGTCGGCCGAAGCCCACAGCAATTGCATCGAGGCGATGACGTCCAGTGGTTTGAACCGCGCAAACTCTTTCGGGTTGACGATTTGCAGGTGCGTGATCGAGTGCGTCACGCCGCTTTGGCGATCCTTGCGCGCCTGGGCGATGCCGTTCAGCGACTCCCGCACCGCGCGGTCGCCGATGGCATGGATGTGCACCAGCCAGCCGCGCTGGTCGATGGCGCTGACCAGTTCGCCGAAATGCTTTGGATCGATCAGCAATTCGCCCTGTTTGTGCGAGTTGTTGTAAGGGTCGATCATTGCCGCGCTCTGGGCCGGGAATTCGATCACGCCGTCGGCGAAGATCTTGACGCCAGGCAGGGTCAGGTTCGGGATGCCCTGAAATTGCTGGCGGACCTTGTCCAGCGTATCGAGATCAGCCGGTACGCTTTTTGAGTTGGCCACCAGCAAAGCCGCCACGTGCACACTCATGCCACCGGTTTCGGCCAGCGCTTTATAGGCCGGTAGCACGCCGACGGTTTTCTCCGTGGGCTTGAGCGCGAACAGCGGTTCGCCGGGGGCGGCATTGGCGGCGGGGTCCATCCACGCCGTGATGCCGAAGCTGTTGTTGTAGCGCACAGCCGATTGGGCGGCCTTGAGCATGTCGGCGGTGCTCGGCACGGGCATTTTCGAGGACACCCGGTCCCAACCGGCATCCACCAGGAAGCCGTTGGGGGTGCCATCGGCACGTTTGCCAATGGTGTCCACTTCGGCGGCGGGCAATGACTTGAGCAACGCGGCATCAATCCCGGCGCGCTTGAGCATGAAGTCGTTGGCCCAGGCTGTGTGGTGGTCGCTGCCAGTGAACACCACGGGCACGTCCGCCCATTCGCCGTTGTTGAATTTTTTGCCCAAGTCTTCGGCCTTGGCCCAGTAAACCGAGCTCATGCCGGCCACGGTCAACACATCGCCGTGTTTGGCCTTGCCGTCGTCACGCCAGCCGCGCAGGCGTTTTTCCAGTTCGTCGAGGTCGACCACCTCGTCTTCCATGTTGGCCACGACCATTTCCAGACCGCCAAAAATCGCGTGGGAATGGGTGTCGATCAGACCGGGCATCAGGGTTTTACCACCCAGATCCACCACTTTTGTTTGCGGCGTGATCAAGGCTTTGATCTGTGCATCGCTGCCGACTTGCAGCACCTTACCGTCCTGTACCGCCAGCGCTTGCACCTTCGGTTGGGCACGGTCGGCGGTGAAAATCTTGCCATTGATCAGCACCAGATCGGTGGCTGCCATGGCTTCCATCGAGGCAAAACTAACAGCGGCCATCAAGAGATTCGGGATGAATCTTTTCATTGAATGTTTCCTTGTTATTGCGTCTGATGGCCAGATTAGTGGCTGCTGGTGCGCAGCAGAACGTCTTCCTCACGAAAAACGTTTTTGCCTGAATGGAAAAAGTATGGACAAATTGGGTGCATTGAAAATGTTCGTGGTCACGGCGCAACTCGGCAGTTTCAGCCGCGCCGCCGAGCAACTGGGCAAGACCCCGTCGGCCCTGACCAAAGCGGTCAACCACCTGGAGGCCGAACTCGGCGCCCGTTTGTTCGAGCGCAGTACCCGGCGGATTCTGCTGACCGAATCCGGGCGTCTCTATCTGGAAACCGCACGCCAGGTGTTGCAGCGGCTGGAGGAGGCCGGCGAGGAAATCGAGCAGCTGCAGCATGGCCTGCGCGGCAACCTGAAAATCACCGCACCGCTGGCCTACGGGCAGGCGTTTCTCGATCAGGTGTGTGGCGGTTTTTTGGAGCAGTACCCGCAGATCAATTTGCAGGTGGACCTGTGCGATGAGTTCGTCAATCTGCTGGAAAGCGGCTACGACCTGGCCCTGCGCGAAGGCCATGACGACTTGCCGGGGTTGATCGCCCGCGTCGTCGGCAGCAATCGTCTGGCGTTGTGCGGCAGCCCGGCCTATCTGGCGCGTAAAACATTGCCTGTCACCCCGCACACCCTCGATGACCACGAATGGCTGTTGTATCGACATCCGTTGCTCAGCCGCGAATTCTGGTGGGTCGAGCGCGACGGGCAACGCCTGAGCCTGCCCCAGCCGCAAAATCCGCGGTTGCGCAGCGACAATTACGACCTGCTGCTGGCCAACGCACTGGCCGGACGCGGCTTGTTGCACACACCGCTGTGGAGCGCCGCGCCGTACATCGCCGATGGCCGGCTGGTGCAGGTGATGGCTGACTACGACATCGACCCGGACAGCTTCGGCCCGCATATTCTGGCGGTGTACCCGAGCCATCGGCGGGCGACCGCGAAAGTGCTGGCGTTTATCGATTACATCGCAGGGTTTCTGGCGTCTCGTGGCTTGAGTGATGACGGCGGCAGATGACGCTGGTGTTTCGGTCGTTTACACGCATGCGTCACTCTCCTCACACACCGACTCCCTGTAGGAGCTGTCGAGTGAAACGAGGCTGCGAATCTTTTGACTTTTGCTTTTTAAATTCAAGATCAAAAGATTCGCAGCCTCGTTTCACTCGACAGCTCCTACATAGCTCCTACACGGCTCATGCGCAGATCCTACAAGTCCTTGTCAGGAAAATGCCAAAAGAGTACAAATGTACTCCATGACGACTCTAACTCCCCGCCGTACCGCCATCCTGACCTTTATCCGCGACCGAATCGCGGAGCACGGTCAGTCCCCGAGCCTCGCTGAAATCAGCGAGGCCTTTGGTTTCGCCTCCCGCAGCGTGGCGCGCAAGCATGTGCTGGCGTTGACCGAGGCCGGTTTCATCGAGGTCAACCCCCATCAGGCTCGGGGTATTCGTTTGCTCGGGCAACCGGCGCGGCCCGAGTTGTTGGACGTTCCGGTGCTCGGCCGGGTGGCAGCGGGTGCGCCAATCGGCGCCGATGCCGAAGTGCACAGCCGGTTGCTGCTGGATCCGTCGATCTTCTCGCGGGTGCCGGATTACATGCTGCGGGTTCAGGGCGATTCGATGATCGAGGACGGCATTCTCGACGGCGATCTGGTGGGCGTGCGGCGCAACCCGGAAGCGCTCAATGGCCAGATCGTGGTGGCGCGACTGGACGGCGAAGTCACCATCAAACGTTTCGAGCGGACCGGCGACACGGTTCGCCTGTTGCCGCGCAACCCGGCGTATCAGCCGATCATCGTTCAACCCGATCAGGACCTCGCCATCGAAGGCGTGTTCTGCGGCCTGGTGAGGCAAGGGTGATGGGCGCCGTCGTTGCGCTGGATACGCTGTTCAATGGCGGCCAGGTCTGGAAGGGCCGGCCTGCGCCCCCGGCCGTCAGCCCGCAACCCACCGGGCATGCCGCACTGGATGCGGCGTTGCCCACCGGTGGCTGGCCGGAAGCGGCGTTGACCGAAATCCTCATGGCCGGGCAGGGCGTTGGTGAATTGCAGCTGGTGTGGCCGGCGTTGGCGCGGTTGTCGGCGGCGGGTGAGCGCATCGTGCTGGTGGCGCCGCCCTACGTGCCGTACCCGCAAGCGTGGCAGAACGCCGGGGTCGATTTGCGCCAGTTGTCGATCATTCAGGCCAGCGAACGGGATGCCTTATGGGCGGCGGAACAATGCCTGCGTTCAGGCAGTTGCGGGGCGGTGTTGTGCTGGCCGCACAAGGCCGATGACCGGGCGTTGCGCCGCTTGCAGGTGGCGGCGGAAACCGGCTCGACCCTGGCGTTCGCCTACCGCTCGATCCATGAAGCCATCAACCCTTCGCCCGCCGCCCTGCGCATTGCCATCGACGCCAAGCCTGCGCAATTACGCGTGCTCAAGTGTCGGGGCGGGCTAGCGCGTTCGGCGCCGATTGCCTTCTCCGTGGGGCATTGAGGTTGCCATGCGCTGGGTTTGTATTCTCTTCCCGCAATTGGCGCTGGACGCGGTATTGCGTCAGCGCCCCGATCCCGATGAGCCGCTGGCGCTGCTGACCGGCCCGGCACAACGCCGGGTGTTGCAAGCAGTCAACGCGTCGGCGCGGGCGCTGGGCTTGCGTCCGGGGCAGTCGATGACCGCCGCTCAGGCCTTGAGCAAAGGCTTTGCCACGGCCGAATACGACGCCGCCGAGATCGAGCACTGGCAGCAGTTTCTGGCAGCGTGGGCCTATCGTTTCAGCTCTCAGGTCAGCGTGCATTACCCGCGTGCCGTGGTGTTTGAAATCGAATCCAGCCTGGGCTTGTTCGGGTCGTGGCCAGCGTTTGAGGTGCGGTTGCGCGCCGAGCTCGGCGAGCTGGGTTTTCGCCATCGGATCGTCGCTGCGCCCAACCCGGTGGCCGCGCGGGTGTTGGCCAACGTGTATGACGGGCTGGTGGTGCCGGACAACGAAGCCTTGCAGCACCATCTCGGGCAATTGCCCGTCGACCGCATCGCGTTGGAACCCGTGGTGGCCACGGCGTTATCGCGCATGGGCTTGCGCACCTTGAGTCAGGTGCAGGCGCTGCCACGACAGAGCCTGGCCCGGCGTTTCGAAGCCCAGGTGCTCAAGCATCTGGACGCGTTGACGGGCGAGCGGCGACTGGCCCTGGCGTTCTACCTGCCGCCGGATCGTTTCGACGTACGCATCGAACTCAACTTTGACGTGCAGTCGCATCAGGCGCTGCTGTTTCCGCTGCGCCGGTTGACCGGCGACCTGTCGGCCTTTCTCTGCGGTCGGGACAGCGGCGTGCAGCGTTTCGACCTGCACCTGGAACACGCCGGTTTACCGGACTCGGTGATCAAGGTCGGCCTGCTCAGCGCCGAACGCGATCCGGCGATGCTCTTCGAACTGGCCCGGGGGCGACTGGAACAGGTTCAGGTCGAAGCCCCGGTGCGCGGTTTCCGCCTGTGTGCCGAAGACTTGCCGAGCTTCGTCCCGCAGTATCAGGAACTGTTCGATGACCGCCCGCAGCAATCCTTGCCGTGGGAGCAACTGCGCGAGCGCTTGCGCGCGCGGCTCGGAGATGAGGCGGTGCATGGCTTGCGCTTTCAGGCCGATCACCGGCCGGAATGCGCGTGGCAGGCACGGGTCGACAGTCAACTGTGCGCGGGGTTGCCGGGTGTGCAACGTCCGGGCTGGTTGCTGACGGAGCCGCAGGTGATCCACGAAGGCTCGACCCGCATTCTCATGGGCCCGGAGCGCATTGAATCCGGCTGGTGGGACGGCGCCGATGTGCGCCGCGATTACTACCTGATCGAAACCCGTTCCGGCCAGCAGGGCTGGGCTTATCGGGCGGTGGGTGAGGGCGGTCCGCTGTGGCTGCAAGGCTGGTTCGCATGAGTGTCGGTTATGCCGAGTTGCACTGCCTGTCGAACTTCAGCTTCCAGCGTGGCGCCTCCAGTGCCCTCGAACTCTTTCAACGGGCAAAAAAGCACGGCTATCAAGCGCTGGCGATTACCGATGAGTGCACGCTGGCCGGCATCGTCCGCGCCTGGCAAGCGGCGAAGTCGGTGGAGTTGCCGCTGATCATCGGCAGCGAAATCCGCATCGAGAACGGCCCGAAACTGGTGCTGCTGGTGGAGAACCTTGAGGGCTATCAGACCCTGTGCCGGCTGATTACCCGGGCACGACGCCGTACGCAGAAAGGCCAGTATCAGGTGCTGCGCGAAGATTTCAGCGAACCGATGCCGGGGCTGTTGGCGTTGTGGGTGCCGGACACTGTCGATGACTTCGAAACGGGCCACTGGTTGCAACAGACCTTCGCCGAACGCCTGTGGTTGAGCGTCCAGTTGCATTGCGGTCAGGACGATACCCGACGCCTGGAGGCGTTGCTGAGCCTGGCGCGGGAGTTGCGGATTGCCGCCGTGGCCAGTGGCGATGTGCACATGCACACCCGTGGCCGACGGGCCTTGCAGGACACCATGACTGCGATCCGTCATCACCTGCCGGTCGCCGAAGCCGGGCTGCGCCTTCATCCCAATGGCGAGCGGCATGTGCGCAGCCTGGAGGTGTTGCAATCGATCTACCCGCCAGCCTTGCTCGATGAAACGTTGACCATTGCCCGGCGCTGCACCTTCGACCTTGGCCAGTTGCGTTATCAGTATCCACGGGAGTTGGTGCCGCAAGGCCACAGCGCCGATTCCTGGCTGCGCGAATTGACCGAACGCGGCATTCGCGAGCGCTGGCCCCAAGGGGCGAGCGAGAAGGTGCGCGGGCTGATCAACAAGGAACTGGGGCTGATCGCCGAGTTGGGCTACGAAAGCTACTTCCTGACCGTTCAGGACATCGTCGCCTTCGCCCGGCGCGAGAAAATTCTCTGTCAGGGCCGAGGCTCTGCGGCCAACTCAGCGGTGTGTTTCGCCTTGGGCATCACCGAGATCGACCCGGACCGGATGAACATGCTGTTTGAGCGCTTTCTTTCCAAGGAGCGCAACGAGCCGCCGGATATCGATGTGGACTTCGAGCACGAACGTCGTGAAGAAGTCTTGCAGTACATCTTTCAGCGCTATGGCCGCACGCGCGCGGCGTTGACGGCGGTGGTCAGCACCTACCACGCGGCCGGCGCGGTGCGTGACGTGGCCAAGGCATTGGGTTTGCCGCCGGACCAGATCAACGCCTTGGCCGATTGCTGCGGCCACTGGAGTGATACCACGCCGCCCGTGGAGCGCCTGCTGGAAGGCGGGTTCGACCCCGAAAGCCCGGTGCTGCGCCGGGTCTTGAGCTTGACGCAGCAGTTAATTGGTTTCCCCCGGCACCTGTCCCAGCACCCCGGTGGCTTCGTGATTTCCGAGCAGCCTCTGGACAGCCTGGTGCCGGTGGAAAACGCTGCCATGGCCGAGCGCACGATCATTCAGTGGGACAAGGACGATCTGGACGCGGTCGGGTTGCTCAAAGTGGATATTCTGGCGCTGGGGATGCTCAGCGCGATCCGTCGTTGTTTCGATCTGCTGCGTCGCCACCGAAACCTTGACCTGAGCCTGGCGACGATCCCGTCCGAAGATCCGGCCACTTACGACATGATTGGCCGTGCCGATACCATCGGCGTGTTCCAGATCGAGTCCCGGGCACAAATGTCGATGCTGCCCCGGCTCAAGCCCCGCAAGTTCTATGACTTGGTGATCGAGGTGGCCATCGTTCGCCCCGGCCCCATCCAGGGCGGCATGGTCCACCCGTATCTGCGCCGCCGGAACAAGGAAGAGCTCGAAAGTTATCCCTCCGAAGAGTTGCGGGAGGTGCTCAAGCGCACCCTCGGCGTGCCGCTGTTCCAGGAACAAGTGATGCAGATCGCGATCGTCGCCGCCGACTACAGCCCCGGCGAGGCCGATCAGTTGCGGCGTTCCATGGCGGCCTGGAAACGCCACGGCGGGCTGGAACCGCACAAGGATCGGCTGGCTGCAGGGATGAAGAAAAACGGCTACACGGCCGAGTTCGCCGCGCAGATCTTCGAACAGATCAAAGGCTTTGGCAGCTACGGATTTCCCGAGTCCCACGCCGCCAGTTTCGCCTTGCTGACCTACGCCAGTTGCTGGTTGAAATGCCACGAACCGGCGGCCTTCGCCTGTGCGCTGATCAACAGCTGGCCGATGGGATTCTACAGCCCGGACCAGATTCTTCAGGACGCGCGCCGGCATCATTTGCAGATTCGCCCGGTGGACGTGCGCGCCAGTGACTGGGATTGCAGTCTCGAGCCGGTAATCGGTGCGCAACCGGCGATTCGCATGGGGTTGCGGATGATCAAGGGCTTTCGCGAGGACGATGCCCGGCGCATCGAAGCGGCGCGCTCACGCGGGGTGTTTGTCGACGTCGCCGACCTGGGCGAACGCGCGCGACTCGACGCCCGCGCCCAGGAGCAACTGGCCGATGCCGGTGCACTGCGGGGGTTGGCCGGTGACCGGCATCGGGCGCGCTGGGAGGTGGCAGGGGTTCAAAAGCAACTCGGTTTGTTCGTCGGCCTGCCGAGTCAGGAAGAGGACGTCGTGTCATTGCCCAAACCCAGCGTCGGCGAAGACCTGCAAGCCGATTACGCCAGTGTCGGCACCACCCTCGGCCCGCATCCGCTGGCGTTACTGCGCGGTGAACTGAACGCCCGGCGCTGTCGCAGTTCGCAAGAACTGATGGCGGTCGAACACGGGCGCCCGGTCAGCGTCGCAGGCCTGGTGACGGGGCGGCAACGTCCGGGTACAGCCAGTGGCGTGACCTTCGTGACCCTGGAAGACGAGTTCGGCAACGTCAACGTGGTGGTCTGGCGCGACTTGGCCGAAAGGCAACGCCAGGTGCTGGTCGGTTCGCAATTGCTCAAGGTCGATGGCCGCTGGGAAAAGGAAGGCGAGGTTCGCCACCTGATTGCCGGACGCTTGAGCGACCTGAGTTCATTGCTGGACGGCATCAGCGTACGCAGCCGGGATTTCCGCTGAATGCGAAATTTGTTGCTGCCGCAGATCCCCCTGTGGGAGCGAGCCTGCTCGCGAAGAGGCCTGTCATTTGGCATTGATGTCGACTGACGGACCGCCTTCGTCGGAACGCCGCCCGGAGACAAGCTCGCTCCCACAGGTTGGGTGGTGGCTGATCATTTGGTCTCTGGCCAAAACCGCTCCCCACCCCCCGGCGCTTCCGTCCATGCTTGCAGCGAGCGGGTCGGCAAATCGAAATAGTCGCGGGTTCGCGCATAACCATGCCCGCCCATGCGCCCAATCGCATCCAGTCCCAACTGATCGATGTACAGGGTTTTCGGGTCGATCAGTTCGTCGCGCACATGCGCCATCAGCACCTCGCCAAAGATAATCTCCCGCGATTGCCCGATGGACAGCGCCATCATCCTCCGACATTCCAGTGCCACGGGCGCTTCGCCGATCCGTGGGCATTTGACCGTGGTGCCGGGAATCGCCGTCAGGCCCGCCGCCGTCAATTCATCAAAACCGGGAGCGAAAGGCACGGCGCAGACGTTCATGGCTTCGACCAGCGCGTCGCTGACGATATTGACGGTGAATTCCTGATTGAGCTGGATGTTGCGGGTGGTGTCCTTGGGGCTTTGATCGCCGTAGTTTTCCACGCCCAGCGCCAGAATCGGCGGGTCAGCCGACAAGGCATTGAAGAAGCTGAACGGCGCCGCATTGATCCGGCCTTCGCCATCGATAGTGGTGACCAGCGCAATCGGCCGTGGCACCACGCTGCCGATCAGAATCTTGTATTTGTCCCGTGCACTCAGGGTACTGAAGTCGAAGCTTTGCATAGGCAGATTTCTCTAAATAAGGGGATCAATGGCGCTCAGTGGCGCCTGTGCGCTGTAGTCGTCGGCGAACGGGATGGCCGGCTTGAACAGGCCTTTCCAGTCCGGTCGGCCAAAGGCCCGGTCACTGTGGCTGCGCATCAGTTTTTCGAATTGTTGTTGGGCCTGGCGTTGCAGGGCGGGGTAGTCGATGCCTTGCACCTGGCGGTCCTGCATCACGCAGCGGCCATCGATGTAGCTGGCGATACAGTCATCACCACGCCCGGCCAGGACCAGGTTTTTCAGCGGATCGAACAACGGTCCCAGGTGCTGACCGCGAAGGCTGAACACCGTGATGTCGGCCTTGGCTCCCGGCGCCAGACGGCCGAGATCATCGCGGCCCAGGGCCTTGGCACCGCCAAGCGTGGCGGCGTTGTACAGATCCAGCGTGCTGGTGAGCGAGTTGCCGCCCTCCATCAGGCGGGCGATGTTCAACCCCAGGCGCATGTTCTCCAGCAGATCTGCCGGCCAGGTGTCGGTGCCCAGCGCGAAGTTGATTCCCTTGGCCCGATAGCGCCCGAACGAGTTCAGCGCTTCACCGTCGCGGGCAAAAACCACCGGGCAATGCACCAGACTCGCGCCACCGTCCACCACCCGTTGCAGGTCGTCGTCGCCGCGGGTGTAGATGCCATGGGGCAGCAGACTGCGTGGGGTCAGCAAGTCCAATTGCTGCAACCAGCCCAACGGTGACGCACCGCGAAGCTGCTCGACCATCGCCACCTCGCCCAATCCCTGACAGCAATGCAAACGCATCGGTGCGTTCAGTTCGCGGCTCAGTGCAGCGGTGCGTTGCAGCAGCGCCGGGGTGCAGGTTTGAATACGGTCAGGCAGCAGCGCGCCACGAATCAAGTCACCGTGCGTGCCATCGAAATCCTTGAAAAAACGCGTCGCCGCTTCAAGCCCGGCCAATCCCCGGGTTTCATCCCAGTGATGCCCGAGGCTGCCATCGGCCCGCCAGTAACTCATGCCGCTCATGTAGCAAGGACCGAGGTACGTGCGCAGCCCCAGTTCCACCGCCACGTCCGCCACGCCAGCAAATTCGTCGTAGGTCTCGGCCCACTCGCGGTAGTACATCGAAGTGATCGGCATGGCGGTGGTGATGCCATTGCGGATCAGCTGAGTGAAGGCGTAACGGTATTTGAAGACCTCTTCGTCGGCGCTGTAACTCTCGCGCGGACCGGCCGCCAGATAGTCTTCGGACCACATCCGGCCCATGTCACGCTCATCGCCGTTGTCTAGGGTCAGCACCGTGGAATCGAGATCGCCCAACGCATCCAGATCGATGAAGCCTGGCCCGATCAGCGCGTTGCCATAGTCAATCCACTGATCCACCGGGCCCACAAACTCGCGCCCGACAAACACAATGCGCGAGCCTTCGAACACCACTTCGCCGTCGCGCCACAGCACATGCTGCGTGCCGTCGAATCCGACCACGCAACTGGCTTTCAGGCCGATGCGTTTCACAAGCGGCTTTCCAGCAAACGACCACCAGAGGCGATCAACTCACCACCGCGATACACCTGCCGCAGCGGCCGCGAAACCACCGCTTCACCCAGGGTCTGCACCGACATCAGCAAAAAGTCCGCCGGCTGCCCGATCTCCAGTCCATGACTTTCACAACCCAACGCGCGGGCGCCATTCACCGTAGCGGCCTCAAACGCCGCCGCCAGTTCATCGTCCTTGTTCAAGTCAAACCGGAACGCCAGCAGCATCGCCCGTTCCAGCATGTCGCCGTTGCCCATTGGCGACCACGCGTCGCGAATGCCGTCCGAGCCCAGGCACACGTTCACCCCGGCCTCGCGCAGCGCCAGAAATGGCGGCACCGCGCAATCGGCCGGCGCAGAACTCATCAACGAAATACCCAGCGCTGCCAGCCGCTCGGCCACCGGCTTGACCTGACTCCACGGCTGCATTCCCAAGCAATACGCATGGCTGATCATCACCCGACCCTGACGCCCGAAGCGCTCGGTGTAGTCGGCAATCAACGCGATCTGCCACAGGCCCAGTTCACCTTTGTCATGCAGGTGAATGTCGACACCACGGTCGAACTCGCTGGCCAACTTGAAGACGAAGTCGAGTTGAGCAATCGGATCGTTGTCGATACCGCAGGGATCGAGTCCACCGACGTTTTCCACCCCCAACGCCATCGCTTTGCGCATCAGTTCGGCGGTGCCGGGACGGCTGATCAGACCGGTTTGCGGAAACACCACCAGTTGCAGGTCGATCAAATCGCGGTAGGTTTCGCGCAGCTGTTGCATGGCTTCGACGTGATGCAGGCCGAATTCCGGGTCGATGTCGACGTGGCAGCGCATCGTCAATGAGCCACGGGCGATACAGTTTTCCAGCAGGGCGCCGGCACGCTGGGCGATGGGCGCTTCGACTTCCCGCAGCACCCGGCGCTCGTTGGCGATGTAGTCCTTGAGTGTCGGGCCGGCGCTGTTCGGGCGCCAGGGTTGGCCCCAGAGGGTTTTGTCGAGGTGGACGTGGCTTTCGACCAGGGTTTCGGTGAGCAGCTGGTGTTGGCCGTCGATGTCGGTGGCGGTCAGCGGGGTGCTGGAGGCCGGCCGTCTGTCCCTGAACAGGCCGTTTTCAATCAGCAGGTCTTCGGCGGGGGCGCCGTGGGGGCGCACGTTGCGTAGCCAGCGGGGGTGGGTCATACAAACCTCTGATTCTGTGTTGTGTGGGAGGGCCTCATCGCGAGCAGGCTCGCTCCCACATTGGAATGCGGTCACTTGTGGGAGCGAGCCTGCTCGCGAAGGCCGCGACTCGGTCTCGGATCAGCCCTTGAGCTTCGACCAAACCCGGTCCTGCAGCTCCCGCGCCTTGTTGCTGCATTCCTTTTCAGGCCGCAAGCGCGAGGCGAATTCGTCGGGCATGTTGATCGCGTCCATGACTTTCCATTTGGCGTCGAGCAGCTTGTCGCTCTGGATACCATTGGCGTAGGCAATGGAATTGGACACGGCAGCGGCGTTTTCCGGTTTCATCATCCAGTCGATGAAGATCTTCGCATTACCGGGGTGCGGGGCGCTTTTCGGTACGGCGAAGTTGTCCTGGAACATCGCCAGGCCTTCACGCGGATAAACGTATTTGATGGTGCTCTTCTGCAACGTGGCCCGGGCGGTCGAGCCGTTCCAGTTTTGCATCATGATCACTTCACCGGAGGCCATGCGGTCGACGGTGTTGTCCGAGCTGTACATCTTCAGGAACGGTTTCTGTTTCTGCAGCAACTCAAGGATGCGCTTGGCGTCCTGTGGGTCTTCGCTGCATTCGTCGACGTTCAGGTAATGGCTGGCGGCGTTGATCACGCTGCTGGAGGTGTCGAGGGCGGCCAGTTGCCCTTGCAGTTCCTTGCGCGGTTCGAAGAACTCTTTCCACGAGTCATCCAGCTTACCGCCGGGCACCCGCGCACTGTCATAGGAAAACCCGGTGGTGCCCCACAAGTACGGCGCCGAGAACTTGCGGCCGGGGTCGAAGCTCGGGTCGCGGAATGCCGGTTTCACGTACTGGAAGTTCGGCAGGGCGGAGGCGTCGATTTCCAGCAGCAAATCCTGGTTGATCAAGGTACGCATGATCGACTGCGACGGCACGATCACGTCATACGCCGCGCCACCGGCCTGCAATTTGGCCAGCAGGGTTTCGTTGCTGTCGTAGCCGTCCATGGTGACCTTGATCCCGGTCTCCTTTTCAAACTTGGCCAGCAGGTCGACCGGGTAGTAATCCGTCCAGTTGTAGAAGAACAGCTCCTTGGGCTCGGCGGCCTGTGCGGTAAAAACGGTGAAGCAAGTGAGGGCCAGACCGGCGACGCCGTAACGCATGCTTTTCAATTTCATGACAGAACGCTCCAGACTCATTGGTTTTTGCCGCGCTGTCCCAGCCAGAAGGCCAGCACCACCAGCACGATGGAAATCAGCAGCATCAGGGTCGAGATCGCATTGATCTCCGGCGTCACGCCGGCCTTGATCGCCGAGAAGATGTACACCGGCAAGGTCGTCGAACCCGGGCCGGCCACAAAGAAGGTCATGATGAAATCGTCGAGGCTGACCACGAATGCCAGCACCGAACCGGACAACACCGCCGGCCACAGCAGCGGCAGCGTCACCCGGCGAAACACTTGCCATGGGTTGGCATACAAATCGTTCGCCGCCTCCAGCAAGCTCTTGTCCAGGTCGTTCAACCGCGCGCGGATCGGCAGGTAAGCGAAGGGAATGCAAAAGCCGATGTGCGCGACGATCACCGTCAGCAGACCAAGCTTGATCCCCAGCGCCATGAACAGCAGCAGCGTGGCCACGGCGGTGACGATTTCCGGCAGGATCAGCGGCAGGTTGATCCCGCCCTCGACCATTTTCTGGCCATAAAACGGCCGGTAAGTCGCCAGCGCGGCGAGCAACGCAATGGCCGTGGCGCAGATCGTGGCGATGCTGGCGACGATGATTGAGTTCAGTGCCGCCGTTTGAATCGATGGGTTGGCGAGGATCCGTCCGTACCAGGCGAACGAGAACTCGGTCCACACCGTTGCCGAGCGGTTGGCGTTGAAGCTGTAGGCAATCAGCACGAAGATCGGCACGTACAAATAGGCCAGGATCAACAGGCTGACTTCGCGGGTCAGCGGCAGTTTTTTCAGGTGCAGGGCGATCATGCGGTGGCTCCCCGGCGAAGTGTTTTGGCGGCGCTGCGGCTATAGAGGGCGTAACCCACCAGCGACAGCAGCAGAATCCCCAGCAACAGGAACGACAGCGAACTGCCCAGCGGCCAGTTACGCGCGGTGCCGAACTGTTGCTGGATCAGGTTGCCGATCATCAGCGTCTTGCCACCACCCAAAATCGCCGGAGTGATGAAGGCACCGAGGCTCGGCACGAACACCAGCAATGCACCGGCAATCACGCCGGGCATCGACAGCGGCAGGATGATCCGCTTCAGCGCGTGCCAGCGATTGGCGCCGAGGTCGTAGGCGGCTTCCACCAGGCGCCAGTCGAGTTTTTCCAGGGTCGAATAGATCGGCAAAATCATGAACGGCAGGAAGCTGTAGACCAGCCCGACGCTGACCGCGAAGTCGTTGTAGAGCAGGGTGATGCCACCGGCCTGCGGGAACAGCGCGTTGAGGCTTTGCGCGACCCAGCCGTGCTCGCGCAGGATGATCAGCCACGCGTAATTGCGGATCAGCAGGTTGGTCCAGAACGGGATGGTGATCAGCAACACCATCAGGTTGCGTCGACGCGGGGTCAGGCTCGACATCCACAGCGCCACAGGAAAACCGAACAGGAAACACAACACCGTGGTGCCGCCGGCCTGGAACACCGAGCGGATCAGCGCCTGGGCGTAGACCCAGTTCAGTTCCAGTTCACCGTCGAAACCTTCCTGGAAAAACAGCTGCACGTAGCTGTGCAATTGCCAGTTGGCCTGCCAGTCGACACCGCCATACACGTTGCGCGGCAACAGGCTGATGTAGCCCATGATGCCGAGCGGAATGGCGATCAGCGCCAGCAAGGTCAGAACCACCGGGCTGAGCAACAGCGCACGGTTGAGGGCGGGAGAAGTGCTGCTGACGCTCATCTCAGGCCTCCATCAGCAGGCAGGCATGGGGCGGCAGATTGACCGCGACGCGATCACCGACCACTCGGCCACGGTTCAGGCCCTCGTTGTTTTCGCGCAACATCACCTTGATGTCGTTGTTCAGGCGGCATTGGTAAAGGGTCGCTGTGCCGACGTACAACACTGCTTCGATCACGCCGCGCAGGTGATGTGGTTGTGTCGGGTCGACTAGCTGAGAACGTTCCGGGCGAAACGCCAACTGCACGGCCGCGCCGTCAAAACTCTGGGCCGGGCAGGGGATTTCCACCGGCATGCCGTTCGGCACAAAGAGTTTTTCGTTTTGCTGACCGCGCTTGAGGTGGCCGGGGAGGAAGTTGATGTCGCCAATGAACTGCGCGACAAACTGATGATTCGGGCGCTCGTAGATATCGTTCGGCGTGCCGATTTGCAGGATTTTGCCGGCGGACATCACGGCGATCCGGTCAGACAGCGTCAGGGCTTCTTCCTGATCGTGGGTGACGAAAATGAAGGTGATCCCGGCTTCTTTCTGTACGCGCTTGAGTTCGACCTGCATTTCCTTGCGCAGTTTGAGGTCCAGCGCCGACAGCGGTTCGTCCAGCAACAATACTTTGGGTTTGGGCGCCAGCGCCCGGGCCAGTGCCACTCGTTGCTGCTGACCGCCAGACAATTGCGCCGGTTTGCGCTGGGCCAGGTGTTGCATTTGCACCAGGGTGAGCATCTCATCGACGCGCTGGGCAATTTGCTTGCGATCAAGACCCTGCATCTCGAGGCCGAAGGCGATATTCTGCGCGACACTCATGTGCGGAAACAGCGCGTAACTCTGGAACACCGTGTTGACCCGGCGCTTGAACGGCGGCAAGTGATTGACCGGTTCGCCCGCGAGGCGAATTTCGCCGTCGCTGACATGCTCGAACCCGGCGATGGTGCGCAGCAAGGTGGTTTTACCGCAGCCGGAAGGGCCGAGCAGGGTGAAGAATTCGTTGTCGGCAATGTCGACTGAAACGTTGTCGAGGGCTGGAGCCAGCCCCGGATCGTCGGAATACCGCTTTGATACATTACGCACTTCGATAGCTATTGGTTGACCCATAATGGTGCAATCCTCTAATTATTGTATGCAATATCTGGATGCAATCTACAAATAACCGGATTAATCTGCTGGTGCAACCCCCTTTTTCAATGGCAGTTCATCGCCAGGGCCGGTTGTTTAGCGCTAAAGGAGTGTTGAAATGACCGAGAAGAAACTCGAGACCACAGTCGACCGCGTCTACCAAGGGGTTTACGAGGCGATCAGCAAGCGTTCATTGCGTCCGGGCATGAAGCTTGGCGAGGCCTCGCTGGCCGAGCTTTTTAATGTCAGCCGGACATCGGTTCGTGCCGCGCTCAAACAATTGGAAGCCGATGGGTTGGTGACGACAGAGCCCAATAAAGGTGCATCGGTGTCGTTGCCCAGCGACGAAGAGATCCGTTCGCTGTTCGAAACCCGGCGCTTGATCGAGATCGGTATCGTCAGCGAGCTGTGTCGTAGGCGCGATACTGCCGTGACCCAGGACCTGCGCGATCACCTGTTGCTGGAGGACGAAGCGCATCGCAGCGGCGACCATGAACGGCTGATTCATTTGCTCGGCGAGTTCCACATCAAGCTCGCGCAAAGCCTGAACAACCCGGTGCTGCTGGACTGGTTCCGCAAGCTGATTTCCCGCGCCTCGCTGTATGCCGCCGCGCTGGATGACGACAGCCACGAGGCGTGCCGCGATGACGAACACTTGCGGTTGATCGAGTACATCGAAGCCGGCAACCAGAGCGCCGCGATTGAACTGACCTGCATGCATTTGAACGGCATCGAGAAGGCCATTCTCGACGTCGCCGCCACGCTGAAAACCGGCTACCACCCGCTCAAGCACCTGATTGAGGTGTGACCCTGTAGCTGACACTCCGCTGCTTTCCTGTAGGAGTGAGCGGGGTGGCCGCGGAAGACCCGAAGAATCAGCTAACCTCTATGAAACCATTTGACGTCGGCGATGCTCGAAACAAACGGGCCGCGCCGTCTTCACACAGTCGCGATCCCTAGTGTCAGTTCATCTACAGGGACTAAGAGCCAGTCAATGCAGTTTCTAGAGGAAAGCCACGGGTGTGCCGGCTGGGCCGGGGAAATGGCCGGGCGTATTCGCGCGTTCGACTGGTGCCAGACCGAACTTGGCAGCCTCGACACCTGGCCCGCGAGCCTGTGCAGCGCGGTGCAATTGATGCTCGCCTCACCACTGCCGATGGTGATGCTGTGGGGCCGCGCCGGGTACATGATCTACAACGATGCCTACTCCAAATTCGCCGGCGGCCGTCATCCTTACTTGTTGGGTTCCCCGGTGGAACTGGGCTGGCCGGAAGTCGCCGAGTTCAATCGGAACGTGGTCGATACCTGCCTGGCGGGCGGCACCTTGTCCTACCGTAATAAAGAGCTGGTTTTGCTGCGCGACGGCATCCCCGAAAACGTCTGGCTGGACCTCTATTACAGCCCGGTGACTGATGATGACGGCAAGCCGGCCGGGGTCATGGCGATGGTGGTCGAGACCACTGAGCATGTCATTTCCGAACATCGCCGTCAGGCCGCGGAAGACGCCTATCGCGCCGACAACGAACGGGTTCGCCTGGCACTCAATGCCGGGGCCTTGCTCGGCTCGTTTGTCTGGGACATCAAGGCCAACAGGCTCTCCGGCGACGAGCGCTTCGCCCGTACTTTCTCCTTTCCCGCTGATCAGGATCTGACCAACCTGCCCCCGGATGTCGCCGAAGCCAGGATCCATCCCGACGACCTCAGTTGGGTGCAGGAACAGGTCAATCAATCGGTAGAAACCGGCGATGCCTTTAATGCGGAGTATCGGGTGCTGCGCCCGGATGGCAGTTATTTGTGGGTGCAGGCGAGTGGCTGTTGCGAGTTTAACGAACAGGGCGAACCGTTCCGCTTTCCCGGCGTATTGATCGACATCCATGAACGCAAGACCGCCGAAGAATCCTTGCTCAGGTTCACGCGCAACCTGGAGCAGCGCGTCGCCGATGAAGTCGAAGCGCGGCTGGCTGCCGAAGAACAACTGCGCCAATCACAGAAACTCGAAGCCATCGGCGGCCTCACCGGTGGTGTGGCCCACGACTTCAATAACCTGTTGCAGGTGATCGCCGGCAACCTGCACTTGCTGGCGCGGCACGAACCGGACAACGCCAACGTGCAGCGCCGGGTCAGTGCATCCATTGCCGCCGTCGAACGTGGCGCCAAATTGTCTTCACAATTGCTCGCCTTCGCCCGTCGCCAGCCACTGTCGCCAGCCGTCTGCAATCCAAAGCAGGTCTTCGAAGGTCTGGCTGAAATTTTGCAGCGAGCGCTGGGTGAAACCCTCCAGATCAAGGTGAATGCCCCGGATGAACCCTGGCACATCTTTGTTGACCGCAATCAACTGGAAAACGCCATTCTCAACCTGGCGATCAATGCCCGAGATGCCATGAAAGGTGAGGGGACCATCGGTCTGAGTGCCGAGCACATCACCCTCGACCAGAGGTTTTGTGCCGGCAAGGGCATCGTGGCCGGCGACTACGTCTGCGTTGCGGTGGCGGACAGCGGTGTTGGCATGCCACCCCAGGTGCTTGCGCAGGCCTTCGAACCGTTTTTCACCACCAAGGCCGACGGCCAAGGCACGGGGCTGGGGTTGAGCATGGTGTTCGGTTTCGTCAAACAGAGCGGCGGGCACATCGAGATCTCCAGCACCGAGGGACACGGTACTCGGGTGCAGTTGTACTTTCCGCGTAGCCTGAGACTGGCGCCCAGTGAAACAACACCGCAAGATGCGCAGCAGCGCGGTGGTCATGAAACCATTCTGGTGGTCGAAGACAACGAAGCGGTTCGCACCTCGGCAGTGGAATTGCTGCGTGAAGAAGGCTATCAGGTGTTGACGGCGGCCAACGGCGATCAGGCGATGCAGAGGTTGCTGGAAGGCATGGCAGTGGACCTGATTTTCACTGACGTGGTCATGCCCGGCCTGATCAAAAGCTCTGACCTGGCGGCCTGGGCCAAGGTGCAATCTCCCCCGGTGGCCGTGTTGTTCACCTCGGGCCATACCCGTGACATTATCTCGCGCAATCACCAACTCAGCCCCGACACGCATTTGCTGAGCAAACCCTACGACCCCGAAGCACTCACCCGAATGGTTCGCACAGTCCTCAATGGCTAATCCCCCCTGTGGAAGATCAACAGAAACCAACTGTGGGAGTGAACCTGCTCGCGAAGGCGTAGTGTCAGCCGACATAAATGTTTAATGACACACCGCCTTCGCGAGCAGGCTCGCTCCCACAGGGGTTTGGTGTACTTTCTAAAAACTGATTAAGTCCATCCGAATTCCGCGCGATGCGCTGGTGGTGTTCACCGGGGTCTCGGGCTCAGGCAAGTCTTCCCTGGCGTTCTCGACGCTCTACGCCGAAGCGCAACGCCGCGATTTTGAATCCGTGGCGCCTTATGCGCTGGAGGTCGGGGTTTGGGCAAAGGTTTTATCGCATTTGCGACAGGACGACGAACGGGCACCGCTGGTCTGACAGGTGGTCGACAGAACGCTCAATCCAAGGCCATTCTGATAGTTGGTGAACGCAATCCATCGCGTTTGCTTCCGATCATCAAAACGGAGGTGTTCCATGCCGGTGCCCCATGACCTGTTTCAGGACTTGAAGGTTTCAAAGGAAGAGATCCAGCAAAAACGCACCAAGGATCCGTTACTGGATTCACTGATCAACAAATACTCCCAGGCGGACGCTGAAGTGGTGAAGGCCGAGACTGCATCATCCGATGCGCCCAGTGATGACGTGTTGAAGAAGCTCAAGGAGAAGCGCTTGCAGGTCAAGGACAAGATCGTCCAACAATTGCAGGCATCGTCCTGACGCGCCGTCTCGAGCCACCGACGACCGGTGTCGCAAAATTTGGAACGGGGTGAAAACCGGCACCTCGTAATTGAAGAGTCATCATTAATGACTCCCAGAGAGGTGCCTTATGTCTGGTCCCAGATTTCCGAGTGAAGAGCAGGGCGGGTATGACCCGATTCCGACTCATCCTGAGCGGTTGAGCCCGAACCAGATCACGACCCATCCGGATCTAGAGGATGATGACCCCGAGCGGGGGCATAAGGAAACGGCTGACGACGCAGATTCCGAATAATCCACACATCCCCCTGTGGGCCAACCCGCCCTTGTGGGAGCCGGGCTTGCCCGCGATGGCGGCCTGCCTGATACATTTATTTCGCCAGTGCCGCCGCCATCGCGGGCAAGCCCGGCTCCCACATTTTGAACTGTGTTATTTCTGGAGGGCGGTGCTGAGTGGCAGCCGCGCCATGTTCGTTGCCTCCAGCGACCCGAAATACAGCCAGTCCCCATACTCACGCACCGTGGTGATCGGTGAATAATTACCTGTGCTGGCGTCCTGCAAATTGGCAATCACTTTGCCGTCCAGGTCCAGCCCCAAGGCAAAGGCCCGCTTTTCCACCGGTTTAGGCAGCACCGTCATCGCCCGGGCAATCATTTTGCGCACGAAAGGGTGCGGCGCCGTGCGGTCGAGCAGCCCGCTACGCGGCGCGTAGAGCGCCACCCAGAAGCGGTCGTGACCGTTGAACGAAAGGTTGTCCGGCAGTCCCGGCAAGTTGTCGATAAACAGGTCATGCGTGCCGGCTTTCGGCCCGGTCAGCCAATAGCGGCTGATCCGGTAAGCGCCGGTTTCGTTGACCAGTACAAAGCTGTCGTCCGGCCCCAGCGTGACGCCGTTGGCGAACTCCAGCTTATCCAGCAAAACGGTGGTTTTCCCGGTCTGGAAGTCATAACGCAATAAACGGCCATCGCCGCCATGTTCGATGATCGCCTCGCCATCCTTGCCATAGCCCCACCGGCTGGAGGCGTCACTGAAATAGGCGAAATGTCCGGACGTGTCGATGGCCACGTCATCGGTAAAACCAAAAGGCACATCGCCAGCCGTGGTGGCCAAGGGGATCAATTGGCCTTGGGCATCCAGTGAAAGCAGCCCTTTAACGGCGTCTGCGATCACCAGCAAACCATTGGGGTGACGCGCCAGGCCCAAGGGTCTGCCGCCGGTATCGGCCAGCACTTTGGTTTCTTTGCCGTCGATGCTCGTGCGAATCAACCTGCCGTCATGCAGGCCGGTGATCAGCGTGTCGCTATCCAGCAGCAGCGCTTCCGGCCCCTCAATGTCAGCCGGTCCGACACGCTCCACGCCTTTGAGGCGCTGATTGTCGGCGTAGACGCCGCTGGTGAGGGAGGGCGCCGGTGGCGGATTCCAGGCGACCGGTTGCACCTTGGTCGGGAACAGCAACAGGAAGGCGCAAAGGGCAATCAAGAGCAGTGCCAGCAGATGTCGGAACTTGATGATTTTTCTCACACGTTGGCTCCGGCGGGTGTCAGTTGTTTTTGCGCCATCTCCCGCAAGGCCAGCATCGATTCGGCGGATTCACGTTCGATGCGCCGTTTGAGCAACAGCTGATTGGCAATGCGCATCCCGACACCTGCGAACTGATATTCCAGGGTGCGGATAAATTGCGTGCCATAACCCGCGGCCGCGCATTCGTAAGTCACCACCAGCGACAACCCGTGATCACCCCTCGCCTGGGCGCTCCAACGGCGTCCCGGCAGGTACTCGTTGACCTCCCAACTCAGGTGCCCGTCGCGGCCGCCGGCCCTGATGTCTTCCTCAAACCGTGAGCCTGCGTGCAACGGTCCGGCCTGACCGTCAACCTTGAGGGAAGACGGATGCCACTCCGGCCAACGGGTGACGGTGCTGGCGTAGGCGAGCACGTCAATCGGGCTTCCTGCGATAGCGATCTGGTGCTGCATGCGGGTCATGGGCGTTCTCGTCAAGGGCAGGGGGGCATGATCCGGCTCCCAGTAGAGGGTGCCGAACAGGTAATCCATCAGCGGAAACACGATGTTGAAATTGCGCTCCTGCATCAGCTCGCGGCGGTGATGCAGTTCATGCAGGCGGCGCATCTGACGAATCCACGGCAATCGCGTGACCAGATTGCCGGGTGGCAGGTGCTCGCAGGCATGAAACACTTCATAGGTCAGGTAACCCAGGACCAGACAGCCGCCCACCAAGCCGGCGACGTTGGCATCAAACCGGTCAAGCAGCCACCACAGGGGCAGGGCAATGAAACAGGTGTACACCACGATCAGCCAGGCTGGAAACAAAATCACTCGCCAGTCCCGGGCGCTGTCGTAGGTCATGTTGCCGGGTGCGAAAAAGCTGTGATGGTCGCCGGCATGACGGGCGTAGAACATCCGCGCAAAGCTCTTTTTGTGATGACCCAGATGTCGATGCACCCCGTACACGCCGAAGTTGAAGAACAACAACGTGACCGGCACCGCCAGCCATTCCAGCGGCTTGACCTGATGCACGGTGCTCCAGAATCCGCCGATGGCCAGCACCCCGAAAACCAGCACAAAAGCGCCGTGCAGCCACGGGTTGTAGAGGGGATGAATGTCGGCGCGATAGCGGCTGCGGAATGCCTGGATGGTCTGCCTCACTGCGCTCACCTCTGGTTATTGTTATAGCCAGCAGATTAGCTGATCTGCCCGCAAAGGCTTGCGCAACTAGAGGACACAAACGCCATGATCCGGTGTGTTCAGCTCAGCGGATTCCAGCGCTGTGACCAGTCGTCATCGGACTGGATCACCTCACGCAGCAAATCGAACGCCCGTTGCAGGGTGACCGAGTCGCGATCGCGCGAATACACCAGGTAGGTCGGGTAATTGAATTCCGGGGCCTTGGGCACGGGTTCCAGTACACCGCTTTGCACATAACTCTGGACCACGCGTGTGCGGAAGTAGCCGCTGCCGCCGTTTTCCAGGATGTACTGCAAACCGAGCGGGCCGAGGTTGAAGCTCAAAGCGGCTTTGGCTTTTTCCGGCAGAGCCGCATCGTGCTGGCGACGGAATTCCGAGCCCCAGTCGATGTATACGTATGGGTCGGGTTTGCTGGCCAACCGCACCAGCACCAGTTTTTCTTCCAACACCTGCTCGACTTGCAGGCGCGGCCAGTACTGCGGCTGATAGACCAGCGCTGCATCCAGCACGCCCAGCTCCAATTGCCGCAAGAGATTTTCGCCGTCGCGGATTTCCATGCGCAGGGCGTGGCTGGGAATCTTCTCGCGCAGTTCGCCGGCCCAACGGAGCATCAACGGATTGCACAGGCTGACCTCGCCACCGATGTGCAGCACATCACGGTAACCCTCAGGCAGCGGCAAATCCCGGCGTGCCGCTTCCCAGGTCTCGACCAGTTGATTGGCGTACACCACAAAGGCCTCGCCATTAGGCGTCAGACGCGCGCCGGCGCGGTTGCGCACGAACAGCGTGCTGCCCAGATGGCTTTCAAGCTTCTGCACACGCGCGGTGATCGCGGTCTGGGTGACATGGAGCTTCTCCGCCGCCGCGGCGAGACTGCCGTGGCGGACAATTTCAAGAAAGGTGCGAGCGAGGTCGATGTCCATGGGCAAGCCGGTGCGAAAGGTGCGGCCATTGTAAACGGATACCGCTGGAACCGGCGTATGTAGCAGCTGGCGAAGCCTGCGTTCGGCTGCGCAGCAGTCGTGAATCCGGCTATCTCGGTCTGTCTGAAACACCGCGGTGCCTGATTTAGCGACTGCTGCGCAGCCGAACGCAGGCTTCGCCAGCTGCTACAGGGGGTGTTCAGATAGGTAGCGTGCCAACGCACTACACTGCAAACGTCTCCCGCCCTGCGACCCCACCCATGACGGCAAAGCACGCAGCAAACATCCTCGATACCACTGAAGGCCAGCGTCTGGCGGGCGCTGATGCCGAGGCATGGCGCGAATGGGGGCCTTACTTGAGTGAACGCCAATGGGGCACGGTGCGCGAAGACTACAGCGCCGACGGCGATGCATGGCGCTATTTTCCTCACGAACACGCCCGCAGTCGGGCCTATCGGTGGGGCGAGGACGGGCTTGCCGGGTTTTGCGACAAGGCTCAGCACTGGTGTCTGGGGCTGGGCTTATGGAATGAGCGTGACCCGATTCTCAAAGAGCGTCTATTTGGCTTGAACAACGCAGAAGGCAATCACGGCGAGGACGTCAAAGAGCTGTATTTCTACGTCGATGGCGTGCCCAGTCATGCCTACATGCGCATGCTCTACAAGTACCCGCAGGCCGAATTTCCCTACGCGGACCTGGTGGCCGAAAATGCCCGCCGTGGCTTGGCCGATACCGAGTATGAAATCCTCGACACCGGCGTGTTTGAAGACAACCGTTATTTCGACGTGACGGTGGAATACGCCAAACAGGCGGCAGATGACGTCTTTATGCGCGTCACCGTGCACAACCGATCCGATCAGCCAGCACGGCTGCACGTGTTGCCGCAGCTCTGGGCACGTAACACCTGGAGTTGGGCGGCCGACGGGCTGCGACCGAGCCTAACTCTTAGCGGTGATGAGGTCCTGGCTCGGCACCCGCAACTCGCCGATCGGCAGGTCAGCGCCTGGGGCGAGGAAGACTGCCAATGGCTGTTCTGCAACAACGAGAGCAACTTCCCCAAACTGAATGGCGTGGCGGCGAGTGGTCCATTCAAGGACGGCATCAATGATTTTCTGGTCGCTGGCAACAACGATGCGATCCGCCATGACACTGGAACCCGGGTAGCAGCGCATTTCGCCCTGACGTTCGAGGCGGGCCAAAGCCGATGCGTCTACCTGCGTTTCGCCCCGACCGGCGCGGCTCGGGTCAATGCCACAACACTATTCGAGCGGCGTCGCGCTGAATCCGATGATTTTTACGCGGCCCTGCAAGCCGGCATCGGCGATCCGGATGCGCGCAATGTTCAGCGTCAGGCGCTGGCCGGGTTGCTCTGGTCGAAACAGTTGTATTACTTCGACGTCAATCAGTGGCTCGACGGCGATCCGGCGCAACCTTCGCCCCCTTCCGGGCGTTCGCACATCCGCAATACGCATTGGCGACATCTGGCGAATTTCGACATCGTCTCCATGCCCGACACGTGGGAGTATCCGTGGTACGCCTCGTGGGATCTGGGTTTTCAGGCTGTGGCTTTCGCGCTGATCGATCCTGGATTTGCCAAGCATCAATTATTGCTGCTGGTCAAAGACCGCTTCATGCACCCCAACGGCCAGTTACCAGCCTACGAATGGCGTTTCGACGACGCTAACCCGCCGGTTCATGCCTGGGCTTGTTGGCGGGTGTATCAGCAGGACAAGGCGCTGACCGGCACAGGGGACATGGATTTCCTCGAGCGAATCTTCCACAAACTGCTGCTGAACTTTTCCTGGTGGGTCAATCGCAAGGATGCCGAAGGCCGCAACCTGTTTCAGGGCGGTTTTCTGGGGCTGGATAATATTGCGTTGTTCGATCGTTCGGCGCTATTGCCGCCCGGATATCAGCTGGACCAGGCCGACGGTACGGCGTGGGTCGCCGCTTATGCGCTGGACTTGATGCGCATCGCGCTGGAGTTGGCCAAGCGCAACAGCGTGTACGTCGATATAGCGGTGAAGTTCTTTGAACATTTCCTCTACATCGCCGGGGCAATCAATCGGGTCGACTCCGACGCCGAAGGGCTGTGGGACGAGCAGGACCAGTTTTTCTATGACGTATTGCACCGACCCGGTGGTGTGAACGAACCGCTGCGTTTGCGCTCGATTGTTGGCCTGATGCCTCTGTTTGCCGTGCAGGTGCTGGAGCAACACGAGCATGAAGGATTACCCGGATTGCGTGAGCGTTTGCTCGGTTTTATGCGTCACCGCCCGGATCTCGCCAGCCTGGTTTCACGCTGGACCGAACCTGGCGAAGGCAACCGGATGCTACTGGCATTGTTGCGTGGCGAGCGCACCAAGGACCTGCTCAAACGCATGCTCGATGAAAGCGAGTTTCTCTCCGGGTTCGGTATTCGCTCATTGTCCAAGGCCTTCGCCGAACAGCCTTTCGGCCTGCAAATCAATGGTGAACGGCTCTGTGCCCATTACGAGCCGGCAGAATCCGAATCACGCTTGTACGGTGGCAATTCCAACTGGCGCGGGCCGGTGTGGATGCCGATCAACTACATGCTGATCGAATCCTTGCGCGAGTTTCATCGTTATTACGATCAGAACTTTTCGGTGGAATACCCTACGGGGTCGGGGTTTCTGGCGTCACTGGAAGAGGTCGCCGACCGCTTGAGTCAACGATTGACCAGGCTTGTCCTTCGCGATGAAACGGGCAATCGGCCGTCAATGGCGGCGTATCCGCAGTTACAGGCGGATCCCGCCAGTCGCGATCTGGTGTTGTTCCATGAGTATTTTCACGGGGAAACCGGACGCGGACTGGGGGCCAGCCATCAGACGGGTTGGAGTGCGCTGATCGCGTTGTTGTTGCAGCCATGATCTTCTGCCCGGCACGAGCCCCTGTGGGAGCGAGCCTGCTCGCGAAGGCGTCCTGTCACTCAACATTGATGTCGACTGACACGACGCCTTCGCGAGCAGGCTCGCTCCTACAGGAGAGGCGGTGTTTGCTGGTCATTGTTCAAAACGCAAAACAGGAACAGCCAAACGCGCCCCAGAAGCCCTGAAAGTCACTGACTGGCGCGGAGGATAGTCGCGCCCGCTCATGGCTGTGCGCATGCACCGCGCAAGCGCCTGCGCATTGATGCACCTGCGCTGTCATCGGTGCCAGATGTTTCCAGTGCCCTGGCACCTTGGTGACCGGCGACCATTCAGGCACCACAGGAATCGGTGGCGGCCCGAGTTTTTCGAACTCGCTGGTGGCATGAACAATTTTGCCGTCGACAATGGTCAGCACCGACTCGATCCATTTGATCGCCTCATCTTCGATGTGGAAATAGTCCGCCGACAGTGCAATCAAATCCGCCAATTGCCCGACTTTGATTTGACCCTTCTTGCCTTGTTCGGAGGAGAACCAGGCGCTGCCGTGGGTGAAGAGCTCCAGGGCCGTATCGCGGCTCAAGCCTTGCGGGTACAGCTCCAGTCCGCCGACAGTGCGGCCGCTGACCAGCCAATACATCGAGGTCCAGGGGTTGTAGCTTGATACGCGCGTGGCGTCGGTGCCGGCGCCAACCGGAAGGCCCTCGGCCAACATGCGGGCGATGGGTGGTGTGTGTTCGGCCGCTTTAGCACCGTAGCGATCGACGAAATACTCGCCCTGAAACGCCATTCGGTCCTGAATTGCAATGCCGCCGCCCAAGGCTTTTACCCGTTCGATGTTCTGCGGCGTAATTGTTTCGGCGTGGTCGAAAAACCACGGCAGACCGTTAAACGGAATGTCGCGATTAACCTTCTCGAACACGTCGAGCATGCGGCTGATGGATTCGTTGTACGTCGCGTGCAAACGGAACGGCCAGCGCTGTTCCACCAGATGCCGGACCACCGGTTCCAGTTCCTGCTCCATGGTTTGCGGCAGGTCCGGGCGCGGTTCGAGGAAGTCTTCGAAGTCCGCCGCCGAGAACACCAGCATTTCCCCGGCACCGTTGTGCCGCAGGAAATCGTCGCCCTGGCCGTAGCGAGAAGTACTGGTCCAGTTTTTGAAGTCGGTCAATTCTTCCTTGGGTTTTTGGGTGAACAGGTTGTACGCGATGCGTACCGTGAGTTGTTGGTCTTTGGCCAGTTGCTGGATGACTTGATAGTCGTCGGGATAGTTCTGATAACCGCCACCGGCATCGATAGCGCTGGTGATGCCAAGGCGATTGAGTTCGCGCATGAACTGACGGGTTGAGTTGACCTGGTACTCCAGCGGTAATTTGGGCCCCTTGGCCAGGGTCGAGTAGAGAATCATCGCGTTCGGCCGGGCGATCAGCATGCCGGTGGGATCGCCATTGGCATCGCGCTGGATTTCGCCGCCAGGTGGGTTCGGCGTGTCGCGGGCGTAACCGACCACCCTCAGGGCGGCGCGGTTGAGCAGGGCGCGGTCGTAGAGGTGCAGGACGAACACCGGGGTGTCCGGCGCTGCTTTGTTCAGTTCATCGAGGGTCGGCATGCGTTTCTCGGCAAACTGGAACTCGTTCCAGCCCCCGACCACCCGGACCCATTGTGGTGTGGGGGTGCGATCGGCCTGGTCCTTGAGCATGCGCAAGGCATCGACCAGCGACGGCACGCCTTCCCAGCGCAGTTCAAGGTTGTAATTGAGGCCGCCCCGGATCAAATGCAAGTGCGAGTCATTGAGGCCGGGAATCACCGTGCGACCGTGCAGGTCGACGATTTGCGTACCGGGGCCTTGCAGGGCCATGGCCTGGGCATCGCTGCCGACCACCACAAAGCGACCGTCCTTGATCGCAACAGCGCTGGCCTGGGGTTTTTTACGATCAACGGTGTGCAGGCGTCCGTTGTACAGAATGAGGTCGGCCGGGATATCGGGCATGGTCTTACTCCCTGCGAATAGCGGGCTGATCCAAACACCGACAGCACCAGCCGAAAGGCCTTGGAGTACACGTCGGCGGTTAAAACCGTCAGGGTCGTCAGGCGGGCTCATGGCCGCGCTCCGCGTAAAATCAGTCGGGGGCAAACAGCCGATCTCTGACGCATGCGGCCAGAAGGAATATAGACGCTGAATCTGCAGTGGGGCGTTTTCCGGGGGCGGAAAACGACGAATCCCGCCACAAGGGGCGGGATTCGTTGATAGCCAGACAGGTTCCCGAAGGTCGGGAACCGCCGTCTTAGCTCGGGAACAGCTCGGACAGTTTCATCGCCAGCATCATGTCGCCTTCAGCGCGCAGTTTGCCGCCCATGAACGCTTGCATGCCGTCGGTCGAACCGTCAACGATGCCTTGCAGGGTTTCGCCGTCCATGACCAGGGTCACTTGAGCGTCATCATTCACGCCTTCTTGCAGCTCGCAGGTGCTGTCTTTGACGATCAACGAGAAGTTCTTTTCTTCGTCGATGCGGAAACCGAATACCAGGTCCAGACCGGCAGCAGCGGCTGGGTTGAACTTGGCTTTCATTGCTTGTACGGCATCAGCTACGGAGGTCATGGTTCGATCCTTTCTTGGGTAATTAGAGCTGGGTGATTACAGCCAGGGTCACAATAATCCGGACTCAGCGAAACGTGATGAGTTCCGGGGCCTTCAGCAGTTGCAGGTGTGCATGACTGTTGAAGGAAGCCAGTGCCACCTCGCGACCACGGAACTTCAGGTGGTGGAGCGAGGTGTTGACGATTTGCCAGTTCAGCTCAAATGCCTGCCTGGCAGGCATTTGTGTAATGAGGTGGAGCAGGGCCGTGATGGTGCCGCCGGAGGTAAACACGGCGATTTTCTGGGTGTTGTCGGCGCTTTCCAGGATTCGCTGCAGGCCGCCTTGCACGCGTTCGACAAAGCCCGGCCAGCTTTCCAGTCCCGGCGTGTCATAGGTGCCGGCGAGCCAGCGTTCGATGATCAGGGCAAAGATGCGCTGGAATTCGGCGCGGTTTTGCGCGGCGTTGCGCAGGATGTCCAAGGCTTCAGGCTCATCGTCGAGCATGGCCGGCAGCAGCGCGCGGATCACCGCGTCGGCGTCGAACTCATTGAAGGCGCGGTCAATTTCAAGGGGCGGCACCGGCAGGCCCACGGCGGCATACTGTTCCAGCGCGCTATTGGCGGTATGTTGCTGACGGCGCAGGTCACCCGAGAGGCAGCGATCGAAGCTGATACCCAGCTCGGCCAGGTACTGGCCAAGGATTTCTGCCTGGCGAATACCGGTCGGCGACAGGACGTCATAGTCGTCTGCACCAAAGGAGGCCTGGCCATGTCGAATCAAATAGATACTGCCCACGTCCGCGTCGTCCCGGTACGTTGAAGGTTTGGCGAGGTTATGAGGATGGCAGTGAGCTGTCAATGAAAAAACATACGCTTGTTTGAAATGGCCGCTACAGAGCTGCTGCCGGAGCTTTCACGGCTGGTCGCCGGGCTGGCGCATGGGTATGCTGAACACATCCCGCGCGTGTTTAAGCCGCGCATCGTTATGAAGGAGTCACTGTGGAGTTTTTGTCCGAGTACGCCAGCTTTCTGGCCAAGACTGTGACACTGGTGATCGCCATTCTGGTGGTCCTGGCCAGTTTTTCGGCATTGCGCAGCAAAGGCCGACGCAAGTCGGCCGGCCAGTTGCAAGTCAGCAAACTAAATGATTTCTACAAAGGGCTGCGCGAACGCCTGGAGCAAACCTTGCTCGACAAGGACCAGCTCAAGGCCTTGCGCAAGTCCCAGGCTAAATCCGAGAAAAAGCAAAAGAAAACCCACGAGACCAAACAACGCGTGTTCGTGCTGGATTTCGATGGCGACATCAAAGCCTCGGCCACCGAGAACCTGCGCCACGAAATTACTGCGCTGCTGACGCTGGCTACACCCAAGGATGAAGTGGTGCTGCGTCTGGAAAGCGGTGGCGGCATGGTTCACAGCTACGGCCTGGCGTCCTCGCAACTGGCGCGCATCCGCAATGCGGGCGTGCCATTGACCATCTGCATCGACAAGGTTGCGGCCAGCGGCGGCTACATGATGGCGTGCATCGGCGAGAAGATCATCAGCGCGCCGTTTGCGATCCTCGGCTCGATCGGTGTGGTGGCGCAACTGCCCAACGTCAATCGCTTGCTGAAAAAACACGACATCGATTTCGAAGTGCTGACGGCCGGCGAATACAAACGCACCCTGACCGTGTTTGGCGAAAACACCGAAAAGGGTCGCGAGAAGTTCCAGGAAGACCTGGACATCACTCATCAGCTGTTCAAGAACTTCGTCTCGCGTTATCGCCCGCAATTGGCCATCGATGAAGTGGCCACCGGTGAAATCTGGCTCGGTGTCGCCGCCCTCGACAAACAACTGGTCGACGAACTCAAAACCAGTGATGAATACCTCGCCGACCGGGCAAAAAATGCCGAGCTCTTTCACCTGCACTACGCCGAGCGAAAAAGCCTGCAAGAGCGTATTGGCATGGCGGCCAGCGGTTCGGTCGATCGCGTTTTGCTGACTTGGTGGAGCCGGTTGACCCAGCAACGCTTCTGGTAATCGCCAGCGCATCATCGTTTTGAAGAAGAAACCGGGGCTCATGTCCCGGTTTCTTTTTTTGTGGGGGAGAGGGAGCTTCAGCTCCGTTCACATTCCTGCCTCAACTTGCGAAATTTCCTAAGACGGCTGTCGACCCGTTCCTGCATCCGATTGAATGGCGGGGGGGGTAGGGTGATGTTCCAAATGCTCGCAATGGAATGCACATGACCGACCTCCATCAAGACAACGTCGCCGGCCCGCTACGTATGCGCGACGAGCTCAACGCCGCCGTGAACATCGCCCTGCCGCAAACCCCTGGTCAATTTGGTGCCCGCTTGATCAAGGAGAAGTGGGGGGCGGATATCGATCCGCAGACGGCCTTGCTGGTCACGCTCGATTACGACTACAAGGGCCATCCCGCACAGAACGGCATTCACCAAGGGCAAGTGGCGAGTTCGCAATCGCTGCTGCAAGCGCTGCTTTCCAACTATCAAACCGTGGGTGACGGACGTTTCGCGGAAACCGCGTTTGGCCTGTACACCCCGCCGGGCCTCGGGCCTTCCATTCGAATCGTGCAGCATGTCGACGAGTTCGCTGACCACGGCAGCGGCAATCACCAGACCTATGAAGGCATTTATCGCCAAACGACCCCGCAAACCTACGGGCCATCGACGCAGATCACCTTAAAACCCGCAGACTTCAAGAAATGGGTCTGGGAACTGGATTTGCAGGGTTTGTACAAGGCGTATCTCTATCAGGCCTGGTCGTCTGACGAGACGATCATTGCGCCGCCACCCTATGCGTTGAGGACATCGGTCAAAGCGGCATTTGTCATGACCGCCTGGTTGCAGCGACATGAACAACGCCTGAGTGAAGATGGCCTGAAGCTCGCGATAAAGGCAGCAGGATTGCCGGTGGATCAGGCATGGGAAACGCTGACGATCGAATCGCTGCAAGCACCCACCCGTATCCCACCCACGGTCACGGCGAGCCGAATAAAGCTGTATCGCTACACCGCGACCGACATCTGGACCTTTCGTGTCGCCGCCAGCCCCAGGGTGTTGATGTACGTCCCGGGCAATTCTTCACCACTGCACGATTTCGCCGACGTTTCGCAGTTGCACCAATGGGTGGTGAAGCAGAGCAACGCCAGTTCCACGAAGCAGGCCCTGGCTTCTCACTTTATCGAAGATGATCGACAAGACGGCACCTTCCACGCAGGTGTGCTGACGGCGTTGGACGGCATGGCGATTTACCCCCAAAAGCACTGGCTGACGAACAATGCCGGCTTCTTCAACAATGATGGTTATTGGGATCCCGCCGAGTACGTCGGTTTCGACGATCAAGCCCCTGCGACCGATCCGTTTGCACAGTTGGTATTGACCATGAAGCAGGCGGCTTGGGGGAGCGTCAAAACCATTCGAAACGACGCGCAAGTCAACCGTGACAATTTGAGCACAGTAATTGAGCCGCTCGTGCAATGGATAAACCAGTTTGGGCCGCTGGCACTGTTTGTACCGGGGGGAGAAGGCGTATTGGCGCTAGCCGGGCTCATCGACGCCGGTTACGGGCTGGATCAGGCCGTGAACGGTGAAACGCCGGGCCAGCGCAAAGAGGGCGTAACGCGCACGGTGTTTGGCTTGCTCAATGCGCTGCCGCTGGCAGGCGCAGGGGCGGATGTTAGCGTTGGAAGGGCTGAGGCCAAAGCACTTGGGCCAAGTGAACACGTCGCCCTCGTAACGCCGGCCGAGGACAGTGTGGCAGCGCCTTCCAGGCTATCGCGGCTGGAGCTGATCCGCGGCATCGGCCCCTCGGTCGCGTCATTCAGCGATGAAGTCCTGGCGCAGATCGGCAAGGTCCGCGCAGTAGACGACGACATGCTGCGCTTGATGAACGCCGGCCGGCCACCGACGCCATTGCTGGCTGACACGATCAGCCGCTTCAAGCTCGATCAGGAACTGGGGCCGGTCGGTCAAACCGGATTATTCAATAGTCGTTACGCCGCGCTGCAGCAATCGGAGCATAAATGGGTCCAGCTGTTTCAGCGTCAATACCCGGGGCTTCCCAAAAGCGCCATTGAGCAAATGCTCGACCGATACGGCGTAGACATCCGCGCGACGCCCGACGTCAGCGAGGTCAAGCAAGTGTTCAAGCGCCTGGACAGCAAGGCCCGTCAGTACCAGCAGCATGTGCGCGTGAATCGTGCCTACGAAGGCCTTTACCTTGGGTCGGTCGCCAATGCCGAGACGGACGCGTTGGCGTTGCACTCCCTTCAGAATGTACCTGGATGGCCCAAAAATCTTCGGATAAACATTCTTGACCATTCGCCTTCCGGGCGGGTTCTGGACAGCTGCGGTCCACTCGATGCTGCTAACACTCGAATCCTCGTCAGGGCAGAAGATTGCTATCAGCCCCCGGCCTTGCCATCGGACTTCTACGAGGCTGTCCTCGCCATCCTGTCCAAGGACGAACGCTCGGCGTTACACCTGACGTCTGATGATCCCGCCAATGAATTGCGGCTCAAGGTCGGCGCGGTGGCGCTGCCTCGTTCGCAAACCCTGCTCGGGTTGCAAAGGATGGACAGCGGACTGACATTTGAGCCTCAGGGATTGCGCGGCGGAGGTTACCCGTCGACGCCTCAAGGCCAAGCCATGACCCGCGAGATGATGAGGTTGCAGCTCAAGGATATTTACCCCAACTTCACCTCTGCGCAGGCTGATGAAGTACTGCAACGCGTGGGCAATAACGCTCAGGTCTATATCGATGGGTTGAACCAGCAATTGCAACAACTCCACACCGATTTGAGCAGTTGGATAGCTCGGGTCGCCGATGATGTTGATGACATGGACCTTCCCTTTCTGGTCGTGGGCGATGCAGCGGCGGAGGATTTGAGCCCGGCACAGATCGCAATGTACAACGTCCAACTCGTGATGGATGAGCGGCAAGACGAACGCGCCCTAAGGAGTGAACTCGCCGAAGAGCTGGTCGCCATCTGGCACAAGCGTGTAGGGGCTCTACCTGTCACGCTGGATATGAACTTTGAGAACTATCACCGATTGCCCGCATTGAATGTCAATTTCGACGATGTGACCGAGCTATTGATGCGTGGCTTCCACCTGACTGAGCAGGATAGTTTGAACGGGTTTCTCGAGCGCTTTCCAAACCTCGAGATATTGAATCTGGAAAGCGTGGACTTGCGTCATTTCTTCGTGGGCGGTGATATGGGTCGCTCTTTGCCGCTGGCAATCGGTCAATTGACACATCTTCGCACTCTGAACCTGCGAGCAACCGAGTTGGTATTCACCGACAGTGCCGCTTCACAACTGCGTGACCTGACCCATCTGCAAACGTTGGACTTGAGCGATAACCCTTTGGGTGTGCCACCGCTGGTGATGGGCATGAACGATCTGCGTCAGCTCAACCTGAGAAATACTCAAATCACCCGATGCCCGATCGGTATCAAGGATGAGCCCTATCTGACGTCTCTCGATTTACGGGATAACCAAATAACCCGGATACCGTCTGCTGTAATAAACCAGGCAGTCGAAGATGATCGTGTGCTGCTATTGGGGAATCCGCTGACAGACGAAGACACACTACGCCGGCTGGTCAGCCATAGAGAGCGAACAGGAATCAATTTATGGCTCAGCGCGCCCGGTGCCAACTATGGCTCGCCGATTGTATGGCTGCGAGACTACGACGTAGCGTTGCAACAGTCCCGACAGGCCCTTTGGCAACGACTGGCGGGCAAACCTTCTGGCACACGGTTTTTAGCCGTCATCGACAGGCTGAGTCTGACGGCTGACTTTCAGGTCAGTTACTTGTCGCTACAGGCGCGAGTCTGGCGGTTGCTGAACGAGGCCGATGCTTCTGAGGGAATGTGGAATCGATTAAGTCGCAGCAGCGGGCGCTTTGATCATCCGATGGCGGCTTTCATGGCACTGGAGGAGCGTGCCAATCTTTAACTTAAAGCAGGAGGGGAGCCTTGAACCCCGCAAGGGGTTCAAGGTTTGACCATCAGCGGCGACGGAACAGCGGCAGCGGCTCGTCGGTGGCGGCTTGATAGCTCACCGAGAAGTCCTTGAGACCTTCCAAGGCTTCGTACGGGTCTTTGTCGGCGCGTATTGCAAACGCATCGAAACCGCAGCGATGCAGATAGAACAACTGGTCGCGCAGAATATCGCCAATTGCCCGCAGTTCACCTTTGAAACCGTAACGGTCACGCAGCAGGCGTGCGTTGGAGTAGTTGCGGCCGTCGGTGAAGGCCGGGAAGTTCAGGGCGATGACTTTGAACTGATCAACGTCATCGCCGATTTCTTCAGCTTCTTCATCGGCATCCAGCCACACACCCAAGCCGCCATCGCGAGCCTTGAGCATACGGCTGTGTTCGCGCCACAGCTGCAACGGGACGATCAGGTCATCGCAGTTGCTGATCTCGTCGATGTTGAAGTCCTTGGGCAACAAGTGCCAGGTTTCATCGACGACCTCGTTGTTCTTAATTATTCGCTGCATAGACGCGCTCCTTGAAGAGGTCGATGCCAATACGCTGATAGGTGTCGATGAAACGCTCGTCTTCGGTACGTTGTTCGATGTACACGTCGATCAGCTTTTCGATCACGTCAGGCATGGCTTCCTGGGCAAAGGACGGGCCAAGGATTTTACCCAGGCTGGCGTCACGACTGGCGCTGCCACCGAGGGACACCTGGTAGAACTCTTCGCCTTTCTTGTCCACCCCGAGGATGCCGATGTGGCCGACGTGGTGGTGACCACAGGCGTTCATGCAGCCGGAGATGTTCAGGTCCAGTTCGCCGATGTCGAACAGGTAGTCCAGGTCATCGAAACGACGCTGGATCGATTCGGCAATCGGGATCGACTTGGCGTTGGCCAGCGAGCAGAAGTCACCGCCCGGGCAGCAGATGATGTCGGTCAGCAAGCCAATGTTCGGCGTGGCGAAACCTTGCTCGCGCAACTCGCCCCACATCGCGAACAGTCGGGACTGTTCCACGTCGGCGAGAATGATGTTCTGTTCGTGGGACGTACGCAGTTGACCGTAGCTGTAACGATCGGCCAGGTCGGCCACGGCGTCGAGCTGCTTGTCGGTGATGTCGCCCGGTGCCACACCGGTTGGCTTCAGGGACAGGGTTACGGCCACATAGCCCGGCTTCTTGTGCGCCAGGGTATTGCGCGTGCGCCAGCGGGCGAAACCCGGGTGCTGCTGGTCGAGCTCGGCCAGTTCGGCGGTTTGGTTGTCCAGCGCCTTGTAGTCCGGGTCGACGAAGTGCTTGGCAACACGCTGCAGTTCGGCCTCGGTCAGCGTGGTCTGGCCACCACGAAGGTGCTCCATTTCCGCGTCGACCTTTTGCGCGAAGACTTCAGGCGTCAGCGCCTTGACCAGAATCTTGATGCGTGCCTTGTACTTGTTGTCGCGACGACCATAGCGGTTGTAGACCCGCAGGATGGCGTCGAGGTAGCTCAACAGGTCTTGCCACGGCAGGAATTCATTGATGAACGCGCCCACTACTGGCGTACGGCCCAGGCCACCACCGACCAATACACGGAAGCCCAGTTCGCCTGCGGCGTTGTGCACGGGCTCAAGGCCAATGTCATGAACTTCGATGGCGGCACGGTCAGACGTCGAACCGTTGACAGCGATCTTGAATTTACGCGGCAGGTAGGCGAATTCCGGGTGGAACGTGGTCCACTGACGGACGATCTCGCACCATGGGCGCGGATCGATCAATTCATCGGCGGCGACACCGGCGAACTGGTCGGTGGTGACGTTGCGCAGGCAGTTGCCGCTGGTCTGGATCGCGTGCATCTGCACGGTCGCCAGTTCAGCGAGAATGTCCGGAATGTCTTCCACGGCCGGCCAGTTGAACTGCACGTTCTGCCGGGTGCTGATATGGGCATAGCCCTTGTCATAGTCGCGGGCAATTTTGGCCATCATTCGCACTTGGCGCGAAGTCAGTTGGCCGTAAGGCACCGCCACTCGCAACATCGGCGCGAAACGCTGGATATAAAGCCCGTTTTGCAGGCGCAGGGGGCGGAATTCTTCTTCGCTCAGCTCCCCTGCCAGATAGCGTCGGGTCTGATCACGGAACTGCTTGACGCGGTCCTCGATGATCCGCTGATCGTATTCGTCGTATACGTACATATAAGTCCTGTTCTCAGGCTTGGGTCGCTCGGATACAGCTGCGTTTTTGTGCTTGCCGCAGTCCAAGAACCTCTGCAATTCTGCGCGCACGGCCGCGCTCTCCCTACGGAGCCGGGGCAAGATACCAGTTTGCGGTTATGCGCAAAAGTGATGTTTGAGTATATGTAAAGAACCAAAGTGACTAACAAGAAACGTTATGACTAAACCCTTATTTGTGATGCGGGCAATCGTCGTCTTTACTGTGGTCGAGTCTTTGTGCAATCACCGATAAAACCGACAAGAGGCGATGCAATGAGCAACCCTACCAAAGCTACAAAGCCTGACAGTACGGTCGATGCTTGGGCGATCTTGTTTCTGATCATCCTGGTCGTGGGCACGGCGGTATTCTGGGTCAGCCATCAATAACCGACCCCGTCCGGGTCCCGTTCCGACGATTGTCGGACAAAAACCGGAATAAACGCCGTTTTACGGAACCTCACTGGCTATAATGCGCGGCGGAGTTTCTGGGGGCTCGGACGTTAATGTTGAAGTTTTTCTACACCTTCCTGTTGATGCTTTGCGCGGTTTACGGACCGGCTGCGCGTGCGGAATCGGTGCTGTTCCTGAGCCCTGGCTCCACTCAGGAAGCCTTCTGGCTCAGTTACTCGCAATTCATGCAGGCAGCTGCCAGAGATTTGGGCATCGACCTGCGGATTCTTTATTCTCAGCGCATGCCGGAACTCACGGTGGCGCAAGCCCGTCTGGCGCTGCAAGGGCCTGATCGCCCGGACTATCTGGTTTTCGTCAACGAACAGTACGTCGCCCCGCAAATCGTGCGTCTGGCCCAAGGCAGCGGTGTAAAGCTGTTCATGGTCAATGCCGCGTTGACGCCAAACCAGCAATCCCTGTTAGGTGAGCGCGCGGACCAACTGGACAGTTTGGTGCCTAACGACGAGGAGGGCGGTTACCTGATGCTCAAAGAGCTGATCCGCCAGCATCCACCGGCTTCGCGAGATCAGCCCATTGAGTTGCTGGCGTTCTCCGGTCTGAAAATCACGCCTACGGCGCAACTGCGCGAACAAGGGATGATGCGCGCCTTGGCCGAGCACCCTGAAGTGCGTTTGCGCCAATTGGTTTATAGCGGCTGGACCCGTGGCCGCGCCTATGAGCAGGCGAAAATGTTGTTCCGGCGCTATCCGAAAGTCTCTCTGATATGGTCAGCCAACGACGAAATGGCCTTCGGCGCGATGCAGGCATTTGCAGAGACCGGTGGGCAACCTGGCAAAGACGCGTTTTTCAGCGCAGTCAACGCTTCTCCCTCTGCGTTACAAGCGATAATCGACGGTCGCCTGAGTGTGCTGCTGGGCGGTCACTTCACGTTGGGGGGCTGGGCGCTGGTGCAATTGCATGACCAGGAGCGGGGCGTCGATCTCGATCAGTATGGCGGCCGCCAACGGCTGATCCCGCTGCTGCAACTGATCGACAAGGCGCAAGCCAAACAGCTGCTGGCCTTGGGGGCATCGCCGGATTATGGCGTGAACTTCCGTCGACTTTCGGCCAAGGGGCGACCAACGTCTTATCGTTACCCGTTCAACCTGCAAACGTTGATGCGCTAAACCCCGGCAAGATGCACCACCAGTTGCACGATGCCGTACAGGGTCAACGCGAACACTGCGGTGAATAAAATCCCCAGAATCACGAAATGACTCGGTTTGCCGTGAGTGAAGTCCCGAGCCCGATTCTTCCCGCTCTGCACCCCGAACGCGGCGGCCATGACGCTGTGCAGCATCTGCCAGAAGGTCGGCGGTTTGTTGTCGACTGGATCGTCCATAAATCCCTCGTCACGTATGTATGAGCCATAAGCATAGACCTACGGCGGACACAAACAACTGTGGGAGCAAGCCTGCTCGCGATGGGGTCCTTTCAGTCAAAACAATATTGACTGTCAAGCCGCTATCGCGAGCAGGCTCGCTCCCACAGGGGATTACTGCTGGCCACAGTATTGTGGCCAGGTAGCTGACTTAGTTGTCGTAACCCAGGTTTGGCGCCAACCAACGCTCGGTCACGCTCAACTCCTGACCTTTACGCGACGTGTAGCTTTGCACCTGGTCCTTGTCGATCTTGCCCACGGCAAAGTACTGCGCCTGCGGGTGAGCGAAGTACCAGCCACTGACCGCCGCCGCCGGGAACATCGCATAGTGCTCGGTGAGGAACACGCCGCTACGACCGGCCTTCAGCTCTTCAGCCTCCGGATCCAGCAGTTTGAACAGCGTGGACTTCTCGGTGTGATCCGGGCACGCCGGGTAGCCCGGGGCAGGGCGGATGCCGGTGTATTGCTCTTTGATCAACGCCTCGTTGTCGAGCGTCTCGTCCTTGGCGTAACCCCAGTAGTCTTTACGGACCTGCTGGTGCAGCCATTCGGCGCAAGCCTCGGCCAAGCGGTCGGCCAACGCCTTGACCATGATCGAGTTGTAATCGTCGCCAGCATCCTGGTAAGCCTTGGCCACTTCTTCGGCACCAATGCCGGCGGTGGTGATGAAGCCGCCCACGTAGTCGGTGACTTCGCTGTCCTTCGGCGCGACGAAGTCGGCCAGGGAGAAGTTCGGCTTGCCATCGGTCTTGATAATCTGCTGGCGCAGGTGATGCAACTTGGCAATCGCCTTGCCATCATCGCCATAGACTTCAATGTCATCGTCACGCACCTGGTTGGCCGGCCAGAAGCCGAACACCGCACGGGCGCTGATGAGTTTTTCGTCGATCAGCTTGGCGAGCATTTCCTGGGCATCGGCGTACAGCGAGGTAGCGGCTTCACCGACCACTTCGTCTTCGAGAATGCGCGGGAATTTGCCGGCCAGGTCCCAGGAGATAAAGAACGGCGTCCAGTCGATGTATTCGGCCAGAACCTTGAGGTCGATGTTGTCCAGCACTTTGGAGCCGGTAAACGTCGGTTTGACCGGTTCGTAGGTGCCCCAGTCGAACTGCGGCTTCTTGGCGATGGCCGCTGGGTAGCTCAGGCGTTCGGTGCGCGCGCTGCGGTTGGCGGTGCGTTCGCGAACGTCGATATATTCCAGGCGGGTTTTCTCGACGAACGCCGGTTTCAGTTCCTTGGACAGCAACTGCGTTGCCACGCCGACGGCGCGGGAGGCGTCGGTGACGTAGATCACCGCGTCGTTGCTGTATTTAGGCTCGATTTTTACTGCCGTGTGGGCCTTGGAGGTGGTCGCGCCACCGATCATCAACGGCAGGTAAAAGTCCTGACGCTGCATTTCGCGGGCGACGTGGACCATTTCATCCAGCGAAGGCGTGATCAGGCCGGACAGGCCGATGATGTCGCACTTCTGCTCTTTGGCCACTTGCAGGATTTTTTCTGCCGGCACCATCACACCGAGGTCGACGATGTCGTAGCCATTACAACCGAGCACCACGCCGACAATGTTTTTGCCGATGTCATGTACGTCGCCTTTTACCGTCGCCATCAGGATCTTGCCCTTGGCTTGCGGTTTGTCGCCTTTTTCCAGTTCGATGAACGGGATCAAGTGCGCCACAGCCTGCTTCATTACACGGGCGGATTTCACCACCTGCGGCAGGAACATTTTGCCGGCGCCGAACAGGTCGCCGACGATGTTCATGCCGGACATCAGCGGGCCTTCGATCACTTCAATCGGGCGAGCGAAGGACTGGCGCGATTCCTCGGTGTCTTCAACGATGTGCGTGGTGATGCCCTTGACCAGCGCATGCTCCAGGCGCTTGTTGACGGGCCAGCCGCGCCATTCTTCGGTCTCGGCTTCCTTGACGCTGCCGTCGCCCTTGTACTTGTCGGCGATGGCGAGGAGGGCGTCGGTGCCTTCCGGGGTGCGGTTGAGGATCACGTCTTCGACGGCGTCGCGCAGCTCTTGCGGGATCTGGTCGTAGATCTCCAGCTGGCCGGCGTTGACGATGCCCATGGTCAGGCCGTTGCGGATCGCATACAGCAGGAACACCGAGTGGATGGCCTCGCGCACCGGGTTGTTGCCACGGAACGAGAACGACACGTTGGACACGCCGCCCGAGGTCAACGCGTACGGCAGCTCGTCGCGGATGTAGGCGCAGGCGTTGATGAAGTCCACGGCGTAGTTGTTGTGTTCTTCAATGCCGGTGGCCACGGCGAAGATGTTCGGGTCGAAGATGATGTCTTCCGGCGGGAAGCCGACTTCGTTGACCAGAATGTCGTAGGAGCGTTTGCAGATTTCTTTCTTGCGCGCTTCGGTGTCGGCCTGGCCGGCCTCGTCGAACGCCATCACCACTACTGCGGCGCCGTAGCGCTTGCACAGTTTGGCGTGATGGATGAACTGCTCGACGCCTTCTTTCATGCTGATCGAGTTGACGATGCCCTTGCCCTGGATGCACTTGAGGCCGGCTTCGATCACCTCCCACTTCGAGGAGTCGATCATGATCGGCACGCGGGAGATGTCCGGCTCACCGGCAATCAGATTGAGGAAGGTCACCATGGCCTTCTTCGAATCGAGCATCCCTTCGTCCATGTTGATGTCGATCACCTGGGCGCCGGCTTCGACCTGCTGCAGGGCGACTTCCAGGGCTTCGGTGTAATTGTCTTCACGGATCAAACGAGCAAACTTGGCGGAACCGGTGATGTTGGTCCGTTCGCCGACGTTGACGAACAACGAGTTGCGATCGATGGTGAACGGTTCCAGGCCCGAGAGGCGGCAGGCTTTGGGGATTTCCGGAATTTCACGCGGTGCGTAACCGGCCACGGCTTTAGCGATGGCTTCGATGTGGCCTGGCGTGGTGCCGCAGCAGCCACCGACAATGTTCAGGAAACCGCTTTGGGCGAACTCTTCGATGACCTTGGCGGTGTCCACCGGCAGCTCGTCGTACTCGCCGAATTCGTTCGGCAAACCGGCGTTCGGGTGTGCGGAAACATGGGTGCCGGCCTTATTCGACAGCTCTTCCAGGTACGGGCGCAGCTCGCTGGCACCCAGGGCGCAGTTCAGACCAACCGAGATCGGCTTGGCGTGGGCCACGGAGTTCCAGAACGCTTCGGTGGTCTGGCCGGAGAGGGTGCGGCCGGAGGCGTCGGTGATGGTGCCGGAAATCATGATCGGCAACTCGATGCCCAGCTCTTCGAACACACCTTGTACGGCGAAGATCGCCGCTTTGGCGTTCAGGGTGTCGAAGATGGTTTCGATCAGGATCAGGTCGGCGCCGCCTTCGATCAGGCCCTTGGTGGATTCGGTGTAGTTCTCCACCAATTCATCAAAGGTCACGTTGCGGTAGCCGGGGTTGTTCACGTCTGGCGACAGCGAGCAGGTGCGGCTGGTCGGGCCCAGTACGCCAGCGACGAAGCGCGGCTTGTCCGGGGTTTCCAGGGTCTTGGCGTCGGCCACCTTGCGGGCCAGGCGTGCGCCTTCTACGTTTAACTCATACGCCAGGGCTTGCATGCCGTAGTCGGCCAGGGAAATCTGGGTGGCGTTGAAGGTGTTGGTTTCCAGAATGTCGGCGCCGGCATCCAGATAAGCTTTCTCGATGCAACCAATCACATCCGGGCGGGTCAGCACCAACAGGTCGTTGTTGCCTTTGACATCGCTTGGCCAGTCAGCAAAGCGTTTGCCACGGTAATCCTGTTCTTCGAGCTTGTAGCTCTGGATCATCGTGCCCATGCCGCCATCGAGAATCAGGATGCGCTCTTTGAGGGCGTGCTTGAGAGCTTGAAGGCGAACACTGCGATCGGACATTTGGACTACTCGGAAAGACCATGACGAAGGGGCGGGATCATAGCAAACCTGTGCGCTTTTAGAGCATGCCCCGGTTTTTCATGAATATCGTTCATGTTGGTACGGGCGTCCACCCGGTAGAATCGCGGCGATTTTTCATGATTGGGACCAGGGACATGTCGTATCGCGTCATCATCAGCATGTTTATGCTGCTTCTAAGCTGGGACGCCGCTGCGCAAGGTCCGGCCATTTCCTCTGCTATTTCCTACAGCCGCGACATACAACCGATCTTTACCGAAAAGTGCGTCGCCTGCCACGCGTGCAATGACGCCGCCTGTCAGCTCAACCTCGGCAGTGGCGAAGGGGCGGCACGTGGCGCCACGAAAGTCCCGGTCTATGACGGCGATCGCGTTACCGCCGCCGCACCGACCCGGCTGTTTTACGATGCCTTCGGCAAGCACGCCTGGCAGCAAAAGGGATTTTTCCCCGTGCTCGACGCCCAAGGCAGTCAGGCGGCGTTGATGGCGCGGATGCTTGAACTGGGCCACAAAACCCCGCTGCAACCCAACGCTAAAATTCCGCAAGACATCGTGCTGGGGCTGAACCGGGAAAACATGTGCGCCATGCCGGCGCAATTCGATGGTTACGCCCGTTCGCATCCCAAAGAGGGCATGCCGCTTGCCGTCACCGGCCTGACCGATCAGCAATACCAGACGCTGCAACGTTGGCTGGCGTCGGGTGCGCCGATTGATGAGCAGGGGCTGGTGCCGAGCGCGAAAGAAGCGTTGCAGGTTGTGCAGTGGGAAAACCTGCTCAACGCGCCTGGCTCCCGGCAGAGCCTGGTGGCGCGTTGGCTGTTCGAGCACTGGTTTCTTGCGCATATCTACTTCAAGGACGGCGAGCCAGGGCACTTCTTCCAGTGGGTGCGTTCCCGTACGCCAACCGGTCAGCCGATTGACCTGATCACCACACGCCGCCCGAATGACGACCCCGGCACTCAGGTGTATTACCGCCTGTGGCCGGTACAGGGGGTGATTGTGCAGAAGACCCACATCACCTATCCGCTGAGTGCGGCGAAGATGGCGCGGGTCAAAAGCCTGTTTTACAGCGGCAACTGGCAGGTCGATGCCTTTCCGGGTTACGGGCCGGAGCGGCGGGCCAATCCGTTTGCTACGTTTGAAGCGATCCCGGCGCAGGCGCGTTACCAGTTCATGCTCGATAACGCTGAATACTTCGTGCGCACCTTCATTCGCGGCCCGGTGTGTCGTGGCCAGATTGCCACCGATGTGATCCGAGATAACTTCTGGGCGCTGTTTCAGGCCCCTGAACATGACCTCTATGTTATCGACCCCAACTATCGCGGCCAGGCCACGCCGTTGCTGGCGATGCCCGGTCAAAACGATGACGTCGGCAGTGTCTTGAGCCTGTGGCATGACTACCGCGACAAACGTAACGAGTACGAAGCGCTGCGCCGGGACAGCTACGCCGATGCATTGGCGCCCAGCTGGTCGACCTTGTGGGCGGGGAATGACAACGCGCTGTTGAGCATCTTCCGGCATTTCGACAGTGCTTCGGTGAACAAGGGCCTGATCGGTGATGTGCCGCAAACGATGTGGCTGTTCGACTTCCCGCTGCTGGAACGCACCTACTATCAACTGGCGGTGAACTTTGATGTGTTCGGCAACGTTTCCCATCAGGCCCAGACCCGTCTGTACTTCGACCTGATCCGTAACGGCGCCGAGCAGAACTTTCTACGCCTGATGCCGGCCGATTCGCGGGACGGCTACCTCGACGATTGGTACCAGAACAGCGGCAAGTTAAAGATGTGGCTGGATTACGAGGCCATTGATGACGACAAGCCGACCGCGCTGAAACTCGACGAGAAAGACCCCAAGCGCGACTTCGCCCTGCAGTTGCTGGCCCGTTACGGCGATCTCAATGCCAAGCCCGATCCGATCAACCGGTGCGAAGGCGCGTATTGCTCGCGGCCAAATATCGACCCCGCCTTGCAGAGCGCTGAGCAGGCCTTGAGTCGCCTGACTTCGCGCCCGGCGGCCGGATTGAAGGTCATCGACCAGTTGCCGGAAGCGACGATGTTGCGCATCGAAACGGCGAGCGGCAAACGCGAGGTCTACAGCCTGCTGCGCAACCGCGCCCACAGCAACGTGGCGTTCCTGATCGGTGAGTCGTTGCGCTATCAGCCGGGGCTCGACACGCTGACCATTTTCCCGGGCGTGCTCAGCAGCTATCCGAATTTCATGTTCAACATTCCGGCCGACCAGGTGCCGGCCTTCGTCGATGCGATGGAAAGCGCCAAGGATACCGACAGCTTCGAGAAAATCGTCGAACGTTGGGGGATTCGCCGCAGTCATCCGCAATTCTGGTTCTATTTCCACGACCTCAGCCAGTACGTCCACGAGACGGACCCGGTGGAAGAGGGCGTGCTGGACATGAATCGCTACGAAAACCTTTGATTCACCGCAATCCCCTGTAGGAGCTGGCTTGCCAGCGAAGAGGCCGTCAAATTCAGCATATATGTTGATTGATCCGACGCCTTCGCGAGCAAGCTCGCTCCTACAGGAGAGCAGAGTTTCTTTCCCGACAAAAATACTAGGACTTTGTGCGGCGCGTTGATTGGCGTAAACTGCGCCCAAGCCTGCGAGGAGTTTCCATGACCGCTATAACCATTACCGACGCCGCCCACGATTATCTGGCTGACCTGCTCTCCAAGCAGAACACCCCGGGTATCGGCATCCGCGTCTTTATCACCCAGCCTGGCACCCAGTACGCCGAAACCTGCATTGCCTACTGCAAGCCGGGCGAAGAAAAACCTGAAGACACGGCGTTGGGGCTGAAAAGCTTCACGGCCTACATCGACTCGTTCAGCGAAGCCTTTCTGGACGATGCGGTGGTCGACTACGCCACCGACCGCATGGGCGGCCAGCTGACCATCAAGGCGCCAAACGCCAAAGTGCCGATGGTCAACGCCGACAGCCCGGTCAACGAGCGCATCAATTACTACCTGCAAACCGAGATCAACCCGGGGCTGGCGAGCCACGGCGGTCAGGTTAGCCTTATCGATGTGGTCGAAGACGGCATTGCCGTTCTGAAATTCGGCGGTGGTTGCCAAGGCTGCGGCCAGGCGGACGTGACCCTGAAGGAAGGCATCGAGCGCACCTTGCTTGAGCGAATTCCTGAATTGAAGGGTGTGCGCGACGTGACTGACCACACGCAGAAAGAAAACGCCTACTACTAAGGTGTTCGCTGCGAAAGTAAAAAACGGCACCCGTGAGTGCCGTTTTTTTATGGGTGAAATTCACTGGCCCCTTCGACTTGCTCGCGAAGGGGCCCTATGGGCGATAGAGATGCGCATGCCCCGCGCGATACAGCGAAGACTCGCTAAAGTGGTCACTGCCCAACACCCGTCCCACCAGAATCAACGCCGTACGTCGAAACCCCTTGGCTTCAACCTTCCCGGCAATGTCCTCAAGCGTCCCCACCACCCAATCCTGATCTGGCCACGTCGCCCGGTGAATCACCGCAATGGGGCAGTCCGCGCCGTAATGCGGCAGTAGTTGCGCAAGGATTTTCTCCAGGTGGTTCACGCCCAAATGAATGGCCATAGTCGCCCCGTGTTGCGCCAGACTGCCCAGTTCTTCCCCGGCCGGCATGGCGGTCTTGTCGGCGTAGCGGGTCAGGATCACGCTCTGCGAAATGTCCGGAAGGGTCAGTTCCGCCCCTAAAAGCGCCGCACACGCCGCCGTCGCCGTGACACCCGGAACGATTTCAAAAGGAATATCGAGCTCGCGCAGGTAGCGAATCTGCTCGCCAATCGCGCCATACAGGCTCGGATCGCCGGAATGCACCCGCGCCACGTCCTGGCCGTTGGCGTGGGCAGTTTTGATCAGTTCAATGATCTGTTCCAGGTGTAATTCGGCACTGTTGACCACCTGTTCGGCGCGATGGCCTTCCAGCACGGCCGCAGGTACCAGGGAGCCGGCGTAGATGATCACCGGGCAGCTGCGAATCAGCCGTTGGCCTTTGACCGTGATCAGTTCCGGGTCGCCGGGCCCTGCGCCAATGAAGTAGACGGTCATCGTCGATTCCTGTGAAAAAAGAGGCTGGGCAAGGCTTCAGATGAAGATTGCTCATGATCGAATGCGCGAGTATCAGGGATATTACGCAGCGCCGGCCAACGCCAAGGTCGCCTGAGCGTATTTTTGTCGGGATATCAGCAGTTTCACCGGGACTTGGGCCAACTGTTCGGCCAGTGCCAGGGCGGCACTTTCCGCTACGCCATAGCAGCCGGTACGCTCGAAGGCGATTTCTGAATGGTGGGTGAGTTTGGGGTGATAACCGGCCAATTGTTCACTGCTGAAAAACGTCAACGGCAGCGCAAGTTGTGCGGCCAGCTCGATCAGGCCCAATTCGTCGCGCTTCAGGTCAATGCTGGCCAGGGCCTTTATCTCGTGAAGTCCGATTTGATGAGCCTGTAATGCCTGATCAAGCAATGCCCGCAACGTGCTGACAGGGCAGCCGCGCTGGCAGCCCAGGCCGACCACTAACGTCGGCACTGTGCTGGCATTTGTCATGCGTGGTATTGGCCATCGCTTTTGCGGCGGAACAACCAGGCACTGATCAGGCCCAAGGCCAGCCAGAACGCTACGTTGGTCAGCTGCGAAGCGATTTTGAACTGTGCTTCCAGGGCTTCTGGCGCAAGCATCGAATGCACTTCAGGTTGTGGTGCGCCGATGACATGCGGAACGGCCAGGATCGCCACGCCCAACACCTTCATCAGCCAATGGCGGCTGAACACGATCAGGGTGATACCGGCTGCTGTGGACGCCGCAGTGCCGATCCACCAGATCTGCCGTTGCGCCAGATCGGCCGCGGCAGTGCCCGGCAATTCAGGCGGCAGGCCGAGGGTCGGTGCGAGAACAAACGTCGCGTAACCGGCCAGGCCCCAGAGCAGGCCTTGTGCGGTGCTGTTTGGCGCACGTAAGGTGTAGAGGCCGGCAAGCATCAGGGCAAAACCGACGGCCACCACCAGGTTGCCGCCGGTAGTCGACAGCACGCGCTGCCAGCCATCTTCCGGCTCCCAGGCCTCGGCGTCGTGGGTATGGCCGGCCATGGCGCCCTCGGCGTGTTCATGGGGTTGAACCAGCGCCGGCTCGGTTTTTTCGTAGGATTCCGCCTGAAGAATCAACGGTGCGACCCAGAAGCTTTGCAGCAGGGTCAGTAGCAGGGCGGCCAGCAGCCCGGTGAACCCTGCGGTTTGCGCAATACGCTTGATCATTTCGGCTGCTCTCAATGGCACGGGAAAGCAGAGCTGTGACGGGTATCGTGCGCGGCGTTGTGCACCGCCTCGATGTGCGAGAAACCGGCGAAATACACAAGGCTAGCACCAAGGATCGACGCACACACGGCGGCGGTCAGGCGTTGAGTCAGGGTTGTGGTGGTGCTGGCGGTGCTCTTGTCCGTGTTGCTGCCGGTACTGCTGATAATCGACATGGCGCATCCCTCTGGTGTGTCAGCGGGTGAAAAGAGCGCATGGAAAACCCCTGCGAGTCGGGCACGCAGACGTTCAAACAGCGCCCGCCCACCGCGGGTTTGTTGTTCAGTGACCGTAGCGGTCACTTTGTGTTGCGGGCCGGTCTCCGGGCTCACGAGGGGCGCAGGCTTTCGCCTTGACCTGCAAGCATCACCTTCCCATGCCGAACTGCTGGCACAGTGGATTTGATGCTTCGCTCGCTTACCGTTGCGGGGGCAGCACCGGACTGACATGGCTTTGAGTAAAGCACATGATTCACCGGTTTCCCGTTTCACCCTGTGAAGGGCACCCGTAACAAAGTGCGTAGGAAAGCATGGGCGGGGGATACGCGTCAATTGGCAAGGGTTCGCAACTCGGGATTGTGTCGCCTCAATCGCGGGCAAGCCTTGCTCCTACAAGTGCGCGAAGGAGCAAGGCTTGCCCGCGCTGGCGTCCCGATGGCCGCCACAAGACATTGACCCGCCCCAGCGCGATGCGTAGCCTTGCGCTTTCGAGGTTCTTCGGCGTTTAGCCGAAGCTAAGAAGGGAACGCGGTCAATGCCGCGGCTGCCCCCGCAACTGTGAACGGTTCAGTTTCTGCCATGCCACTGCATGCGCCAGCCATGGCGCGAGCGGGAAGGCGCAGCAACCGCCAGTCAAACGACTGGCCAGCCGTCAGCCAGGAGACCTGCCTCGACACAGATTCTCACTTTCAACCGGGCGGGGTGATCCGGTGGCGAACTCTTCAGGCACGTGCATCCGCGTTGCCGGTCGTCGTCCCGTATGCCCGCCACCTTGCCAAAGGGCATCCGATGAAAACACTGGCCAAACTCCCCGTCACCATCGTTACCGGCTTCCTCGGTTCGGGTAAAACCACCTTGCTGCGGCACATGCTCGACAACGCTCAGGGCCGTCGCATTGCGGTGATCGTCAACGAGTTTGGCGAGTTGGGCATCGACGGCGAAATCCTCAAGCAGTGCTCCATCGGCTGCACCGAAGAAGAAGCCAACGGCCGCGTTTATGAATTGGCCAACGGCTGCCTGTGCTGCACAGTTCAGGAAGAATTCTTCCCGGTGATGCGCGAACTGGTGGCCCGTCGCGGTGACCTCGACCATATCCTCATCGAAACCTCGGGCCTGGCCCTGCCCAAGCCGCTGGTTCAAGCCTTCCAGTGGCCGGAAATCCGCAGCGCTTGCACCGTTGATGCGGTGATCACCGTGGTCGACAGCCCGGCCGTCGCCGCCGGCACCTTCGCCGCGTTCCCCGATCAAGTGGATGCCCAACGCAAACTCGATCCGAACCTGGACCACGAATCGCCGCTGCACGAACTGTTCGCCGACCAGCTGGCTAGCGCCGATCTGGTTATTCTCAACAAGGCCGACCTGATCAACCCTGTAGACTTGGCCCGCGTGCGCCTCGAAGTCGCCGAAGAACTGCCGCCAGCGGTAAAAATCATCGAGGCCAGCAGCGGCCGTCTGCCACTGGATGTTTTGATCGGCCTCGGTGCCGGCTCCGAAGAACACATCGACAGCCGTCACAGCCATCACGATCATCACCACGACGGTGATGACCATGACGACCACGATCACGATGCTTTCGACTCGATCTCCCTCGAACTGCCGCAAGCCGACGAAAGCCTGCTGCTGGATGCGCTAACCCAACTGGTGGTCCAGCACGGCATCCTGCGCGTCAAAGGCTTCGCCGCGATCCCGAACAAGCCGATGCGCTTGCTGATTCAGGGCGTGGGCACGCGTTTCGACAAGCATTTCGACCGTCAGTGGGGCGCCGATGAAGCGCGCACCACGCGCCTGGTGTTGATCGGCCAGGATCTGGACGCCGCTCAACTCGAAGCGCAATTGCGCGCCGCGCTCAGCGTTTAAGCCATGCACCTGCTCAGGACCCAGCCCGGCGGTTTCGTGTCGGATGACAACATCGCCGACCTTGGCCAAACCCCCGCCGAGCTGGTGATCCTGTGCAGCGGTGATTCCAGCCTCGCGCTGCTTGCTGAAGCCGCGCAGCAACTACCCGACGACTACCCCAGCGTGCGCCTGGCCAACCCGATGCAGGTGCAGAATCACGCCTCGGTCGATCTGTATGTCGATGAAGTGTTGCGTCACGCCAAGGTGATTCTGATCTCACTGCACGGCGGCATCGCCTATTGGCGGTATGGCGTCGAGCGGTTGGTGCAATTGTCCGAACGGGGCGTGCAGCTGATTCTGGTGCCGGGCGATGATCGTCCGGACCCGGAACTCAGCGACCTCAGCACCGTGGAGGCCTGCGACCGTGACCGGCTCTGGCAGTTTTTGCGTCAGGGCGGCATGGGCAATGCCCTGGATTTTTTCCGTTGTCTGGCCACTCGCTGGTTGGGCCGCGATTACGCCTGGGCCGAGCCGCAAATTCTGCCACGCACGGCGATTTACCACCCGCACAAAAGCCCCACTGAACTGAAGGATTGGCAAGCCGACTGGCAGGCCGATCAACCCGTGGCAGCGGTGCTGTTTTACCGCTCGCATTTGCAGGCGGCCAATACCGGTTTTATCGATGTTTTCTGCCAGCGTTTGCAGGCGGCGGGGTTGAACCCTTTGCCGATTGCCGTGGCCAGTTTGAAAGAGCCCGGCTGCCTGACGGTGGTCGAGGATTGGCTGGATGAAGTCGAGGCGGGGGTGATTTTGAACACCACCGGTTTCGCCCAATCCAGCCCAGAAGCACCGCACTTGCGCCCGTTTCGCCGCAACATCCCGGTGATCCAGGCGATCTGCGCCCAGGACAACGAGCCCGGTTGGCGCGCCAGCGAGCAGGGTCTCGGCCCGCGTGATCTGGCGATGCACATCGCGTTGCCGGAGCTGGACGGGCGCATCATCAGCCGTCCGATCAGTTTCAAGGACCTGGCGTGGCGCAGCGAGCGCAGTCAGTCCGATGTGGTGTGTTATCGACCTCAGCCGGAACGCATGGATTTTGTCGCCGAACTGGCGCGGCGCTGGATCGATCTGGCGCGGGTACCGAACAGCGAAAAACGCATCGCCCTGATCCTTGCCAACTACCCGACCCGTGATGGACGCATCGGCAATGGCGTCGGCCTCGACACGCCGGCTGCCGCATTGAATATCCTGCGTGCGCTGCATAAAGAAGGTTATCCGTTGGCGGCCGAATTGCCGGACAGCGGTACCGCACTAATCCAGCAATTGCTCGGCGGTGTCAGCAACGACCTCGACACCTTAGACCAGCGTCCGTGTCATCAAAGCCTCGCGCTGGACGAATACAACCGCATGTTCGACGCCTTGCCCGAGGCCAATCGCCAGGCCGTGCTGGAACGTTGGGGCGCGCCCGAAAGCGACCCAATGTACCGTGGCGGGCGCATGATGATCGCTGGCCTGCGCTTCGGTCTGACCTTCGTCGGCATTCAACCGGCGCGCGGCTATCAGGTGGACCCGAGTGCGGTGTATCACGACCCGGACCTGGTACCGCCTCACGGCTATCTGGCGTTTTATTTCTGGCTGCGCAACACCTACGGTGCCCACGGCGTGATTCACGTCGGCAAGCACGGCAACCTCGAATGGCTGCCGGGCAAAGGCGTCGGGCTGTCGGAAAACTGCTGGCCGGATGTACTGCTCGGGCCGTTGCCGAACATCTATCCGTTTATCGTCAACGATCCGGGCGAGGGCGCACAGGCCAAACGCCGCACCCAGGCGGTGATTATCGACCACTTGATGCCGCCGCTGACGCGTGCTGAAACCTATGGGCCACTGCGCAACCTTGAGCTGCTGGCCGATGAATATTACGAAGCGCAACTGCTTGATCCGCGTCGCGCCCGCGAGTTACAGCGCGACATTCTGCAACTGGTGCGCGAAACCCACATTGACCGCGAACTGCAACTGGACGAAAAACTCGACAGCGATGCCGATGCGGCGATCTGGTTGCCGCGCCTGGACACGTACCTGTGTGATTTGAAGGAATCGCAGATTCGCGATGGCCTGCACATCTTCGGCGAGTCACCGGCCGGGCGGTTGCGCATCGATACGTTATTGGCGCTGTTGCGGATTCCGCGCGGTGATGGCCGTGGTGCGCAATCCAGTTTGCTGCGGGCGTTGGCCAAGGCGTTCGGGTTGGGTTTCGATCCGCTGGATTGTGCGCTGGCCGAGCCTTGGACCGGGCTGCGTCCTGCTGAGCTGCAATCGCTCAGTGATGAGGTCTGGCGTACGGCGGGTGATACGCGTGAACGCCTGGAACTGTTTGCCGCTCAACTCATTTCGCAAACTTTGATGACTGAACCCGGACCCTGTAGGAGTGAGCCTGCTCGCGATGCGGTTCATCATTCAACGTTGATGTCGATTGACACACCGCTATCGCGAGCAGGCTCACTCCCACAGGAGGCGGGTTGGTCGGACGTGCGTGCCATCATCGAAAGCCTGCGTGAAGTCGTCGCGCCACGTCTTGACGCTTGTGGCCCGGCAGAAATGCGCGGTCTGCTCGACGCCCTGAAGGGTCGTTTCGTCCCGGCCGGCCCCAGCGGCGCACCGAGTCGCGGTCGCCTGGACGTGCTGCCGACCGGGCGCAACTTCTATTCGGTGGACGTGCGCAACCTGCCAACCACCACCGCATGGCGCATTGGCTTCCAGTCAGCGAACCTGATTCTCGAACGGCATCTGCAAGATCACGGCGATCACCTGCGTCAGCTCGGCCTGTCGGTCTGGGGCACCGCAACCATGCGCACCGGCGGCGACGACATCGCCCAAGCCATGGCGCTGATGGGCGTGCGTCCGGTCTGGGCCACGGGCAGTCAGCGGGTCGACGATTTCGAAATTCTGCCGCTGAGCTTACTTGACCGCCCGCGCGTGGACGTCACTCTGCGTGTTTCCGGGTTCTTCCGCGATGCCTTTGCCAACCTGATCCGTTTGTTCGACGCAGCCGTGCAAGCGGTTGCAGCTCTGGACGAGCCGGATGACCTCAACCCGCTGGCCGCCAAAGTGCGTGCCGAGCGTGAAGCGTTGATGCAATCGGGTCTGGATGCAGACGCCGCGAACCGTCAGGCTGGCTGGCGGATTTTCGGTGCCAAACCCGGTGCCTATGGCGCCGGTGTGCAGGGCGCTATCGACGGTCGTCTGTGGCAAAGCCGTGAAGACCTGGCCGAGGTTTACCTGAACTGGGGCGGCTACGCTTATGGCGGTTCCGACGAAGGCACCGCTGCCCGCGAACAATTCGCCCAGCGCCTGAGCCAGGTGCAAGCGGTGCTGCAAAACCAGGACAACCGCGAGCACGATTTGCTCGATTCCAACGACTATTACCAATTCCAGGGCGGCATGCTCGCCGCTGTGGAAAGCCTCAGCGGTGAAGCCGCGGCCAGTTACCACGGCGATCACAGTCAGCCGGACTTGCCGAAGATTCGCACTTTGAAAGAAGAGCTGAACCGAGTGATCCGCTCCCGGGCGGCGAATCCGAAGTGGATCGAGGGGGTGAAACGTCACGGCTACAAAGGCGCGTTTGAACTGGCGGCGACGGTCGATAACCTGTTTGCGTTCGACGCCACCACGCAATTGATTGACGATCACCAGTACGCATTGCTGGCCGACGCCTATTTGCTCGACCCGGCGACTCGGGATTTTGTTCGTGAGCACAATCCGCACGCCTTGCGAGACATGACCGAACGGATGCTGGAAGCGCAGCAGCGGGGGATGTGGAAGGAACCGGGCGAGTATCGCGAGGCGCTGGAAAACTTGCTGCTGGATATAGAAGAAGACAGCTAATGCACTTACCCCTGTAGGAGTGAGCCTGCTCGCGATGACATTCTTTCAGCCAACAAAGATGCTGTCTGAAATACCGCTATCGCGAGCAGGCTCACTCCTACAGGTTTAAGGTTCACCTGCCACCGACCATGACCGAGTATTGAAGATGACCGACACCCCGCATTTCCCGTTATCCGCCGTGGTCGGTGCCGACGACTTGAAACTCGCCCTGTACCTGACCGCCATCGACCCGAAAATCGGCGGCGTGCTGATCGAAGGTCCGCGCGGCATGGCCAAATCCACTTTGGCCCGGGGTCTCGCGGACCTGTTGGCCAGCGGTCAATTCGTCACCTTGCCATTGGGCGCCACCGAAGAGCGTCTGGTCGGCACCCTCGACCTCGACGCCGCCCTGAGTGACGGGCGAGCACAATTTTCCCCCGGTGTATTGGCGAAGGCAGACGGCGGCGTGCTCTACGTCGATGAAGTCAATCTGCTGCCCGATCACCTCGTGGACCTGTTGCTCGACGTCGCCGCCAGCGGCACCAACCTGATTGAGCGTGACGGCATTTCCCATCGGCATTCGGCGAAGTTTGTGCTGATCGGCACCATGAACCCGGAAGAGGGCGAACTGCGTCCGCAACTGCTCGACCGCTTTGGCCTGAACGTCGCGCTCAGTGGGCACACCGCACCCACTGAACGCGGCCAGATCATCCGTCGACGACTGGATTTCGACAGCGATCCGCAACGCTTCTGCGCGCAGTGGGAACACCAGCAGCAGTCGTTGCGCGAACGGTGTGAAAAGGCCCGTAGCGTCCTGGCGAGCATCCCCCTTGACGATGAAGCGCTGGCACTGATCACTGAGCGCTGCTTTGCCGCTGGCGTCGATGGCTTGCGCGCTGACCTGGTCTGGTTACGCGCTGCACGCGCCCATGCCGCATGGCGCGGTGCAAACATGATCACCGAGGTCGATATCGACGCCGTCGCCGAGTTCGCCTTGCGCCATCGTCGTCGTGAGCAATCACCGCCGGCACCGCAACACCGTCAGCCGCCGTCTGCACAAAACTCCAACCCGAGCGAAGGCCAGGGCCAATGGGGTGAAATGCCCGCCCAGGCGCTGCCGGTCGGCGCACGCCGCGAAGTGCCGAGCTGGCCAAAAAAGCCCTAGGCATTCGCCCTCGATCTGATGCGGGGGCGAATGCCAGACCCCGCGCAGGACGGCTGGACAATGGCAAGCAAGGCAAACGCCACGCCGCGCGCAGCGGCTCGATCAACTGGCCCGGTACCTTGCTCAACGGCCGGCCACGTCAGCGCAGCGATGTGCTGTTCCACCTGCGCACGCGCTCTGCCCACGAACTGTGGCTGGTGATCGTCGATGCGTCCGCCTCGACCCGACGTCACCAGGCGTTGAGCGATGCCAAAGGCTTGCTGGCGCAACTGTTCGACGATGCCTACCGCCAGCGCGCGCGGTTGGCGTTGTTGACAGCCAGCGGTCTTGCGCCCAAGTGGCAAGTGCAAGGCTTGAAAGCGTCGTCGGGTATGCGCGACTGGCTCGATGGTCTGGGGGCGGGCGGCGGTACGCCGTTATTGGCGGCGCTGGGTGAGGCGGGGCGCTGGCTGGCGATGCGGCAAAAGCGTTTTCCGGCGGAACAACAGCGGGTGTTGCTGGTGACGGACGGGCGGTTGAAAGAGTGGTCGAGTTTGCCGGTGCTGGAGTGTCCGGGGCTGCTGATTGATATCGAACGTGGGCCGATTCGGTTGGGGCGAGCGAAGCAGATGGCGGTGGAGTTACAAGCGGATTATCGGCACATTGATGAGCTGATTCTGGGCTGAGATTCTGGTTGGCTGTTCCGGCCCTTTCGCTGGCAAGCCAGCTCCTACATTGGTTCTGTAGGAGCTGGCTTGCCAGCGAATGGAACCAACTCGGTCTCAGATTATTTGCCCATCGCCTGCCGGTACTGCCGAGTCCGTCGGCTGATGTACAACTGGTCAAGAATCAGCGCCCACAGCGCCGACACCTGTGGCCGAGGCTTATGCCCGCGACTCAGGCGCTTGAGCTGAAACTTCACCACCGCCATGCTCGCCAGCGCGGCCAGCGGTTTGCGTTTCCACAGAATCGGCGGCAACTGCGGATGGCTGTTGCGGCCTTCGCGCCAGTGTTTGACCAACTGCGGCTCCACCGCCAGTGCTGTGCCGATACCGGCCATGGCAATACCGCTGTCGAGCACCTGTTCGACGACAGCCAGGCGCCGAATGCCGCCCGTCACCATCACCGGCATGCGCGCCACGCTGGCCAGTTCACCGGCCATTTCCAGGAAGTAAGCTTCACGGGCCAATGTTCGGCCATCGCGGGCTTCGCCTTGCATGGCCGGGGCTTCGTAGCTGCCGCCGGAGAGTTCCAACAGGTCGATGTGTTGCTCGTTGAGCCACACAATCACCTGGCGGGCATCATTGGCGTCAAAACCGCCGCGCTGGAAGTCGGCGGAGTTGAGTTTCACCGCCACGCAAAACTGCGGTGAGACGGCTTGGCGAACGGCGCTGACCACGTCCAGCAGCAAACGCGCGCGATTCTCCAGCGATCCACCCCAACGGTCGGTGCGGCGATTGGTCAATGGCGAGAGGAACTGGCTGATCAAGTAACCGTGCGCCGCATGAATCTGCACGCCGGTGAAGCCAGCTTGTTCGGCGAGGGCCGCGCTGGTGGCGAAGCGCGCGATGACCTCGGCGATATCGTCTTCGGACATCGGTTTGGGCTCGGCAAACATCTTCGAAAACGCCCCCATGTCCAGCGCGACGGCGGATGGCGCCAAGGCTTGTTGGCCGAGGTTGGCCATGGTCTGGCGGCCGGGATGATTGAGCTGCATCCAGAACTGCGCTCCACCGGATCGGCCGATGGTTGCCCACTGACGAAAGCGTTGCAGATCGCGATCATCTTCCAGCACCACGCCACCGGGACCGGTCATGGCGCGGCGGTCGATCATGACATTGCCGCTCAGCAACAGACCGGCTTCGCCCTCGGCCCAGGCCTGATACAGCTGAAACAACGCGCCTGACGGTGCTTGCCCGGTGTCGGCGAGGTTTTCTTCCATCGCGGCTTTGGCGATACGATTGCCGACGGTCTGGCCGTTGGGCAGATTCAACGCTTGGAAGGGCGACATGCTTGACTCCTCATCAGTGAAGAGCAGAGGCTAAGCTTAAAGTTAACTTTAATGTCAAGCAGGCAAATGAGGCCGTGATGAAAATTGGTGAATTGGCGCAGTTAAGCGGGCTGAACGCTTCGCGCATTCGTTTTTATGAGGCTCAGGGCTTGATTCGTCAGGTAGAGCGCTCGGCCAACGGCTACCGGCGGTATCCCGCCCAAGTGCTGCAAACGCTGATGATCATTCAGTGCGCCCAACAGGCCGGGTTTAGCCTCGAAGAGCTGAAGCAGTTGTTACCGGACACCGTGACGGGCGAGTTCAAGCGCGATGAACTGGTGGCGGGGCTTGTGCGCAAGGTCGAGCAGATCGAAGAAATGCAACTTCACCTGGCCCAGAGCAAGGCGAAGTTGCTAGTGGTGATCGAAGGCATCCAGGCGCGGCCTGAAGGGATAGCCTGTGAGGCGAATGCCGAGCGGGTGATGGCGTCGCTCAAGCATCAGTTTTGATCGATGCACGAATCACCGTAAGCCTGGTAGCGCAAGACATGGGTGGTGCCCATCGTGTCGACGTAAGTCATCTCCCGTGGGCCGATTCCGCAATAGTCACCGTTGGTGATGTTGACGACCTTGGCAATGTTCAGCGGTTTCGAATAGCTGTAATCCTCGACGTTCGAGGGGCTGGAGTTGTCGACAGCGGCAGCAGTGCCGCTCAGGCCAATCAGAAACAGCGTGGACAGAAGGCTTTTCATGATGGGGCTCTCGTAGTGGCTACTGAATGATTTCAGTGGCAGTACGACGAGCCCCGCCTGGGTTTATTCCAGGCTTTGGGGAAAAAAGCTTCGCGAGCAGGCTCTGCCAGACACCATCACTGCACGCCTCAACACCCACCCCGACAACCCAACCGCTCAGACGCCCGAGGCACCGTGCACAACCTGCGCAAGGTTTGGCGCAACCACGCCAGATCGTGACTCGGTTTTTGGCGCACGTTTCGCGGTCTGAGCTTGCCAACGTGGTTGGCGAAATCCTGTTCCAGCGTCTGCCGAGTGCCAATACCCTTGAGCTTCTTCAGCAATCTCCCGTCTTTGAAGAACAGTACGGTCGGCGTGCCGGTGACGTTCGGGTGCCGGGGTGATTTGCCGGTGTTCAACACATAGATGTTTGCGTGATGACGATATCGCTGGGCAACTTCGCGAAAGACCGGCTCCGCCGACTCGCACGCCGGACAGTCTTCGTTGCCGAAAAACAGAATAACCGGACGCCAGGTTTTTAACGCCTTACGGTAGACCGGAGCCAGAGATGCCAGGTGGGTTGTCGAGCTCATTGAAATCTCCTTTTCAAAACGACCATCGAGGTTTCCCGACGTTAAAGGAGGGGGCAGGGTGGGTCTACTGTCAGAAATTACAGGTGGCTTTTCCCTGAGCTGTGAACGATACGGCTTACTGCACCGCACGTTCAGTTTTCAATCTCCCCCAACATTCCCCCAAAACCTGTGGCACACTTTCTGCCGCCGGTTTCCGTTATTACCTACACGCGTCCGCTATAGCGGAATATGCATCTATCAGGAGAAACAATCATGAGCATTATCCGTTACGGCACCGGCAGCACCGCCGGTGGTGGCCAACCCCGTCCTTTCGCGCGCGCAGTTGAAGCCGACGGCTGGCTGCATGTGTCCGGGCAGGTGCCGGCGCTGAATGGCGAAATCATTGTCGGTGGTATCGTCGAGCAGACTCACCAGACCATGAAAAACCTGATCGCGATCCTCGAAGAGGCCGGTTATGGGCTGGAAGACGTGGTGCGCACCGGCGTGTGGCTGGAAGACCCACGGGATTTCTGGAGTTTCAACAAGGTGTTTTCCGAGTACTTCAGCCCGGAACATGCACCGGCACGCGCGTGTGTGCAGGCGAACATGATGGTTGATTGCAAGGTCGAGATTGACTGCATCGCCTACAAGAAAAAGGCCTGAACCGCGGTGCGTCCATCGCGGGCAAGCCTTGCTCCTACAAGAGCGCTGCAAAACCTGTAGGAGCATGGCTTGCCAGCGATGGCGGCCTAACCCGGCCACTTAGCATGGGAGCCTGAAGACATGACCGAAGACACCATCAAGCGTCGGGCACGCGGTCTGGACCGGGCGTTCGATATCCTCGATTTCCTCAAGGAAGTCGGCAAACCGCTACGCCCGAATGAAATTGCCAGCGGCATCGGCAGTCCCAAATCCACGGTCTACGAACTGGTCGCGTCTCTGCTGGAACGACGCATTCTCGAACCCGCGGGCAAGGACGGTCACGTCTATCTGGGCCGACAGTTGTACTTCCTCGGTCAGGCGCATTTGCGTCATTTCGACCTGACCCGCGAGGCCGATCACGCCTTGCAGGAGATCGTCAGCCAGACTCATGAAACCGCGCAAATGTGCCTGCTCAACGGGCGCAAATATACTGTGGCGCTGATGAAGGAGGGCGAGCGGCATTTCCGCATTTCCTCGGACATCGGCGAGAACGCGCCGATTCCCTGGACCGCGTCCGGGCGCCTGCTGCTGGCACACTTGAGTGACGAGGAAATCATCGACCTGATCGACCACGACGATTTCATCCTGCCCAACGGCGAACGCCTGCCGCTGGAGCAGTTTCTTGGTGAAATCCGTCAGGCCGCTATCGATGAGTTTTTCTCGTTCGATAGCGTCGCCGACACCTTTACCCATTGCTTCGCCGCCCCGGTCAAAGACCCCAGCGGCGTGGCCATTGCGACCCTTTGCATCGTTGCCCCACGGGCAGATGCCAAGACTCATTACAGCGACTATCGTCGGGTGTTGATTGACAGCGCCAACAACCTGGCCCGGCGTATCAACGAATAACAGCGGCTGTCTGCGGCCGCGAACGTGAGGAGTTCGACCATGTCTACTGCCCAAAACACTGCCGCCGTGGAAAAGGGCTTTGCCCATATCGGCGCCAACCTGGTCCGCGATGTCAGCCTGCCGGTGCTGGTACTGCACCGTGAGGCGCTCGAACACAACATTCGCTGGATGCAGGCCTTTGCCAGCAACAGCGGTGCCGAGCTCGCGCCCCACGGCAAAACCAGCATGACCCCGGCGCTGTTTCGTCGCCAACTGGACGCCGGCGCCTGGGGCATCACCCTGGCCAGTGCCACGCAAACCCGAGCGGGATATGCCCATGGCGTGCGTCGGGTGCTGATGGCCAACCAATTGGTCGGCACGCCGAACATGGCGCTGATTGCCGTTCTGCTGGCAGACCCGACTTTCGATTTTCATTGCATGGTCGATCACCCGGACAACGTCTCCGACCTCGGCGCCTACTTCGCCTCACGCGGTGTGCGCTTGAACGTGATGATCGAGTACGGAGTAGTGGGCGGTCGATGCGGTTGCCGGACTGAAGCAGAAGTCATCGCACTGGCCAAAGCCATCAACGCGCAACCGGCGCTGGCGCTGACCGGCATCGAAGGCTATGAAGGCGTGATCCATGGTGATCATGCGGTCAGCGGCATTCGTGATTTCGCTGCGTCTTTGGTGCGTCTGGCGGTGCAGCTGCAGGACAGCGGTGCATTTGCGATTGCCAAGCCGATCATCACTGCATCAGGGTCGGCCTGGTATGACTTGATTGCCGAAGAGTTCGAAGCACAGAACGCTGGCGGGCGTTTCCTGAGTGTGCTGCGTCCTGGCAGCTACGTGGCGCACGACCATGGCATTTACAAGGAAGCGCAATGCTGCGTGCTCGACCGCCGCAACGACCTCAACGAAGGCCTGCGTCCGGCAATGGAAGTCTGGGCGCACGTGCAGTCGATGCCGGAGCCGGGTTTTGCAGTGATTGCCCTGGGCAAGCGCGACGTGGCCTACGACGCCGGTTTGCCGGTGCCGCTGCTGCGTTACAAGGCCGGCGTGGTGCCGGCGAAGGGCGATGACGTCAGCGCCTGCAAGGTGACGGCGGTAATGGATCAGCACGCGTTCATGACTGTGGCGCCGGGGGTTGAATTGCGAGTGGGCGACATCATTTCGTTCGGCACCTCGCACCCGTGCCTGACGTTCGACAAGTGGCGTACGGGGTGTCTGGTGGATGAACAGCTGAACGTCATCGAAACCATGGAAACCTGTTTCTAAGGGCTGAGACCGAGGTGTGGCCTTCGCGAGCAGGCTCGCTCCCACAGGGATTGTGTGAACACTGAAAATCCACTGTGGGAGCGAGCCTGCTCGCGAAGGCGGCCTGCCAAACACCGCAGAAACACCGGACAGACTGAGAAAGAACAATGAACACCATCAACACCCTCGGCCCCAACACCCCGCGCATCGCCCTGATTGGCGAATGCATGATCGAACTGCAACAACGCGCTGACGGCAGCCTGCAACAAAGCTTCGGCGGCGACACCCTGAACACCGCCGTCTACCTGTCCCGTGAGCTGGGCACGAGCGGCGCTGTCGATTACGTCACCGCCCTGGGCGACGACAGTTTCAGCGACGCCATGTGTCAGAACTGGGCTGGCGAAAACATCGGCCTCGGCATGGTTCAGCGCTTACCGGGACGTTTGCCCGGTTTGTATTGCATCCAGACCGACGCGGCCGGCGAGCGTCGTTTCCTCTACTGGCGCAACGAAGCGGCTGTACGCGATTGCTTTACCACGCCGGCCGCCGCGCCGTTTCTGGCGGCGCTGCCGGATTACGATGTGCTGTATTTCAGCGGCATCACTCTGGCGGTACTCGGTGTGCAAGGTCGGGAAAAGTTGTTGGAAACCCTGATTGAAGCCCGCCAGCGAGATGCGCGGATCGTCTTCGACAACAATTACCGGCCGCGTTTGTGGGCGTCGGTTGAAGAGGCCCGCACGGCGTATCGCAGTGTGTTGCCCTTTGTGGACCTGGCGTTGCTGACCGTGGAGGACGAGCAGGCGCTGTTCCATTTTTCCGATTGCGATGCTGTGTTTGCCGCGTACGAGCAGATCGGTACGCCGGAGGTGGTACTCAAGCGCGGTTCAGAAGCGTGCCTGATTCGCTGTGACGGCGAGTCGTTTGAAGTACCGGCGCAGAAGGTTGAGCGCGTGGTGGATACTACGGCGGCGGGGGATTCGTTCAGCGCGGCGTACCTGGCCAGTCGGCTCAAGGGCGGGAGCGCGGTTGAAGCGGCTGAGGCCGGGCATCGGTTGGCGAGTCGGGTGATTCAGGTGCCGGGGGCAATCATTCCGAGATAGGGGGTGAATGGCCGTTTGCTGCGCAATCGGTTCGCGGGCAAGTCGAATCGTCGCACCGCCGCTCCCACATTGGATCTTCAGTGTTCACAAATCCTGTGGGAGCGAGCCTGCTCGCGATGAGGCCCGAAAGCCCACCGCTCAATCCCGGTAAAACACCTGCACCAGGTGATACCCGAATTTGCTCTTGATTGGGCCATGCACTACACGCAGCGGTTTCTTGAAAATCACTGCATCAATGACGCCGACCATCTGCCCCGGCCGCACTTCGCCCAAGTCACCACCGCGCTTGCCGGACGGGCAGGTTGAGTATTTTTTGGCCAGCACATCGAAGGCTTCGCCCTTGGCGATGCGTTGTTTGAGCTGCTCGGCTTCTTCCGAGGTTTTCACCAGAATATGGCGGGCTTGAGCTTTCATGGGCATACCTTGCATCGGTGGTGGCTATGTTGGTGCCAGCGGGGGGCGGGCGATTATGCCTCAACTCACTCGGGTTGGCCGATCATCGTCCGAATCTTGTTGGCCAGCAGGTCGATGGAGAAGGGCTTGGCCACCATGTCCATGCCTTCTTCGAGGAAGCCCTGGCGTTCGGTGGCCTTTTCCGCGTAACCGGTCATGAACAACACTTTGAGATCCGGGCGATGCTGACGGGCGATCTCCGCCAGTTGCCGCCCGTTCATGCCCGGCAGCCCGACATCGGTCACCAGCAGGTCGACGCGCAGGTCGGATTCCAGCAAGGGCAGGGCCGTCTTCGCATCTTCGGCTTCGTGTGCGTGGTAACCCAGCTCATTGAGCAAGTTGAGCACCAGCATGCGCACCGCCGGATCGTCTTCCACCAACACCACGGTTTCACCGGCAATCGCCGCCGGTGCTTCGCCCGTCACGGGTATCAATACGTCTTGCGGTTCCATGGCGTGCAGGCGTGGCAAGTACAAGCGCACGCTGGTGCCCTTGCCCGGCAAACTGAACAGGCTGACATGCCCGCCCGATTGCTGGGCGAAGCCGTAAATCATCGACAACCCCAGGCCGGTGCCCTGGCCGATGGGTTTGGTGGTGAAGAACGGATCGAACGCCTTGGCCAATATGGACGGCGTCATGCCGGTGCCGTTATCACTGACGGCAATCATTACGTAATCCCCGGCCTTGACCGGTTCCAGCGTGATGATGTCACCGCCGTCGAGGTAAACATTGGCGGTTTCAATCAGCAGTTCGCCGCCATCGGGCATTGCGTCTCGGGCGTTGATCACCAGGTTGAGCAGGGCGTTTTCCAGTTGGCTGACGTCGGTGCTGATCGGCCAGACTTCATCGGCCAGTTGCAACTTGAGTTCGATGTGTTCGCCCTTGGTCCGGCTGAGCAGGTCCTCCAGCGAGCGCACCAACTCATTGGTGTTCAGCAGCTTGCGATCCAGAGATTGGCGGCGGGAGAACGCCAGCAGGCGATGGGTCAGCGCGGCGGCGCGGTTGGCCGAGGACACGGCGGCTTCGGTAAAACGGCCGATCTCGTCGGTGCGCCCCTCGGCGATGTAGCGTTGCATCAAGTCGAGGCTGCCGATGATCCCGGTTAGCATGTTGTTGAAGTCATGGGCGATGCCGCCAGTGAGCTGGCCGACCGCTTCCATTTTCTGTGCATGGCGCAAGGCATCTTCGGCGCGCTCACGTTCGAACATCTCGTTTTGCAGACGCTGGTTGGCTTCAGCGAGCTGTTGAGTACGGGCAGCAACGCGCTCTTCCAGGGTTTCGTTGAGATTGCGCAAGGCTTCTTCGGTCTTTTTGCGCTCGGTTTCGTCGATCACAAAAATGTAGAACCCATTCACTGCGCCATCCGCACCGTGGCGCGGCAGGTAATTCATCAATGCCTGACGGAGGCTGCCGTCGCGGTGCGGCGTGCTGATGCTGAAACAGCAGGGTTTGCCCTTCAGCGCGTCGGTGATGTATTCGGCGCGCAAGGCATAGGCCTCATCACCCAGCACTTCACGAATGGTTTTGCCGTAAAGCTCCTGCGGCGTCAGCCCATACCAGTCCAGGTACGCGGAGTTGTTCAGGCGGAAACGCTCTTCACTGTCGACGTAGCTGATCAGGACCGGCATCGCGTTGATGATCAGTTGCAACTCGGTCTGGCTCTGGCGCAACGCCTGTTCGGTGTGTTTGCGCTCGGTCAGGTCCAGCGCCGCGCCGAGAAAACGCATCGGCCGGCCGTGGTGATCCTTGTAGCAACGCCCCCGGGCAAACACCCAGCGCAACTGGCCGTCGGGTTGCAGCAGACGATATTCCTCTGCGTACTCGGTGCCATGGGTGATGCAGTGCTTGATGCTGCGCGCAATCATCGCCCGGTCTTCCGGATGCACGCCTTGGAGGTAGGCGCTGATCGGCAACTGCCCGGCCATGCCCGGATCGACGCCGTGCAGTTGGGCGAAATGGGCGTCGGCGAGGAAACGGTCTTCGTCGATCTCCCAGTCCCAGGTGCCAACCGCGTCGGTAGCGGCCAAGGCCAGTTGCAGGCGCTGTTCGGTGTCGCGCTGGGCCTTGAGGCTGGCAGCCGAGCGCTGTTCCAGTTCAAGGGCGATGCGGCGGCGTTCGTTGGTTTCGATGGCGGTGACCAGAATCCCGGCTACCTCGGCGTTTTCATCGCTGATCGGGCTGTAGGTCAAATCCAGCCAGAAGTCGGAATCCTCACCGTCACGTTGCAAGGTAAAGCGTTGTTCGCTGTAGGTGCGCACCTGGCCCTGCAGGACGGCGCGGTAAATCGGGTCGGTAAAGTCCTGGAGTTCTGGCCAGATCTGGTGCGTCGGCTGTCCGAACGCGTGTGGGTGTTTGCTGCCGGCGAGGAGGGCGAAGCCATCGTTGTAGATCTGTGTGAGTTGCGGTCCCCATAGCAATAGCATCGGCATCGGTGAGTGAATCACGATGTCCACGGCAGTGCGCAGGCTCTGCGGCCAGGTGCAAGCAGCGCCCAATGGGGTGCGTGTCCAGTCCAGTCTGGCAATCAAGGCCAGGGCATCGCTGCCGGTGGGTGATGCGTTCATCCAGTGTCCTGCGTTTAAGTCGGTGTGGCGGCGTCTTCTATCTCGTAGGGCGGTAGACGCTGAATGACCCGTGTTGGGTCATTATTTTTTCATTGAATGCTTCGCGGGTGCTTTTTGCCATGGAAATCGATGTTTTCGCAAATCATCGGCTGACGCAGATATAACTGTGGGAGCGAGCCTGCTCGCAAATGCGGTGAATCAGTCGACATCAATGTTGGCTGACACATCACATTCGCGAGCAGGCTCGCTCCCACAGGGGATCTTCTTCAGTCCTGGAGTTCGGGGCGGTTGCGGAATTGTTCGAGCGCCTCCGGATTAGCCAGCGCATCGGTGTTTTTCACCTTATGTCCGTGCACTACGTTTCTGACCGCCAACTCGACGACTTTGCCGCTGATGGTGCGTGGAATATCGGTCACCGCGACGATCTTCGCCGGCACATGCCGAGGTGTGGTGTTGGCGCGGATGACCTGACGGATCTGCTGCTGCAAGGCTTCATCCAGTTCGACGCCGTCATGCAAGCGCACAAACAGTACCACCCGCACGTCATCCTGCCACTGCTGACCAATGGCCACGCTGTCCAGCACTTGCGGGACTTTTTCCACCTGACGGTAGATCTCTGCCGTGCCGATGCGCACGCCGCTGGGGTTGAGTACTGCGTCCGAGCGACCATGGATCATCATCGCGCCGTGCGGCAGTTGCTCGGCGTAATCGCCCTGGGCCCAGACACCGGGGAACTGGCTGAAATACGAAGCGTGCAGCTTTTCCTGCTGCGGATCATTCCAGAAGCCGATGGGCATCGCCGGAAAATGCCGGGTACACACCAATTCACCTTTCTCGCCGATCACCGGCTGACCATCCTCGTTCCAGACTTCGACCGCCATGCCCAGGCTCTTGCCTTGTATTTCGCCACGGCGCACCGGTTGGAAAGGGTTACCGTTCACAAAGCAAGAAACGACGTCCGTGCCACCGGACATCGAGGCCAGACACACGTCGGGTTTCAGGTCACGGTACACATAGTCATAACTCTGGGGCGACAGCGCAGAACCGGTGCAGAGCAGGGTTTTCAGACTGCTCAGGTCATGGCTTTCCCTTGGCTTCACACCGTTGCTTTCCAGCGTGGCGAGAAATTTGGGGCTGGTGCCGAAGACGCTGATGCGCTCATCGTCGATCAGGTCGATCAAGCGTTCTGGGCCGGGATGAAAAGGCGAGCCGTCATACAGGACCACGGCGCTGCCCACGGCGAGGGCCGAGACCAGCCAGTTCCACATCATCCAGCCGCACGTCGTGTAGTAGAACAACCGATCGCCGGCGCCGAGATCGCAATGCAATCCGTGCTCCTTGATGTGCTGCAGCAATACGCCGCCGGTGCTGTGGACGATGCATTTCGGCACGCCGGTGGTGCCGCTGGAATAGAGGATGTACAGCGGGTGCGCGAAGGGCACGGGGACGAAATCCGGTTCGCCGCCGACGTCGTAGAAATCCTCCCACAACGCCACGTTGGCGCGGGTATGGAAGTCCACGATGTGCGCCTGCGGCCGTGCATAAGGCACAACGATGAACTGCTGCAGCGACGGCAGGCGTTGAAGAATTTCGTTGATTTTGCCGGTCTGGTCGATGTCCTTGCCGGCGTAGCGGTAACCGGCGCAGGTGATCAGTACTTTCGGTTCGATCTGGCCGAAGCGATCGATCACACCTTGAGTGCCAAAATCCGGAGACGAGCAGGACCAAATCGCCCCCAGGCTGGTGGTGCCGAGCATGGCCACCAGTGTTTGCCAGGTGTTGGGCATGCACGCCGCTACACGATCGCCAAGGCCGACCCCCGCAGCGATCAAGCTTTGCTGGAACCCGGCCACATGCTCCGCCAGCTCAGCCCAGGTCAGGTGTTCGCGCTGGCCGTTCTCACCAATGGCGATCACCGCGATGGCATCGTCGCGACGGCGCAGCAGGTGTTCGGCAAAGTTCAGGGTGGCGCCGGGGAACCACCGGGCGCTGGGCATTTGCGGGCCCTCGACCAGCACCGCGTCAGGTTGATCGTGAAAACGGACATCGAAGAAATCGACGATGGCTTGCCAGAAATCTTCGCGCTGATCGATGGACCATTGGTGCAGGGCCGGGTAGTCATCGACGTGGACATGATGTCGATGACTGATGGAGCGCCGAAAGGCCTCCATGCGCGACTTGCCGATGCGTTCGGTGCTGGGTTGCCAGAGGATATCGGACATGGCTTGGCCTCTTGTTCTAGCTTCAGATCCATTCGCGAGCAGGCTCGCTCCCACATTGAAATGCCATCCCCTGTGGGAGCGAGCCTGCTCGCGAAGAACGATAACGCGGTCTAGTGGCGGATTACTGCGCCAACCACCCACCATCAATATTCCACGCCGCGCCACGCACCTGGCTACCGGCCTCGCTGCACAAAAACAGCACCAGTTCACCCAGCTGCGGCGGGGTGACGAACTCCAGCGACGGCTGTTTCTCCGCGAGCAAATCATGTTGGGCCTGCTGCGGATCAATCCCGGTCGCGGCGCGGTCATCGATCTGCTTCTGCACCAACGGCGTCAACACCCAGCCCGGGCAGATCGCATTGCAGGTCACGTGCGTGGTTGCAGTCTCCAAACCGACCACTTTGGTCAAGCCGATCACTCCATGCTTGGCCGCCACGTACGCAGCCTTGCCCACCGAACCCACTTGACCATGTACCGAGGCGATGTTGATGATCCGCCCCCAGTTCTTGGCCCGCATGCGCGGCAGGCACAGGCGGGTACTGTGAAACACCGACGACAGGTTGATCGCGATAATCGAGTCCCAGCGCTCCACGGGAAAGTCCTCCACCGACGCCACATGCTGGATGCCGGCGTTGTTGACCAGAATGTCGATCCCACCGAACTCACGCTCGGCGTAGTCGATCATCTCGGCGATCTGCGCCGGGTCGCTGACGTCGGCCGGGTGATGACCGACCTTGCCGCCGAACTGCTGGACCTCGGCAATTACCTTGGAGGCATCACCGAAGCCATTGAGCACCACGTTGGCGCCGGCCTTGGCCAGGCTGAGCGCAATGCCCAGGCCGATGCCGCTGGTGGAACCGGTGACCAGTGCGGTCTTGCCTGTAAGAGTCGTCATGAATACCTCACACAATGCCAGTGGCGTAGAAAGTGCCGATGACCACGAAGACCGCCAGGGTCTTGATCAGCGTAATACAGAAAATGTCTTTGTAGGCTTCGCGGTGCGTCAGGCCGGTGACCGCGAGCAAGGTAATCACCGCGCCGTTGTGCGGCAGGGTGTCCATGCCGCCACTGGCCATCGCGGCCACGCGGTGCAGCACTTCCAGCGGAATGTTGGCCGCATGGGCCGCCGCAATGAAGTCGTTGGCCATGGCCGCCAGGGCGATGCTCATTCCGCCCGAGGCAGAACCGGTGATGCCCGCCAGTACCGTCACGGTAATGGCTTCGTTGACCAGTGGGTTCGGAATGCTCTTGAGCCAGTCCGCCAGCACCAGGAAGCCTGGCAGCGAGGCGATCACCGCCCCAAAGCCGTATTCCGACGCCGTGTTCATCGCCGCCAGCAACGAACCGCTGACTGCACTTCGACTGCCTTCAGCCAACTTGCCGCGAATCGCCTGAAAGCCGAATACCAGCACCAGGATGATGCCCACCAGCAACGCCGCCTGAACCGCCCAGATCGCCGTCAGCTTGGCGATTTCGGTGGTCACCGGCGCGGCCATGCCGGGCAGCTGGAGGGTGTGGGTCTTGCCATACCACTGCGGAATCCACTGGGTGAATAGCAGGTTCGTGATGCCCACGGCCAACAGCGGTGACAGGGCGATCCACGGGTTAGGCAGTTTGATATCGAGCGCCGTTTCCGGCTCGTTGCGCAACTCAGTGCCATAGCCTTCGCCAGAGCGCTGGGCCTTGTTGCGCTGGCGCTGAAGAAACAGCATGCCGGCGCAAAACACGAAGATCGCGCCGATCAAACCCAGCCACGGCGCCGCCCAGGCGGTGGTGTTGAAGAAGGTGCTGGGGATGATGTTCTGGATTTGCGGAGTGCCGGGCAGGGCGTCCATGGTGAACGAGAACGCGCCGAGGGCGATAGTCGCCGGGATCAGACGCTTGGGGATGTTGCTCTGGCGGAACATTTCAGCGGCAAACGGATAGACCGCGAACACCACCACGAACAGCGACACGCCGCCGTAGGTGAGCAGGGCGCAGACCAGCACAATCACCAACATCGCTTGGCGCGTGCCGAGCAGGCGAATGGCGGCGGCGACGATCGAACGTGAGAAGCCGGACAACTCGATCAGTTTGCCGAACACGGCACCGAGCAGGAACACGGGGAAATACAGTTTGATGAACCCGACCATTTTCTCCATGAACACCCCGGTGAAGACTGGAGCGACGGCGGAAGGGTCGGTGAGGAGGACGGCGCCGAGGGCGGCAATCGGGGCGAAGAGGATAACGCTGTAGCCGCGGTAAGCAGCCAGCATCAGCAGCGTGAGGGCTGCCAAGGCAATGATCACACTCATGGTGTGTCTCCTGGATTGTTATTTTTGTAGGGTGGGTCTTTTGTGGGAGAGGGCTTTAGCGAGATTCGTGCCAGACACTTAGGTCATTGAAATATAAGGATATTTGTTTTGTTTTTGATGGGTTTTCGAGATGCAAATCTCTGATTTGAGACTTGTTCGGCAGTGATGGCCTCATCGCGAGCAGGCTCGCTCCCACAGTTTGACCGAGTCACCCATGAAAATGCGGTCCACTGTGGGAGCGGGCTTGCCCGCGATGGCCTGTCTAACAATGGAGATTTGTGTCTCTTTATGGAGACTCTGCAATCCCCAACGCCACCATCTTTTTGTACAAAGTCGACCGCCCCAACCCCAGTTGTGCAGCCGCTTCAGTCACCTTGCCCCCGCATTGCGCCAGGGCGGATTCAATTAGCTGCCGGTCAAACCGCGCCCGAGCTTCACTAAACGTCTCATGTGCAACCGGCTCAATCATCAGCGGTGTCGAGCGCTCCACTGGCGTGAAGGTGCCAATCGCCGCACGAATCTGCGCCGCATCCAGCACCAGATCATCACTGAGTAACGCTGCCCGCTCCAGGACGTTGCGCAGTTCGCGAATGTTCCCCGGCCATGCGTGCTGGCTCAACAACGCCAGCGCCTCGCGGTTCAGTTCATGCTGACTGCGCAATTCCTCAAGGATCGCTTCGCTGAGCGCCGGGATATCGTCGAGACGATCGCGAAGGGGCGGCACGTGGATCGGCAGCACGTTGAGGCGGTAATACAAATCCGCGCGAAACTCACCGCGTTTGATCGCCGCCTCAAGATCGGTGGACGTTGCGGCAATCACCCGCACATCGCTCTGGATCACTTCGTTGGAACCAACCGGCTCGAATTCCTTTTCCTGCAAAACCCGTAGCAGTTTGCTTTGCAGCGGCAGCGGCATGTCGCCGATTTCATCGAGAAACAACGTGCCGCCCTGGGCGATCTGCAACTTGCCGGCGCGGCCCTTGCGGTCGGCGCCGGTAAACGCGCCGGGGGCGGTGCCAAAGAATTCCGCTTCCAGTAGCGATTCGGGAATCGCCGCGCTGTTGATGCTGACGAAGGCTTTGTGCGCACGTGGCGAAGCGCTATGGATCGCCTGGGCCAGCAGTTCCTTGCCGGTGCCGGTTTCGCCGAGCAACAACACTGGCGACTCGGCGCTGGCGCTACGTCGGGCGCGACGTTTGACTTCAAGGCTGGCGGCGCTGGTGCCAATGAAATGGGCGAAGTTGTACTTGGTTTGCCGCGCCCGCAGCAGCGAACGGGTGGACGCCAGTTCTTCCTGCATGCTCATGTAGCGCTTGAGCATCGGCGACAGGCTACGCAATTCGTCGAACAGCGCAAAACCAATGGCGCCGATCACTACGCCTGCATCGTCATGGATCGGCAGGCGCATGACCACCAGCGGCTCTTTGGGTGTGTCCTGCATGTCCAGCAAAATCGGGCGCCCGGTGCGTACTACCTCACGCAACAGACTGCCGGGGATCACGCTTTCGCAGGACTTGCCGATAGCACCTTCTGCCGACTCCAGACCGAAACGCCGGGCATATCGTTCGTTCATCCAGACGATGTTCGCATCGCGGTCGACAATCACCGTGCCTTCGCTGGACTGCTCGATGATCTCGAACAGCGAACGGATCGCCAGCAGGCGGACCCGTTGGTAATCCTTGAGGCTTTCAGTGGTGTTCATGAGTTCTTATCCAGAATGTGTGGTGACTGGGCGGGCCTCATCGCGGGCAAGCCCGGCTCCCACAGTTCCGTTGTGTGACCACTCTATTTGTGAACACAGCAGAACCTGTGGGAGCCGAGCTTGCTCGCGATATGGGCGACTCGGTCTAACTGCCTGTTGAAATTATGCCTACCGCGGATGCGCCGCCGCCAACAGCTCTTTGGTGTACGGGTGCTGCGGCGAATCAAACACGTCATGGCTGGCACCGCTTTCCACCACTTTGCCATCCTTGATCACGATCATGTCGTGGGCCAAGGCGCGTACCACCGCCAAGTCATGGCTGATGAACAAATACGTCAGGCCGTGTTTTTCCTGAAGCTGGCGGAGCAGGGCGACCACTTGTTTTTGCACGGTGCGGTCTAGCGCCGAGGTCGGCTCGTCCAACAGGATCAGCGCCGGTTTCAGCACCAGTGCCCGGGCGATGGCGATTCGCTGACGTTGGCCGCCGGAGAATTCGTGCGGGTAGCGATGACGGCTTTGCGGGTCGAGGCCGACTTCTTCCAGTGCCCGAATCACTTCGGCCTTGCACTGTTCATCGGTCAACTGGCTGTGCACCTCAAGGCCTTCGCTGATGATCTGTGCCACTGACATCCGTGGGCTGAGACTGCCATAAGGGTCCTGGAACACTACCTGCATTTTCTTGCGCCATGGCCGCAGTTGCTTTTGCGTCAGGCCATCCAGCTCCACGCCCTGAAAGCGGATGCTGCCTTGGGAATCGAGCAGCCGCAGGATCGCCTGCCCGAGCGTCGACTTGCCCGAGCCGGACTCACCGACGATGCCCAGTGTCTTGCCACGCTGAATATTGAGGCTGATGCCATCCACTGCGGTGAGGTACGTCTTGCGCTGAAACAAGCCGCCGCCGAGGGGAAATTGCACGCGCAGATTGTCCACTTCCAGCACGTTCTCGCGCTCGTCGCGGGGCAGGGCTTCGCCCTCCGGTTCGGCATTCAACAGCACGCAACTGTAGGGGTGCTTCGGCTCGGTGAAAATCGTTTCGCAAGTGGCCTGTTCGACGATTTCCCCATCCTTCATCACGCAGACACGCTGGGCAATGCTGCGCACCAGGTTGAGGTCATGGCTGATCAGCAACAGTGACATGCCGAGCCGTTGTTGCAGCGATTTGAGCAGGATCAGAATCTTGCGTTGCACCGTCACGTCCAACGCCGTGGTCGGTTCGTCAGCGATCAACAACTCAGGCTCGCAGGCCAGGGCCATTGCGATCATTACCCGCTGACGTTGGCCGCCCGAGAGTTGATGCGGATAAGCCTTGAGCCGCTCCTTGGGCTTCTGGATGCCGACCAGGTGTAACAACTCAAGGATCCGCGCTTGTGCCGCTTTGCCGGTCAGGCCTTTGTGCAGCAGCAGGGTTTCACCGATCTGTTTTTCGATGCTGTGCAGCGGATTGAGCGAGGTCATCGGCTCCTGAAAAATCATCGCGATCCGGTTGCCGCGCAATTCACGCAGCACTTTGGCCGGGGCGCCGAGCAGTTCCTTGCCGCGATAACGGATGCTGCCGGTGGATTCTGTGCCGGTTTCGGGCAGCAATTGCAGGATCGAATGCGCCGTCACCGATTTCCCGGACCCCGACTCTCCGACCAGTGCCAGGCATTCGCCGGGGTGGATGTTCAGGCACAGATTGCGCACCACGGTTTCGCCATTGAAGGCGACGCTGAGGTCTCGGATTTCGATCAAGGGGGTACTCATATCAACAGTCCGCTTCAGGATCTTGGATCGAAAGCATCACGTAATGCCTCGCCGATAAACACCAGTAAAGAAAGAATCAGTGCCAAGGTGAAAAACGCTGTCAGCCCTAACCAAGGCGCTTGCAGGTTCTGCTTGCCCTGACCGATCAATTCGCCGAGGGATGCGCTGCCGGCCGGCATGCCGAAACCGAGGAAGTCCAGTGCTGTCAGGGTCGAAATCGCCCCGGTGAGAATGAACGGCAGGTAACTCAGGGTCGCGTTCATGGCGTTGGGCAGAATGTGCCGCACGATCACTTTGCGATCCGTCAGGCCCAGCGCCCGGGCGGCTTTGACGTATTCCAGGTTGCGTCCGCGCAGGAACTCGGCGCGCACCACGTCGACCAGCGCGAGCCAGGTAAATAGCGCCATGATCCCCAGCAACCACCAGAAATTCGGCTCGACGAACCCCGAGAGAATGATCAGCAGGTACAGCACCGGCAGCCCGGACCAGACTTCCAGCAAGCGCTGGCCGATCAGGTCGACCCAGCCGCCGTAATAGCCTTGAAGGGCGCCGGCGGCAATGCCGATCAGGGCGCTGACGAAGGTCAGCATCAACGCAAACAGGATCGACACTCGGGCGCCGAAAATCACTCGGGCCAATACATCCCGGGCCTGATCGTCGGTGCCCAGCCAGTTCACATTCGAGGGCGGACTCGGCGCCGGTTTGTTGAGGTCGTAATTGGGTGTGTCGTCACTGAAGGGGATCGGCGGGAACAGCATCCAGCCGCCGTCCTTTTTGATCAGTTTCTGCACGTAGTCGCTGCGGTAATCCGCCTGAAACGGCAGTTGCCCGCCGAACGTCTGCTCAGTGTGGCGCTTGAACACCGGGAAATACCATTGCCCCTGATAGCTGACCACCAGCGGCTTGTCGTTGGCGATCAACTCGCCGCCCAAGGTCAGCACAAACAGACCAATGAACAACCACAGCGACCACCAACCCCGGCGATTTTTCTTGAAACGTTCAAAACGGCGACGGCCCAACGGCGAGAGCTTGAACATCAGGCATTCCTCGCGGCGAAGTCGATACGCGGGTCGACCAGGGTGTAGCAGAGGTCGCCGACCAGTTTTATCAGGAGGCCAAACAGCGTGAAGATAAACAGTGAGCCAAACACTACTGGATAGTCACGCGAGACGGCGGCTTCATAACTCATGCGGCCCAGGCCATCAAGGGAGAAAATCACCTCGATCAGCAAGGAGCCGGCGAAAAACACGCTGATGAACGCCTGCGGAATGCCCGACACCACCAGCAGCATTGCATTGCGGAATACGTGCCCGTACAGCACCCGACGTTCACTCATGCCTTTGGCGCGTGCGGTGATGACGTACTGGCGGGTGATTTCATTGAGGAACGAGTTTTTGGTGAGGATGGTCAGGGTTGCGAAACCGCCGATCACCAGCGACGTCACTGGCAGCACCAGGTGCCAGAAGTAGTCGGCGACTTTGCCCACGGTCGACAGCGACTCGAAGTCGTCCGAGACCAGCCCGCGCACCGGGAACCAGTTCAATGAGGTGCCGCCGGCGAACACCACGATCAGGAACATGGCGAACAGGAACGCCGGCATGGCGTAGCCGATAATGATCGCGGTGCTGCTCCAGATATCGAAATGGCTGCCGTGGTGCACGGCCTTGCGAATACCCAGGGGGATCGACACCAGATAGGTGATCAGCGTCGCCCAAAGCCCGAGGGAAATGGTCACCGGCATTTTTTCCAGGATCAGGTCGGTGACCGTGGCGCCACGGAAGAAGCTCTTGCCGAAGTCCAGCCGGGCGTAACTGGTGAGCATCAGCCACAGGCGTTCATGCGCGGGTTTGTCAAAACCGTATTGTTTTTCAATGTCCTTGATCAGCTGCGGGTCGAGGCCCCGGCTGGCGCGCGAGGTGCCGGACATGGTTTCGCCGGATCCGCCACCGACTGCCGCGCCGCCGATGCCTTGCAGGTGCGCAATGGCCTGTTCCACCGGACCGCCCGGTGCCGCCTGGACGATGACGAAGTTGACCAACAGAATGATCACCAGCGTCGGAATGATCAGCAGCAAACGCCGCAGTATGTAAGCCCACATCAGTGCGGCCCTCCGGGTTTGCCACGGCTGATTTGCTCGGCGGTCATTTGCTGGTTGGTCAGCGGCGTGGTGCTTATTTCCCACCAGCTCTCAATGGCTTCGTCATTGCTGGCCTGCTCGTTGGGCCGGCCGAACCGGTTCCACCAGACGGTCGATGTGCCCGGCGGGTAATAGTTGGGAATCCAGTAGTAGTTCCATTGCAGCACCCGGTCGAGCGCGTGGGCGTAACGCAGCATCTCGGGCTGGGTGGTGGCGTGGACCAGTCCGGTGATCAGTGTGTCGACTGCCGGGTTCTTCAGCACCATGTAGTTATTGGCGCCGGGATCGTTGGCCGAGATCGAGCCGAAGTAATTGAACAGTTCACCCCCCGGTGAGGTGGTGACCGGGTACCCGGTGACGATCATGTCGTAATCGCGGCTCATCAGGCGATTCACGTACTGCGATGAATCGATACGGCGGATGTTCATGTCTATGCCGATCTGTTTCAGGGTGCGCTTGTAAGGCAACAGCAATCGGTCCATGCCGTTCTGGCTGACCAGGAAGGTAAAGCTCAGCGGCTTGCCATCGGCGTTGACCAATTGATCGCCATCAGGTTTCCAGCCGGCCTGTTCGAGCAGGTCCAGCGCTTGCAATTGCTTATCGCGAATCACACCGCTGCCATCGGTTTTCGCTGCTTCGAAGACCTGGGTGAACACCTCATCGGGGATCTGCCCGCGTAACGGCTCAAGAATGGCCAGTTCCGCTGCATTGGGCAGTTGCCGCGCAGCCAGGTCAGTGTTGGAGAAGTAGCTCTGCTGGCGGATGTACATGTCGCGCATCATCTGCCGGTTGCTCCATTCGAAATCCCAGAGCATGGCCAGTGCCTGGCGCACCCGGCGGTCCTGGAAAATCGGGTTCTGCAGATTGAAGACAAATCCCTGCGCCGGCTGCGGCGCATCGGTAGCCAGGTGAGCCTTTTGCAGGCGCCCGTCGCTCAGGGCAGGGCTGTCATAGCCGATGGAAAAGCCGGTGGCGGAGAATTCGCGGTTGTAGTCATAGGCCCCACCCCGTAGCACCTGGCGCGCGACGTCGGTGTCACCGAAGTATTCGATGCTGAAGCGATCGAAGTTATAGAGGCCGCGGCTGACGGGTAAATCCTTGCCCCACCAATTGGCGTCGCGCTCGAACGTGATGCTGCGACCGGAGTCGACTTTGCCCACCTTATAAGGGCCGCTGCCCAAAGGCGCCTCGTACCCGCCACCGTTGGCGAAGTCGCGGGTCTTCCACCAATGTTCGGGAAACACCGGCAGCGTTGCGATGTCGAGGGGCAGGGTACGGTTTTCGTTACTTTTGAAATCGAACCGGACGGTCAGAGGCGATTCAACTTCCACGCCTTTGACGTCAGCGAATTGGGTGCGATAGCGCAGGCTGCCCTGGGTCATCAACAGGTTGAAGGTGTAGCGCACGTCTTCTGCCGTGATCGGTTTGCCGTCTGCAAAGCGCGCCTTGGGGTTGAGATAGAAGCGCAGGAACAGACCATCGTCCGGGCGCTCCATCTTTTGTGCTACGAGGCCGTACACGGTATAGGGCTCATCCAGCGAGCGCTGGGCCAGCGGCGAGTAAAGCAAACCGTCGATTTGGGTGACGCCAATACCCTTGTCGATGTACGGCAGGATATGGTCGAAATGCCCGATTTCGATCGCCGAGCGACGCATCGTGCCGCCCTTGGGGGCCTGCGGATTGGTGTAAGCAAAATGACTGAAACCGGCGGGATATTTCGCGGGTTCACCGTACACGGTCAACGCATGTTGCGGTGCTGCATCCACACCGGCGGCGCCCAATAACAGCACCACGGCAGTGAACAATAAAGTGGGGAAAGCCAGTCGCATTGTCAGCCTTAGAGCCGGAGGATCGAAAACCACAATTTGTACGCTAGCGGCGCGTCCCTCGCCAGCCTAAAAACGTATCTGAAACACAACGGCCCACCAAAAGGCGGGCCGTTATGCGTAAAGCCTGGCGGATCGATCAGTCCTGACGACTGGTCACTTCCAGCAAGTGATAACCGAACTGGGTTTTCACCGGGCCTTGTACGACGTTGAGTGGAGCGCTGAACACCACGGCGTCGAATTCCTTGACCATCTGGCCAGGACCGAACGAACCCAGGTCGCCACCTTGACGGCTGGACGGGCAAGTGGAATTGGCTTTGGCGATTTCGGCGAAATCAGCGCCGCCTTCAATCTTGGCTTTCAGTTCGTTGCACTTGGCTTCCGAGGCAACCAGGATGTGACGGGCAGTGGCTTTAGCCATGGGAAATACTCCTTTCGATATTCAATAAAGTGCGGAGCCTACCGGATTCAGTGGCCTATTTCTCGTCAAAAGTTCCGGACAGATTACAGGCCGGCGTTTTTCAGGCGCTCGGCATGCTGCACATACAACGCAACGGGATCGATGGCTTTGCGGCTATGGCCATCTGAATGGCCAAGGCTGCTCAGATGATCCAGCGGATAGTCGGAGCGGATGACTTTGCCCAAATGTGAGCTGTAACGGCCGACCATGCCGTCATTTTGCTCCGCTTCCGTGGTGAAATAATGGGAAAAAGCGCGAAGGAACCCGTGCAGCGGGTCGAGCGCATTGAGCCCTTCGTCGAGAAGGGTTCCCTGTAACGTGCCGCTCCAGGAGTAATAACGCACGCCGTTAACCAGTTCGCGGCCCTTGCCACCCCAGGTCTTTGGTAACCCTTGAGGATACTTATCGTTGAAAGCGCCGACGCCTTCGGTGGTCAGCGCATTGAGCGCGGCGACAGCGTTCTGCGGCAGGTGAGCGTTGCCGCTGAGCAACGACACAAAATCGGCGTACAGCGTCGCCACCGTCGCGGCGACATGTTCCGGAAGTCGGCCGGGCGTCAGTGCCTTGCGCAGGAAATCGGCCAGTTCCGAACCGTGGTTCGGGCCGCTGACGGAGGTCACGGACGCAATGGCATGGGGGGCCATCGCCGCCGCATAACGTGCGGCCAATGCCCCTTGGCTGTGGCCGATCAAGTTGACCTTGCTGGCGCCGGTTCCTTCCAGCACCCGGTCGATCTGTGCCAGCAGTTGGTCGCCACGTGCTTCGTTGCTATGGGTAGCTGACAGGTGCGGGATGAACACTCTGGCCCCCGCACCTCGCAGGGACTGCTTGACGTTATGGAAGAATTCGGTTGTGCCGATGCGATCGAAGCCAAAGAGGCCGTGGATCAGCAGGATAGGGTACTGGGTGGTTGCATTCCGTAGCATGTTCATTCCTTTTTCGCGGTCGTTCAGAGGTGTGCAGATGGGCTCACTCTAAAGCACCCCAGCGCTTCGGCGGTGTATGAGGAATCCGCTGTAACCTGCTGAAAAAGGTATAGAAAACGTAGGAAATTTCGAATGTGGTTGAGGTCTCGTTCGGAATGTTTCGACATCTTTTGATCTGTAACTGTGCGTTTTCTTGCGATGGCCTACTCAGGAAACACCTTTACCTGTCAGTCATGTCCTCTTCCGGCTGGAAGGGGGATACCGATCAGTTAAGCCATCACGCGATCCGTAGCAGCCGGACGCAGGCTTCGCCAGCTGCTACAGAAATTGCGTTACTCCGAAAACTGCTTCGCCTTGTTTATTGATTCCCGCGCTGCGCTCGAAGCCGGTCGGCGGCCTGGCGCAACAGCTGCTCTGTGCCGTCCCAGCCAAGGCAGCCATCCGTGACCGAGACGCCATAGCGCAGGGGTGGACTCAAGGGCTGGCAACCTTCGAACAAATGGCTCTCGATCATCATGCCGATCAGCGAACGGTCGCCTTGCAGGCGTTGTTCGAGCACGTCGTTGAACACCGCGGGTTGCCGTGCCGGGTCTTTGCCGCTATTGGCGTGGCTGCAGTCGACCATGATCCGCGCCGGGATCTTCAGTCGGGTCAAATCGCGATTCACTTGGGCGACGCTGTCACGGTCGTAGTTCGGTCCACGGTGTCCGCCGCGCAACACCAGGTGCGTATCGGGATTGCCCGGCGTCTGGATGATCGCAGGATGTCCCTGGCTGTCGACGCCGAAATGCCGATGGGGATGGGCAGCCGAGCGCATGGCGTCGCTGGCAACGGTCACGCCGCCATCGGTGCCGTTCTTGAACCCGACCGGCATGCCCAGGCCGCTGGCCATTTCCCGGTGGATCTGCGATTCGGTGGTACGGGCACCAATCGCCACCCAGCTCAGCAGGTCATCAAAGTAACCGGCGGCCATGGGTTGCAGCAGTTCGGTGGCAATCGGCAAGCCGAGGCGGAGCATTTCGCGCATCAGCTCGCGGGACAGCGTCAAGCCGCCGGCCATGTCATCGCTGCCATCCAGATGCGGATCGTAGGCCAGGCCTTTCCAGCCGACAGTGGTGCGCGGTTTTTCGACGTAGGCGCGCATGACCAGCAGCATTTCATCACTGACGTTGGTGGCGAGTCGGGTAAGGTTGGCCGCGTATTCGAGGGCGGACTGCGGGTCATGAATTGAGCAAGGGCCGACGATCACCAGCAAACGGGCGTCTTCACCGTTGAGGATCGCACGGACGGCGTCACGGTGAGCGGCGACTTGCCGGGTCAGGGCGTTGTTGAGGGGCAGTTGCTGCTTGAGTTGCAATGAGCTGGGCAGACGCAGGGTCAGCGTTTCATTGGCAGGGCTCAAGGTGGACAGCGGCAGAGCAGAGACGGACGAGTTCATATCAAGGATTCCTGGGCTGGCGGCGGGTTCGTTCCCGCGCGCTCGGCCCTACTGGGGTGTTCGACAATTGGCCGGATTGGCTGCGTGTGTGTGCATGCCACCTGTGGGTGACCGATCGGAGGCGGCAGGCTGTCCCGAGCGGAGGCTGGTAAATCGCCAGGCGGTAAAACTGTCGTAACGGTAATAAGTGGCGTAGTTCATGTCGTGAATCCTCAAAGTGTCTGGTGTGTCGCAAAAATGTGCGGGGCTGAAAAAACAAAACCCCCGGTCGGGAGGCCGACCGGGGGTTTGGAAAACTCTGGCGGCGACCCGTTTAAAGTGGGCGCCGTGTGGGTATCAGGCGCGCCAGTGGCTAAACCAATACCCAAAATAAAAGCTGACCGGAGCGCAAACTTCATTCGCCCGCGCAGCCGCCACCGAGCGCAGGGCGCTGATAGTTGGAAGCTGTGAGAGGGCGTTGAGCATGGTCTGTCTCCGATGGATGCGCCGAGCTTACTCGAGGCCGGTGCGCGGTTTCAATCAGAAAATGCTATCGATGGCCGACAGCGTTTTCTATCGCTTGAGCGCCGGCCGTTTTATGACACACTTTGGGTTTTGCCCACCCTTTAACGTCACAAGGACGAATCATGACGCCATTGACCATAGCCGCCGCTCAATCGATTTCCGTTGCGGGTGATCTTGCCGCCAACATTGTCCGGCATCAGCGTTTTATGCAGGTTGCCGCGGAACAGGGTGTTCAGTTGCTGGTCTTTCCAGAATTGTCGCTGACCGGGTATGAGCGGGGATTGGCAGCCGAATTGGCAATCACACCGGATGCCGAAGTGTTGCGGCCGTTGCGAGATTTCGCCCAGGTAGTCGGTGTGACGAGCGTCGTCGGAATGCCGATTCGGCTGTCGGACGGATCGCCGGTACTGATTGGCGCATTGGTGTTCGGCGCAGATGGTTCGCTCGGGGTTTACAGCAAGCAGCATCTGCACCCGGGCGAGGAAGTCGCGTTTGCCCCGGGCGCAGGTGGTTCGATGTTGACGATCGGTGCCGATGCCGTCGCGCTAGCGGTGTGTGCCGATTTTTCTCACGCCAGTCACGCAGCCGCAGCGGCGGAGCAGGGTGCCGACCTGTATGCCGCCGGTGTGTTGATCACGGAAAACGGCTATGCCCCGGACACTGCGCTTCTGCAAGGCTACGCTGGCACTCATTCAATGGCGGTGCTGATGGCCAACCACGGCGGAGTAACCGGAGGTTGGGAGTCAGCAGGGCGCAGTGCTATCTGGGCGTCAGATGGTTCGCTCATTGCCGCGGCGAACGGTACGGGGAATGTGATGGTAGTGGCTCGCCGCGAAGCGGGTGACTGGCGCGGGCATGTTGTCGACGTTGCGGTGGCTTGAATGGGTTTCCAATGGCGTCCGGCGACACCCCAGGATCTCGACTTCGCCCGGAAGCTGACCTGCGACAACATGCTGCGCTATTACATTCAGCACGACCTGCTTTGGCTGGATGAGGCGTTTGATATCGCGTGGGCGGGGCGGGAGAACCGCATGATTGTGCGCGATGATGCGCTGCTGGGTTTTGTCAGCTTGAGTCGCGATGCGAGCGCCTTGTACATCCGCGAGCTGCACATTGTCGAAGCGTTCCAGGGGCAGGGCGCGGGTTCCTGGGCGATCGATCAGGTATTCGCACTGGCGTGCAAGGAACGTCGCCAGGCGTTACGCCTGACCGTTTTTGAAAACAATCCGGCAAAAAATCTTTACGAGAGAAAAGGGCTGACGGTGGTCGGCAAAGACGAGTGTTTCCTGAAAATGCAGCGTGATGCCGGTGGGGTACATCGCTGAAACACGCTTGCAACAAGCCTTTCAAGACGAATTGATACTTTTTATATGACGCTTGCCGCTAGGTCTGCCAGTTGCTTTTTGCTAAGGTGTCCGGCAACCCAATAAGACCAAATCGCGAGGTGTCTGCTTGATTAGGGTGCTAGTAGTCGATGACCATGATCTCGTTCGTACAGGCATTACACGAATGCTGGCTGACATCGATGGCCTACAAGTAGTCGGCCAGGCTGAGTCAGGGGAAGAATCCCTGCTGAAAGCGCGTGAGCTGAAACCCGATGTGGTGTTGATGGACGTCAAGATGCCCGGGATCGGCGGTCTTGAAGCCACGCGCAAACTGTTGCGCAGTCACCCGGATATCAAAGTCGTCGCGGTTACCGTGTGTGAGGAGGATCCGTTTCCGACGCGATTGTTGCAGGCCGGTGCCGCAGGTTACCTGACCAAGGGCGCCGGGCTGCCGGAAATGGTTCAGGCCATTCGCCTGGTGTTTGCCGGGCAACGCTACATCAGCCCGCAGATTGCCCAGCAACTGGCGATCAAATCCTTCCAGCCGACCAACGATTCGCCCTTCGATGCGTTGTCCGAGCGCGAGATCCAGATCGCGCTGATGATTGTCGGCTGTCAGAAAGTACAGATTATTTCCGACAAACTTTGCCTGTCGCCCAAAACGGTCAACACTTACCGTTACCGCATTTTCGAGAAGCTTTCGATCAGCAGTGATGTCGAGCTGACGCTGTTGGCGGTTCGTCACGGCATGGTCGATGCCAGCCTCTGACAATGACTGAAGTCTTCGATCCCAGCGCTTTTCTGTCGACGGTCAGTGGGCGTCCCGGTGTGTATCGCATGTTCGATAGCGATGCGCGCCTGTTGTATGTCGGCAAAGCCAAGAACCTGAAAAATCGTCTGTCGAGCTACTTCCGCAAATCCGGCCTGTCGCCCAAGACGGCGGCGCTGGTGGCCCGCATCGCTCAAGTCGAAACCACCATCACCGCCAATGAAACCGAAGCCCTGCTGCTTGAGCAGACGCTGATCAAGGAATGGCGCCCGCCGTATAACATCCTGCTGCGCGATGACAAATCGTACCCCTACGTTTTTCTCTCGGATGGCCAGTTCCCTCGCTTGAGCATCCATCGCGGTGCGAAGAAGGCCAAGGGCAAGTATTTTGGCCCGTACCCGAGCGCCGGCGCGATTCGCGAAAGCCTGAGCCTTTTGCAAAAGACCTTTTTTGTCCGTCAATGCGAAGACAGCTATTACAAGAACCGCACGCGACCTTGCCTGCAATATCAGATCAAACGTTGCAAGGCACCGTGTGTGGGGTTGGTCGAGCCTGAGGTGTACGCCGAAGACGTTCGACACTCGGTGATGTTCCTTGAGGGGCGCAGCAATGCGCTGACGGACGAGTTGTCCGCGGGCATGGAGGAGGCGGCGATCAATCTTGAATTCGAGCGCGCCGCCGAGTTGCGCGACCAGATTTCATTGTTGCGTCGAGTCCAGGACCAGCAAAGCATGGAAGGTGGCACCGGCGATATCGATGTGATTGCCGCCTTCGTCAATCCGGGCGGTGCCTGCGTTCACTTGATCAGCGTGCGCGGCGGTCGGGTGCTGGGCAGCAAGAACTTCTTCCCGCAAACCGGCATCGACGAAGATGTGTCCGAAGTCATGGCGGCCTTTCTCGGCCAATACTTCATCACCAGCCCCGAGCGCGACTTGCCGAGCGAGCTGATAGTCAACGTCGTTCATGAAGATTTCCCGACGCTGATCGAGGCCATCGAAGCCCTGCGTGGTCGCGAGCTGACGATCAGTCATCGGGTACGCGGTACGCGAGCGCGCTGGCAGCAATTGGCGGTCACCAACGCCGAGCAGGCCTTGGGCGCGCGTCTGGCGAACCGTCAGCACGTCGCGGCACGTTTCGATGCGTTGGCAGAAGTGTTGAACCTGGACGAGCCGCCGCAGCGTCTGGAGTGCTACGACATCAGCCATTCCAGCGGCGAAGCCACTGTGGCGTCTTGCGTGGTGTTTGGCCCGGAAGGCCCGATCAAATCCGATTATCGCCGCTACAACATCGAAGGCGTGACGGCGGGGGATGACTACGCCGCAATGCATCAGGCCTTGACCCGCCGCTTCAGCAAGTTGAAGGACGGTGAGGGCAAGCTACCGGATATTCTGCTGGTGGACGGTGGCAAGGGTCAGCTGTCCATGGCGCGTGACGTACTCAATGAACTGGCGGTGCCCGACTTGATTCTGTTGGGCGTGGCCAAAGGGGCGACGCGAAAGGCCGGTTTCGAAACCTTGTACCTCAACGATGCTGCCCACGAGTTCACCTTGCGCGGCGATTCCCCTGCGCTACATTTGATTCAGCAAATACGCGACGAAGCTCACCGATTTGCGATTACCGGGCACCGCGCACGTCGTGGGAAAACCCGCCGCACGTCCACGCTTGAAGGTGTGGCCGGCGTGGGGCCGACACGGCGTCGCGATTTATTAAAACATTTTGGTGGATTGCAGGAGCTGTCTCGTGCCAGCATCGAGGAGATCGCCAAAGCACCCGGGATCAGTAAAAAGCTCGCAGAGTTGATTTATGCAAATCTGCACAGCGAGTAGAATGCCCAACTCACCTCGTAGCCAGTTGTGCCGATGAATATCCCTAATCTGATTACCGTTCTACGCGTCCTGCTCATCCCGATCTTCATTTTATTGTTCTACCTGCCTTACCACTGGAGCTACCTGGCGTCTGCCTCGGTCTTCGCATTTGCCGCCGCTACAGACTGGCTGGATGGTTATCTGGCCCGACGCCTGGAGCAAAGTACCCCGTTCGGGGCTTTCCTCGATCCCGTGGCGGACAAGCTGATGGTCGCCGTCGCGCTGGTCTTGCTGGTGCAAGAACACGGCAACCTGTGGCTCACGCTGCCGGCCGCTGTCATCATCGGTCGCGAAATTGTCGTTTCGGCATTGCGCGAATGGATGGCCGAACTCGGCGCCCGTGCTCATGTGGCGGTGTCGAACCTGGGCAAATGGAAAACCGCCGCGCAAATGCTCGCACTGGTCATCCTGCTGGCCAATCCGTCAGACTTTTCCTTCTGGGTCTTGATCGGTTATGCCTTGCTGCTGGTGTCTGCGGGCCTGACATTGTGGTCCATGGTCCAGTACTTGCGGGCTGCCTGGCCGCATCTGAAGACCGACGTTGAAAAGAAATAAAACTTTTTTGAATCAAGGGGTTGACGGGGCTTCTGGATTCTATAGAATGCGCCACACCAAGACGCGGGAATAGCTCAGTTGGTAGAGCACGACCTTGCCAAGGTCGGGGTCGCGAGTTCGAGTCTCGTTTCCCGCTCCAAGTTTGTACGCATTTGTTGTTGTGCTACTGACAGCAAATGTTTGAGGCCGAGTAGCAAAATGGTTATGCAGTGGATTGCAAATCCACCTACGCCGGTTCGATTCCGACCTCGGCCTCCACTATAAACAAGCTCCGTAGATCTATGATTTACGGAGCTTTTTTTATTTCCGCAGCCCTGCAAGATTTTGTCTTGAAAAGGTCATCTGCGAACTTGCTTCGCCGGGGCGGGGTGTATATATTTCCCCCTCTGCTGCACAAGCGTCAGAACTGCCAGGTTGTCATCTGTCAGTTTTAAGACTGCTTCACCGCGCTACCGCCCGAATGGCGAAACTGGTAGACGCATGGGACTTAAAATCCCCCGCTCGTAAGGGCGTGCCGGTTCGATTCCGGCTTCGGGCACCATTTAAAATCAAGGGTTTGCGGGCGAAAGCTGATGCAAACCCTTGTTCGTTTCTGGGTCGCAAAATTAGGGTTGGGTCGCAATTCACTTAGTGGGCGAGACTTTCTTTCCTTTCCGATTGCGGATGTATTGCTCGGTCATAACGACGGTAGTATGCCCAAGTTGATCTCTCGCCTGCATGATGTCCCCGCTTGATTCGGCTTTGTCCGTACCAGCTTTAGCGCGTAAATCACGCATCTGAAACTCGGACTTCGCGACACCGGCCGCCTCTCTGGCCAAGTCAAATCTTCCCCGCAACATCGCCACCGACATCGGTGTGCCATCCTCCGTAACGATCATCCGCGTCGAGCGGATCTTGTGTCCTGCCTTCCTGGACATAATTCGATCGATCAAATCCTTCAGCTCACCAGTTATCTCGATCCGACGTTTTGCATTCGTCTTGCCCTGCAGCACCCAAATTTGACCGTCGCGGACATCCCGCTCGTCCAGTAATCGGGTATCGGTCACACGTTGGCCAGTCAGATAAGCAAGGTCCATCGCGTCCCGAAGGCCGACATCGGCTTTTTCGTACACGCGCTTGAACAATGCATCCTCAATGTAGATGTCCCGACCTGTCTCCTTGTTGCCCTTGATCCCTGCGCATGGGTTGGCCAAGGCTGTGTATCCAACATCCCTCGCAAAGTTCCAGATTGCACTGAGCAAGGCCTTCTCGCGGTTTGCCCGAACAGGCGCCGTCTTGCGCCAGGTCAGATACTGTCGAACGTGTAGCGGCTGGATTGTCTCAAGGGGCGCCGGCGGATCGTCGAAAAATGACATCAGGTTTTTCAGCTCGCGGATGTTGTCCTTCTGGGTAGCTGGTTTTTTCGACGGCACGACGTCGCGCATATACTTCTCAGCCACGTACCGAAACGTGATCACCTTGGCGACCAGGTCTGTCGCGGTACGGTCGCGCTCCAGTTTGGCGTACTCCATGATCGCCAGGCCGTAATCGCTGCCCAGTGCAATTTCTTTGCGGTCCTTGCCGCCCATCTCGTAGTAATAGAAAACCCGGCCGCTTGCTTTCTTGCGTTCTCGCAGCCGGGCTATTGAGCCGGGTTTACTTGGTCTTCGTCCCATATCAGCCAGCCTTGCGTGGTTTCCATGCGGGTTTTTCTGCTTCAAACATACCGACCGCAGTCACGGCCATGGCCGTCACGCTTGGCCAGCCATTCACCTTGATGGTGTGTCTGACGCCGTTCTTTTTCAGATTGAGGATTTGACCTGCCTTGGTCCGCGCGCCGGTGAGCTCGCAAACCTCCTCGTGGGACAGAAACTGGATGCTCATGAGTTGCGATACCTTTCCGTTGCCGCTATAGCGGCTGACTTTGAAGGGGAGGAGGGTTGAATCTTACTGGTAGAGCCGGATTTCAATTTCAGGGGGCGTGCTTCATCATTCGAGCAATCTTGGATCCGGGAGGCCACACTAAATGAGTAGATTTGAGTTTTTGGAAGATGTAGTGGGAGTTAATGATGACGGCACTCACTGCCATCCTTACAAACACACTGTTAGGAAGCAGAAAGGAAAGTTCAGCTACAGCTTCGAAACCCACAACAAGGATTTCATCCCTGCGTCCGCTGAAGAGTTGATTGCGTTGATCGAGGACGGGCGATTCGACGAAAATGGCAAAATCAGAATGCTGCCGCCTGACAGTACAAACACCAAGAATAATGGGGCAATGCGAGTCGCTTTTTACAAGGGGCAAAAGCTGCCGTTGACTTCCCAACAATCAGAGAGGTCTAGTCGTGAAGCGGCAGTACAATATTGGTGGGTAAACCACAAGCAAACCTACCGTTCAGAGATCGAGGGTGGTTATGTCTGGTCACCTAAAGCAAATAGCAATGGCGCTCGGAATCAGACCTATCTGAACCTCACCTTAGTGCGGCCTGGCGACATTGTATTTTCTTACGCAGGAGCCGAGATTCGGGCAGTCGGTGTAGTAACGGCTGAACATCAAGAGCAGCCAAAGCCTGAGGAGTTCGGTTTGACGGGTGGTCATTGGTCAGCCGATGGCTGGCTTGTACCAGTTGAGTGGGTGGTACTCGACATGCCGATATCACCGAAATTCCACTTGGCTGCTATCGCTCCGTTGCTCCCTCCCAAAAACTCGCCCCTGCAGAGCAACGGAAACGGTAACCAAAGTTGTTATTTGGCAAGTGTTTCTGTCGATCTTGGGGAACTAGTACTCGACCTTGCGCGTCAGGCCAGCCCTGTTTCTATCGATCGCATACAGGAGCTTGAAGACTGTTCTCTTGAGGATGTCCAGCAAAAAGCTATTGAACTGGACCAGAGCATATCCCCGACTGAGCGAGAGCAACTCACTAAGGCTAGAGTCGGACAGGGGCTATTTCGCCTGCGTGTGCAGTCGATCGAGAAAACATGCAGGCTCACTGGCATTGCCGATGCTCGATTCCTGGTAGCCAGTCATATCAAGCCTTGGAAGAGCGGCGACAATAACGAGCGTCTTGATGGTCATAACGGTCTGATGTTGGCGCCCCACGTAGATAAACTTTTCGATCGCGGCTGGATTTCCTTTGAGGACAACGGAGACGTATTAGTTGAACAGAGCGCTAAGGTTGTCACCTCTTCGTGGGGCCTGAGCGGTGTCACCAACGTGGGGGCATTCACCAGAGAGCAGCAGGTTTTTCTTCGTTACCATAGGGCTCACGTTTTCAAAGGCTAGCCGGTGGATGCCATACCACGGTCGCGGCTTCGATGCCGCTGCAAATGCTTCCGTAGGTGATGGGCACAGCGTCACCTCGTAGGTATATTGCTCGCGTTAAGTCGCTCAGTCGGCGACCAGATAGGAATGCGTTATGGATCGGTTAGAGCATCTTGCGTGGCTGTTGAATGACTTGATTTATGATTTGGTAACACCGCCAAAGGTGCTGAGGGACTATGTTGCTCAGACAGATTTTCATCCAGGAACCGGGCAGTTCCTAGGAATTATCCGGATGTGCAAAATTTCAACCATTCTTGCGATGACCAAGTTTCATGACGTCAATAAAAACTACGGCAAGGAGATACGTAGCTTTCCAGAGGATATACGCGAGCAAGTTAAGCAATTTATGAGTTATGTTCAGGACAAAAGCCTGGTCAGGCTTCGGAACAAATTTGTCGCGCACAACTTCGACGATTTCTCAGCCTCCTCATACTGTGAGGGTGAGGCAATTTTGAACGAAATATTCGGGACAACACTTCAAGACCACCTGGAGTTCTTTCAGTGGGTAAGCCCAGCCGATCCTGAACAAACTTTCGAGAAATATTACGTGTCGTACCTTGTTACGCGCATGAGGAACCACGTAACCAGCCTGGTTAAACCTCTGCCTCGGGTTTAAGTCGCTGGCGTTCAGCGCCATAGGTGAGGGTGGGTTAGATCGCCATTTCTGACTGCGCTTCGCGCTGCCAGATCGGTGAACTGTTGTGCGACTCGATCCGATCAGCAATGACGTTGGCGCGCTGGCCGGCAGTCGGTGGTGCATACATGCCGAAGCGACTAATGCTACCACCGTTCACTGCAGCGTTCGTGGAGTCGGCAGAGGCCAGCGGCAATAGCTGGAATATCGCAGGATCAAGCATGCGCAGGCCGTGGAGTCGGCACATTGGTCGGCCGTGATCGTCGCAGATGGCATCCATCGCTGCGCCGATGCGCTTCCACCATGGGTTGGTGCCTGGACTGGACCATTGGCCGGAACTGCCAATAGCGACTGTATGCCAGTCTGCGGCGAGTCTTTGAAGGCGCTCGAGCGATTCGTGCAGATGCCAGACGGGCACGCCGCGCAACTCACTTGGCCAGGCTGACAGGAGCGCATCGTTTGCGGCCTCATTGTCGTCAATCACATCAGGGATCAGTGCCCAGTCAAAGCCCGGGTGCCGGTGCCACTGCTCGACCCAGCGAGTGTAGCCGTCGACATCCAAGGTTCCGCCCTTGTTCCAGATCGAGAAGGCTCCATTGTCGAAGACAAACGACTGGCAAACATCAGCAACGATGCCAATGTCGTCTTGGCGCGGGAACGGAACCAGTGCATGCCGACCGGCAAGGAAGCGAGCGCCATCTTGTCGAGTGCCGCCGACCGGTGTGCCGTGGTACGCAATCATCCGCTTAGCCTCACGGTTTCGATCTCGACGCCCTGGTGTGTGGCGATGATTGTTTGATCACCGCCTAAGGATTCAGCCAAGCGATCAGCGATCTGTTCGTGCCAGTCCTTCTTGATCAGCGCGGTGGCCGTCTTGATGTGCTCGACATGAATCATCACCGGCGACCGGATCTCCAGTCGATAAATGATCGTCTCGCTGTCGGCCGGGCATATGGCAGCAAACGTATGCCGATAAATATTCATAGAGTGTCCTCGCCGGCTGGCGTGAAGTGAGTTTGTGGTTTATTTATCTATGTCGAATTCACTGACGGGAGACCGACATGAGATTGCAAAGCGATATCGATGCACTCGCGGCAATCGAGGAAGACGCTCAAATGATGCTGAAGCGATTGGGGATTCCCGACGACAAGCAAAAGCTGGAAGTCGTCATTTGCTTGCGGCAGATCATTGATCTTGCGGCCTACAGGAATGCGATTGACCGACTTACAGAGCCTTCAGAGCGATAGGTGAGGGTGGGTCAGGCTTCGCAAAACGCTTTGAAATTCAGCTCGCCGTCGATTTCCAGCGTGTCCATGACGCCCAATCCTTCCTGCTCCGCGACGATGCGCACTTTGAGCCCGCGGAACTCGCCAATCTTGTAGTCGAAGCCCTGGCAATTTTGCTCAACCATCTGCTGGTGAGCATCGGCCAGCGCTTGGGCCAAACCGTCTTTGATCTCAATGACCTTTTTCATGGTGATACTCCAGTCGGGCGCTGCCCTCCGTGACCGAATGCGACAGTGCTGTTGTTGATCAATTTTGTGTAATCGGTGAAGCAAAGATAGAATTGGCACAGGGTTTTCTTTGGTGCCAAGGAGCTGCGATGTGGGGTAGTGCGGAATTTTGGAATTGGTTGAACCAATTTGGCGTGATTTGTACAATAATTGGTACTATTTTAACAATCCTCACCTTTACTTATGTCAGAAAGGTTAGGAAGATTTTAATCGTAAAGCACAGGCTTCCAGCTGTGCATGACGATATTGTTAAGTTAATGCCTGAGTATAGGAAGGGGTTGAGGGATTGGGAGAACTCTAAGGAAGAAGTTATGCATATACTTTATCAGTTAAAAGGGCATATAAACAATATTCGACCTAGTCTTGGGGATAAGGAAAAGGCATTGGCTGATGTTCTTGTGGGGCTTATGTCTTTTGATGCGAAATGGTATTCTTCAACCCGTCGAGAAATGACGCAGGGTGATGCTTGGTATGTTTCTAGGCGAATGACTGAATTTGAAGTAATGCTCAATGGTTTACATAAAGATAATGAGGCGTCGAGATTATGATGGACTCTACTACGAAAAAAATGGTCGCTCGTCTGATGGAGGAAACGTCAACTGGAAGGCTAACGTGGAGAGTGCTTGATGCTCCTAACTCTATTACGCGTGGAAATGATGATTATTTTCCTTTGTATTTTCAGACATCTTACAAAGGTAAGAATGTTTGTGTTTATGAGACAAGAGCCAGAAGCTATATAGAAGATAGAGAATACTGGAGCGAGTATCTAGTTGTTGGGATCGTGGACAATGAGGGAAGAGTAGTTTGGGATTATGAAGGGAATGATCCTTTATTGCGCGAACTTTTCGGAGATGTTCGTAGATCGGTATCGGACGTCAATGAGTTTTTGGATTATTTTCGTTAACTTATTTTTACCATCAAAATTATCTGGAAAAGGATCTTCATTCGCGTGGACTTTTGAACAGGGACAGCATGGATGTGATCATGGGCTTGCATGAGATGATAGAGTTTTGCTCGGGGTCAATGATTTCACCACCCGGATCACGCTTCAGCTCAGCGATGCTTTGATTGAGAAAATCACGCGCCACGTTTTCACTAATAACGATTTCGTGGCGCGCTTTTAACGCAACTTTTGCGCCTTCAGGCCCAAGCGAATGTCCATAGCGCAGGCAGCCTTCAATCACCGAAGCCTGCTCAGTGTCCTCAAGCCACGCCATGATCTCCTCAAGGATGTTGCGGGTGCCAAGCCGGCATCAATGGCGCAATTCCTTTTCGTCGTACTCGATCCGCTTCAGTGCTGCTTTGGCCGATCGATCTTGTCCAGTCTTGGCCATGGCTTGCCTCTTCAATCCCGTGGGCCAGTAGATCCAGCCATGTCTGTCGTCGGCGCTGGCGCATCTGGCTGCTGACACGCCTCATGCTGCTATCTGCTGGTTCCAGACGCCCACGGCGTCGAACATCCGGGCGGCCTGTTCTTCAATCAGCGATACCTCGGCGGGAATGGCTATCCAGCCCGAAGCGACCCGATGATTCGGATTGCTCTCGGCGACGAGGGTTTTGTAGGTGTCCTCGATCACGTCCTCGAGGTGGGCGGCCAGATAATTGCCTTGGGGCGCAACCTCGACCGATTTGGTGTAGCGGTGGCCGCGCTGGTCGCGACACTGGACGCTGGCATAGATCGTCCAGCGGTGAGCAATGTCGCAAACTGCTTCGGCTATGCGCTGTCCTGTCGGGATGCTCCTACACGTCTTCCAGTTGATCATCCCTTGGCGGCCGCTGGGGTCTATGTGGATCACCGCGACGTGATTGACCTTAAGCTCTGCCCGGCTCACACGCTCCATTCGAGCGCGCATGTTGTTAGGTTTTCGCTTTTTCATCGTGTCGCCGCAATCTGGCGATTGGCCTTTGCTTCAAACTGTATGGCAAGTTCGAGAGCGGCTTTGTAGTCGTCACGGAAGGCGCGGGTCTTGTTGGTGGTACGGTCTTTAATCTGGTACATGCCGACGCTTCGCCCGGCGATTTGGTAGCGCACCGGTTTGGCTGGCGCTGGTTGATCAATACGGCCGTAAAACCCTGCTCGGGCGGCCTTTGTTCGTTGCAGCAGCTCACCGAGTTCATCAATGCGCTCTTGAAATGCTGGATGCATGGCTAATCCTTAAGTCTGAGTTGTCATCCCGATGCACCCTATCGCCAAGGTGCAGCAGTGATGCTGTCCGTCCTATTGCCGCCGGAGGGGCGGGGCGCATTGCTTGCCGGGTCGTGTGCTGCTCACCGGCGCGTTTGGCGTCGGTGCCAGGGCGCCCGAGTTACCTGCTAAAGACTTCAACGCCGCTCAGGTCGGCGGGACTTACACGTACGCCGCTGACTTTTTGAATAGGCCCGATTTCCCCAACGGCAGCACCCATGGCTTCGTCACCCATATGGAGCGGTCTTTTGGAAATTTGGCGTACCAGGAGGTTCACGCGAAGGACAATGCGATGTGCTATCGCTATCGTATTGAAGACTTTGCAACAGGCACCTGGACGGAGTGGCATCACAATTGGGATACCAGCAATCTGGTTAAACAAACCTCTCCCCAAGATGACACCGCAGGCCACGTACTGCTCGCGGGGGCGTATGGCTGGGGCCAGGGAGGGATTGTCCTTCCCGAAGGCACCGATCTAAACACAATCACCGCCGCGGGTATTTACCGGGTGAACAGTGGTCTGAACATTCCAGCTGGTGGTGAATTTTCCCCCATGCTGGTAGCGGTCAGTCAAGACACCCTCTGGCAACAAATCATCGGCTATAGCAGCGGCGCAACTTATACCCGTGGCGGTGTTCAGACCCTAGATGGTTTCGTATTCAGTGCGTGGGTAACGAGTTGGGACACTAGTAACTTTGACCCTGCTGCGTACCAGGCGGCACTGGGTTTCACTCCCGTGCAGCAAGGCGGGGGGGCGGGTCAGGACCCCAATAAAATCTACATTGGCTATGAAAACGCCTCGGGCGAAATAAAAATACAGGTTGATGCGCAGGATTTCGGGAGGCTCTGGACCGAAAGCAATTTTGATCCCGCCGCGTATCAGCCTTCGTTAGGCTTTACCCCCGTTCAACAGGGCACGGGAGCTGGACAGCTAACGAACGTGATAAAGCTGGGTTGGACGGCTTTAAATGCGATCAACGTGACTGTCGACGCTTCTGATATGGGCGCGATGTGGACTGACGCCATTGGTGCAGAAAAAGTGCGCGGTGCCATTGCCGGTTTTGGCGCGGGCGAAGTGGGCACCTATGGACTGTTTGTTGTCGTCGGAGGCGGTGGCGTCGCGATGGGGCCGGGGACTATTTTGGCAGGTGGCTCTCTGGGCTGGGCGAATACTGCGGGGATGAACTATGGCGCTCCCGCCGGTACTTGGGTGTTGCAGGGGGCCTCGGCGAATAGTGGCGACGGCGCTTCCTATTCAACGACCGTTTGCAAGAGGATTGCATGATGAACTACACCAATGTGTTGACCCCGCAATGGGCTGATGTGGCCCACACGGCCATCAACCTGGTGCTGGTCACCAAAGAGCTGGGCGCTATTCCCTTCACGGCCACACCCGATGACTCGACCAGTTACGGCCCGGAGATCTACGAGCGTGTGGTAGCCGGTGAGTATGGCGAGATCGCTGCGTATGAGCCGCCATCGGACGCGGCCTTGTTGCCTGCTGCACGGGCTCAGCAGCAACGGCTGATGCACGAAGCTGGCCTGGCGGTGGCGCCGCTGCAGGACGCGCTCGATCTGGGCGTGGCCACTGCCGAGCAGGTCGAGGACTTGAGTGCGTGGAAGTTCTACCGCATCGAGCTGAGTGAAGTGCCGCAGCAAGCCGGTTGGCCACGGACGATGGAGTGGCCGGTCACACCGGTTCAGCAGACCCCCTGACGCCCCGCATTGCCGGGGCGTTTTCTTTTCCGTTACGCGTCACGTCACTCACAGCCTCGCTTATGCGGGGCTTTTTCGTTTCTGGAGCATCATCTATGAGTTTCTTTCACGGCGTCACCGTGACCCTGGTGGACACCGGGGCCCGGCATATCGCCACCCCGTCCGCGTCGATCATCGGCCTGTGCAACACCTTCACCGTGGCACCGCCGGCCACCGCCGCTGCCAACGAACTGCTGCTGATCACCCGCGAAAGCGAAGCGGTTGCCGCCTGGGGTCCGGACGCGGCGATCACCCAGGACTGCAAGGCCATTTTCAAGCGGTCCAAGGCGGTGATTGTCGCCGTCGGCGTACCGGTACTGGAAGACCCAGCGGAGCAGCTGTCCGCAATCATTGGCGGCGTTTGGGCCGACGGCATGAGTCTGCAAGGTGATGTGCCGAGCCTGACCCTGCCCAAGCTGTCGCTCAAGACCGACGAATACCGTGCCGGCGGCATGGACGCGGCGGTCGAACTCGACATGGGGATGGAAAAGCTGGAGGCCAGCTTCATCACCAACGGCGTGCGTCGCGAGGTGCTGAAGTTCTTCGGTCAGGCTGATCTGACTGCGTTCAACGCGTCGTTCCGGGGCGCCTTCAAGGGCCAGAAAGGTTCGGTCAAGGCGGTGGTCGCTACCCTGCGGGGCAGCCTCAAGGAAGTCGATCCGGGGGACTGGAAACCGGGCGACAAAGCCGAGTTCAAGTACGCCATCGCCGTGACCTATTACAAGCTGGAGATCGACGGCGCCGTGATGTTTGAAATCGATCCTCTCAACTCGATCCGCGTCATCGACGGCGTCGACCAACTGGCCGCCGTGCGGTCGGCCCTGGGCATGTAAGGAGCCACACCATGAGTAACGCAAAAGACGCCATCCTGCCGAAATGGCTGCAACTGGGCGATGGCATTGCCACTGTCATGTTATCCAAAGCGAGCGAGGCCAACGGCATCAAGGTCGACAAGCTCACCCTGCGTGAACCGACGGTGCGCGAGATGCGCGCCGCCACCTTGCAGGGCGGGAGCAATGAAGAAGAACAGGAGATGGTCTTGTTCTGCAGCCTGGCGAGCATCGGCCGGGGCGATCTGGAGGGGCTGCTGATGCGGGATTACCGTCGTCTGCAGACCGCCTATTTTCGTCTGGGAGCAGACGACGGGGTTTAACCCCAAGCTGCAAAAAGCCCTGGCCAAACGCTTGGCCGTCGAGCTGAACTTTTCGGCGGCCGAGATCCAGGGCCTGTCGTTTTCCGAGATGGTCTGGTGGCTCACGGACTGAGCCCATCCCCCTTTGCACACAGGTACCTGCATGGCGAACAAACTCTCGCTCGGGCTGGTGATTGGCGGCGCCGTCGATTCTTCACTCGGCGCCGCCTTCAAGAACGTCAGCGGCGAAATGAAAAAGCTCGAGGCGCAAACCACCCGCGCCAAAGGCTTGCAGAAAGTCATCGGCGAGACCATGCGTCTGCGCGAGGAATGGAAAAAAGCCCACGACAGCGGCGCGGCCAATGCCGGCGCGCTGCTCAAAAAGCTGGAGGCTAACAACAGCAGCCTGCGCAAACAGGGCATTGAAGTCGGGCGCCTGACAAAAGAATACATGGCGCTGGGCAAGGTGGTGCGCAGTGCCGAGTTCAAGGCCAAAGGCATGGGCCAAGTGCAGGATGGGCAGGAAAGCCTGCGCAGTGGATTCGGTACGGCGGTGGCCGGCACTACCCTGGCCGCCGTGCCGACCAAGGTCAGCGCGGATTTTCAGGCGATCATTCGCGACATCGCGATCAAGTCCGGTACCGCCAATACCCAGCAGGAAGTGGACACCGCCCGGGATATCGTCCAGACCTCCAAGGACACCGGCATGGCCAATACCCAGGTGGCCGAACTGGTGAACCAACTGGTTGGTGGCGGCATGGAGCTGACCGAAGCGCTGACATATGCCCCGGTGGCTGCCAAGTTTGCGGTCGGGCAGGGGGCTTCGGGCGCGGATACGGCGAAGATGATTCTGGCGATGCAGAACAACGCCAAGATCACCGACCCCAAGAAAATGGAACAGGCCTTGGCTTCGGTCGCTCTGCTGGGCCAGCAAGGCAGCTTCGAGGCGGCCGACATGGCCAAGTGGTTTCCGGAGCTGTTGGCGCAGATGGCCAGCACCGGCATCACCGGCCAGGAGGCGGTCACGCAACTGGGGGCGATGCTGCAGGTGCAGATCAAGAGCGCCGGCAGTGCGGATGAAGCGGCGAACAACCTGAAAAACTGGGTCTCGAAAATCGGCTCGGAGGAAACGGTCAAAGGGTATGCCGATGCCGGGATTGACTATCAGGGGTCGATGAATGCCGCCATTGCCAAGGGCTTGTCGACCTTCGAGGCCAGCTTCGAACTGGCGCGCCGGTATGTGGAAAAGACCGATCCGAAAAAGGCCAAGCAGCTGGATCAGGGGCTGACCCAGATCAGCCAGGAGACGGACCCGGCCAAGGCGCAAGCGATGGCCGATGCCTTGGCCGCCACGTTGCGTACCGGCGATCTGTTTGCCGACATGCAGGTCAAGACGGCCCTGATGGCGTACACCCAGAACAAAAAATTCTACGCGGAGCTGAAAAAAGGCGCCTCGGACCCCAACGGCCCGCGCAAGGACATTCTCGACAAGAACTTGAACGAACGTCGCGAGAGCTCGTCGCAACGTTGGGCCGAAACCGGGCAGGCGTTCAACGATTCGCTGCGGGCCATCGGTGATGCCCTGCGTCCTGCGACGGATGCGCTGGCCACCGGAATCGGCGGTGCGGCGCGGGGCTTGACCGCGTTGTCCGAGGAAACGCCCAAGGTGGTGCTGGGCCTGGCGGCACTCACTGCTGGAGCATTGGTGCTGGGCAAGGCCTGGGCCGCGCTGAAGATCGGGCGGGGGTTGGTGAACATCGCGCGCGGTTCAGCCGGCGACCGGTCCAACATCGTGCAGCGGGTATTCGTGACCAACGCGAATGACGGCGATGACGACGGGCTGGATCACGGCAAAGAAGGGAAGGGCGGAAAGGGCAAAGGCCCTGCAAGCGGGATGTCCCGTGGCGGGAAAGTGGGCGGCTCACTGGCGGTGGCCGATGCCGGCTTCCAGGTGGTGGACACTTACCTCAACGCCACCACCCGCGATGAAAAGGCCGAAGGTTACGGCGAGGCTGCGGGCGGGCTCGTGGGGGGCGTGCTCGGTGGCGCGGCAGTCGGTGCGGCTTTAGGCTCGATCGTCCCCGTGATCGGTACCGCCATTGGCGGGATTATCGGCGGCATGGTCGGGGCGTGGGGCGGGGGCAAGTTAGGCGCGACCATGGGCAAGGCGTTGTTTGGCGGGCCGGACACGCCTGCCAAAGCGCCGATCGGCATCTTGCCCATGGCCGCCGGTCAGGGCGTTGGCGCGGTCGTACGCTCGATGGAAAACGCTCCCGCCGCGCCCGTGACGGCGGCGGCATTGATGGCGACCACGGCGGCAAAAACACCCGAATGGCCGAAGGTCGAGCAGCAATTCACTTTCGCCCCGGCACCGGTGATTCAGGTGCAGGGCGATGTGAAAGATCCGGCGCGGTTGGCGCAGGAGCTGATGCCGTACCTGAGCCGTCATTTAGAGGATTTTGCCCGGGAGGTGCGCGCCCGCCAGTTGTTTGATGCGCCCCACGTGGGCTAAGGAAGTGTTATGACGGATGAAAAGACCTACCTGCAACACTTGCAGGGTGGGCTGAAGTACATGGTCGACGCCGGTGAAGCTGGCCGCACTGACCTGGAGTCGATGACCGGGCCCATGAATGGCGCGCTCAATGAAATCAGCGGGGCGGCCGATGCGCTGGAAGGTTTGCCCTTTATCAGCGACGAGTTGAGCGACAAGACCCGACGTCTGCAGAGTGCGATCAACTCGGCGCAGGCCAAGATCGGCAAGGTGGCCAGTTTCTATAACCAAACGCAGCGGGCCCTGGCGCAGTTTGAGGAGCACTTTTCCGCGTTAACTGAGCAGATTGGCCGCTTTGGCGCGGCGTTCAACAAGGTCGCCGGCAAGGCCAATGCCGCGCTGGACAACATCTTCCCCACCGAATGGTTTGCCGGCGACATGACGCCAATATCCGACGCGGTGAAGCCGTTTCCGCACCTGCTGATCCTCTACCCGCTCAAGGCGAATGAGCGGCCGTATTACTTCAACCTGGACACCGCGGCCTTCGATGAGCTGCGGCGGCAGACCACGTTTCGCTGGGCCGCGCAGGAACGCCTGACCCGGCGCCCGGCGCAACAGGCGGTGGGGCTGGGGGAGGAGAAAATCACCATCAAGGGTGCGATCTACCCGAGCTACAAAGGCGGCCTGAAGCAACTGGATAGGCTGCGCAGCATCGGCGCCAAGTTGCTGCCACTGAACCTGACCACCGGGTACGGCGAGGTGCTGGGCAACTGGTGCCTGACCACTATCGACGAGGAGCAAAGCGCCTTGCTGCCTGGCGCCATTCCGCGCAAGCAAGGCTTTTCATTGGAGTTTGTCCGTTATGGCGATGACTTGCAGAACAGCTGATGGGGATCTGCTCGACACCCTGTGCCACCACTATTACGGCCACTTGAACCGCAGCGTCGAGGCGGTGTTGGCGGCCAATCAGGGTCTGGCCGATGAACCGCAACCGTTCCGGGCCGGCGTGCTGATCACGCTGCCAGACTTGGTGGTGGAGACGGACAGCGTCATTTCGTTGTGGGAGTGATCCCGTTACCGAGCCCGCCGCGTGCGGGCTTTTTCTTGTCTGGAGTACCGACATGCAACCGTTGTTTCGTATCGTCGCCGACGGTGCCGACATCACCACCTTGATCAATGATCGGCTGGTGTCGCTGCAGCTCTCCGATCGGCCCGGCATGGCCTCAGATTCGTTTGAGCTGCGCATTGATGACCGCGACGGCGCGGTGTCGCTGCCCGTGCGTGGCGCGAGCATCGAGGTCTACCTGGGTTATGCCGGCGCCGACCTGACGCGCATGGGCCGCTACACCGTGGACGAAGTGGCGGTTTCTGGCCCGCCGGACACACTGGTGATCAGCGGCAAGGCCAGCGACATGCGCGGCAGCGGCAAGACCACCCGCAGCGGCAGTTGGGAGGACGTGAGCCTGGCGCAGATCGTCGGCGATGTGGCGGCGCGCAATGGCTGGCAGCCGTCGTGCCCGGTGGACACCCGCGTGCCGCGCATGGATCAGCTGAATGAATCCGACTTCAACTTTATCACCCGCCTGGCCAAGAAACACGACTGCACCGCCAAGGTGGCCGACGGCAAGTTGCTGGTCCTGCCGCGTCAGGGCGGGCAGAGCGCCAGTGGCAAGACCTTGGCTGTCATCACCCTGCAGCGCGCCGACGTGACCCGCTGGCAGTTTCGCTTGAGCGACCGCAGTACCCATCAGGGCGTCAGTACCCAGTACCAGGATCCGGCCAGCGGGGAATTGTTGGTCTCGCACCTGGACAATCCCAACGTGCCCGAGGGCCTGCCGCCGGTACACACCGATCGCCATCTCTACCCGGACCGCACGGCGGCCGATGAGGCGGCGAAGGCGCGTCTGGCCGCGTTCAACCGATCCACCGCCTCGGTACGTCTCGACCTGCCGGGCCGGACCGATCTGTTCGCCGAAAGCACGATCAAGGCGCAAGGCTTCAAGCGCGGGCTCGATGGCGAATACCTGGTGGAGTCGGTGGATCACACCTTCACCCCGTCCGGGTGGACGGTGTCGGTGGAGTGCAATGGTGGCAAGGAGGGCAAGGCCAAAGCCTCGGGCAAGCCGCAGAAAGTCGTGCTTGAAGTGCCAGGTTGATCGCCCGGGCGCAAGAGTCGTCCCGAGTCAGAAGTTTCAAAAATCAAAGTAAAAGGAGCGGCCAGTCTGGATGCGTCAACATCCCGCCTGGCCACCGTCCCCGCAGATTGTCCCTGCAAGTCCCGCCAAGGCTCCTGCTCTGTGCACAAAGCGGAGCGAGCCTGGCACCTGTTTATTTATACAGTAAAGGTCTTGCTATCCATGTCTACCCCAATCATTCCTTGGATGGGCGGCAAACGCCGTCTGGCCGATCGCCTGATTCCCCTGTTTCCACCGCACGAATGCTACGTCGAAGTTTTTGCCGGCGGCGCTGCGCTGTACTTCATGCGCCCCCAGGCGGCGCCGGTGGAAGTGCTCAACGACATCAACGGTGACCTGGTGACGTTGTACCGCGTGGTGCAGAACCACCTCGAAGAGTTTGTGCGCCAGTTCAAGTGGGCACTCAGTTCGCGCCAGGTGTTCGAGTGGCAGAAAATGACCCGCCCGGAAACCCTCACCGACATTCAGCGCGCGGCTCGATTTTTCTACCTGCAGCACCATGCCTTCGCCGGTAAGGTCACCGGGCAGACCTTCGGTACCGCCACCACTGGCCCGGCGATCAACCTGCTGCGCATCGAAGAAAACCTCTCGGCCGCCTGGCAACGTCTGTCGGGCACCTACGTGGAAAATTTGCCCTGGCTCGACTGCGCCGAACGTTATGACCGGGTCCACACCTTCCACTACATGGACCCGCCGTACTGGCAAACCGCAGGCTATGGGGTGGATTTTCCGTTTGAGAATTACGAGCGTATGGCCGACTTCATGCGCCGCTGCAAGGGTAGGGTGATGGTCAGCATCAACGACCACCCGGACATCCGCCGGGTGTTCGAAGGCTTTCATTTTGAGACGCTGGATATTCGTTACACCACGACTAACCAGCGGCAAGGCAAGGCTGAGGTCAGTGGCGAACTGGTGATCATGAACTGGGAGCCAGCGGCGTTGGGAGGACTATTTTGACGTGACAGCCTAGGTCGTCTGCTGCCCGTCGTGACGGGCAGTAATCGGCCAGAAGCGGTGTATTTAAACCCAGAACGCCCTGAAATTAAGGGAGCAACGGGCTAACAACTGTAGGAGCAAGGCGACAGGTACCTTGACACGTACCGTGCTGCATAAAAGAGCTGACGAGCTATTCCCAGCGCAATATTGTTAAGCCATCATGTGACCACGTACGGGCAGGAGCCCAGCGAATATGGATCATCCAGGCATTGTTGATGCTTAATACGTGATAGTGGGGGTTACAAAAAAACAGTGCACCGAACTTATTGCAAGTAATTATAGACGCTAGGTTATATCCCTAGTATTTACCGGTTAGCCATTGCTAAGGAAGAATTCATGGCTCCAATTATAGAATATTTCTCGATAACAAAACTGCACGGATACAAAAACGTTAGGCTCGAGTTTGATGAGCTATATAAAATTCTGCTATCAGAGAATGGTGAAGGAAAAACAACCATTCTAAAAATAATCGATGCAACTCTAAATGGGAATATTAGGAAACTCCGTGATATAAGTTTTGGCGGTATTGAAATTAAATTTTCGAGTGCGGCAGCCCCTATTTCCATCATGAAGACAGAGTTGGAGTATGATTGGGAGTCAAAGGCATACAAGCACATTTCGGGAAGGGTCTCCAGTGAAGAGCTTTCAAAGATTATAGATGTAGTGATGGGGGAGAGTAAGTTTGATACGGTACGCAGGAAAGTTAGCCAGCTCTTTGAGCCGCAGACATCATTGTCAAGGTCTAAGTCAAATCATATAGATTCAAGATATCCTTTCAGTTCTATGGCAATCAGAGACCTTTTTGATGAAAAAGAGTCGCTCTTGCTAGATCTAAGGAAGATGGAGTTCTTTCAACAGATTGAAGAACATTTTAAACTTAAGACGCTCTATTTGCCAACGTATCGAAGGGTTGAAGATTTATTGTCTTCTTTGAATATTGATAAGGAGAAGCAGGGGCAAGATTATATTCAGTTTGGTTTGACAGACGTCGAAGAAAAGTTAGAGTCTATTAAAAAAGAGATTTTGACCTCGTCCAACGATTCAATGTCTCGAATAAATAGTGAGATTTTAACTCGGCTTGTCAATGGCTTAACGGTCAATGATGAGGATAGATCCATAATTACAAGTAATTCCGATTCCATCGAGTTGGTGCTAAATCGATTCGGAAGATCCTTGACGCCTTCAGATAAGTCAAAAATAATTTCATTAGTAAAAAACAAGGCTGAAGTGGCAAAGAAGAAAAACGACACGCTCGTTTACTTTCTCTCCAAGATGTATAGCGCTTTCTTCGAGCAGCGGGAGAAGGATAAAGCTTTGACTAGGTTCTCTGAAATATGCACGAAATATTTCAAGAACAAAACTATGAAGTATGATGCAACATCGATCAGTGTGGTTATTACATGTCCTGATAGCGACCAGCCAATTAAATTTGGAGACCTTTCATCAGGTGAAAAGCAGATTGTCTCACTGTTCTCAAAACTGGTTTTAGAACGAGATAATCAGTACTTTATTTTGTTTGATGAACCAGAACTATCATTGTCGGTAGAGTGGCAAAAGTTGTTAGTCAAAGATGTAATAAGTTGTGATAGTTGCTCGATGTTGCTTGCTATGACTCATAGCCCATTCATATTCTCAGGACTAACCCAATATACGTCAGATCTCCAATCTTATTTTTTTAAGGAGCTGGATTGATGAGCTCACGTGTAGATACTTTGCTGGAGAGCCTAGATGATACGGAAGTTTTCTTTTTAGAATACTCTCGAATTCGTTCGCATGGGAAGGCGATTTTCATTATCGAAGGGAAGGACGACCCTAAATTTTACACGTCAAAAATCTCAACTATACTTGGTGACCTTTGGGATGCTGTTTCCGTGGGGGGTAAATCCAAAGTTCTTGAATTGAGAATGTCAATTAGAAATCACCCCTCATACAAAACAGACAAAGTTTTTTTTCTGATGGATAGGGATTTTGATACGAGAATATTAGGCGCGGATATTTATACCACGCCATCGTATTCCATTGAAAATATATATTGTGATCCAACTACGATTAGAAATCTTATAGTTGGCGAGTGTGGCTTAAGTAATTATAAGATTCAACGGCGCTTGGATATAATAACTTTTGTCGTTCAAGAATATGAAAGGTTGCGAGCAATATTTCATCGAAGCAAGAAACTAATTATTGCAAATTCAGTTTTTCTCTACGTTAGAAAGGAGATGCATGCTAAAAAAATCAGTCTTGATAAAGTTTTGAAAATAGAAGTAAAAATAGCAGACGAAAATCTGATAGTTAAGCTCTCCCGGAAAAGCGAATATAAAGCTGTGAGGCTTGCAGAAAAAACAAAGTTTAGGGAGTTTTTGGTTCAAAGTCCTCAGCTTAAAGAAATTTTACGTAGTCCTGAAATGTTGTTTAGAGGAAAGCAAGAGATCTTATTTCTCAGAGAGTTCATTAAACTCTTGAAAGAGGATAGCTCGCTATCAAAAAATGTCTTCATCCAATTCGGCCATAAGCTAAAGCTGGAAAACCCATCAATGGCCGACCATGTGCTTTCCTCGCTGGCACAGTATGTACGTACTCCAGACTGCCTTATTGACTTCCTAGGGCGAAGCAAGGAAATTACTTTCTCTTAAGTTTGGTGCAGAGTGCTTTCATGATCGCACCTCCATTTAACTTTCGAGGCGCCAGTTTTGTCTGAAAGTCATGCGTTGATTCTGGCTCTTGGAAAGTTGTCAACGCCTGACTAATTTTTAATTATTTTGCAGAACATGAGTGGATGCTCTTAGCGGTAATTTTCAATGAGCGTTGACTTTTGATCGCATAGTTATAAGCCGGAAGTTCACTACTGTTCGAAAGAGCACTTTAGCGAATGTCTGCTAATCACCCAGTCTGTGTACAGGTAAACGAAGCGCCTTTTAGTCACCAGTAGCATCACATTACCCCTATAACGACAGCTATCCGCCCCTAGTTTCTTAGTCGCTCAGATGATTGTGTGCAACTCTTTGATAAACGTGCTATGGCGTTTGGGGGTAACGTTGGAGCGGAATGTCCACTTTTGGCCGATTCTGTTGAAAAAGTCGGTTCGCCCAAATGGCCGGAATATTGACTGGTGAAAACGCCTTTTTTACACGCTGCTACGTGAAATCTGAGCTCGGAAGCCTCTGCCCAAAGTAAAGATTTCAATCTCAGGCGCGTATTTTTCTGCCGTGGAAACCATGGCCGACTTTTTCAACAGAATCGGCCGATAGCAGTCTGTCGAATCAGCTTGAGCTTAGCTTGATTGAACACGCAGCCACATTAAACAAGCTCTCCAAAGCACCCCCAAGGAGCAGCCATCGGCAGCTCCTTGGGGATCTCTTTCGTCGTTCAGATTGTGCCAGGCATAAAAAACTACCCTCAGGCCTGCGGAACTCATCGAAATGAGCCTCGTAGGTGCTTATCGATGACAATCACTCCTCTGAAACCCCTGGGTGCTAAGCAGGACGCGGTGCTTCAACAGGCGGGGTTCCGTCGTGAAACATCGTCTTCAGTTGAGCACGCAGTTCTGGTGAGTCGGTGTGCTTGTGAACACTGACCGCATGCTGCGCGGCGGCCTCGAGCAGTTCGTTTTCAGAGTCTGCGGACAGTGCGATTGAGCAGTGGGAATCGCTCGGAAACTCGCGGCAGTCGATGTATTTACGCGCCATGAATGTTTTCCTCCCTACGACGAAGGCAGGCCGTGACCTGCGTGAACGATCGCTCGACGCGTCCCCCATACATCAAACACGACTGCATGCCACATCGAGTGTGCCGATCGTTAAAGTATAGGCCCACCGATGTCAGGGTAGTTGTGCCAGACATAGAAAACGGCCGCGCGGAAACAGGGAACAGATCACGACGGCTCGGCATTTACCTGAAATCGTGGTCTGTCCCTTTTTATGCTGGTTACGTGGCAACTACTAATGACTTCAAATGGCCGGTTTCTGCCTGTCGTGACCGGCAGAAGTCGACCCGCAGCGGACAGACTCGTCGTCCTATTTTAATGATCCGCGAAAATCATTAATGACTTGGTTGATGGAAGGTCCTTGGGTGGCTGGTGGCTCCGGGCTCTCCCCAAATTCGCGCCAGATGAACAGTGTCAGTTCTGCTCCGTCAGTCAGTGATTGAGCGTTTTCAGCTGTAGCGAAGGTCTCCAAGAGTCTGTATCTCACATCCTTCCAGAGCAGTTCTTCGACCCAGTGATACACAGGGATGAAATGGAAATGAATGGGATAGCCAGGAACATGGCCGAATCGACTGATGTAGATCCACTTCGGCTTTAGTCGCGATTCAATGGCTTTCTGAACTGCTGCGAGCAGACCACCCAACTCCGCCAGGGCACAGCCCGGAAGGTCGGCCAGCGAGTTGGCGTGAGTCCGCGAACCCAGCATCAAATAACCAGGGAGCGTGGATGACATGTGATGATTGAGTATCCAATGATCGGTTTCATGAATGATGAATTGTGGTGCAATTTCCATTTGCGTTGGCGTCCTTCGTCGATCGGTCAAACAGAATATCAAGGCATCATGGTTACGTCCGCTAGTGGCGATCGCGGTCATTCCGGCGCCATCATCACCGCGAGCGTCATCTTGATGAACTCTTCGTTCTTGTCGATCGTTTGAAGGGCGCCACGAACGTTGCCTGCTACTTCCGCTGATCCGCTTTGTTCAACCCAAAGCGTCAGCTCCATGATCGCGGCTTCGAGCGCAAGTTGATTTTCGTTGATCTTGAACAGCAGAGAAGGGAGCAGGTCTGAGTTTGGCATCGCGATTCCTCCATGGAGGCTTCAGCGTAGCACCAGTATTAGGAAGTGACGAACGGTAGACAGGACGTCTAGGGAGGGAATGAAGCTCGTACCAATTTTTGTACCACTGACCGTGTAATCAGGGTGTAAGCCGGGTACTCCAAAGTAAGGAAGTGCCCGGTTTCATTGGCCCTGAGTACTTTGCCTTACCCCTTTAGAATCGCGGTGTAATTCTGTTCCAGTGCAGAAATGCAAAGCCCCGAAGGTTCGCGGCTCCGGGGCTTCTATTCTCGCCTACATCCCTTAATGTCGTACGAACGTGGCGGCGAGACGTAAGCGTCCGGTCAACGCACCTCACTGCCCATGACACTTCTTGTATTTTTTGCCCGAGTTGCACGGGCACGAATCATTTCGGCCAAGCGCCAATGCCTTGTACTTCTCGCGCTCTGCATTGGGGGCTGCCATCAGCGCAAGACCAACCATTTGGAGTTGCTGCTGAAACCTTTCGTCAACAACGAGGCGAAGATAAAGCGCGGCTCTCTTTTCCCCCTGATCTGACGCTTCGGTAAGAAGTTGTCGAGCCCGGGTCTTATCCTCACCCACCAGTTCTCCCTGATGGAACACGACACCGAGCTGAAACTTGCAGTTCGGATCATCCCGAGAAACACCTTGTTCAAGGATTCCGATGGCTTTCGCTGGACAAAAGCAAGGAGACTCCTTTGTGCTGTATAGAAAATACAGCCCAAGGTAGGCTTGGGATTCATCCAAGCCCGCAGCAAAGGTGAGCATTTCCTCCGCCTTTATGAACTCTCCGATCTGGCGCAAGTAATCCCCATAGTGCGCGCTGGCTTGGACATGCTGCCGGCTCGCCGCTTCCTTTATGGCTGCTGTGGCAAGCCGCTCCAACTCACTACTGGGTTCAGTGGCGTAAGTCAGGCTCCCAAATCGGTAAAGAGCCTCAGTATCTGCACGTTGGAGCCACAAAGCTTCAGAACCGCCATTCAGGTGGATGTAAGTCAAGGACAGCGAGTCCAACCGGGCACTGATCTCGCAAGCACAGCGATACATTTCAATCGCCATAGACTTGAGTGCTTTAGCGTGTTCTGCACTTACCCGCGTCGAAATGACGCCGCCTCGGTTGAGGGCTCTCATCCATTCCGCTTCAAGCACCAGGCCTGCTTGCATCTTTGCATCAAAGGAGCTTTCACTTGCGATAGCATTCCCGATGACCTGTCCCGATACCAAATCCGGGACATCGGCGGGAACGATTTCTAGCCTTAAATCGTTATTGATCAGCAGTCGATGAAAATCCGCGAGCACTGCCATGAATATCTGTCGAGCCTTCCGAGCCTTCTCAACCTCCGCAGATAGTGCCGATGGTTGGTTCGGATCCGGCTGATTCGATGCCTGTGATGGCGCATGCACGGCCTGGTTGCCCCACAAGCGAAGCTTATGCAGATCACCCTTAACACCGTGTCCTATCAACTGACATTCGTGCAGGTAATTGATCCGTTCGTAGAGATCTGGGCTGCTAAAGGTAAGCTGAAGTTTATCCCCGACCAGAATCACGATCTGCTCCAGGAGCTTCCGAAAACTCGCCATGGCGTAGTCCGGATAAAGGGTCAGAACCCCCAAGGCCCGATGGTATGCATTTCGGTGTTCGGCCGAGATTAAAGCCATAACCTCTAGGTCGGTAATACGCTTGGTGCTTTCCAAGTCCAATTCCTCAGGTGGCGGCTCAGCAGCTTCGACCGCTCTCAATACTCAATTAATCCATTTGCGACACCCGACTAGGTGACTTCGCCGGGTGGTTACGGCGAGACTACCAGTGATGCATTGCTGGTTCACTACTGCGAAAGGTGGATTGTGTTCGGTCGGCAGGACGCCGTGAAGGTTTTGCGCAAAACCTCCTCTGGAGGCCGCGAGTTTCCGTTTGCATAAGCACAAAAAAGCGGGTGTTTTACCACCGCTAGAAGTGGTTGTATTAGTTTAAAAACAATAGGTTAGGACGCTACAGGTCCCCAGCTGGGGGTGTTAGTGCGCTGAGGCTTGCTGATAATCAAGGTCACCGGTAAATCATGCCCCTGATCACGCTGTGATGATCAGCCGGCAAAACATCGGGAGAGGGAGTGAAAACAGCCTGAGTTCTGGAACACTTCCATAATAGTAATGGAACACCTTGCGCGCCGAGGTTCTCAGCCCAAACCCCAGAAACGACAAAGCCCTGAAAAATCAGGGCTTTGTCGTATAAAGATGGCGGAGGCGATGGGATTCGAACTCATGGACCTGTTACAGTCGACGGTTTTCAAGACCGTCTCCTTTTGGTCGATTGCCGCCCATGGTGAGGGCAGCATTCGACCCATTGCGGCCCATCGACCCAGCGCGACATCTACGGCCGCTTTCAAGGTACAACGGCCGTTCGTCGACTCGCATAGGGAGGCAGGAGTTCAGCCTTATGCAAAGCTTTCCATAAGGCCGAACCGCTGCCCGCAGGGAGCTGGCTTGGATGACCGCACCACCCAATTACCCGCTGTGGAACCCGAGACAGCACGATCGCCGGCAGTGGGGTCGTCAACGGCCGGACGTGCTTGCGCCAAACGTAAAGTTAAGGATGGCGGTGCAGTAGAATCCGCTGACGAAAAATAGCACTCAGGGGCGGGGGGACGTGTAAAGCGACTTGCAACGATTGGCACCGCGTTGCTTGGTGTGTGAGGCCTGGGTCCACAAACCACCCAGCCCACCAAGCGCCATAAGGCTCTTGCAACATCACCCAATACCAGGACGAACAAAGGGTGTGCCGTTTTCTGCTATCCCCGTGTGAGTTGGTGAACTCCGCCAGCAAAAAATAAATTCCCAAACCAGGCCTTTTAGTTTTGGGTTATTCGTTGAACAATCGTGATGAGGGAAAGATCATAGGCACGCTCAAAGAAAACCTAGCCGCGCACGTCACCCGGCAGTTCCCTAAGGCGGTGCAGATTACTTCGGACCAGTTGTCGATACCGCCGGGACTAACAGCTCACACAATTGTTGCTGCGGATTTAGCTACGAGTGTTTTTCATCTCTTTATCGCAGTCCCGAAACTTGGCGGGAACGCCTTGAACGAGCTCGAATGGTTGATGATGATCCACCCCGAGATCATCCATATGGCAAAGAACGAGCTTCTGATCGAAATGCTTCCTCCCAAAGGCCAACGGAGAAAGACGAAAGACTTTGCGGTGGCGCCTGTCCTTACGCTCTACACAGACCGGCTGGCGATCAGCTCAGAAGAGATCGTTCGAAAATTCGATGAGGTAGGAATGAGCGTCGACATACTGTCCGAAGACGAACAGCATCAAACGGTTTTTATATCGTATGGCGGTCCCGATCAGCCCGTAGTCGATCGTATAAACCAATTCCTCGTGTCACGCGGTGTCAAGACTTGGTATTTCCCAGTCAACAAGCTCCCGGGGCAAAAGCTGCACCGGATGATGTCAGAGGGAGTGAAGACGCACGATCGTGTGCTGGTCGTCTGCTCGAAGAACTCGCTGTCGCGGAATGGTGTTCTTAACGAAATTGAGCGTGTTCTGGAGCGCGAGGCGAGAGAAGGGGGCAGTGAAATCCTCATCCCATTGGCCATTGACGATCATTTGTTCAGTGATGAATTTCGCCCGGCCAAGTTAGACCTCGATCAGCTGAAATCACGTGTCGCCGCTGTCGTTCCCGATCCGCACACGGACGCAGTTGGTTTCGAACGGGAGATGTCCCTCCTCTTAACTGCACTAAGGCGCGCCTGACTGCCGTAGGCCTGCTATCTCTAATATGTAGCCGGGGCGCGTGCGGGCAGGCGCCTGAATCCACCGCAAGACGAAGCGTAGTTCGCTTTTCCGCAATCGTATGGCCGCATGCAAGGGGGAACGGTCGTCCAAATGTCTGAGCGGTGCGAGGACGAACGACGCTTCATGGCCGTTTTCTGCCCGTCGTGAGAGGCAGAAAATGGCCGATTTCTGCCTGTGAGTGATCAAGTCTGGTGTCATGAGTACGGCGAGTATCATCTTGATGAACTCTTCATTCTTGTCGAGCGTTTGCAGGGCGCCGCGAACATTGTCTCCGACCTCGGTCGCTCCGCGCTGCTCAACCCAGAGCGTTAGCTCCATGATCGCTGCTTCTAGGGCCAGCAGGTTTTCGTTGATCTTGGACAGCAGGGAAGGGAGCAGGTCTGAGTTTGGCATCGCGATTCCTCCGTGAAGAGGTCAGCGTAGGAGTCGCAAAGCAAAGTGGAGACTTGGCCGGCAGACCGCCAGAAAGGTTGTGCGCAAAACCTCCTCTGGATGCCACGGTTTACCGTTTGCATAAGCACAAAAAAGAAGGTGTTTTGCCACTATGGAAAAGCTTAATATTCCTTTAAAAACAATAGGTTAAGTCGCTACAGTCCCCAGTATGGGGTGCTAGGGGCCGAGAACCACACAGCGAAACGCTATGGTATGCGTGATCGGCATATCTGTGGTGTAGGTCGCTTCGGAGCGAGAACATACTTTGACTCTGAAATGGGTGATTTTTCCGGTCCGCAATCTCTGAAAGGTATGCGGAAACATTGGCCTGGATGGCAGCCAAAAAGGCGTGATTGCGAACCGGAAAAACTATTGAAAGGTGCGGCCTGATTGATTTTCCCTTGGGACTTAAAATCCCCCGCTCGTAAGGGCGTGCCGGTTCGATTCCGGCTTCGGGCACCATGAATATCAAGGGCCTGCATGAGATACCTCATGCAGGCCCTTTGTTTTTTATTGCCGCAATTCCTATTTTGTAGGCGTCACCTTCTTCCCTTTGCAGTTGCGGATGTATTGCTCAGTCATCACTACGGAGGTATGACCAAGCTGGTTCATTGCCTCCCGGATGTTGTCGGTTGACTCAGAAACTGCCCCGTCCGCGGATCGAAGTGGCGCACAAAGTGAACGTGCCTGGAACCGAAAGGCTGATCGCTGACCCCGGGCCCTCTGATCACCTCGAAGCTGTTCATCCGGTGGATCGGTATGAAGTGCCGGTTATCAATTGGTACGAAATGCCGGTTATCGATTGGTACGAAATGCCGGTTGTCCATTGGCACGAAATGCCGGTTGATCATTGGTACGAAATGCCGGTTGTTCATTGGCACGAAATGCCGGTTTTCCATATGAAACGGGCCCCTGTGGAAATGGTGGAATTGCCCGCATTGCTGTGGCTGCCCACTGACCAGAACGGCCGGGTGAGGATTTTGACCGAGGCCGCCACCGCTGATTGCCTCCAGGGAGAGGCTGCTTGCCAGAAGACCCGCGACCAAGAGCAAGAGCTGCTTGAAGATACGCATAGCGCCACCTCCGACGGTCCCCCTACACTAAATTATAGTGCGCCATGGACCCCGGCCTGGCCTTGGCGCTGAAGTAGACTTCTAGCCAGACGGTGGATGACCAGAAAGTAAGAACCTAAAAATCACCTTGTAATTCATCGTGTTACAGAACGTAAGTCCTAATTTTTACCATATCTCGGCACGACCCCGAAAAGATGCCGCAAAAAAATCTAAAACCACTGGGTATAAGGCTTGTGGCGGTGTGCCTCGGAAAGAATTGAGGCAAAAATATTCGTGTAAGCTGTTGAATTATATGAAGATATCTAATTGACTTAAAATCCCCCGCTCGTAAGGGCGTGCCGGTTTTAGCTTGCCCTGAATTTCATAGCTGACTTCGCGAGCCTCCCAGTGCGTTGGAAGAGTCGGGTTTCGCTTTCTGGCCTGCGGCGAGACTTTCATGCGCACCAAACGGTCGTGCTGGCCGTAACGAGTCACTTCCTCGCAGACCAGTCCCTTTTTTGTCGGGATCAACCAATGACGGTTGGTCCCGGCTTTGCTCAGGCCCGACAGCATTTCAGCGCCCCAGAACCCTTTGTCGAACAGCGTCACCGAGTGGTCGGGGATCTGCTGCAAAAACTCGTCGGTCAAGTGCATTTCACTACGTCGGTATGGGCTCAATTGCGCATCCAGGATCAAATGCGAACGCACATTCATCAACGCCACCAGGCGCATCATGGGAAACGGCGTCTGGCGGTCGGTCGAGGTGTTTCCCGACCCGAAGTGATCGCGAAGCTCGGCCGTATCCGGGGTGCGCAAGAGCGCGCCGTCCACCGCGAGTACCTGAAGATCGTGCCAGGCATCACCGTCATTGCGCTCCGCGCCCCATTGGGTGCCGGTCTTGCGGAACAACCACTCAACGGGATCGGCGCCGAGCCGCTTTCGAGCTTCGGTTACACCGCTGCGGGCCAACAGGTGGTCGGAGGCCAGGCCTTGGGCACAAATGTTCAATCGTCTCGCCACCTCGTGGACCGGCTCGTCACGAAACAGCGCCATCCCGAGCACCAGCCAAAGCACTTGATCAGCGGGTAGGCGACGTCGGCGAATAGTGGCCTGACTGGATAGAGCCAGCGCAGACGCTACCCACTTTATGGGGATGTTTTGGGTAAAGGTGCTCAGGTCGCAGAAGTAGAAAAGGTCGCCAAGGTCGAGCAGGTCCTGTTGAACAGACATAAAAAATCCGATACCAGAGGTCTGGCATCGGATTTTCGGATAAGCCCGGCTTGGACTCAAATGCTTAAGTGAACAGCATTACGCCTAGAGCGGGCTTTTTGTTGTCTATGGTTTCCGAAATTTGTCCACTTGAATAGGTGGACACCATCTCTTAGCTTGGCGGGGCCAGTCCAGACGGGATGCCCGGACGGTTACACTGATGAGGCCGGTATCACGGGTAGAAGATCTGGGGGCTTTCAGACGTTGTCGAACTGAATCGCCCCTGTTTCGTAGACACAACGGAATGACTGTTTTATGGCCGATTTCTGTCTTTCGCGACAGGCAAAAAGCGGCCCAGAGTGTGTAAAAACGCTCATAACCTGATCGTCTTGGGTCATTGACGTTCGTTGGTTGAGCGATCGCACGGTCAATGCTTCGAGTCGCATCGGTCGCGACTTGGAACACGTGACGCTGTTTTTACAGCCTCTGGGATGGGCCAAAACCAGCCTTTTTCAGGCCGACAGCGCCTTCATTAAATCGTTGGCACCGATGATTTTCGTGACCCGTTTCAAGTTGTAGGCGAGCACATTCAAGCTCATCTCCGAGCTCACCCCGGCCAGCTTTCGCGTCAGGAAGTGCGTCGCACCCATCCATTGTTTGAGCGTCCCGAAGGGATGCTCAACCGTCCGTTTTCGGACTCGCATCATCTCCGGTGCTTTGCCCAACCGAAGCTGCATTTCCTCCAATACGGCTTCATGCTCCTAGCGTCGAACTCGTCGTTCCGTGCTCGGTGTGCATTGCGACTTCAACACGCAGCCCTGGCATTTCGAACTCCAGTAACGATGCAACTTCAGGCCTTTTTCAACGTAGGAGTAGTGCCAGATCAGCGCCTCGCCAGCTGGACAAATGTATTCGTTTTTTGCCGCGTCATAGCTAAAGACATCGTTGTTGAAACGACCGTCGGCTTTGGCTCCAGAGGTCATCGGCTTGGGCACATAGGCGGTGATGCCGGCATCGTGACAAGCCAGGATTTGTTCGCTTTTGAAAAAACCTCGGTCCGCCACCACCGACAACGTTTCTGACGCTATCGCCTCGCGGGCCTGCTTGGCCATTGAACTGAGTTGATCGCGGTCAGAACCGACGTTGGTCACCTCGTGCGCAACGATCAAATGGTTCTGGGTATCGACCGCTGTCTGCACGTTGTAGCCAACGATTCCCGTGCCGTGCGTCATCATGGAACGGGCGTCTGGATCGGTCAGTGAGACCTGTTTATCCTGCGATTCATTGAGCTGGATTTCGATCGCTTGAAGCTCCTTCATTTGAGTTTTGAGCTTGGCGATTTTCTCTTCCAGCCGCACGGCACTGGACACGGAAGCTGTGGGTTCTTGCCGATCGGCAGCATCGAGTGCCGTCAGGTAACGGTTGATGCTCGATTCAATTTCTTCCATTCGCAGCTTCAGTTTGGCGCTGGTGAAATTGCGGTCGCGATTGTTGACTGCTTTGAATTTGCTGCCATCGATGGCGACCAGATGTTCTCCGAACAGTCCCAACTGCTGACACAGCACGACGAACTGGCGACAGACGCCTCGGATGGCCTTGCTGTTGTCTTTTCGGAAGTTGGCGATGGTCTTGAAATCCGGCATCAAACGCCCGGTCAACCACATCAGCTCGACGTTGCGTTGAGCTTCTCGCTCCAAACGTCGGCTCGACTGGATGCGGTTGAGATAGCCGTAGATATAGATCTTCAGCAAGATCGCCGGGTGGTAAGCAGGCCGGCCAGTATCGGCTGGGATCGCACCTCCAAAACCCAGATTGACCAGGTCGAGTTCGTCGACGAAGACGTCGACTACACACACCGGATTGGTATCGCTGACGTAGTCGTCGAGGCTCTCGGGAAGTAAGGTGCCTTGGCCTCGATGTTCACCTTGGATAAAGCGCTTCATGGGCGATCCCTGCGATGAAATCCTCAGAAATCATAACAAGGGTTCGCGAAGGCGTTTTTACACACTCTGGGCCGGTTGTTGCCTGTCAGGAAGGGATGCAATCAACTGTGGATTTAACCGTGTAGGAACGTCTACACCGTCGGCCTCTATGACCCGCGCCACAATAATGGGGCTGCTGAGTACGGCATTATCCATGGCAATGAAAGGCCAGTACTATAACGGCCACCCCTTTCCGATACCAACGCTCGAACCGGTAAAATACCGATGAATCGTTCTTCAAGGAGATATCCATGGCATCAGGGCAATGTCTTTGCGGGGCTGTACGCTTTTCCCTAGGGGTTGAACCACGATTTTTTTATCGATGCCATTGCACCCTATGCCGCAAGCAAACCGGGGTCGGCCATAATCTCGCCACACTGGTCAAAGCTCGTGACTTTCGATGGGAAGAAGGGCAAGGTGCGATCACAAGTTGGCGCAAACCCAGCGGGTACAGAAATGACTTTTGCTCACGATGTGGCTCGACCGTGCCTAATGCTCTTCGCGAGACGCCTTACTTCTGGATTCCGCTTGGACTTCTAGATGGTGAACTGAGCATGGAGTGTGTTGGAGATTTCTGCACCGATGACGCTATGCCATGGGATGAACAACGCTCGGAAAAAAGTCATCGCTCAGCCCCGGATTCACTTGGGTTTCTTCTGCAGGAACTCCAGGTCAACAATGATTGACCCAGGAGCTTTCTGGTAGTCCGGCCCAAATTCGGCTCACCACCGTCCGCTTCTGGCCGATTTCTGCCTGTCGCGACGGGTATAAATCGACGCGCTGCGCGCCAGGTCGAGGCGCTCATTCAATTCGCGCAGCTGCAGTGACGGTTTCAGGGCATGCACGTAACAGCCGTGGCTGATGATCCGCCGCTTGAGCAGTTCGCGGTCGCGGGTTAGCACAATGCGTCCTTGCTGTGCAGCGATCCTGGCGATCTCGCCAACCTCGAAGCCATTGTCGTAATCGCAGTCTGGTTGGCCCGCCCGACGGGTACGGGCCATAGCCTTTCAGTGCCATCCGGGTCAGTCGAGTGGCAACGATATCGTTAATCTCGTTCCTTTATCCGGTGCGCTGTCGATCGTGAATTCCCCGCCCAGCATGCTGATGCGTTCCTTCATTCCCACCAACCCGAACGATTTCAATTTTTTGCGATCCGTCATGCCTACGCCATTGTCTTTGATCTTCAGGTAAAGCCGGCGACCCTCCCTGGAGAGTTCGATATGCACCTGTGTCGCTTGCGCGTGCCGGGCAATATTCGACAGCGATTCCTGCACGATGCGGAACAAAGTCGTGGCGGACTTTTCATTCAAATCGCAACGGAAATTTTCGTCTTTCGCCGACATCGTGCAATCGATCGCGCTGCGCTGCCGGAACTCTTCAAGTTGCCACTCGATCGCTGCCTGCAATCCCAGATCGAGTACGGGTGGTCGAAGATCATTGATGATACTGCGGACACTGCGGATGGCTGTATCGAGGTGATTCAGAGCATCGCTGGCCTTTTCGTTGAGCTTGGGGTGCATGGTACTGGTGCGCGCCTGCAACATGGAGACATCGATTCGCAACGCCAGCAGACTCTGTCCCAGTTCGTCATGGATGTCGCGTGCGATCCGCTTTCGCTCTTCTTCCTTGATGTGCTCCTGATAGGAGGCCAGTTCACGCAGCAGCAGCTTCGATTGCAGCAATTCTTCGGCCTGTATCGTCAGTTTGCGCTGCAGGTAGAACAGGTCGACAAACACCCGGATCTTGGCGCGAAGAACCTCGGCCACAATCGGCGAGAAGATGTAATCCACTGCGCCGGACGTATAACCGCGGAAACGCTCGGAATCCGTATCGGCCTCAGCTGTTACGAAGATAATGGGCGTGTGGGCCGACTTCGGGCGGCCGTGAATGAGTGCCGCGGTTTCAAAACCGTCCATCACCGGCATTTTCACGTCGAGCAGAATGACTGCGAAGTCGCGCTGCAATAGCAGGCGCAGCGCCTCGCGCCCGGAAGTCGCCGTGGCAATATCGAGGCTCATGTCGGCAATCACCGCGGCAAGCGCCGTAAGCTTGGCGGGATTGTCATCCACCAGCAACACTGATGCTGGCACGCCATCAGGCGGGAGCGGTTGCCGCACCTGGGCTCTGTCTTTGAATACCGGGGGTTCCTGCTGCATATTCATGCCACTCGGATTGCGCTAGCGCCTCTGGCCGTAACGCCAGCACCGGTAAAATCGAGCCGGCCTTGCGCACATTGCCACCTTTGCTGTCGCGCAATGAGCGCGGTACAGAGTCATCGATAGAGCCATTTGCGCATCAGTGACAGCAGCTGGTCGGTATCCACCGGCTTGCTGACATAGTCCGATGCTCCTGCTTCGAGGCACTTTTCACGGTCACCCATCATCGCCTTGGCCGTCAGCGCAATCATGGGCAGGGTTTCAAATCTTTTGAATGTACGGATCTGGCGCATGGTTTCAAAGCCATCCATCTCGGGCATCATGATGTCCATCAGGACGATGTCGGTATCGGGCTGCTGCTGCAGCAGTTCTATGGCGGTTCGGCCGTTTTCGGCCGTGGCCACCAGCATTTTGTTGCACTCAAGCACGCTGGTCAGGGCAAAAATATTGCGCACGTCATCGTCGACCACCAGGGCCTTTTTACCCTCGAGACTGTCCGAACCCTCATAGAGTTTTTCCAGCATCCTGCGCTGGGTCTGCGGCAGCCTGGCTACGACGCGGTGTAGAAACAGCGCGGTTTCGTCGAGTATGCGCTCGGGGGATTGAACTGCCTTGATGACGCCCTTGCCGAGCAGTGTTCTGAAAAGCTCGTGTTCCGGCTTGGTCAGTGTATCTGCACCATAGACGACGATCGGCAATTCACGCATTGCGCGGTCTTCCTGCAACGCCTCGAGAAACCTGATGCCGGATGCGTCGGGCAGTTTGAGATTGATTGCCATGCAGTCGTAGCGTTTCTTTGCCAGTTTCTTCAAGGCTTCAGCGCCGCTGTCGGTCGTCGTGATCTTCACGTCGGTGTTGCCGAGTAGATCGAGGATGCGGGCGCGGCTCCCTTCGTCGCCGTCGAAGAGCAGCAGACTCCTGGTCTTGCGCCGTGCGAATGCCACGATGCCGACCAGCGCATTTTGAATCTCGTCGGCTGTGACCGGCTTGAGCAGATAGTCGAAAGCGCCATAGCGCAGCCCGCGTGTGCGGTCGTCGGCGATCGAGATGATCTGGACCGGGATGTGACGCGTGGCGAAATTTCGCTTCAACTGTTCGAGTAGCAACCAGCCATCGATGTCCGTCAGGCTCGGGTCTAGCGTGATCGCGGCGGGTTTGAAGCGCTCGACAAGCTCCAGTGCATCCGCGCCACGGGTCGTGACGATAGCCCTGAATCCCTTCTGGTGCGCGGCCTCGAGCAGAATGCTGGCGAATCGGGCATCGCCTTCGAGCATCAGCAGCACTTGGTCCCCGGGTTGGACAGACTCGCGGTCGTCCAGTATCTGTGCAGACGGGTCTGACATCAGGTCGCGCTTGACTTGGCCAGGTACTGTCTCTGTCGCTGATTCGTCTAGCGTCTGACGCTGGGCATCCTGTGTACGCAAGGGCACGTACAGCGCGAAAGTACTGCCCTTGCCGATCTCACCGGGGATCAGCCGCAGCTCACCGCCCAGCCGGTGTGCGAGCTCGCGGCTGATCGACAGGCCGAGGCCGGTGCCGCCGTATTTTCGTGAGGTTCCGGTATCTGCTTGCTGGAACGCCTCGAAGATGAGCTTCTGCTTGCCGGCAGATACGCCAATGCCGGTGTCGGTAACCACGAAGGCAACCACCGCATCGGCGCGATTCAGTTCGCTGTGATCCACGCTCCACCCGGACACAGCGGGCGCGATGCTGATATTGACGCTGCCTTGCTCGGTGAACTTGAAGGCATTGGACAGCAGGTTCTTGACCACCTGCAACAGGCGCTTTTCGTCGGTCCAGATGACGGGGGGCAGGGTAGGCGCCAGTTCAATCGTGAAGGTGAGGCCCCGGCTTTCGGCGACCGGCCGGAAGGTGCGTTCGATCTGGTCGTGCAGATCGGCGAACAGCGCTTCATTCAGATCCAGTGTGACCGTCCCCGACTCGATCTTGGACAGATAGAGAATCTCGTCGATCAGCTCCAGCAGGTCTTTGCCCGCGCTACGGATGGTCTTGGCATATTGGACCTGCCTGGGAGTGAGATTGTGTTCCGCGTTGTCGCTGAGTTGCTGGGCCAGGATCAGCAAGCTGTTCAATGGCGTTCTGAGCTCATGGGACATACTGGAGAGGAATTCGGACTTGTACTTCGAGGTCAGCATCAGCTGCTCCGCTTTCTCCTCCAGCGACAGCTTGGTGATTTCGACTTCGCGGTTCTTGCGCTCGACTTCGGTTTTCTGCTCGGCCAGCAGTCCAGCCTTGTCCTCCAGTTCCTCGTTGGTCTGTCTCAATTCTTCTTGTTGCCTTTGCAGCTCCTGCGCCAGCGATTGCGACTGCTTGAGCAGTTCTTCTGTACGCATATTGGCTTCGATTGTGTTGAGCACGATACCAATCGATTCAGCAAGCTGATCAAGGAAGGTTTGATGAATGATGCTGTAGCGCGTGAACGAAGCCATTTCGACGACGGCCTTGACCTTGTTCTCGAACAGGATCGGCAACACGATGATATTCAGCGGGGCGGCCGCACCCAGTCCCGATGAAATCGCGACGTAATTTGCGGGTACATCGGTCAGCAGGATGCGCTGCTTCTCGTAAGCGCATTGCCCGACCAGGCCCTCGCCGAGCCGCCACTCATCGTTCACATTGATGTTTCCCTTGTACGCATAAGCCGACAGCAGTTTGAGTTTCGGAGGGTAGGGCGGGTTCTCGTTCATCATGTAGAACACACCGTGCTGGGCGTTGATCAGCGGAGCCAGTTCTGACAGCACCATCTTGGAGACTGCCGCCAGATCGCGCTGGCCCTGCAGCAGGCGGGTAAATTTTGCGAGATTGGTCTTGAGCCAATCCTGTTCCGCGTTTTGCCGCGTGGTTTCCCTCAGGTTGCGGATCATCTCGTTGACGTTGTCCTTCAATTCCGCCACTTCACCCTTTGCTTCGACCTCCACGTAACGAGTCAGATCGCCCTTGGTCACGGCAGTCGCCACGTCGGCAATTGCGCGCACCTGATTGGTCAGGTTGGCGGCCAGACCGTTCACGTTATCGGTCAGATCGCGCCAGGTGCCGGCAGCTCCCGGCACGTTGGCCTGGCCGCCCAGCTTGCCCTCGACGCCCACTTCACGCGCCACCGAGGTCACCTGATCGGAGAACAGCGCCAGCGTATCGGTCATACCGTTGATGGTGTCGGCCAGCTCGGCGATCTCGCCCTTGGCTTCCAGTGTCAGTTTCTTCTTCATGTCGCCGTTGGCTACCGCGGTCACCACTTTCGCGATGCCTCGCACCTGGCTGGTCAGGTTGGCCGCCATGAAGTTCACGTTTTCGGTCAAATCCCTCCAGGTGCCGGACACGCCTTGCACCTGTGCCTGTCCCCCAAGCTTTCCTTCGGTGCCGACTTCGCGCGCCACCCGCGTCACTTCGGCGGCAAAGCTATTGAGCTGGTCCACCATGGTGTTGATGGTGTTCTTCAGCTCCATGATTTCGCCCTTGGCTTCCACGGTAATCTTGCGCCCCAGGTCGCCTTTGGCCACCGCCGTCGTCACGTCGGCGATGTTGCGGACCTGATTGGTCAGGTTGGCCGCCATGCTGTTGACCGAGTCGGTCAAATCTTTCCAGGTTCCACCGACGCCAGCCACCTTGGCCTGGCCACCGAGCTTGCCGTCAGTCCCCACTTCGCGTGCCATGCGCGTCACTTCGTCGGCAAAGGTCGAGAGCTGGTCCACCATCGTGTTGATGGTTTCCTTGAGTTGGAGAATTTCACCTTTCGCTTCGGCGGTGATCTTGCGCGACAGGTCGCCGTTGGCCACCGCCGTCGTCACGTCAGCAATGTTGCGCACCTGGGTGGTCAGGTTGGCCGCCATGCCGTTGACCGAATTGGTCAAGTCCTTCCAGGTACCGGATACACCGGTCACTTCGGCCTGTCCGCCCAGTTTGCCTTCGGTACCGACTTCCAGCGCGACGCGTGTCACCTCCGCGGCGAAGCTGGAGAGCTGGTCGACCATCGTGTTGATAGTGTTTTTCAGTTCGAGAATCTCGCCCTTGGCTTCAACCGTGATTTTCTTGCCGAGGTCGCCGCGCGCCACCGCCGTCGTCACCTGTGCGAGGTTGCGCACCTGGGTGGTCAGGTTGGCCGCCATGCCGTTGACCGATTCGGTCAGGTCGCGCCAGGTGCCTGATACGTCGCGAACTTCCGCCTGACCGCCCAACTTGCCTTCGGTACCGACTTCCAGCGCCACGCGGGTCACCTCCGCAGCGAAGCTCGAGAGCTGGCCGACCATCGTGTTGATGGTATTTTTCAGCTCGAGAATCTCACCCTTGGCTTCGACGGTAATCGTCTTGCCCAGATCGCCTTTGGCCACCGCGGTCGTCACGTAAGCGATGTTGCGCATCTGGGTGGTCAGATTGGCGGCCATGTCGTTGACGGAGTCGGTCAGGTCTTTCCAGGTACCGGACACCCCTTTGACATTGGCCTGCCCACCGAGAATCCCTTCAGTGCCGACTTCGCGCGCCACGCGGGTCACCTCGGAAGCGAAGGAGCCCAGTCGCGTCACCATGGTGTTCACGATCTCGGCGGATTTGAGGAACTGGCCCCGCAGTTTCAGGCCGTCGAGTACCGGCGGTACCTGCTGGCTCAGATTACCCTCGGCAACCGAACCGACAACGCGAATGATCTCGTTCATCGGGCTGATGAGGTCGCTGGTGAGCGCATTGCTCGAGTTGACGATCTTTTGCCATGAGCCTTTCATCATCGGCAATTCGATACGCTCATCGACCTTGCCCTGCTTGCCGATCAGTCGCGCCACGCGTTCGAATTCGGTGGTGGTGTCGGCTGCCATGTCGATGATCTCGTTGAGCGTGTCGGCGATCTTGCCCGGCATGCCGGTCCAGTCTTCCGGCATACGCGTGGTGAAGTCACCTCTGCGCAACGACTTCAGCGCTGCCAGCAACGTCTTCATGTCGAAAACTTCGATCGGTGTCGTCACTGTGGCCATGCCTCTGTCGAGTCAAAATTGATGCCACGGGCAAGGCATTACCCATGGGCGTGCAGATAACCCTAAGAGCTTAGGCGCCGCTAACGCCTGAGGCAAAAGTGCAAATGTGCTACCTGCCTGCTAACGTCAAACTGCTGCTGCAGCAGACTGCATGCCTTGCCGGCCACTGGCCGCAGGGTTAGTGTGGGAATGCATGAGCGCGCGCCACTGTGCCGGCAGGTTCAACATCATCAGTACATCGAGACACGATACGGCCAGGGCCTTGCGGGTGCGAATGGAAAATACAGATGACTGACCACAAAATCAGAGTCTTGCTGGTGGATGATCACAGCATCGTGCGTAACGGCGTGCGACGCATGCTGGAGACTGCCAACGAGATCGACGTTACGGGTGAAGCAGAGACGGCACAAGACGCAATGCTCCTGGTCCGGGAGCAAGATTTCGACGTGGCACTGGTAGATATTCAGCTGCCCGATAAGACCGGCCTCCAACTCCTCAAGCTTATGCGTGCGGAGAAGCCCAAGCTCGCCGTTCTGATGTTGAGCATGCATTCGGTCGAGGCCTATGCGTTACGTGCAATCAAGCTCGGCGCTGCGGGATACCTCACCAAAGATATTTCCGCAGCCACCCTGGTTACGGCAGTTCGCAAGGTGGCCTCAGGCGGCAAGCACGTCAGTCCTGAGCTGGCAGAAAAACTGGTCAACGCTATCGGCAGAGGCGATGAGGCACCCCACGAAGCGCTATCCGATCGGGAACTTGAAGTACTAAAGCTCCTCGCTTCAGGCGAGAGAATTGTCCGCATCGCTGAGATATTGCACTTAAGCCCGAGTACCGTCACGACGTACCGGGCACGCATCCTGGAAAAAACAGGGATGGACAGCAACGCGAAACTGGCCCGCTATGCACTCGAAAACGGCCTGTTAACTTAGAACGCCCGGCCATCCGACGCAGCCGAGCCACTCAAGCGTTCCAGGCATCCGCCACTCTCTGCGGCAAATGCCTCGGCATCATCGAATCGTCCTGATTGAACTTCAGCTGCGGTTTAACCAACTGTGCAGGAATGATGCGCAGTACATGCCCGGCTTCAACGAAGCGTGACCCGATCCAGCTGCTTGTAGTGGAATCACTACAAACTCTAGGCCGATATCTCCACAAAGAACTCCTGCTAACGTCGATAGTGGGATCCGTTCCACTCAAGCATATTTACCGCTCTGCAAGATTTCGTCCGCTGAATGGAGTTGTCTTCGTCAGCGTCTTGTACCGCCATGTCAAAAAAGAGAGGTCAAATCATGCAGGTCACCCACACAGAACCAGTGACCGCACTGATGCCAGCCAGAAATTCAGGCCCTCTGCGCCTGTTTGTCGTTGAGGATTTGAACGTCGTGCGAGCGCTGTGGCGCACGGTGTCGCCCCGGATCGCGGGCCTGTCACTTGCTGGGGCGTTCCACCGCGCATCGACCGCTATCGCCGCCATCCGGCGTGATCCACCCGATGTCGTCTTGCTGGACGTCAACCTCAGCGACGGTAATGGCATGGAAGTATTGCGTGTGGTCGCCGCTGAGTATCCGCTGACAAAAGTCATAGTGGCCAGCAATTGCGCTGATCCGACACATTGGAAGTACTTCACAAAAGCAGGAGCCTACGCCTCCTACGACAAGATCCATGAACTTGCCGCCATGCGCCGCATGTTGGAGCGTTTGGCCAAGTCCCTGTTACCAGCTGCTCGAACCTTCTCGCCTGCTTCAGGATATGCGTGAGAGCAAATTGCACGGGTCAGAAAAGACTCTGGAATCGATATACGTAAGTTGAGCGCGGAGTGCGCGCTGCATTCATGTTGAATCAGTGTTGAATCAGTGTTGAATCAATGTTCTAACTGGAGGACGTCATGATGATAGGTATAGGTTATTGGTTGTGCGCGTTGCTGTGGGGTGTGGTGCTGCTGGAGGAGATCCAATGCATGCCCCTAAAAGAATGGAAAGACGAGGGTCTGAAAAAGGTTCTGTTGCTGCGTCGGACTAGAACCCGAACCAACTACTTTTTAGCGTTGATCGCGGGCGCATTGTGCCTTTATAGCGAAATCCTGGTGGCGCCGGTCGATCAGAACATTTTCAATCCGGAGCTAATACTTGCCCTGTGTAGTGTTCTTTGGGGTGCTTATCTTTCCGTAGTCAGTATGAAGGGGAAGCGATAGATGCCTATCGCCATGATGACTGCGGGTAATTGATATTTCACTATCGTCGGCCGGCAGGGATACTCCGCCGGTCAGGCGCTCAACTCAGCATTTGAACAGCCGCAGCAGCGAACTTCGAAGCGTGTCTGCGCGTGATGAAGGGCGGCTAGCGCAGTCAGAAATGGCTGCCGGGGAACAATACGACCTGCTTCTGAGGTTAGCGGACGAGTTTCAGGCGCGCGGCAATATTGATTGGGATGAGCGAAAGGATCTGGTGCTCGAGGCGGATTCAACACACTGGATTTAGTGCAGGCGGGATCACGGTTAAACCGGCGCTAGCAGCACCTTGGGTGCTGCTAGCGAGGCTTGAGGCTGCTCATTTCTGTCAGCCGGGGGACAGGCTACACCGATCAGCTGTTGGCGTGATCGGTCGCCTTGGCCTTGCTTTCAGCTACAGCGGCTTCAGCCTTCTGTTTCTGTGCAACCTGGTAGGCTTCCATCGAGACTTTCCGGGCCGACTCCATGCGATTGAACGTCTTGTCACCACCACCTGTGGCCATCGCCAGAGAAGAGGCGGTCAGAGTGGCGACTACGAAAAGGGCTTTCATGGATTTCATTGGGATATCCTCAAGTGAAATTTTGTGAACTGCTAACAGCGGGATTTATTGGCTAAAGCTGAATTTCCTCGTTCAACCTGGCTTCACCATCCTGCCAAGGCGGCGTTTCCTACTGTCCTGGTGCCTTGCTCCATACGCGCTTCGGTGTCTCTGTCTTTTGCCCAGGCAGTGAGCAGTACCATCATCCCGAAACCGCCGACGATGAGAACCGGATAGGCTGCCAGCAACTCCACCAGCGAGTACTTCCAGGCCAGCGGACGACCAACACCCAGCATGGCGGCATAGAACCACGACACGCCAGAGAACGCCCCCGAGAACAGCGCCAGCATGCGCAGGCTGAAGGAGAGTTTCAGTAACGAACCGGCTTTTTTCAGAGCGGGCATTACAGCGCTATGCAACAGGAAGCCGTTAAAGGTCAACAGCACAACTATGCCAATTTTGGCTTGTAGTTTTGGATTGAGGAAATACTCCATCCCCTTGCCGGCATAATCGATCCCGACGATACCAATGCCCGTAATCCAAAGCGCTACAAGTGCAAGTCCTACGGTTTTTTGAAGGCTTTCCATGTGCGCATCATCGTGGTGGCCTGACGCATCTCCCTTCAGGAGTTGCTTGACCATTGCAATGTCACTGGTCAAAACCAGCCCGATTGCCACACAGCAGGCGATAAGATGAAAATATACAACGCCCAAACGCACATATTCCACGGTGGACGAAGAAAACATACTAAGTTCCATGGTGACCTCTTGGTTTCAATAGTGAATCAACTTGGCTCTCGGCACGGCTTGATTGTAATTTACCGTTGCTGACTGCCATTTAGATCCAGCAATTGTTATCAATTAATCTTGCGACATTACGCCGCCAAGATAATAGTGAGTTTCTCGAATGAACTTTTAGTCATTCGATCATGTCCATTTTCAGGTAACAAAAAACCTCAATCGCACTGAGTGCATGGGAGGTTTAACTTCCGCTTCTGGGGGGGCGGTGAGGCCCGGAACCCGATCGACGAGCGAATCAGGCAATGTTGGTGGGGTCGGCGGGGCTTCCACCCCATTCGAGGAAACGGATCTTGTGAACCTCGCCCTCGCTGTCTTCGTAGACCAGGGTCACCGGTACCACGCCGGTCTTGTCGGATGTATCGGTGCGCTGCAGTACCCGTTTCACATCGATGTCCATCCCGTAGTGGTATTCGACGGCTGAGACATGCGCGCCGGGGTCTTGCAGGCTGCTCTGGTCGAAGACACTGGGTGCGAGACTGGAAATCACGGCACTGACAATTGTGGCCATGCTCATAAGGCTGTACCTCCACTGAAGTTCGCTTGACAAGGACTTAATGTGACACGTGGTGAAAGTGAAGTTCACTTCACCGCGACGAACGCGCCTGCCTGCAAAGCCTGTAGTGGCTGCAAACTCCCGGCAATTCCCCGCGCTTGACGCCTTTCGACCATTCGTCCTTTAAACCCCGTATTTGTTGGCCAAAGTCCGATTCTGATGGAGGTCATAACATGTCATGACAGATTGTCACGCACGGTGAATCAGTGCCTTCAATTCAGTCGGCTGAAGCCGAGTGATCGCGAACGCCTGCATTACCCAAGTCCGCCTGGCACTGGAAAAACAGTAGGCAGCCAAACAGGTTCTGGCCCAATTCGACACCCAATTGATCGGGGAAGAAATAGATATGTTCACGCGGTGGTTGTGACGGTGTATGGACCGAAAACGCCTGCTATCGAGCCAGGGGAGAAATGTCGGGTATTGGCCGTTTTTTGCCTGTCGCGAAGGACGGCAACCGATCCAAAACTGCCCATCGCAAGAAGCAGAAAACGACCCAGGCTGTGTGAAAACGCCAGTGGTTATCTAACCTTCTGGTCGTCTAGATCGTATTGGGGGCGATCATGAAGCGATTCATTGAAGGTGAGGCTCGGACGCAAGTCACGTTGCTGCCTGAGTGCCTGGACGATTACGTAGCCGAAGAAAACCCAGTGCGCGTGGTCGGCTTGAGCGTGAGGCCGAGCGTAACGTCGAGTTGATGTGGCTGACGGGACGTTTGGCTCCAGACTTCAAAACCATTGCCGACTTTCGCAAGGACATCGGGGCGCAGCTTCACGACAGTCCAGACCAACAAATCTCTCTTACCGATCCAGATGCATGCTCAATGACCACGAGCGGTCGTGGCACCGGAACGGTTGGCTACAACGTCCAAACAGCGGTCGACGACAAGCACCATCTGATCATTGCCCATGAGGTGACCAACGTTGGTAATGATCGTGGGCAACTGAGCAATATGGCGGACCAGGCGCGTGCAGAAATCGAGGCTGAATCGCTGACGGTGGTGGTCGACCGAGGCTATTACAAAGGGCTGGAAATCCTTGCCTGCGAGCAAGCCGGCATCACTACCCTTGATGTCAGTTTGTTGTCGCCATATGTTATTGGCATTCATGGAGGATTCTGACTGATGGCACGTGTGGGTTTGATACTGACACCCGGTTTTGCGGACTGGGAATATGCTTTCATTGCTGGAACTGCGTCCCCGTTTTACGGGATCGACGTCAGGTTCTTCGCTGCTGCTACGGGGCAGTTCCGCTCGCAGGGCGGATTGGCTGTCACTGTCGATAGCAGTTTGCAGCAATGTCTGGAGTGGAAACCGGACGTCGTTGTCGTCATTGGTGGAATGTGCTGGGAACGCGTAGAAGCACCGGATATTCGAGACTTTCTTCATGCCAGTCGCTCAAGTGGGGCGACAATTGCCGGTATCTGTGGGGGAACGCTGGCACTTGCGAGGGCGGGGCTTCTCGACACGGTTCCTCATACCTCGAACAGCGCAGACTTCTTACAACAGAATGCCGTAGGTTATGAAGGGCACACACATTATCGAAGCAGTGCAGTGGCTGTGGTTGCAGACCGCATCATAACTGCTCCAGGCCCCGCGCCCGTTAGCTTCACCTGCGCAGTGTTTGAAGGTGCCGGGCTATCCTCAGAGATCACTTCTCAGTTCAGGTCAATGTTGGCAGTGGAACATGGGGGACTGCTTTCTCCTACAAAACAGTCGATCAGGTGATGTGTTGGAGTGGCCGCCGATCGCGGTCATTCCGGCGCCATTATCACCGCGAGCGTCATCTTGATGAACTCTTCGTTCTTGTCGATCGTTTGAAGGGCGCCGCGGATATTGCCGCCGATCTCGGCCGCTCCGCGCTGCTCAACCCAAAGCGTGAGCTCCATGATGGCATCCTCCAGGGCGAGGTGGTTTTCGTTGATCTTGAATAGCAGGGAAGGGAGCAGGTCTGAGTTTGGCATCGCGATTCCTCCATGGAGGCTTCAGCGCAGCAGCAGTATTGGGAAGTGACGAACGGTAGACAGGACATCTAGGGAGGGAATGAAGCTTGTACCACCTTTTGTACCACTGACCGTGTAAAGCAGGTTAAAACCGGGTATTCCAAAGTAAGGAAGTGACCGGTTTCATTGGCCCTGAGAACTTTTCCTCAGCTGACCCAGCTAAACAGCGGCAGCGGCCCGGACATCATGCAGGTAGGTATTACCCTGGGGGATGTCAGCCTGCGCAACGTACCCCAAGGTAGCGTGGCAGCAGAGTTGGCGTGTAGGGGAGAGGGCGACACGATGCAGCTTTCGGTTGAACATCCTACTGGTGAGTTCACCGTGGAACTGCGCTTCCAGGATGGGCGATTGACCCGTTGCGGATTGATGCGCACTGCCCGATTGCTAATGGACGGGGTTGTGTTTGTTCCTGATCCTGGGCCGCCCCTTGAACGAACCTGGTAACTTGGGTCATACCAGGGCAGGCGCTGAATGACCCGTGCGGTAAACCAATGCTCAGCGCTTGACCCCGATGCTCGTGATGAAACGAGTGATCGAGGATCGAGCGCTGGCGTTGTAATGTCAGACACTGCCGACCAATTTCCCCTCATTCATCCTGCGCTTGTACGCACTGTCCCGATTTGCCAACCAGAAATACAACGGCGAAGTCACCACCAGCCCGACCACCCAGGACAAGTCCGCGCCGTTGATGTGTTCTGAAATCGGGCCCACATACAACGGTGTGTTCATGAAAGGAATCTGCACCGCAATACCGAGCGCGTACGCCAGCAAGGCCTGCGGGTTGTAGCGCCCATAAATCCCGCCATCCACGCGGAAGATCGAGGCAATGTCGTACTTGCCTTTGTGGATAGCGTAGAAGTCGATCAGGTTGATTGCCGTCCATGGCACCAGCACTACCAACAACACCAGCACCATATCGACGAAGTGGCCGATAAAGTCTTTTGAGGCGAAAACTGCTGCAATCGCACATGCTGCCAGTACGAGGATGGAGATCACCGCTCGGCTTTTCGCGGTGGGGATCCAGCGATACGCAAAGGTCTGCACCAGGGTGATGATCGACAGCACCGCGCCATACAAATTGAGGGCGTTATGGCTGATCACGCTGAGCAGGAACAGCACCAACATCAACGGGCCGATAGAGCCGGTGGCAAGTTTGACGGCGTCCATCGTGTCCATGCCGACCGGGGTGGCAAGTACCGCGACGGCGCCGAAGATGAACGACAGACTGGAGCCCAGTGCCGAGCCCAGGTAAGTGGTCCAGAAAGTGGACGCGACCGGAACGTCAGCCGGCAGGTAGCGCGAGTAATCCGACACGTAGGGCGCGAAGGCGATCTGCCACAGCGCAGCCAGAGACACGGTAGCCAGCCAGCCGGAAATGTTGAATTCACCGCGGGTCAGAAAGTCCGTGGTCTGGATATGGGTAAAGATATAGCCAAACCCCAATACGATCCCGGCGCCCAGTACCCAGGTACCGATGCGGTTGAGCACATGGATAAAGCGGTAACCGATGATGCCGATGATCCCGGAGCCGATGGCGCCGATCACGATGCCCACGGGCACGGGCACTGCGTCGACCACACCGTGCAAGGATTTACCCGCCAGCACGATGTTGGAGGCAAAGAAGCCGATGTACATGACGCCGGCGATCACCACCACCAGCAATGCGCCGAGGGAGCCGAACTGGGCGCGGCTCTGGATCATTTGCGGGATGCCCATCTGCGAGCCCTGGGCCGAGTGCAACGCCATCAACACGCCGCCGACCAGGTGGCCGACGAGGATGGCGACGATGCCCCAGATCAGGTTCAGGTGGAACAGTTGCACTCCCAGTGCGCCGGTCACGATCGGCAATGGCGCGATGTTGCCGCCGAACCACAGGGTGAACAGGTCTCTTACCTTTCCATGGCGATCTTCAGGGGGCACGTATCCAATCGTGTGTTTTTCAATAAGCGGGGCGGAGGATGTCGCAGTGGTGACCATGAGGAACTCCAAGGCAAGGTGAGTACGTGGACGTACTTCGCAGTGCGCCGCCTGCGCGGCGCTTTGTTGTTGGAGTGATCATCTGCAATGGCGGCAGGCAGGTAAATTAGTAAGTTTGTTGCTATAGACCTTAAAAAAAGTATCTCGCCGGCCTTTTTGCTCCGGTATGTTGCATGCACCGTGATCGCTGAAGAAAACAGTTTTTTCTTGCACGTGTTTGGGGCGAAATCCCACGTTTAACGAGGTTCCGATGGCTGCCTACAACCTGCGCCAACTCAGATATTTTGTTACCACGGCCGAGTGCGGCAGCGTCGCCGAGGCGTCGCGCAAGCTGTATATCGCGCAGCCGTCGGTCTCCACCGCGATCAAGCAGTTGGAAGACAGCTTTGGTGTGCAGCTGTTTATTCGCCATCACGCTCAAGGCGTGTCGTTGACGCCCAGTGGTGCACGGTTTTATCGCAAGGCGCAGGAGCTGTTGCGGGTGGCCCATGAGTTCGAGCAGAACGCCCTGGCGGACAACGACGTGGTGGCGGGGCAGATCGATATCGGCTGCTTTGAAACCGTGGCACCGCTGTACTTGCCGCGCTTGATCGCCGGCTTCAAGACGCGTTGGCCGGGGGTGGAGATTCGGATTCGCGATGGCGAGCAACAGGAACTGGTACAGGCGCTGACGGCAGGCAGTATCGATGTGGCCATGCTGTACGAGCATGACTTGGGCGGCACCATTGAAACCACGCCATTGATGCCGCCGCAACAGCCGTATGCGTTGTTGCCGACGGATCACCGTTTTGCACAGCAGCCCAAGGTGTCGCTGGCGGACCTGGTGCTGGAACCGATGATTTTGCTTGACGTTCTGCCCAGCCGGACCTACTTCGTAAGCATCTTTGAAGAGCGCGGGTTGACGCCGAATATCGTGTTCAGCTCGCCGTCGATCGAGATGGTGCGGGGGATGGTAGGGCGGGGGTTTGGGTTTTCGATATTGGTGACCAAACCGTTCACCGAGTACACCTACGATGGGCAGAAAGTCGTCTGTGTGCCATTGGCCGAAACCGTCACCGGTTCAGGTTTGTCGGCGGTGTGGTTGCGCCGTTCGCCCCTGACCAAACCGGTGCAGTTATTTGTCGACTACTGCCGCGAAGAACTCGCGCAACTATTGGGCTAAACCCAGGATTAAAAATGTGGGAGGGGCTTGCTCCCGATAACAGTGTGACAGTCAACTTATGCATCGACTGAACCACTGCAATCGGGACGGTGCGGCGTTCCGACAAGCCCCCTCCCACATTTGATTTTTGGTGTCTGGTAGATAGGCGGCTCAGGCGCGGATTGATTCCAGCATCCGCAGTAGCATCGCATCACACCCCGCTAATTGCGCCACACTCACAAACTCATCCGGCTTATGCCCCTGGTCCATGCTCCCGGGCCCGCACACCACCGTGGGAATGCCCGCCGCATCGAACAACCCGCCCTCAGTACCAAACGCTACCGTGCCAAATTCCCGCGAACCGGAAAACGCCGCGATCAATTCTGCCGCCTGGCTGCGTTCGTCGGTGACCAAGCCTGGGTAAGCGGACAACTCGGTAAAACGAATCGCACTCTGGCGACTGACTGCCTGCATGCGCGGCAGCACTTTTTGCATGGCATAAGCCTGCAACTCCTCAGCTACCTCACCCGGATCCAGCGACGGCAAGGCACGAATCTCAAAATCAAACCGACAATCTGCCGGCACGATATTCAGCGCCTTGCCGCCACTGATCACCCCGGTTTGCACCGTGCTGAATGGCGGATCGAAACGCGCATCCTGGGTGTCCCGCAGGCGTTGCCCGATTCTTCCCAATTCACCAATCAACTCCGCCGCATGCTCGATGGCGTTCACCCCATACGGCGCATAGGCCGAGTGACATGCCTCGCCATGCACATCACAGCGCATGGCCAACTTGCCCTTATGGCCGAGTACCGGCTTGAGCTCGGTCGGTTCACCGATAATGCACAGCATCGGCTTCACCGGCCGCTGCTCAAGCACCTTGAGCAACGAACGCACACCGAGGCAGCCGACTTCTTCGTCGTACGACAGGGCGATATGCACCGGGATCCGCAGCGGCGCCTTCACCAATGCTGGCACCAGCGCCAGCACACAGGCTATATAGCCCTTCATGTCTGCCGTGCCCCGGCCAAACAGCTTGCCGTCGCGCTCAGTTAGCTCGAATGGCGGTACCGTCCATGGCTGCCCATCCACCGGCACTACATCGGTATGCCCTGAAAGTGCGATGCCCGGCAACTCCACCGGGCCGATGCTGGCAAACAGATTGGCCTTGCTTCGCTCCTCGTTGTAGACCAGATCGCTGGTCACACCGAAACCCGCCAAGTAATCATGCACAAACTCGATCAGATGCAGGTTGGATTCGCGGCTGGTGGTATCAAACCCTACCAGCGTCTGCAGCAGTTCGCGGCTGCTGCTCATCGGTCATCACCGGCCACGCCGTAGCCCGGGGAGCGATCGGGGGCGAGGGCGCGGTCGATGTAGTCCTGGACTTGCGGGCGGTAGGCGTCCCATAGACGTTGAAGGTCACCGACAGGATTCTCGTCGGCCCAATCCACTCGCAGGTTGATGATCGGCCATGTCAGCTCACCGACCACCACCAGCGCAGCAGAGTGCACCGGACCGGCCTCGCCGCCAGCAGCGATGGCCGCATGCATCGCGGCCAGCAGGCGATCGGCCAACTGGCCTTCGCCTTGCTCGAAAGTGCTGACCATCGCCTCGATCACCCCGCGGTCAGCGAGCATGTTGCCCGCCGCCACGCACTGCTCGCCCGACACCGCATTATGGGTGCCGAGGGTTTCGCTGCCGCTGAAATGGACGGCGCGACCCAGGTGATCAATCGCCGTCAGCTGTCGGTATTGGCTGTAGCCATTGCTGGTCAGGGCCTTGTCGAGCGCTTCGGCCGGGGCGAGGCCCTGTTCCAGCAGGTCGAGCACTTCAGGACCCAGGGCCGGCAAGGTGATGTTCTGGGTCGACACCGCGCCCACACCAGGGCGCAGCCATGGGCAACGGGCACCCACGGCGATGCTTGATGAACTGATGGCAATGCCCAGCTGGCCAGTGTCCGCACACCGGGCCACGATTGAAAAGGTCATGGGAAGCCTCCTTACTCCGGGATAACCGCGATTACATCGATTTCCATCAACCACTGCGGCTGACCCAGGGCCGACACCACCAGCCCGGTGGAGATCGGGAACACACCCTTGAGCCATTTGCCGACTTCCTGGTACACCGGCTCGCGGTAGCGCGGGTCAATCAGGTAGGTGGTGGTTTTGACGATATGGCTCAGGTCGCTGCCGGCTTCTTCCAGCAGTTGCTTGACGTTCTTCATCGCTTGTTCGGTCTGGGCGCGCGGGTCGCCGAGGCCAATCAGGTTGCCCTCGAAATCAGTGCCCACCTGGCCGCGCACATACACGGTATTACCGGCGCGTACGGCTTGGCACAGGTCGTTGTCCAGGGTTTGGTTAGGGTAGGTTTCCTTGGTGTTGAACATACGGATACGAGTGTGAGTAGGCATCAAAAAAACTCCGGAAAAAAGGGATCAGTCGTTGACAGGGAACTGACGAACCACCGGGGCGGCGTCGCGGTACTCAAGGTATTGGCGCTGAATGGCGATATGGTCGGCGACGTATTTGGCGTCGTGCCACACGCCCCAGATAAACGACGAGCCACGGCGCGACTGCCACGGCAAACCGAGGAAATAGATCCCGGATTCGCTGGAGACGCCGCGTTGATGCTGGGGCTTGCCGGCGGCGTCAAACGCATCGACCTTCAGCCAGCTGTAGTCCACGGCAAACCCAGTGGCCCAAATGATCGAGGTGATGCCGGCTTTGTCGAGGTCCAGTTCCAGAATCGGGTTCTTGATACAGTCGGCGTCGGGAAACACGCGACGGGCTTCAGGCTCCAGCGGCAAGTCCAGGCCGTTGCGCTCCACGTAGGCGTCGGCCGCATCCAGCAAGGCCAGGTAGTTTTCATCGCCACGCGCCAGGTTTTCCACCAGGTTGGGCTGGAAGCTGGCGAGGTTGCCGCTGAAGGATTGCGTGAGGCCAACCAGGGTCATGCCTTGCTGGGCCAGCTCACGGAAATCGATTGTCTTGCCGCCGTGTGCGCCGCTCACTGCAATGGTTACGTGCTCACGGCCGGGTTTCATCGCCGCTTGGTCCCACTCGCCCAACACCCCCAGCCACCAGCAGAAATCCCGGTTGCGATAGGCGCGGGGCGGGCGGTCGTGGGCGCCGACCGACAGGTACACCTGGCGTCCGGAACGTTGCAACTCATCGGCGATCTGCACACCGGAAGAGCCTGCACCTACCACTAGCACGGCACCGGCCGGCAGTTGGGCAGGGTTGCGATAATCGGCAGAGTGGATCTGATGCAGCGCGCAGTCTTCAGGTGCAATCGGCGGAATCACCGGTTTCTGGAACGGCCCGGTGGCTGCCACTACGCGGTTGGCTTCGATCACGCCTTCGCTGGTGTGCACGGTAAAGCCTGGGCGGCCGACATTACGCACCACCGAGAGTACATCCACGCCGGTACGGATCGGCGCATTGAACTTGCGGGCATAAGCTTCAAAGTAATCGGCGACGCGTTCTTTGGGGGCGAAGCCATCGGCGGCGACGTCATCGAATTCCAGGCCTGGAAAACGGTCATGCCAGGCCGGACCGTTAGCCACCAACGAATCCCAGCGCCCGGTGCGCCAGCGCTCGGCAATGCGGCTGCGCTCCAGCACCAGATGCGGCACGTCTTGTTTGCTCAGGTGCTCACTCATGGCCACGCCAGCCTGACCGGCTCCCACTACCAGGGTGTCTGTTTTTGTTATTGCTTCAGTCATGTGTCTGTCCTTGCGTAATGCAGTTGGATTCAGTTCGTGCATGACTTCAAGGCTAGGGGGAGGGGGGCTATTAATAAAATATTATTAAGCTGGGAAGTGAGCATAAATATCGGATGCAGGCTCACCCTATCGGGTGATTTCGATGGTTTCCCGGGTGTGGGACCATCTCTAACGTTCTTACAGCGAGTCTTCAAAGTGGAAAACGACCGGCTTTCTTCTGCGCAATGGTTTGAACAGATCGCCAAGGTAACCGAGAGCATCGGGCAAGCGGGCTTCGCCGCTACTTTGTTCGAGGCCCTCGGTTGTATCTGCCCGATCCAGGCCACCACGCTCTACCTGTATCCGCACGGTGGCATGCCCAGCGCATTGTTTGAATTGGAAGGCCCATGGCTGCCGCAGGGTAATGTGCGTCAGTACCTGTCGGGCTTCTATTTGCTCGATCCGTTTTACGGCGCGTGCGTAGAGGGTGTCGGCTCCGGGTGTTACGACCTTGCCGATGTCGCCCCCGATCATTTCGAGCTCAGCGAGTACTTCCAGTCGTTTTACCGACATTCGCACCTGGAGGATGAGTTGAACTACATCCTGCAGTCCAATAACGGGTTGAGTCTGGCGGTATCACTGGCATTTACGCAGAAGCTGGACGCGGCCACCACCCAACAATTCAAGCGTATAGCGCCCTGGGTGCTGGCGGTGTTGGGCAAACACTTCGTGGGTCTGGAAGCGCAGGGTTCGCGCTTTGAAAGCCTGCTGGAGCAGCGTATTCACTCGGCGCTGAACAATTTTGGCTCGTCGATCCTGACCGAGCGCGAATGTCGTATCGCCCAATTGATCCTGCGTGGGCACTCCACCCGCTCGCTTGCCGAGCGCCTGGGTGTATCGGAAGACACCATCAAATCCCACCGCAAAAACATCTACAGCAAGCTCGATATCGGTGCGCAATCGGAACTGTTTTCGCTGTTCATCGATTCGTTGGCCGAGGCACAGGGCGTGCTGAGCAAGGACCCCCTTGAAAGCTACATGAACAAGATCCGCTGAGCGGATGACGACTAACAAGAGAGAGAAAACATGAACCTGCCATTCGAACCCAAACGCCAGACCCAGGACTATCAGAAGTCCGACGCGGCCCACCACATCCATGCGTTTCTGGATCAAAAGGCGCTGAATGCCGAAGGCCCACGCGTGATGGTGCGTGGTGAGGGCCTGTATCTGTGGGACAGTGAAGGTAAGCGCTACCTGGACGGCATGTCGGGTCTGTGGTGCACCCAGCTCGGTTATGGGCGAAAGGACCTGACCGCCGCCGCCGCCGCGCAGATGGACCAGTTGGCGTACTACAACATGTTCTTCCACACCACTCATCCGGCGGTGATTGAGCTGTCCGAGCTGCTGTTCAGCCTGCTGCCGGGCCACTACAGTCACGTGATCTATACCAACTCCGGCTCCGAAGCCAACGAGGTGTTGATCCGTACCGTTCGCCGCTACTGGCAAGTGGTCGGCCAACCCAAGAAAAAGATCATGATCGGTCGCTGGAATGGCTATCACGGCTCCACCCTGGCGGCTTCTGCGCTGGGCGGCATGAAGTTCATGCACGAGATGGGCGGCATGATTCCTGACGTGGCGCACATCGATGAGCCCTACTGGTACGCACAGGGCGGCGACTTGACTCCGGCCGAGTTCGGTCGTCGCTGCGCCTTGCAACTGGAAGAGAAGATTCTCGAACTGGGCGCCGAAAATGTTGCGGGCTTTATCGCCGAACCCTTCCAGGGCGCAGGCGGGATGATTTTCCCGCCGCAAAGCTACTGGCCGGAAATCCAGCGCATCTGCCGTCAATACGATGTGCTGCTGTGCGCCGATGAGGTGATTGGCGGTTTTGGTCGCACGGGCGAGTGGTTTGCCCACGAGTATTTCGGCTTCGAACCCGACACCCTGTCGATCGCCAAGGGCCTGACCTCCGGCTATATCCCCATGGGCGGCCTGGTGCTGAGCAAACGCATTGCGGATGCGCTGGTGGAGCGGGGCGGCGTGTTCGCCCACGGCCTGACCTATTCAGGGCACCCGGTCGCGGCGGCGGTTGCACTCGCCAACCTCAAGGCGTTGCGTGATGAAGGCATTGTTCGCACGGTGAAGGAAGATACCGGGCCGTACTTGCAGCAGATCCTGCGTGAAGTGTTTGGCAACCATCCGATGATCGGCGAGATCCAGGGAACCGGTCTGCTCGCGGCCATGCAGTTCGCCGAGGACAAAGACACACGCAAGCGCTTCGACAATGAAAATGACCTGGCCTGGCAGTGCCGCACCTTTGGTTTTGAAGAGGGTGTGATCATTCGCTCGACACTCGGCCGCATGATCATGGCGCCGGCACTGGTAGCAACGCGCGCGGAACTCGACGAACTGGTGGACAAGACCCGTATCGCGGTAGACCGCACCGCACGGATCGCGGGAAAGCTGTGAAGTGAGCGGTTTTCCACCCCCGCGCAAGGGGTGGAGAACCGCATCGTTACATTGCCCTGCGTGCACATAGGGCAGCCCACTTTTCAACGGATAACGGTATCGATTTCATCGGATACCGCGGCGTCCTGCATGCCCATTTCCAGGAGTCAGCAATGAATACAATAACAAACGTGGCCGATACTCCCTCCCATCATTCCCCATCGCAACCCACTTCATCGCGTAGGTTTCGACAGCCCCTGGGGCTCGTCGGACTGGTACTTTTCGGTCTGGCATACATGGTCCCGCTGGCGGTGTTTACAACCTATGGTCTCGTCACCCAGATGACCAAAGGGCACTTGCCCACCGCCTACCTGCTGACCCTTGCGGCCATGTTGTTGACCGCTTACAGCTATGGACGCATGGTCCAGGCGCACCCCTATTCAGGATCGGTTTATACCTATACGCGCAAGGCATTTGGCGCGTATTTCGGCTTTATTGCCGGTTGGACCTTGTTACTGGATTACATCTTCTTGCCGTTGCTCAGTTATCTGCTGATCGGCATCTACATGTCGGAATATTTTCCCGCTGTGCCTACCGCCGTGTGGGTGCTCGGTTCAATTGCGCTGGTCACCGTTCTAAATCTGGTCGGCATCGAGTCCATCACTCGGGTCAACTGGATACTCGTGGTTGCCCAGTTGGTCTTCATCGTTGTGTTCGTCGCGTTATCGCTTCACAACCTGAGTGGGCATTCCGCCCCGGTTTCGCTGCTCGCACCTTTCCATCATGAAGGTTTCAGCATGCCGCTGATCATGGCGGGCGCTGCGGTACTCTGCCTGTCGTTTCTTGGCTTCGATGCCGTGTCGACCATGGCCGAGGAAACACCCAACCCGCGAAAAACCATTCCGCTCGCCATTATGGTGGTGTCGTTGTTCGGGGGGCTGTTGTTTCTGCTGGTTTCGTATTTCGCCCAGATGGTGTTTCCGGAATGGAACAGTTTCGTCGACCCTGATTCAGCCTCAGTGGACGTGATGCGCCGCGTCGGCGGTGAACTGCTGGTGACCGCATTTACCGCGACCTATGTAGCGGGCTGTTTCGCTTCGGCAATGGTCTCCCAGGCGAGTGTCTCGCGCGTGCTGTTCGCGATGGGGCGTGATGGAGCATTGCCAAGCGTGTTCGGCAAGCTGGTCACGAAAAAGCGCGTGCCGGCCACCGCGATCATGCTGGTCAGCCTGTTCTCGCTGATTGCCTTGTTTATCACCCTGGATACCGTCGCCAACATGATCAGCTTCGGCGCGCTCTTCGCGTTCTCGGCGGTGAACCTGGCGGTGATCAAGCACTACCTGGTCGACCAGAAACTGCGCGGCACACGCAACTACCTGATGTACGCGGCGCTGCCGGCCCTGGGGTTTCTCAGCACCATTTGGCTGTGGACGAGCCTTTCCGGTATGGCGTTCACGATTGGTCTGTGCTGGATGGGCTTGGGGCTGATTTGTTTGTTGGGTGTCACGCGTGGGTTCAGGGTGAAGATGCCGGACTTGCAGATGGCGGAGTGATACATCCCAACACACGCAGGTTTTGACAGCAGGTCATTGCGGTTTGAGTCGGCTGCGATGACCTGTACCTCCTGCCTCGATAGTTTGCGCACCATCCATCCAGATCAATAACAACTGACCGTGTAGACGGTCAATGTGGGAGTACTACGTGTTCGACCTTAACTACTGGCAGCAGCGTGTTGCCCGCCAATCCTTCATCGACACCGCCTTGATCGGCGGCCAGCCAGTGTCGTCGATATCCGGAGCGACATTCGACGCCATCAACCCTGCGACCAATCAATTGCTCGCGCGTGTTGCCGCATGCGGCGAAGAAGACGTCAACCTGGCAGTGCGCTCCGCACGCCGGGCTTTCAATGCAGGCCCTTGGCGGCGTATGTCCCCCGGCGAGCGCAAGAAAATCCTGATCAAACTTTCCGAGTTGCTGATGGTGCACCGCGAAGAGCTGGCACTGCTCGATTCGCTGAACATGGGCAAGCCGGTGATGGATGCCTACAACGTGGATGTGCCCGGTGCCGCCCACGTCTTCGCCTGGTACGGCGAAGCGCTCGACAAGGTTTACGATCAGGTCGCGCCTACCGCCCGGAATGCGTTGGCCACCATCACGCGGGAAGCCTTGGGGGTAGTTGCCGCAGTAGTGCCGTGGAACTTCCCGCTGGACATGGCTGCGTGGAAACTGGCGCCTGCATTGGCGGCCGGCAACAGCGTGGTACTCAAGCCCGCCGAGCAATCGCCATTTTCGGCCCTGCGTCTGGCTCAGCTTGCCTTGGAAGCAGGCATTCCAGAGGGCGTGCTGAACGTGGTACCGGGCCTGGGCGAGAGCGCCGGCAAGGCACTGGGGTTGCATCCGGACGTGGATTGTCTGGTGTTCACCGGCTCCACTCAGGTAGGCAAGTACTTTATGCAGTACTCGGCGCAGTCCAACCTCAAGCAGGTCTGGCTGGAGTGCGGCGGAAAGAGCCCGAACCTGGTGTTTGAAGACTGTCAGGATCTGGACCTGGCTGCGGAGAAGGCCGCCTTCGGTATTTTCTTCAACCAGGGTGAAGTGTGCTCGGCCAATTCCCGCCTGTACGTGCAACGTTCCATCCATGACGAATTTGTCGAACGGCTGATCAGCAAGTCGCGTGCGTGGATGCCCGGTGATCCACTGAACCCTGGGAGCGCTGCTGGGGCAATCGTCGACAGTGAACAAACCAGCCGAATTATGAAAGCGGTCGCAGAGGCACGTATTGACGGGGCCACGCTGCTGTCCGGTGGCGAGCAATTGAGCATCAATGGTTCTTCAAACTTCATTCAGCCGACGATCTTTGGTGACGTGACCAGCGGCATGCGCATTTCACGGGATGAAGTGTTCGGTCCGGTTCTGGCGGTCAGCGCTTTTGACACTGAGGAAGAGGCGGTGCAGCAAGCCAATGACAGCATCTACGGACTGGCTGCGTCGGTGTGGAGCGATGATCTGAACCGCGCGCACCGTGTGGCCCGTGCCTTGAATGCCGGTACTGTCTCGGTCAACACCATCGACGCGCTGGATGTGTCGGTGCCGTTTGGCGGAGGCAAGCAGTCAGGCTTCGGTCGCGATCTATCGCTGCATTCGTTTGATAAATACACACAACTGAAAACCACCTGGTTTCAGTTGCGTTAAGTACGGTTGTGAGCGGGTCGCGTATCAGACAATACGCGACTGCTGATACCAAGGGCAGGCTCGATCAACACGGATCGGGCCGGCCATTATTGATTGAACTTTGCCACCAGGCCGAAAACAGAAAGTTCTCACTTCTGTGAGGGGCCGCTTTTGGCCCAGGCTGTGTGAAAACACCTGCAATTGTCTAATCTTCTGATCGTCGAGATCGTAGCGGGGGCGATCATGAAGCGATTTATTGAAGGTGAGGCTCGGACGCAAGTCACCTTGCAAACAGCCGTCGACGACAAGCACATCTGATCATTGCCCATGAGGTGACCAACGTTGGTAATGACCGGGCGCAACTGAGCAATATGGCGAACCAGGCGCGTGAAGAGATCGGCGCTGAGTCGCTGACGGTAGTAGCCGACCGAGGCTATTAAAAAGGGTTGGAAATCCTTGCTTGCGAGCAGGCGGGTATCACCACCTTCGTATCGAAACCCCTGACATCAGGCAGCAAAGCCGAAGGCCGATTTGGTAAGCAGGACTTCATCTATGTTGCTGCATCGGACGAGTATCGATGCCCCCGCGGGACAGTTGCTGACCCGGCGGCATTCTTCGGTGGAAGACGGCATGCTTCTGCACTGTTACTGGTTCTTGGGAGTCCTGTGCAATGCACAAGCCTGGCTAGCTGTCGGGGCGGGGATTTTGATCAGCAGGTCCTTGCTTCTCCCACTATTCCATCACATCCCTAACACAATCTGGATGTATTAGGTCAAGTACAGCGAAGAAAGCCAAGGTTAGAACCCTGGCTTCTTCAGTGCACGCTGTTATTGGCCTGGAACCTTCTTGTTCATGGCCTTGACTTGCTCCAGGACCTGCGTGAGGTTGTAGGATGCCGGCGACTGCAGCGGTGGGAACTCTGCAAAGGACTCAAGCTCCTGCAGCCACAACTGCTGGCCTACCGGAAGCATGTTCCAGTTGTAGAGGTAGGCCGTGCTCGGCGAGGCTATTGCACCGCCGATAGACAGCACCGACTTCTGGTCATCGCCTACCGCCTGTTCGAACGGATCCCTGCGGATATTTTGCACCTGCGCCCAACCGTATTGCTGTGGACCTGCCAGTGCTGAAGCGCCGGACGAACCTTCCATGGTGAAATAGATCTTCCAGTTTTTGTAACGTACGGCCGATGGTGTGGCGCCGGTGTAGTACAGGAAGGTGTCACGCGCCGACTTGTCAGATTTGCCAGTCAGGTAGTCGAGTTGATTGACCCCTTGCAGCTTGGTCTTGACGATACCGGGATACTTGCCGGCCATGATCTGCCCGTTGAGTTCATTACCCTTGGCACCACCAGCGATTTCCACCAGTGTTGGCAGCCAATCGTACGAAGCAAAGATATCGTCCTTGACTGTGCCTGGCTTGATGTGGCCCGGCCAGCGGGCCACCATCGGAACACGCATGCCGCCTTCCCAGGTCGTCAACTTGCCGGCCTTGAAGGGCGTCATGCCGCCATCGGGGAATGTCTGGCTTTCCGCGCCGTTGTCAGTGGTGAAGACCACAATGGTGTTGTCCAGTTGCCCCATGTTCTCGAGTTTCTTGAGCACCAGGCCAATATTGTCGTCCATCTGCTTCATGCCGACTTCCTGGATGCCCCAGTCGTTACCACCTTGCTCCCCCAGCATGGCCTCATACTTGGGTGAGAAAACGGTGGTTATATGCATGCGCGCCGGGTTGTACCAGATAAAGAACGGCTTGTCGGTAGTCTTTGGATCGTTGCGGTCGAGGAAGTCGATAACCTTGGCCGAAATTTCTTCGTCCACGGTCTTCGAGCGCTCCAGCGTGAGCGGCCCCTCATCCTTGCAATTCTGGTTCTGCGACGAGCCATCTTTGGAAGTACAGGCCAAAATCGGCCGCGGCGGCGTCAAGCAAGTGGTAGTCTTCGGGTCCACCGATCCCGGCATCGGCGGCACCCCGGGGATCGGTTCCACTTTGCAGGGAGGAGCAAAGCCTTGCTGGGTAGGGCTCTTGTTGATGTCCGGAAAGCTCACCTGCTGCATGGCATCCAGGTGATAGAGGTAGCCCCAGAACTCCTGGAAGCCGTGCGCGGTTGGCAGTGCATCCGGGTGATCGCCCAGGTGATTCTTGCCGAACTCGCCAGTGTTGTAGCCCTGATCGTATAGGAACTTGGCAATCGCCGGTGTACCGGGCTGCAGGTAGGAAGGGCTGCCAGGCAGTTGCGGCGGGATCATGCCTGTGCGCAACGGGGTCATGCCAGTGAAGAAGGCGTTGCGGCCTGCCGTGCAACTTTGCTCGGCATAGTAGGTCATGAACTTGGCGCCTTCATTGGCAATCCGGTCAATGTTGGGTGTGGTGTCAAAACCCAGCCCGTTCTGATAAGCACCCACCTGCATCCAGCCGATGTCATCTCCCATGATGAACAGAATATTGGGTTTCTTATCGGCCGCCTGGGTAAGCGTTGGTAAAGACGCTCCCAGAATCATGCCACTGGTGGCCAACCCCACCAGCATCATCTGTTTAAGTCTCATAGCGTGTTCCTCTATCGATTGATATAGGCGTACAGCTACATCTGACTACCGCTGCACTTCACTCGAAATGCGAAAATTGGTAATGATGACCCTCCAGCCTTACGGTGCTGCGAACGTCAGTTCGTGGATGGTTGAGTCTAGACGACGTTAAGTCCGCGGAGATCAAAAGTACTTGTTTGGCACAGGCAAACTCGACGGTCTGAATCGCCCGGGTGTGGTACAGATAATCTTCATGGACCCCGCGTTTATAGCCGGTGTTTTTCCCCTACGTTGGGAGCGTCTGCAATTATTGACCCGGCACTGGCGATTGGCGCCTGGCTACTCCACAAGCGCAAGACGTAATCCTGCCGTGGTGGGCACGGTAGTCTATGAGGGAGTTGCGGTGCGGCGATCCGACTTGCCAGCGATACAGGCAACGCGGTGCGTCTGAATTACCGCCGCGACGCTTACTTGGGAAACAGCAGCGTATACGCCACCCGAAACCCCCAGCCCTCGGCGCCATTCTCCGGGCTGTCGACCCAATAGCGGGGACCAAATTGCAGGGTCATGGGTTGGTGGCCCACCTTGAACAACTGGGTCACAAAAAGGTTGATCGGCGCAGACCACTCCTTGGTCTGCCAGTCGTAGGTGGACTCGGTATTGATGCCGAAGGTGGTGTAGGTATGGGTGGTGTAGCTGAAGAAGGGTTGCAGGAAGGTCTGGTTGACCTTTTCCTTGTCATCGGGCGGGCTGTTTTCCAGCGACCAGATGTGATTGGCCAGAATGCCACGGGTCCAACCATCGTGTTGCTTGAGCAGGACCACCGTGGGGCCCAGCCCCCATTGTTCATTGCTGAGCAGTTTGTTGCTGCCGGTGGGCAGCAAAATGGCCGGCCCCACCCCCCATATCCAGCCGCTGGCGGTAGGCTGCTTGGGTGAAAAGAAGAAGCTCTGGGTGGTGTCACCCACACCCGACTTGTCGGCAATCCCGCCGGACACCAGGCCATGCTGGTCGATGATCGGCAGAATGGTGCGGGAAATCAGGTTCCATTCGTCGTTGATAGTGAAAGGCAGGACCGGCTGAATATTGGTGACAGTCTGAATACCGTTGTTGGTGGGGCCAAGATTTTGGTTCCAGTTGTATTGAATCGGCAGGCTGTACAGCGCAGCGACCGGGTTCAGGGACTGCTTGGCCAGTTCTGCCTGGCTATCGACGGCGAGGCCAATTTCGGGCCAGACCAGCGCCAGGGTAATTAAAGGAGCAAGTTGAAAGCCTTTGTTCATCGCCACCTCTTTTCTCGGATTTGAGAGTTTGGACTTTTGAGTCACAGTTGTAAGACGAAGTGCAACCTGGACAAAACCGTTGATTGTCATCAGCACGGTAAAGGCGATGGAAAGCTTGAAGTGATCCGAAAGCTTTTTCATACCAGGTTTCCTTTCTCAGTCGTTGATCGATGTTGTCAACCGCTCAGGTGTTGAGCGCACAGCAACGTTGACCCTTGGTGCATAACTACAGAGTAAATAGCCTTGGTACTGCGTACAGAATCACATCCCTCGATTGCATGACCGTGCACGGGTTTAAGGCCCACGAAGAAGTCTAGTGCGGTTTTGTTCTTTGCATGTGGCGAATGTGATGTATTGGGGGACTAATGCATTGAATGAGCTGAGCTACAAGCTTCATGAATGAGGCTCTCTGTGGATTGAACTTGCCGAGATAAAATCCCTGCTAAAGCCCGAACAGTTTTGTGGTGGAAGTGGATTGGCTGCTATTGGCTGTGAATTCAACCGGTCGCCAACGGCAGTTATTTGCCGATTTCTGCCTGTCAGGAAGGGCCACAAACGCCCCGGGCTGCGTGAAAACGTTTTTGAGCATATTTGGCTAGAGGGGCGGGCGAAACTTGGAGCGAACGCTAATCACAGGCCTCAGTTACAGCCTTCTCGGTGCGTTTGATTTCTTGCTTGATATCAGTGGTTATGCGCTGTTTTTTGAGTTGCTGTTCGAGAAAAACCTGATTCCCTTGGTTTTTCAATTCTGCATCGGTGGCAGCGTCTTTCGCCTCTAACTGGGCAGCGTGTGCGTCTATGACAGCTTCAACCTCAGCATCATTGTTTGCGGTATCCAGGGCGCTGACCAATTTGTCCACCTCAGTATTCTCGGCCTCTGCGTAAGCTTCGATAGACAGTCCCGCAGCCATCGCTCGCGCTCGACTTTCCAGGGTTTTCAAATGCTGCTGTGCTGCCTTGCACACCGTATCCTTTCGCTCGTTCTCGATAGATGTCCATTCCATGAACTTATGCGTCGTCACTCCAATCACCGCGATGATGATGGCGGCCCCAATCAATCTGGCTCTCACGTTTCGCAACCTCAACTGAGTTTTGTGAGTGATTCCAGAATCCATTCAAGATATTGAAAGCTTAGCAGGACGGACGGCGGTAAAAAATCGCTTCGAGTCTGATGGTCCGGGAGGGTGACTACGAACGCATGGCCGACTTCATGCGCCGCTGCAAGGGTAGGGTGATGGTGAGCATCAACGACCACCCGGACATCCGTCGGGTGTTCGAGGGTTTTCACTTCGAAACGCTGGACATCCGCTACACCACGAGCAACCAGCGACAGGGCAAGGCCGAGGTCAGTGGCGAACTGGTGATCATGAATTGGGTGCCGGCAGCGTTGGGAGGACTGTTTTGACTTGCGAGTTTCGACCCAAAGGAGACGCTCGGAAGCGTCTCTCGGCTCTGGATCGATTTACTTATAGTAGGGCTTGTCGCCGATGATGGCGGCGCGCTCCATCTTGCGATGGCAGGGCGGATAATCCATCACTGCATAGTGCTGGGTGCAACGGTTATCCCATATCGCTACGCTGTTTTTCTTCCAGCGCCAGCGGACTTGGTACTCGGGGTTGTAGGCCTGACTAATTAAGTACTTCAGCAGGTCGACACCTCTTTGGTTGTAATCCTGGCCTACACGGACACGTCCCTGGCTGTGGTAATTCACGAAGTGCGTAGCGTAGGCGTTGACGAATAGCACCTTTTCGCCGGTTTCGGGATGGGTACGTACTACCGGATGCTCGGCATCCGGGTATTGCGCCTTCATAGCCAAGCGTTTTTCCTGCGGCATGGCGGCAGCGAAAGAAGAATTGAAACTGTGGCTGGCGATCAAACTGTCGATTTCTTGCTTCACGTCTATTGGCAGCTTGTCATAGGCCAGCACCATGTTGGCCCACATGGTGTCACCACCGGTCGGTGGGCATTCGATGCAACGCAGTACTGCGCCCATCGGAGGCGATTCACGCCAAGTGGCATCGCAGTGCCAGGCATTCTCGTAGCGATCCGCCGGATTTTCCGGGGTCTTGTAGATTTGCACCAGACCAGGGGCTTGCGGGTGACTGGGGAGCATCGGGTGAGTTTCGAGCTGCCCCATGCGCATGGAAAATGCCTCGTGATCGCGACGCGAGAGCTTGTCTAAATCCTGGTCACGCAGGAACAGCACCTTGTGTTTCAGTAGCGCTGCATAAATTTCGTTGAACAGGCAATCATCGCGCACAGCGTCGCCCAGGTTCACATCGAGCAGTTCTGCGCCGATGGCACAGGTCAGTTGTTCGACTCGCATTCCGTCTCCATTTCGATGGTTTATGGCCATGCCGTAGGCGGCGCAGGTGAAACCGTGCCTTTATTTACGGCGGCGCTTGTTATTGTTGATCCAATCTTTTTGGCGAAGCAGGGCGGGATACGTGTATCCGGCGGCTGCTGTTCGCTCTTATTTCAGAGCAGGGACGGGAACGTATAGTAGGTAGCATGAAAGCAACGCTATGGGCATTGCGGGACAATTTCTTCGCGTTTTGGGACGCTGCGAGCGGGTCAATACGCAGTCGTGGTGTCAGAAGTGTCGAGGATGCGACAGTTCAGTCAATGGGGCTGACCAGGTGGTTTCTAAGTCGCCCTCGAACCGGTCTTCTTTGCGATTTAGGCAGGGGGTGTCGTCTTGCTCTCTCGGTAAGAGGTGACCCAATCCGAGGGTGTCTTGCCAAACTGGTTGCGGAACCAGCGTGAAAAGTCACCGGCAGAGGAAAAGCCGAGAAGTTCGGCGACCTCATAAAATCGGCGTTTGCTGTTGGCCAGATACTCTTCGGCTAGTTCAGCGCGTACAGCATTAATGATAGTTGTGACACTCTCTCCCTCGGTCGCCAGATGTCGGTTAAGCGTACGTCGATGCACGCCAAGATGTTGTGCAACCTCATCGACGGAACATAGCCCGCTTGGCAGCAGCATCTTGACGACCTGACGTACCCGATGCGCAGGCTCATCGCGAAGGTTAGCCAACTGCATGTCCAGCGATCGCTTCACCTCGCGATGCAACGCGGGGTCAGCCGCAGGAATTGGCATATCCAAATCGCGCCCGCGACAAACGATGGCATTGAGTTCCTGTGAAAATTCGATAGCTGTTCCTAACACGCGGTGGTGCACTTCCAAGCTGGCAGGGCGTTCGTGGGTGAAGCAGACCCTTACCGGCCGGAAGGTATAGCCGCTCAGAATGCTCAACGTGCGCAGCACAATACCGGTCGACTGTTCAATTGCCTGGCGCCAGACGCGATGATGGCCCTGCATATTCACGCCCACATGCAAAAGAATCAGGTCGCCTACATCCTCAAGCCGCAATTGCACACCGGCGTTATGCAGTCGCATATATCGGAAGCAAGATTGCAATGCTGCCCGAAGTGTTGGTTCCTCGCGGATTAGCAACGCCAACATGCCAAAGTTGGAAAGGTGCCTCTTTTCCGCTAGCAGCAGCCCGACGGCCTCTTGGCCGGACAGTCGGGCTGATTCCTCCAGCAGCCATCCCACCGAATCGCTACTGATCATGATATTCGGATCGTCGAGGACACTGGCCGGCAACTTGGCCAACCGCAGCATACGAAATGGATCGAGCCCCACTGAACGGGCAACCTGCTCATAGTCGGTAAGGCTGGCACTTCGCGTCAGGGTGTACATAAGTCCTCGTGTCCCAATTTCACAAGATTGTGTCCCGAGGAGCTTAGTGCAGGACACCCTGTCGCGGCTACCTTCATGCCAACTACTACAAAAAGATAGAGGTAGATAATGGACACGCGTACTGCAATGCGCATCGGTCAGCCGCTCGCCGCAAAGGCTCAAGTGGATGCCGACGACCCTGATGCATTCAACCACTGCTTTGCCGAACTCAACGGCATCCGCATGCATTACATTGATGAGGGGCAGGGCCCGCTCATCATTCTGCTGCACGGTTTTCCCTACCTTTGGTACATGTGGCGACGCCAGATCGTGGCGTTGACCGAGGCCGGTTATCGAGTTGTCGTGCCCGATCAAAGAGGGTTCGGGCAATCGGACCGACCCGACTCCATCGAAGCCTATGACATGAGCCAGGCCGTCGGTGACATGGTGGGGTTGATGGCGGCCTTGGGCGAAACGTCCGCGATCATCATTGGACATGACCTGGGCGCCTGGGTGGCCCAGGCGGCGGCCATGTTGCGACCGGATCTGTTTCATGGCCTGGTGATGCTCAATACACCGGTGCCGCCGCGCGGCAAGGTCAAACCGACCGTAGGTTTGCAGGCAATGGCCAAAGGCAGGGTCTATCACCACCTGTATTTCCAGCAGCTCGATAAGCCGGATCGTGAGTTGGCCAGTGATCCGCGCAAGACCTTGCGCAGCGTCTTCTATTCGATCTCCGGCAGTGCTGTCGGAGCTGAACGCTGGCGCCTGTTCGTCGAGGCAGGTGAGCCCATTCTCAACGCCTTCACTGAGCCGAAGGGGGAGTTCCCGTCATGGTTGAGCGCGCGGTCGCTCGACTACTACGTCGCTGAATACACGCGCACAGGGTTTACCGGTGCTCTGAACTACTACCGCTGTCGCGACCGGAACTGGGAAATCACCGCGTTTCTCGACGGTGCGGTGGTAAGCCAGCCGAGCATGTTCATCGGTGGTGCTGCCGACCCGTCACTTGAGCCGATCGAAATCCGCGCGCTCTACGATCAGCTCGACACCTATCTACCCGGACTGCAGAAGAAGGTACTGCTAGCCGGCGTGGGCCATAGCGCCGCGGAAGAGAGTGCCGCTCAGGTCAACGAATTGCTTCTGGAGTTTCTCGAGCAACTGAAGTTCAGCGACAGGGTGTGTGAGCAAGAGGCACGCTTAGCCCCTTGATATCGTCGGTGCAATGGCAGGGCGAACGGTATCGGCATCTGCCGCAACGTCAGCCCTGCCATTGCACATGGACAGGGCTGGATTGTTTCCCTGCTACGCTCAGCCGACAGCCTTGACCAGCAGATGATCGCCGAACTGCTCGCGCAAACGGTTCTTCAGGACCTTGCCCGTAGCGCCCAGTGGAATCGTGTCGACGAAGACCACATCATCCGGTGTCCACCACTTGGCAATCTTGCCTTCATAAAAGGCCAGCAGTTCTTCCCGCGTCAGTGCTGCTTGCGCTTTCCTGACTACGATCAGTAAGGGGCGTTCGTCCCACTTCAAGTGTTTCGCAGCGATGCATGCAGCCTGAGAGACTGACGGATGGGTCATCGCAATGTTCTCCAGGTCGATGGAACCGATCCACTCTCCACCCGACTTGATCACATCCTTGCTGCGGTCGGTAATCTGCATGAAGCCATCCACATCGATGGTCGCCACATCGCCGGTCGGGAACCATGTCTGACCTGCGTGCTCGAGCAGCGGCGAACAGTCACCTTCGTTTCTGAAATAGTCGCGTACCACCCAGGGGCCACGCACCATCAGGTCACCCGACGTCGCGCCGTCCCAAGGCAGTTCCAGGCCAGCGTGCCGATCCGGTCGGCGGGCTGGACACCCAGGCTGGTCAGTGCGCTGGCCATCTGGCGCGCGCGACGGTGGCAGTCACGGAAGGTGTAGCGATGAATATCGCCTTCCACCCTGCGGGACACGATCTGCGTATCGCCATGATGGCGGTCGGCATGCTCTATGAGCGAGGAAATCAACAGCTGCTTGTGCATCATCAAGCCATGCATGGCATCGCTCCGTTCATAAGTCTGTGATCGGGGAGCGGACAGGCGGCCAAGGCCCTCTGTCAGATTCCGCGTCAAGACCGCGAACCGCAACAGCCTGTTTCCCTCCCCTGGATTTTTGCGATCAGGTTTACTTTCCCGGCTCCCCCTTGATTCGAGGGATGCCGGGAGTTCTCCTGGAACTCAGATCAGTTGAATGCCGTGAGGTCTTTCGGCGCGATGTCATGCTGCTCGCAATAGGCGAGATAACGCTTCAACCCGGACTTCCAGTTTTCGAGCGCAACGATGTTGTCGTTCTCATCCAGAAACGCGAGATCGCCGTTGACCTGAACCAGCGTGAGCACATATCCGTCTCCACTTCCGGTGCTGACGACTTCGGGCGTGTGAGTCGATCCGGCCGTCTCGTACACGATGCTGCCCGGGCCGGCGACCCAGTCATGCTCCTTGTATTTCCACTGGCCTTCGAAGGTGTAGACCATCACCGTACCCGTGTGATGGTGCTTGGGCAGTTGCATGTCGATCGGCGCCTTCATCATGACGATCCATTCGCCGCGGATCGGGTCAAGCTTGAAGTACTTCAGCAGGACGTTATCCGCATAAGGCGTACACGGGATCCACGGTAGGGATTCGCCATCGATGACTGCGGTGTCGACGTGTTCGTAGAGCATAGGTATCTCCGTTGATTTTTGTTCTGATCGAGAATTTGTCGGTAGCCAGGACCGCCCGACCATCGCTGATGGTCGGGTGCTCTGGCTTTCCTGGCGGACAGTCAGGGTCAGGTAAGCGAGGAGCCCGCGAGGGTGGCGCGCAGCATCTTTCTTGGCGCATTGCCGTAGTCAGCCACCGCGTAGTGCTGCACTTGCAGGTTGTCCCACATGGCAACGGTGTTGGTGCGCCATTTCAGGCGTACCTGGTATTCCGGAATGGCGGCCTGGGAGGTCAGGTAGTTCATCAGATGATGAGCCTCGGGCATGAAGTCCTGGCCGTAGCGGATGTCCTCGAAGTTGAAGAAGTTCGAGAAATGGGTGGTGAACGCCGAGTTGACGAACAGCACCTTTTCACCCGTCTCAGGATGGACAAGCACCACCGGATGTTCAGCGGCGGGGGTCTTCAGGGCCATCGCGAGACGATCTTCACGCGGTAACTGGGCACCAAAGGACTGCTCGGCACCGTGCTTTGCATACAAGCCTTCGATCCGTTGCTTGATGGTGTCGGGCAGATTGTCGTAAGCCATCACCATGTTGGAAAACAAGGTGTCTCCGCCGGTGTCCGGACCCAGTTCGCAGCGCAACACCGCGCCACGGGGCGGAGCGTTTTTGAAAGTGACATCGGCATGCCAGAGGTTTTCGCGGCTGGCCTTTTCCACATAGCTCTTGGGCTTGCCCGGTTCGAGATTGCGGTACAGCGTCAGCAGCTTGTCCGCCTCCGGATGGCTCGGCGCCAAGGGATGGCTTTCCAGTTCCGCGAATTGCAAGGCGAAGTTCTGTTGCTCCATCGGCGTGATGTCCTGATCGCGAAAGAACAGCACTTTGTGCTTGAGCCACAGGGCCCGGATTTGCGCGATCATTTCAGGATCACGGGTAGCGTCAACCAGGCTGATGTTGCTGAGTTCGGCACCGATGGCGGGCGTGCAAAGCTCCACCTTGATCGAATGCTGGCGCACCGACGACCGGATGATGGCGGGTGCCGAGGGGGTGAGTGGTGAAAGAGTGTCTTGGGCTGCGGCGACTGTTGTCATTGTTGTCTCCAATCCGTGCTTGTACGGCGGTGCGCAATTTGGGCATCCGGTATAGGTAACTGCTCCTGCTGATGGGCAGGGGTGCGGTTCTATAGTAGGTATCCCGGGTGCGATGCTATGGGCGTAGCAGGACAGTTTCTTCGCAAGTTGGGACGTAGCGCCGGGTCGATGATTAGAAGGCGAAGCCGGTGGGTTTCGGCCCGTCGTCGAAGTTGTTTTCCGAGGGCGGCTATTTAGCTGTCTAGCCACTTCATCGAGGCGTCCCTAAGCGGGGAATTCGGCTATCCAGTGCCTGGCAATCTCTTCTCGCCGGCAGATCCACGCCGAGCCGTGGCCTTGCACGTAATCGAGAAAGCGCGCCAACGCCATCGCGCGTGCTGGATGGCCGCTGATCCGGCCATGCAGGCCGACGCTCATCATCTTCGGATGTTGCGCGCCCTCCTGCCATAGCAAGTCGAAAGCATCCTTGAGCAGCTGGAAGAAGTCCTCGCCGGAGGAGAAACCGTTCGGCAGCAGATAGCGGGCGTCGTTGTTGACCAGTGTGTACGGGATTACCAGGTGCCTGGGCGAACCTGGAAGCCAATAGGGCAGGTCATCGTTGTAGGCGTCTGAGCTGTAGAGGAGCCCGCCGTCCTCGCGCAACAGGCGGCAGGTGTTCGGACTGACCCGCCCCGTGTACCAACCTGTGGGGCGCTTGCCGCAGATCCGCTCGATCGCGTCGAGGGTAAGGCGGATATGGAGCCGCTCTTCGTCTTCAGGGATGTCGCGATAGTCCAGCCAACGGTAACCATGCCCGGCAACTTCATGCCCGGCAGCGCGGAGCGCGTGGCCGATCTGCGGGTTGAGTTCCAGTGCCCGGCCGACGGCGAAGGCGGTCAGGGGCAGGCCACGGGCGCTGAACAGTTCCAGGATGCGCCACACGCCTGCGCGCGATCCGTATTCATACATTCCCTCGACACTCAAGTCCCGTTTTCCCGTGCGAGGTGGGCGGCCAGGCAGTTCGTGGAGCCAGGCTTCTGACTGGGCATCGCCATTGAGGATGCACGACTCCGCGCCCTCCTCGATGTTGAGCACGAACTGAACCGCGACGCGAGCGTCACCGGGCCATCGCGGGTGGGGTGGACAACCGCCGTAACCGACGAGATCGCGCGCGGACATCAGCCCAGCTCGAAGGTCGTGACGCCGAAGACACGTTCGTGCGCGAGAGCCGGAGGAGGGCCGAGATACATGCGCGCGCAACCGAAGACCTCGTTCATCCCATGTTGGTGCACGAGCGCCATCGCGGCGCGGTTGTTCTCCGGGGTGTCGAGAAACAGCGGGCCACCCGCGGCGAAGCTTGCCAAGTGCGAGTAGAGGGCATTGGCCGCCAAGGCGTCATCGCTGAACAGGGGACCGATCTTGCAGCCTTCCTTGCAGCGCCGCACGACGCCGAATCCGCTCAGCCTTCCTTGGCGCCGGCAACCCAGGGCGAGCGCATCGGGTTGGGCTATCCACCCTCTCAGGAAGGTCGGGCGCGAGGCTGGGAAGCAGGTGCGGTCATAATCGAGAACCTGATCGAACGCAAAGGTAGCCAGTGGGACGATGTCTTCGCCGTCAACAAGCGACGTTGCCGGACGTTCAAGGATTTCGGCACGAAAACGCATATTGCGATGGGAGAAGACGAAGCCACCCTTGGCGTAGTAGTCCTGCATGGCGAAGACACCGTCCATGCCGATGCTCGCACCCGGGCGCAAACGAGCGAGGAGGCGCTCGCGGCGGGCGTGCCAGAGGGTATTGCCGAGACCCTGTCCGCGATATTCGGGCCGAACGATGAAGAAACCCATGAAGCCGAATTCGCCGTTGTAGGAGGTGATGGCACCGCCTCCAATCAACTCGCCATCAAGGTCCGCCGCGATGAAAGCCTCAGGGTCCGTAGCCCAGAACAGCTCGGCATCGTGAAGGCCGGGATTCCAACCCTCGCGTGCAGCCCAGCCGACGAGCTGGTCCAGCTCGGAGCGGGTCATGTTGCGTATCACAAGCTGATTCGACACCGCGATGTTCTCCGCAGTCGATAGTCGAGCGCGCGGTCCATCCCCCGGAGCCGGGGACATCAGAGAGCGTGCATGCTGCGCACTTCGTTGCTATCCGGAACCGCCTTTGCCCATGGGGTTCGAAGAGAGATGCACATCCAGCCTGGCCTGTTGAGCAAGAGCCGGGCGCTGTCTGAGTGATGTCCGCCGATGTCCGATAGTGATCGCCGCCTCAATTCTTCTCTGGCATTGCAGAGGAGTGATGACTAGTAATCAACCACTGCTTTCCGTCCCACTTGTAGGTGTATGTGTAGCGAGCTTTGACTTGAGCACCCGTAGTTTGAAAGGTGAACGTATAGAGTCCAACGTCAACCGCAGAGTTGCAATCAATCTCTATTGTCCTTGAGTCGATCTTGCCTACGGGCTTGTTTTCCAGGAAGTGATGGAAGTAGTCCTCCTTTTCGGTCGGGGTTAGTCTCGGTTTGTTCGACACGGTAGGAAGAAGGACCGAGTGTTCGGCATAGTTGGCGACAACTTGGTGTGGGTCACCGGTTTGCAGCGAGCGATTCCATCGGTCAAACAAGGCCGAGATTTCTTGCTCATTGGTTGCCTTGCAAGTTTCCGTGTGCGTTCCCGATGGGGCTGAGGCACAACCTGCAAGAACGACAGCAAGGGCAGTTGACAGGACAGTTATTTTTCTCATCGGCGATACTCCTGGCGGCGGTCGAAAGCGGTGATGGAATGACATTCCTTGTCATTTTGCAAATCATTGATTTGCCTGAGTGTGGTCACTGCGAGTGCGACATTGTGCGAGGAGAAGCACGCCAATAATGGCAAACCCGAGTTTCTCGATGAGTATAGGAGGAAAATCAAACTACGCTGCTGACATGCCAGCAGACTGTCCACTGTTGGCCGATCTGGAAATATCCTCTGCTTCTTGGCGTCACTTTTGGAATGGGAGTGATGCAATCGGATTGGCTAAATCTTTCAGCGGGCGTTTTGTAATTTAGTGTTTTCAAAATCCCTCTACCTTCGCGCCGGGGTCTTGCGTTACGCCCGCAGGCATCGCCAGTGGCGTCGCGAAATTCAATTTGACCATGTACACCAAACCTCTGCCCGGCTCGGTCAGTTCGGCGTGTGCACAGATGAAGTCGAACACCGCTTCGGCCTGGGCTTCGTCCACCACCACGTTGACCACCCGGGTGAGAACCGCCTCTGGCACTTCGTTGCGGGGTGCTTTGGCGGCCTGCAGTACGGCCACACCGCGGCAGCTAACGCTGTCCGCGCGCGTAATGCCATGCGCCTCTCGCAACAGCAGCAGCAGCCTGCGCTCCGTGCCATCGTCGGGCAACACACAGGTAATGAGTTTTGCAGCGCCGCCCGGTATACCCGCTACCGCCACGCTCACGAGGCTCTCCCTTGTTCCAGTATTTCACGGGGGATGTAGGTGGCCACTTTTTCCACCGGTGTCGCATAGATCATGCCGGCACCGGGAACATCCAGGTTGGCCGCGTGATAGATGGCCTCGAGTACCGCGTCCTGGTAGTCGGCAGCTACCAGCAGGCTGACCACTTCTTTCTCCGCATCAATGGCGATGCTGAGCAGGCCGAGCCGCTCTCGGGGGCCAAGCCCGTTGGCGTGGTAGACAATGGCGCCTGGCGCGCCCATGCCCTGGGCCGCACGGATCACCAGGTCCGCGCGCCCGACGGGGACAATGCAGGTGATCAGTGCAACGTCAGTAAGGTAGGTAATTCCTTCAGCTTTCATCCCGCTTCTCCCGTACCCATTAATTGATTCGCAGGCTGTTCCGTGGCGGCCTTTGTCTGTCTCCACAACTGGAAACGCGCCCACTGTCCGAGGAGCATGACGCTGATGACCGGGCCGACGGATGCCATACAAAGAATTCCGAAACCCTCGACTGCGTTGGTGGCATTACCCAGTCCCAGCCCCATGGCCAGAACGAGCGGAACGGTTATTGGCCCCGTGGTGACACCCGCGCTATCCCAGGCGACATTGACAAACTCTTCGGTCGAAAAAATCGTGAGTACCACCGCGAACAGGTAGGGCGGCACCACCAGCCAGACCAGTGGCAGGCCGAACACCAACTTGGCCACACCCACGGCAATACCGCAGGCGACACCTATCGATACTGCACGTATAAGGCTGCGCTTGCGGATAAAACCGTTGGTAAGAGTCTCTGCGGTGACGCCGAGCGCATTCAGCGCGGGTTCGGCGACGGTCGCCCCGTACCCGAGCACCCAGGCGAAAGCCAAGGCCAGTACCAACCCCACCTCATACATGTAGAGCGGGGAGTTGTCCGCGCCGGGAGTTTGCATGAAGGCCGCCGGAATCAGCGAACCCGCACTCCCTCCCAGCTTGGACAGACCGTAGGTCAGACCGAGATTGAACACGCACATGCCCACCACGGTCAGGGCGATACCGAGGAAGATCTCGCCGCGTCGCGGCAGGCTTTGGCGCAGCAGCAGTTTCAGTACTATCAACAGGAATATCACCAAAGGCACGATGGCCCGTAGCCCCGAAACAATCTCCAGTCCGGGGCTGACCGTGTGCCAGTCTGCAGTCAGTTGTCCGGCGTTGGTAGCGGCCTGCGCCGCGGCGACGATTTCTGCCGGCGAGGAGATAGCCGCCACGTACAGGCCCAGCAGCATTACTCCGATGACGGGAAACAGCGAGGCCAGGGTGACAATACCGAACCCGGACAGCCCGGAACCGCCCTTGCCTGCAGCAGCGGCGATGCCGATGCCCAACGCCAGCACCAGCGGTACAGTGACCGGCCCGGTGGTGACCGCGCCAGCATCCCAGGCCAGGCCGATAATCTTTGCAAGCTCAGGGTCACTGCTCATATACACCGTCAGCAGCAGAACGGGCGCCAGCGATAAATAGATCAACGGCTTCAGGCTCCAGCCATAGAGGAAGCGGAGCGTGCCGGTTACAGCGGCCAGACCGACGCTGGCCCCCACAACCAGAACCAGTTCGCTGGTCCACTGGTTGAGTATCGCCCAGAGGTAGGGCGCGTGCTGCGCAGAAACGTTTTGCCCAGCGGCGCGTAGCGCGCCAATAGCGGGTTCAGCGAAAGTCACCCCGATGCCCAGCAGAAGGGTAACCAGCAACACCAACGGCAGGGATAACTTGCGCGGAAGGTTGCTGCCGATTATTTCGCCGAATGGCATCAGGCCGAGTTTCAGCCCTTCCATGAACAGCATCAGTCCGACGATTACGGCGAACAGGCCTCCCGTGACAAGCAGCGAGTCCTCAACCAACTGGCGCAGGATGATGATCTGAAACAACACCAGGTACAGGGCCAGCGGCACCACGGCGCGAAGCTGCTCCATCAGCCGGACATTGAGATAGGGCTTGAGGATGGCGGCGATCTCGCCTCCACGCAATTTCGCAGCTTTGTGGGGCGCGGCCTGCCAGCGGCCATCGGCATCGCGAACCGGTGCGGATACCAGCTCGCGCATAGGTATTTCGCGGCGACCGGCTCCGATCATATGCAAGTAGTCGGCGTAACGAATGGGGTCTTTCATAGGGTCATCAGTTGAGGTTGATCTACCGGTGTACGACCAACAGGCGGTCTCGTATTGTCGCGATTCTGGCTAAAAAACTATCTTTTTCTGCCGCGTACAATTTTGCCTGCCTTCGGCAGTCAAGGTATTGACCTCAGTCATGATGTTGATTAATTCGGGTGAGGAATTTGGCCTGTATCACATAAGCGTCAGGATCATCGCCAGCTTGACGACCTGAAGTAACGGTCGTTGATGCGGGGAAAAGCCCGTTTCAGTGTCGGCTGAAACGGGTTTTTTTGTCTTCCGTAAGCTGTCAAAAGTATGATTCGGTACCAGTAGGAGATCCTTCGTTCGCCCAAACACCCGCTTCTAAAGTGCGCTGAACATAGTCGCTAAAGTCTCGTGCAGGTCGACCAAGTGCGCGCTGGACGCCATCGCTCAGTGGCGTGTTACGACCATCGAGCACCGTTGTGAAGAGGTACAACACTAGAGCGATCAAATCGGCTGGAAGTTGTTCCTGTTCCAATGCCTCTCTGTAGGCATCCGGCGGCACAGCGACGAAGCGGATATCGCGGCCGGTCCCTTTAGCGATCTCATCGACCGCATCAGCAAACGTCAGAGCCCGAGGCCCCGTCAATTCATAAAGCTGGCCTGAGTGTCCGGGTTGGGTCAGCGCCTGAACTGCAACCTCGGCAATGTCCTCCACATCGACAAAGGGCTCCGCGATGTTGCCAACGGGGAGCGCCAGTTCACCCTGAAGAATGGGCTGCAGAAAATGCGCCTCACTGAAGTTCTGGAAGAACCAGCTGGAACGAAGGATGGTCCAGTCGATGCCGCTGTTCTGAATAACGCGTTCGGCGTGTTCTGCTTCGGCCTCTCCGCGTCCGGATAGCAGCACCAGTTTGCCGACGCCGCTTTGAACGGCCAGATCGGTAAACGCCTGAATCGTTTCGACGGCGCCCGGAACGGCGAGGTCCGGTTGGTAGGAAATGTAAACAGCGTGAACGCCATCAAGCGCTGCATCCCAGGTGGACCGATTCTCCCAGTCGAAGGGTGGATTTGCCTGGCGCGAACCGAGGCGCACGGGCAGTTCCGAAGCTGTAAGACGTTGAGTGATCCTGCGCCCTGTTTTACCGGTCGCGCCGAGAATGAGGAAGGTGCCTTGCGTGTTCATCGCGTTCATCTCCATCGGGTTAATGTGAGTGACACTCACGTTAAAAAGATGATAAACGCTCATGTTATGCCGTCAACTGGCGTGACGAAGAAAACCGACGTACGGCTTTGCCCCCTTGGGTGTGTGAATGGGCGGTGCTAATGTGAGTGCATGTCATGTAATTGATCGGGGAAATGCAGTGCCGAAGAAAGCCACCACCGGGCGCGAACATCCCTTTTCAGAGCCGACCCGACGCAACCCCACGCAACAACGCAGCCGCGAGCGACAAGAGCGAATACTTGCCGTGGCAACGCAGCTAATTGCGACCAAGGGCAGCGATTCGCTAAAGATGAGTGAAATTGCCGAACGCTCGGAGATTTCGATCGGATCGCTGTATCAGTATTTTCCAGACAAGAGTGCAGTAATCCGTACGCTGGCGGAGCGCTTCAACGCCGAGAGTCGCCGATGCATAGAGGCAGCACTGGCAGCTGTTGAGGACGCACAAGGATTGAGCGAGGCCTATTCGGATTTGCTGGAGCAGTATTACGACATCGCTCAGGCAGAGCCGGCGATGCGTGATATCTGGTCGGGGATGCAGGCCGACAAGCAACTGCTGGCATTGGAGCTGGAGGAGAGTCGCGTGGCGGGCAGGTTGCTGGCCGATGCGATGCTTCGGGTGTTTCCAGGCAGTGATGCCCAGCAAGTTGCTGACGCAGCTTTTCTGATCTGGCAGTTGGGTGAGGCAACTATGCGCCTGGCCATATCTTGTGCACCCGAAGAGGGGCGGCGGTTGTTTGAAGCGTTCAAGCGCATGTCGCTCGCTGAAATCATGAAGCACGCGAACATGAATACTGGGCCGAGCAGGGCCGACCCAGTTGTTGAATGAGCCTTCTAAACAAAAGGCTGGCCGGTAAAACCACGAGGCAGTCTTTGCAGCCCGGCCATGGCGACAAGCCGCTCGGTCCAGGCTGAGCGCCAGTCATTGGCGATGTGAGTGGCTTTGGCCTTGCGTGCGGCACGGCGTGCCGCATTGCGCTGGACCTTGCGCGCTTCCTTGTACGCATCGGTGTTTCGGCAACTTCTGCATTTCACACGGTTCAGTTCTTGGGTGGACGTGAGGTTGCTGCCTTTGTGGCCGCAGGCCAAGTGCCCGCTGACTTTGAAGTGGGTGACCATGGAACGCCTCCTTCGTGACGTGTGATTGTTTGACCCCCCGCAAACGCGAGCGTTCGTTGGCTTCCTGGCGAGCAAACCTTTTTCAGGGCCGCCGGAAACTCGCAAAACGCCACATACCTGTAGGTCGGCGGAGGCCGATAGGTTTTCAGAGGCAAAAAAAAGGCCTGCATGCGGGCAGACCAAGGTAATTCTTCAAAGGAGTAGCTCACTGTAGGACTTGAGTTGTAAATGTGACGTGAAAGAAGTGTCGAAAAAAAGCCCGGCGACAGGCCGGGTTGAGGGTGCAACAGCAGACCTACAGACATGCGCAGACCCGGTGACGATGAGGTCACCGCTCATGGGGCCTGAAACAGGCCCTGTGCTTGCGTCGCGTGTCCGGACCGAATCATCTGAACCGTGGGAGGGGCGGGTCGACAGGTTTTAAAGACGACAGCGTGTTTCGAATCAGCGGTGTGTCTTTTTCGATGTCGTTCAGCCGATCACGAATTCTGAGGGCTGTCGGGTGCCCCCCCTGATGATCGACCCAGTCGGCAATTTCCTTGCACGCGGCGGCAAGTCGCGCCTGCCGGGAGTCGAGCAGGGTGAGGAGGGTGGTGATGGACTCTTTTTCGGACATGGCAAACACCTCCGTAGAAGAAACCTGGCAAGTGGCAACAAAAAGCCCGCGAGGGGCGAGCTTTCTGCTGTTGGGGTTGCTGTTCCTTCAGTAGTTTTCAGTATAGACCCGTGGCAGTCAGGTGACTGTTCATCAACCTGGGCGGGCCATCACTTGCGACGTTGAATTCAGCCGTTGGCCCCCGATGAACCCCTGCGTGCGAGTATCGGCAATGCGATACAAGACAGCGGCGTCAGGTGGTGGGTAGCCGGTTTCTCCCGCTCGGCGGCCATGAATGGTGATCTTGTTGCATCGCTTCGCAACGAAAATGTCTTCCATGGCGTCACCGCAGCTGATTCATGTTCAGATCAACTATAGAAGTTCTTTGTGATCGTGCAAAAAATAGACAGGTCAGTTCGTCGCTTCAGCACTGGCGAGCATTCGGTCAAGGAACACGGTCAGCCCGACTTCCTCTGATTTGAGCCCTTTACGCAATCTTGGTCGAGGCAGCTCTGCCAGGGCGCCGAGCATAAAAGCTTCCAGCACCGCCGGGTGGATGTAGCATTTTCGGCACACCGCCGGCGTGTCGCCCAATTGTCTGGCGACGTTCTTCACCATCTCTACTACCTGTCGCTTTGCATCGGACTCGGGCTCCCACTGCAATTCGCGCAGCACGGACAACGCCAGAACACTGCCCGCCCAGGTGCGGTAATCCTTTGCCGTGAAATCGGCGCCGGTGAGGGTTTGCAGGTAGGCATTGACGTCGGCGGAACTGACGGTATGTCGCTCGCCGTTTTCATCCAGATACTGGAATAGATTTTGTCCGGGGATTTCCTGGGAGCGCTTGCGGACATGGCAAATCATCCTCGGCGACAAATCAGGGGCAAGTACAGCCATTGACCGCACTCGTTTGTCGTTGGTGCCGGCGGATTTAAGCCAGGACCGCCACCGCTTTGATTTGTGCCCAGAGTTGCTGGCCGGGATGCAGGCCCAACTGGTCTCGGGAGTAGCGGGTGATACGTGACAGCAAGGGTGTGCCGGCGGCGTTCAGGCGGATCAGCACATGGGCGGCGTTGTCGGCACCGATTTCACTGATTACCGTCACCGGCAAGCGATTAAGGATGCTGCTTTGCTCGACGCTTCGCAGGCTCAGGCTGACATCGCGCGCGTGTACCTTGCAGCGCAGCGCCTGCCCCAAGGGCATGGGCGCGTGGGCGACGCGAATGCCCAGATCGGTATCGGGTAACTGCAAAGTCAGCAACTGATAGTGGGCGTCATAGGCGCTGACATGCCCTTCGATCACCACTCCGGCGTCGTCGCCCAGCGCCATTGGCAGGTCCAGGCGAGCGAGGGTTTCGCCGATGGGGCCGCTGGCCAGTGCCTTGCCTTCGCTCAGCAAGACGATATGGTCGGCCAGCCGCGCGACCTCATCCTGCGAGTGGCTGACGTACAGCACCGGGATGTCCAACTCATCGTGCAGGCGTTGCAGGTAAGGCAGGATTTCGTTCTTGCGCTGACTGTCCAGCGCCGCCAGCGGTTCGTCCATCAACAAAAGTTTCGGGCTGGTGAGCAGCGCGCGGGCGATGCCGACCCGTTGCCGTTCGCCGCCGGAAAGATGCTGCGGGTGACGCTCCAACAGGTGCCCGATCCCCAGCAGTTCCGTGGCATGGTCCATGTCGACTCGGCGCTGCTGTTTCGGGATGCGCTTGAGGCCAAACTCCAGATTCGCCAACACCGACAGATGGGGAAACAAACTGGCTTCCTGAAAAACATAACCGAGCGCGCGTTTATGCGGCGGCACGAAAATCTTGTTGTCGCTGTCCTGCCAGATCTCATCGTTGATCTGGATAAAACCCTGTTGCGCCCGTTCCAGCCCCGCAATGCAGCGCAGGCAGGTGGTCTTGCCCGAGCCCGAGTGTCCGTAAAGCGCCGTCACGCCACGACCAGGCAATTGCAGGTCCACGTCCAGGGCGAACCCCGAATAGCTCAGTTTCAGACGCATATCGATCATCGATCAGCTCCAGCCTGCTTTGGTTTTACGGCCGGAATAGAGCACCAGCAACACTGCAAAGGAGAACACCAGCATCGCCCCGGCCAGCCAATGGGCCTGGGCGTACTCCATGGCTTCGACGTGATCGTAGATCTGTACTGAAACCACGCGAGTCTTGTCCGGGATGTTGCCACCGATCATCAATACCACGCCGAACTCGCCGACGGTGTGGGCGAAGCCGAGAATCGCAGCGGTGATAAAACCGGGTCGGGCGAGGGGCAGGATCACGCTGAAGAAAGTGTCCCATGGATTCGCGCGCAAGGTCGCGGCGACCTCTAATGGACGAGTGCCAATGGCGGAAAAGGCGTTTTGCAGCGGTTGAACCACGAATGGCATCGAATACAGCACCGAGCCAACGACCAGCCCCGCAAAACTGAATGTCAGGGTGCCAAACCCCAGCGATTGGGTGAACTGACCGACAAAGCCGTGAGGCCCCAGCGCCAGCAACAGATAAAAGCCAATCACCGTGGGCGGCAGGACCAAGGGCAGGGCGACTATCGCCCCGACCGGACCGCGCAACCAGGAACGGGTGCGCGATAGCCATAACGCAATCGGAGTGCCGATGACCAGCAGGATGGCAGTCGTCAGGGACGCCAGTTTGAGGGTCAGCCAGATGGCGGAGAAGTCGGCACTCGTCAGCGTCATTTAGAGTTGGTAACCGTAGGATTTGATGACAGCGGCGGCTTTCGGACCTTTAAGGTAGTCAACCAGTGCCTTGGCGGCCGGGTTGTCCTTGCCTTTGTTGAGGATCACCCCATCTTGTTTGATCGGGTCGTGCATGTCGGCTGGAACGATCCACGCCGAACCGCCGGTGACTTTGCCGTCTTTGTAGATCTGCGACAAGGCGACAAAGCCAAGTTCGGCGTTGCCGGTGGAGACGAATTGATAGGCCTGGGTGATGTTCTGGCCCTCAACGATTTTGTCCTTGACCTTGTCGGTCAGCCCCAGCTTGGCCAGTACCTGAGTCGCGGCCAGGCCGTAAGGTGCGGCCTTGGGATTGGCGATGGACAGATGCTGATATTGATTGTCGCTCAGCACTTTGCCCTTGGCATCGACGTAACCGTCCTTGGCCGACCACAAGGCCAGGGTGCCAATGGCGTAGGTGAAGCGCGAACCCTTGACCGCGTCGCCTTCGGCTTCAAGTTTTTGCGGCGTGGTGTCGTCTGCCGAGAGGAACACTTCGAACGGCGCGCCATTCTTGATCTGGGTGTAGAACTGGCCGGTTGCACCATAAGCCGCGACCAGTTTGTGCCCGGTGTCTTTTTCGAAATCGGCAGCGATGGCCTGAATGGGGGCAGTGAAGTTGGCCGCGACAGCGACCTGGACTTCGTCCGCATGGGCGGCTCCGAAAGCGAAGACTGCGATCAGGCTGGTGAGGCACGCAGGGGCAAAACGTGAGGCACGAATGGTCATGAAACGGCTCCGTGGTAGGCGAGTGCTGCAAGGGGTAAATCGCTATATAGATGAATATATAGCGAAAAGCCTGTAAACGGAATGTGTTGGTTTCTGAGTGGGGAATCGGTATTAGCCGCGCTCAACCTTGTAGCAGCTGGCGAAGCCTGCGTCCGGTTGCGAAGCAGCCGTAAGATCAGGCAACTCGGTTGTATCAGATACACCGTGGAGGCAGGGTTTACGACGGCTGCGCCGCCGGACGCAGCCTCGCGGGCTCGGCAGCTGTCACAGGGGATCGCTTTATCGACCGAGCAGCTTGGCCAGTCCTGCATCCGCCAAGTGTCGGGTCAATTCTGCAGCCGTCATTTCAACGCCTAACCTGAATGCCTGCCCAGCCCACAGATTGCTGAAATCCGCTTCGTCCTTGGCTCGCAACGGCATCAGCGCACCACCGGCGAGTGGGAAGGTCGGCGCTTTATCGCTGATCGGCCCGAGTTCGCGCATCACCCGATTGAGAATGCCGCGTGCCGGGCGACCTGTGAAAATGTTGGTGACGGCGGTCTCGCTTTCTTTGGCGGTGCGCAACGCTTTGTAGTGCGACCGGCTGACCTTGGCTTCTGGCGTGAACAAGTAAGCCGTGCCCACCTGCACCGCCGAAGCGCCCAACACAAAGGCTGCCGCAACACCCCGCGCATCACTGATTCCACCGGCTGCAATCACCGGCACTTTCACGGCATCGACAATTTGAGGCACCAAAGCAAAGGTCCCGACCTGGCTGCTCAGATCGTCACTGAGAAACATCCCGCGATGACCACCGGCCTCGTAACCCATGGCGATGATTGCGTCACAGCCCTGCTGTTCCAGCCAGACGGCTTCTTCGACCGTGGTGGCCGAGGACAGAATTTTCGCGCCGGTGGCTTTTACCCGATCCAGCAGGGATTTTTCCGGCAAACCGAAGTGAAAACTGACCACTCCAGGGCGAAACTCTTCGACGACCTCACAGGCCGCGGCATCGAATGGTGCTCGATTGGATACCGGTGTCGGCGCATCGAAATCGACGCCCAGTTCCCGGTAGTAAGGTTCCAGCAAGTTCTTCCAGTCCCGGGCACGTTGCTCATCCGGAGCCGGAGGTTGATGGCAGAAATAGTTGATGTTGAACGGGCGCTGGCTGTGTTGGCGAATCGTCTTCAGCTCTTCGCGCAGTTGCTCGATGCTCAGCATCGCCGCTGGCATCGAGCCCAGACCGCCAGCGTTACTTACCGCGACGACCATGGCCGATCCATTGGCGCCGGCCATGGGGGCCTGGATGATCGGCAGTTCGATACCGAGCAGGTCGAGAATGCGGGTGTCTGGCCATTGGCTCATTTGAATGATGCTCCGACGTCAAAACAGGACAGGGACGGTAGAACCGGTTTTTTACCAGTTATCGCGGGTGAAGGACCAGTCGACTTTTGGCTGGTCAGCGGTTTGGCTTAAAGTCTGGTACGGCGAAATGTTTCTTTGTGGTATTTCAAGGGTCCCACATTCTGATTGATTCCATTGAGAGGCAACGATGTTCAACGGTATTTTGATCGACAAAGACGACAGCGGTTACCGGGCCACACTGCAAGAGATCAATGACGAGCAACTGCCCGAGGGTGATGTGACGGTACGCGTGGCGTACAGCACCCTGAACTTCAAGGATGGATTGGCAATCACCGGCAGCAGCCCGGTGGTGCGAAAATTCCCGATGGTGCCGGGGATCGATCTGGCCGGCACTGTCGAAGTCAGTGAGCACCCGGACTACAAGGTCGGTGATCAAGTCGTGCTCAATGGTTGGGGCGTGGGCGAGGGCCATTGGGGTGGATTGGCGCAGAAGGCACGCCTGAATGGTGACTGGCTGATTCCACTGCCAAAGGAATTTACCAGCGCTCAGGCCATGGCGATTGGCACTGCGGGCTATACGGCAATGCTGTGCATCCTGGCGTTGGAGCATAACGGCGTGACGCCGGAGCAAGGCGAAGTGCTGGTGACCGGTGCCAATGGCGGTGTAGGCAGTTTCGCCATCGCGCTGCTGAGCAAGCTGGGTTATCGCGTCGTGGCATCCACCGGGCGAACGACCGAACACGAGTACCTGAAACGCCTGGGCGCCAATGAAATCATTGACCGCGCCACGTTGTCCGAACCCGGCAAACCGTTGGCGAAGGAGCGTTGGGCGGCGGTCATTGACTCGGTCGGCAGCCACACCTTGGCCAATGCCTGCGCCAGCACCAAGGCTAACGGCACGGTCGCGGCGTGTGGACTGGCGCAAGGCATGGACTTTCCGGCCTCGGTCGCACCATTCATTTTGCGCGGCGTGACATTGGCCGGGATCAACAGCGTGACCCAGCCCAAGGCCAGACGCGTACTGGCCTGGAATCGGCTGGCCAAGGACCTGGACTTCGCGTTGTTGTCACTGATCAGTCATGAAATCGGTTTGAGCGAAGCCATCGATGCCGCGCCGCGCTTGCTCGCCGGGCAATTGCGCGGGCGGGTGGTGGTCGATGTGAATCGCTGATCAGCGCGTCTCGCGTTCCAGCAAAACGCGTTTGCGCTCAACCCCCCAGCGGTAGCCCGACAGGTTGCCGTCGCTCCGTACCACGCGGTGGCAAGGGATCGCCACTGCCAGACTGTTCGCGCCGCACGCCTGGGCCACGGCGCGAACGGCTTTTGGCGAGCCGATGCGTAGGGCGATCTCGGCATAACTGGCGGTGCTACCGGCGGGAATCTCGCGCAAGGCTTGCCAGACGCGCTCCTGAAACGCCGTGCCGCGCACGTCCAGCGGCAAGTCCAGGCCAAGGGCCGGAGCTTCGATAAATCCTACAACCTGAGCGATCAGTTGCTCGAATTCATGATCGGCACCGATCAGATGGGCGCGGCGAAACTTATCCTGTAGATCGCAGACCAGTTGGTGTGGATCATCCCCCAGCAGAATCGCGCAAACCCCGCGTTCACTTTGCGCCACCAGAATGGCTCCCAGGGAACACTGTCCGACGGCAAAACGGATGTCGGTATTTTGTCCTGCGGCGCGGTAGTCACCTGGCTTCATGCCCAACAGATGATCCGCTGCTTCATAGAAACGACTGTTGGAATTGAAGCCGGCGTCATATAGGGCATCGGTGACCGTGCCGCCGTCCGCCAGACGTTCACGAACCTTGCGCGAACGATGGGCCGTGGCGTAACCCTTGGGTGTCAGCCCCGTAACGGCTTTGAACACTCGATGGAAGTGGAAACTGCTGAGGCCTGCTGCGTCCGCCAGTTCATTGAGCGCCGGCAGATTTTCGGCGGATTCGATGTGCCGGCAGGCCGCGGCAACAGTGGCCGCGTGTTGGGCGGCGACGTCACTTTGATCTTTTACGGCGCGTTTGCTTGGACGATAACCCGCCGCCTGGGCTTGTTCCGGCGTGTCGAAAAACTCGACATTTTGCGGTTTCGGCAAGCGCGCCAGACTGCTGGGGCGGCAGTAGATGCCGGTGGTTTTTACCGCATAGACAAACTGCCCGTCTGCGGCCGGATCGCGCGCGACGACCGCGGCCCAGCGAGGATCGATCTCGGTTGCTGTTTTAGTCGAATGCGTTGTCATGTCTGTATGTCCATTGACCCGTTTCATGCAGATTAATCAGGCAGAAGGGGCGTCGCACTCCGGGTCTTGCGGTCAAATTCGAGTGCTTCATCCGGCCGTGCGAAAAGTGAAGTTGATCCTTTGTTCGCCCAGTCTCGGATGATGACCATCCTTGATCGGTAGTACGCCGTGATAGCGCAAACGGTCCACGCCACCCCAGACCACGATGTCGCCATGCAGCAACGGAACGCGCTGGCTTTTATCGCTTCGTTCAAAACCGCCAAACAGGAAGGTCGCCGGCAATCCCAGCGACACCGAAACGATCGGGGCTGCGTAGGAGCCTTCGTCTTTGTCCTGGTGCAATGACATCCTGGCCCCAGGGACATAGCGATTGATCAAGCAGGAATCGGGCACAAAATCCGCGAATCCTGCTTCACGCGCCGCTGCTTGTGCCAGTTCGAAAAATACCTCCGGCATCTCGGGCCAGGGTTGCCCGGTCAGTGGGTCATTGCGCGTGTATTTGTAGCCGCTTCGATCAGTGGTCCAGCCCAAGGCGCCACAACTGCTTAACGCAACCGACATGGTAAAGCCGCCGGGCGTGACCATTTGTCGAAACGGTGCGGCCGCTAAAACCGCGTCCAGTGCGGTCAGTAACGGATTCAGCCGGGGCAGGGCGAAGCCGCGCAAGATGCAGGCTTGTTCGCCGATCTGCTCGCGCCTGGGCGGCTGCTCGGGTTCTACGTTGGCAAACATATCCAGAGTGGTGGGGCTCATGGGTCATAACGCATCGTGAAAGATGATTCCAAGGGTATGCCGTTTTCCGCTATGCACGCGACTCACGCCGTGGCGCATGTTCACTCGGTAATAGCCGCGAACACCTTTGACCGGCCGCTGGCTGACGGCAAAGATCAAGGCATCGCCTTTCTTCAGGTCAATGACCTGAGGGCGTGACTGCATTCGGGGGCGCTGTTCGGTCAGGACGAATTCGCCGCCGGTAAAATCTTCGTTGGGTGCTGACAGAAGAATCGCCACTTGCAACGGGAAGACGTGTTCGCCGTACAGATCCTGATGCAGGCAGTTGTAGTCCTGCGGGCCATATTGCAGCAACAAGGGCGTCGGACGTTCCTGACCGGCGGCATGGCAGCGTTGCAGAAATGCTTCGTGCGTGTCAGGAAAGCGAGTCGGCAGGTCCATCCATTCGTACCAGCGATTGGCAATTGGCACCAGTCCGGGGTAGAGCTCGCTACGCAAGCGGGCGACGGGATCCGGCAGGGGGTACTTGAAGTACTTGTACTCGCCACGACCAAAACCGTGACGAGCCATGATCACCTGTGAACGAAAGAGCTCAGGCTGCCCGTAAAGGGCGCTGATTTCGTCGCAGACCTCGGCACTCAGGAGTGATCGGATAATGGCGCAGCCATCCTGATCGAGTTGTTGCTCCAGCATGATCTGACGCCTTCACCAAAGGTTGAGGTGGTCAGTCTAGGCCGTGGTGACAGGGTGAACACCCCGGTGCTTGCGGTCAAACTTCAGAAGCAGGAGCAGACATTCATGCTGTCGCTCCGGGGGGGCTGTTACAGCGCTTTGCTGACGCTGATCTCGCTGATGACGTCGTCGCTCTGGCTATGAATGACCTCAAGCGCAGCCTTGGCTTCATCTGCGGTGCCGTTTTCAAGCTGGGCAAACTCGAAGCGGCGTTCACCGTTGAGTTTGTATTTGATGACGTACTTGGTCGTTTGGGCCACGGTGATACCTGCTTTACTTCATGTGCGGACGTTAATCAGCTCAGTTTTGTGCTGGAGCGACGGATGATCTTGATCGAGTGCGTCAGGGTCGGTTTGCGGGTCACGCTGATCGGCCGGCGGTTGACCGTGTCGATGGTGATGTTCCAGAAGCCGGTGCTCGGCGCGGTAATCCGGGCCGGGAAGGTGTCGAATGCGCCGCCGTGGTAAGTGTGACGACCGCCATTCTTGAAGCTTCGGAAGTTGGCGTCGTTCATCAAGCGGATGTTGCACGTTTGGGAGCACTGGATGACGACGATGTCGTCTTCATTGAGGTGCTCGCGCTGGTGGATAAATTTCATGAGGCGCCTCCAGAAGGGCTTATTCTACAAAATCAAAACGATAGCTTGGGCGATGGGCGCAGTTTATCAGCCCGTACAGGTTATTATCGGGTCGTCGCGCTCCGTTTTGACAATTAAAACCGGTTTTTCGGCATTCCATGAGCGATAAAAGTGGTCCGCCTCGGAGAAAATCAGCCTTTGTGCTGTCCGAGGGTCTTTATCGGAGGTTTTGTATGAAGTGGGGTGTGTTAGTCCTGCCGTTGGCGTTGGTCGTGAGTGGCTGCGCGAATGTTTCGGAGATCGATGAGACGCTGCCGACCATGAACGTGATCTCAGGCAAGAAGCCCCATGAGTACGCGCAGTGCCTGGTTGAGCATCTGGCCGAGAGTCGTGGCGCCTTGCAGTTGGAACCGCAAAAAGACGGGATGCGTGTGATCGTTCCGGCGAAGTTCTCGTCGGCGCCGGCAGCCGTCTTTGACATTGAAAATCGCTCCGGTGGCAGCAGCATCAAGCTGCATGAGCGGATGTCCAATGTACCGGTGCGTCCCAAGGATGTGCAGAAAGCCGCCAATACCTGTATTTCCGGCTGATAGACTAGCGACAATTTACATCGATGCCGTCAAGGCTACGCTTTGACGGCATTGTCATTTCTGGAGTCAGGCATGAAGCGAGAGCAGGTTCGGGAGCGTCATGCAGAGGGCCACATCTCTGCCACCCATGTGATTCAAAATCCGGCGAACCCGGGGGAATGGATCGTGTTTTTCAAGAAAAGCGCCGGGCGCAGTTATTTTCTGGTGGACGATAACGATGAAGTCGAGTCCTTCAGTCGTCTCGACGACTTGATCGAGGCCGTGCGGGGCCTCGGGATCAAATTCGCTGAAATTCATATGTAACGTCGATACCTTACTTGCAGACCACGACAACGCTGCGGTTCTTGAAATTGCCTACATCGACACCCAGGGTCTTGTCACTTTCTTTGGTTGATGGCGTGCCGTCGGTCCCGACAATTCGGTAGCCGGTGCCAGCGCAAGAGGTATCGGCTTTTTCGTAGCACGTGGCCCAGGAGTTGGCTTCGCCGGAGCAGTCGATGGTCAGCCCCTGCTCACCATTTTTCAGATAAGTCGTTTCCGAGGTGGCGCAGCCGCTCAGGGCCAATACTGCAATCAGAGGCAAAAATTTAGTCATGTCGTTGTCGTCGTCAGGATGATGGGGCTAAGCCTGTGACAGCGCTGGCTTCAAAAGGTTATAGCGAAGGGCCACTTCCTCTCGTTTAATCACAAAAAAGCCCTGCGCGAAGCAGGGCTTGGTCAAAAACCGGTTCAGATCAAGTCTTGTCTTTACTGCGGCGTTTGACGGGCGGGTGTTCCAGCTCCAACACGGATGCCACCTCAATCGCCAGCTTTTCGGTAGGGAATGGCCCGGTGATAGTCTCGGTGCCGCCGAAGTTCTCTATCCACCATTGGCCGTCTTTCTGTTTGATCAGGAACCCGTTGACGCTTTTTGCTTCCGACATCTATCTGCCTCGTTGGCTGGTTCAATTGCGCAATGATAGCGCCAAATGCACTCAGAAAGTGCCGATGGGCGTATGGTGGTGCGATTGCCTGTCTGGTGGAACTGCCAGTGTGGGTTCGAAGTTATCTGCTATCTATTAGAAGCTGCCGCACGATCTGCGGAACTATCCGCGGGAATATTTCTCTATGTTGGCATCGGTTAGCCAGTGCGGGGCATTGTAAGGTGCGCGCCGCCTGATTAGACTGCGCCGAAACTCGTACACACAGCCCTTTCAAGGACTTTTATGATCAAGAAATGCTTGTTCCCAGCAGCCGGTTACGGTACTCGCTTCCTGCCAGCGACTAAAGCCATGCCCAAAGAAATGCTGCCGGTGGTAAACAAGCCACTGATCCAGTACGGCGTCGAAGAAGCACTGGACGCTGGTCTGACCGAAATCTCCATCGTCACCGGTCGTGGCAAGCGCGCCCTCGAAGACCACTTCGACATCAGCTATGAGCTGGAAAACCAGATCAAGGGCACCGACAAGGAAAAATACCTGGTCGGCATCCGCAAGCTGCTGGACGAGTGCTCGTTCTCCTACACCCGTCAGACCGAAATGAAAGGCCTTGGCCACGCGATCCTGACTGGTCGCCCGTTGATCGGTGACGAGCCGTTTGCCGTGGTGCTGGCGGACGACTTGTGCGTCAACCTCGAAGGCGACGGCGTACTGACCCAGATGGTCAAGCTGTACGAACAGTACCGCTGCACCATCGTCGCGATTCAGGAAGTGGATCCGCAGGAAACCAACAAGTACGGCGTGATCGCCGGCGAGTTGATCGCTGATGACCTGTACCGTGTACGCAACATGGTTGAGAAGCCGGCCCCGGAAGACGCTCCGTCGAACCTGGCGATTATCGGTCGTTACATCCTGACTCCTGACATCTTCGAGCTGATCAAGCAAACCGAGCCAGGCAAAGGTGGCGAGATCCAGATTACCGATGCGCTGATGAAGCAGGCGAAAAACGGTTGCGTGATTGCCTACAAGTTCAAGGGCAAGCGTTTTGACTGCGGTGGCGCTGAAGGCTACATCGAGGCGACCAACTTCTGCTTCGAGAACTTCTACAAGACTGGCAAGGCTTACTGATAACGCCTGACCCACTTGTAATGAAAAGCCACCTTCGCAGGTGGCTTTTTCATTTCTGGCCCCCATATCGTTTGCAGTACTTGCCCGGCGGACGTCTGCGGGTATGCTTGTGGACTGCCGAGGAGATTGAAAATGGCCTTTGATTTTGATTTGTATGTGATTGGCGCCGGCTCCGGTGGTGTGCGCGCTGCGCGCTTTGCCGCCGGTTTTGGCGCGAAAGTGGCCGTGGCCGAGAGCCGCTACCTGGGCGGCACTTGTGTGAACGTCGGCTGCGTGCCGAAAAAATTGTTGGTTTACGGCGCGCACTTCGCCGAGGACTTCGAGCAGTCGTCCGGTTTCGGCTGGACACTGGGCGAGGCACAGTTTGACTGGGCCACGCTGATCGCCAACAAGGACCGCGAGATCAATCGCCTGAATGGCATTTACCGCAACTTGCTGGTCAATAGCGGCGTGACCTTGCATGAAGGTCACGCCAAAATCGTTGACCCGAACACGGTCGAGATCAATGGCGAGCGCCACACCGCTAAAAATATTCTGATTGCGACCGGTGGCTGGCCGCAGATCCCGGAAATTCCGGGGCATGAGCATGCAATCAGTTCCAACCAGGCCTTCTTCCTCAAGGAGTTACCGAAGCGTGTTCTGGTAGTGGGCGGCGGTTATATCGCCGTTGAGTTCGCGGGCATCTTCCACGGGCTGGGCGCCCAGACCACGTTGCTGTATCGCGGTGAGCTGTTCCTGCGCGGTTTCGATGGGGCGGTGCGCAAGCATTTGCAGGAAGAGCTGACCAAGCGCGGCATGGACCTGCAGTTCAATAGCGACATCGAACGTATCGACAAGCAACCTGATGGCAGCCTGAAAGTGACGCTCAAGGATGGCCGCGAGCTGGAGGCGGATTGTGTGTTCTACGCGACCGGTCGGCGTCCGATGCTCGATAATCTCGGCCTGGAAAACACCGGCGTCAAACTCGACAAGAAAGACTTTATCGAGGTCGACGAGCAGTTTCAGACGGCCGAGCCCTCGATCCTGGCGCTCGGCGATGTGATCGGTCGAGTTCAGCTGACGCCGGTCGCCTTGGCCGAAGGCATGGCCGTGGCGCGACGCTTGTTCAGGCCTGAGCAATATCGCCCGGTGGATTACAAGATGATCCCGACCGCCGTGTTCAGCCTGCCGAACATCGGCACCGTTGGCTTGAGCGAGGAAGACGCCCGCGAAGCCGGCCACGAGGTGGTGATCTACGAAAGCCGTTTCCGCCCGATGAAGCTGACCCTGACTGAATGCCAGGAGCGCACGCTGATGAAGCTGGTGGTAGATGCCAAGACCGACAAGGTTCTTGGCTGTCACATGGTCGGGCCGGATGCCGGCGAGATCGTGCAGGGGCTGGCCATTGCCTTGAAGGCTGGGGCGACCAAGCGCGACTTCGACGAAACCATTGGTGTGCACCCGACGGCCGCCGAAGAGTTCGTCACCATGCGCTCGCCCGTCGCAGGTTAATCGTCCTTGGCTGCGTCTGGCGTTGTCGCAACGACGGCCGCCAGGCGCACGCTTTCATCCAGGCTCGCCTGAGTCTTGAGCAGTTCGATTTCCAGCACTTTGTTTATCTGCGACTGCTCGTCGACACGCTGCTTCAGCGACTGACTTTCCAACAGTGCGACGCGCAAGCGTTCCTGGAGGAGGGTGCGCTCGCTGTCGATGCGATGGACCTGTTCCAGCAATTGGTCCTGTCGGCTATTGGTTTGCTTGAGTTGATCCTGCAACAGGCTCAGCTCTCTCTGGGCGCCCCGGTTTTCGGTGAACAAACGCTCATTGTCGCGGTGCAGTTGAGTGATCTCGTCCTGGCGAACCATTGCGCTTTGCTGCGCCTGACGCAACTCCATTTGAATCTGCTGCACCTGGCTTTCGTGGCGGCTTTGTTCCTGCTCGCGCTGCTCCTTGACGGCATTGCGGTAGTGCTCCAAGGCCTCGCGCGCATGCAGGTGCTTTTCTTCCAGAGAGCGGATCTGCTCGTCCTTGTCCTGCAGGCGTAATTCGAAGCCGGCCAACGCCTGACTCAGCCCGGCGTTGCGGGTCTGCTCGGTCTGCAACATCGAGCGGGTTTCTTGAAGTGACTCTGATTCCTGTGTCAGCGCCAGGCTTTGCATCTCGTACTGCTGATGCAATTCGGTGTTGGTTTTCTGTGCGTCTGTCAGTTGGCTTTCCAGCGCTTTGCGCAGCTGATCGAACTGCTCACGAGCCTGGTCGATGGGTTCCTGGGCCTTCTCCTTAAGGCGTTGAGCCAGGCGTGAAACCAGTCCCGCCAGCTCGTCATCGATAGGTTCTGGCGCGGGCTCGGCGCGTTCTCTGCCGTCGTCCAGCTCCTTCAGATAGCGATGGATCGTGGTTTTCGAACCCGTGTTGCCCATTTCGATCCGTACTGCATCGATGCTTGGATTTTCGCCGCGGGCGAGGATCGCCAACCGTGCCGCTTGCACCACTGCTTTATTTACGCCGCCACGAGCCATGAGTTCTCCTACGATTACGTACTGTGGTACATGCCACTAAGGTGCGCAGTGTACCATCGAAAAGATAAAGATAAATGATGTCAGTTTGTCATGCGGGATATACTGGTATTACCCCGTGTGATGAGCTACACGGCGCGATTGCACCCGCCAACGCGGTACGTTTTAGAGAGTTGAGCCGATGACTGAGCTGGATCGTTACCTACAGGCCGCCACGCGCGACAACACCCGCCGCAGCTACCGGGCGGCCATTGAGCATTTCGAAGTCAGTTGGGGCGGGTTTCTGCCTGCGACTGCCGACAGCGTCGCGCGCTATCTGGTGGCATATGCGGGGGAGTTATCGATCAACACGCTGAAGTTGCGCTTGTCGGCGCTGGCGCAGTGGCACAACAGCCAAGGGTTTCCCGATCCAACCAAGGCGCCGGTGGTACGCAAGGTCTTCAAAGGCATTCGCGCGTTGCACCCGGCCCAGGAGAAACAGGCTGAACCTTTGCAGCTCCAGCATCTGGAGCAGGTGGTTGCCTGGCTGGAACAGGAAGCGACAGTGGCCAAGGCGCAGCAGGATCAACCCGCACTCCTGCGGGCTCGGCGCGACATGGCGCTGATCCTCTTGGGATTCTGGCGCGGGTTTCGTAGTGATGAGTTGTGCCGTGTTCAAATCGAACACGTTCAGGCGATCGCCAGTTCCGGTATCACGCTCTATTTGCCGCGAACCAAGAGTGACCGCGAGAATCTTGGCAAGACCTACCAGACCCCGGCCTTGCAGCGCCTTTGCCCGGTGAATGCCTACATTCAGTGGATCACCGAAGCTGCACTGGTTCGCGGGCCGGTTTTTCGAGGCATCGACCGCTGGGGCCACTTGAGCGAGGAGGGCTTGCACGCCAACAGTGTCATCCCGCTACTGCGCCAGGCGCTGGAGCGTGCCGGCATTCCCGCCGAGCACTACACCAGTCACTCCTTGCGACGCGGGTTTGCCAGTTGGGCTCATCAAAGCGGTTGGGACTTGAAGTCGTTGATGAGTTACGTGGGCTGGAAGGATATGAAGTCCGCCATGCGCTATGTTGAAGCCAGCCCGTTTCTCGGCATGGCCCGACTCGCCGAAAAGCCGTTGGCGCTGTAGATCACGTTTTCTTCTATTAATACCGTCGGTTAATAGCGAAAACAAATCAGCAGCATGAGGTTTGCCAATGAGTCTTTCAGGGATCGAGTCGGTAGGATTCACCCCATCAACTTGTTAACCAAACTTTTCAACCCTGACGGAGAGTCACCGATGCCTATCATCAACAGCCAAGTTAAACCGTTCAAAGCTACCGCTTACAAAAATGGCGACTTCGTACACGTGTCGGACGCTGATCTGAAAGGCAAGTGGTCTGTGGTTTTCTTCTACCCGGCTGACTTCACCTTCGTTTGCCCGACTGAACTGGAAGACCTGGCTGACAACTACGACGCGTTCCAGAAACTGGGCGTCGAGATCTACAGCGTTTCCACCGATACCCACTTTGCCCACGCTGCCTGGCACAACACTTCGCCAGCCATTGGCAAAATCCAGTACACCATGATCGGCGACCCGACTCACGCTATCTCCCGCAACTTCGACGTGCTGATCGAAGAAGCAGGTCTGGCTGACCGTGGCACCTTCGTGATCAACCCTGAAGGCCAGATCAAAATCGTTGAACTGAACGATGGCGGCGTTGGTCGTGACGCTTCCGAACTGCTGCGCAAAATCAAGGCTGCCCAGTACGTCGCTGCTCACCCAGGCCAGGTTTGCCCAGCCAAGTGGAAAGAAGGCGAGGCCACTCTGGCTCCGTCCCTGGACCTGGTCGGCAAGATCTAAGTCTGTGGATCGCATCATCAGGACGGGTTTCCGCACCTAAGTAAGCTGCAACCGCCCTCAAAAACGCCCGGGCGAGATTCGCTCGGGCGTTTTTTTATGTCTGCTTTTTAAGAAACCCGAAACAGAAGAAAGGAAATCGCTCGTATGTTGGACGCCAATCTTAAAGCCCAGTTGAAGTCGTACCTGGAACGGGTCACCCAACCGATAGAGATCGTTGCCTCCCTCGACGACGGTGCGAAATCCCAGGAAATGCTTGAACTGTTGAAAGACGTTTCCAGTCTTTCCACGCAAATTACCTTGCTCGATAACGGTGACGATGCACGCAAGCCATCGTTTTCGATCAATCGCCCGGGAGCCGACATCAGCCTGCGTTTCGCCGGCATCCCGATGGGCCACGAATTCACTTCGTTAGTGTTGGCTCTGCTGCAAGTCGGTGGACATCCTTCGAAGGCCAGTGCTGAAGTGATCGAACAGATTCGCTCACTTAAAGGCGAGTTCAGCTTCGAGACGTACTTCTCGCTGTCCTGCCAGAACTGCCCGGACGTCGTCCAGGCACTGAACTTGATGGCCGTATTGAACCCGAACATCCGCCACGTCGCTATCGACGGTGCGCTGTTCCAGGCTGAAGTCGATGAACGCCAGGTCATGGCGGTGCCAAGCATCTACCTGAATGGTGTGAATTTCGGTCAGGGGCGCATGGGCCTGGAAGAAATCCTCGCCAAGCTCGACACCGGTGGCATCGAGCGTCAAGCCGAGAAGCTCAGCGCCAAGGACGCCTTTGACGTGCTGGTCGTCGGTGGTGGCCCGGCCGGTGCTGCGGCGGCCATCTATGCGGCACGTAAAGGTATTCGCACTGGCGTGGCCGCGGAACGTTTTGGAGGGCAGGTACTTGACACCATGGCCATCGAAAACTTCATCTCCGTGCAGGAAACCGAAGGGCCGAAACTGGCCAGTGCCCTCGAAGAACACGTCAAGCAATACGACGTCGATATCATGAACCTGCAACGGGCCACCGCGCTGATTCCAGCGAAGAATCCGGGCGAGTTGCATGAGGTTCGGTTCGAAAGCGGCGCCACGCTGAAAACCAAGGCGCTGATTCTTGCCACTGGTGCGCGCTGGCGTGAAATGGGTGTGCCGGGCGAACAGCAATACAAAGCCAAGGGCGTATGTTTCTGTCCACACTGCGACGGTCCGCTGTTCAAGGGCAAGCGTGTGGCGGTGATCGGCGGCGGTAACTCCGGCGTTGAAGCGGCGATCGATCTGGCCGGTATCGTCAGCCACGTCACGTTGCTGGAATTCGACAGCAAGCTGCGCGCCGATGCCGTATTGCAACGCAAGTTGTTCAGCCTGCCTAACGTCAGCGTCATCACCAGCGCATTGACCAGTGAAGTGAAAGGTGATGGCCAGAAGGTGACAGGTCTGGTCTACAAAGACCGTGATTCAGGTGAGTTCAACACGATCAACCTCGAAGGCATCTTCGTGCAGATCGGTTTGCTGCCCAACACCGATTGGCTCAAGGGCACCATCGAGCTGTCGCCTCGTGGCGAGATCATTGTTGATACTCGCGGTGAAACCTCGATACCGGGCGTGTTCGCTGCCGGCGACGTGACCACCGTGCCGTACAAGCAGATCGTGATCGCCGTGGGCGAGGGTGCGAAGGCTTCCCTGAGCGCGTTCGATCACCTGATCCGGACCTCGGCCCCGGCGTAAACACCGACGCTGAAAACACAAAACCCCATGAGTGATCATGGGGTTTTTTTCTGCCTCACAAATCCCAGTGTGGGAGCGAGCCTGCTCGCGAAAGCGACGTGTCATTCAACAAAGATGTTGGCTGATACACCGCATTCGCGAGCAGGCTCGCTCCCACAGGGGGGTATATACCAGGGGTTAAAGCGGCGCGGGCTGGATGATCTCAACCCAGTACGCATCCGGGTCCTTGATGAAGGCCAGGCTCTTCATGCGCCCGTCATTCAAGCGCTTCTGGAAATCACACCCCAGTGCTTCAAAACGCTCGCACGCCGCGCGGATGTCCGGCACGGAAATGCAGATATGACCGAAGCCGCGCGGGTCGGTATTGCCGTTATGGTAGACGAAGTCCGGATCGTTCTCGGTGCCATGGTTGTGGGTCAGTTCGAGAATGCCGGGGATCGACTTCATCCACTCGGTGCGAGCAGCAGCGTCGGCCGGGATCTGGTTTTTGTCGACCAGGGCCAGGAAATACAGGCTGAATTCCGCTTCAGGGAAATCGCGTTTTTCCACCAGGGTGAAACCGAGGATGCGTGTGTAGAAATCCAGGGACTTGGTGATGTCCTTGACCCGAAGCATGGTGTGGTTGAAGACGAACTTCTGGGTCGCGGTATCAGGTTGGGCGGTGACACCTGGGAAAGTGTTCAATTCGTGCAGGCTCATGGGCCCTCCGGAAAATAAGTGGGGCTAACGAATGCGGACAATGATACGCAAGGCCTCAGACATCACCAAACCCAAACCGTCAGCTATTGCCTGACAGGCGGGCGAGGCTCAGACTTTACGGTTCAATTCGTGAGTGCTTATTGCAATGGTTCGATTTTGTAAATCGATGTTCGTCATGCTTGGCATCATGTTAGCGGTTGCCAGCGCTCATGCAGAGGCGCCACAGGTGACATGGCCAAGTGGCTGGGAAGTCGAAGCCCTCGCGCAGGAAGATGCTGGCGCTAAAGTGTCCCGCCAGCGCGCGGTCAAAAACGATCAAAGCGGCACGCCGGTGATGGTCATGGAATTGACCATGACTCAGGTGGAGAGCGGTCACCAGGTGGATGTGCAGGGCGTGCTGCTGGAAATGCGCAAAGCGGTGCAAAAGGACTTCTTTAAAAGCGGCTATCAAAGTGTCTGTAACAAGATTCATCCAGCGACACTGAGCCGCCTGTCGGCCCTGGAAACTACCTGCACCATTACCCAGAACGGACGACATGTGCTGTCGCAAACATTGGTTGCGGCGGTGGATGCCGATAACGCCTATGTTCTTTCGTACGCGGGGCAGGCCGAGGCTTATAAGGAAAGTCAGGTAGAAATTGAAGCGGTCCGTAACAGCTTGAAACTTTAGTGCCGGGATTTTACGTGGCGGCGGATTTGGCCGGGTTCCGACATTTTTAGATACCCCAAGGCACTAAACACTAAGTTAATCGGCAAGTTGCGAGTTGATCCTCCTCCAATCGTTGCATTTAGAGGGTATCCATAAAAAAAGCCCTGCATTGGCAGGGCTTTTTTATAACCGCTAGCTGTTAGCTGCGCAGCCAGGAATCAACAGTGGATGCACCGTATTGTTCCTTCCAGGCTTTCAGGCCGCGGTGGTTGCCACCCTTGGTTTCAATCAGTTCACCCGTGTGCGGGTTCTGATAGACCTTGACCACGCGAGCACGGCGGGTTTTAGGCGTTTTTGCTTGTTGCAGACCGGATTTTGCCGGGTTCGGATCGAGAATGGCGATGATGTCACGCAGGCTCTTGCCGTAGGTTTTCATCAGCCCCTGGAGCTTTTCTTCGAATTCGATTTCTTTCTTGAGCCCGGCATCATTCTTCAGCGATTCCAGCTGCTTGAGCTGTTCCTGAAGGGCCTTTTCAGCTGCACGAAATTCAGCGAGTCTGGACAATATCTTTACTCCAATAGTGTGTTTGGCTGATACCAACCGCAAACAAAGCTATAAGCCAAGAGCCTTGAAGCGACTCGGTGATAGTGGCTCACCTGCCAATTTTGCTCAGGCATGAAAAATTGTAGTAGTTAATTGGCCAAGAGTAAATCCTGACTTTTTCTTCATGTAACAACAGAAGTCTTTGGTTTCAATTTGGTGCGGGTTGTCGATGTCCCGTCGCTTAAAGTCACTAGTTAATGGTGGGTTAATGCGTTAACGAATTCTGCGCCGGGCATCGGTCGACCGTACAGATAACCTTGCAGGAAGTTCACGCCGTGGGCGCTCAGATAGTCACTTTGTTCTTGGGTTTCCACACCTTCGGCGACGATCCCCAGATCGAGCTTGGCTGAGAGCTCGATGATCGTGTCCAGAATGTGCCGCGAAAGGGCGTCGATGCCGATCATGGCAACAAAGCTCTGGTCGATTTTCAGGAAGTCAACATTGAACTGACGCAGATAACCCAGACTGGAGTGCCCGGTACCAAAGTCGTCAATCGCGATCATCACGCCAAGCGCATGAAGCTGTTCAAACAACTGAAGCGTAACGTCGCTCGGCTTGATCAGTTCGCGCTCGGTGAGTTCCAGTACCAGGTTGATGGAGCCGGGTGCGAAGGCGCTGAGAAACTCACGACAGTCTTTCACCAGTTTGAGGTCGTTGCAGTGATTGGCGGTGATGTTGATGCCGATGTGAAAGGGTTCACTGAACGAGGAAGAAACAGGGCCCAGCCATTGCGCGGCCTGTCGCATCAGTGAACGGGTCATGGGTACGATCAGTCCGGAATCTTCGGCAAACGGGATGAACATTTCAGGGCGTACCAGGCCTTCCTTCGGGTGTTTCCAGCGCATCAACACTTCGGTGCCAATCCACTTCTTTGTATCGCCATGCACGACCGGCTGAAAATATGGGACAAACTCTTGCGCAGCCAGGGCGCGCTGCATTTCGCGAGTAGGCGACCATGAGCGTTCTTGCAGGAAGTGCCCAATGGCGCCCGACACCACACCAAAAAAAATCAGCAGGCTGAACAGCGGCGGGTATTCGCTGGCCATGTAGCGCCAGGTTTCGCCCTCGGGGAAGCCGGCGGCGACGGTAAAGGCATAGCGCGAGGAAGAACGTTCCCTTTCGGCCACGGGCAAGGCGGGCAGGGCGCCTCCATGGACTTTGCCGTCGGCGGACAACCAGTTCGGGCCAACTCGCAGTAGCAGCAATGTGTTGCGACCAATCAGGCGCAGCACGGTACTTAAGTGGTAACCGTCCAGGATCGTCAGCGCGCCCTGTTTGCCCTCGCTCAGGCGGTACACCAGCACCGCCGTATCGGGGGTGACCGGGTTGCCACTCATGAGCAGCAGCCTGCCTTGTGCATAGTCGCCGGCAGTGATCTTCTCCTGGACCTCGCCGAACAAAGAGTTGCAATAAATGGTGTCGTCCCATACCAGACTGGCGGAGCGCACAAACGGGCGGCGCGTGACCTGTTCGCGCAGGGCCAGCTTGACGTCGTTGCAATTTTGGCCGGCCAGCGGCAGCAATTCGCGTGCGGACTGGGCCGTATTGTCGAGCATCAGTTCGAATTGGCGCAGGGCTTCGTCTGCGGTCAGCCGGTTGCTTTGCTTGAGAGCCCGTCCAGCCTGCATATAGAGAATGACGCAGCCCAATATCACCGGGAGTAGCCCACACAGAAGAGTCACAATAATACGGGTGTGCATCGGGCGACGGCTTTTGGCAGTCAACGGCATTCGCGAAACCTCTCACGAAAAAACACGGCTCTCAAATGCTGGCAGGACGACAACACGCCTCCCAAAAAGAGTTCAGGTAGTGGCCATGATAGTCGGCCCTGGGCACTTATGCCGCTCAACGGGCGTTCAAGCCGGTGGCCAATTTAACGAAGGCTAACGTGGCGGGTGACGACTGGCGCTGGTCAAGCACCGCCAGCCCGACCTGGCGAATGACGGCGGGCGACAGTGGTTTTTTCACATATCGGCGATTGTCGTCGTCAGGCAGCGAGCTTTCTGCGACGACAGTCAGCGCATCACCGCGGCCCACCGTGTCCAGCGTGCTGATCAATTGTGAGCAGCGGTAGCGGATGTTCGGTGTCAGACGGGCGGTGCTGAACAGGCGTGAGACCAGCTCCGAAGACCCGGCTTCGGTCAGCACGAATGGGTCGCTGCACAAGTCGCTCAAGCTCAGACTGTCACGCCCCGCTAGCGCGTGATCAGCGGGAAGCAGTGCAACCATCTGATCTTCAATCAGCGCAAAGGTGTCGAAGCGCTCTTCGGGCAGCACCACAAAGCCGATGTCTATTCGCCGCTCTTCAAGCCATTGAATCACTTGGCGGTCGGGCCCTTCGTCAATGTGGACTTCAATACCGGGGTGAGCTGCGCGGTAGTGTTGCAGGATCAGCGGTAACAGCCTGATCGACGAGGTCGGGCCAAACGAGCCGATGCGCAGCGTGCCACGTTTCATCCCGCGTGCATCGGCGGCTTCCTGGCGCAAGGTGTTGGCGAGGCCGAGCATTGCCCGGGCGCGCAGTAACAGTTGATGGCCGATGTCGCTCAGTTCGACCTGGGACTGATGCCGGCGCAGCAGTTCGACGCCGAGTTCCTGTTCCAGCGACTTGAGCGCGTGAGAAACCGCTGATTGGGAAATCCCCAAGCGATTGGCGGCCGCTGTAAAGCCGCGCAGTTCGGCGACCAGCGAGAAAATCTCGAGTTGTGTCAGGGTCATGAGTATTTACTCATTTTACGATGATCTGTCATTAGTCGAATGATACGTCATCTGCCTCAGCCGGGTTTTGCGCTCTTATGACGATCTTTGTCCAACCAGCAACATCAGATACCCCGGTGTATCTGAAACTCGCCGCCGTCACCATGATCTGGGGCGGCACGTTCGTGGCAGGGCGTTTCCTGGCCGACGCCCTCAGCCCGTTGTTCGCTGCCAGTCTCAGGTTCTTGCTGGCCAGCGCGGCGCTGTTGCTGTTTCTCCTGCTGGCGCGAGTCCCTTTGTCCCGGCCCAACCTGCGGCAATGGCTGCAACTGGCGCTGCTGGGGTTCTTCGGGATTTTCTTTTACAACCTGTGCTTCTTTTATGGGCTGCATTACATCAATGCTTCGCGAGCGTCGTTGATCGTTGCGCTGAACCCGGCCGTGATCGGCCTCGCCTCGTGGTGGCTGTTCAAGGAGCGCTTGAGCCGGGCGAAGGTCTTCGGTATCGCGATCTGTATTGCCGGGGCGAGTGTGGTGATTGTCAGTCGTAATCCCCAGTCGTTGGTCGGAAATGTCGATGCCTGGATCGGTGACCTGCTGATTTTCGGCTGCGTGCTTGGCTGGGGGATTTACTCGCTGTTTTCCAAAGAGCTGAATCAGTCGTTGGGACCCGTGCAGACGGTGACGTATTCGATTCTGCTGGGCACAGTGATGCTCTGGGTGACCAGTGCCGTGCGCGGCGAACTGAGTGTCAGCGCGCTGATCAGCCTCGGTCCGCAACAATGGTTGAGCCTGCTGTACCTCGGGGTATTGGGCTCGGCGCTGGCCTACATTGGTTATTACGATGGCATCCGCCAGATCGGTGCGACGCGCTCAGGCGTGTTCATTGCCTTGAATCCGCTGACCGCCGTCATCCTCGGCGCACTGTTGCTGGGTGAGTCGTTGACGCCGGCGATGTGCCTTGGTGGTGTGCTGATTCTGTCGGGGATTTTCCTCTGCAACAAACCCCTTGCACGAGTAGGGAAAAAGGGGATTTGATACAGAAGGCGGACAAACCGTTTTACGCTGTGTAGAATCGGGTTACGCATACAATAATAAACGTCTTCTGGCAGCAGAAGCCTCGCCCGCAAGAGCCTTGGGTCGACAATGAAGAGTTTTGGGTTTCAATTGATCTACGGTGACTTCCTCGCCCGCAGCGTGCGGGGCATCTCCTGTGCGCCACCCGCCGGTCTCAGCATTGCTAGCAACTAACATTGGCTAATTTCAGCCGTTAATTCTAAAAGCATGATGAGGCGCCAAAATGGCAGATTTATACGAAAATCCAATGGGCTTGATGGGCTTTGAATTCATCGAATTCGCATCGCCGACCCCGAACACCCTGGAGCCGATCTTCCAGATCATGGGCTTCACCAAGGTCGCGACCCACCGCTCCAAAGACGTGCACCTGTATCGCCAGGGCGCGATCAACCTGATCCTCAACAACGAACCCAACAGCGTCGCTTCGTACTTCGCGGCCGAACATGGCCCGTCGGTGTGCGGCATGGCGTTCCGCGTCAAGGATTCGCAGCTCGCCTACAAGCGCGCGCTGGAGCTCGGCGCCCAGCCGATCCACATCGAAACCGGCCCGATGGAACTGCACCTGCCGGCGATCAAAGGCATTGGCGGCGCGCCGCTGTACCTGATCGACCGTTTCGGTGAAGGCAGCTCGATCTATGACATCGACTTCGTGTTCATCGAAGGCGTGGACCGTAACCCGGTCGGCGCCGGTCTGAAAATCATCGACCACCTGACCCACAACGTGTATCGCGGGCGCATGGCCTACTGGGCCAACTTCTACGAGAAGCTGTTCAACTTCCGCGAAATTCGCTACTTCGACATCAAGGGCGAATACACCGGCCTGACCTCCAAGGCCATGACCGCGCCGGACGGCATGATCCGCATCCCGCTGAACGAAGAATCGTCCAAGGGCGCCGGGCAGATCGAAGAGTTCCTGATGCAGTTCAACGGTGAAGGCATCCAGCACGTGGCCTTCCTCAGCGAAGACTTGATCAAGACCTGGGACCACCTGAAAAGCATCGGCATGCGCTTCATGACCGCGCCACCGGAAACCTATTACGAAATGCTCGAAGGCCGTTTGCCGAACCACGGCGAGCCGGTTGATCAACTGCAAGCACGCGGGATTCTGCTGGACGGTTCGTCCGAGTCGGGTGACAAGCGTCTGCTGCTGCAGATCTTCTCGGAAACCCTGATGGGGCCAGTGTTCTTCGAATTCATCCAGCGTAAAGGCGACGATGGCTTCGGCGAAGGCAACTTCAAGGCACTGTTTGAGTCGATCGAACGTGACCAGGTTCGTCGTGGCGTACTCGCCACCGATTAATCCGCTTCACCGCCAATAACTGTGGGAGCGAGCCTGCTCGCGATGGCGTCTTCAAATTCAACATCAATGTTGACTGACAGATAGCTATCGCGAGCAGGCTCACTCCCACATTTGTTTTGTGTTTGGCTTAAGGTCGGCGGTGCCGCATCAGGTGTTTGAAGCCTTCAAACACCAATACCACCACCGCCAACCAGATCGGAATATAAGTCAACCATTCCCCAGGCTTGATGCTTTCCCCCAGCAGCAATGCCACGCCCAGCAACAACACCGGCTCGACATAACTCAACAACCCGAAAAGGCTGAATGGCAACAACCGGCTGGCGATGATGTAGATCACCAACGCCGAAGCGCTGAGCACCCCGAGAATCGGGATCAACAGCGACAGCCACGGGTGTTGATCGAACACGCCGAACCCCTGCACACCACTCTGAACGAACCAGAAGGCCAGCGGCAGCGTCAATGCCATGTCCAGCCATAGCCCGCCAAGATTGTCCGTGGCAAGCCGTTTGCGCAGCACGAAATAGGTGGGGTAGCCGATGCACACCAGCAAGGTCGCCCAGGAAAAGCCACCGACCTGATACACCTCATTGGCCACGCCGAGGCAGGCGAAAAGCACAGCGATTTTTTGCAGATAGGACAGACGCTCGCCATAGGCGATTCGCCCGGTCAGCACCATCGTCAGCGGCAGCAGGAAATACCCGAGCGACACGTCCAGGCTGTAGCCGTTGAGCGGCGCCCACATGAACAGCCAGAGTTGCACACCGAGCAGGGCCGAAGAGGCGATCAGGGCGGCGATCAGTTTCGGATGCGCGGTGGCGCGCCGAACAATGTCGATCACCCGCGTCCATTCCCCGGACACCACCATGAACACGGTCATGCAGGGCACGGTCAACAACATCCGCCAGCCGAAAATTTCCACGCCGCTCAGGGGTGTGAGCAACGACGTGTAGTAATACATGACGGCAAACAGCACCGAGGCCGAAACCGATAAAGCGATACCTTTAGACAAACTGCCCTCGCGAGGTTGAACGTGAAACGGGGCGCAGAGGATACGTGGTTTTCGTATCAAATATTGTCCGATCGATAAACACCGATCGAATGTAGGAGCATGGCTTGCCCGCGATGGCATCTACTCGGTCTATCTGATGCACCGGGGTGCCTGCATCGCGGGCAAGCCATGCTCCCACAGTGGATTGTGTTTCTTCAGGTATTGCGCGGTTTACGACCTGACACAAAATGGCTCACATCATTAAACCCCGGTGTCGACGAATGCCCAGGCACCACCAGCGAATCAATAAACGCCTCGTCCTCAGCCGTAATCTTCACCGCTTGCGCCTTGGTATAGGCGTCCCACTGTTCCTCGGTACGCGGCCCGACAATGGCTGAAGTGATGGCGCTGTTGTTCAACACCCAGGCAATCGCAAACTCGACAATCCCCACGCCACGCTCCTGGGTGTACTGCTGGATTTGCTGGGCAATGCGCAACGATTCAACCCGCCATTCGGTTTCCAGAATGCGTTTGTCTGCACGCCCGGCACGGCTGTTGGCGTCCGGCTTCACGTCCGGCGCGTATTTACCGCTGAGCACACCCCGCGCCAACGGGCTGTAAGGCACCACGCCCAGCCCGTAATTTTGCGCCGCCGTCATCTGCTCGGTTTCCGCCTGACGGTTGACGATGTTGTACAGCGGCTGACTGATCACCGGCCGGTCTACGCCCAGTTGATCGGCCACCCGAATCACCTCGGCGATGCGCCAGCCACGGTAGTTCGACAAGCCCCAATAACGAACCTTGCCCTGACGAATCAAATCGCCCATCGCCGACACGGTCACTTCCAGCGGCGTGTTGTGATCTTCGCGGTGCAGGTAATAGATGTCGAGGTAGTCGGTGCCCAAACGCGTCAGGCTGGCCTCGATGCCATTAAAGATGTGCTTGCGGCTCAGGCCGCTACGATTCGGCACCCCGTCCACCGGACCGAAGCCGACCTTGGTCGCCAACACCCATTCGTGGCGATTGCCGGCAATCGCCTCGCCGACGATTTCCTCAGAACGACCGCCGGTATAAACGTCGGCGGTGTCTATGAAATTGATGCCCTGGTCCCAGGCCTTGTCGATGATCCGCAGGGAATCTTCGGTGCTGGTCTGTTCGCCGAACATCATGGTGCCCAGGGTCAGGGTAGAGACCTGTAAACCCGAATGACCCAGTGTGCGATAGCTCATGAGGAAATCCTTTTACGAGTGGGAAAGGCTCAATCAAATACCAGAACCCCTGCGCGGGGCAATCCGATTTGTTAGCGGGCAGCTTGCGATGTTGCGCCGAGCGACCGCGGGCGGCAGCGTCTAACCGCTTGTCGCTACTGTCAGATATGACAGTAGGCGCAGGGTGGTTAATCAGATTTGATGCAACCCAATGGTTTGGAAAAGGCCGCCATTGTCATTCGTAGCCGGAGAATTGTGATGAGCACAGAACAACTTGATGAAGGGGGCCCCGAGAATGCTGTATTAGTGCTGTTTCCACCGGATCTAGTAGACAGCAACAAGTCAGTTGCGGGTGCGGATTGTGGTTTGGCCATCAATTTTTATGAGCTGACACCCATGGGGGCGAAAGTGAGAGTTGATCCTTACTTGAATCAAGCGCCGCTGGATAAAGTTTTCATCCATTTGAACGGCGAACTGAACATTGCCAGCGCACAAACGCAGTCCACAGATGATGCCGTCACGCTGTATATCCCGAAAAACAAATTGAAGGCCGATCCCCCTGGCTTCATCAACACACTGACCTATAGCGTAATCCGAGGCAGCGACAATGAGGGCACTTCAGAACCACCGCTCGGGATCTTGTACAACGATATCCGTCCCGGCATTGAGGACCGTATCCACGGTGACGACGGACACTCCGAACTAAAGCTGATCTTGCCTCAAGATGTGCTGGAGGACGGTATAGACGCAGACCGTGCGGCGCAGGGCGTGCATGTTTGTTTTGCTTATCCTTATTGCCGGCCCTACGACAGAATTCGGTTGAACTGCAATGGTCAAGACGTTTACCGCGATGTGACAGCCAATGAAGCACCCTCCGCTCCTACCACGGAACCGACCAGAATTTGCCTCACGCTCGACAAGGCCGTTTTCGAACGTGCCGGCGATCATCCACAGTTCGTTTTTAACTTTACGGTTTACGATCAGATAGGAAACGGCGCAGACCCGGATGCGCCATGGTCGGCATCAACGTTGGTAGAGGTTGATCTGAACGGCATACGTTTAGTCGCGCCCGATGTTGCCGAAGACCCGGATGACCCCAACGACGTGCCGGACACCATCGACCTCAACAAACTGGGTAGCAAAGACCTGACCGTGCAGGTACACGCGTTCTCACCGGTATGGAGCGTCGAGGACACCATTCGCGTGAAATACATCGCGACCCCTTACGCAGGGGGAACAGCGGTAGAGCACAGCGTCGAAACGACAGTTAGCCGGATTCCCTTCACCTACAAGTTGATGATCCCCAACGCCAAGGTCATTGCGGATAGCCAAGTGAAGGTGACGTATGAACAAATTCGAGGCGGGGCGGTTATTGCAAAATCCAAAGCCGCCAGGGCGCGAGTTATTTTGGCACCGGTGATTACGTCGGTAAAAAATTCGGCGGGTGGTGAACTAGAAAATGGCGGAGATGTTTCTGACAATAAAGTCATGTTGATGGGCTCTGCGCTTGCAGGCGCTACCTTGGTGATTTTCGATGGTGAGACGTTCATACAGGAAGTTTCAACGGGCACGAACTATAAATGGCAGAGCACGTTAATCCCCATTGCTGTGGGGCCGCATAGTTTCACCGCGCGCGAAAAAAACGGTGAGCTGCTTGTCTCTGAGCCTTGGGCCGTTGAGCGGCTGGCTTTCTCTATCGACCGTACTCAAATGAACTTGAACGGGTTCTCGGTCAAGATTCCGCAATGGCCGAAGACTGGAGAGGACTCGGTGGGTAACACCGCCACCCGTATCCCTGTCGGAGGAGTTCCACGTTACGAGTATGCGTCGTCTGATCCGTCCACCGCTCCCGTGACAGCGACAGGAAAAGTGACTGGCTTGAAAAACGGGGTGGCCACTATTTATGTAACAGACCACGAGGGTACGACACTGACTTATCTGGTGGCAGTCACCAATGTTCATCGGTTGCAGATCAGTGGTGAGCTGCTCGGTTTTATCGAGGCCGAGAGCTGGATGCTCTCGCTGGATGGATTTAGTACGAATAACAGTTCGTTTGTAAGAGATATTCTGCGGGTATATATCGTACCGCGCTCGACAAATATCTGGACCTGTGAAGTACGAGGAAGATTCGGAACCTACATGAATACTAATTTTGGATTCATAGGAACAACGACTAATCATCGATGGGAGTCATGGTGTCTGGTACCGTTTTAAGCCACCTAGGGAAGGTCTGAAGTACCCACCGATTTTTGATGCCCTCACTGTCTGAAGGAATCTAAGGGGACGGATCTATTTGTCCGTTGCCGGGAGCAATCGGAATATCAGCTCAATGGTGGAGCCTGTGTAGGAGTGGTGGTAATAAACGGCAATGTTTAAGTGCTCAGGTTGGGTGGGGTTGGAGGCTACATAACCTTGCGCCGTTGCCTACGACTGCGCCAGAATCCGCTGGCTTGTGCGCCTTGGGCCTGGGCTCTATCGTTTGCTCGTCGCTGAAAAACAGCGATCGGGTTTGGTAGCCCGGTTACCTGTCGCTACATGCACATAATGCAGAGATTCATTTCGTCCTCTGTATTTATGGCGGTCATGCGCAGGGCATCCTCGGATGCGCCGGGTCTTGCACCAGGTAACCGGTCTACCAACCTGCGTATGGCCGCCACCCATCGTTTGGTAGCGAGGGTGATGGCTCCTTAATGTCTTACCTGGAGCATCATCTATGTTCAAAATTACACCCAACCCACCAGAACCCGACGACGTTTCCCCTTACGAATCCACCGATCCCAAAAAACTCAACAACGCCGCCGACCGCGCCCTCGATTACTACCTCAAACCGGTCATCCCCAAAGACACTCCCCGCAAACCCAGCACCATCTACTTCGTCGGCCCCGACACCGACAACGAAACCCTGCTGGTCAACGCCTGTGAGTCGTTGGCGTCAGCGAGTGTGATGTTGAGTGATTTCGCGGGGCAACTGAACGGTACACAGCGCCACACCCTGCTGGGCATTCAACATTCCGTCATGCTGGGTGAATTGGCGGTGAACCGGATGCTGGATAACGTCGACCCGCACGGCTAAACCGGCCTCAAAGTGATCGTTCCCCCGCTCCGCGTGGGAATGCCTCAAGGGACGCTCTGCGTCCCAGCTTTGAAGAGGGACGCGGAGCGTCCGGGGCTGCATTCCCACGCGGAGCGGGGGAACGATCAGGGGCAGCGGCTAAATTACACCCGTAACGTCCGCGTCATGCGCAACGCCAGCAAGCTGCCACACACAATCACGCCCGCCAGCAAATACAACGCCGCATCGGTCGAACCGGTGCTGTCCTTGACCCAACCCACAAGGTAAGGGCTAAGGAAACCCGCCATCTGCCCCATGGAGTTGATCAACGCCAAACCACCCGCCGCCGCACCCGCGCTCAGCAGCGCCGTCGGCACCGGCCAGAACATTGGCAAACCGGTAAGGGCGCCCATGGTGGCGATGGTCAGGCCGAGAATCGCAATGGCCGGCGTCGTCGCAAAGTTCACCGCGATCAGCAGACCCACCGCGCCCATCAGCATCGGCACCACCAAATGCCAGCGGCGTTCTTTGCGCAGGTCTGCCGAGCGGCCGACCATCAACATGAACACCGCCGCCAGCAAGTACGGGATCGCACTCAACCAACCGATCACCAGGTTATCACTGAAGCCCAGGTTCTTGATGATCGACGGCAGCCAGAAGTTGATCGCGTACACGCCACTCTGGATGCAGAAGTAGATCAGGCCGAACGCCCAGATCGCCGGGTTCTTGAACACCGCCAACAGCGAGTCGGTGGTGGTTTTCGGCTTGTTGGCCAGGTCTTCAGCGTGATCCTCTTCCAGCACCGAGCGCTCAAACGGGGTCAGCCATTTGGCGTTGGCATAGCTATCGCTCAGCAGGAAATAGGCGAGGGCACCAAGGATGACGGTCGGAATGCCTTGCAACAAAAACATCCATTGCCAACCCGCCAGACCCGCCTGGCCTGCGCCAAAGTGATTGAGGATCCAGCCGGAAAACGGGCTGCCGAGCAGGCCGGACACCGGAATCGCCGACATGAACAGCGCCATGATGCGGCCACGGCGGAAGGTCGGGAACCACTGCGAGAGATACAGCACCACGCCCGGGAAGAACCCGGCTTCCGCCGCACCGGTGAACAGGCGCAAGGTGTAGAACTCGGTCGGGGTGGTGACGAACAACAGGCAGGTCGAGAGCGAACCCCAGACGATCATCATCAACGCGATCCAGCGTCGCGGGCCGAACTTGGTCAGGGCCAGGTTGCTCGGCACGCCGCACAGCACGTAGCCGATAAAGAAGATCCCGGCACCGAGGCCGTACACGGTTTCGCTGAATTTCAGTGCGTCGAGCATCTGCAGCTTGGCAAATCCAACGTTCACCCGGTCGAGGTAGTTGAACAGGTAGCAGATGAAGATGAAGGGGATCAAACGCAGGGTAATGCGCTTGTAGACGGCGTTTTTCTCGTCAACGATGGCCTGGGTAGCGGCGGCGCTCTGTGACATGGCGGCTCTCTCTTTATTATGATTTTTTGCGATGCAAGGGTAACGTTGATCGCCCAGAGAGTCTCAGCCACGCTCCTGCTTGTTGTCTTTGTGCCTGAGCACAGGGTTTTAGACCCAGGCCTGTGCGGGTGAACAACCCGTCCCACCTCGTTTTCAAGGACCCCCGTAATGTTCGAACTCGATCACGACCTGGCCCAGGACATTGTCGACCGGGCGATGGCCATCCTGCCCTACAACGTCAACGTCATGGACAGTCAGGGGTTGATTCTCGGCAGCGGCGAGCCAGAGCGCATCAACACCCGCCATGAAGGCGCGCAACTGGTGCTGGCCAACGGTCGGGTGGTGGAGATCGACGCGCAGACGGCGATTCATCTCAAAGGCGTACAGCCGGGAATTAACCTGCCGCTGCTGCTCGATGGGCGCTTGATTGGTGTGCTTGGCATTACCGGCGAACCCGAGCAGTTGCGCACCTATGCAGAGTTGGTGCGAATGACCGCGGAGATGCTGGTCGGCCAGCGCAATCAACAGGCCGAGCAGCAATGGCGGCGCCAGCGTTGCGATGATCTGCTGGCGTTGCTGCTGAGCGAGGCGGGGGATTCGCCACGATTGCTCGACGAAGCGCAGCAGTTGGGGCTCAAGCCGCAGATGACGCGAGTGCCGTATCTGTTTGAGTTGGGCATGGAACACGGCCCGGCGCAAACCGTTGAAGCGCTGAGTACCTGGCTGACCTCGCGTTACCCGGACAGTTGGTGCGTGAGTTCCGCTAAGTCGTCCTTGCTGTGGTGCCGGCCGGCCTCGCAAACTATCGAAAATGAACGGCTGCTGGAAAAACTCGACGGCCTCGGCTGGAACATTTTGCGCATTGCCGTGGGCGGGCAGGCCGAGGGATTGTCGGGGCTGCGGCGCTGCTACCGCCGTGTCGGCGACTTGCTGGCATATGGGCGCGATGTGTTGCCGCGTTCGCGCTTGCTGACGCTCACCCGTTACCGATTACCGGTGATGCTCTGGCGGCATCGCAACGACGATGCGCTGGACGAATTGCTTAAACCGCTGCGCAAAGTCATCGCCAAGGACGGCAACGGCCAACTGTTGGCGACCTTGCGCAGTTGGTGTGATCACGATGGGCAGAGCCAGGCGTGTGCCGATGCGCTGGGGATTCATCGCAACAGCTTGCGGTATCGGATGGAGCGGATTGCCGAGCTGAGTGGGGTTGATCCACTCAAGCTGGATGGGATGCTTGCGCTCTATCTTGGCGTCCAACTCCTGCCGCAATCAGACTGACCGAACACCCGTCCCGTAGCAGCTGCCGAGCCCGCGAGGCTGCGTTCGGCTGCGCAGCAGTCGTAAAATAATGCACTGCGGTGTGTCAGGGAAATTGTGCTTGCCGGGGTTACGACGGCTTCGCCGCCGAACGCAACCTCGCGGGCTCGGCAGCTGCTACAACAAGTGTGTAGGTCGGTAGGATTTTGTGAAAATGAACAATAAACGCCATGCCCCCTTGTGCAGCGGACTGGCGTTATTGTCCGGGGCTAATGGCAGCATGGAACGCATTGGAACTGGAGAATTCGCATGAAAATCGTCATCGCCCCCGATTCGTTCAAGGACAGCCTCAGCGCCCAAGGCGTAGCCGACGCTATTGCGCTAGGTTTTGCAGACGTCTGGCCTGATGCGCAACTGCTCAAGTGCCCGATGGCCGACGGCGGCGAAGGCACGGTCGAGTCGATTCTGGCGGCGTGTGAGGGCGAATTGCGCCGCACCAATGTGCGCGGTCCGCTCGGTGCTACGGTCAATGCCGCATGGGGTTGGCTGCCGCACAACCACACCGCGATCATCGAAATGGCCGAGGCCAGTGGCTTGCAATTGGTGCCGCCGGGCAAGCGCGATGCATGCGTCAGCAGCACCTTCGGTACCGGCGAACTGATTCGCGCGGCCCTCGACGCCGGGGCGCAACGGGTGATTCTGGCGATTGGCGGCAGCGCTACCAACGATGGCGGCGCCGGGGCGATGCAGGCACTGGGCATCAAATTGCTGGATGCGCAGGGGCAAACCGTGGCGCCGGGCGGTTTGGCGTTGGCGCAACTGGATCGCATCGATCTCAGTGACTTCGACCCACGTCTGGCCGAGGTGCGCTTCGACATCGCTGCCGACGTTAACAATCCACTTTGCGGGCCTCACGGCGCTTCAGCCATTTTCGGTCCACAAAAAGGCGCATTGCCCGAGCAAGTGCAGCAACTGGATAACGCGCTTGGGCACTTTGCCGATCTGTGCGCCCATGCGTTGGGTCACGACGTAAAGGATGAACCGGGCAGCGGCGCGGCGGGCGGTCTGGGTTTTGCCGCGAAGGCATTTCTCGGCGCGCAATTTCAGGCTGGCGTGGAAGTGGTTGCCGAACTGGTCGGTTTGGCGGAAGCGGTGCAGGGTGCTGACCTGGTGATCACTGGCGAAGGGCGATTCGATGCCCAGACCTTGCGTGGCAAGACGCCGTTCGGCGTGGCGCGCATTGCCTGGCAGCACGGCGTGCCGGTGATCGTGATCGCCGGCACCTTGGGCGAGGGTTATCAGGCGTTGTACGAACACGGCATCGATGCCGCGTTTGCCTTGGCGAGCGGGCCGATGACGCTGGAACAGGCGTGCGCTGAAGCGCCACGATTGTTGCGTGATCGCGCCAGTGACATCGCACGGGTCTGGCGAATCGCCAAAGCCTGACGCAAAACTCGTAGCAGCTGCCGAGCCTGCGAGGCTGCGTCCGACTGCGCAGCAGTCGCAGGATTTAAACCGCCGCCCATGAACTGTCGCGTCTGGCAGTGGATTTGAATGCCAGGGTGGCGCGTTTCGTGATTTGAGATAGGGTGATGGCTGGGAGTCCGCGCACGACAGGAGAATCACATGCGCTATTCAGCCTTGACCAAACGAATTGCCGGAGACGGAGCGGCAGCCTGGCAGATTCATGACCGAGCGCTGGAAATGCGCGAGCAGGGTGTCGATGTCTTGCTGCTGTCGATTGGTGATCCAGACTTCGACACGCCACAACCCATTGTCCAGGCCGCCATCGACAGCTTGCAGGCCGGCGACACCCATTACCCGGAGGTGCGCGGCAGTCGAGGGTTGCGCAGCAGCATTGCGCGGCGCCATCGCCAGCGCAGTGGTCAGGGCGTGGACGCTGACCATGTCATTGTGTTTCCGGGGGCGCAATGCGCGGTGTACTCGGTCGCGCAATGCCTGCTCGATCCGGGCGATGAAGTGATCGTCGCCGAGCCGATGTACGTGACCTATGAGGGCGTGTTCGGCGCCTGCGCCGCCAAAGTGGTGCCGGTCGCGGTGCGTCCGGAGAACGGCTTTCGTGTCGATCCGGCGGATGTCGCGGCACTGATTACCCCGAGAACCCGGGTCATCCTGCTCAACAGTCCGAACAATCCGTCCGGCGCCAGTTTGCCGCTACACACTTGGCAAGCGCTCGCCGAATTGTGCCTGCGCCATGACCTGTGGCTGATCAGCGATGAGGTCTACAGCGACCTGTTGTTCGAGGGCGAGCACACCAGCCCGGCGAGTCTGCCGGGCATGGCCGAGCGCACGGCGACCATCAACAGCTTGTCCAAGTCCCACGCCATGAGCGGTTGGCGGGTCGGCTGGGTGATTGGCCCGAAAGCCATGGCCGAGCATCTGGTAAATCTGTCGTTGTGCATGCTGTTCGGGATTCCGGACTTCATTCAGAACGCGGCGCAATTGGCGCTGGATCAAAACCTGCCGGAAGTGGCGTTGATGCGCGAGGAATATCGCCAGCGCCGGGATCTGGTGTGCGCGCGGTTGAGCGGTTGTCCCGGCATCAGGCCTGTCCGGCCAGATGGCGGGATGTTTGTGATGGTTGATGTACGCCAGACCGGGCTGGGTGCCCAGGGGTTTGCCGAGCGGTTGCTGGAGGGCTATGGCGTATCAGTGCTGGCGGGGGAGGCGTTCGGGCCGAGCGCGGCGGGGCATATCCGGATAGGGTTGGTGGTGGATCAGGTGCAACTGGCGGATGCGTGTCGAAGAATCGCGTTATGTGCGGCGGATCTTCTCGATGCGCGCCGGGCCTGAAAATTTGCGCTGAGTTTGATGGCCCTTTCGCGAGCAGGCTCGCTCCCACATTGGATTTTGTGAACGCCACAGGTCCAGTGTGGGAGCGAGCCTGCTAGCGAAGGCGGATTAACAAACGCTGATTAACTCAGCCTTGCCACGCCGATGCATTCACCAAATTCTTCGGCCGCTTTCCAGCCAACGCCATCAGCAAATTATCCACCGCGCACGTGGCCATCGCCTCTCGCGTCTCATGCGTCGCCGACCCCATGTGCGGCGTCGCCACCACGTTGTTCAACGTCAACAGCGGTGAATCCGGGTCCAGCGGCTCACGCTCAAACACATCCAGCCCCGCACCCCGAATCTGCCCCGCGCGCAATGCTTCGATCAGCGCCGCTTCGTCCACCACCTTGCCCCGGGAAATGTTGATGAAAATGCTCTCCGGGCGCATCAAGGCGAACTCTTCAGCGCCGATCAACCCTTCGGTTTCAGCCGTCAGCGGTAAGGTCAGGCAAATGAAATCCGCCTGCTGCAACAACTCCGGCAGGCTTCTGTACTGCGCATTGAAACGCTGTTCCACCGCCGGTTTCGCCGAATGGCTGTGATAGATCACCGGCATGCCAAACCCGAAATGCCCGCGCTGCGCCAAGGCTTCGCCGATGCGTCCCATGCCGATGATGCCCAGCGTCTTGCCATGCACATCGGTGCCGAAATGCGCCGGGCCGATGTTGCGTTTCCACTGGCCGCTGCGAACCATGTTCGCCAGTTCCACCACACGCCGGGCGGTCGCCAGAATCAGTGCGAAACCGGTGTCCGCGGTCGTTTCAGTCAGCACGTCGGGGGTGTTGCTGAGCAGGATGCGGCGCTCGGTGAGGTAATCGATGTCGTAGTTGTCGACGCCGACGGAGACGCTGGCGATGGCTTCGAGATTCGGCGCAAGGTCCAACAACTCCGCGTCCAGTTTCAGACTCGCCCCGAGCAAGCCGTGGGCGCGGGGCAGGGCCTCACGCAATTGCGCGAGGCCCTCCGGGTTGAGGTTGTCGATCAGCGTCACCTCGGTGTGCTCATGCAGGCGAGCCATGAGCAGCGGCGAGAGTTTCTTGTACAGCACAACCTGCTTTTTCATCGTCATGTTCTCAATTTCAATTCAAGGGTGAGCAGTCGCTGGACGTTGCGCAGCTGCCTTTTCCACAACCCGGTCACTGGCACCGGGCTTGAGGAAAATCGTCAGCACTACCGAGAGCATCAACGCGCCGCTCATCAGCAAATACGAAGCGCCCGGCGATCCGGTGCTGCTGTTCAAGTAGCCCACCAGATATGAGCCGCCAAACGAACCCAGCGCGCCCATGCTGTTGATTAGCGCCATGGCGCCCCCGGCGACATTGGCCGGAAGAATCTCCGGGATGATCGCGAAAAACGGCCCGTAAGGCGCATACATGCAGGCGCCGGCAATCACCAGCAGGGTGTAGGACCACCAGAAATGTTCGGCGCCCAACGCGTAAGAGCCGTAGAACGCGATGGAGGCGATCAGCAGCGGCGGCCAGACGAAGCGTTTGCGCTTCTGCAATTTGTCCGAGCCCCAGGACACCAGCAGCATGCCAATCACGGCGGCCAGATACGGCAACGCCGACAGCCAACCCGCCTCGATCATGTCCATCTGCGCGCCGGCCTTGAGGATCGACGGCAGCCACAACACGAAACCGTAAACCCCAATGCTCCAGCAGAAAAACTGCAAGGCGAGGATGATCACTTTCGGCGAGCGAAAGGCTTCGGCGTAGTTCTTCACCGCTTTGATGCCGACCTGTTCGGCGGCGAGGGCGCTTTCCAGGTCCTGCTTCTCTTGATCGCTGAGCCACGTGGCTTGTGCCGGACGGTCATCGGCCAGCCGCCACCAGATAAACGCCCAGAGTACCGCCGGCAACCCTTCGATGATGAACATCCAGCGCCAGCTGAAATGCTGCACCAGATAACCCGACACCACCGACATCCAGAGCATGGTCACCGGGTTGCCGAGGATCAGGAAGGTGTTGGCGCGCGAGCGTTCGGCACGGGTAAACCAGTGACACAGATAGATCAGCATCGCCGGCATGACCGCGGCTTCGACCACGCCGAGCATGAAGCGGATGACGATTAGCCAGTAGGCGTTGGAGACGATCCCGGTCAGCGTCGCGAGGCCGCCCCAGAGAATCAGGCTGACGAAAATCAGCTTCTTGACGCTGTGCTTCTGCGCATAAATCGCGCCCGGCACCTGAAAGAAAAAGTAACCGAGAAAGAACAGCGCGCCGAGCATCGACGACAGGCCGGGCGTGATCATCAGGTCGGCGGCCATGCCCGAGGCAGCGGCGAACCCGTAGTTGGCGCGATCTAGATACGCCAGGCTATAGGTGATGAACACGATGGGCATGATGTACCACCAGCGGCGGGTGGGGAGTGAAGCTGTTTTCATGATGGTGCTCCTGAGCTTGTTGTTTTTGTCGCAGCAGGTAACGGTTTAAATCTTTAGTGACTGCAAGCTCCTACAGGTCCTGTAGGAGCAGAGCTTGCTGGCGATTGACGCCCTCAAATTCAGCGGACATTTCGAACCGGGTCGGCAAACCCTCCATATCCCCCCGACTCCGCACCGCACGGCTACCAATCCAGTTGGCCCGCCGCACCGCATCGGCAACGGTTTGGTTTTCCAGCAGCGCGCTGATCATGCCGACGGCAAAACCATCACCAGCGCCGACCGTATCGACCACGGTTGCCACCGGCACACCGGCGACAAATCCCTGATCTACAGGTGTGCGGTAATACGCGCCCTGCGGGCCCAGCTTGATCGCCACCGCTTCAGCACCGAGATCAAGGTAAAACGCCGCAATATCCGCCGGGTCTTCAAAACCGGTCAGCAAGCGACCTTCACTCAACCCCGGCAGCACCCAATGGGCGAGGGCGGCGAGGCGGTTTACCTCGGTGATCATCAACCGCTCGCTGGCCCATAGACTTGGGCGCAGGTTCGGGTCGAACGACACACTGCGCCCGGCATGGCGCATGCGCGTCATCAGTTCGACAGACATCTCCCGAGCAGACGCAGACAACGCTGGCGGAATGCCGGTGGCGTGCAAGTGCCGGGCATTGAGAAGTTGCGGGGTAATCGACTGCACCGACAAATGACTGGCCGCCGAACCGCGACGGAAATATTCAACCGCCGGATCGCTGCCATCGTCAGTGCGGGACTTGAGCTGAAACCCGGTCGGGTGCGCCGGGTCGATGGCGATATGGCTGCAATCCAGACCTTCTTTGCGCAGCGTGTCTACGACAAACCGCCCCAACGAATCGGCGCCCACCCGGCTCAACCACGCCACGTTGAATCCAAGTCGTGAAAGGCCAATCGCTACGTTGCTGTCCGCCCCGGCAATACGTTTGTGGAACTGGCCGACGTCGGCCAGATCACCGCTTTGCTCGGCGACAAACATCGCCATGGTCTCGCCGAACGACAGGATATCGAACTCAGACATGCGCACTCTCCAACCGGTGTTGACCAAGGTGGGCGAGGGTGGCGACGTGCTCGCGGGTCAATTGCACCAGGTCATCGCCTTGCAGCGGGTATTCCGCCGCCCGCATAACGCCTTGGGTCATGTGGCGCAACAGTTGTTCCCACAGTTGCACGTCGCTGGGCGTCGGCGCGATCGCGACCAGCTTGCCGTCGGCACGGCGTGTCACCGCTTTGCAGTGCACGTAACCGACATGCCGACCGAGCAGCCGTGCGGCGCTGGCGGCGGACTGGTCTTGCCATTGCCAGTTGCCGATGTCGAAGGTCATTTTGATTGGCAACCGTTGTTGCTCGACCTCGCCGAAGAAGCGTTGAAACGGTTCGATTCGGCCGCCGTGCAAGGTCTGGTCGTTTTCCACCAGCAACTGCACCGGGCTCTGAGCAAGGACGCGGCTCAATGCCTGCAGATCATTGTTGTCGGTGAAGTAACCCAGGGACACTTTCAGCCATTTGGCGCCGAACGTTTGGGCACGCTCAAGCGTGGTGAACAGTTCGGGATTGGGTTTGGACTGACCGGCCAGCCACAGTTCCATCGGGGCGGAGTAGATGCATTCCAGATCTTGGGATCGGCTGTCGTCAGCCAGTTGCAGCGGGTTTTCATCCGTCAGCAACTCTTCGCGCCATTCAATTTGCGTGGCACCGGCAGCGGCCAATATGTCGATAAAACTGCCTTGGCCGCGTTGGCGCACGAGGTCCGCGCCGTAGCTGGACAGGCTGATGGAAACGGGTGGTTTATTCATTGTTTTATACCTCTGAAACCGGTTTCATTTTTGTTCAAAAAAATGGCTAGCTGAATGATGTGGTGTTCTTCAGGGCCTCTTCGCGGGCAAGCCCGCTCCTACATTGTTATGCATTCAACTGTAGGAGCGGCGGTGCGACGATTCGACTTGCCCGCGAAGAGGCCGTAAAATTCACTGAAGATTCCCAAGGGTCGACCCCCGCACAATCAACCGCGCCGAAAAATCCAGGGTCCGCACCGCCCCGACATCCCCGCGCAACCGCTTGAGCAAACACTCAAACGCGCTCGCACCAATGTCTTCCGTCGGCTGAGCAAGCGCGGTAATCCCGCTGCCCACCAACGGATACCAATCCAGATCATCCAATGCGATCAGCCCCACGTCCGCAAACAGATTGCATTGCAATTCACGCAGCGAATGAGTGCTGGCCAGCGCGGCAATGCCATTGGCACAGAACAAGGCTTTCGGGCCCGGGCCGGGAGTGTTCAAGAATGTTTTCAACTGCGTGGTCAGCTCACTGCCCGTCTCGATCACCGCACCTTTGAATGCCGGGCGCTGCGCGATCTGCGCCTTGAAACTGCTCACCCGCTCGATCCGCGCGCTGGTGCCGTCAAGCGGTTCGGTCACCATCAGCACATCGCGATAACCGCGTTCCTGCAAATGGGCCAGCGCCATATCCACCGCCGCCGGGTTGTCCAGCCCGACCAGGTCGCTCTCCAACTGTTCGACCTTGCGATCCACCAGCACCATCGGCATTTCGCGGTGCAGCACGCGCAGCTCGTCGCGGTGATGACCCAGGGTGTTCACGATCAAACCTTCGATGTTGTATGAGCGCAGCAACGCCAGGTGCTGACGTTCCTGCTCGTCATCGCGGTCGGTGTTGCACACCACCAGGCTGTAGCCGTGTTGACGGCAAGCGGTTTCCACCCCGTGCATTACGGCAATCGAATAAGGGTTACGGATATCGGCCACCAGCATGCCGATCAGGCGGGTACGCCCGCGTTTCAGACCGCGGGCCATCTGGTTCGGGCGATAGCCGAGTTCGGCAATTGACTGCTCGATGCGAAGGGCAGTGGCATCGGAGAGCAGGGCGCGGTCGTCGCCGATGAAGCGCGAAACGCTGGCCTTGGAGACGCCGGCGTGTTCGGCGACGTCGAGCATGGTGACGCGGCTGCGCTGGGCGGCGGAGAAGTCTGTCACGGTGGTTGAACCTTATTATTGGTGGTGGTTGTGAAACCGGTTTCAGAAAACAACATTCCCACGGATGCGTCAAGTCGCAAATGTAGGGAGATGAGGGCGTGTTCCGACGAACGGTGGCTTCACCTGTCAGATATGACAGTAGCCAGCCTTGCTCACGCGGCGCTTAATTTACTTAACCCATGACACCTACCCGACGAACAATGCGCTACGGCCCGATGAGGATTTGTTAGATGCCTTCCCGCCAACCGCTTACTTACGATCCGCCGAAAGTAATTGGCGTCGCCGATCCTGACGTTGATCCGGCGGGACACATCCCTTTTGAGTTACTGGCCCTGGGGATTGATGTAGTTGTTCCGCTTTGGGATAACCCCGCCAAAGAGGACGGAGAACGGGACATCCTGCGTGTTTTTTTTGAACAACCTGGCCAGCCCCAAGTAAAGATTGAAAATACTTATTATCCGCCAGATATAAAGCCAGAGTTCATTATCCATATCGGGCCGGAGTATTTGAAAATTAACGGCCCCGGTAATTTGTGGTATGAACAACTTAATACCGCTGATAATCCGGCCAAGTCTTTTCATCGAACACTGACCGTCGATCATTCGCCAATCATTAAGGACCTTCCTGAGGTCGGTTTTCCCGACGCGAACGGTTGGGGATATATCAATTGCCAGACTGATCCGCCAATGTGGGATGGAATTAAAGTAAAAATTCCACCGCTCAAGGGGTTTGAAGTGGGAGATCGGTGTGAAATTGTATGGCGTGCTTATGCGAGCCTGAATGGTAGCAGTATCCAGTTTCGGCGGGCTTATAAAAAAATCAAGCGCGTTGCTATAAGTGATCAAGATGTCAAGGAAGGGTTTGTGGTGCTGGTTGAGCCCTATGATGTGCATATAAAGCCTATGGAGAATAACGCTTCCGCCGTAGTCAATTACATCATGTATCGCGGCAGCAAAAAGCTAGGGCAGTCGATTCCAGGGCTGGTGAGAGTAGACAGGGTTATAGCGGGTAATGGTCTATGTGGACCTGGTTCACGCAAGCATAAGTGAATGTCGAAGTAGAGTGAATAGTTGCGCACGGAGTCGACGGCTCATTGCCTGGTTCGTTGCGCTATCGATGCTGATAGAAGGAGATTATATAAATGAACGCAAAGGTTGAACTTGGCAATCGGACACGAGCAGCATTCCTGCGACAACAAAATTCCAGAGTTGAAGGTTTGCTTGCGGATCCCCCACCAGCGTCTACCATTACACAACAAACGCTGTTGCCTGATTTACGGATACCAATAGAACATTTGGTAGCGCCGTTGGAGTACACCATTCCAAAGCCAACGGCTGAAGCTGCAGGAGACCTCATACAGCTGTTTATCCGTGTGAAGGATGCTCCTGATTGGGTTGAGCTTCAGGAGTTTATAGCGCTTGATGACGATATTTCTGGTCGGCAATGGCCATTACCACTTTTAATTCCGGTAGGTTTTCTAATAGAAGAAACTAAGGAAGAACCCCCAACCGAATATGAGTTGCAGTATGTTTATTGGGCTGGCGGCACGAATAATGGGGATTCGCTTATCACCACTTTCGCGGTGGATAAAACTGCTCCATATAAAATAAAAGTTTCAGGCACAAACCTAACGCCAGCCGCGCCTACGTGGCCTGCAGATCTGGGGCCGACTGTCCCGATCGATGAGGATTCTCTCGCCAAGTATCAAGATGGAGTCCCCGTCAAAGCGGCTACTTACGGTAATTACCATGCAACAGACAGGGTGAAATTTTTCTGGGGGGTAGCGCCTGATACGGAGCGTGATGAGCCAGTGTTTGAGGGAGTATTGCCCGTATCCCTTGAAGTGAAGATCCCCACTGATGTATTCCGGAACGGGGATGAGGGTAGTAATTCGCTTGTCTATGTAGTGACCGATCTTGCTGGTAACAAAGGCAAAAGATCAAATGCCAGCACGCGGAATGTTGTGTTTTTGCCGGGAATTGATCCATCGACGGTACTTCCGCCAGTTATTCCCCTGGCGAATGGTGTTGGTGGCGATGATTTAATTGATCTCGCCGACAGCCAAATGACAACAGTCGTAGTTCAGGTGCCCAAGCCTAGTGCGCCTAAAGACTCTATTGTTATCTATTGGGGCGAACAACAAATTAGTCCAGAGCAAGAGGTCGGGACTAGCACGGAGCTGACCTTTACTATTCCGTACGATGATATAAAAAGTGATTATGGCAACACCGATGGGGAGGAGACAACGAAAGTTAGCTATAAAATGTTTCGCACTGGCAAAGGCGAAATTGCCACGAATTTTAAAAATATAAAAGTTGATATTTCATATATTGGTCCTGATCCGATTCTGATTGGCCTTGATCCTCCGACGCTTAAAACCACAAAAGGCAATGATGATGAAATATTGGAAGAGGATTATGGTGATAACGGCATCAAGGTCTCGATTAAACTCTTCGCAACCCCCCCTACAGAGGAAGGGTGGCTGATAGATGTTTTTTATGATGATATCAAGGTTGGCGCGACCATTCCGTTAACGACGGACCAGGAAGGCACAACGCTGAGCGTCGACCTTCCATGGCAGACTGTGCTTGCTCAGCAAAGCGGAACCAAGGTTTTACGCTATGTGTTGTTTACAGTAACCGGTAATAACCCAACCCGCTCTCGTACAAAAGATATCATTGTTGAAGAATTCCCAATCGAAATGGCCAAGCCTGAAGTATTAAAGTTGGCAGGGCCGGCAAAGCTTATTGGCTGTTCTACCTTGAACTTTGGATCTGGAGGGGACGGTAACTCCAGGCGAAACCTGCAAGTACGTATTTCTAAAAACAAATTCACTGTGGATAAAGAAACCATTACGTTGACGTGGAAAGGAGAAACCTCCGATACCCCCCCGACACCCATTGAAACTACCGCTACGCATGACATAGATGGCGAGTTTCCTGATGAAGGCGTAGTTATTGAAATAGGTACTTATTTGACCCACTTCAGACCATTGCATGGTGTGGATGGAGTGCTTACCTATTCCATTACCCGCGACGGAGGTGCTGATACACCAGAATCTCTACCTGCGACCCATCGCGTATTTTTAACAAACAGTGAGTTGCAGTATTGCGAAGAGGTGGACCCTTTACCCTGAAATCTTGGTGTTACAACAATGCGGCAGGCTATAACGCCTGCCGCATTATTATACCGTAATACTAATCTGTACTTAGCCTACATGTGGAGCGATTTTACCCGCGTAAAAAAAAGGATTAATCCTACAGAACTTTGTGCAGCGTCCAGATAGCCTAGCGACCCTCAAAAAGCAGGCTTGCTCGTGTTCGAGTGCGCCAGCCAAGTGCTATATCAAGGTAGGTGTAAATTATGCGAGGCAAATCTTCATCCATTCTCAAGCAACCGTCGCGGCGAGTATTACTGTGCCCTTCGTTATTGGCACTGTTTACTTCGTTTTCAACGGCGGCGCCTGTCGTTGGAGGAAACGAAACAGTCAATGGCGGCACACCGGAAACCTGGTCCCTGAGCCAAAATGCCACGCTGACGGTCAATGCCAAAACATTAGGCATCACCTCTAATAATTCAACACTTAACGTAAATCCCGGCGGTGTCACGCAACAGATTTCTGCCAATAATGGCTCGAGCGTCAACTTGAAAGGCGCAACCGTAACGGGTGTTGGCGGTCTTGCCGCGGTGCTGTTGAGCAATAGTAATGCTGTAATCGATAACAGCACGGTTAACGGTAACCGACTCGGGTTGCAGGTCGTTAGAAACTCTGCCACTCAGACGGGCTCAACCGCTGTCGTGACCGGTAACAGCACCATCAGCGGCGTATTGGGCGGCGCGTTGGTCAGTGCTTTCAGTACACTTGATGTCACCGATTCCACCATTCAGGGGACCGGCGCGACCAGTTATGGGTTGCAGTTGCAGAGTGGGCACGCAAACGCGACCAACAGCACCATTGTCGGTGGGCAAAACGGTGTACTCATCGGACTTGACCCAAATGAGGTCCAACCCGCTGTACTCAACCTTACAAACACGACTGTCCAGGGAACAAGCGGTCCGGCAATTCTGGTGGATTTCGCCAATGCCTCTACGTCCACAGCTGCCATCACGCTTAACAACTCACGGTTAATTGCAGGAAACGACACCTTGCTGGATGTAAGAGGCGGTGCCGACACAACCATGGTGGTCAATGGCAGCACCTTGTCCGGCAATATCGTGTCTGACCAGAACAGTACGACTCGGCTGACGCTGCAAAATGATTCGGTGTTAACAGGTCGATTGGAAAACGTGGCCAGTGCAACCATTAACGACAGATCCAAATGGGTGTTGGTGGATAACAGCCAGGTTGAAAATCTGATTCTCAATAATGGCGGTTCTGTTGTTTTCGGTGCGGATAACGCGTTCTATCAATTGAATGTCACCAACCTCTCGGGCGATGGCCGGTTTGTGATGGGCACAGATTTCGCCACCGGGCAGACCGATCGGCTGGTTGTGTCGGGAAATGCCAGTGGGAACCATGAGTTGCTGATTTCCAGCAGCGGTGTGGACCCGGCAGCTGGCCAGCCTATTCGTGTGGTCGAAACCGCCGGTGGTGATGCCCGATTCTCTTTGTTCAATGGTGCAGTCGACCTGGGGGCCTTTTCCTATGGGCTGGCGAAAAGTGGTAATGACTGGATCCTCGATCCGACTACCCGGACGGTCAGCCCGGGCGCGCGCTCGGTGCTCGCACTCTTCAATACCGCCTCAACGGTTTGGTTAGGCGAGCTGACATCTTTACGCTCCCGCATGGGGGAACTGCGATACAGAAGTGGTAGCGCGGGCGCTTGGGGTCGTACGTATGGCAACAAGTACAATATCGCCGATGGCTCGGGTGTCGGTTATCAGCAAACCCAGCAAGGTTTCACATTGGGCGCAGACGCACCGTTACCCATCGGGGACGGTCATTGGCTGATAGGCGTGATGGCGGGGCAAAGCAAATCCGACCTGAACCTGGACGCCGGCACCTCGGGAGATGTGCAGAGCTACTATCTGGGTACCTATTTGACCTGGATTGATCCAGTAACCGGTCTCTATTTCGACGGTGTCCTGAAGGTCAATCGTTTTCGCAATGAAGCGAAAGTCAGTTTGAGCGATGGCACCCGAGCCAAAGGCGACTATGACAATACGGGGCTGGGTGGTTCGGTGGAGGTCGGGAAACATATAACCTTCGCCAACGGAAACTTCCTTGAACCCTTCACCCAATGGTCTGCGGTGGTCATTGAAGGCAAGAACTATTCCCTGGATAACGATTTACAGGCCGAAGGTGATCGTACCCGTTCCTTTATCGGTAAGGTCGGCGTGACCGCTGGGCGAAATATCGAGTTGAAGAATGGCGCTATGATTCAGCCCTACCTGCGGGCAGCATGGGCTCACGAGTTTTCCAAAAACAATGAGGTTCAGGTTAACAACAACGTGTTTAATAATGATTTGTCCGGTTCTCGTGCCGAGCTAGGTACAGGGGTTGCTGTGGCTGTGACCAAAAAATTACATATGCATGTTGACTTCGACTACAGCAACGGTAAAAATTTCGAGCAGCCTTACGGGGGAAGCGTTGGCGTTCAATATGAGTTTTAAATAATCCAGTTTGCTGATGAAATAAAAAAGGAAGCTTCGGCTTCCTTTTTTTTATCCTGGTTGTTTGAAAAGTCTACGCAGCGATGGATCGTGTGCGAGAACGACTGGACATTGCAGTATTCTTGTTAGCTGAAAACGTCATGTCTAATGTTAGTGTTTTGTCCACGTCATCGTCGTGGTTTTCAACAACAACGCTCGTTAGTGTTCCGGAAAAAACACCGGTGGTGACATCGTATTTCAATTCGGCCGTTCCCCCGTTTTGGGTGTAAATAACCGGTTTGTCCGGGACGCTATAGTCAGCAAAAGTGATGCGGACAATGTGTGAATTTGATGCCGCGTCGTAGGTGCCGTTGGGCTGTTCCTTGGAAAAGGACAGCGTGATTTCCTTTGTCGTGTGAGGCGGTGTCGTGGTGCGCTGCCGGGCAAACATGACGTAAGCGTCATTATGAAGAGGTGGGTAGGTGCGCTCGTATAGCTCAACCAGACCTGCTTCATACACGTCACTAGTGTTAATCGTTCCGACACAGGTCCCGGCCATTACTGCCTGCCTGGTTGTTGGTGTATTCATCTTCATTTATGCGTTCTCCACAGTCATGACAATAGATATCCCGCTATTAAAGGCAGATTCCGGGATAGCGTATAAAAGCGCTTATTGGACGCCGCTGTAAACTGTCAAACATGACAGTTTACAGCGGCGTGCCAGTGTGTTTTGTATTGCAGTTTAAGTAGCGGCATAACCCTTTTATTAGCCGAACCATACACTTAGCCACACAGAACATGCCAGGAGTAACCCCATGGACCGATTGAGATTTCGACACCATGCCAGCAGCGGGTCTATCAAGGGATGGCACCGATGGATAGTTAAACAAGCCAACGAAACGTGCCTTCTTTTACGGAAACCTTTTTATCGGGATCGCCTACGCCTTCGGTGTCGAACGAAAGACGGCCTTCAAGATGCTTGTCGGTAGGGTCGGATGCGAGGTACAGCTCCCCACTGATCGCTGTAAAAACCTCGGAAGACTGATTGGGTGTGACGTAAGCGGCGCGGATAAGTGCTTTGTCCTCGGCGAAACTGTACCGCCCTGCTTTTACGCCGTCCTTGATGAAGAGGGTGATACGGTGCTGCCTGGGTGGGAGCGGTTCCCAAACGGACTGATCCGCAGTGAGTGCCAGTTCTTGATTGACGTGTTTGACATTTATGGAATCAGACACGAATTTCTGGCTGATACCACCTGTCAAGGTCGCGGTGAGTTGACCTTGTTTAGTCCGCGGGAGGATATGTTTAGCATTCGTGATGCCAGTCAAGTCAAAGTTCGCATCGGTGATAGTGATGGTTTCACTTCCGAAACTCGCAGTGCAACGGAAAGAGCCTTTCATTCTTTGCTCGATAGCGAAATAAGCCACCGTGAGCGTTCCTTCAACCGACGTATACGGGCTATGGCCGCCGTCTACGTAACGCCAATACCTTGCTGTAGCCAGATCAGATGCTTTCATCTGATAGGTGCTGGTTTGGCCGTCCCCGGGAATGTCGCCTGGTACATACAGGTCAATGCCTTTGAACGCGTGTGGCTGGGAGGCAGGCCGTTGAGTTGCCCCCAAATACCAAAGGCCTTTGTCCTGGTCTTTGTAAAACTGCATTTCCAGGGGATCGCCAACGAAATGGCCATCGACATCGGTACTGGCAGTAAACGTACCGGTTGTTGAATGTTTCGACTCATCAGGTTTAGTAGAAAGCATGATGTTGCTCCTTGGCTAATGGATCCGGCAGGAAAAGGTTTCCTGCCTGCCCAAAACTATGCCAGGCGCAATCGCTGCGAAACTGTCAAAGATGACAGGTATAAAGGAATGGTCTGCTATCGCGCTTCGAAATCAATCATCAGAAAAGCCCCGCAGCGATGTTGATCGAAAACCCGAGAATCGCCGTATTGAACACAAAGCCGATCAGCGACTGCGCCAGCACAATTTTGCGCATCTCCCGCGTTGCCACGCTGACATCCGAGGTCTGCACCGCGACGCCGATGGTGAACGAGAAGTACAGGAAGTCCCAGTAATCAGGGTTGTCCAGCCCCTCCGCAAAGCGTAACGCCAAGTCTTTGCCGTCCCACGTGTAAAACAAACGGGCGTAGTGCACGCTGAAAATCACCCCGATCAGCAGCCACGAACCGATGACGCTTAGTGCGGTAAATCCGTAATGCAGCCACTTGCGAGTGGTGTCCAGGTCTGTGCTGCCAGCCAGTTCGTAGGTGATGGTGGCCAGGCTGGCAAGCGCTGCGATGCACACCACCAACAGGACCAGCCCGGCGTTTTCGTCTTCGATCTCGGCGATGCGCTTCACATCTGGCGCCTTGGCGCGGACTGCGAGCCACAGCATCAGGATCAAATAAGTCCAGACCCCGACATTCCAGCCGACGAGAATTTTACCAACGACTGTATCGGCAGGCACCAGAATGCTTGTCGCCACCCCCAGGATGGTGGCGGCAGACAGGCGAGGGTGGGTGCGGGCGAGGAAGGGCATGGAGGCTCGATGCGTCAGGGCTTTGCAAATACCTTAGCCCAGTGCAGTCGGTTGTGACCACAACCCTGAAGCCGATGCAAAACACTGTGGGAGCGAGCCTGCTCGCGATGGCGGTATAACAGCCAACAGTGATGTTGAATGTTATGGCCTCTTCGCGGGCAAGTCGGATCGCCGCACCGCCGCTCCGACAGGGGAAATGTTGTTGGTCAGGTGGTTTTATGGCGCTTGCGCACCAACTTCATCACCACCACAAAAAACACCGGCACAAACACCACCGCCAGCGTCGCCGTGATCATCCCGCCAATCACCCCCGTACCAATCGCTTGCTGACTCGCCGAGCTGGCCCCGGTGGCAATTGCCAATGGCACCACGCCGAGGATAAACGCCAGCGACGTCATCACAATCGGCCGCAGTCGCAAGCGCGCGGCTTGCAGTGTTGCATCGATCAGATCATGACCTTCGTCATACAGGCTCTTGGCGAATTCAATGATCAGGATCGCGTTCTTCGCCGACAGGCCGATGATGGTGATCAGCCCGACCTTGAAGAACACGTCGTTGGGCATCCCGCGAAGGGTCACGGCCAATACCGCGCCGAGCACACCCAGCGGCACCACCAGCAGCACCGAGGTCGGAATCGACCAGCTCTCATACAGCGCCGCCAGGCACAGGAACACGATCAGCAACGACAGCCCGAGCAGAATCGGCGCCTGACTGCCGGACAAGCGTTCCTGCAAAGACAACCCGGTCCATTCCTGACCCAATCCCGCCGGGCCCAGTGCAACCAGTCGCTCGATTTCCGCCATGGCTTCGCCGGTACTGTGGCCCGGTGACGGTTCGCCGGAAATGGCGATGGCGGGGTAACCGTTGTAGCGGGTCAGTTGCGCCGGGCCCTGGGTCCATTTGGCCTGGACGAAAGCCGACAAGGGCACCATTTTTCCGGCGTTGTTGCGCACGTGCATCTTCAACAGATCGGCCACCTGGCTGCGTTGATCGCCTTCGGCCTGCACCACCACCCGCTGCATGCGCCCCTGATTGGGAAAGTCGTTGATGTAAGCCGAACCGACGGCGGTGGACAGCGCATTACCGATGTCGGCAAAGGACACGCCCAGCGCATTGGCTTGCTTGCGGTCGACTTCCAGTTGCACTTGCGGCGCTTCGGCCAAAGCACTTTCACGCACGTTCATCAGGATCGGGCTTTTCTCGGCAGCGGCGAGCAGTTCACTGCGTGCCTGCATCAGCGTGGCATGGCCGAGGCCGCCACGGTCCTGCAAGCGGAACTCGAACCCGCTGGAAGTGCCGAGGCCGTCAACCGGCGGTGGCAGAACGGAGAAAACCACGGCGTCCTTGATCTGACTCAGCGCGGCGTTGGCCCGGTCGGCAATCGAACTCGCTGAATCGTCACTGTCGCGTTCAGACCAGTCCTTGAGTGTGGCAAAAGCCAGCGCAGCGTTCTGCCCGCTGCCGGAAAAACTGAAGCCAAGAATGATGGTGCTGTCGCCAATGCCCGGTTCCGTGGCGTTGTGCGCTTCAATCTGCTCAACCACCTGTACTGTCCGGTTCTTGCTCGCGCCCGGTGGCAGTTGAATGTCGGTGATGGTGTAACCCTGGTCCTCGACCGGCAGGAACGAGGAGGGTAGGCGACTGAAACACACAGCCAGACCGATCAGCAGCACGCCATAGATCAGCAGGTAACGCCCGCTGCGTTTCAGTGCGAAGGCGACCCAGCCTTGATAGCGTTCGGTCAAACGGTCAAAACCCCGATTGAACCAGCCGAAAAAACCGCTTTTCTCGTGATGCTCACCCTTGGCAATCGGCTTCAGCAGTGTCGCGCACAACGCCGGGGTCAACGTCAGCGCAAGAAACGCGGAGAACAGGATCGAGGTGGCCATGGACAACGAGAACTGCCGGTAAATCACCCCGACCGAACCTTGCATGAACGCCATCGGAATAAACACCGCCACCAGTACCAGCGTGATGCCGATGATCGCTCCGGTGATCTGCTTCATGGCCTTGCGCGTCGCCTCCTTGGGCGACAGGCCTTCGGTGGCCATGATGCGCTCGACGTTCTCCACCACCACAATGGCGTCGTCCACCAGAATACCGATGGCCAGTACCATACCGAACATGGTCAGCACGTTGATCGAGAACCCCAGCGCCAACATGGTCGCGAACGTACCCATCAGCGCCACCGGCACCACCAGCGTCGGGATCAGCGTATATCGGATGTTTTGCAGGAACAGAAACATCACCGCAAACACCAACAGCATCGCCTCGCCAAGGGTGTAAACCACTTTGGTGATCGAGACCTTGACGAAGGGCGAGGTGTCGTAAGGGATCTTGTATTCCACGCCGGCCGGGAAGTAGAGCGACAGTTCGTCCATCTTCGCGCGCACCAGCGTGGCGGTGCTCAGGGCATTGGCCCCCGGCGCCAGTTGCACGCTGACAGCGGTCGACGGTTTGCCGTTCAGGCGGGTAGAGAAATTGTATTCCTGGCTGCCGATCTCGACCCGTGCGACATCGCCGATGCGCACGGTAGAGCCATCGGGGCTGGCCTTGAGGACGATGTCAGCAAATTCTTGCGGCGTCGACAACTGGCCCTTCACCAAAATGGTCGCGGTGATTTCCTGTGTGGTGCGGGTCGGCAGGTCGCCGATGCTGCCAGCGGACACCTGGGCGTTTTGCGCGACAATGGCCGCGTTGACGTCGGCCGGGGTCAGGTTGAAACCGATCAGCTTCTGCGGGTCGATCCAGATGCGCATGGCCCGTTCGGCACCATACAACTGCGCCTTGCCGACGCCGTCCAGGCGCTTGATCTCGTTCATCACGTTGCGCGCCAGGTAATCGCTGAGCGCCACGTCGTCGAGCTTGCCGTCGCTGGAGGTGAGGGTGACCAATAGCAGGAAGCCGGCGGAGACTTTTTCTACTTGCAGGCCTTGCTGAATGACCGCTTGCGGCAGCCGCGACTCCACCACCTTGAGGCGGTTTTGCACATCGACCTGAGCCATTTCCGGGTCAGTGCCCGGTTGGAACGTGGCCTTGATGGTGGCGCTGCCAAGGCTGCTTTGCGACTCGAAGTACAGCAAATGATCGGCACCGTTGAGTTCTTCCTCGATCAGGCTGACCACGCTCTCGTCCACGGTCTGCGCCGAAGCGCCAGGGTACACGGCGTAAATTTCGATTTGCGGCGGCGCGACGTCGGGGTACTGCGCCACCGGTAACTGCGGAATGGCCAGTGCGCCGGCCAGCAGGATGAACAAGGCAACCACCCAGGCAAATACCGGGCGATCAATAAAGAACTGCGGCATAAAAAAGCGTCCTGCTTACTGACCAGAAACCTGGGCAAGTGGAAGAGGGGTACTGTCGATCTGGACCTGCTCACCGGGGCGTGCGTGTTGCAGGCCTTCGATGACAATGCGGTCGCCAGGCTTGAGACCGCCGGTGACGATCCAGCGATCGTCCTGCACCGCGCCCAGTTCAACCGGTTGCAAGCCAACGCGCTCCTCGGCGTCGAGCAGCAACACTTGCGCAATACCGGCGCTGTCACGCTGGATCGCCCGTTGCGGCACGCTGATGCCTTGCTGGTTCACCGCTTGCTCGAGGCGTACACGGACGAAACTGCCGGGTAGCAAGTCGAGGTCCGGGTTGGGGAACTCGCTGCGCAGGATGATCTGGCCAGTGCCGGGGTCCACGGTAATGTCGGTGAACAGCAGCTTGCCCGGTAGCGGGTAGAGGCTGCCGTCGTCCTGGATCAACGTGGCTTTGGCTTGACCCTGACCGACTTGCTGCAACTGGCCGGAGCGGAAGGCCCGGCGCAGGTCGTTGAGTTCGCGGGTCGACTGGGTCAGGTCGGCATGAATGGGGTTGAGCTGCTGAATCAGCGCCAGTGGCGTGGTTTCGTTCTGCCCGACCAGCGCGCCTTCGGTCACCAGTGCACGGCCGACGCGCCCGGAAATCGGCGCGGTGACCGTGGCGTAACCGAGGTTGAGTTTCGCCCGCTCCACGGCCGCTTTGTTGGCGGCGACATCCGCTGCGGTTTGCCGCACGTTGGCACGGGCGTTGTCGTAATCCTGGCCGCTGATGGCGTTGCCTTCGATCAACTGGGCATAACGCTGCTCTTGCAGACGGGCCTGGAACGCATTGGCCTCGGCTTTGCGCAACGCGGCTTCGGCGCTGTCCAGGTCAGCCTTGAACGGGGCCGGATCGATACGGAACAGCACGTCGCCTTTTTTCACATCGCTGCCTTCATTGAAGGTGCGTTGCAGCACGACGCCGGCGACACGGGCGCGGACTTCGGCCATCCGTGGCGCAGCAATCCGCCCGCTGAGTTCGCTGGTGATCGACAGAGGCCGGGCTTCGATGGTTTCGATACGCACGGTGGCCAGCGGTGCCTGTTCTTCGGCGTTGGAGGACTTGTCACAGGCGCTCAGCGTCAGCACCAGTGCAAGCAGGCCGAACGCGGCAAGCAGATTCTTTGACATGGAAATACCCCAATATTGACCCCCCGCATCCTACGGGGAGCCGACGAGGGTAGCGGTGAAGCTTTGTTGGTGCTGTGTGAAATTGTGTAAGGGTTTTGCTCAGGCGGGGGTGAGGGCGTATATCCTTCGCAGCTTGAAACTTTTTGCGACGGTCAGGCCGCTTTCGCCGGCAAGCCGGTCTCGCTCCCACAGGTGATTGGGGCTGTTCACAGAATCTGTGTTCACACCAAATCCCTTGTGGGAGCGAGACCGGCTTGCCGGCGAAAGCGGACTATCAGTCGCCACTGCACTTTCTGGAAACACCCATGCCCAACATCCTCTTGGTCGAAGACGACACCGCGCTCTCCGAACTGATCGCCAGCTACCTGGAACGCAACGGCTATTCAGTCAGCGTGATCAGCCGTGGCGACCACGTGCGTGAGCGCGCGCGGGTCAATCCCCCGGACCTGGTGATCCTCGACCTGATGCTGCCGGGCCTCGACGGTCTGCAAGTCTGCCGCTTGCTGCGCGCAGATTCGGCCACGCTGCCGATCCTGATGCTCACCGCCCGCGACGACAGCCACGATCAAGTCCTGGGCCTGGAAATGGGCGCCGATGATTACGTCACCAAGCCCTGCGAGCCCCGTGTTTTGCTGGCCCGCGTACGCACGCTGTTGCGCCGCAGCAGCCTTGGCGAGCTGCAGGCCGTCAACGACCGTATCCTCATGGGCAACCTGTGCATCGACCTGTCCGAGCGCACCGTGACCTGGCGCGAGCAACTGGTCGAGCTGTCCAGCGGCGAGTACAACCTTTTAGTGGTGCTGGCTCGTCATGCCGGCGAAGTGCTGAGCCGCGACCAGATCCTGCAACGCCTGCGCGGCATCGAGTTCAACGGCACCGACCGCTCGGTGGATGTGGCGATTTCCAAGTTGCGGCGCAAATTCGACGACAACGCGGGCGAGGCGCGCAAGATCAAGACCGTGTGGGGCAAGGGTTACCTGTTCAGCCGTTCAGAGTGGGAATGCTGAGACGATGTTCAGGATTCTGTTTCGCCTGTACCTGGTGACCATCGTTTCGTTCAGCGCGGCGATTTATCTGGTGCCAGACCTGGTGATCAAGGTTTTCCATGAGCGCTTCGTCACCTACAACCTCGACTATTCGCGCGGCTTGCAAACCCTCATCGTCAAACAATTCCACGCCGTGCCCGAAGCGCAATGGCCGGCAATGGCGGTCGAGATGGACAAGGATTTCGCCCCGCTACACATCGTGTTGACGCGCAATGACGATCCCGATTTCACCCTGTTCGAGCGCGAAAGCCTGCAGCGAGGCGAGAACGTGGTGCGCATCGGCGACTGGGGCTGGCGCACCCTGGCCGTGGCGCCGCTGAACGAGCAATTGGTCGTACAAATGGTTGTGCCGCCGGACCCAATGGACGTCAGCCTGTTGTACTGGAGCATCAACGTGCTGATCGGTGCGACCATGCTCGCGTGCCTGCTGCTGTGGCTGCGCCCACACTGGCGCGATCTGGAACGCCTCAAGCGCACCGCCGAACGTTTCGGCAAAGGCCTCTTGAGCGAGCGCACGCAGATTTCCCGACACTCCAACATCGGCAGCCTGGCCAACGTCTTCGACACCATGGCCGGCGACATCGAAAACCTGCTGAACCAGCAGCGCGACTTGCTCAATGCGGTGTCCCACGAACTGCGCACGCCGCTGACCCGTCTGGACTTCGGCCTGGCCCTGGCACTGTCCGACGATTTGCCCACGGCCAGCCGCGAGCGCTTGCAAGCGTTGGTCGCGCACATCCGCGAACTCGATGAGTTGGTCCTGGAGTTGCTGTCCTACAGCCGCCTGCAAAACCCGGCACAGTTGCCGGAACAGATTGAAGTGTCGCTGGATGAGTTTATCGACAGCATCCTGGGGAGCGTTGATGAAGAACTGGAGTCGCCGCACGTCGTGATGGACGTGCGGCTTCACGGCCAACTCGAACGCTTCACGCTTGACCCGCGCCTGACCGCCCGCGCGATTCAAAACCTGCTGCGCAATGCCATGCGCTATTGCGAAAAACGCATTCAGATTAGTGTGCAAGTGTGCGCGAAGGGCTGTGAGATATGGGTGGATGACGATGGGATCGGCATTCCGGATGATGAGCGGGAGCGGATCTTCGAACCGTTTTATCGGCTGGATCGCAGTCGGGATCGAGCGACGGGTGGTTTTGGCCTGGGACTGGCGATCAGCCGTCGGGCGCTGGAAGCGCAAGGTGGCACACTGACAGTCGAACCGTCGCCTCTGGGCGGCGCACGGTTCCGTTTGTGGTTGCCCACTCAAACCTGACGCCTTCTTTGTAGCAGCTGCCGAGCCCGCGAGGCTGCGTTCGAGGACACAGTCCTCGTAAAATCAGGCAACCGGTTATTTCAGAAAAACCACACAACCCCGATTCGCGAGGACTACGTCCTCGAACGCAGCCTCGCGGGCTCGGCAGCTGCTACAGGCTACGTGCTAAACCGGGTTCGCAACAATTTCGCCATGTCCTCCAGCTCCGACGCCGGGTTGTGTCCGATCAGCATCCAGGCGTGTTCCATGTCTGCCCAGTACACGACGTTCATGCCATGCCGGCGTTCGCGGGCGAAGTGTCGACTGCCGCTGTTGGAGCGGGTCGCACACAGCGCAATCGGGCCATGCACCGGGTCGAGGTAGGTTATCTGCGCAATGGGCACACCCTCGTATTCAAGGATTTGAGCGCGCCGGAATTCGGACCGTGGCAGTAGCAGTTTTGCCGGCGACAGGTTCAGGCCCAGGCGCGTGTCGATGACTTGCAGTTGCGCCCTTTGCGTGGATTCATCGCTGGGTAAGTGCTCCAGGGTTTCGGGCACGTAGAGCGACATGTAATCCGCCACCAGCCCGCGCCAATTGGGCTTTTGTTGGCTCGATTGCCAACTGAGGAACAAACGGTCCGCCACCACGCTGCCGACCACCAGACTGGCCGCGGCCGCGAGAAACCAGCGGCGATTCATCGACGGGCGCTCAGGGGACGGTAATCTGTCGAGCATGAGCTGCAATCGGTCCCGGGGCGCCTGTTGGCCCATTTCGGCATAAGCCTCCTTGAACGGCAGGCTGCTGCGGGCCAGCCATTGCAGGCGCAGGTTGAGCGTCGAGTCTTCGGCGAGGGCCGTGTCGATGCGAGTGCGTTGTTCGACATCGAGTTGGTCGTCGAGATAGGCCACGAGTTGCTCGTCTGAGGGTGTGGCGCGATCGTTCATCGACGTTCTCCCGTGAAAGGGTTCGGTACGGCATGCAGCGGTGGATATTCGGCCAGTTTTACCCGTGCAGCGGCCAGCCGGCTCATGACCGTGCCAATAGGCACTTGCAGCACCTCGGCGACTTCGCGGTACGACAAACCTTCGACGTACGCCAGGTACACCGTTTCGCGTTGGGTTTCGGGCAACGCGTCCACTCGCCGGATCACTTGAGCCGCGCGCACATGGGTTTGCGCCGCGTGCTCGCCGTCAAACGACAACTGGCTTTCGGCATCCACCAATCCCTGACCCTGGCGTACCCGTCGGGAGCGTACTTCGTTGAGCCAGATCGAATGCAGAATGCTCAGCAGCCAGCGGTCCATGCGCGTCTCGGGGTCAAACTGCCCGGCACGTTCAAGCGCCCGCACGCAGGTCGACTGCACCAGGTCTTCGGCCACATGTCGTTGCCGGGACAACAACAAGCCATAGCGCCACAAACGCGCTAAATGCTGGCCCAGTTCGGCCCTGATTGTTTGATCGCTGGCGATGGCGACCTCCGTCTGTACTAGGTGTCAGGTTTTCGATGAATCGTTAATGGCTTCGGCCAGGTCCTGGTATTCCTCGCAGGTGCTGCCGCAGATCGATTTGATGTGCTGCAACTGTTCTTGAGCCAGGTCCAGCCGTCCTTTGATCACATACGCTTCGCCGAGGTATTCGCGTACTTTCGCATACCGCGGGTCGAGTTTGACCGATTGCAGGTAGTAACCGATGCCTTCGTCGGTGCGCCCCAGTTTACGCGTGGCGTAACCGCGATAGTTCAAGGCTTTGGCAGTATTTGGTTCTTTTAGCGTATCGAGCAGGGCCAAGGCTTCTTCGTAACGACCGTCCTTGGCCAGACGATAGGCGTAATTGGTGCGGTCGTCGTCCGGCACCAGACTGCTGGTTTGTTTGAGGCATTTTTGCGATCTGGAGTCGAAGACCTGACCTTTAGGGCAGTTGGGTTTGGCGGGCGCGTCATCGTCGCCATGGGCCACGGCCAGCGAACTGGTCAGCGCAGCCGTCAGACAACCGGCAAGCAGCAGCGGGGCGGTGAAAACAACAAAGCGCGCGTTCATGGGCAAGGCTCCAAGGGTTACGGGTTTCGGTTAAAACCACGATCGTTTTGGGTCATGTAATAAGAACACCGCAGTGAGAACAATTATTCATTTCTATCTGGCGATTTTTGCAAGGAAAACGCAAACCCTGGCGCTATGTTCGACAGCATTATTATCCCGGTGCCTTCGTTGGCGTTTGTGGGGTGAAGGGCGGTTAAATCGGCGGTGTGGCCTTCGCGAGCAGGCTCGCTCCCACACAAATCCCCTGTAGGAGCGAGCCTGCTCGCGAAAGGGCCGACCCAGGCACCACAAAACTCTGCCGAGTCCCGTTTTTGGCCGAACCACTGCCTTACTCCCCCCACCCATGCCTTGTTATAGTCCGGGCCTCATTTTTTGCCCGGTAAAAGGATCACTGCATGTCTCAGTACACTGCGTTCACCGTCGAACTCGCCGACAACATCGCCCATGTGCAGATCAACCGCCCGGAAAAGATCAACTCGATGAACGCCGCGTTCTGGAGCGAGATCATCGAGATTTTCCAGTGGGTCGACGACACCGACGAAGTTCGCGTGGTAGTCCTCAGCGGCGCCGGCAAGCATTTCTCCTCCGGCATCGACCTGATGATGCTGGCCGGCGTAGCCAATGAACTGGGCAAGGATGTCGGTCGCAACGCGCGCCTGCTGCGCCGCAAGATCCTCGCCCTGCAAGCCTCCTTCAACGCTGTCGATAATTGCCGAAAACCGGTACTGGCCGCGATTCAGGGCTATTGCCTGGGTGGGGCGATTGATCTGATCGCCGCGTGTGACATGCGTTACGCCGCCGAAGACGCGCAATTCTCCATCAAGGAAATCGACATCGGCATGGCGGCCGACGTCGGTACGTTGCAACGCTTGCCGCGCATCATCGGTGACGGCATGCTGCGTGAACTGGCTTACACTGGTCGCACCTTTGGCGCCGACGAAGCGCGCAACATCGGCCTGGTCAATCGCGTCTACAGCGACAGCGCCAGCCTGCTGGATGGCGTCATGAGCATTGCCTGGCAAATCGCCAGCAAGTCACCGATTGCGGTCACCGGTACCAAAGAGATGATCAGTTACATGCGCGACCATCGCATCGATGACGGCCTCGAATACGTCGCCACCTGGAACGCCGCCATGCTGCAATCCACTGACTTGCGCGTGGCCATGGCTGCCCATATGAGCAAACAGAAACCCGAATTTCTGGATTGATTAAAAATGACTTCACGCTGGACCACCGCAGTACTGGACACTGATCAACCCGGCGGCTGGGCCGTGGCCCGCAGCCCGGAAGGCTTCCTGTTCGATGACAATGGCGCACTGTTTCCGCGCGAATGGCTCAAGCGTCAGGACCTGTCGATTCTCGCCGAGCATGGCATTGGCCATCTGGACGGAGAGGCGGTCTATCTGCTGGAACTGCGCAGTTCCAGCGACGTTGCGGGTTGCAACTGGAAAGGTCTGCGGGCGTTCATGCTTGAAGGCGATCACACGGTGTACAAGGTGCTTGGTTACGCCGCGCAGATTGGCACCTGGTACCGTGAGCATCGCTTTTGTGGCAACTGCGGTCAGGCGGCAACGCAAGTTCCGCGTGAGCGGGCGATGTACTGCGAACCGTGTGATTTGCGCTATTACCCGCGCATTTCGCCGAGCATGATCGTGCTGGTGACCCGTGGCGATGAAGTGTTGCTGGCCCGTTCGCCGCGTTTCGTCAGTGGGGTCTACAGCACGCTGGCCGGGTTTGCCGAACCGGGTGAGTCGGCAGAGGACTGCCTGATTCGCGAGGTTCGCGAGGAAGTGCAGATCGAGGTCAAGAACATCCAGTATCTGGGCAGCCAGTGCTGGCCGTTCCCGCATTCGATGATGCTGGGTTTCCATGCCGAGTACGCCGGTGGCGAGATTGTCTGTCAGGAAGACGAAATCGAAGACGCCCAGTGGTTCAACGTTCACGCGCTGCCGCCGTTGCCGGCATCGCGCTCGATTGCCCGTTACCTGATTGATGTCTATGTGGCGCGGCGCTTAGGCCACGCTGAACCAGTGCTGCCAGGCTAAGCGTACGGTCAAGCCCAGCACCACGGTGATGAACACCGGTCGAATGAACTTCGCGCCGCCACTGATGGCGGTGCGAGCCCCGAAGAACGCACCGACCATCACCGACAGGCCCATGCTCAGGCCGATGATCCAGTCCACCTGCCCGGAAAACACAAACACCGACAGCGCCGCAATGTTGCTGACGAAGTTCATGCTGCGCGCCACGCCGCTGGCCTTCACCAGATCGATGGGGTACATCAGCAGGCTGCTGACGGTCCAGAACGCACCCGTGCCGGGACCGGCCACGCCGTCGTAGAAACCGAGGCTGAAACCTTGGGTCGATTGCCACTTTTTCTTGATCGGTGCATCGCTGTCCAGCGGTGCCTTGGGTGTGCCGCCGAACAACAGATACACGCCGCAGGCGAAGACGATCACCGGGAGCATTTTGTTCAGCCACTCGGCCGGCAAGTAATGCGCGACCACGGCGCCGGTTAATGCGCCGATCAGTGTGCCGACGATGGCGTGCACCCACTGCCGGGGATGGAACAGCTTGCGACGGTAGAAGGTAAAACTGGCGGTGGCCGAGCCGAAGGTCGAACTCAACTTGTTGGTGCCCAGCACCAGATGCGGCGGCAGGCCGGCGGTCAGCAGTGCCGGGGTGGTCAGCAGACCGCCACCCCCGGCAATCGCGTCGATGAAACCGGCAATAAAGGCAACAACGGCCAGAATGGCCAAAGTGGTGAGGTCAACGCTGAGTTCGAAAGGCATGGAATCGGCTTATTCGGCGGGGTGCAGGAAAGGGCTGCGGGGAAGGGCCGGTATCTTACCTAGATCCGACTTCTGCGGCGACCCGTCTGGATCCCACATTGGATCTATGCCTCACCCGAATCCCTGTAGGAGCCGGGCTTGCCCGCGATGGCGATGTCACAAGCAACTGAAGTGTTGAATGTGGTACCGCCATCGCGGGCAAGCCCGGCTCCTACAGGATCCTATAGACCGAGGTCAGACAGCCCTGGGTGATCATCCGGCCGGCGCCCCAGCGGCCAGTGGTATTTGCGCTCGCTTTCCTTGATCGGCAGGTCGTTGATGCTGGCAAACCGATTGGCCATTAGTCCGTTCTCGTCGAACTCCCAGTTTTCGTTGCCGTAGGAGCGGAACCAGTTGCCCGAGTCGTCGTGCCATTCATAGGCATAACGCACAGCGATTCGGTTGCCGGTGAAGGCCCAGAGTTCCTTGATCAAGCGATAATCCAGTTCCTTGGCCCATTTGCGGGTCAGGAAACCTTTGGCTTCTTCACGGTTGTTTGCGAACTCGGCGCGGTTACGCCATTTGGTGTCCAGGGTGTAAGCCAGCGACACGCGTTCCGGGTCGCGAGAGTTCCAGCCGTCTTCGGCCAAGCGAACTTTTTCGATGGCCGATTCACGGGTGAAGGGCGGTAATGGAGGACGAACTTCAGCGTTAGACATGTATAGTCTCCCAGTAAAATTAAAGTTCAAACACGTTGTCGGGCTTATATGAAGTGTTACAAGTCCAATAACTTTCGCGCCATGCATTGCGCATTATCGGCAGCACTGTGATCACCCATGACAAGCGCCACGGTAATGGCACCGTCGATCAGGATCAGCAGCTGTTTGGCCAGCGTGTCCGGGTCGGTAGCGCCATGTTCGGTGCAGAGCTCGCGCACGTAGTCGAGCAGCTTTTGTTTGTGTTCTTTGGCGACCAGGCGAACCGGGTCTTGCGGGTCGCCGGTTTCGCCGCTGGTGTTGATGAAGGCGCAACCGCGGAAGCCTTCCGAGGTGAACCAGCCCTTGAGCACGGTAAACAGGTTGAGCAGCCGGTCGGCGGGTGTTTCAGCCTGATCGACGGCGTTCTTGTACCAGTGCATCCAGCGCACATCGCGGCGTTGCAGGGCCGCGACAGTCAGTTCTTCCTTGTTGGCGAAGTAGCGGTAAATACTTTTTCTGGAGACGCCAGCGGTTTTCACCAGAAGGTCCATGCCGGTGGCCGCGATGCCACTTTTGTAGATCAACTTTTCGGTGACATCCAGAATGATGTCGCGTGTGTCGTTGCTGGTTAATTTGTTCATGTGACGAACAGTAGAACGATCGTTCTCCTTGGTCAATCTAAAATTTTATCGCCTGGAATGCCGCCATCGCGAGCAGGCTCGCTCCCACAGGGGATCGCATTTCAAATGTGGGAGCGAGCCTGCTCGCGAAGGGGCCCTCAACAACACCGGAAGACCCGAACCGATCCATGGTGTAAGCTCATGAATTCTCTGGATTCGACCCACTGCGAGCCCTATGCCGTCGCTTTTCAAACGCTCTCTGCTGCCCAAACTGCGCAGTTTTCCGCTGACCGCCGATGCCGTCACCATCCTTTCCGGCGCTGCCGAGTTTCGTCGTTGCCTGCTGGAGAAAATCGCCCAGGCCACGCACCGCATCTATATCGTCGCGCTGTATCTGCAACAGGATGAGGCCGGCCAGGAAATTCTCGATGCCTTGCACGCCGCCAAACTCGCGCGTCCGGAACTGGACGTAGTCGTGGTGGTGGACTGGCTGCGCGCCCAGCGCGGTCTGATTGGTGCCGGCAAGCAACCCGGCAACTCGGCGTGGTATCAGGAAGCGACCCGCACCCGTGCAAGTGAAGTGCCGGTGTATGGCGTACCGGTGCAAACGCGCGAACTGTTCGGCGTGCTGCATTTGAAGGGCTTCGTGATCGATGATTGCGTGATTTACAGCGGTGCGAGCCTGAACAACGTTTACCTGCACAAATTCGATAAATACCGATTCGACCGATATCACGTACTGCAGAACCAGGCGCTGGCCAATTCTATGCAGCATCTGATCCAGCACGGTTTCATTGCGTCCAAAGCCGTGCACCGTCTCGATTTGCCGAACCTGCCGACCACCCGTAGCCTGCGCCACGACATCGGCGACTTGCGTAGCCGACTCAAGCACGCGACGTACGACACCACGGCGGGCACCACGCTGAAGGGCGGTTTGTCGGTTAGCCCGTTGCTTGGAGTTGGCAAGAACAATCCATTGAACCGGGTGATTTGCGAGTTGATCGCCAGTGCCCAGCACCAACTGACCATCTGCACGCCGTACTTCAACCTGCCGTTGGCAGTGACCCGGGAAATCAACCGGGCGCTGGGTCGGGGCGTGAAGGTCGACATTGTGGTCGGCGACAAAACCGCCAACGATTTCTACATCCCGCCGAGCGAGCCGTTCAAGGTGATCGCAGCGCTGCCGTATCTGTACGAGATCAGCCTGCGACGCTTTGCCAAAAAGCATCAGCACAGCATCGACAGCGGCAAACTGAACCTGCATTTGTGGCGTGATGGCGACAACACCTATCACCTCAAAGGTATGTGGATCGACCAGCGCTATACCTTGCTGACCGGCAACAACCTCAACCCGCGGGCCTTCCGTCTTGATTTGGAAAACGCGCTGCTGATCGATGACCCGAAGGGCGAATTGCTTGAGCCACGCAAGGCCGAACTGGTCGAAATTTTCCAGAACACCAGCCGCATCGAGCGTTACCAGGACCTCGAAACGCTGCTGGACTACCCGCCGGCCGTGGCCAAGTTCCTTACGCGCGTCAGTCGGGTGCGGATTGAGCGTTTGCTCTATCGGATTCTGTAACGCTTAACGCTGCCGGGGGCTTTGGCCACAGGGCCACCAATAGCAGCAGCGCGGCGGCCACCAGGTAGGGCAGGCGTGGTTCGAGGTCATAGATCAACGTGGCCGCCAAGGGCCCGATGACCACGCCAAACCCTTGCGCCGCGCCAATGGAGCCTGCGGTCGCGCCTTGCTCCGAGGCGTCCACGGCATTCGCTGCCAGTGCGGCGAATGAAGGAAAAACCAGCCCCATCCCGCCCGCCGAAACGAAAAAGCACAGCCACAACCCCCAAGCGGTATTCGCAAGGATGCTGCCGGCAAATCCCACGGATGCCACCAGCGCACCGGCGCGGATCAACCGCAGCGGCGGCCATTCGAGACGTCGCACCACCAATTGCGCAAAAATCAATGCAAAACCGACCATGGTCAGCGCAATGCCCGCCGTTTGCGCGGCGTCGGCCGGGCTCATGCCGAGTCGGTCCAGGGCGAAGAAACCGACGGTGATCTGCGCGATCGACACACACAGCATCGCCACAAATGCGACCGCCATAGGCCGGCGCAGGCGTGGGTCGTTCAGGCGCACCTTGCGCGGTGCTTGCCGCAGGTGCAGTTCCTGGCCCTTGAGCTTGAAGCGCAACACCAGAAAGGCCAGCAACGGCAGGACGGCCATGGCATAGAACGGCAGGCTCAAACTGAAACGCGACAGCAACGCGGCGATGGCCGGCCCGATCACCAGGCCGCAGGCGTTGGCGGCGCCCAAAGCCGCCATGGCTTTGGCACGGTGTTGCGGTTCGATGTTGTCAGCAATCAATGCGTTGCCACCCACTGGGATCGCTGCGTAGAACACGCCGATCAATCCGCGCCCGATCATCAAGCCGATAAACCCCAGCAGTGCCGACGGCAGTAAGCGCAAGGACGCGTCGATGAACAGGCACAAGGCCCAATAGGCGAGGGTGAAGCCAGCTGTGGCGATCAATAGAATACGTCGCCGACCATAGCGGTCACTGGCCTGGCCCCAAGGGCGGGCGAGCAGCATCCAGATCACCCCGGACACCGTCACCGCCGCACCGGCCTGCCAGGTGGCAAGGCCCAGTACCCGGGCAATCGGGCCGATCAGCGAGACGAACGCCATCATCGACATGGAGCAGGCCATGTTGGCAACCATTAAGGGGCGCAGGTCGAAGGCGGGGGTGGTCATGGGTGAGTCTTCCGTGAGCTTTTATAGTTTGCGGGGGATGGTAGCGCGGGTTATGTACAAGCAGGAGAAGTATCTGTGGCAGTGATAATGCCATCGCGGGCAAGTCGAATCGTCGCACCGCCGCTCCTACAGGGGTTTTGGCCCACAGCGGATCTCCTACAGGGAGCTGCGTGCGGTAAGATGCCCGCACTCAAAAAACAACAAGGCTCACCGCGCTCAATGTCGGAAAAAGACACCATCTCCATTCAACTGGTGCGCGAAGCGCTGCTGCAGAGTTGTGCCCCCGGCCAGGCCACCGAAGAGGTGTTGAACAAGGTCGGTATCGAACCAGCGCTGCTGCAAAACGCCAATGCCCGCGTCCCGGCCACCGCGTATGCGCGGCTCTGGCGCTTACTGGCCCGGCGCGGCGACGACGAGTTTTTTGGCATGGACCCGCGCAAGCTCAAGTCCGGCAGCCTGGAGTTTCTGTGCCGCTGTTCGATGGTCCAGCCGAGCCTTGGCGCCGGGCTGACGTCAGGCCTGAGCTTTCTGTCGTTAATGCTTGAACACATGCCCGCGCTGCTGGTTCGCCAACAAAGCCTGGCCGAAATCGTGCTGCTGGAAGACGACCAGGACCCGCGCCGCGCCTTCACCTATTTCACCTATTGGATGATCGTTCATGGCGTTGCCTGCTGGCTGGCTGGACGGCGGATACCGATTCTGGCCGTAGAATTACGCTGCGCAGAGCCGGATTTTTGCGATGACTATCAGGTGATGTTCTCCGAGAACCTGCGCTTTGACCGGCCGCGCACCCGGATGATTTTCTCGGCCGACTGCCTGGATTTGCCGATCAAGCGCAGCGCTGAAGAACTCAAGCGCTTTCTGGCCCATGCACCGGCCAATATTCTGGTCAAGTACCGTGATCCAGAGAGCCTGGCAAGCCGGATCAAACACGATTTGCGGCAACTCCCCGCCGCACAGTGGCCGGAAACCGAGCCGCTGGCGCAGCAACTGTGCATGTCGGCCTCGACCTTACGCCGGCGCCTGGCGGAGGAAGGGCAGACCTATCAAGGGCTCAAGGACAGCGTGCGCAAGGAACTGGCCATTGTCTGGCTGGCGGAGCCGAATATCAGCTTTGCCGAGATCGCCACGCGGTTGGGGTTTGCTGATGCCAGTTCGTTCTACAAGGCGTTTCGCAAGTGGTCGGGGTCTAATCCGGGGCATTACCGGAGTTTGATTCTGAACGAAGCTCACTGATCCTCCGTTGTCGTGCTTGTGCCGACGCCATCGCTGGCAAGCCAGGCTCCTACAGGGGGTTGTGGTTTGAACACTCCCTAAGCCACACCAAAATCCTCTGTAGGAGCCTGGCTTGCCAGCGATGGCATCCGTCCAGGCGACACATCCTTCAAACCTTGGCCAAACCAGTCAAGCAACTTGATAACTTTGACCATTGCCCTGTACTGCCCACGGAGCGAGTATTTCTCTGGTTTTTTACGGTTCCCCCAGCCTAATAAAAATACAAAGGGATTCTGGCAATGCGCGATTATCTGTCTGCTTCATCACAGTTCAATTATCAGCACACCGTCGACGCCGCGCTCAGCGGTTCCCTGCAAGCCCTCAACGCCTGTGTCGAGTGTTGCGACCGACATGCTTTGCCAGGGCGCATCGCGCTGTTCTGGGAAGGTCGCGACGGCGCCAGCGCCACGTACACCTTCAGCGACTTGCAGGACAAAGCCGCGCGCTTTGCCAATTTCCTGCTGGCCCAAGGGGTGAAGAAGGGCGACAAGGTCGCCGGTCTCCTGCCACGTAACATCGAATTATTGATCACCGTGTTTGCCACCTGGCGCATCGGTGCGGTGTATCAGCCGCTGTTTACCGCTTTTGGCCCGAAAGCCATCGAACACCGCCTCGGCAGCTCGGCTGCCAAAGTCGTGGTGACCGACGCGGTCAATCGCTCGAAACTCGCTGAAGTGGCCGACTGCCCGACCATCGTCACCGTCGGCGGTGCAAAAGGCCAAGGTATCGTCCGTGGCGATTACAGCTTCTGGGCCGAGCTGGCCAATTATTCCCCAGATTGCGAACCGGTGCTGCTGACCGGCGAAGACCCGTTCCTGCTGATGTTCACCTCGGGCACCACCGGCCCGTCGAAAGCGTTGTCGGTGCCGCTCAAAGCCATCGTCGCGTTCCAGAGCTACACCCGCGACGCCGTGGATTTGCGCCCCGAAGACGCGTTCTGGAACGTTGCCGATCCGGGCTGGGCCTACGGCATCTATTTCGGCGTCACCGGGCCGATGGCGATGGGGCATCCGATCACCTTTTACGATGGTCCGTTCACCCTCGAAAGCACCTGCCGGGTGATCAACAAATATGGGATCACCAACCTTACCGGTTCACCGACGGCTTACCGTCTGCTGATCGCTGGCGGCGACGAGTTCGCCAAATCGATCAAGGGCAAGCTGCGCATCGTCAGCAGCGCCGGCGAGCCGCTTAACCCGGAAGTGATCCGCTGGTTTGCCGACAATCTTGGTGTGGTCATCCACGACCACTACGGCCAGACCGAACTGGGCATGGTCCTGTGCAACCACCACGCACTGGAGCATCCGGTCCATGTCGGCGCCGCCGGTTTTGCTTCACCTGGCCACCGCATCGTGGTGCTGGACGACCAATACAAAGAACTTGGCGTCGGCCAGCCAGGCATTCTGGCCATCGACCGCACACAGTCGCCAATGTGCTGGTTCAACGGCTACGAAGGCGCACCGACCAAAGCGTTCGTCGGCGACTATTATTTAAGTGGTGACACCGTGGAGTGGAACCCGGACGGCAGCATCAGCTTCGTCGGTCGCAGTGATGACGTGATCACCACATCCGGCTACCGCGTCGGCCCATTCGACGTGGAAAGTGCGTTGATCGAACATCCGGCCGTGATCGAGGCGGCTGTGGTTGGCAAACCCGATCCGGAGCGCACCGAACTGGTCAAGGCCTTCGTCGTGATTTGCGAGCAATACCGCGCCACGCCGGAGCTGGCCGAAGAGTTGCGCCAACATGTGCGCAAGCGTCTGGCGGCGCATTCCTATCCCCGTGAAATTGAATTTGTCAGCGAATTGCCGAAAACCCCAAGCGGCAAATTGCAGCGCTTTATCTTGCGCAACCAGGAAATCGCCAAGGCTCAAGAGGCCGCGGCAAAGAACGTTTCAGCTTGAATCCAAGGAAACAATGATGCAGATCGAAAACAAGGTTTTTCTCGTCACCGGCGGTGCTTCCGGTCTGGGTGCTGCAACGGCTGAAATGCTGGTCGCAGCCGGCGCCAAAGTGATGCTGGTGGACATGAATGCCGAGGCCGTTGCGGCGCAGGCCCAGCGTCTGGGCGCGCAAAGCGTGGTCGCGGACATCAGCAACGAAGCGGCTGCCGAAGCGGCGGTGCAGGCGACGGTCAAAGCCTTTGGCGGCCTGAATGGGCTGGTCAATTGCGCCGGTATCGTGCGTGGCGAGAAAATCCTCGGCAAAAACGGCCCACATGCTTTGGCCAGTTTCAGCCAGGTGATCAACGTCAACCTGATCGGCAGCTTCAACATGCTGCGCCTGGCGTCTGCTGCCATTGCTGAAACCGAGCCGGATGCCGACGGCGAGCGCGGCGTGATCATCAACACCGCTTCGGCTGCCGCCTACGACGGCCAGATCGGCCAGGCTGCTTATGCCGCCTCCAAAGGTGCCATTGTCAGCCTGACCTTGCCCGCCGCCCGTGAACTGGCGCGCTTTGGCATCCGTGTGATGACCATCGCTCCGGGCATTTTCGAAACGCCGATGATGGCCGGCATGACGCAGGAAGTCCGCGATTCGCTGGCCGCTGGCGTGCCATTCCCGCCGCGCCTGGGCAAACCGGGCGAGTACGCCGCGCTGGTCCGGCATATCATTGAAAACAGCATGCTCAATGGCGAGGTGATCCGTCTCGACGGTGCCTTGCGCATGGCCGCCAAGTAAGGAGATTTGTCATGACAATTGCCAACGATCCCATCGTTATCGTCAGCGCCGTCCGTACCCCCATGGGCGGTTTTCAGGGCGAACTGAAAAGTCTGACTGCGCCGCAACTCGGCGCAGCAGCGATCCGCGCGGCGGTCGAACGCGCCGGCATCAAAGCCGAGTCGGTCGAAGAAGTGCTGTTCGGCTGCGTACTGTCCGCCGGCCTCGGCCAGGCACCGGCACGTCAGGCAGCGCTAGGGGCCGGGCTGGATAAGTCGACCCGTTGCACCACGCTGAACAAGATGTGCGGTTCGGGCATGGAAGCGGCGATTCTGGCCCACGACATGTTGGTGGCCGGCAGCGCCGACGTGGTGGTGGCGGGGGGCATGGAAAGCATGTCCAACGCGCCTTATCTGCAGGACCGCGCGCGTAGCGGCTATCGCATGGGCCACGGTCGTGTGCTCGATCACATGTTCCTCGACGGCCTGGAAGATGCCTACGACAAGGGGCGCCTGATGGGCACCTTTGCCGAGGATTGCGCCGAAACCAACGGCTTCACCCGCGAAGCTCAAGACACGTTTGCCATCGCTTCGACCACCCGCGCGCAGCAGGCGATCAAGGACGGCAGCTTCAATGCCGAGATCGTCCCGGTGTCGGTCATGGTCGGTAAAGAACAGGTGATGATCAGCAATGACGAACAGCCGCCGAAAGCCAAGCTGGACAAGATTACTTCGTTGAAACCGGCGTTCCGCGACGGCGGCACGGTGACAGCGGCGAACTCCAGCTCGATCTCCGATGGCGCGGCGGCACTGGTGTTGATGCGCCGTTCCGAAGCCGAGAAACAAGGGCTGAAACCGCTGGCAGTGATTCACGGGCACGCAGCGTTTGCTGACACCCCGGGCTTGTTCCCGGTGGCACCGGTGGGCGCGATCAAAAAGCTGATGAAGAAAACCGGCTGGTCGCTGGACCAGGTCGATCTGTTCGAAGTGAACGAAGCTTTCGCTGTGGTCAGTCTGGTGACCATGGCCAAACTGGAAATCCCCCACGAGAAGGTCAACGTTCACGGCGGCGCGTGCGCCTTGGGCCACCCGATCGGTGCGTCTGGTGCGCGGATTCTCGTAACCTTGCTCTCTGCCCTGCGCCAGAAAGGCCTGAAACGCGGCGTTGCAGCAATCTGCATCGGCGGCGGCGAAGCCACGGCCATGGCCGTTGAATGCCTCTTGTAGGAGCACGGCTTGCCGGCGATGGGGGCCTTGAGATCGCCATCGCGAGCAAGCTCGGCTCCTACAGGGCTTATTTTTAAGGATTTGGCATGATTCCCAATGACGAACAACTGCAGATCAGCGAAGCGGCCCGGCAGTTTGCCCAGGAACGGCTGAAACCGTTCGCCGCCGAGTGGGATCGCGAGCACCGCTTCCCCAAGGAAGCCATCGGTGAAATGGCCGCGCTGGGCTTCTTCGGCATGTTGGTGCCGGAGCAGTGGGGTGGTTGCGACACCGGATACCTAGCCTACGCCATGGCGCTGGAAGAAATCGCCGCCGGTGACGGCGCGTGCTCGACCATCATGAGCGTGCATAACTCGGTCGGTTGCGTGCCGATCCTCCACTACGGCAACGACGACCAGAAAGAGCGCTTCCTCAAGCCCTTGGCCAGCGGAGCGATGCTGGGCGCCTTTGCCTTGACCGAACCGCAAGCCGGTTCCGACGCCAGCGGCTTGAAAACCCGCGCGCGTCTGGAAGGCGATCACTACGTGCTCAATGGCTGCAAGCAGTTCATTACCTCCGGGCAGAACGCCGGGGTGGTGATTGTATTCGCTGTCACTGACCCGAGCGCCGGCAAACGTGGCATCACCGCGCTGATCGTGCCGACCGATTCGCCAGGCTACAAAGTCGCCCGAGTCGAAGACAAACTCGGTCAGCACGCGTCCGACACCTGCCAGATTCTGTTTGAAGACGTGAAAGTCCCGGTCGCAAACCGTCTGGGCGAGGAGGGCGAAGGTTACCGAATTGCCTTGGCCAACCTCGAAGGCGGCCGCGTCGGCATCGCTTCGCAATCGGTGGGCATGGCCCGCGCCGCCTTCGAAGCGGCCCGCGATTACGCCCGTGAGCGCGAGAGTTTTGGCAAGCCGATCATCGAACACCAGGCGGTTGCATTCCGTCTGGCCGATATGGCCACGCAAATCGCCGTGGCCCGGCAGATGGTGCATTACGCGGCGGCATTGAGGGACAGCGGTAAACCGGCACTGGTCGAAGCGTCCATGGCCAAACTGTTCGCCTCGGAAATGGCCGAAAAGGTCTGTTCTTCGGCGTTGCAAACCCTCGGCGGTTACGGTTACCTCAACGACTTCCCGCTGGAGCGGATCTACCGCGACGTGCGGGTCTGCCAGATCTACGAAGGCACCAGCGATATTCAACGCATGGTTATCTCGCGCAATTTATAAGAAGGAGTCCATCTGTGAGTTACGAAACGATTTTGCTGGAAATCCAGGGTCGCGTCGGCCTGATTACCTTGAACCGCCCGCAAGCGCTGAACGCATTGAATGCGCAGATCGTCAGCGAACTGAACCACGCCCTCGATGGACTGGAAGCCGACTCGAACATCGGCTGCATCGTGCTGACCGGCTCGAAAAAAGCCTTCGCCGCCGGTGCCGACATCAAGGAAATGGCCGAGCTGACCTATCCGCAAATCTACATCGACGACTTGTTCAGCGACAGCGACCGCGTGGCCAACCGCCGCAAGCCGATCATCGCGGCGGTCAACGGTTTTGCCCTGGGCGGTGGTTGTGAACTGGCACTGATGTGCGACTTCATCCTGGCTGGCGACAACGCCAAATTCGGCCAGCCGGAAATCAACCTCGGCGTGCTGCCGGGCATGGGCGGCACCCAGCGCCTGACCCGCGCCGTGGGCAAGGCCAAGGCCATGGAAATGTGTCTGAGCGGGCGTTTGATCGATGCCGTGGAAGCGGAGCGCTGCGGAATCGTCGCGCGGATCGTCCCGGCGGATGAACTGTTGGACGAAGCGCTGAAAGTCGCGGCGTTGATCGCGAAGAAGTCGCTGCCGATTGCGATGATGGTCAAGGAAAGCGTCAACCGCGCATTTGAAGTGAGCCTGTCCGAAGGCGTGCGCTTTGAGCGTCGGGTGTTCCATGCGGCGTTTGCGACGCAGGATCAGAAGGAAGGGATGGCGGCGTTTATTGCCAAGCGTGAGGCGGAGTTCGTCGGTAAGTAATGTAGCGTTCTTGCTGACGCCATCGCGGGCAAGCCCGGCTCCCACAGGTTATACGCAATCCTGTAGGAGCCGAGCTTGCTCGCGAAGCTTTTAAGGCTTCAAACCAGATAGTTTTTGAGTTCGCGGGCGATCACCATTCGTTGAATCTCGCTCGACCCTTCGTAAATCTGCGTGATCCGCGCATCCCGGTAGTACTTCTCCACCGGATAGTCTTCCAGATACCCATAACCGCCATGAATCTGAATCGCGGACGAGCACACCTTCTCGGCTATTTCCGAGGCGAATAGTTTGGCCTGTGATGCTTCCGACAGGCAGGGTTTGCCGGCTGTGCGCAGGCGTGCCGCGTGCAGGATGAGCAATCGCGCGGCGTTCAACTGCATGTGCATGTCGGCGAGCATATTGGCGATGCTCTGGTGTTCATTGATCGTTTTGCCGAACTGCACCCGATCCCGTGAATAAGCCAGCGCTGCTTCGAACGCCGCACGGGCAATGCCCAACGCTTGCGCGGCGATGCCGATGCGGCCGCCTTCGAGGTTGGACAGGGCGATGGCCAGGCCTTTGCCACGTTCACCTAGCAGGTTGGCTTCGGGAATCGTGCAGTTGTTCAGCGTCACTGCGCAGGTGTCGGAGGCGCGGATGCCCATCTTGTGTTCGGTGCGATCCACGATAAAACCGGCGGTGTCGGTCGGCACCAGAAACGCCGATATACCGCGCTTGCCCAGGTCCGGATCGGTCACGGCAAACACAATCGCCAGTTTCGCCCGTTTGCCGTTGCTGACAAATTGCTTGGCTCCGTTGATCACCCACTGGCCGTCGCGCAGTTCGGCGCGAGTGCGCAGGTTGTGCGCTTCGGAACCCGCTTGCGGTTCGGTCAGGCAGAAGCAGCCGATGGCCTGGCCGCTGGCGAGATCCGGCAGCCAGGTCTGTTTTTGTTCTTCAGTGCCATAGTTCAAAACGGGGCCGCATCCGACGGAGTTGTGGATGCTCATCAGCGCACCGGTAGCACCGTCGCCCGCTGAAATCTCTTCCACCGCCAGCGCGTAGGCGACGTAGTCGACATAGGTGCCGCCCCATTCTTCAGGCACCACCATGCCCAGCAGGCCCAGCTCACCCATCTTCGCCACCAGACCGTCGTCGATCCAGCCAGCCTTTTCCCAGGCTTGTGCGTGGGGCGCGATCTCGCCACGGGCAAAATCCCGGGCCATGTCGCGGATCATGACTTGCTCTTCACTCAATTCGATATCGTGCATGGCTCAGTTCCCGCTTTCATCAAGGCCGGTGAAGAAACTCGCGACGTGCTCGGCGTCCAGCGCCTGCAAGGTCGGCGGATTCCAGCGCGGGCTCTTGTCTTTGTCGATCAGCAAGGCGCGCACGCCTTCGATCAGGTCGCCGCGCTCGAACCACTGACGGTCCAGGTGCAGCTCAAGGGCGAAGCAATCCTCCAGATCCAAGTGCCGACCGCGACGGAGCATTTCCAGGGTCACACCCATGGCCAGGGGCGAACGGCTTTGCAGCAAGTCGGCGGTGGTGACCGCCCACTCACGGCTATCAGCAATCGTCACTTCACGCAGTTGCTCAACAATACTCGGCACATCGGGCAAGGCGAAGAAGTGGTCGATGGCCGGGCGCAATGCTTCTAACGGTGCATCGGGCAGTTGCTGTACCGCGAGTTTAGACAGCAAGCCCTGGAGGTCTTTGAGCGGCGTGTCGTGCCATTCGAGCTGATCGAGCTTCTCGTCAAGCGTGGCCAGCTTTTTACTGTCCAGATACCAGTCGGCAAGCCCGCAATACAGCGCATCGGCTGCGCGAATCTGTACGCCGCTGACGCCGAGGTACATCCCCAATTCGCCGGGGATGCGTGGCAGGAAATAGCTGCCGCCGACGTCCGGGAAGTAACCGATGCCAACTTCCGGCATCGCCAGACGGCTTTTTTCGGTGACCACCCGCAAATCCGCGCCTTGCACCAGGCCCATACCGCCGCCCAGCACGAAGCCGTCCATCAAGGCGAGTACAGGTTTACGGTAGTGGTGAATCGTCAGGTCGAGGGCGTATTCCTCGACAAAGAAATCCTGGTGCAGTGTGTCGCCGCTTTTGTAGCTGTCATACAGCGAGCGAATATCGCCACCGGCACAGAAGGCTTTCTCGCCGGCACCGCGTAACACCACAGCATGCACCTGAGAATCCTGAGCCCAGGCGTCCAGCTGACGTTGCAGGTTGCGCACCATGTCCAGGGTCAAGGCGTTAAGGCCGGCGGGGCGGTTGAGGGTCAGGTGACCGATGTGGTTGCGAACCTCGGCCAGCACTTCGTTTTGCGTGGCGTCCATGGACGAAGTCCCCTTCGATAAAACCTGAGCAGTCATCACTAACTCCCTGCTTTTATTGTTCTTTATAGAGATGCTCGCGCGCGAGCGATGCTGGATCGTACCAGTGCAAATTTGTGATGTACAACCCGGATATATGCAGGTTCTGTCTGCGTTTTTGCCTTAAGGCTGCTCGAAGGTTCGCAGCCTTCGGCGGCGCCGGCCTGGACCTATAGAAGCTGTCGAAGGCTTCTTCGATGACCGACGACAGAATCGGCTGTGAAACGCCTGCGTTCAGCGCAGTTGAGCTGTCTGGACCGGGCCTTACGACACCTGCGCCGTCCCGGCAATTGGCATTCTGGCGGTCCGTTTCAAGCACAACTGCGCTGCGCTTGAAGCGGCTGCACCCCGACGACTGGCTCGACCGGTCGATAACAACAACAAATACGGCTGCGGTGAATACCGCATCGACTCTCTGCCCCTGTCAAAAAGTGTGGTTCGGCGCCAGCGCCAGGCCGCGATAACTCCAAATAATCCGGGACTCAAGAAGATGAACATCAAATGGCTGACCTTGCCGGCACTTGCGTTGCTGTGCTGCTCCACTGGCGCCAGCGCCAAGGAATGGAAAGAGCTGCGCTTCGGCGTCAACCCAAGCTACCCACCTTTTGAATCCACCACCGCGGATGGCGGTGTGCAAGGGTTTGGCGTGGACCTGGGCAATGCGATCTGTGTCGAGCTGAAGTTGACGTGCGTGTGGGTCAGCAATGATTTTGACGGGCTGATCCCGGGCCTCAAGGCCGGCAAATTTGATGCGATCGAGTCCTCGATGACCGTCACCGATACACGCAAAAAACAGATCGACTTCACCGATCGCCTGTATGCCGGGCCGACCGCCATCGTCACCCGCAAAGACTCCGGGTTGCAGCCCAACGTCGAGTCCCTGCGCGGCAAGACCATCGGTTACATGCAGGGCACGATTCAGGAAACCTACGCCAAGGCCAAACTGGGGCCGGGTGGCGTGAAGCTGCGCGCTTATCAGAATCAGGACCAGGTGTACGCCGACCTGGTTTACGGCCGTCTCGATGCGTCGATTCAGGACAAGCTGCAAGCGCAGATGAGCTTCCTGATATCGCCTCAGGGCGCAGACTTCCAGAACAGCGAAGGCATCAGCGACCCCCTGGTGCCGTCGGAAATCGCCATTGGTGTGCGCAAGGACAACGAAGAACTCAAAGGCATGCTCAATGCCGCCATCAAGGCCCTGCATGACAAGGGCATCTACGCGCAGATCCAGCAGAAACACTTCGGCGATCTGGACCTCTACAACAACTGATCCTCGCGCCCCGGTCGCTGTGTTGCAGTGACCATTGGGGCGCCTCAAGACAGGTGACTGGCGTGAATTCCTTCCTGAATCTGATCGGGGTCGATCTCTCGGCCCTGCAAGGCTATGGCCCGTTGTTGCTGCATGGCACCTGGGTCACCCTCAAACTGGCGGCGCTCTCTTTGCTGGTGAGCATGGCGCTGGGGTTGCTCGGTGCGGCGGCGAAGTTGTCGCCGCTGAAGCTGTTGAACCTGCCGGCGACCTTTTACACGACGCTGATTCGCGGTGTGCCGGATCTGGTGCTGATGCTGCTGATTTTCTACAGCTTGCAAGGCTGGCTGAGCAGCCTGACCGAGGCCATGGGCTGGCCCTACATGGAAATTGATCCGTTCGTGGCGGGCATCGTCACCCTCGGTTTCATCTACGGTGCGTATTTCACCGAGACCTTTCGCGGGGCGATTTTGAGCGTGCCACGCGGTCAGCAGGAAGCTGCCGCGTGTTTTGGCTTGAATCGCTGGCAGCGCTTTCGCTTTGTGGTGTTCCCGCAAATGATGCGCTTCGCATTGCCGAGCCTGGGCAACAACTGGCTGGTGTTGCTCAAGGCCACGGCTTTGGTATCGATCATTGGTTTGTCGGACCTGGTCAAAGTGGCGCAGGAGGCCGGTAAGAGCACGTTCAACATGCTCGACTTTTTGCTGCTGGCAGCGGCGTTGTATTTGCTGATCACCAGTGCTTCGAACTACGTCTTGCGCGTGTTGGAGCGGCGCTATAACCAAGGCGTGCGGGGGATGGCGCGATGATCGAATTAATTGCCGAATACTGGAAACCCTTCCTGTTCACCGACGGCGACACACTGACCGGCCTGGCCATGACCTTGTGGTTGCTGGTGGCGAGCATCGTGATGGGGTTCTTCCTGTCGCTGCCCCTGGCGATCCTGCGGGTTTCGCGATGGGGCGCGCTACGCTGGCCGGTGCAGTTGTTCACCTATGTGTTTCGCGGTACGCCGCTGTATATCCAGTTGCTGATTTGCTACAGCGGTATCTACGGTATCGCGGTGGTACGTTCGCAACCGCTGCTCGAAGCGTTCTTTCGCGACGCAATGAACTGCACGTTGCTCGCGTTCACCCTGAACACCTGTGCCTATACCGTCGAAATCTTCGCCGGGGCGATTCGCAGCATTCCCTACGGTGAAATCGAGGCCGCCCACGCCTATGGCCTGAGCGGATGGCGCCTGTATGTGCAGTTGATCCTGCCTTCGGCGCTACGTCGGGCGCTGCCGTATTACAGCAACGAAGTGATCCTGATGTTGCACGCGACGTCGGTGGCGTTCACCGCCACCATTCCGGACATCCTCAAAGTCGCCCGGGATGCCAATGCCGCGACCTTCATGACCTTTCAGGCCTTCGGCATTGCCGGTCTGCTGTACCTCACGCTGTCTTTCGGCCTGGTCGGGGCATTCCGGCTGGCGGAGAAACGCTGGCTGAGTTTCCTCGGTCCGGCTCACTAATTCTTCCCTCCAGAACAGAGCAGAGCCACGTCGAGACCGGCGCGGCTGCAGGAGTTTTCCGCATGTACAAACTCACGGTTGAAAATCTGTATAAACGTTTTGGTGACAATGAAGTGCTCAAGGGCGTCTCGTTGAATGCACGGGCAGGGGACGTGGTGAGCATGATCGGCGCCAGCGGATCGGGTAAGAGCACCATGCTGCGCTGCATCAACTTTCTGGAGCGCGCGGACGAAGGCGCCATCGAACTGGACGGCGAGCGCATCATCACGCGCCAGGGCGCCGGCGGCATGCGCGTCGCACATCCGGCGCAGTTGCAGCGTTTGCGCACGCGGTTGGCGATGGTGTTTCAGCACTTCAACCTGTGGAGTCACCTGACGGTGCTGGAGAACATCGTATTGGCGCCGTGTCGGGTGCTGGGGGTGAGTCGCAAGGCTGCCGAAGACAGCGCGCGGGCCTATCTGGACAAGGTCGGCTTGCCGCAACGGGTCGCCGATCAATACCCGGCATTTCTGTCTGGCGGGCAGCAACAGCGTGTCGCGATTGCCCGGGCATTGGCCGTGGAACCGGAGATTCTTCTGTTTGACGAACCGACCTCGGCACTCGATCCGGAACTGGTGGGCGAGGTGTTGAAGGTGATTCAGGCGCTGGCCGAAGAAGGCCGCACGATGTTGATGGTGACCCACGAAATGGGCTTCGCCAGGCAAGTGTCCAGCCAAGTGTTGTTCTTGCATCAGGGACGGGTTGAGGAGCAGGGTGATGCAACGATGCTCGATCAGCCCAAGAGTGAACGTTTACAGCAATTCCTATCGGGTCGTTTGAAGTGAGGCAAGAAGTACATGTCGGAAATCCGCGATCTGTCGATCGTGCTTGATCGTATCGATCAGGCAATCATCGAGGTGTTGCGCCATGACGGGCGCATCACTTATCAAAAGCTTTCCGAGCGCGTTCACCTGACGCCCAGGCCCTGCCTGGAACGGGTGCGCAAGCTCGAGCAGCTCGGGGTTATCCGTGGTTACGGCGCGATTCTCGATGAGAAGAAACTAACGCCCGGCTTATCGTTGCTGGTGTTGGTGGCGCTGTCGAACCAGAGCGGGCGGGCGGCGCAAAAGGCGTTCGAGGCCAAAGTCCGTGCCTGCCCGCAGGTGCTGGAGTGCCGCTTGATCAGCGGCGCGTTCGACTACAGCCTGCGCATGCGTTGCCGGGACATGGAGCATTACCGGGTGCTGACCGAAGTCTGGTTTGACGATCCGGATTTGCACATCGACAAGTTGGTGAGCCATCCGGAACTGGCGATGGTCAAGACCACGATGGAATAAAGCCGCCCACGATCGTTGTAGCAGCTGCCGAGCCTGCGAGGCTGCGTTCGGCCGCGCAGCGGTCGTGAAATCAGGCGGCGCGATGTTTCAGTAAAACCGAGTGCACAGGGTTTACGACGACTTCGTCGCCGAACGCAGCCTCGCGGTGCTCGGCAGCTGCTACAGATGGTCAAGACCACGATGGAATAAAGCCGCCCACGATCGTTGTAGCAGCTGCCGAGCCTGCGAGGCTGCGTTCGGCCGCGCAGCGGTCGTGAAATCAGGCGACGCGATGTTTCAGTAAAACCGAGTGCACAGGGTTTACGACGACTTCGTCGCCGAACGCAGCCTCGCAGGCTCGGCAGCTGCTACAGAATCGGCTGGTGGATCGTGAATCTTCAGCCGTTTTCATCATCCCGCACCCCCTTATCAACCGGGTTTTCCGCGCGCCGAAACAGACAATGAGTCCCTCTCAACCCTCATTGAAGCCGTGCCCATGCAAACCACCAATACCGTTTTGATGATTCGCCCGACACGTTTCTCCTTTAATCAGGACACGGCGGCGAACAACCGTTTCCAGCGTCCGGCAGCGATGTCGGAGGATGTCCAGCTCAAAGCCCTGCAAGAGTTCGATGGCTACGTCGCCGCGTTGCGTGAGCATGGCGTCGAAGTCGTGGTTCACAACGATCGCGAAGCGCCGCATACCCCGGACTCGATCTTCCCAAACAACTGGTGGAGCAGCCACCCGGACGGCACGTTGGTGCTGTACCCGATGCAGGGCCATAACCGCCGGCTGGAACGGGACAAAGGGGTACTCGATTGGTTGCGTGACGAGTATCGGGTGGAGCAGATGCTGGACCTTTCCAGCCTCGAACAGCAGGAAGTGTTCCTGGAAGGCACCGGCAGCATGGTGCTGGATCGTCAGCAACGGATTTGCTACGCCGGTTATTCCACGCGCACCCATGCGCGTGCGCTGGATCAGTTGGTCGATCATCTGGGGTATGAACTCTGCGCTTTCAACGCGGTTGACCGCCAGGGTGTCGCGATTTACCACACCAACGTGATGATGAGTGTCGGCACGCGGCTGGCCGTGGCTTGCCTTGAGTCTGTCACACAACCCGGCGAGCGCCAGGCCTTGCATAAACGGCTGGAAGACAGCGGCAAGCAAGTCATCGCCCTGAACTGGGCGCAGCTGGAATCCTTCGCCGGCAACATGCTGGAAGTTCACAACACCGCGGGCGAACCCGTGCTGGTGATGTCGCGCACGGCCTGGCAATCGCTGGATGCCGGCCAGCGCCGCTTGATCGAAACCCACACCACACCGCTGCCGGTGAATATCGACACCATTGAACGCATTGGCGGTGGCAGCGCTCGCTGCATGCTGGCCGAAGTCTTCCTGCCCAAACACTTTGCTGCCAAGGAGCAACTGCAATGATCGTGCGTCCCGCCACACCCGCAGACTTGCCGGCACTGCTGGCCCTGGCCCATAGCGCCGGTACCGGCTTGACCACTTTACCCGCCGATGCGACGCGTTTGCGCCAGCGTCTGGAATGGGCCGCGAAAACCTTCTCGGGCAAGGCCGAACGGGCCGATGCCGACTATCTGTTTGTGCTGGAGAACGACCAGCACGAAGCCATCGGCATTTGTGCGCTGGCCGGTGCCGTCGGCCTGCGTGAGCCCTGGTACAACTATCGGCTGGGTCTGTTTGTCGCCGCCTCGAAAAATCTCGGGATCAATCAGCAACTGCCGACCTTGTTCCTGGGCAACGACATGACCGGCCATTCGGAGTTGTGTTCGCTGTTCTTGCATGCCGATCACCGAAGCGGGCTGAACGGCCGGTTGCTGTCCAAGGCGCGGTTCCTGTTTCTGGCGGAGTTTCGCCAGCACTTCGGCGACAAGGTCATCGCCGAGATGCGCGGCTACTCGGACGAAGACGGTGTATCACCATTTTGGGAAGGCCTGGGGCGGCACTTCTTCAAGATGGACTTCGCTGATGCCGACTACCTCACGGGCCTTGGCAACAAGACATTCATTGCCGAACTGATGCCCAAGTTTCCGCTGCCGACCTGCTTGCTACCCGAGGCGGCACGAACGGCGATCGGCCGGGTGCATCCCAACACCGAACCGGCGCTGGGCATGCTCAAGGCTGAAGGTTTCGAGCATCGCGACTACATCGACATCTTCGACGGTGGACCGCTGATCGAATGCGCCACCGGGGATATCCGTGCGGTGCGTGACAGCCAGGTGCTGCAATTGAGCATCGGCACCCCGGGAGAGCAGGCTGCGACTTATCTGATTCATAACCGCCAATTTGCCGAGTGCCGGATTACGGCGGCACCGGCGCGAGTGGCGGCGGGTACGTTGATTGTGGATGCGCAGACGGCGAAAACCCTGGGTCTGAGTGCGGGTGCGTCGGTGCGTGCGGTGAGCCTGGCGGTGCCAGTGCGGCAATTGTCAGCGGCCTGATTTTTTAACCTGCACCGAACCTGTGGGAGCGAGCCTGCTCGCGAAAGCGGAGTGACAGCCAACTTCGATGTTGAATAGTCGTACGCTTTCGCGAGCAGGCTCGCTCCCACAAGGATTCGTCAGATTCTGTTTCTGAGTACTTCGCTGATACTGCGCCGCTTGGCGTGCAATTCACTGGCATGAATCAGTTGTTCGAGGTCTTCAGGGGTGACGTCGAAGAACGCTTCCATGTCTGCCAACGCCAGTTTCAGGTCCTGGGCGGTGATCGCCTGGTTGTCGATGGGCGGGTGGTCGGCGGGTATCACGGCCACCGGTTCGCTGGCGCGTTTCGGGTAGCGGATGCGCGTCAGGTTGTTGTAGGCCAGGGCGCTGAGCAGCATCGCTGAGGCGCCGAGCATCACCGGGCCGAGGGCTTTCCAGTCCATGGCGATGGTGGCCGGGTCGGCCAACACCAGCGTCAACGCCAAAGCGCCGGCTGGTGGATGCAGGCAACGCAGCCAGCACATCAGAATCAGCGCCATGCCCGCCGCCAGACAGGCACTGCCGAGGGTTCGTCCAAGCACGTGGGCGACCAGCAGCGAAATCACCCCGGCGCTCAGATAGCCGCCAAGAATCGACCACGGCTGGGCGAGGGCGCCGGAGGACACGGCGAACAGCAACACCGCCGAAGCGCCCAGTGGACCGATCAGGTGCAGTGCCACATCGATGCCAAACACTTGCCCGCAAACCCAGACGCTGAGCATCGTCCCAAGCGCCATGCCGATGGCGGCGCGGCTCCATTCGGAAGGTCGGGTGTTAATGGCGGCAGGCAACCAGCGAGCGAGCATGATGAAATCGATCCGTAGGCAAAAACTTGAGCAAAAAAAAAGGCTTGGCTGGGATACCCAGAAAGCCCTTGAAGTTGTTCCAACTATTGGGGGAGGAACGGGGCACAGTGTGCCGTTGATTCCAGACTCTTACAAATTCATATTAATGAAGCTTCAGTGCATTAATTTTGCAGTATGGCGACCCGCCGTCCGCTCATGAAACAGAGGAAACCACCCATCGCGGTCAGTGTGCTCAGGGCATAGAACATCGTGGGCGCGGGCGTGTGCATCAGCAGGAAGCCGCAGATCACCGGGCTCAGTGCGCCGCCGAGCGCTGCGAGGTTCTGTGCACCGTAATAGCTGCCGCGTAGTTCTTCCGGGGCCAGGGTGTCGACGAAGAGGAATTCGGCGGGGTAAATGATCATCTCGCCGAGGGTGAAGATGAACATGGCCACACACCACGACACCAGGCTATCGGCCAGGCTGAAGCCGATTAATCCGACGATAAACAGGCTGGTGCCGCCGGCGATCCAATAGCGCAGTTGTTCTCGCTTGAGAAACCGGCCGATCTGGTATTGCAGCAGGATCACGCTGATGGCGTTGCATGCGAGCAGGGCGGCCATGGTGTCCAGGGCCCGTTTGGAGTCGTGGGTCACCAGAAGGTATTGCGAAAGGTACAGGGTGAACCGGCCGTGCACCACGGTACTGAGCAGGCAACCACAGGTGAACATGATCAATGTGCGGTCGTTTTTCAGGGTGGTCAGCGTTTTGAGAAAGCTCTGGGGCTGACCGATGGCGGGTGCCGGGGCCGAGTCCTTGGGAATCCCGATCATCAGGAAGATGCTGAAAAACGCGATGCCGCCGGCAATCAAAAACGGCGCAATCGGGTACACGCCGGCAATCACCACGCCGAGCATCGGCCCGGTGGCATAGCCGATGTTGGTCAAGGTGTAGCGCAGCGAAAAGGCCTTGGCGCGCTGGCCCATGGGCAGGTTTTCGCTGAGGATCGCCTTCGATCCGATCAGGAACAGCGCGGAGGCGGTTTCGGTAATCACCAGTGTGGCGGTGGTCAGGTAGAGGTTTTCGGCGAACGTCAGCAATACAAAGCCGATGGCACTTGAGAGCATGGCGAGGATCAGCAGGCGGCGCTTTTCGAGGCGGTCGATGATGTAGCCGCCGTAAAGCGCGAGCAGGGTCGCGATGAATACCGCGATACCCAGCAGCAGACCGACGTCCTGTTGGTTGAGGCCGAGTTTGTTGCTCAGGAACAGCGTGAGCAGCGGGCTGGTGATGGCGCGGCTGACGACAATTGTCAGGGACACGATCATCAACCGGCGGATAACGAGCGAGTAAGTAACCACGGGGGGGCAAATGTCCTTATTTAGTTACTGTAGTGTTCGCCGAGGGACCGAGTTGCGGCCAATCGCGAGCAGGTCGAATTGTCGCACCGTCGCTCCCACAGGGGGACGCATTCCAATGGTGGGAGTGAGCCTGCTCGCGATGGCGTCAGCCGATTCAACACCTTGATCAACCCAGCCACCGATCCAGCGAACGAACCGATTCCATCTCATCCAGCCGCCACAACTGCCCAAGCAACTCTGTCGCCTGCTCCTGCGACATCACCCGCCCAGCCAGACTGAAAAATTTCTGTTCCAGCGCCGCATCACTCAGCGGATTGCCCGGTGCACCCAGCGGCAATTGAACACACAGGCTCGCCTGCCGACCGTCCACGGTTCGCAAGCTGACGACGGGCTCGCCATCCTCTGACAACTGCGGGTCCACTTCAAGGCAAATGCGCGACATCCAGTGCGCGATGCGCGGATCGTTACGCTGTGTCTCGTCATACGCTTGCAGCCGGCAATGACCGTGAACCAAGCGTGCAGCCAGGGCATACGGCAAGCTCATCTGCGCCGCCGCCAGTGTGCTCACCTCCTGGCCACCGCACATATTTTGAAGAAACTCGCACAGCGAAACATGAATGTCTTCCACTTGATCGACTTCAACCTGCAATTGATCCAGCAACAGCCCCAATGCGTCGATGGCTGAATGTGTTCCCCGGCAAGAGGCGTAAGGCTTGATCGAGCAGCGGGCGAGTTTCCAGACGACGCCGAGATCTGCATCCAGCGCCTCTGGTTGAGACGTCACACCGGCGAGGGTTTTCAGAAAACCGCCCCAGACGTCATCGAACAACATCGTCGGCCCGCTGATGCCTTGTTGGGCAAACCGCGTCGCCAGCAATCCACCTTCAGCGGCTCGGCCACTGTGCAGTTTTTTGCTGTGAGAACCGTCGTGGATAAAAGCCCACAACCCGCCACTGAAACTGCCGGCGATGCCCAGCGCCGATAACGTTTGCTGAATATCCAGGCGCAGAATCCGTGCGCTCGCCGCAGCGGCGCCGAAGACACCGCACGTTGCGGTGGAATGCCACCCCGCGCCGTTGTGCGCCGAATAACCGCCGCAGGCTTCGAGCACCCGACGGCCGACTTCGTAGCCAATGACCACGGCGGTGATCAGTTCGCGGCCGCTCACAGGGGTTGGCGACATCGATACTGCCGCCATGACTGCCGGCAGCACCACCGCGCCGGAATGGTCACAGCCACCGGTGTCGTCCAGTTCCAGGGCATGGGCAGCGACTCCGTTGAGCATGGCCGCCTGAATAGCCCCGACCCGCTGTCCAGTGCCCCAGACCAGGGTTTCGCCGGTTTCACCCGCGAATACGTGCTGTGCCAGTTTCGCCACGTCACTGATAGAACCGGCCAACGTCGCACCGAAGGTATCGAGGATGTGCCGTTTGGCTTGCGCCACCAAGGCCGGTGGCAAGTCCTCATAGCGTGTATCGACGCAAAACTGCGCCAGTCGATGCATGCGTTCGGTCATATCAAGTAGTCCCGATAATGGCGCTCATACACGCAGGCCGGGTGGTCCTCGGTCACTGCCTGTGCCGAGTCAGCCCACCATTGTGCGACCTCACCGGCCGTGGCGATCCACACGTCATCGTGCTGCTGAATGCCCTCAAGCAATTCGCGCAGCACACCGATTCGTCCCGGCGTGGCAATGATCTCCGGGTGCAACCGCAGCACGTAGCACAGACCAAACCGGTGGAATCCGGCGAAATCCATTTGCAGGTTGCCCAGGGTGTGGCTGTAAGAAGCGATCCGTGATTGTGCGGGGGGCACGGCGGGGCTGAGGTTGAAGGCGAAGTAGGGCTCGTCTTCCATTTCATAGTGCAACGGCAGTTCAATGATGTCGGGCGCGGTCGGGTGCGCGAACGGCAAGTCATCGCCACGCCACGACGAGGACCAGCGAATGCCATGATCCCTCAATGCCTCGATGAAACCCGGCGCACCGTTGCCGGCCGGGATGCGAAATCCCGTTGGGCGCTGGCCAGTCAGCGCCATCAGCGCCGCGCAACCTTTGGCAATCTCGGCGCTCTGTTGGGCGAGATCGAGCGTGTCGTAGTTCTGATGGCGATAGCCTGAGCAGGCGATTTCATGCCCGCCTGCCTGAATCGCGCGGATGTGATCGGGGTTTTCCTCGGCGACGATACCCGGAATGCACCAGCTGCTGGTCACCCCCAATTCCTGGAATAAACCAAGCAAACGCTCGACACCGCGTTGAGTGCCATAACGCCAGACGGACAGCGTCTTGTCGCGCCCGGCTACTTCAGGCGCCTGAGTCAGAATGCCGTGGATGTCGTTGTAATCAACGGTCAACACAACGGCGCAGCGCTTGCTTTTGGGCCAGACAGTGGAATCAGCCATGGTGATGCTCCTTCAGCCACCACTGGGCGACATCGCGGCACGTGGCGAACCACACGTCATCGCGCTGGCGCATGTGTTCGAAGAGTTTTTCCAGTAACAGGATTCGCCCCGGTTTACCGGTGATCTTGGGGTGGAACAGGGTGGTCAGGCACAGGCCTTCGTTCATCGCGCCATCGTATTCGCGACACCAGTTGTCGAGCGTCAGCTCATAGCTGGCGGTGCGATCCAGGCCGCAAGGGAAGTCCGGGGCGCGGGTGTAGGCGAGGGAGGCGTAATCGTCCATTTCCCAGCGACCGGGGATTTCCACCAGTGGCGTGTCGTGGCCGGGCACTTTCACCAGATACGGCCGGTCATCGCCGCGCATGCTGCTGGAATAGGTCACGCCGGCTTCAACCAGCATCGCCGGGGTCTCGGCGCGCCAATCGCCGGAGGGAGTGCGGAAGCCTTCGGCGCGGATGGCCAGGTGCTTCCAGAACACCTCGCGGGATTTCTTCATAACGTCCTTTTGCTGGTCCAGCGACAAGGCGTAAAAGGATTCGTGTTTGTAGCCGTGGTAAGCCACCTCATGCCCGCGCTCGACAATCGCCCGGCACTGTTTCGGCCAGTTCTCTACCACCCAGGCCGGAACGAAGAACGTGGTCGGGATCCGGTACTCGTCGAGCACATCGAGGATTCGCGGCAGTGCCCGGTAAGGGCCGTAACCGCCGAAACCGAAGTACTCGGGCTTGTGCCAGATCGAGCCGTTGAGCATGGCATCGCCAGTCGGGCCGTCGAGGTCGAAGGCCAGGGCGAGGCAGGCTTTGTGCTGGTCTGGCCAGGTGGGTTGCAGCGAGGAGGACATCAGTGGCACTCCGCAAAATTAAGGTTGAAACACCCGTAGCAGCTGTCGAGCCTGCGAGGCTGCGTCCGGCGGCGTAGCCGTCGTAAAACAGGCAACGCGGTCCTTCAGGCAAACCGCGTGCATTGGATTTGCGAGGACTTCGTCCTCGAACGCAGCCTCGCAGGCTCGGCAGCTGCTACAGATCAGCGTGTTATTTGCCGGCGTTGATGGTCACCGTCTTGATCGCGCCCAGTTCCAGGTCCCATTTCTTCAAAATGGTCTGGTAGCTGCCGTCATCAATCATGCTCTGCAACGCAACCTTCACCGATTCACTCAACTCAGGCTTTTTCTTGCTCACGCCCAACCCGGTGAACTGCACGGAAATCGGCAGGCCCAGGGTTTTGTACATGTCCTTTTCCTGAGTCTTGAGGTACGGCAGGGTCTCGCTGCCCTGCATCGCCGCGTCAATACGGCTCTGACGCAGTTGCGCGCGGGCATCGGCCGAACCTTCGGTGCCGATCACATTGATCGCAGGCTTGCCGGCTGCTTCGCAGTTGGTTTTGCTCCACTCGGCGATTTCCGCCGGGAACGTGGTGCGGCGGCTGGTGCCGACTTTCTTGCCGCACAGGTCGGTGATTTCGTTGAAGTCCTTGTTCTTCTGCAAGGTGTAGAACTGTGGACCGCTGGTGAAGTAGTCAACGAAGGTCACGCTGGCCTGACGCTCGGCGGTGTCGGTCATGCCGGACATCACCATGTCCACGCGGTCGGTAGTCAGCGCGTTGATCATTTGTTCGAAACCGGTTTCCTGCCATTTGATCTTCACGCCCAGACGCTCGGCCAGGGCATTGCCCAAGTCATAGTCGAGGCCGGTGAGGGTGTTGGTGGCAGGGTCTTTGAAATCCATTGGCGGGTAGTTCGGCATGATCGCTACCACGATCTCGCCCTTTTCCTTGATGCTGGCCGGCAATTCGGCCGCCACGGTGAAGCCTGAGGCCATAACGCTTGCGAGTACTGCTGGAATAACGAAGTTCTTCATGGTCGTTCTCTTATGAGTGTTGTTACGCAGCTCTTGGTTTCTGAGACTGGCGCTTAGGTTCGAACGGCAGAAATGAAGCTTTGGGTGCGCGGGTTTTGCGGACTTATTAGTATTTCTTCGGGGCTTCCAGCCTCCACGATCTGTCCTTCGTCCATGAACACCATGCGGTTGGAAACCTCGCGAGCGAAGCCCAGTTCATGGGTGACGACGATCATGGTCATGCCGGTTTGCGCCAGATCGCGCATGACCGACAGCACCTCACCGACCAGTTCCGGGTCGAGTGCCGAAGTGGGTTCATCGAACAGCATCAGTTTGGGGCGCATGGCCAGGGCACGGGCAATGGCCACGCGTTGTTGCTGCCCCCCCGAAAGCTCGATCGGGTAACTGTTGCGTTTGTCGGCCAAGCCGACGCGGGCGAGCAGTTCCACGGCTTCTTCGTGCGCCTCTTTGGGCGAACGCTTGAGCACCTGGCACGGCCCTTCGATGATGTTTTGCAGCACAGTCATGTGCGGGAACAGGTTGAAACGCTGGAACACCATGCCGGTGGCCAGGCGTTGACGGGCAATTTGCGACTCGTTGAGTTCATGCAGTTTGTTGCCGACGATCCGGTAACCCACCAGTTCGCCGTCGACCCACAGGCCGCCCTTGTCGATTTTTTCCAGTTGGTTGACGCAACGCAGCAAGGTACTTTTGCCGGAGCCGGACGGGCCGATGATGCACAGCACTTCGCCTTGCTCGACCTCGATGTTGATGTCCTTGAGCGCGTGGAAATGGTCGTAGTACTTGTTGAGGCTCACGGCCTTGACGATGCTTCTCATGTGGGGTTCCTCAAGAACGCTTGCCGGCGCCGCGAGCGAAACGACGCTCCAGACGGCTTTGACCAAAGGAGAGCACGGTGACCGTGGCCAGGTACCAGATACCGGCGACGATCAGCAGCTCCATCACGCGGGCGTTGGCGTAGTAGATGTTCTGGGCGTTGTAGAGCAGTTCCGAGTACTGGATAACGCTCGCCAGGGAGGTCATTTTCACCATGCCGATGAACTCGTTACCGACCGGCGGAATGATGATGCGCATGGCCTGCGGCAGAATGATTCGGCGCAGTGCTTGCAGGCGCGGCATACCGATCGACTTGGCGGCTTCGTATTGACCGGTGTCCACCGACAGCAGTCCGGCGCGCACCACTTCAGCGGTGTAGGCGCCCTGGTTGATGCTCAAGCCGAGCAGGGCGGCCGCGAACGGCGTCATCAGGCTCACGGTGTCCATTTCGAACAGGCCGGGGATGCCGATGGTGGGGAAAATCAACGCCAGGTTGAACCACAACAGCAGCTGCAGGATCAGCGGCGTGCCGCGAAACAGCCAGGTGTAAGTCACTGCCACGTAGCGCAGGATCGGGTTGGCCGACATGCGCATGACGGCGGTGATCACCCCGAAAATAATGCCCAGCGCCATCGCCAGCACGGCCATGACGATGGTGTTGAGCAAGCCCCACATGATCGCTTGGGACGTCAGGAACTGGCCGATGTACGACCATTCGATCTTGCCTTCGGCAAAGGCCCGCACCAGAGCGAGAATGGCGATGACGATGACGGTGGCAAAGAAAATCCGCCCGTAATAACGCCGTGGCACATGCTGGTACTGAGTGATGTCGAACTGGTTTTCTGCCAGTTTGCGCTCCGACTGGAGTCGTTCTGCCTGGGTCTGGCTCATGTTGTTTCTCCGTACGCTGGTGTATCAGGTCAAGCACAATCCCCGTAGGAGCCGAGCTTGCTCGCGATGGCTGTGTGTCAGACAACATCAGTGCTGAATGTCAGACCGCTATCGCGAGCAAGCTCGGCTCCTACAGGTTTTTCGTTGTCGATCAGAGCCGGAAACCTTGATAGTTCTCGGTCCATTCGTGCTGCGCGGCGAGGGCGGTTTTCAGGCGGCCGATCTGCTCGCGTACCTGTTGCGGCGCGGTGCCGCCCCAGCCACTGCGTGCGGCGATGGCGGCTTCCAGCGTCAGGCTGTCACGCACTTCAGGCGTCAGGCGCGGGTCGATCTCGGCCAGCAGCGCCGGCGAGGCTTCCCACAATTCGATGTCGTGTTTCTCGCAAGCCTGGACCAGCGCGCCGGTAATCTCATGCGCTTCCTTAAACGGTACGCCGCGCATCGCCAGCCAGTCAGCGACTTCGGTAGCGAGAGTGAAGCCGAGCGGTGCCTGTCGTCGCAATTCTTCGACGTTGACCTTCATGGTCGCGACCATCCCGGCCATGGCTGGCAATACCAGCAACAATGTGTCGACGCTGTCGAGCACGCCGTTTTTGTCTTCGCTCAAGTCGCGGTTGTATGACAGCGGCAACGATTTCAGCGTGGAGAGCAGGCCGGTCAGGTTACCGATCAAACGCCCTGCCTTGCCCCGGGCCAGTTCGGCGATGTCCGGGTTTTTCTTCTGCGGCATGATCGAACTGCCGGTGGCGTAGGCATCGTCCAAAGCGACCCAGCGGAATTGCCGCGATGACCACAGGCAGAATTCTTCGGCGAGGCGGGAAATGTTGATCCCGAGCATGCTCGCAATAAACAGGAACTCGGCAACGTGATCGCGGCTGGCGACGGCGTCGATGGAGTTTTCGCAGACGCCGCTGTAGCCCATTTCCCTGGCCGACTGCTGCGGCAGCCGAGCGATGGCGGAACCGGCCATGGCGGCGGCGCCGAGTGGCGACAGTGAGGTGCGCACGTCCCAATCCACCAGGCGTTGCACGTCACGCAGCATCGATTGGGCGTGGGCCAGCAAGTGGTGAGCGAAGACGATCGGCTGCGCTTGTTGCAGGTGAGTGAAACCAGGGCAGATGCTTTCAATGTGTTGCTCGGCCTGATCGACCAGTGCCTGTTGCAGGGCCAGCACTTCGACGGCCAGGGTGCGGACGTTATCACGCAGGAACAGGCGCAGGTCGTTGGCGGTCTGGTCGTTGCGCGAGCGGCCGGCGCGCAGCTTGCCACCCAAGGCACCGAGGCGTTCGGTCAGCAGGCGCTCGATGAAGGTGTGGACGTCTTCATCGTCTAGCGTCGGTGCAATGCGGCCGGCGCGGAAGTCATCACCGATGCGCTCCAGCGCTTCAAGCATGGTTAGGGTTTCTTGCTCGTCCAGCAGCCCGGCACGTTGCAGTTCACGGGCATGCGCCTTGGAACCGGCGAGGTCGTAAGGGGTGAGGCGAAAGTAGCGCTCAGGGCAACGGGACAGGGCCGCGAGGGCTTCGGAGGGGCCGCTTTTGAAGCGAGCACCCCAGAGACGGTCGGTGGTTTGAGACATTGTTGTTTTCCTCGTCGGTAAAGCGAACTGAAATCGGTATGCCGGGCCCGGAACACGCGTCGAAAATCATTCGGGCGAGGTTCGGCCTAATCAATAATTCAAGGGCAGGGGATAAGCGCAGTTGCGAAGTCACGAGAGCTGATCGAAGTGTCAGCTTTTAGTCGTTTGTCATCAGTGAGTTGGCACTGAAGTACGGAATTTATTGGCGGTTGCCAAGCCTGGTTTTCTGTGGTCATTATTATTTACCGGCACTATTTTTGTTGTTGGACACAGGTTGTTGAATACGGCGCCAGAGGTAAATAAGCATTATGGAAACCCCACTTTCCAATTCCGGAAACCCGCCGCCAAAACCGCTGCAACGGGCGCCGCTGGCCCTCAGTGGGCTGGACTTCAAACTGCTCAAAGTATTCAAGGCGGTGGTCGAGGCCGGGGGCTTTAGTGCGGCGCAAAATGAGCTGAACGTGGGGCTGGCCGCTATCAGCAAACAGATCTCCGACCTGGAAATCCGCATTGGCATGCGCCTGTGTACTCGGGGTCGAGAAGGCTTTCATCTGACCGAAGAAGGCAGTTTGGTGTATCAGGCGTCGATCGACTTGTTTGCCTCGGTCGATAACTTTAGAGACAGGCTTAGTTCAGCGCAAAATGAACTGGTTGGTGATCTTGGCGTGGGGGTTATTGATAACACTCTGACCGATCAAAGTTCTCCATTAGTTGCCGCGCTAAAACGGATTAATGAAGAGTCACCGAAGGTGCGTTTCCAACTTCAAGCCTCGCAACTGGATGAGGTGGAAAGAGGCGTGGTGGAAGGCCGTCTGGTGGCGGGCATCGTGCCGGTGTACCAACGGAGAGAAGAGTTCGATTACTTTGCCCTGTACGAGGAGCGTTCGGAAGCCTACTGCGCCGTCGGTCATCCCTTGTTTGAAGTGCCCGACGAACAGCTTGGCGGGGAGGTGCTCAAGCAATTCGAGTGGGTCAACCACCGCTACGCGATCCACCGCGATAAGCTCAAATTCGCCGCGTACGACAGCTTTTCCGCCTCGGCGACCCAGGTCGAAGCCGTAGCATTGCTGATCAAGACCGGGCGTTTTCTCGGTTTTCTGCCCCGTCATTACGCTGCGGCGATGGTCGCCCAAGGACAACTACGTGCGTTGTGCCCGGCATCGATCCACTTCGATACGCCGTTCCATTTGATCTTGCGCCATAACACTGTACGCAGTCCGTTGGTAAAAGCTTTTGCGCAGGCGTTGGGTGTGGATTTGAAGGCGCCGGTTTGAGAATCAGATACATTGAACTTCTATATCAGAATAATTTTAGATAGCGCATCGGAGTCCTGGAGTGTCGTGAGGAAATTGATTTTATTTATTGGCATAATACCGATGTGCTGAGTATCTTTTGTTGTTTTGGTTTTTCTTGCAGTGCCTCCTGAGGTTTTTGAATAAGACTTTATTTTTTTTCAAGTTTTCGAAGCTCTTTAGGTATGATTTTTATGCAGTAGCTTGATACGGAAATAAAACATATAATCACCACTGTTCTAGCCGCGAAGATATCCATCTCAAAAAAATAATTTATTAACAATGAGATCCATACTGTATGAAACCCGGCGCACCCAAGGGCAAACAAATACATTCGCGCATCTGAAAATATTTTTTTCATACAGGTCTCGCATAACATATTAATTGGAGTGCTTGTTGTTTCTCTGCTGATCCAGCATCCCGTTTATCGTTATGGTGTCGGCGGTTCTTTCCAGAATAATAACGGGAATGGGTGTAGTTTTATATGCTCGAACATAATCAGTGCGTACGTATCTAAATAAACGCCAAGAGTCGGGCTTTAGAACTAGTCTGGCCAATCCAAATGCAGACATTGCCAATTCACCAGTCCCGTACATCATGTTTCCTTCAGCGTCACCATGGCCAATTATTTTTGCAATCATCTGATAGCTTTTCCTGACAGGTCCCTGTACATCTGAACGTCCTTCCCATAGATTTTTACCGTTTTCATACATGTTGTTGGTTCCATGCAACATCATCGGTGTGCCAGCGAGCAGACATAACGTACCCGCCGACCCGTAGCAAATCCCGGCACCTGTTGCGAATTGAAGTGCTCCTGCAATTAATCCGACACCTTTCTGTGCAATCTCCGATGCCTGGCTAAGCAAACTATTCTGTTCGTTCTTTATCTCTTTCAATCCCTGATCAGCGCTCTGCCGTCCCTGCGCCACATCATTCACAATCCCCCTCGCGTAGTAAGACACCTCGCGATTGAATTGCAGGCGCAGCGTCCCGTCATTGATATAACGGGCGCCCAACGTGCAGGCTTGTTGGGTCAAGTTAGCTGCCGCTGTGCTGACGGCCCAGTAATCGCAACTACTTTCTTCGCAGCGCTCCCTCAACTGTCCCATTCACTGTTCCCCCACGACCCGTGCCCGCTGGTGCCCGCGAGATGGTGTCTCCAGGTAATTTCGCGGTAACGAATAGCCACGTGCTCTTGGGGCTCGACGTCGTTTTGTAAAACAACATGGGGCATATCGAGTGTCAGGTTGGCAATAATGCCGCCTTCGATTTCAATGCTGAAGAATTTCTCCTGAAGACCAAACGAAGAAATTCGATAGAAGTTTATTGCGCAGCTTATTTCTTCTCTGGTTGATAGCGCTTGAGCGAGTAGCGGAGAGGACTTGTCGACGTTCTTTGTGATGACGAGGGGGCTGTGTGTAGGCTTATTGATGTTGCCTATATTGGCCATGTTGTGGCTATAGGACAGCACCATGATTTCGTCTGTATGTCCTGTCTGACATTTATTGCCAATGGATGCTTGAGTGGAACAGCCCGCCGAGATCAGTCCTTGGGTATTGCCTGTGATGGTCATGTAGCCGTGATTGGCCATAGGGGTGCCGCTCCTTTTCGTCGGAGGGGCACCTTATTGAAAATGTCTCGGGGGGGGATGTAGGAGGTTTCCGAGTTTTCGGTGGGACGAGAGTGTTTTACGTAGGGCGTTGCCGCGTTACTGCACTAAGTGCAGCAACACGAAATCGTTCTTGTCGAAACGCCCGCTCAACACCGGCTGCAAGTTACCCAAGGGAGTACCCTGCAAGGCGTTGTAAGCGTTCAGGTCCATCATCAACCACGCAGGTCCGGAGAGACTTTGCAGTTCCGCAATTGAGTCGGTAAACAGCGGCTGCAAGTCATGCGGGATGTTGATCATGAACTTGATGGCCTTGGCGTCTTTGCCCATCCCGTGCAACACCAGCGGCGCCGGCGCTTCCTGAACCTGCTCATAGACGGCAAGGCTGAATGTGCGGGTGTCATAGAGCCGACGCTCAACCGGTTCGAACACGCTCATGTACACAGACCACACCGCCAGCACCGCGCAAAAAGCCAAGGTCTGTGCGCGCCAACGGGGCTTGAACAGCGTGGCAAGAGCGATGACTTGCAACGCACCGAGCAGGATCACGATCGAGCGGATCGACGTCAGTTGCTCGGGAAACCGGCTCTGAGCGACCACCAATCCAACGATCATGAGTATCGGGATCAGCAGCCATAACCCCTGCATCAACCCGCGTAACGCGGCAAACAACCGACCTTGCGCCACCTGGAACGGATACGCCGCGATGATTGCTGCCATCGGCAACATCGGCAGTAGATAGCGGGCCTTTTTCGCCTGTGGAATCGACAACCCGATCATCACAATCAACCCGGCCGCCACGCAGTACTGCAACAGGCGCCATGCCGGACCTGCCTGCCGCGGCTTTGTCAACGCGACCGCCGCCAACACCAGCAAGGCCAGCGGATAGGCGAGCGCATAGTTGCCCATCGAGCTGGTGAAGTAATACAGCACGTCACTGGCGCCTTCGCTACCGTCCATGCGGCCCATGAACTGCATGCGCACCACGTCCTGCATGAAGGCCGGGCCGCCATCGGTATCGGCCAGCCATAACAGTGCGCCGACACACAGCGCCAACAGCGCCGCTGCTGCCAGGCCGAAACCGAACACGTGGCGCCATTGGCGATTGAGCAAGAAGTAGCTGCACAGGATGCCCGTCGGCACCACCAGCCCAATCGGTCCGCGAACCCCGAAGCCAAGGATCAACAGTGCAAAGATCAGCCACCAACGGCGCCGTGCCGCGAAATGGTCGGCGGCGTAACCCAGGTAAAACACCGAAAACGCGACCGCCGCGAGTATCAGGTCCTGGGACACGGCGCGGGCTTCGGTGATGAACGTGTTCGTCATCAGCATCAAGGCGATGCTGAGCAGCGCCCAGCGTTGCGAGTAGGGCGCCACCAAGCGGTACATCAACGTGACAATCACCGCACCGGCCAGCGCGCTTGGCAACCAGGCACTGAGGGTGTTGACCTGCCCGAATGGCAGGGACAGCACCCAGATGAACAGCGTCGAGACCGCCGAATAATCGGCGTAGGGTTGGCCATAGGTGGTTGGAAACACCGATGGCCCGTTACGCAGCATTTCCTGGGCGAACATCACGAATCGCGAGTCGAATCCGATGGCCGCCTGCTGGTAAACCCCGGCACTGAACAGAATCAGTGCCAGTAACCCGACGCCCAGGGAGTGCTGTCGGGTCGATGATGATGGGATCAAGCGACGACCGAATCAGCGGGCCATTGCTGATGCGGAATCGGCAGGTTGCGCGACTCACCACGGCCCATCGGGAAGTACTTGAAACCGCTGCGTTCAAGGCGTTCGGCGTCGTACAGGTTACGCCCGTCGAAAATCACCGGCGCGTTCAGACGCTGCTGGATCAGGTCGAAATCCGGCGCTTTGAACTGCTGCCACTCGGTGCAGACGATCAAGGCGTCGGCGCCCGACAGGACGGATTCCGGTGTGCCCATCAGCATCAGTTTCGACTCGTCAGGGTACAGGCGCTGGGTTTCCTGCATGGCTTCCGGATCGTACGCTCGCACGTTGGCCCCGGCAGCCCACAGCGACTCCAGCAGGACCCTGCTCGGCGCATCGCGCATGTCATCGGTATTGGGTTTGAACGCCAGGCCCCAGACGGCAAAGGTCTTGCCGCGCAGGTCGCCACGGTAGAACGCTTTGATCCGCTCGAACAGCTTGTGTTTCTGGCGCTCGTTGATTGCTTCCACTGCTTGCAGCAGGTCGCTGGAGCAGTGCGCTTCCTGGGCGCTGTGAATCAGTGCGCGCATGTCTTTGGGGAAACACGAGCCGCCATAACCGCAGCCGGGGTAGATGAAGTGGTAACCGATACGGGAGTCGGCGCCGATGCCCAGGCGTACCGATTCGATGTCGGCGCCCAAGTGCTCGGCCAGCTCGGCGATCTGGTTTATGAAGCTGATCTTGGTGGCCAGCATGCAGTTGGCGGCGTATTTGGTCAGCTCGGCGCTGCGCAGGTCCATGAACATCACGCGGTCGTGGTTGCGGTTGAACGGCGCATAGAGGTCGCGCATCACTTCGCGGACTTCGTCACGTTCACAGCCAATGATGATCCGGTCCGGGCGGCGGCAGTCGGCGACAGCCGAGCCTTCTTTCAGAAACTCGGGGTTGGAGACGATATCGAACTGCAGCACGCGGCCGGCCTTCGTCAGGCATTTGTCGATATGGGCGCGCAACGCGTCACCCGTACCCACCGGCACCGTGGATTTCTCCACCAGAATGACCGGTTGTTCACGATGGCGTGCCACGGCATCGCCGACCGACATCACGTAGCTCAGGTCCGCCGAGCCGTCGTCTCGGGAGGGGGTGCCCACTGCAATAAACAGGACCTGGCCATGCTGCACGGCCATTTTTTCGTCGCTGGTGAATTGCAGTCGTTTGGCTTCCAGGCTTTCGCGCACCAGGCTGGCAAGCCCCGGCTCGAAAATGCTCACGTGGCCTTGTTGCAGCAATTCGACTTTCTTCTCGTCAATATCCATGCAGATCACATCGTGACCGACTTCAGCCAGGACAGCTGCCTGGACCAGGCCCACATAACCGCTACCAAATACACTGATTTTCATGACGCATCCCTGAGTTCGGTCGCACGAACTGAACGAGAGTTGATGATGATGACCCCGAGCATGACCAACGCCACCCCGAGGGTTTTTGAAAGACTGAACGTTTCGTTAAACAGTGGCAGGCTGGCGGCCAGCAGGTACACCAGCGCGTAGCTGATGCTCAACAGCGAATAGGCCCGCCCCAGCGGCAGGTCGCGAAGGGCGGCCAGCCAGCAAAGCATCGAAAGGGCGTAGGCGATAATGGCGCTGAGCACGACCACTATCGCGACCGGGTCGATGCTGGCTGTTAACCAGTGGTCCGGTGAGGGCAGGCGCGTCATGCTCCAGCGCATGCCCAACTGTGCGGCGCTGACCAGCAGCACACTGCCCATGGCGAAGGTAATTCCGCGACGCAGGCTCATGCGTGTTGCCCCAGCAGAACCACGCCACCGATCACCAGTGCCACACCCAACCAGTGTTGGCGGTCGATCGTTTCATGGAAGACAAAACGGGCGACCAGTGTGACCAGCACAAAATTCAGACTCAGCATCGGGTAGGCAATGCCGACTTCAAGTCGCTGCAAGACCAGCAGCCAGACCAGCAAACCCGTTCCCAGCGCGGCAAGCGCCAGCCACAGCCAGGGCGAGCGCAGTTTTTCGGACCATCCCGAAGCCTGGTCGCGCCAGCTCTCTACGGCGAATTTCTGAGCGATCTGACCCAGGCACGTCAACAGACACGCGACCAGAACCAGTAGCAGGCTCATGGCGCCACCTGAGGGAAAATCAGAATCACCAGATTGCCCTGTTCATAGCGTTTACCGTCCTTGGGCAACCGATCGAGTTCCTGCAACTCTTGCTCACCCTTGACCCGCATGACCACACCGACGGAGCCATTGCGGCGGGCGTTTTGCATCCACAGCTCAACCTGGCCGACGGTGACTAGCTGCTGAGCCGAATCAGGATAGGCAAGACCGTATTTCAATTCGCCTACCGAGCTGTAAAGGAACACATCCGGGTGCTTCATGCGCCAGGCCAGAGCCGAAGCGGCGCCGAGATCGTTGCTCAGCAGTTTGCCGGTTTGCGACAACTCATCCATGTGATGGAGGATGAATTGGTCGGGTGTCTTGTTGGCGACCACCGAATTGGGCAGGCCGGCGGGAATCAAACCGATCAGCAGCAGACTGCCGAACGCCGGGGCGGCCCAGCATTGCAACGGCCTGAAGGCTTGCAGCAGGTTGGCCATGATCCAGCCGATCAAGCCAATGAACACCAGCACCAGGTTGTGCAGTTCATGGTCGTACAGCGGTTTTTTCAGTTGCAGGTAGACCAGGGCAATCAGGACAACCAGGCCCAGCACCAGGTTGAGCAAACCGTTGATCCCCAGTACCCGGCCCTGTTCCAGCTTCAGTCGATCAGCCAGTGCATGACCCAAGAGCAAGGCCAATGGCAGCAGGCACGGCAGGATGTAACTCGGTAATTTGCCTTTGCTGATGCTGAAAAATACCAGTGGCATCACCATCCACAGCAGCAGGAAGCCGATACTGGCCTGGCGTCGGGTTTGCCAGGCTTGTTTCAGTGCCGACGGCAACAACGCCACCCACGGCATACTGAAAGCGACTAGCAGCGGCAGGTAGTACCACCACGGCTCTTCATGCTGAGCGTCGTCACCGGCAAAGCGGCGAATGTGCTCGTGCCAGAAGAAGAACCGCCAGTAATCGGGCTCTTGCGAGTGAACCGCCAACACCCACGGCAGGCTCACCGCGATGGCCACGACAATTGCCACGGGGCCGTAGATCAGCAGTTCTTTCCAGCGTTTTTGCCAGATCATGTAGGGCAGGGCGACCAGTACCGGCAGCAACCAGGCGAGAAAACCCTTGGTCATGAAGCCCATGCCGCAGGCCAGTCCCAGTACTGCCCAGCCGAAAAGGCGCTGACGACCGACGCTGTCCAGGGCAAACCACAAACCGACCACGCTCAGGTTGACCCAAAAGGTGAACTGCGGATCAAGGTTGGCATAACCGGCCTGTGCGGCGATGACGCTGAAACTCATGTAGAGCAGCGCGCAGGCAAAACTCTTGCGCGGGTCGTTCCACAACCGGCGGGCGATCAGGAAGCACAGCAATACACTCAGGCCCAGGCTCAGGGCCGAGGCAAACCGCACCCCAAACAAGTTCTGACCGAACACGGCCTGGCTTGCAGCGATCATCCAGTAACCTGCCGCCGGTTTTTCAAAGTAGCGCACGCTCATGAAGTGCGGCGACACCCAGTTGCCGCTCAGGAGCATGTGCTGACTGATCTGCGCGTAGCGGGTTTCGTCCGGAATCCACAAACCATGGGTGCCCAGCGGCAGCAGATAGGCGAGGACGAACAAGACCAGCAGGAGGGGTAGTGCCCAGCGTTTGCTCATGCTCCTTGCACTCCCAACCAGCCTTCGCGGCCTTCAAGCGCGCCGCGTACGACACGTCCTGAGGGCAAGGTGTTGGGGGCGTCGGGCAGCAGATCGCCCAAGGGCTGGAAATGAATGTCACGCTGGCGTGCATCGGCCAGCAGCTGACGGAAATCGTTGGCCATCAGAATCCCTTCTACTTCAGCATGAATGGTGTAGACGTTGAGTTTTTCGGGGGAAAAGCGCTCAAGAATGAACGCGTTGAAGTCCTCGGCTGCGACAGTTGGACCGACCACCTCATCGAAGGTCGGCAGATCCACCGGTATTTGTGGTGCACCTAAACCACCGCCTGCCAGAGTCGGTTGAAACAGGCTGCGCCCACGGCAATCGCTGTTGTAGCGAAAGCCGAACGCTTCTTTGGCTTCGATCACACGTTCGTCCGCGCGCCAACCGGCAGCGGCCGAACAGTCGACCTTTTGCCCGAGGATGTCGCTGAGCGTGTCGACGCCCTGGCGGATCTGCTCGATCAGCTGTGCGTCGCTCCAGCGTCCGGCGTTGGCCTGCCAGCCATGGTGATCCCAGGCGTGCAGACCGACCTCATGCCCCGCGGCCTGAGCCTGGCGCATCAAATGCCCCAGGTCCCGGCCAATCGGTTTGCCTGGCCAGGCGGTGCCGGCCAGCAAAATGTCCCAGCCGTACAGCCCGGCAGCGTTGGAACGGAGCATTTTCCAGAGAAACTGCGGGCGGATCAGGCGCCACAAGTGGCGCCCCATGTTGTCCGGCCCGACGCTGAAGAAGAACGTCGCCTTGACCTGCGCCTCGTCGAGGATTTCCAGCAGCCGAGGCACCCCCTCACGGGTGCCTCGGTAGGTGTCGACATCGATTCGAAGGCCTGCCTGCATCAACGCTTATCCGCGATTTCGAGCATGGCCTCGCGCAAGAAGAAATCCAGCGTGTTGCCAATGGTCTCGCTCATCTCCACGGTTGGCGTCCAGTCCAGCAGACGCTTGGCGTTGGCGATGCTTGGTTTGCGGTGGGACACGTCCTGGTAGCCGGTGCCGTAGAACGCTTTGCTTTCTACGTCGCGGAAACCGGCGAACGGTGGGAAGTTGTCGCGCAGCGGGTGAGCTTCGAACTGACGCAGCAGTTCTTCGCCCAACTGACGAATGCTCGCTTCGTTCTCCGGGTTGCCGATGTTGATAATCTGACCGTTGCAGGCGTCATTTTCGTTGTCGATGATTCGCGCCAGGGCTTCTACGCCGTCAGCAATGTCGGTAAAGCAGCGCTTTTGCTCGCCGCCATCGAACAGGCGAATCGGTGTGCCTTCCACCAGGTTCAGGATCAACTGGGTGATAGCCCGGGAGCTGCCGATACGCGCCGAGTCCAGACGGTCCAGGCGTGGGCCCATCCAGTTGAAAGGGCGGAACAGGGTGAAGTTCAGGCCTTTCTGGCCGTAGGCCCAGATGACCCGGTCGAGCAATTGCTTGGAGATCGAGTAGATCCAGCGTTGCTTGTTGATCGGGCCGACGACGAGGTTGGAGGTGTCTTCGTCGAAGTTCTGGTCCTGGCACATGCCATAGACTTCCGAGGTCGACGGGAAGATCACGCGCTTGTTGTATTTGACGCAGTAGCGAACCAGTTTCAGGTTTTCTTCGAAATCCAGCTCGAACACGCGCAGCGGGTTGCGCGTGTATTCAATCGGCGTGGCAATTGCCACCAGCGGCAGGACTACGTCGCACTTCTTGATGTGATATTCGATCCACTCGGAGTGAATGCTGATATCGCCTTCGACGAAATGGAAGTTCGGATGGCTGCGCAGGCGGTCGATGGCGTCCGAACCGATGTCCAGGCCGTAAACCTCATACTGGTCGTCGCGCAGCAGGCGCTCGGACAAGTGATTGCCGATGAAGCCGTTGACGCCGAGGATCAGTACACGGGTGCGGCGTGGCTTACGCCCGGATTCGGCGCCGCGCAGGACGGAACCGTCGACCAGGCCCAACTCGTTGGCCAGTTGCGGGCCGCTCAGGTACAGACCGTTGTCGTTACGCTGACCGGCGGTGATCACCAGCGAGTCTTCGCCGCAAGCGATGCGCAGTGGGTCGACGCTGATCACTCGGCCTGGTGCCAAGCCTTCATTGCCCTTGGCAACTTCGGCGCTCCAGACAATCAGCTTGTGCTCGCCCACATCGCAGAACGCGCCCGGATACGGCTGGGTCACGGCGCGGACCAGGTTGAACAGTTCTTCCGCTGACTTCTTCCAGAGCAGTTTGCCGTCGGCCGCAGTGCGGCGACCAAACACCGTGGCTTTGGATTCGTCCTGAGCCGTTTCGGTGACTTTGCCTTGCAGCAAGGCGGGCAGGGTGTCGCGCAACAGGTCGGAGGCGGCCACGCGCAGTTTGCCATGCAGGGTCAGCGCGGTGTCGCTGCGCTCGATGGCAACCGCTTGCTGGGCGATGATCGCACCGGCGTCGGCACGCTTGACCATACGGTGCAGGGTCACGCCGCTTTCAGTTTCACCGTTCACCAGCACCCAATTGGCTGGCGCGCGGCCACGGTAGCGTGGCAGCAACGAGCCGTGCAGGTTGAACGCGCCGTTGCGGGCGGTGGCCAGCAGCGGTTCACTCAACAGGTGGCGGTAGTAGAACGAGAACAGGTAATCGGGGTTGAGTTTGGCGATGCGCTCGATCCACAGCGGATGGTTGGCATCTTCAGGAGCATGCACCGGGATGCCTTTTTGGGCACACAACTGCGCAACGGAACCGTAAAAGGTGTTTTCTTTCGGATCATCGGCATGCGTAAACACGGCGGCAATTTCAAAGCCGGACGCGAGCAGGGATTCGATACCGGCACAACCAATATCGTGGTAGGCGAAGACAACAGCTTTTACGCTCATGAGAGAACCTGATCGGAAGAAGTGGAAGTAAGGCCGTCAACGGTGACAACGGGAGCGGGCGCGGCGGGTTGGCTACGCAAAACTTTTTCGACAAAGAAGCGGGGACGGGCGCGGACGTCGCTGTACATGCGCCCCAGGTACTCGCCCAACAGACCCATGCCGATGAATTGCCCTCCGGTGAAGACGAACAGCACGGCGAACAGCACGAACGAACCGTCGCCGGCCCACTCAGCGCCGAACGCCAGGCGCAAGATAATCAACGCGAACGCGAACAGCACGCCCAGACCGGCCATGGCGAAACCGACGATGCTCAGCAGCCGCAAAGGCGTGGTGGTCATGCAGGTGATCAGGTCGAACATCAGGTTGACCAGGCGCATGGGGCTGTACTTGGATTCACCGTGTTCACGCTCGGCATGCAATACCGGGATTTCGGTGGTGTGCCGGGCAAAACTGTTGGCCAGGATCGGGATGAAGGTGCTGCGTTCGCGGCAGGCCAGCATCGCGTCGACGATGGTGCGGCGGTAAGCGCGCAACATGCAGCCGTAATCGCTCATGGCAACGCCCGTCGAGCGCTGAACGGCCAGGTTGATCAGCTTCGACGGCCAGCGACGCAGCGCGGAGTCCTGACGGTTGTTGCGCACCGTGGCGACCACGTCATAACCGAGTTCTGCCTGGGCAACCAGTCGCGGAATTTCTTCGGGCGGGTTTTGCAGGTCGGCATCGAGGGTGATGACGACATCACCTTTGCAGTGTTCGAAACCGGCCATGATTGCCGCGTGTTGGCCATAGTTGCGGTTGAGTATTACCGCGACCACCGGGCTGCCCTCGCGACTGGCGGCCTCTTCGAGGATTTGCGCCGAATTGTCTCGGCTGCCGTCGTCCACCAGGACGATTTCGTATTCATGGTGCAACTGCTGGCACGACGCTTCGGTACGCCGAAGCAACTCGGGCAGGCTGTCTTGTTCGTTGTAGACCGGGATAACAACCGATACGCAACGGATTGGGTAAGGTTTCACTGAGATCTGTCCATAACATTTTCAATGGCATCGACCACACGATTGACATCATCGGTGGTCATGTCCGGGAACAAGGGAATCGAACACAGCCGTGCCGAATTCCATTCGGTGTTGGGCAGGTAAATGTTCGGGAAACGCTGACGATAATACGTGTGCAGGTGCGTGGCTATAAAGTGGATGCCGGTGCCGATGTTCTGTTCTTGCAAGCCCCTCATGAAGGCTTCACGGTCCAAGCCGCAGCGCTCGGCGTCGATGCGCAGGATGAACAGGTGCCAGGCGTGTTGTTGCGGATAGGTTGGCACCGCCAGCGGTTGCACGGCAGAGCCTTCCAGGCGTTGCAGGTACGTTCGCGCCAGCTCGGTGCGTTTGGCGTTGATGTCGTCCAGACGCTCCAGTTGCACCAGGGCGATGGCGGCATTGACGTCGGCCAGGTTGTATTTGAAACCCGGTTCCATCACTTGCGCCTGAGGCTTGCGGCCGTGGGTCATGCGGTCGTAGGCGTCGACGCCGAGGCCGTGAAACTTGAGCATGCGCACCCGGCCGGCCAGCGCTTCATCGTCGCTGACGAACATCGCGCCTTCGGCGCAGGTCATGTTTTTGATGGCGTGGAACGAGAAGATCGCCGTGCCTTTGTTGCCGACGTGACGACCTTTGTAGAAGGTGCCGGCGGCGTGGGCAGCGTCTTCGATCACAGGAATGCCGTGTTTGTCGGCGAGCGCATAGAGCGGGTCGAGGTCGAAGGCGGCGCCGGCGTAGTGCACTGGAATGATGGCTTTGGTACGCGGGGTGATGGCCGCCTCGATGCTTGCGAGATCGCTCATCAGTGTGTCGCGGTCAACGTCGACGAACACCGGGGTGGCGCCCAGCAGGCAGATCATGTTGGCCGTGGACACCCACGTCTGCGAAGGGGTAATGACTTCGTCGCCCGGGCCAATGCCCAATGCCAGCAACGTAATATGCATACCACCGGTGGCCGAAGAAAGTGCAACGGCGTGCCGACACCCGACATAGTTGGCGAACTGCTCTTCCAGTTGCTGGTTTTTTGGCCCGGTGGTGATCCAGCCGGAGCGCAATACTTGCTCTACCGCTGCAATTTCTTCATCGCCGATACTGGGACGGGAGAAGGGGAGAAACGCCTGACTCATGGGCACCTCGGGCTGGAATTGAACGTACATTGTTACCGGATGTATTGGATCCAAGGCAAGCGTAGTCGATAAAAAATAAGCTGCTTCAATCGGTTACACAAAAAGTGTGACAAATCGCATCAATTGACTTTTTCTGTTCCGGTCGGCACGTTGGAGGCTTGTGAGGGACCGTCGCGGCTCATTGAGGGTAAGCTCTATTTCGTGAAAGGAACATGAAAAACCGGTCGGCAAATCGTTTATCCGAGGGTTATACAGGCGCTGTTCAGACTCTTGCCGCTCATCGCGACTTTATAAGAAAAGTCCTTCAGAAGTCTTCGCTTTACATGAGGGATGTTTTCAATCCTTAGTTGTATTACTGCAATGTTTTTACTCAAGGCCGTCTCGTTTGATTGACTTACCTGTTACCCATCCCGTTGCTTCAACGACCAATCCGTTGACTTTGTACCTGGCCCGGCTCGCACCTTCCAGTCAGCTGACCATGCGTTATGTTTTGCAGGATGCCGCGGACCGTTTGGGCTTCGACGACATGAATGTCGAGGAAATCCCTTGGCATCAACTTCAGCCAGAAAATGTCATTGCGCTGGTCGCTGCGTTACGCGAAGACGGCTACGCGCCCAACACCTCTTCGCTGTACGTGAATGCGGTACGCGGGGTGATGAATGAGGCGTGGCGCATGAGCTTGATCAGTCAGGATCATCTGCTGAAAATGCGCTCGGTCAAAGGGATTGCCGGCACCCGTTTGTCCCAGGGGCGTAACTTGCGGCGCACGCTAATTCAGGAGTTGATGGCGGTGTGTGCCGCCGATCCACGACCACAAGGATTACGCGACGCGGCGATCATCGGGATTTTGTACGGTTCGGGGATGCGCAAGTCCGAGTCGGTGAACCTGGACCTGTCACAGGTCGATTTTGCCGAGCGCAGTCTGCGGGTCACGGCCAAGGGCAACAAGCAATTGATCAAGTACGCGCCGGCCTGGGCCTTGGCCAAACTGGAGGCCTGGCTGGCGTTTCGTCGATCACAGCTCAAGGAAGGCGAGGTGGACGACCCGTTTCTGTTCAACCGCATCCGTCGTGGCAGCCATATCACCCGCGATCGAGTGACCAAACATGCGATCTATTACATTGCGCGCCAGCGCGGTGCCGAAGTCGGGGTGAAGATCATGCCGCACGATTTTCGCCGTTCGTTCATCACCCGCGTCATCGAAGAGCACGATTTGTCGATCGCGCAGAAACTGGCGCATCACAGCAATATTCAGACAACCGCCAATTACGATGTGCGCGATGACAATGAGCGGCGCCGCGCAGTGGACCGCTTTGACCTTTAACGTTATGACCCGCTGAACACGTGAGCATGGCCGATGGTTGAGACGTGGACCGCGCTGCCGGCAGGGGGCGCATACATGCCCGAACTGCGTACCGTTAATGACCGGCCGGACTGTTCGCCGCGAGTGGGTGCCTGTAATTCCACGGTCAATGTGCAGGTGTTGCCGCTGAAGTCGCGTTCAGTCACTACAGCGCGGCACCCGGACATTTCGGTGGGGCTCGGCTGGATGCTGACGAGTTGTAATTGCTCGGGGCGCAGCATGATCTGCGCCGAATGGTTGTTGCGGTGGTTGTTCACCGGTATCCGGCCGAGGTCGCAATGCGCCCAGCCAGCTTCGATTTTGGCGGGCATGACCACGGCATCCCCGAGAAACAGCGCGGTTTGTTCGTCGTCGGGGTAGCGGTACAGATCCAGTGGATGGCCTGACTGCACGAGCCGACCGCCGCGCATCACTGCCAGTTGATCGGCAAACGACAGGGCTTCGCTCTGATCATGGGTGACCAGGATGGTGGTGACACCCGCATCGGACAGCAGTCGGGCGACCATTTTGCGCATGGCGCCTCGAAGGCCGGTATCAAGGGCGGAAAACGGCTCGTCCAGCAGCATCAAGCGCGGCTGTTGCGCCAACGCCCGCGCCAGCGCCACCCGCTGTTGCTGGCCGCCGGAGAGTTCATGGGGCCAACGGTGGGCCATGCTTGCATCCAGGGCCACGCTGTCCATCAGCTCAGCGACACGATGGTTTTTTTCGCCGCCCTTGACCGAAAGTCCGAAACCGATATTGGCAGCCACGGTCATGTGCGGGAACAGGGCGCCGTCCTGGGGAACGTAGCCAATCAGGCGCTGATGCGCCGGCACCTCGTGAGTGGCGTCGACGAGCGTCTGGCCATTGAGTGAAAGACGGCCGGAGTCCGGGAATTCGAAGCCGGCGATCATCCGTAATAACGTCGTTTTACCCGAGCCGGATGGGCCGACAATCACCGTCCGGCTACCAGCGGGCACCGACAGGTTGATGCTCTCCAGCGCCTTTTGGTCGCCGTAAGACTTGGATATGGCATGCAGTTCGAGAGCGTTCATCGGCCAGCCGTTCGTTTGGATTGGTGATAAAGAAGTCCGGTTAACGGAAGCGACAGCAGGATCATCAACAGGGCATAGGGGGCGGCAGCGGCATAGTCGATTTCGCTGGTCATGGCCCAGAAACCGGTGGCCAGGGTGCGCGTACCATTGGGCGCGAGCAACAGTGTGGCGGTGAGCTCGTTGGTGATCGCCAGAAACACCAGCGCAGCCCCGGCGGCAGCCCCCGGCGCGGCCAGGCGCAGAGTAATCAGCCACAAGGCCCGCCCCGGCGAGCGGCCGAGACTGCGTGCGATATTTTCCAGTTCCACCGGTGCCTGGGCAATTCCCGCCCGTAAACTCACCAGGGCACGGGGCAAGAACATCAGCAGATACGCCAGCAGCACGGTGATCGTGGTCTGGTAAATCGGTCGGGCAAAATGGATGGTGAACGTTACCAGGGCCAGGGCGACGACAATCCCAGGCAACGAACTGGTGATGTAGTTGCAGCTTTCCAGTACCCGCTGTAACCGGCCGGGAGAGCGAATCGATAGCCAGGCAATCGGGATCGCGGCGCAGGTGGTCAGGACTGCACCTGCCGCGCCGAGCTGCAGTGTCTGTTGCAGCGCCGGCATCAGTTCGTCCAGTTGCCAGACCTGTGTGCCGCCCGCGATCAGCCACTTGCCCAAGGTGATCAACGGCACACCCAGCGCCAATGCGCAGGTGAAGGCTTGCAGCAGCAGGCCGAGCATTTTTGCCTGCCAGTCCAGGCGCACAACCCGTTGCGTGCGAGCGCTTCCCGACCCGACCCTGGCGTAACGCGCCGTGCCGCGAGCGGCGGACTCGGTGGTCAGCATCGCCAGGCAACACAGGGCCAACACACTGGCCAGCATATTGGCGGCAGGGCCGTTGAAGGTGGATTTGAACTGGTCGAAGATCGCCGTGGTAAAGGTGTCGAAACGGATCATCGCGTACAGGCCATATTCAGCCAGCAAATGCAGGCCCACCAACAACGCTCCGCCGCAAATGGCCAGGCGCAGTTGCGGCAGTACCACACGGAAAAAAACCGCCCACGGCTTGAGCCCCATTGATTCGCCAACGTCTTCAATAGCCGGGTCAAGCCGGCGCAGAGTGGCCGCAATCGGAAGGTACAGGAACGGGAAATAGGCAATGACCGAGACCAGGACGCCAGCAGGCAACCCGTGAATCGATGGCACCAGGCTCACCCACGCATAGCTGTGAACAAAGGCCGGCACGGCCAGTGGCGCCGTCGCCAACAGTGACCACCAGCGTCGGCCTGGAAGGTTGGTGCGCTCTGTCAGCCAGGCCAGCGCCAGGCCGAGCATGACGCACAACGGAATGGTGATCAGCACCAGCAACACGGTGTTGATCAGTAATTCAGCGACACGAGGTCGAAAGACCAGCGGCACAATGGCCGCCCAGCCTGTCTGGATCGACACGCCGATCACGAAGGCAATCGGCAACAGCGACAGGAGCGAGACCAGTACGGACAGACCGATCACCCACACGCCGCCGCGACCTGCGAAAACACCCCGGGAGCGTCGTCGCAAGTTTGCGGGTATCGCCGTGGCGACACCCCCTGGCAAGGTTTCAGGCATCAATTAGAGCAGTCCCGCCTGAGTCATCAGCTCCACGGCTTTTTTACTGTCGAGTTTTGAGGCATCGACTGTCGGCGCGTCGAGCTGCTGCAAAGGCACCAGTTTAGGGTTGGAGGGTGCGTTCTTGCCCACGGCGTATTCAAACGATTTGCCGGTTTCCAGGACTTTCTGGCCTTCCTTGCTGGTGATCCACTTCAGTAGCGCCTGAGCGTCTTCCTTGTGTTTGCTGGAGGCCAGAACGCCGCCACCGGAAACGCTGACAAAAGCGCCCGGGTCTTTGTGTTTGAAGTAGTACAGGGCGGTGTTTTTGCTGTTTTCACCGGTCTTGGCTTGGTCGCCGTAACTGTAATAGTGGTAAATCACGCCGCTGTCGACCTGGCCCGCGTTGACTGCTTTAAGGACGGCGCTGTTGCCACGGTAGGCCGTGTAGTTGGCTTTCATCCCTTTGAGCCATTCGAGGGTCGCTGCTTCGCCCTTGAGTTCGAGCACGGCGGCGACGATGGCCTGGAAGTCGGCACCGGCGGGCGATGCGCCCCAACGGCCTTTCCAGTTTGGCCCGGCCAGGTCCATCAACGATTTTGGCAGATCAGCTTCAGGCAGTTTGCTCGGGTTGTAGACGAACACGGTGGAGCGCGCAGCGATCCCGACCCATTTGCCATGCGCCGGACGATAAGCCGCGTCCACTTGCTCCAGGGTAGTCGGCGCTACGGGTGCAAGCAGGCCCGCGTTGTCCACCAGCACCATGGCCGGGGAGTTCTCGGTCAGGAATACATCGGCGGGGGAAGCGGCGCCTTCCTGCACGATCTGATTGCCCATCTCGGTGTCGTCGCCGTTACGCAGGGTGACTTTGATCCCGGTTTCCTTGGTGAACCCCTCGACCCAGGCCTTGGTCAGGCTCTCGTGTTGGGCGTTGTAGACCACGATACCGTCGGTATCAGCGGCATAGACATGTCCGGCGGCCAGCAGTGCAGTGGTCAGCAATGCTGTTTTGAGGAACGAAGGGATGGAGGGCGTCATTAGGGGGGGCAGCTCCTGTTCTTTTTAGTAGTCATGCACACCGATTCGCTAGCAAATCAATGCGAATCATTTGCATGTTTTGAGTCGCAGGGAATGTAGAACGTAAAATGAGAAAAAAACGTCAAAGAAACCGTTAATACATGTCATTTTCATTCAGATTAGCAGTCCCTCAGCTACTTGCCCGACGGATCTGATGTTAACGGAAGTCATCGATCAGCGCAGGCATTCGAGCACAACGTCGGGTTTGTCTACCAGCAGGATTTTTTTCCGTGTACCAAGGTTTGAGCAACCGACCCCCATTGTTGCGGGCGGTTGCTCAAATCTGAATAGTGGCGAAAGGATAGTATCGTGATCCAGGGGGCGTCTGGAAATTGGGCCGTCCGATTCAATTCTGCGTTGGGGACGACTGCGGAATAAACGCCACGCTTTGGTTTTCACGGGAGTGAAACATCCGTTCACCGTTGGTGGGCGTAGTGGTGATGACCTGATGGTCGGCACTCAGGTAGTTCAGCGGCAGCGCATCGCCCTTGTGGTATTGCGCGATAACGATAGTGCGTTTCGGATCCCAGTGTTGACCGCTGGTGTGGTCCAGCCAGTTCATCAGCGCTGTGGTGTTGCCGGTGCGAGGAAAATCGTCGGATTGCTGCACGTAATAGAACGGTGCGCCCCCGGTTTGCAGGTACATCGGCACTTTGTTGTCGACGTCGATCATGACCAAGCGCCAGTGACTCAAAGGTGCGCGTTTGATGGCCTCAAGCTTGACCGTTTCACCAAAATGCACCACGCCGCCACCAATGTTGGTCCAGGGGTACAGCACGCCGAGCACGGCCATCAGTACGGCTGCACTCACCCCGAAACCAATCTTCAACCCGCGACCGCCAAACGTGCTGACCTTGTTGCCTTCGGCCATGCGCCGGGTGATCCACCAAGCCCCCAGTAACTGGGCGAAGGGCACGAGGGGCAATACGTAGTAGCTGCGTCGACTGCCGCTGGAGGTGAAAAACAGCATCAGCAGCCCCAGCCCCCAGATCAGCCAGCGTGTATTGGGTTCGACACTGCGCCAGTTGCGCGCAGCGACCCACAACGCCAACAACCAGCACGGCGCCCACGGCAAGGTGTAGACGGGGAGGTAAAGCAAGTAGGTGTAAATCGGCCCGATGTTATCGAACGGCTGGAAGAACCGGACGACATTCTCGCGCAACACCAAACCCAGGCCACTTTCGCCATAGGTCGGTGTGCCATACACATGCGACAACATGAACGGTGTCATGTAGAAAACACCGGCAACCGACAGGGCTGCACACAGCCGCCAATTGAGGTGGCGTTTCCAGCGCCCCTCCTGCACCAGATGAGGCAACAGCAATAACCCCGGCAATATCAAGCCGATCAAACCTTTGAACAGTGAGGTCAGGGACAGCAGCAGACAAAACACCAGGTAGCGGCTGAACCGTGTGTCTTCGGGCCCGCGCCAGTACCACCACACCGCTGCCAGTACGCCACACACCGTGAGAATGTCAGCCGTGGCAACTCGTGCCCAGAAGACAAAATAGAAGGTGGTCGCCAGCATCCAGCCGGCAATCAAACCGGTGCCTTTGCGATACAGTCGTTCGCCGATCAAGTACACCAGCCACACGCTCAGCCACGCCGCAATCACCGACGAGAGACGCAATGACCAGTGGTCCAGACCGCCTGTCAACCAGGCCGAGGCGGTGATCAACCAATAGGAGGGCAGGGGTTTGTCATAGTAGGCCGCGCCCTTGAGGTAGGGATCAAAATAGTCACCGCTTTGCAGCATTTGTAAGGCGATGTTGGCCCAGCGTGTTTCCGCTCCCCATAATTCCCGGGTGCCCAGCCCCAACAACAGCATCAGCGCTGCCGTGGCCAGCAAGAGCGTTAACCTGCCCCTGTCACTGGCCCAGAATTTCATGACGGGTTTCCAGTCGGTACTTTTGGCGAAACACTGTCAGGGCCGGTTTGCGGAAAAATCAGAATCTGCAGATTGCCGCGCTGATAGCGTTTGCCATCGACAGGCAACCGCTCGACCTCCTCGGTTTCCGCGACATTGTTGACCCGCATCACCACACCGACCGCGCCTTTTTTACGCGCCTCTGTCATCCACTCCCCGACGTTGTCCATGGTCACTTTGCGCGAGGCCATGGCGGGGTCGCCGAGACCGTATTTCAGCTCGCCGATGGTATTGAACAGATCGACTTGCGGGCGCTTCAAACGCCATGAAAACGCGGAGGCTGCACCGAGATCGTTACTGAGCAATGAGCTGGTTTCGCCCAATGCATCAAGGTGCTCGGCAATGAACTGGTCCGGCATTTTGCTGTTGACGATCTGTGCCGGCATGGCGGCCGGCAACAACGCAACCAGTATCCATATGCCAAGGGCCGGCATCGCCCAAAAAATCAATGGGCGCAGGACTTGTAATGAGTTGGTAATGATCCAGCCGAGCAACACGATAAACACCAGGGACAAGCTCAACATCTCGGTGTTTTCGTAGATTTTCCTGGAGATCTGCAGATAGAGCAGGGCGATCAGGGCAATCGCGCCCACGGTGGTGTTGATCGCGGCATTGATGCGAAGCGACCGGGTTCGCCCTTGACTCAAGAGCTCCATGACCGTGTGCCCCATCAACAGGGCCAGCGGCAACAGGCACGGCATGATGTAGGTCGGTAATTTGCCACTGCTCAAACTGAAGAAGGCCAGTGGCAACAGCAGCCAAAGCAGCAGGAAACCGATGACAGGCTGGCGTTTATGCTTCCAGGCGTCGATGAACGTGGCCGGTAGCAACGCAGCCCATGGCAGGCTCGACACAACCAGCAAGGGCAGATAGAACCACCATGGCCGCGCATGCTGTGCATCATCGGCGGCGAACCGGCGGACGTGTTCGTTCCAGAAGAAAAAGCGCCAGAAGTCCGGTTCCCGGTGGTGAATGGCGAGCACCCATGGCAAGCACACCACCACCGCAACCAGCACGGCCAATGCACCATAACGCACCAGTTCACCCATTCGCCGTTGCCAAAACATATAGGGCAGGGCGATCAATACCGGCAACAACCAGGCCAGAAAGCCTTTGGTCATAAAACCCATGCCACAGGCAAAACCCAGCAGCACCCAGGCGCCTGCTTTGCTTCGAGGGGTATGACTGTCGATGGCAAACCAGAGCGCGACCAGGCTCAGGTTCACCCAGAGGGTGAATTGCGGATCGAGGTTGGCGTAACCGGCTTGACCGGCAATCAGCCCGAAACTCATGTACAGCAACGCGCAGGCAGCGCTTTTGCGCGGGTCGTTCCAAAGCCTGCGGGCGATCAGGTAGGTCAACCAGACACTCAGCCCGGTACTCAGCGCCGAGGCAATCCGCACACCAAACAGGTTATCGCCAAAGACAGCCTGACCGATGGCGATCATCCAGTAGCCGGCAATAGGCTTTTCGAAGTAACGAATGCCCATGAAGTGCGGCGCGACCCAGTTGCCGCTCAGAAGCATTTCCTGGCTGATCTGGCCGTAGCGGGTTTCATCGGGGATCCACAACCCGTGTGTCATCAGCGGCAGGAGGTAGAAGACAACAAACGCCAACAGCAGGCCGGGCACGATCCAGCGTTCGACAGGCGCAGGAGTGCGAGATAACTGACCCGCAGAAAAGGGCAATGGCTGATGTAAAGTCATGACTCGTCCTTGGCGAAATACCGCGAGAGGGTAGCGTGGGTGGCGAAGTTCAATGGGCAATGCGCCAACTCAAATTGAGTCGACGGCTACTGTTTACGGTTGGCAAGTAGCGGTTGTTTATTTTCCCTGCAAAGCGTTCCAGTCTTCGGGATTAACAATGCCCAGCACCTGGAGTTGCCCGTTAGTGTCAATGCGCAAGAACAGTGAACTGCCATATTCACTCTTTGCCGCGTGCGGGAAACCGGTATCGGCTAAAAAGTCGCCAATGCAGCCACTGTGAGAGACCAGTACCAGATTACGATGGGCTTGTTTGTGCGCCACCACATCGTTGCGCAGTGTTTTGCCACAAGTGACCAGCCATTCCTGACTCACCGGGTCTGTGCCGAACATGGCGTGCGACGTTTGTACTGTCCGCGTTGCCGGGCTGCTCAACACGTCGGTCTGCGCCATGCCCAGGCGCATAAAGTGCTGGCCTACCGCAGTGGAAGACTCGTTGCCGAACCGGGTAATACCATCGGCCGGCCCCAGGCAAGGGTTACTGGATTGGTCGCACCGCTCGGCGTGACGAACCAGCGCTACCACTTCGCCAGCCTGCCAGTCTTTCAACAGTTCTGCCTTGGCGGAGGGATTTGCGTTGGCCAGGTGGGTGGGCGATTTGGTCCACAAGACAAAGCCTGTGACCACTATGACAGCCACCACGGTTGCGATCAGCGATGCCAGTTTTACTCTGCGCGAAGTCATGTTTCGTTCGTTATCTATTGTGGGAAAGATGCGGGCAACACTAGAGATGTACAGGTAGCGGAGGAGTGAAACGAATGTGAAAAAATTGCGCAGCAGGATGGCAGGCATACTTACCTGGTTATTGAAAACCCTTGCCTTTTACCAAGTTCTTTGAAACGCAGGGCTGTCGAAATAAAAACACCATACGATATTGTTCAGTGGTCGCAGTGGCACCGCTGAACAATACCGGGGCGCGCAAGAAGTGGCGTCAGGCAGGGGGCGGGCAACTTTGTTGTGTCCCCTTGGCCGCCTGGCCGATCAGCGCAGCCAGGCGCTTGACGTTATTTTGCTGGGCCAGGGCCAGATCTTCGATGCTCCCCCCCGAAGGCGTTTGCAGGATGCTACGACAGGTGATAGACGCGCCATTGACTTCATTGGCGGCGCGCAAGCGCCAAGTCACATCAATCAGCCCGTATTGCCCGGGAAAGGAATCAAAACGCAGTACATCGATGCGCAGCGACAGCTTGCGCTGGGGGTTGAGGTTGGCCAATTGATCCACCAGGGCACTGCGGAACTCCTCTCCCAGCGATGCCCCCCACCATTCGGATTCAAGCAGCACCAGGCCGCTGTTGCCTTGGCGAATAACCACCTGTGGCCGGTCGACTTGCGCCGGTACACTGAGGCTCTCAATCTCGATGACCACAACGTTACTGTGCGTTGCACCAACTGTGTGTGGTGGCATCAGGGTGTGGTAGTGAACAGGTTCACTGCGGCAGGCCGCGAGCAGCAGGAGCGCAGCGACCAAGGTGAGCTTCGGCGAAAAAGCCATACATGTTGCTCCTTTCTTCTGCTGCGCGGTCATTGATTCAGGTCCTGTGCCGAGGCGTTTTTCGGTCGACCACGAATCAGTGACTCCGGATGCCGGATCAGGTAATCCGCCAGTCCACGCAATGATCGCGCCGCGCTTTCCAGCTCTTCCAGAGTCTGCCCGAGCTTCTCCCGTGATGGCGAACCCTCGGTAATGGTGGCGTTGGCCGATTGCAGGGTCGAGTTGGCCGACAGCAAGGTCTTGCTGACGTCCGACAGGGCAGTATCGACGCCGGGCAGTGTCTTGCTGTTGAATTTGACCAGCCCTTTGCGCACTTCCACCAGGTTGCTGTCGAGGTTGCCGGCAATGCGCTCGATCGGCAGTTTGTTGACCTTGTCGACCATGGATTCGAGTTTTTCCTGCAATTGTTCGAGGCTGCCCGGAACCGTTGGGATCATGACCGGGCGCGCGGTCGCATCGAAGGCCACTTTGTCTGCTTTAGGGTAGAAGTCCAGGGCGATGTACAACTGACCGGTCAACAGGTTGCCAGTGCGGGCCTGAGCACGCAGGCCGTTTTCGATGAAGGAGCCAATCATCCGAACGCCAGCGGCTTCGTCATTGGGGTCATGATTGAGCGCCTTGATCATCTTGGTGTGGGCCTGACCTAGACGCTGCGGGTAGATCACGATGCCGACATTGACCGGAAAACTGCGTTTTTTCTCGTCGAAATCCAGATTGACCGACACTACCTTGCCGATTTCGATGCCCAGGAATTCCACCGGCGCATCGACCTTCAACCCACGCATGGCCTGATCGAAACGCAAGGCCAGGAATTGCGCCTTGCCATTGGGCGGGGCGAGGGCGCTTTGCTGATCCTCAAACAGCTCGTAGGCATACTCTTCGGGGGCAGGTTTGTCGTTGGGGTTGTATTCCGGTGCACGGAAGGCAATACCGCCCACCAGCAAGGAGGACAACGATTCAGTTTTGACATCAACACCGTTGGCATCGATGCTCACGTCCACACCGCTGGCATTCCAGAATCGGGTGTTTTCAGTGACGTATTGGTCATTGGGCGCATGGATGAACAGGTCGATGTTCACCCCTTTGCCATCCGGGTCCAGCGCATAGGCCACCACCTGACCGACCGGAATCTTGCGGTAATACACCGGCGAACCGACGTCCAGCGACCCCAGGTCCTCTGTGTGCAAGGTGAAACGCTTGCCCGGTTCGCCATAAGTGATGGCCGGCGGGATTTCCAGGCCCTTGAAGTTTTTCGCGCGGTCATTGGCCTGACCGATATCAGCGCCGATGTAATCCCCGGACAGCAACGTATCAATCCCCGAAACCCCACCGGCACCGATGCGCGGACGCACGACCCAGAACTGCGAGTCTGAACGGGTGAAACCTTCGGCCTGTTTGGTCAGTTTGATCGTGGCGTTGACACTCTTCTGGTCGCTGCTCAACTCCACGTCCGAAACCTGGCCGATAACTACACTGCGGTATTTGACCTCGGTCTTGTTGGCTGTCAGGCCATCACCGGTCTTGAACATGACGGTGATGGTCGGGCCTTCCTGCAAAATGCTGTGGACCACCAGTGATATACCCACCAATACCGCAACAATTGGGACGATCCAGACCAGCGAGACGCTACGACCAGTCTTGACTGGGGCCTGGCCGGGGGCTTGTGGACCTTCAGTGGCTTGCGACTTCATCCATGACCTCCTCGTTTTGTGGGTTTCCCCGTGTTTTATCCCAAATCAGGCGCGGGTCGAAACTCATCGCCGACAGCATGGTGAACACCACCACCAAACCAAAAAACAGAATACCCGCGCGCGGTTCGATGTCGGCCAGGGCTTTGAACTTCACCAGTGAGGCCACCAGTGCCACCACGATCACGTCGAGCATTGACCAGTAACCGATGACCTCGACGACGCGGTACAACTGCGACCGCTCCTTGCGCGCCCAGAGGCTGTCGCGATGCACGGACACCAGTAAAAACGTAAGGGCTACGAACTTGATACCCGGCACCGCGATGCTGGCGATAAAAATGATCAGCGCGATGTCCCAGGCGCCGGCCGCCCAGAATTCCAGTACACCGCTCATGATCGTGCTGTCGGCGCCGTTGCCGAGCATCTGGGTGTTCATGACCGGCAACAGATTGGCCGGGACGTAAAACGCCAGGGCCGTGAACATAAAGGCCCACGTGCGGGCCAGCGAATTGGTTTTACGCCGATGCAAAGGAGCGCCACAGCGCTCGCATTCGTGCGGATTATCGGTCATGTCGCAAGTCATGCCGCAGGTATGACACAGGCACAGGTTGAGATCGCTGGCGACCGGGGGCATGTTCATAAAATGTCCCATAATTCACGGATATCGCGCCCGGCGATGCGGATCATCATCAGGCTGAGCACGGCCAGGGCAAACAGGCCGATGCCCGGCAGCACGTCGAGAAATCCGGCGAGTTTGATGACCGCGACCATCGCCGCCAGAAAGCAGACTTCCAGCATGCTCCAGGGCCGAAGGGCTTCCAGCCAGCGCATGCAGAATTTAAACCCGGGCGAACGTCGGTGCGTGAGGGCGAAACCCAGGACCCAGATCAGCAGCAAGAGTTGGAAAATCGGCGCGAGGATCATCGCGATCGCAGCGACCAACGCGATGAAGGTGATCGGCCCAAGGCTCAAGGCCAATACCGAATCCCACAGTGTTGCGCTGTTTCTAACGCCTTTCAGGCTGATGGTCATGACGGGATACAGGTTGGCGAAAATCCATAGCATCAAGGCCGCGAAGGTCAACGCAAGTCGTTGCTCCACCGTCATGCGGTTATAGCGCTGCAGCACGGCGCCGCAGCACGTACACAGGGTTTTCTGGTGTTCAACGAGCGTGACTTTTTCATACACACAGTCGCAGTGCTCGCAGATGATCAATTGATCAGTATTTGCCATGGGCCAAGGCTCAACAAGAGGCAGGAAGTTCAGAGCACCCCCTCAATATAGAAGTGCCTTGCAATTGAGCAAATCGAAAGTCGAAACGGTGGCGCAGTGTAGCAATGAAACTCCCATCTTTGTGAGCTATAAAGAACGCTCGCGCCCAAGACACGACCATGAAATGACCAAGCGACGTACACTACTGAGGCCGTTGTTCGTCGTCTGTTAATACTCGTGTTTTCCTGCGGTGGAGAAGCCTCGATGAGCCATAAGGGAAAGAAGACGAGTCGCTGGCACGGCGGCATTGTTCTGCTGTCGCTGGCGCTATCCGCCTGTTCCAATGCGTCTTCGGTGCCCGTGCTGGGAGCGTTTTTCCCTGACTGGTTGTTCTGCATTCTCGGCGCTACGCTGCTTGTCCTGATTATCAATAAATTGCTGGCTCGGCTCGGCTACAGTGCCTGGCTGGCGCCCCCAGCGCTGTTTTATCCCATGCTGACTGCGCTCTTCGCCTTGAGCGCCTGGCTGCTGTTCTTCCAGTCCTGACCGGGAGTCGCCGACCATGAGCGAAAAAGCTGTAAAGCCGCTGCCCCGGCGCGTTCTGGTACTGGTGCTGCTGGGGCTGACGTTGGTCCTGCTGATAGGGGTGGTCTGGCGGCTCGACAATGCGCCACGCACCGATGACGCCTATGCCTACGCCGATACCATCAGCGTCACCCCCGAGGTGAGCGGCAGCATCGTCGAGCTACCGGTGCACGAAAACCAGCAGGTGAAGCAAGGGGATGTACTCCTGCGCATTGATGCACGTCCCTATCAGGACGTCCTCGACCAGACTCAAGCGTCGATGCAAGCGCTGAACCAGGAAATCATCCTCAGCCAACGCCAGGTCGATGCCCAGCAATTCAACTCTGATGCCGTACAAGCCAGCATCGAACGGGCCAGAGCGACGGCGGCCCAGACCGCGGACACCCTGCGCCGGATCGAACCGCTGCTATCACGCGGCTACGTGTCTGAGGAGCAGGTGGACCAGGCGCGCACCGCCGCCAAGAGCGCCCGAGCCGAATTAAACGCCGCCCAGCTACAGGTCAAACAAGCCGCCTCTGCCGTCAGTGGGGTTGATGCGTTAGTGGCCAAACGCGCAGTGATCCAGGCGCAAATAGCCCGCGCCGAGCTGGATCTGGAACACAGTGTCATGCGCGCGCCCTTCGACGGCCGAATCGTCGGTCTGACGACCTCCGACGGCCAGTTTGCAGCCGCCGGGCATCCGTTGTTCAGTCTGATCGATACGCGGCACTGGTACGTAGTAGCGAACTTTCGCGAGACCGAACTGCACAACATCCATACCGGCAACCGCAGTACGCTCTATCTGATGAGCGACAGCGGGCGTGCATTCAGCGGTACCGTCGACTCCATAGGCTTTGGCGTTTTTCCTGACGATGGCGGCGCTCAAGTCAGTGGACTGCCCAAAGTCGCGCGAACCATCAACTGGGTGCGGGTGGCCCAACGTTTTCCGGTGCGCATTCGAGTCGATCAGCCCGACCCGGAGTTGTTCCGTATCGGTGCATCGGCGGTGGCCGTGATCCACACCGATAACAGCGAAGGTAAGCGGCAATGACTATTGTAGATGGCCGGTTTGAGCGGCTCTGGCGCTTTCTGGTCGTGGAGTTGGCGGCCTTTCCCGGGCGCAGCAACGCATTACTGCGCAATCTGCTGGCGTGTACGCTGGTCATCATTCTTTCGATGAGTCTTGAAGTGCCGCTGCTGGCACTGTCACTGATCATGGTGTTCTTCGTCAGCCAGACCAACGTGGTACTGACAAGGATGGCCGGCATCCTGTTCATCGTCAGCGCGACGCTTGCCATCGGTATTGCAATCCTTCTGCTCAAGTTCACTTATGGCTATCCGCTGCTGCGCATCCTTTGTGCCAGTGCGGTCTTTCTTGTCAGCCTGTTCGGCATGCGCGCCACGCGCCTTGGCCCGCTGTTTTTCGTGGTCGCTATCGTCACTATTTACGTCCAGAGCCTGGTGGATCTCGTTGCGCAGCCCGAGTTGCTGTTACGGGGTTGTCTGTGGGTATGGATGGCCGTGGTTTATCCGACGCTGGTCACCCTGCTGGTCAATACGTTGCTGTTGCCACAAGAACCGCAGCAGCTATTGCGCGAGGCAATGCGGCGGCAGTTGGCGAAGGTCGAGGCGTGTCTGTTCGCGTTGGAGGAGGGGCGGGCGAAGATTCCTGTGATCAGCGCGACTGACGTGCAGCAGGGCGTGCTCGGCCTGCACAAACTGCTGAAGTTTGCGAGCATGCGTGATGCTGGCTATCGCGCGCATGAGGTGCAGCATTTGGCGGTGATCATCTGTGTAAGCCGGTTGCATGCCGCTGCCGCGTCCTTGAACGGCGCCGTCTCTGATATCGAGGCGCTGGCGGCGTTACGCCAGGATTGCGCGGCGCTGGCCAAGGCCATCGAGGTTGACCCCATTGCGGCGCTGTTGTTGCGCAGCACGGCATTGGCGCGACCGCTGATGCCTCCAGCGCTGGAGGAGATGCGCGACGCATTGCGCACCCTGGCCGTGAGCGAGCGTGAGATCCCGGCCAGCAACACGCCGGTGAAGGAACCGCTATTGGCAAGCGATGCCTTCAGTAATCCCAATTACCTGTTTTTTGCCTTAAAAACCTGGCTGGCTACGCTGTTTTGCTATGTGTTCTACAACGCGGTGGACTGGCCGGGTATCCACACCGTGATGCTGACCTGCGTGATCATCGCCTTGCCCAGCCTCGGCGCCTCGACCCAAAAAGGCGTGTTGCGCATTGGCGGTTGTCTGCTGGGGAGTGCGTTGGCACTGCTGTGCATGGTCTTTGTCATTCCGGGCATCGATAGTTTGGTCGGCTTATTGATCATGAGCCTGCCGGTGATCGGTCTCGGCGCCTGGGTTGCGGCAGGTTCTGAGCGCATCAGCTATGCGGGTTTGCAGATCATGTTTTGTTTCGCACTGGCCTTGCTCGAACAGTTCGGACCGACGACCAATCTCACCGAGATCCGTGACCGTCTGGTGGGTATTATTCTCGGTGTTCTGGTCAGCACACTGGTGCATGCTCTGCTGTGGCCGGAAAGTGAGGGTGACAGTTTGCGTCGGCGCCTGAGCGCAATCCTGCAGAGCCACGCCGGATTATTGCGAGCACTCGCGTCCAGTGCATCGACGCAAACTTTGCACGAATCGAGTTTGCGCAGTTGGGGTCAACTGGCTGAATGCGAGGCTATGCTCGCCCGGGTCGCGCTGGAGCCTGGTTGGCAACAGGGTGAGCACGAAGAACTGACCCTGTTCACGCAGACGCTGCTGGCCAAGGCACGGCAGACCCTTTTGTTGACTGGCCAGTTACAGCGCAACCGTGCGGCACTCAACGCCGAACTGCCGATGTCGCTGCGGGCCTGGCTGGACCAGCATCAGGCGCAATTGGGGGCATGGCTGGTCAGCTACGCGGCACACATGCTGGATCCGGCGGTTGCGCTGGATGCCTTGCCGCCATTCGATCCGCCAATTGAAGAGGAACCGGACGGTGACGCGGTGTTACTCGAGCTGCAGGAGCTGCGTCGTCAGTTTGATTCCCTACCGGATTGGCAGTCATTCGAAACGAGGACCCTGGCGGAGCAGCGCTCATGAACGCCGGTGCTCGTTTGTGCGCGTTGCTCGGCATCAGCCTGATATTCGGCGGATGCGCACTGATTCGCGAAGAGGGCGAGCTGGTGCCGCAGCGCAACCCGGCCAGTATTCGGCTTTCGGATGACCTGCACCTGGCCCGCGAAGGTTGGCCCGAGGCGCGTTGGTGGGCACGCTATCAGGACCCGCAGCTCAACCAGTTGATCGACATGGCCTTCGATCAGGCTCCGGGCATCGCCATTGCTCGCAGTCATATTGATCAGGCCCGCGCCCAGGCAGCCTCGGTGAAATCCCTGACCGGCGTGCAAGTCGAGCTGGTCGGGCTGGTCAACCGCCAGCACGTCTCCGCCAACGGCTTTCTCGGTCCCTTTGCGCGAAACGAACCGCAACTCGGCCTCACTGGCCCCTGGTACACCGAGGGCATAGTGGGACTCGGCGGCACGTACCAACTCGATCTCTGGGGGCGCCAGCGTGCGCAAGTAGACGCGGCTTTGGGTGTGCGTAACGCGCGGCAGGCTGAAGCGGCCTGGGTCGAACTGGAAGTGTCCAGCGGCGTTAGCCTACTGTATTTCCAGATCCAGACGGCTCAGCAACTGCTGGCCAACCTTGAACAAATGTCGACCATTGCCGCCGAAGTGGTGGCCGCGCATCAAGCGCTCATTGAGCGTGGTCTGGAGGCGCAGCCGCAGAAGCAACTGGCACTGAGCAACCAGGCATTGATCGATCGTCAGATTGCCTCTTTGCGCAGCCAGACGCAGCAACTGCGCGAGGCCATGCGAGCATTGCTCGGCGTCAGCGCTGAGGTCTCGCTGCCATTGAAGCCGAGAACACTGCCGGAACATGCCTATGGCGTGCCGCAAAGCCTGGGTTACGAATTGCTGGCGCGACGTCCGGATTTGCAGGCCATGCGCTGGCTGGTGCAGTCGTCTTATTCAAATATCGATGCGGCCAAGGCAGCCTTTTATCCGAGTTTTGACATCAAGGCGTTCTTCGGTGCCGACGCCTTGCACATGGGGGACCTGTGGGACCACGACAGTCGACAAATCAATCTGATCCCGGGCGTGACCCTGCCAATCTTTGATGGCGGTCGCCTGAATGCCGAACTGGCAAACACCCAAAGCCTGAGCAACACCCTCGTGCAGCAGTACAACCAAGCGGTGCTTGACGCCGTTCGTGACGTCGCCGTAGCCGGAAGCAAGTTGCAAGGGTTGGACGCAGAGGAGAGGTTACAGCAAGCTCGAATCGGTAATTTTCTGTTCAACCGTGACAGTGCCGAGGCGCATTATCAACGCGGCCTGTTAGGTCGGGTCGTGGCATTGGAAGCGAACCTGCCGCTGTTGGCCGAGCAGAGCAGCCTGGCCTTGTTGCAGGGGCAGCGCCTGGAAAGCGAGGTGGCGCTGATCAAGGCGTTAGGCGGTGGTTATCACTCCAATCCTTCCACATCCATGAGTGAAGCGAGCCGAATGTAGTGTTCGGATAGTCAGGTGTGATCCGTGCATCGCGCTGTCGATTTCGCATCGGCTTGTTCGACTATCCATCATGGAATGAGGCTGTCGGGTTACTGTGACCCCAGGCTTTCCCTGTACGAGTACTCACTGGGAGAAGAAGACTATGCGCAAGCTCATCGTTGCGGCATTCATGAGTCTGGATGGTGTTATGCAAGCGCCCGGCGGGACTGATGAAGACACCAGCGGCGGATTCCGCTTGGGTGGCTGGATCGTGCCCTACGTCGACAACGTCTCCGGCCAGGCCATACAGGACCTGTTCGCGAAGCCGTTCGAGTTGCTGCTGGGGCGGCGTACCTACGACATCTTTGCCGCTTACTGGCCGCACAGACAGGCCGATTCAAAAAGCCACGCCATTGCTGATCTGTTCAACAACGTGCCCAAGCACGTCGCTACGCATCACCCCGATACGCTCGATTGGCACAACAGTCATGCTTTGCAGGGAAATCTGGCCGATGCGATACGCGCGCTCAAGCACGAGGACGGCGATGATCTCTTGACGCAGGGCAGTGGCGATCTGGTGCGCCAACTGCTTGCCGCCGGGTTGGTGGACGAGCTCAGGCTTATGATTTTTCCCGTGGTGCTGGGCCGCGGCAAGCGCTTGTTCGACGACACTGCACAAGCGTTGGCGTTCACGCTGGCGCATTCGATCAGCACGCCAGGTGGTGTGCTGATCGCCCGCTATGTCAGCCAGGGCGAGGTGCGCACAGGGGCGTTTGAATAAGCCTCATGGTTTAGCTCTTTTTAAGCAGACCGAAACACATAACCCGCTCTGGTTCAGCTCATCTGAAAAACTCAATCGGATGTGCGCCCCCGTGCGATCGGCTATCGCCTTGACGATGGATAAACCCAGCCCGGAGCCTGTTTCATCGGTTCCCAAACTGCGGTAGAACGGATTGAATACCAATATCTGTTCTTCTGCGCTGATACCTGGGCCAGAGTCCTTGACTTGAAGAATCACTGTTTCTGGCGCCAACTCGATTGTCAGGTCGACTCGTCCGTCAACGGGGGTATAACGGATAGCGTTATCCACCAGATTCTTGACCAGGATTAACAGATCCATTTCGTTGATGTTGACCTGTACATCTTCGATTCCTTCAACACCGATATCGATGCGCTTGCGCTCTGCCAGCGGCAGTAGGTCTTCTAGTACCTGTCGATAAACTTCATGGACTGAAACTGATGCCTGTGATTGATCCGGGCTCGATTGTGCGGCTGCCAAGGCCAGCAGTTGATCAATCAGTTTTCTGCTGCGTTCTATTCCCCGGGACAATGGCAACAAACGTTCATAGGCCGGCGCCGGCATTTCTGTGGCGGACAGTCGCTCGGCTTGTAGTGATAGGGCTGTCATTGGGGAGCGCAGTTCGTGGGCTGCGTCGGCGATGAAGCGACGTTGGGTGTCCATGGACTGCGCGACGCGCGCCAGTAAACGATTGATCGCCACGACGAAAGGACGGATCTCGGTCGGCAGGTGGGTTTCATCTATTGGGTGCATTACCTGTTTATCGCGCTGATCGATTTCGTCCGAGAGGGTCGCGATGGGGCGGAAAAGTTTGCGCACCAGATCCCCCACCACCAGCAACAGCACCGGAAACAAAATGAGAAACGGCAACAGACTGCGCCAGGCGCTCTCGCGTGCCTCTTTGTCGCGCACGTCGGCCTCTTGGGCGATTACGATGCGTTCACCACGTAACGTGGTTCGGATCAGCACGCGAAAGTTTTCGCCAGCGATGTTTATGGTCGACAAGCCATCAGCCAGCGTTGTGGGGAACGGTAGCGGTATTGTTGCGTCGTCGGAGCCAGTCGCTTTGCTGCTGTCGGTCAGGTATTGCACGATGACCCTGGATTCTTCGTCGTCGCCAACGATCTGCTCACCCGCGGGGTAACGCAGGGTCATCTGCTGCCGCTCAAAAAGAACGGCCACTTGACGCAGGGTCTCATCCTGCATTTCGTGTGCCTCGTTCAGCGCGGAGACGAACGCGAAAACACCGGCGAGCGCCGCCACGATCAGGATGGCCAGCGACAGCGTTATAGAAAGCCGTACCTGTATCGATTCGCTCAAGTGCTTTTTGAAACCATCCATCCCATTCCCCTGACGTTTTTGATGACATGGCTCCCCAATTTGCGCCGCAGTGCGTGAATCAAAAATTCCACCGCGTTGCTTTCCACTTCATTGCCCCAACCGTAAATTCGGTCCTCAAGTTCGCTGCGAGAAAGTATGGCGCCAGGCCGGATCAACAGGGCCTGCAACAGGGCGAATTCACGGCTGGAAAGCTGAACATCGGGGGTGTCGGCGGTGGTGGCTTGTTTGGAGACCAGATCCAGTGACACCACGCCGTTATCCAGCAGTGATTGGGCGCTGCCGCCTTTACGGCGTAGCACGGCGCGCATGCGGGCCAGCAGTTCTGCCATGGCGAAGGGCTTTAGCAGGAAATCGTCAGCACCGCCGTCGAGGCCGCGCAGGCGATCATCGAGACCCTCCCTTGCAGTGATGATCAGCAGCGGTACGGGGTTGTTACGGCCGCGTATGACATCAAGCACATCGAGCCCGTCTTTGCCGGGCAATCCGAGATCCAGCAGTACCAAGTCATAAGCATGAGTTTCCAGTGCCGCAAGGGCGGTGAGTCCGTTTTTCACCCAGTCAGTGGCGTAGCTCGCATCGTTCAGCGCACCCTGGATGGCATCACCAATCATCGGGTCATCTTCGACCAGCAATATCCGCATGTACGGCTCCAAAAAAAAAGCGCGGCGGGCATGACCGTCGCGCCTGTATTGAAGCACCTGAGCCGGTGTTTGTCCGCCGCCGGATCAGCGCAATGTACGGCTGTTGGTCACTGCTGGCCCTTCATGGAATCGAAGGTTTTCAACAGATCATCCATCGCTGCCTTGCAATCGGCCTGCTTCGGCGTGCTCGCGCGCAGGGCATCGAGTGCCCGGTCAATCGCTTTGTCCAGAACATGCCAGTCACTGGCAGCGCGGGGTTTGATGCCTGCTTCGGCAGAGTCCCAAGACGTTTCCAGATCCTTGATGCGGGTTTTCGCCGCGGAAAGATCGTTTTTATCGACGAGCGCGGCGACATCGGTGGCAATAGCGCGGAACTCGGACAGATCGCCCAGTTTTGAACCGGACTGGGCGGACGCGCTCACCGAAGTCGTCGGCGCGCCAGCGCCGGGTTTGTCGGCAGGTTTCGAGCATCCGGCGGCGACGCTGAGTAAAAAAATCGACGAGACGATAGCAATGTGGCGAATGGCTTTTTGAAGTGGACGCATGACTAATCCTTGATGGCCTTTGAAAGGTTACTGAGAGACGGTTTTACGGTTGCCAACGCTGATTTGCGCGGCCGCGACCAAAAGCACAATGACGCACAGGAAGATAGCGCTGGTCCAGGCTGCGCCCATGCCGAGGCCGCCGTAGGTTTTGGCCTGGGTCAGCAAGTCGCCGAGGGATGCACCAAACGGGCGGGTAAGGATGTAGGCGATCCAGAAGGTCCACACCACATTGCCGCCCATGCGCCAGACCACCAGAGTCGTGGCGATCAGCGCACCGAAAATTACGGCGCCGAGAGTGAAACCCAGGCCCAGAGCTTCGGTGGCCAGGTCGCCCGCGGCAGTGCCGAGGGCAAAGGTGAAAAGCACGGTCGTCCAGTAAAAAAGCTCCCGTCGCGGGGTGATGATTTCGCGGATCGACAGGTTGTGCTCCGCCCGGTACCAGACCATGAAGTTGATCGCCAGCAGAACGAAAAAGACCGCCGTGCTGGTGTACAGGCTGATGTCGAGCATGTCGGTCATGATGTCGGTGATCTGTGTCCCGACGATGCTCACCAACACGACGGTCAACCAGTAGATCCAGGGCGAGTAAGCCTTGGTGCGCAGTTGAAAGCACAATGCGAGCGCCAGCAAGACGGCCATGCCGATGCTGGTCCAGCCGGCACCGAAACCGGCATCTACCGCCAGAAAGTCTGCTCCAGTTTCACCCACGGTCGTGGACAAAATCTTGATCACCCAAAATGACAGTGTCACCTCGGGTACTTTGTTGAGCCATCCGGCTTTTTCGGGATTCATCTGCGGGTAGCCTCTCCTGAGCGGCGCTGAACTTGCGCAGGGGAGAAGATACGTAGCGAAACTTAGCTGAGACTGAGGGAAGGCAATGCGATTGCCGCACTTCTTTTGCCGGGTAGCTCGTTGAAGGCATTACAGCGGATTTTGGGACGCTTCCTATTACTTGCGCAGCCTGGTCCGGAGGCTGGTACTGCCGGTAAATTTCGACAGACTGCTTGAACCGGGCTTTACTGGAGTAGGTTGTGCAGATTGCCGTGGGTTACATGTTCTCTTCAGTCGGCAAGTACCGGCTGGCTTCCGAGGTCGAAAATACACCCGTTAAGGTTGAGGACGAGCCCCTTGTCCATCTCCTGGTTCTTCCCCGCACTGTTGCTCACACTGCTGGTTGCCGGCTGCGTCACTACGCCCTTACCCCACGACTTCAGCGAGACATTACCCGCCAGCGATTCGTCATTCGGGCGCTCCATTCAGGCGCAGGCCGCGCCGCATGAGGGGCGTTCGGGTTTTCGCCTGTTGCCTAACAGCAGTGAAGCGTTCCGGGCGCGCGCCGAGTTGATCCGCAACGCGCAGAAAAGCGTCGATCTGCAGTACTACATCGTACATAACGGTCTCAGCACCCGAGCACTGGTGCGTGAATTGTTGTTGGCAGCCGATCGCGGCGTACGGATACGCATCTTGCTCGATGACACGGCCAGCGACGGCCAGGAAGAAGTCATCGCTACCCTGGCCGTGCATCCGAACATCTATATCCGCGTCTTCAACCCTCTGCATCTGGGGCGCAGCACCCTGGTGACCCGAACCATGGGCCGTCTGCTTAATCTTTCCCAACAGCACCGGCGCATGCACAACAAACTGTGGGTGGCCGACAACAGTGCGGCCATCGTCGGCGGACGCAACCTGGGGGATGAATATTTCGACGCCAAGCCCGATCTCAATTTCACCGACATGGACCTGCTGTGCATCGGCCCGGTCGCCGAGCAGTTGGGCCACAGCTTCGATCAGTACTGGAATAGTTCCCTGAGCCAGCCAATCAGTGACTTGGTGCTCAACAAGCCAACCGCTGAAGACTTGCTAAAGAGTCGCCAACGCCTCGAACAATCGCTCCAGATTGCAAGTACCGAGAACAAGGCCTTGTACGACCACCTCATGACCTACCGGGCTCAACCACAACTCAATTTATGGCGCAAACAGCTGATCTGGGCCCATAGCCAGGCGATGTGGGACGCCCCGAGCAAGGTACTGGCTGACGACGAACCGGCCCGCTCTCTATTGATGGCCACACAACTGCGACCTGCGCTCGACGGCGTCAGTAAGGAGTTCATCCTGATCTCGGCCTATTTCGTCCCGCAAAAGCCGGGAATGAGCTATCTCATCGGTCGTGCCGATGCCGGTGTTGATGTGCGCCTGTTGACCAACTCACTGGAAGCCACCGATGTACCGGCGGTGCATGGCGGCTATGCGCCTTACCGCAAGACCCTGCTCGAACATGGGGTGAAGCTCTATGAACTGCGGCGCCAGCAGGACGATCCCAGTGGCGGTTCTTTCCGTGGCTTCAGTGGTGGCTCGGACTCCAGCTTGCACACCAAGGCCATGATCCTGGACAAGCAGAAGGTGTTCATCGGCTCCTTCAATTTCGACCCGCGTTCAGTGTTTTGGAACACTGAAGTCGGGGTGCTGGTCGACAGCCCTGAATTGGCCGGCTACATGCGCGACCTGGCGCTTGAGGGCATGGCACCAGCCGTGAGTTACCAGGCCCGGCTGGAAAACGGCGAAATTGTCTGGATCGCCGAAGACGACGGCCGCCGGTATACCTTGCATGAGGAACCCGGTGGCAAATGGCGCAGCTTCAAGGCCTGGCTCAGTGACAAGATCGGCCTGGAGAAAATGCTCTAGATTGAAGCCCGGCTCTCACCCCCGTTGCTCGGCCACCAGCAGCAGCGACTGCGGCACAGGACTTTGCGGATGCTGCGGCTCTTGCAAGCCGACCAGGCGAAAGCCGCCCATATCCAGCGCATTCAGCCAACTGGACAAGGTGCGAAAGTACCACGGCATGGGTTGCCACAGCCCCTCGAACCCGGCGAAGGTCTCTTCCCGCCAGCCATCCTGATAGTCGCCCGCCGCTGCGGTCCACGGATGCAGCGTCTGGATCACCAGCGTGCCGCCAGGGACGAGCAGCGCGTTCATGGCGGCGAGCAGGGGGATGATGTCCTGGTGCAACAGTGCGAAGTTGGCGCAGATCAGGTCGTAGTCGCAGCCGACGTTCACCTTCGCTTCCACCAACGCTTCATAGCTCGCCAGATGGACCGGTGAAGAACCCGCTGCCCGCGCCGCTTTTACCAGTGTCGGATCACCGTCCACACCGATCGCCGTGATGCCCCGTTCAGCCAGCGCTCGCAACAACCAGCCCTCGCCGCAGCCGAGGTCGAGCACGTTCTCGGGCTGGCGGCCTATAACTGCCAACAGGATGGCCTGGTCGGTGACTTTCAGACGGCTTTCGATGGCGCCGGTGCGGATGGCTTCGATCCAGGATTGGGCGTTGTGCTTCCAACTTTTGAGAAGAACGAATTCGGGGGTGGGCATATCGATGTCCGGAGGCGTCAGTTGGATCGGCTTCATCACTCTTCTTCTCTCAACGCATTGATTCGCCCTGATTTTTCGGCGGCCACCAGCGCTGCATGGTCCTGTGCATTCTGATCGGCATAAGCGATGGCAAATTTTCCGATAGCCTGGTCGAAGGAGTCTGTCTTGCCCAGGTAACCACTAATGAGCGCTGCATCTCCTGATTTGGCGTGGGCACGGGCCAAGGTAAGACCGCAACACTCGGCGTACATCTTCATGCGTGCAGCAGATACGCCTTCGATGGGCGCCGACATTTTCATGTCTCGCAACTGACGTACAAAGTAGTACCGGCCGTTTTGGCCGCGTGTCCAGCCCAAGAAGATGTCGCTGGATGACTGCATCAGACGTTGCCCCGTGACCACACGCTGCCCCTGGTTCTCGTAGTCGCTCTTGCCTGCATAGGGTGCCAGTACCGAAGGACAGGCTTCCTTGAATTGCAGGAGCAAAGGGTGGTTTTCCGCGGAAAAGAACAGACCGACGAAACAATAGGTACCGACACTGCCGATGCCCACCGCTTTGACGGCAATGTCTTCGAGACGGTAGCGATCGAAGAGCACGCGCCGTTCATGGGGCAGCGACAATCGATAATCTTGCAGCGCCAAATGGACGCTCCGTGCAAAGCCCTTCTCATACACATGAAAAAGTATGGGGGGTTGATCGATCAGACGCCGTCGCCCTCCGACTTCGCCGCTGATCTTGGGATAGAGGTAATCACCAACGCGCATCTTGGCCTTTGCGACCAATTGTTCGCGGATTTTCTTGATTTCAGCATTGGGCGACATATCAATGATCGCTTGCGCATCCAGGCGGTCATACCAGACATCCATCGGGTTCATCTTCGAAAATTTGCGCAGGTACACGCGGTAAGCACGCACGCATTCGACGGCTATGCCCTGTGCACTTTTATCGTTGAGGCGGTTATCGCGCGCGGCCACGGCAAAACTGATCGCCAGGCGTTTTACATCCCATTCCCAGGGGGCGGGGAGTGTTTCGTCGAAATCGTTAATGTCAAAAATCAGATTGCGCTCAGGTGTCGCAAACAACCCGAAGTTCATCAGGTGACAATCTCCACAGGCCTGCACCTGAATGCCGGTGGTCGGGAGAGTGGCCAGGTCATGCGCCATCAAACCCGCAGAACCGCGTAAAAAGGTGAATGGACTGCGCAACATGCGACCGAAGCGCACAGGTACCAGATCAGGCAGTCGATAGCGGTTGGACTCTTCGAGGAGTTTGATCGGGTCACGGTGTTTGCGTGCGGGTTTCCATTGGGCGTGAACTGCATGCGGCAGACGCTCGCGTAATAGCTCACCTTCGTACAGACGCTCCTTGCGCGAGTGAAAGACTCGCTCGTCCCCGTTGTCTTCCGATTGCCCTGCCTTGCTGTTGGCAAACCTGTTTTTGCGGGGGGCCATGTCCACTCCTTTGCTCAACGAAATTTGACTCGCTTGGGCACAGGATCGGGTAATTCGACTGTTCCATCAGTCACAGAGAACACGTGCGCCAGTAGGCTAAAAAGCGCCAAAGCTGATGATTCAAGCGTAGCAGTTCTGATCTTGGGTGCTGCATTGAGCGTGTGATTACGTTGAACTTGAGCGGACAGCACTTATCTATAAAAAATGAGGGAATACTTTCCCACTCATCGATGCTAACTGGCTCTGAAGGAACGTGCGGAACCGCAGTTGCTCGTTAATGCTGCAGATTTATGACCGCGCCGGTTAGCTGGCCGCTCCAATGGGTGGCCGGGAACTCACTGGTGATTGCGTTCGATACGGAGATGACAACGCAACGCCAAGCGGAGGTGCATCATGCTGCTCAAAAAATGTTTATTGGCGCTCGCAATTGGCGGTGTCCTGTCGGCATCGACTGTCCTGGTACCCGATTACATCGGTAGTTTCTCCAGCGTATATGCCAAAGATGGCAGCAGCGGCGGAGGTGGAGGCAGTGGTGGTCACGGTGGTGGCTCCGGCAGTGGAGGTTCCGGAGGCAGTGGTCACGGTGGCGACGGCGGAGGCTCAGGAGGCGGTCACGGTAGCAGCGGCCATGGAGAAGGTGGTGATCATGCTGCTGGTCATGACGCTGACCATGACGCTGACCATGGCGGTATTGCCGGGAACAGAGGCCCAGGCAATGCGCATGACAACGACGCTGACGATGCCGCAGATGCAGCCAGGGACGCTGCCAGAAACGATGCAGACGCAGCCCGAGATAATGCCAAAGCTGCTGCAGATGCAGCTAGAGATGCGGCCCGAGCTGATGCGGATGCAGCCAGGGATGCTGCAAAAGCTGCAGGTGTAGCGGGCGCAGATGCAACCAGAGATGCTGCGAGGGCTGCCGCAGATGCGGCCAGGGACGCCGCCAAGGCAAACGCAAATGCCACCAGAGATGCGGCGAGGGCTGCTGCGGATGCGAACAGAGACGCTGCCAAAGGTCAGGCGCGCGCAGCTAGAGGGGCTATGGAGGACGCCCCAGACGCTCCAGACGCGCCGGACAGGGACGTGGCTGAGGTACAAAAATAAGCCTGCAAGTTCCGCCATGAACACGGCAGGTATATCAGTAGAAAGCGTCCCTCAAGCTTGAGGGACGTATCGGCAAAGAGTCGCAAGCCTTGGAGAATCACCGGGTTTGCGACTTTTTTTTTCAAAATCGACCCGAACGGTCCGAAACACCGACGAGGATGGCGGCAGCACGCGATACGTAGCAGCTGGCGAAGCCTGCGTCCGGCTGCGCAGCAGTCGTGATATCAGACGAAACGGTGTGTCAGGAAGACAGCAAACTCAGGTTTTACGACTGCTGCGCAGCCGGACGCAGGCTTAGCCAGCTGCTACAGGTCGCATTACGGCTTAACTGATCGGCATTAGCTAAACGCTGTACGTCTGGTGTTGTACCCCTCATTCGATAGTAAAGTATCGAGCATTGTCGTAGCTAAACAGGGATGACCGATGTCTCAACGCCGCTCAACATTGATTGCCCTGTTGGTAGCGGTCACCTTCTTTATGGAGAACCTCGACGCTACGGTGATCGCCACTGCGCTGCCGGTCATGGCCAGGACGTTTGGTGTGCCAGCGGTGGATGTGAGCATTGGTATGAGCGTCTACATGCTCTCGGTTGCGGTGTTCATCCCCATCAGCGGCTGGTTGGCTGATCGCTTCGGCTCACGTCTTATATTCAGTTCGGCGATTGTGCTGTTCAGCCTGTCTTCGCTGATGTGTGGGTTGAGTGATAGCCTGGAAACCTTTGTTGTCGCGCGCGTGCTGCAGGGCATCAGCGGAGCGATGATGGTACCGGTAGGGCGCTTGGCAGTACTTCGCACCACCGAGAAGAAAGACCTCGTGCGGGCGATCTCTTTTATTACCTGGCCCGGTCTGGTCGCACCGATACTCGGGCCTCCCTTGGGCGGTTTCATCGTCACCCACGCGTCCTGGCCGTGGATTTTCTACCTCAATCTTCCGCTAGGCGTGCTGGCCTTGATTGCCGCGCTGGTATTGATTCCCAGGCAAGACCACATTGTTGCCCGGCGATTCGATTTCAGTGGTTTTCTGCTCGCCGGCGGCGCCAGCGCTGCGCTGCTGTTCGGCGTAGAGATGCTGGGGCAAAGTCATGCCAATCTGTTGCCAGCACTGTCACTCAGTGGTGCAGGCGTGATACTCGGTGTTATTGCCTGGCGACATCTGCGTCGACATGCGCAACCGTTACTGGCGCTGGGTGTTTTGGGAATCCGTACCTTCAGTGTCTGCCTATTGGGTGGCTCGATTTTTCGGATCGCCATCAGCACCTTGCCGTTTCTCCTGCCGCTGATGTTTCAACTCGCCTTCGGGCTTTCTGCGCTGGATGCGGGGCTACTGGTGTTGGCCGTCTTTGCCGGCAATCTGGCCATGAAGCCGTTCACCACGCGGGTGATGCAACGTTGGGGGTTTCGCCCGGTGCTAATGTTCAACGGCATCCTCGGCGTACTGGCGATCGCGGCCTGTGCGTTGCTGGATGAGCACATGAGCCGAGTGCTGATTTTGTTCATTCTGTTTGTCGGTGGCTTGTCACGATCCATGCAGTTCACCGCGTTCAACACGCTGGGTTTTGCCGATGTCCCCAAGGAGCAGATGAGCGATGCTTCAACCTTGTTCAGTATGTTCTTCCAACTGAGCATGGCGATGGGGGTTGCCACGGGCGCGTTGCTGCTACGTTTCTCCATGAGCATCCATGGCAACACTGAGCTCGCCAATACAGCCGACTTTCAGCTGACGTTCCTTTGTGTTGCCTTGATTGCGGGGATCGCATTGCTGGACAACTTGAGACTGCCACCGAAGGCAGGTGAGTCGGTATTGCAGCGAGCATAAGAAAAAGACAGGCCTTCAGGTGTTGAGCGCTTGCGCCTCAACACCGTGTCAGCGTCGAATCCTTTTTACCCCGTTCAAACTTCGTGATAGGGAATCCATTGATGTTGGATCTGAAGCGATTGTGTGGAGGTTATCGTGCGCGAGCGAGCCGCCCTTAGCCAAGTTGCTCGGCAAGTCCGACGATGATGCCCTCAGGCCCACGAATATAGGCGAGCCGGTACGATTTCTCGTACTGCGTCTGGCCAATGAGTTCTGCGCCATGGGCCTGCATCCGCGCAACGACAGCATCGATGTCATCAACGGCAAACATGATGCGACGAAGACCCAAAGCGTTCACTGGCGCTTCCACGGGCCCAAATCTGACTGCATTTGGCGTGTGGAATTTGTCCAGTTCAATTCCCTGCCCATCGGGAGTCCGCAGCATCGCGAGGGTGGCTCGGACGTCTCCAAGCCCTATGAGGCTCCCGACAGAAGGCCCTTCAACCGTTGTTTGGCCCTCAAGCTCAAGGCCCAATTCGATAAAGAACGCTTTCACCGCTTCGAGATCGTCGACAACTATCAGGACGTTGTCCATTCGCTTGACTGTCATGTCCTTCGGTCCCTCTTTCAACGGTGTCGCGCATTTGGGGATTTGTGTTTTATCTGATGGGTATTCGCAGCTGTGCCGGACTCACGCCAAGACGTTGCCTGAACGTGGTCGCCATGTGCGCCTGGGAGTTAAAGCCGCAGGTCTGGGCGATTTCCGCCAGCCTGGCTGTCGAATCACGCATCAGTGCGCGGGCCTTGGCGAGGCGTCGGTCGATCAGGTAACTGTGCGGGCTTTTGCCCGTCGCGTTCTTGAATGCTCGAATGAAATAGCCTTCGGACAATCCAAGTAACCCTGCCATCGCCTGTATTCCCAACTGGCCGTCGAGGCCTGCATCGATGAACTCGTCGAGTAGACGCATCCTGCTACCGGTTATAGAGCCTAGGGGTGGCGCCGATAACGCTTCGTTGTCCTGCGCCCGTTCCGCCAATGCGAGTGCCCAGGCCTCCCAATCGTCTTCCACTGAGGCGTGTAACAGCGCGGCGCGCATGCGCAGCGCCAGGGTAATGGCCTGTTGATCAATGCGATTGTTGAATGCACGGTCGCCTGCCAACGCAACGCCGTCGGTGCGCATGACCCGCAGGTATTCACCGCCCTTGGGTGACTCGGACAACACGTCACAACCGGCGGGGACGAATGCCAAGCCGTTGGGCGTGGCGTCGAAGGGATGCACTCGGTCACTGCCGATGGCGTGCAGACCTCGCTGGCTATCGAAGGCAAAGCCAATCGTCGCCTGGCTTGCTACATATCGGGTCGCGTAAGCGGCGCCGGGTAGCAACTCGATCGCCCATGGCCCGGCCTCGACCCGACGGATCGGTTCAGGCAGGAGCGGGGGCAGGAGGCGGTTTCGATGGCTCATAAACACCATAGTAATAAAGAGGGGGCGCAAAAGTCAGGTCAGTTTTCTGAAAGCCCGCGTGATGCGCTCGTGTCTAGACTGGGCAAAACCTCAGGGAGACGACTCATGCACCGACTGACCCGCGACGATATCGAACAAGCGGCTCGCCACGTTTACCAAGTAATGCCTGCCACCGCCCAGTACGCGTGGCCCCTGCTGGCCGAGCGGTTGGGTTGCACTGTGTGGGTCAAGCACGAAAACCATACACCTACCGGTGCTTTCAAGGTTCGCGGCGGCATTACTTTCATGCACTGGCTCAAACGCGCGCACCCAGACGTCAAGGGTATTGTCACCGCTACCCGCGGCAACCATGGTCAGAGCCTGGCGCTGGCAGCCGGCGCGCTGGGTCTGAAGGCGTTGATTGTAGTGCCGGAAGGTAATTCGGTTGAAAAGAACAATGCCATGCGTGGCTTTGGTGGCGAAGTAGTCGAGTTTGGCCGCGATTTTGATGAGGCCCGTGAAGAGGCCGTTCGTCTGGCGCAAGTGCATGGCCTCTATTTGGTTCCGCCGTTCCATGTCGAGTTGGTCAAAGGCGTGGCCACTTATGCGCTGGAGCTGTTCAAGGCCGCGCCGGATCTGGATACCGTCTATGTGCCGATTGGCTGTGGATCGGGGATTTGTGGGGTGATCGCCGCCCGGGACGCGCTGGGCCTGAAAACCCACGTGGTGGGCGTGGTGTCCAGTGAGGCAGCGGCAGCCAAGATATCGTTTGAAGCGGGAGAAATCCTTGAAACCGCTACGGCGGATACCTTCGCTGACGGCCTTGCCGTGCGTAAACCGGTTCCCGCCGCCTTTGCCATCTACGGCGCGGCTGCCGCACGAATCGTCTCCGTCAGCGAGGAGCAGATTGCCCAGGCAATGCGTGTGTTTTACACCGACACCCACAACCTCGCTGAAGGGGCCGGTGCGGCGGCCTTGGCAGCGCTTATTCAGGAGCGTGAAACAATGGCGGGAAGACGGGTAGGTGTGATTCTATCCGGCGGGAATGTTGATCAATCGGTGTATGCAAGAGTAATTGAGTGAGTGACCGCCAATGCTGGCTAAGGACATTCGTCTGGCCTGAGTCCCAGTTGAAGTTGAACCAGGGTGATCAGTTCATCCGGATCGATCGGCTTTAGTAGAAAGTCCACGACACTCAAGCGCATTGCCTCGATGGCATCTCGAACTCCAGCATCTCCAGAAATGATCACAATGGGCAGGTCGGCCCACTCCGACTCGCGGATTTTTGAAATCAACTCCAGGCCATTGAGCGGGTGCATACGCAAATCAGTAATGACCAATCCGATTGAACTGTCGATGCTCAACGAACGCATGGCATCAGCTGCACTTCTAGCCTCAAGGCAGAAGATGCCATTGATTTGAAGAATTTCGGCCAACATCTCGCGAGTGCAAGGGTCATCCTCGACGATCAAGACTTTTTGAGCCAATAGCCCTGGCTCCTGCATTGCGGCATTGATTGCCTCGCGCTCAGCGGCAGTCAAAAGATCGTGATCGAACATCATTTCCAACCATTTATGAGCCAATGAAACCCTGTATGCCGGCAGTCTAAACAGGCTTGGGGGCAGGTCTGTCTCCTCCAACCTGCGCCCCCAGTAACGCATTGCGTCAACAAAATTGCTCTGAAATGGCCTGATTTGTACCCCTCAGAACGCTGAAAAACGCTGAAATCCGTGATCAACGTGGGAGGCGGTCGCTAGATTCCACTGAACATACCGATGATCACGGCATTGACCAGGTCGATGAAAAAGCCACACACCAGCGGCACGATCAGGAACGCCTGGTGAGCGGCACCGTACTTTTGGGTCACGGTCGTCATGTTGACGATGGCCGTCGCAGTGGAGCCGAGGGCAATCCCGCCGAACCCGGAAGCAATCACGCTGGCTTCGTAATCGCGCCCCATAAAGCGGAAGACCACAAAATACGTATAGAGCACCGTCAGCAGGATTTGCAGGGTCAAGGCGCACACAATGAACAGCAACACGCCACTCAGCTGCCATAACTGAAGCCCCATCAGCGCCATGGTCAAAAACATGCCCAGACAAATATCGGAGATCAGCGACAGACCCAGGCTGGCGCCGCTCCAGGATTTCAGCCGCTGATCACCCACCAATGCGAGAACGATGTGGTGAATGACGATGCCCGCAAACAGGCAACTGACGAATTTTGGCAGGGTGATGCCAGCATCGACCAACAGCAGGTTGAGCCCATAGCCGACCATCAGGGTCAGGTTGAGCCACATCCACGCCCAGAGCACGTCGTAGTAGTCCAGTGGCTTGCTCGGTTGATCCTCGAAAATGCCGACTTCCAGCGCCGCATCCCCGGAAGTCTTTAGTCGATAGCGACGTATCAGTCGGTTGGCGATTGGACCACCGATCACGCAAGCGGCAATCAGGCCGACGGTGTTGCTGGCCATGCCCAGTTCATGCGCGTTATTGATGCCCAGCTTTTCGATGAACAGCGGTGCCCAGGCCAGGGTGGTGCCCGCCCCACCGGTGAGGGAAATGGAGCCCACCATCAAACCGGCCTTGGGATCGAGTCCGAATGCTTCGGCCACACCCATGCCCAGCGCGTTTTGCAGGATAATGAACACCCCGGCGAGTACCAGCAGGATCAGCAGCGGGCGCCCACCCTTGAGCAGTTGGCGCATGTCCGATTTCAAGCCAATGCCGGCAAAGAAATAGAGCAGCAAGGTGTCGCGAATTTGCAGATCGAATTCGACCTGGATATTAAGACCGAAGTAAAGCAGGGACGTCACTGCCGCACAGACGAAGCCGCCGACGACCGATTCGGGAATACAGTATTGACGGAGTAGGGCGTTGCGATGAACAAGGGTTTTGCCGAGGAAAAGCAGGAGGATGGCAAGGGTAAAACTCACGAGACCGTGAACCGAAAAGAGCTGGGGCGTCATTCAAAGCCTACCTGAAATCTGAAAAATTCATTATCACGATTTGGCCGTTCAGTGTTTTGAGCTGTGTCAATAAACGGTGGATGGAGCATAGCAGGAAGGTTAAAACCTTCCTCCAGCCCCCCATTCACTCGATAAATATCTGATATTTACGGGTTTCAAGTGAGCCGTGCTTCGCATCGCGAGCACTTTCTGTACTTTCGATATATCGCCAGTGAAGGCACAATGCGCATCCTTTTTTTGGCTGGCCTTGCCGGAGGCGCCTCGAAATGATCAAAACGCCGTACTACCTTATCGATAAACAAAAGCTGCTGGCGAACATGCAGAAGATTGCCTATGTGCGCGAACAGTCCGGGGCCAAAGCGCTTCTGGCACTCAAGTGCTTCGCCACCTGGTCGGTGTTCGACCTGATGCAGCAATATATGGACGGCACCACGTCGTCGTCGCTTTACGAGCTCAAGCTCGGTCGACAGAAGTTCGCGGGCGAGACCCACGCCTACAGCGTGGCCTGGGCCGACGACGAAATCGAAGAGATGCTCGAGAACTGCGACAAGATCATCTTCAACTCCATCAGCCAATTGCAGCGCTACACTGAAGCTTCAGCAGGCAAGGTGCGCGGTCTGCGGGTCAATCCGCAGGTGAGCAGCTCGGATTACCTGCTGGCCGACCCGGCGCGGCCGTTCAGCCGTCTGGGCGAGTGGGACCCGTTGAAGATCGAGCAGGTCATCGAACAGATCTCTGGTTTCATGTTCCACAACAACTGCGAGAACGCTGACTTCGACCTGTTCGACCAGATGCTGTGCACCATTGAAGAGCGATTCGGTCATTTGCTGCACAAGGTCGAGTGGGTCAGCCTCGGCGGCGGCATCCACTTCACCGGTGACGACTACGAGCTGGATTCGTTCTGCGCTCGCCTCAAGGCCTTCTCGCAAAAATACGGCGTGCAGGTCTACCTGGAACCGGGTGAAGCGGCCATCACTCAGAGCGCGTCGCTGGAAGTCACTGTGCTCGACACCCTCTACAACGGCAAGCACCTGGCGGTCGTTGACAGCTCCATCGAAGCCCACATGCTCGATCTGCTGATCTATCGCCTGAATGCCAAGCTGGCGCCGAGCGAAGGCGAACACACCTACATGGTGTGCGGAAAATCCTGCCTGGCCGGAGATATTTTCGGTGAATATCAATTCGATCGTCCGTTGGCCATCGGGGATCGGCTGTCGTTCATCGACGCAGCGGGTTACACCATGGTCAAGAAGAACTGGTTCAACGGCCTGAAAATGCCGTCCATCGTAGTGAAACAACTCGACGGTAGTGTCGAGGTGGTTCGTGAGTTTGGTTTCAACGACTACCTGTCCAGCCTCTCGTAAGCTGGCAGAAAGGAGATATAAAAAAATTGAAGAAAAACGTACTTATCATTGGTGCAGGAGGTGTCGCCAAGGTGGTGGCCCACAAGTGCGCGCAGCACAACGACGAACTCGGTCGTATTGCTATCGCGTCGCGCAACATCTCCAAATGTCAGGCCATCATCGACAGCGTCAAGTCCAAGGGCAGCCTCAAGCAGCCCGCCGAAATCAAGGCGTTCTCGCTGAACGCTATGGATATTGAGGCGACCAAGGCGCTGATCCGCGAAACCGAATCGCAGATCGTCATCAACGTCGGTTCCGCTTTCCTCAACATGTCGGTGCTGCGAGCCTGCATCGATACCGGCGCGGCCTACCTGGACACCGCCATTCACGAAGAACCGGGCAAAATCTGCGAGACGCCGCCCTGGTATGGCAACTACGAGTGGAACCACCTCGAAGAGTGCAAAGAGAAGAACATCACTGCCATTCTCGGTGTGGGTTTCGACCCGGGTGTGGTCAACGCCTATGCAGCACTGGCCCAACAACAGTATTTCGACCGCATTGATTCGATCGACATTCTCGACGTCAACGCCGGTTCCCATGGCAAATATTTCGCCACCAATTTCGACCCGGAAATCAATTTCCGCGAGTTCACCGGACAGGTGTGGAGCTGGCAGAACAGCCAGTGGACCAGCAACACCATGTTCGAAGTCAAACGCACTGACGACCTGCCGGTCGTCGGGGCGCAGAACCTGTACCTGACCGGCCACGATGAAGTGCACTCTCTGTCGAAGAACCTGGGCGTGCCCAACGTGCGTTTCTGGATGAGCTTCGGCGAGCACTACATCAATGTGTTCACTGTGCTGCGCAACCTCGGCCTGCTCTCCGAGCAACCGGTCAAGACGGCCGAAGGCCTGGAAGTCGTTCCGCTGAAAGTGGTCAAGGCCGTGCTCCCTGATCCGAGCTCGCTGGCGCCTGGCTACACCGGCAAGACCTGCATCGGCGATCTGGTCAAGGGCACCAAGGATGGCCAGCCGCGCGAGGTGTTCATCTACAACGTGGCCGACCATGAAGACGCCTACGCCGAAACTGACAGCCAGGGCATTTCCTATACCGCAGGCGTGCCACCCGTGGCTGCTGCTCTGCTGGTCGCCCGCGGCGAGTGGGATGTGCAACGTATGGCCAACGTCGAAGAGCTGCCGGCTGAACCGTTCCTCAAGGCGCTGGATGTGATGGGCCTGCCGACCCGCATCAAAGACGAGAATGGAGACCGTCCCTGGAACGGCAACGCCTGAGGCGCCAAATATCCAGGTGAATCTCGTTTGCCGCTCTAAACGCAAAAACGCCGCTCTTTGAGCGGCGTTTTTGTTTGTGCGATCTCGTAAAACGAATAAAACCATTGAAAAAAATTCGTATTCACTATAAACGGGAAGCACACCGACACATTGCTAACAATACAGTAAGTATCGCCAGCTTTTTGGCTCAGGGAGCGCTGATGAGTGTTCGTCCATTGACCGACTCCCCGCGGCAATCGAACGATTGCGACGTTGTCGCAACTCAACTGAAAGGGAACTCGGATACTGTCGGCATGACTTACGCCGGCAACGAGGACACTATCGAACAATTGCTGGACTCAGCGCGCAGCTGGGCTCACACCACTGCGTGGGCGGTTTACCGCGCTGGTGAACAAATGCATTGGGTCGGGCAGGGCGACCCGCAGGTGCAGTGGCCGTCAAGCGTTGCGAATGAGCAGTTTGAAGCCTTTTGCCTGAGCTTGCGCTTGCACCGCTGGCCGACCGGTAGAGGCGAAAGTGAGCTGGGTTGGCTACTGGCGCCAGCCAACGATGCCGCGGAACCGGCGCTCGCCGAGTTTGCCCGGCACCTGGGCATTCAGCTACAGACCAATACCCTTGCCCGTGCGCAGATTACTCAGCGTGTGCTGTATGAAATTACCTACCTGGCCAGTTCGACCCGCGACCGGTCAGTGTTTCTGGTGGGGGTTCACCGGCTACTGGCCAGCCTGATCGACGCCGAGAACTTCTATCTCGCGCTGTATGACCCGCGCAGTGGCAAGATTGATTACCCGTATTACGTCGACATCATCGACGTTGATGCCGTGGAGTCCCAGCACTACGAATACCTTGACCCTTCGCACCTGTCCTTGACCGGCCAGGTATTGACCACCGGCCAACCGTTGCTGATCGACGCCGCCGGTATTCTCGCGGCTCAGGCCGAGAACCGTTTCTACTGCGTGGGTGATCGTCCAGAGTTCTGGATGGGCGCACCGTTGAAAAATGCCTCGGATGATGTGTTTGGCATGCTTGCCATGCAGGTCTACGACGTTTCTCGTACCTACAGCGCTGAAGACCGCGCGTTGTTTCTGGTGGTGGCGCGCCACGTGGCCATGGCGCTGGACCGGATTCTGCACCGCGAGGACCTGGAAGAGACGGTGATGCGTCGCACCCTGGAGCTTTCGGCACTCAACGACGCATTGCGCCAGGAAGTGGCAGACCGAGAGCGCGCCGAACATTTGCAGAGCGCGCTGTTCCAGATTGCTGAACTGTCGAGCCAGCCTGGCGACATGGCTGAGTTGTTTCAAACCTTGCATGGCATCGTCGGTGATCTGCTGTTCGCGAAGAACTTCTACATTGCGCTGTTCGACGATGCGATCAGTGAAGTGACCTTTCCGTATTATGTTGATGAGCGGCAGATCACCTGCCCGCCGGCACGGCGTGGATGCCGGGGCTTGACTGAGTACGTTATCCGTCAGCGTCGACCTTGCCTGATTGACGCCGGCGAGGCTGAACGACTGGCTGCGCACGGTGAAATCGAACTGGCCAATGAGTCTGTCCGATCCCACTCCTGGCTGGGCATTCCATTGTTCGATGGCGATGTGGTGCGTGGCGTGCTTGCGGTGCAAAGCTATACCTCACAGGTGCAGTACACCCTGCGAGACCAGGAACTGCTGACATTCGTGTCGCGGCACATCGACACCGCGCTGTCGCGACGCACGGCCGCCGAAGCGATCCATGCCGCCAACCTCAAACTGGAAGCGCGGGTGCAGAACCGCACCCGCGAACTCGATCACGCCAATGCCAAGTTGCAACACGAAAACTCCCACGACTCGCTGACCGGGCTACCGAATCGTACCTATCTGCAACAACGCCTCAGCCAGGCCTGGTCGCGGTTCGGCAGCGAAGGCGGGCACCTGGCGGTGATGTTCATCGACCTCGACCGTTTCAAGATGGTCAACGACAGCCTCGGCCACCATTTTGGTGACCTGCTGCTGATGCAGGCCGCCCACCGGTTACGCGGTTGTCTGCGCGAGACCGACATGCTGGCGCGCCTGGGGGGCGATGAGTTTTCGGTGCTGGCGCCCGAAGCGCCGCTGGAAGTGCTGATCGAAATCGCCGAACGAATCCTGGTGGCGTTTGACCTGCCGTTTTTCATCAATGGCCATGAAGTTTTTTCGTCCTGCAGCATCGGTATTGTCAGTGCCGACAGTCAGTTCCATCACGAGCCAGCCGACTTGCTGCGCGATGCCGATGCAGCGATGTACCGGGTCAAGAGTGCCGGGCGCGACAGCTACGCGGTGTTCAACCAGGAAGTGCGCCGTGAAGTTTCGGACCAGGTGGAGCGAGAAGGGGCCTTGCGCAATGCGCTGAAACGCACTGACGAACTGCTGCCGTATTTCCAGCCGATTGTCAGCGTCGAAAGCGGCGAATTGTTGGCCCTTGAGGCGCTGATCCGTTGGCATCAGCCGGGCGGCCGGGTGATCGCGCCAGGCGAGTTTTTGCCGGATGTCGAGGGTTTGCGCCTGATCGGTCGACTGGACTTGTACATGCTCACCAGCGTTGCGGCGATCCTCGCGCAGCCCCAGCATGCCAATTGGCCTGCGGTGCACGTCAATTGCTCCAGCTACAGCATGACGCGCCCGGACTTCGCCAGTGATGTGCTTGCACTGTTGGAGCGGCACGGGGTCGCGCCGTCGCGAATCTGCCTGGAGTTGACCGAAGGCGCGCTGGTGGCGGAGCCAGCGATTGCCCGACTGACCATGCAGCAACTGGCCGATAACGGCATGTCGGTGGTGCTCGATGACTTCGGTGCAGGGTTTTCATCCCTGAGCTATGTGCATCAATACCGTTTCAGCGGCTTGAAAATCGACAAGTCGTTCATCCTCGAACTGACCACCAGCGCTCGCAGTCGCGCAATCGTCCGGGCAATTGTGCGGATGGCCGAATCGCTGGACCTGAGTGTGGTGGCTGAAGGCGTCGAGGATGAAGCGACACTGGACTTGCTGCGCGAAATGGGCGCTGGACAGGCCCAGGGTTACTATTTTGCCAAACCGATGGGGTTGGAGGCGTTGTTGGCGAGTTCGCTGATCGTCCCTGTAGGTGGCTGACCCACTTCCCTGTAGGTCTTCAACTGGAACTTACGGCTACCGGTTAAAACGCTCGGCCAGGCTGTGCAGATACTCGGCCATTTCTTCAAGGTCCTGGCTAATCGCGGCGCCTTGCTTAGCCTGTCCGGCACTGTGGTCACACAACTGGGCAATCCGCGTGATCTGTTGATTGATATCTTCAGTCACGTGACTTTGCTCTTCTGAAGCCGACGCCATTTGCTGGCTCATGTCGGTGATCCGGCTGACGGCTTCACTGATGCTGACCAGAGCCGACTGCACCGCCTCGACACGCTGCATGCTGTCGCGGGAAATCTGCTCACCCTTACTGGCGGTTGATACTGCGCGATCGGCACCGCTATTCAGCGAAGCGATGATGCCGTGGATCTGCTCGGTGGAGGTGCGGGTGCGTTGTGCCAGTGAGCGCACCTCGTCGGCCACCACTGCAAAACCTCGACCTTGCTCACCTGCCCGAGCCGCCTCGATTGCCGCATTGAGCGCCAGCAAGTTGGTCTGTTCGGCAATCGAGGTGATGACATCCACGACGCTGCCGATTGATTGCGTCTCGCTCGCCAGTGCGTTGACCGCTTGGCCGATTTCGTTGACGGCCTCATTCATGGCTTCCATGGCGTGCAGACTTTGCCGGGCCAGTTCACTTCCTTCCCTGGTCAACTGGTCGGCTTCGGACGCAGCATGCGCAGTAGTGATTACGTTTTGAGTCACTTCCTGATTCGTTGCCGCCATCTGTGCGATGGCTGCGGCAGACTGGTCCGTTTCACTGCGCTGGCGGTCAAGTGACTGGGCTTGCGAACCGGAAAGTTCGGAGGACTGTGCCGCCTTGGCCTTTACATTGACCCCGGCATCGACAAGCCTGCTCAAGGCTGTCTGCAAGCGAGATTCCTCACTGAGCATGGCCATATCCAGCCGGCCTTGGGGGCCGTAGTTGTCGCTAAACGTGAGCGCTACCAACGGATCGGAAAATGCTTTCGGATGCTCGGCCAGGGTGCGTTCGATGGCCCGGCGATGTCGGGACTCGATCAGGTACCAGGCAATACTCAGGCTCGCCACCAAGGCTCCCTGTGCCGCTGTTTTTGGTAGCCACTGATAACCCAGCAGTGAAGCCCCGCCTGCCATCAGTAATGGCCAAGCGTGTTGCAGTGGCCGGAAAATCCGCGCGCTCAACGCAACGATCGGCTTGCCGGCTCGCATCCTTGCATAGAGTGCAGTTGCCCGACGGACCTGGTCGCGGCTGGGCACCGAGCGAACCGACTCGTAACCACTCATGCGTCCGTTTTCATAGATGGGCGTGACGTAGGCACTGACCCAATAGAAATCACCGTTTTTCGAGCGATTTTTCACAATACCCATCCAGGGTTTGCCTTGCTTGATGGTGTGCCACATATGAATGAATACCCCAGGTGGCATATCGGGGTGCCGAACCATGTTATGCGGCTGGCCGATCAATTCGTCGTAAGTGAAACCACTGATGGCAACGAACGCGTCATTGCAGTAAGTGATTCGGCTATCCAGATCGGTGGTGGAGATCAATCGTTGTTCGGCGGGAAATACTCTTTCATGCTCGGTGACGGGCAAGTTCACACGCATAAAACGCGATCCTTATTCGGATTATTATTAGGATTTGAGGCATGTAAATCGGAGCTTTTAAATCGGAGCTATGGCGCAACGGCATCATCCAGCAGTACCTGCTGCTGACTTCTACGCCCATTTTTCGGAGGGGGACCATTCATTCGACGACAAACCCTTTTCATTCAATGACAAATTCGTTGCCACTCATGAATAAAGTTGAGGGTGATGGGGATGCCTTGACCAGGCTTGAACGGGGGGAGGGGCGACGTTATCGGGTATTGCCTGATGCCGGGGCGACACCTGCCAACCGAAACTGGCAGGAGGCGACTCGGCAGATTGATCGGGGCGAGAGGCAAGCCCCCTCGCAGAAGCGTTCAGATAAACGCCATCAACCCAATATTTCGCGCATCCGGTACCAGAGCATACCCAGCGCAAGCAGTGGCGAACGCAGGGCCCGGCCGCCGGGGAAAGTCATGTGCGGCACGGCGCTGAACATGTCGAAGCCTTGGCTGTGCCCGGCGTGAATGGCTTCGCCCAACAGTTTGGCGCACCAATGGGTGACGTTCAGGCCGTGGCCGGAGTAGCCCTGGGCGTAGAACACGTTCGGGTGCTGGCTCAAGCGACCGACCTGGGGGAAGCGATTGGCGGAGATGCCGATCATGCCGCCCCATTGGTAGTCGATCCGCACATTGGACAATTGCGGGAACACCTTGAGCATCTGCGGACGCATATAGGCGGCGATGTCAGCCGGATCGCGCCCGGAGTAATGGCAGGCACCGCCAAACAGCAAGCGGCGGTCCGCCGAGAGCCGGTAGTAATCCAGGCCGACTTTCTGATCGCACAGCGCGACATTATGCGGGATCAGTTGCGAGGCAGCGTCCTCCGACAAGGGCTCGGTGGCGATGATGTAGCTGCCCGCCGGGAGCACCTTGCCGCTTAGCTTGGGTTCGAGTTCCTCCAGATGCGCGTTGCAGGCCAGCACCAGACTGCCGGCGCGCACCGTGCCGCCGGCACACCGTACCTGCACGGTGCTGCCATGGATCAACTCCAGCACCGGGCTCTGCTCAAAGATCTGCACCCCCAGGGATTGCGCGACGTTCGCTTCGCCGAGGACCAGGTTTAGCGGATGCAAATGCCCCGAGCCCATGTCCACCAAGCCACCGGCATACACACCGGAGTTCACCACGTGCTCGCGGATCTCCCCGGGTTCGAACAGGCGCGTTTCATGGGCGTAACCCGACTCGATCAGTTCAGCGTGCTCAGCCTTCAGCCCGGCGAACTGCGCCGGGGTGTTGGCCAGTTCGCAGAAGCCCCAGCGCAGGTCGCAATCGATGCCGTGTTCGCGGATCCGGTTGCCCACCACTTGCACCGATTCGATTCCGGCACGTTCCAGATAGCGCACACCTTCGGCACCGACATGTTTGGCAAACCCGCTGACGTCGTGGCCGATGCCGCGAATCAATTGGCCCCCGTTGCGTCCGCTGGCGCCCCAGCCAATCCGCCGTGCCTCCAGCACAATCACCGAGAGCCCGCGCTGCGCCAGTTCGATGGCGGTGTTGATCCCGGTGAAGCCGCCGCCGATCACGCAGACATCGGCCACCAGGTCCGCGCTCAACGTGGGGCGCGGCTTCAGTCCGTTAGCCGACGCGGCATAGTAGGACTGCGTGTGTTCGTTGGTGTATTGATTCATTTGTTGGACTTCACTTTGCTCCAGGAACGGGTCATCAAACGCATGATCGCCTGGGGCGGGGTGGTCGAAATGTAGAGTTTGTCGAGGACGGCCTGCGATGGGTACACCTCAGGATTGTTCACCAGTTCCGCGTCCATGAATTCCTTGGCGGGCGGGTTCGGGTTGGCGTAACCAACCGAAGCGCTGACCTTGGCAATCACTTGCGGGTCCAGCAGGTAGTTGATGAAGGCGTAGGCTTCTTTGGGATTGCTCGCGTCTGCGGGAACGGCCAGCAAGTCGAACCACAGGTTGCTGCCTTCCTTGGGAATGGCATAGGCGATGTTCACGCCGTTCTTGGCTTCCTTGGCCCGGTTGGCGGCCTGGAACACGTCACCCGAGTAGCCGAAGGCCACGCAAATATCGCCATTGGCCAGGTCCGAAACGTATTTGGAGGAGTGGAAGTAGGTGATGTAAGGGCGGATGGCCAGCAGCTTGGCTTCGGCCTTTTTGAAGTCTTCGGGGTTTTCGCTGCGCGGGTCCATGCCCATGTAATTGAGCATCGCCGGAAATACTTCATCCGCCGAGTCCATCATCGACACGCCGCACTGGCTGAGCTTCTTGATGTTTTCCGGTTCAAACAGCACGGCCCAGGAATCGATGTGATCGACGCCCAGCACTTGCTTGACCTTGTCGACGTTATAGCCGATGCCGTTGGTGCCCCACAGGTAAGGGACCGAGTGCGCGTTTTGCGGGTCGTTTTTTTCCAGCAGCGCCAACAGTTTCGGGTCGAGATTTTTGAAGTTCGGCAATTGCTCGCGGTCCAGTTTCAGGAATGCGCCGGCCTTCACCTGACGAGCGAGGAAGTGGTTGGACGGCACCACCACGTCGTAGCCGGTGCGGCCCGCGAGCAGTTTGCCCTCCAGGGTTTCGTTGGAATCGAAGACGTCGTAGATCACCTTGATCCCGCTTTTGGCCTGGAAGTCGGCGAGGGTGGTTTCGCCGATGTAATCGGTCCAGTTATAGACGCTGACCTGTGGCTGAGCCTGCGCACCGGCACTGCACATGATCGCCAGCGCGAGCGGGACTGCGGATTTCAATAGACGCATATCGACACCTCTTCTAATTATTGGATTCTTCCGGTGTTTCTTTGGTGTTCTGGAGGCCGCTTTCGCGAGCAGGCTCGCTCCCACAGGGGAATGCATTTCAGATTTGGAATGCATTTAAAGTGTGGGAGTGAGCCTGCTCGCGATAGGGCCTTAACGGACTAGACACTCATCATCAGGAATTCCCGCTCCCAGGAGCTGATCACCCGCTTGAAGTTCTCGTGCTCGGCACGCTTGACCGCGACATAACCGCGGACAAACTTGCTGCCCAGATAACGCTCGACGGTGGCGCATTCTTCCATCTGCGTCAGCGCGTCTTCGATGGTGATCGGCAAGCGCAGGTTGCGACGTTCATAGGCGCGCCCTTGCACCGCTGCGCTCGGTTCGATGCGCTCGACCATGCCCAGGTAACCGCACAGCAAGCTGGCGGCAATCGCCAGGTACGGGTTGGCGTCGGCACCCGGCAAGCGGTTTTCCACACGCATGGCATCAGGCGACGAAGTCGGTACCCGCAGGCCGACGGTACGATTTTCTTCGCCCCATTCGACGTTGACCGGCGCCGAGGTGTCCGGCAGGAAGCGGCGGAACGAGTTCACGTTGGGCGCGAACATCGGCAGCACTTTGGGAATGTACTTTTGCAGGCCACCGATGTGGTGCAGGAACAGTTCGCTCATGCTGCCATCGGCGTTGGCGAAGATCGGCTGGCCGGTGGCGATGTCGACCACGCTCTGGTGGATGTGCATGGCGCTGCCGGGCTCATCGCCAATCGGCTTGGCCATGAACGTCGCCGCGACGTTGTGCTTGAGCGCGGCCTCACGCAGGGTACGCTTGAACACGGTGATCTGGTCAGCCAGGTCCAACGCATCGCCGTGACGGAAGTTGATTTCCATCTGCGCCGGGCCGTCTTCATGGATCAAAGTGTCGAGGTCCAGACCTTGAAGTTCGCACCAGTCGTAGACGTCTTCGAACAGGGGATCGAATTCGTTGGCGGCGTCGATGGAAAACGACTGACGACCGCTTTCCGCACGGCCCGAACGCCCCATCGGCGCTTTCAGTGGCAAGTCCGGGTCTTCGCAACGCTGGGTCAGGTAGAACTCCATTTCCGGCGCAACAATCGGCCGCCAGCCTTTGTCCGTGTACAACTGCAGCACTTTTTTCAGCACGTTGCGCGGCGACAATTCAATCGGGTTGCCGAACTTGTCGAAGGTGTCGTGGATGACGATAGCGGTCGGCTCGATGGCCCATGGAATCACGTAGACCGCGTCAGGGTCTGGCTTGCAGATCATGTCGATGTCGGCCGGGTCGAGCAGGTCGTAGTAGATGTCGTCGTCGACAAAGTCCCCGGTTACCGTTTGCAAAAGCACACTTTCCGGCAGGCGCATGCCTCGCTCATGCAGGAACTTATTAGTAGGTGCAATCTTGCCGCGTGCAATGCCGGTCAAGTCGCTGACCACACACTCGACTTCGGTAATCTTGTGATCTTTCAGCCAAGTGAACAGCTGATCGAAAGGGACATTCATAAAGACCTCGTTATTGGTTTTATTAACGTCGGGGAGGGCGGTTTCATCCACCGCACTCTTCCCCTGAGACGCGTTGACGACTATCTTGGTCGAGCCTTGCGGTTCCATCTATCCACTTTAAGCAGCACCAAAACGCACCAAACGAGTGCGTAGGGTCACCCATGTCAGCGTCCAGTCCGATACAGGTTCAAGCGTTCAACACCGAAGATGTCGCCGAGCAAATCCGCGCCACACCGGGTTGGGTCCAGCACTATCAACAGATGTCGCCAGGGCATTTCGCCGGGCGTGTGCGCTATCTGGACTTGCAGGGCGTGGAGATCTACGAAGAGCAGATGAACACCCGGGTCGAGCAGAATTTCAGCGCGCCGCAAGGGTCGCTGGCGTTCTGTTTCGATCGCAGCGACAACGCGCTGTACCTGCTCAATGGCGAAAGCCGCAACATCTGGATCACCCCCGAGAACTACCAGGAAATCGCCGTGGTGTTCGGTCCGGAGTTCGTTCAGCGCCAGGGTTTGAACGTGGCGCAGTTGGAAGGGTTGTTCATGTCGCCGCTGAACTCGGGGCAGAACGCGTTGTTCAGCCGCTGGTTGAGCGGCACGCTGACTCGGCTGGGAGAAACGCTAGACCCACCGAGCAAAGAAGCCTTGACGCAGCAGTTGCTGGAGGACTGTTTGTATATCCTCGACAACGCGTCTGTTTGCCTCGACCGAGGCGGCTTACAGCGTCGTACCGAAGCGCGCACGATCATGAAACGCATCGGTGAGTGGGCTGCCGACTCCCCGGAAGAAACCCTCAACTTGCTGGAGCTTTCCCAGGTTGCCGGGGTGTCTCTGCGCCAGCTGCAGCAGGCCTTCAAGGCCTTCACCGGGATGACACCGACCCATTGGCTGCGCCTGCGAAGGCTCAACAGTGCCCGCCGTGAATTGCTCAGCTGCACGCCCAACGAGACCACCGTTGCGCAAGTCGCGATGAATGCGTCGTTCTGGCATTTGGGGCGGTTTTCCAGCAGCTATCAGGCGTTGTTCAAAGAGTTGCCGAGTGAAACACTCAAGCGCGCCAGTCAGCGCTGATTCAACTAATAAATTGGCGAACTTGTTATTGATGTAGTGGGTTGTCAGGTTTTTGTAGTTCTTGCCTGTAGTCCACTTCCTGCAACTGTAGCTCGATGTTTCAGGGAGAACAGGATTTTGCGATATTTGCTTTTTAATCAACAGCTTGCAAATGTTTGTCTGTTGCGTTTAGTTATTTGAGCTCAATGCAATCGTCATCTAGGTTTCTGCTCGTCGATACAAGTCGTGTATCGACTTGAATGAACTGAGGCAAACCCAATGACTGTGCTGTTGATTGAATCACAAAGTAGTAATGACCTTCCAAAAGCGGTACTCCAGCTTATTTCAGGGGAGTTTCCCGGCGTCGCTCGCAACGCTGGTGTATTTACCAAAGAAGACGTAATCAAAATAAAGCAGTACGTAAAGCAAGGCCTCGCGCTGCCTGGCGAGTTACCGGAAGTGGAGTCCTGTCTCAAGTACAGCCAGGTAGACATCGCCGGGCTGGAACCCAGCGACATTCAGGTGTTGTTCAAGAAAATCAGGATTCACGCCGCCAGTTGGGATGCGGTGGAACACAGGATCGTCCAGCAAAGTATCGATTTGAATTGCGCGGCCAACAACATCGTCAGCAGTGGCAGTGAAATCATTTCCGTCATCAAGGAAATGCCGATCATGGACCGCGTCAGAACCACGCTGAGTCAGATGAGCAACAATGATCTGGAAGGTATCCGCTATACCTCAGATGACAGTGAGGTGGCGTCAGCCGTGACGGAGATCATCGAGCTGATGAAGGTCGATATCAAACGCCAGCAAGGGGCAACGAAAGAGCTGAAAGATCGCCTGTCCAACTTCAAGATCGAGCTGTCGGGCGGAGAACTGGTGAGCGGCAAACGCGTCTTCGGGTTGCAGTCCGAAGTGAAGAGCAAATACGACTTGATGGAGCGAAACAGTTTGCTCCAGTCCATCACCAGCAGCAAAGAAGCCCTTCGAGAAAAGAAGGCCAGAGTTGTCCAACTCGACAAGGACTACGACTATTACGTCGGCATGTCTTTCTCGGGTGGTCTGCCGATTTTCTGGCCGATTTCAGGTTCGATATTTGGCCCCAAAGCGGAAACCGCGCGCAAAGAACGCAATGCATTGAAGACCGAGATTGATGAGCTGGAGTTGGCCGTCAGCGGCAAAGAGAATTTGCAAAGTGTCATAGAGAGCTCCCTGTCGAACTTTGGCGATATCGGCATTCGCATGGCCGGCGCGGAAGCGGCCCTGAACATCCTGAACACGATGTGGCAAACCATACTGAGCAAGATCGACGCGTCGGCCGAACAGTTTGGTCGCATCAACAACGCCTTGCGCCTGACCTCGTTTGTGGTCGAATTCGCGCAGGTGATCGATCCGTGGCGTGACGTCAAAAATAGCGCCAGTGAGCTGGTGGCGACTTTCAATGAAGCCCTTGAAGAATACAAAAAAACCTACAACTGATTGCCCACCGGACAAAAGGACTATGGCCATGAGCAATGTGACGCCAATCGACGCCCCGGTTATTCCGGTCATTGATGTAACCAACATAATTAAAACCCTTCGCGACGTGTCCAGGCTGGCGAGCTTTCGCAGCGACCGACCGGACGTGCTGCAAGAACGGGCGCAACAGGTGGTTGCGTATTTGAATAACCTCGACACCACCCTGCGCGAATCCTTTCCGGTGTTGCTGACCGCATTGAACAATGCGTCGGTCCAGCAATGGTTTGACGTTCTTGATGAATTGAACGGCGCCTTGGAACGCCATGATCTGACGTCGCAGGATCGCGCGTTGGTGACTGACGAACTGTTTAACGTCAAAGGCAATATCGCGGAGATGCTGGACAGAATCGAGGCGAAATTTGTCGCTCGGTCCAGGCTCCTGGAGAGCGCCGTGCATAGCCTTTACAAAATCGAAATCGGTGAACGCGCGGATGGACCACTCGAAGTGGCACGCGCACGAAAGGCCAGGGTTCTGGCCCAGCTCAATGATCACAACCTCAACAAAGCGACGTGTACGGAACAGCGTGATGCACTGGTCAAAGCGCAGGACGTGATTCGCGAATTCAATTTGACGGACATGTACAAGAACTACATTCCGGACGGCGAAGCCTTAAACAGCCTGGACATGGAAAACCCGAAAAAAGAGGCCGTCAAACAGGGCATTGAACGGGTGCGTAAGGTGCTGGGGGTTGTTTGCGACGACATCAAGTACAGTCAGCTCGCAACTTCACGAAGCAATCTTGAACTGGAGATTCAAACGATTGCCCGGCGCATAGAGGGGCTCAACCATGAACTTCGGGGTGCGGAAAATGTGCTGTCTGATATCACTGCCGTTGTGGAAATCAGTCGCCGGCGCCGAATAGCCGGTGAAGAAATCCTCAGGGTTTCAGGGGTGTGGCGAAGCTTTTCAATACACCTCGAAACCTTGAAGAATCTTGAGTACAGCCAGGCCGCACTGTCGCGATTGCTGAGTCGATACAAAAGTCATCTGGAGGGATTGGAGGGAGACTACAACAGCACGCTGATCCACTAGACCTGCCCAAAAGAAGCCCGGTGAATACCGGGCGAACCTTGTAGCAGCTGGCGAAGCCTGCGTCCGACTGCGTAGCAGTCGTGAAATCAAACGATGCGGTGTTTCAGGAAATCCGCGCGTTCAGGATTTACGACTGCTACGCAGTCGGACGCAGGCTGCGCCAGCTGCTACAGAATTGTGTCGCTCCTTAAATGAACAGTATTACGGTGAACACCGGGCTTCGTCCTTCAGGACTAGGTTCCCGGTTTGGCCAGTGCAATGCCTGCCGCACCCAGACGCTTCAATATCTCGAACAGCAGGTCGCTTTTGGTGACGCCGACAATTCTCGGGCTGCTGACGTAACCGGTGATGGTCAAGATGATGCCGTCCGGGCTGAGTTTGCTGAATCGCACAAACGCCGCCGGTTTATCGAGGATGTTTTCGTTCTCCTGGTAGCAGTCGTACAGCAAGTCTTTTACCTGCTCCGGGTCAATGTCCAGCGGGAACACCAGCTCCAATGTCGCGACCCCTTGCGCACTGCCGCCCAGGGTCACGTTACGCAGGTTTTGCGAGATCAGCTGGGAGTTGGGGACGATGACAATCGAGCGGTCGCTGAGTTGTATTTCCGTGGCTCTGACGTTGATGCGGCGGATATCACCTTCGACGCCGCTGATGCTGACCAAATCGCCCACCTTGACCGGACGCTCGGTCAGCAAGATCAGGCCGGAGACGAAATTCTTGACGATCTCCTGCAAACCAAAACCGATACCGACCGACAGGGCACTGACGATCCACGCCAGGTTCGTCCATTCGATGCCCAACGATGACAGCGTCAGCAGAATCACCAAAATGTAGCCGACGTTGGCGAACAGTGTGCTCAGCGAGGCACACATGCCAGGGTCCATGTTGGTTTTCGGCAGGAACTCGTCATCAAGCCAGCGGCAAAGCGCCCGAATCAGGTAGACACCAATAAACAGGGCCAGGATTGCATTGAATAAGTGACCCGGGATGATGTTCAGTTTGCGCAAGCCGTCGCCGCCGAGAATGGACAGCGCCTGGGTGACCAGTTGCCCGAGCGTCGTGCCAACGCCACCGACAAACAGTGAAATGACGGCCAACAGTAACAACGCCGCACGACCGGCCCCGGCCAAGAGGATCTCGGCTTGCTCAAGCCGCACATCGCCGATCCCCAGCAGTTGTTTCATCGCCTTGCCGCTGGGGCTCTTGGGTGAAAACAAGTATTCGCAACAGTCTTTGAGCAACTGAATCAGGATGTAGAAGCCGGACAGGACGATGAATGCCCAGACCATTTCGTAGGTGATGAACCTTGCCAGGGAGACGTAGCCGATCAACAGGGCGAAGATGGAGGTAATCAGCGCGATGATTGTGCCGGAGTAAATCAGACCGGCCAGGGTGCTGCTCTCTTCAGAGGCATCACCGGCGGCCACCACCTCTCTTTGAGCGTGACTGGCACGGCGGAACAACAGGATGAGCAGCGCCGTGACCACCAGTGCGATCAAGCCTCGTCCCAACAGCACGGCGGGGCCGCTCATGCCCGTGACATTGGTGATTTGCGCCACCGTTACTAATGCCAGCAGGGTACCGGCCAGTATTTTGGGGAAGGGCTTCATCGCCTCGGCGACGGAGTCGGCGATATCCGGCAGCCGCCAGGAGGGGTGCTGGTTCGCCAGCATTGCCCGGCTCAACCCGGTGATCAGGACACAGGTATAAACGAGTTTTTCGAACTCCTCGGCGAAGGTCTGCATCATGGGCGACAACGGCTGTTGTCGCGTGAGCGCATAAAACACCAAATGCAACGCAAAGGCAGTGGTCAACACGGTGGCAAATACCGACGCCAGCGCCAGCGCGCTTCGACGCAATCGCCCTACAGGCAGGCGATGTATGCAAATCCAGGTCAGCCCCTGATCAGCCACTCTACGGCCCCAGATCCAGATGGCCACGGCCAGCACTATCAGCAGGCCCGAAGACAGACGTTCGCCGGGTTGCCAGGCGGCCGCGACGACTTTATTGGTCTGTTCAATGAAATCTTTGAGGCGCAGGCGATCTTCCATCAGCGGATTGATCAACGGCTCCCAAAAATCCCGTGCAAGGATGCTGCCGCTACGTAGCGTGACTTCGCTTTCCAGCAGGCTGCGCCGAATGGCGGCAATTTGAGTCAGCAGTTCGACGGCGCTGGCTCTTAAGGCCGCCAGGTTTTTCAAGGTGGCGTCGATCGTTTTCTTTTGCTCGGAAATATCGGTCCTCTGCGTGGTGATGTCCGATTTCTCTACCGCGACATCGCCGAGAGAGACGGGGCCGCTCAACACATCAAGTTGAGCTTGTAATTGTTTTTGTTCGGGTAGCAGCGATGACTGTAGGGTGTCCACGTCCTTGATAAACACCTGAACGGAATCTTGCAGGCCGACCATCAGGGTGACGTTATTGGCCACTGAAACCTGTTGTTTAATCAGGTCCAGCCGCATTTGCAGGTCTTGCAGTTCACTACGGGACACCACAACTGGCGGAGCTTCTGAGGCAATGATTGAAGACGGCGTCGGTTCAGCAGCGGACAGCGCTGCGCCACTTTGTACCAGCAGCGCGAGCGCGACGAAAAACACTGACATCAATGTATGACGCATAGGCGTGCTCGCTCCGTTTTTGGTCACTCAGCCTATGAGGTTAGGTCATCAGGACAAAACGATCGAAAAGTTTCATGTTGACGAGGCGCCGCCGACATTAGTGGTCCTGAGGCTGGTGATGGTTGATCTACACTTCTAAATGCTTAATCAACCGCGGGATCGGTGGGCAACGGCTCACGGGGTGTCGCGCAGGAGGTCATCATGCATAAGTTGTCTTCCATCAGCCTGTGCGTTGCGTTATCGGTGTCATCTGCCCAAGGCTGGGCTGAAACCGTGGTGCCGACCAAAGGCCAGAGTTCGCAACAAACCCAGTTGGACATCAACGAATGCCATAGCGTGGCAGCCAGTCAGGCGGCTTCGACTGACACTTCTCCTTCCGGGGGAAGAATGCGTGGGGCTGCGGTCGGCGCTGCGGCAGGGGCCGTCGCAGCCGACGCACGCGGGCGTCAGCATGACGAGTTTTACGAGGGCGCCAACGACGAAGTGAAGCAGGAGTATCGGCAGAATCAAGCTAAAGGGGCGGCGGCGGCAGGTGTCGTGGTCGGTGGCTCGCGTCAGCGCCAGGAACGCCGGGCTGATGAAAAAACCAGCGCTGCCACTACCTCGACGGCCTACACCAGTTGCCTGCAAGGGAAGGGGTATCAGGTTACGCCCTGAGTTTGTGCCTGAGGTTGCCGGTCAAGCAGTCGGACCATCACGCAGGCATACAGCGTGACCGCCATAAACAGCCCCATGCGCACGGCGAAGGCTGTGTAGACGTCTTTGCCCAAAGCGCTGTCCTGCACTGACTGGCCCAGCAGGATGATCAACGTGATAAAGGTGTTGAGCCATAACCCCTGGCCAAATCGGCTCGGGCTCAGCGCATACAGCTTGCGCGCCAGTATCAGGCCAAACAGCAGCGTCCACAGGAAGAACATCCACAGGTGCACAAACAGGCTCAGTGCGCACCAGAACACAATGGCCAACAAGCCGCCGAGCAAGGTGGCGCCGACCAACTCGCGACCGGCATTGCGGGCGCTGGTCGTGTTGCATTGCTGACCCAGGCCGACCGCCTTCAGGATAATCGGCAGATAGCTCGCCGGGTCGATCATTGCCAGCAGGAACGTCGGCAAGACAATCAAGGTTGCACGCAACGCAATCCGACTGGCTTCTTCGCCCACCGGCGGTGGGGCAGCGGGCGGCGCCGGCGCATTGGCAGGCTCGGGGAAAAGCCAATGACTGATCGCAATCACCATCACTGCCATTAACAAACCCTTGACCAGCGCCCCAATGACCATTGCCGCCGCGTCGAACTCGGCAACGCCTGCCGACGAGATCATGGTCAGGCCCATCACCAGCAAGGTCACGATCAGGTTATTGCCGCCACTGAGCCCCCACCGGAAGACCATGAACAGGCTGACAGTGACCAGCAGCACGCCGGTCAACGGGTAGTAACGCAGGATCGGGATCAAGAGCAGGCCGATACCAGTGGTCAGCATCGCGACCAGTGCGAGAACGATCGCCGCCTTGAAGGGCAACGGGCGATTGACCGAGGCCAGGAGTATCAGGCACAGCACGGGAGCGAGAAACGGTATTGGCAAAGCCAGGCCGAAACTGATGGCCAGGCACAGTGCCGTGCCACTGGCCAGCCGTAAGGCACGTTGCTCCCGAGGGGAACGTTTAGTAGGCATAAGACAGCCAGCTCATCAGGCCTAAATAGGCCCGGCCAAGCGGGTTGAGCAGATTGCCTTCCGAGGGGAAGGCCATGACTTCAGCCTGGCCACCGGCACGAATGCCACCACTGCCAAGCAGCGCGCTCTTAGACTCCTGGGAAAACTCGATGATCACCGGGAAGCGTTGGGCGGGTCGCAGCCAGTCCCGACTGTTTTGTATGCCGGGCAAGGTGCCGGGTGGGGCCGGCTGTCCGACGCTGATGCCATAACCGACACTGCGTACGTGGCCGTCGAAGACTTCACCCGGCATCGAATCGAGCACAATGGACACCGGTGTTTCGGGCTTGATATGACCGAGGTTGTTCTCGGTCATGTCAGCAGTGATCCATATGTCCTGAATGGTGATCAGGGTCATGACCGGGCCGCCAGCCGAGGCGAATTGCCCGACATCGGTGCGCAGGTCGGTGATCAGGCCTGCCGAACGCGCTCGTGTTTGCGTGTTGGCCAGGTCCAGTTCGGCTTTTGACAGGGCAGTGGCGGCGCTACGCAACTTTGCGTTGACGTCTTCGCCGCCGCCTTCCGTTTCCTTGGCACGTTCTACTTCGGCGCGGGCAGCTGCGGTTTGACTGACTGCCGCATCGCGGGTGGTGCGTGACATTTCGAGCACGCGCACGGAGATGGTCCCCGGGTCTTCACGGTACAACCCTTCGAGGCGCTGATTCTCCTGACGTGCCTTGGTTTCATTGGCCTGGGCGACGCGCAATGCCGCTTGCGCCGAGGCAATCCCCGCGGTGCTGGCCCCTAATTGCCGGCGTGCTGTCTCAAGGTCGGCGCGGGCGCGATCGACGGCAATCTGATAGGGCGCCGGGTCCACCTCAAAGAGCACCTCGCCGGCCTTGACGGTCTGATTGTTGTGTACGTTCACCCGGATCACCTTGCCCGCGACTTCCGACGCCACCGGAATGACGAATGCGCCCACACGCGCTTGTTGCGTATACGGCGTGAACCGGTCGGCCAACAAGTACCAGACCAGGCTCAGGATGATCAGTATCAACACCCACTTGATGCCTTTTTTCACCGGATCGGCCGCTACCGGTTCGGAGGCATCGGGGGAGGGCTGCGAGGCTTCACTCATGGCTATTTTCCTTGGTCTGGCAGCGGGTAAGCGGGCAGTGCGGCGGCGGGATCGTCAAGCATGTTGCCCCAGTCTGTGCGTTCTTCCATCACCTGGCGGGTGGCCGAGTCCACATACGGCTGGGCGGAGTACCAACCACCGCCCAAGGCCTTGTAGAGGGCGATGACATTACTGACCGCATTGCCGCGTGCGAGCAGGTAATTGTCCTGTTGATCGAGCAACGCGCGTTGAGCGTCCAGCACCCGCTGGAAGTCGGCGTAACCTTCCCGGAATTGCACGCTGGCCAGCACCAGCGAACGTTCGGCAGCCCCTCCGGCTTCGCGCAGGATGCGTTCGCTCTCCAGTGACTGGATCAGGCCGTTGGCCGCATCATCGGCTTCGCGAGCGGCCTGGCGAACTTTATCGCGGTAGGCTTCGATTAACTGCTGCAACCGCGCGTCCTGGACGCGCACGTTGTTGGCGATCTGCCCGTGATCGAATACATTCCAGCGCAGACTGGGACCACCGATCAGGTCCAGGCTGCTGGATGTGCCATTGAGAGAGTCCGCCGACCAGACAATGCTGCCGAGCAGCGTCAGCGACGGATAGAAATCGGTTTCGGCCACGCCGACCAGCGCACCTTGGGCGGCGACGTTGAGTTCGGCGGCGCGTACGTCAGGCCGGCGCAGCAGCAGGTTGGACGGTACATCTTGCAGCACGGCGCGATCGACCAGCGGGACCAGGGTGTCGTTATCGATCACCTGTGGCAGGCTGCCAGGCGGTTGCCCGATCAGCACGGCCAAGGCATTACGCGTGCGTTGCAACTGGTCCAGGAGGGCGGGAATAGTGGCCAACGTGCCCAAGTATTGGGTTTTGGCCTGTTGCAGATCGAGTTCGGCATCCTGCCCGCTGTTGAACAGTTTTTCGGTGATCTCGAAATTGCGCTTTTGCTGAGCGGCGTTTTCACGCGCGACACGCAAACGGGCGTCTGTGGTGCGCAACAAATAATAGGTGTCCGCCACCTGGGAACGCACCAATACCAGGACGTCTTCATAGTTGGCCTGGGAGGAAAAATAAGCTGCATCGGCCGACTCGATGGCGCGACTGAAACGCCCCCAGAAGTCGAGCTCCCAGGCGATATCAAACGCGGCACTGTGTTGCCACAAATTGGTGTCCTGCGGATTGTTGCCACCATATTGGTGACGGTCAATGTACAAATTGTCAGTGCTGACTTGCTGAAATTGCGGGTACAGCCCGGCTTGCGTAATGCCCAGTTGGGCGCGGGACTCCATGACGCGCAAACCGGCAATTTTAAGGCTGGAGTTGTAAGCATCCGCTTGTGCAATCAGTTTGTTGAGAACCGGGTCGTGGAAGATTTGCCACCACTGCCGCAGATCCGGATTAGGCCCGCGTTGGCTGGATTGCTCGAGGGCAGGGGTGTCCCATGTCTTGATCCACTCCTCAGCCGGCGGCTGGAAGTTCGGTCCCAGCTGAATACAACCGCTCAGGGCCAGCGATCCCAGCAGAAAGAGACGGCCTGGCTGCAACTTAAGGTATAGACCTGAAGGCATTGCGCTGTGTCCAGCCAAGAAAGATTACTGGAGCATAGACGTCCGAGAGTATTGTCGAGCGGTCGACGTTTTATTTTATTACCGCGAAATAATTCCATGATCGATCGCGTATTTGACCAGTGCCGCGGGTTTGTCGATATTGAGTTTGCGGCGGATGCTCAGACGATGGGTCTCGACCGTCCGCACGCTGATGTCCAGTTCTCGGGCCATTTCCTTGTTGTTCAGGCCCTGCGCCATTTTGTACAACACTTGGCTCTCGCGCGGTGTCAGCTCGTTGTCCGTACTTTTATCGGCGATCAACCGCTGGGCGATTTCGGCGCTGTAGAACGTGCCGCCGCTGGCAATGGCTTCGATGGCCGCAATGATTTCCCGCGACGGAGAATTTTTCAGCACGTAGCCGCTGGCGCCCGCACGAACAGACTCGCTCACGTATTCGTAGTTGTCGTACATACTCAACACCAGCACCTTCAGCGACGGGTACTGGCTGCGTAACACGCGCGTCAGTTCCAGGCCGTTCATGTCGCGCAAGCTGATGTCGACCAGCAACAAATCCGGCTGGCAGCGCCCGACCATCTCGATCGCCTGCGCACCACTTTCGGCTTCGCCCACCACTTCCAGGGGTGCCATGACCGCCAACAGCGCTTTGATCCCGTCACGGACCAGGGAGTGATCGTCGACCAGGGCGACGCGGATCGGGTAGGGCAGGTTCATCGCGGGTGTTCACTCTTGTTGTAAAGGGGTAAGTCAGCGTTTCGCTGCGGGCGCTTTCATTGGCAGTTGCACGTCCAGTTCACTTCTGCCAGGCATCGATATCAGCTCGAAACGTCCGCCAAAATGCTCGACACGTTCACGGATGTTACGCAGGCCAATGCCCGCATGGCGACGTTCGACCTGGGCGACGTTGAAACCGATACCGTCATCCACCACGCTCAGTCGTACTGATTCTTCAGCGCCGTGCAGGGTAATGGAAACGTTTTTGGCTTGAGCGTGGCGTTCGATATTGGTCAGGCCTTCTTGCACAATCCGGAACAGCGCGACCGCCGCGCCATCGACCAGGTGACAGTCGAATTCATTGTCGTCATACGTCACTTTGAGACCGCTGCGTTGCTCGAATTCGGCAGCGAGTTGGCCGATCGCCGCTGGCAGGCCCAAGGTGTCGAGCAACGAAGAACGCAGGTCGTGCGAGAGGCTGCGGACCTCGCCAATGGCTTCGCCCAGGCGTTCGGTGGCGTCCTTCAACGTGCTCAACCCTTTGTCATGTCCTTGTTCATTTTCCAGCAGATGGCTGGCCAGTTCGAAGCGAAACTTGATCGACACCAGCAACTGGCTAATGCCGTCGTGCAACTCGCGGGACACCCGTGAACGCTCTTCTTCTTGCAAGCTGACGATACGCTGCGTCAGGCGCTGCAGCTTTTTATCCGCCAGGCGATGCTCACTGACGTTCAGCGTCATGCCGCTGGCAAACACAAACAGCACGGCCACAAGCGCCACGACAGCAATCGCCAGCATGGTTTTGCGGATGCCCTGAGCCACTTCGTCACGCGCCTGTTGGGTGGCGCGTTCAACGTCCTCAAGGTATATGCCGGTGCCGAGCATCCAGCCCCAATGGTCCAGCATCACCACGTAGGCGAGCTTGTCGGTTACCTGGCCGGAGGAGGGTTTGTTCCAGGCATAGCGTTGAAAGCCTTCGCCTGATTGCGCACTTTTGAGCAGTGCCTGAATCACCGGCAAGCCATGTGGGTCTTTCATGTCCCACAGGTACTTGCCCACCAGTTCGGTCTGGCGCGCGTGCATCAGGCTGCGGCCTTCGCGGTCATAGACGAAGAAGTAGCCATTGATGCCGAAGCTGAGCTTGCGCAATTCTTCCAGGACTTGTTGCTGGGCGTGCGCGTCACCGTGGCCGTCGTCGTACAGCGGCGCGATCAGGCTTTGCGCCATTTCGACGTAGTTCTTGAGTTCAGCACGCTTGCTGGCCAGGATACTGTCTTCGATCAGCTGCGCCTGTTGATCGCCCAGTTGTCGGTTGAGCGAAATCACCAGCGCGCAGATCACCGCGATGGCCAACACCAGCGGCAGAATCCCGAGCGCGACGATTTTGTGTTTGAGCTGCATCCTGGCTCCTGACCGAGGGAAAGCAAAGGCCCGGCATCATAGGCCAAAACCTGTGGGAGCGAGCCTGCTCGCGAATGCCATCTGTCATTCAACATCCATGTCGTCTGATTCACCGCCTTCGCCGGCAAGCCGGTCTCGCTCCCACAGGGGATCAACTCCGCCTACGTAGAACTACGTAGACCGCGCGTACGTAGTAACGCGGATTTATTTGTAGACGGCTTGCGGGGATATTGGGCCAGCTCCGCACCGCGGACACAATTATAAAAATTACCGCCGCAGTCCACTGGCTGTCGGCAGGAGACACGCTATGCCCCGTCTGGCTAAACACCTCGCCTGGTTTGCCGTGGCTGTTCTGGGAGCGTTTGCGCTAAGTGTCGTGGCCCTGCGCCGCGGCGAAGCGATAAACGCCCTCTGGATCGTAGTCGCAGCCGTCGCCATCTACCTCGTTGCCTACCGCTATTACAGCCTGTTCATCGCCACCAAGGTGATGCAACTGGACCCCAATCGTGCCACGCCCGCGGTCATCAATAACGATGGCCTGGACTACGTGCCGACCAATAAACACGTACTGTTCGGTCACCACTTCGCGGCCATTGCCGGCGCAGGGCCTCTGGTCGGGCCGGTGTTGGCAGCGCAAATGGGCTACCTGCCCGGTACGCTGTGGCTGATCGCCGGCGTCGTGCTGGCGGGGGCCGTTCAGGACTTCATGGTCCTGTTCATGTCGACTCGCCGTAACGGTCGTTCCCTGGGCGACATGGTCCGTGAAGAAATGGGCCGCATCCCCGGCACCATCGCGCTGTTTGGCTGCTTCCTGATCATGATCATCATCCTCGCGGTGCTGGCGCTGATCGTGGTCAAGGCCTTGGCCGAGAGCCCATGGGGCATTTTCACGGTGATGGCGACCATCCCGATTGCGATGTTCATGGGCATCTACATGCGTTACATCCGCCCGGGCCGCATCGGTGAAATCTCTGTGGTCGGCGTGCTGTTGCTGCTGGGTTCGATCTGGCTCGGTGGGCAGATTGCTGCTGACCCGGTCTGGGCCAAGGCCTTCACCTTCACCGGGATTCAGATCACCTGGATGTTGATTGGCTACGGTTTTGTCGCAGCGGTACTTCCGGTATGGCTGATTCTAGCCCCGCGTGACTACCTGTCGACGTTCCTGAAAATCGGTACCATCGTCGCCTTGGCCATCGGCATTCTGGTGACCATGCCCGATCTGAAAATGCCGGCGCTGACCCAGTTCATCGACGGTACGGGTCCGGTGTGGAAAGGTGGCTTGTTCCCGTTCCTGTTCATCACCATCGCCTGTGGCGCGGTCTCGGGTTTCCATGCGCTGATTGCTTCCGGCACCACGCCGAAGCTGTTGGCCAGTGAAGGTCATGCCCGTTACATCGGTTACGGTGGCATGTTGATGGAATCGTTCGTCGCCATCATGGCCATGGTTGCCGCCTCGGTGATCGAGCCAGGCGTGTACTTTGCGATGAACAGCCCGGCGGCGCTTGTCGGCGCTGATGCTGTTTCGGTCGCTCAAACCGTCAGCAGCTGGGGCTTTGCCATTACCCCGGAAGCCCTGCAAGCGGTGGCCAAAGACATCGGCGAAACCACTATCCTGGCCCGTGCCGGCGGCGCGCCGACCCTGGCAGTCGGTATCGCGCAGATCCTGCACCACGTCTTGCCGGGTGAAAACACCATGGCGTTCTGGTACCACTTCGCGATCCTGTTTGAAGCGCTGTTCATCCTGACAGCCGTTGATGCCGGCACCCGTGCCGGTCGTTTCATGCTCCAGGATTTGCTCGGCTCCTTCGTGCCGGCACTGAAGCGCACCGATTCCTGGACCGCGAACCTGATCGCCACCGCCGGTTGCGTGGCGATGTGGGGTTACTTGCTCTATCAAGGCGTAATCGACCCATTGGGCGGCATCAACACCTTGTGGCCACTGTTCGGCATCTCCAACCAGATGTTGGCCGGTATCGCGCTGATGTTGGCGACCGTTGTGCTGATCAAGATGAAGCGCCAGCGTTATGTGTGGGTCACCATGCTGCCGGCAGTCTGGCTGCTGATCTGCACCGTGACCGCGGGCTTCATCAAACTGTTCGACGCCAACCCGGCCATTGGTTTCCTGGCCCTGGCCAAGAAGTACAGCGATGCACTGGCCAACGGTCAGGTGCTGGCGCCAGCGAAGAGCATTGATCAGATGCAGCATGTGATCTACAACGCCTACACCAACGCAACGCTGACGGCGCTGTTTCTGTTCGTGGTCTTCAGCATTCTGTTCTTTGCCCTCAAGGTCGGTATCGCCGCCTGGGGTACCAAAGAACGCACGGATAAAGAAGCGCCATTCCAGGCCATTCCGCATGTTCAATGACCTGAGTCGCCTCGGTAAATACCTCGGTCAGGCCGCGCGCCTGATGGTCGGCATGCCGGATTACGACACCTACGTCGAGCACATGCAGAATAAGCACCCGGACAAACCGGTGATGAGCTACGAAGTGTTCTTCAGGGAACGCCAGGAAGCCCGTTACGGGGGAGGGAACGGACAGACGCGCTGCTGTTGATTGCCTTTGAGTAAATAAAAAACCCGGCCTGTGTGAGGCCGGGTTTTTTATTGTTCACGTGATCCATCGGATGAACTTTTACGCCCACCGAATGAAACGTGATAAGCCATGCCAGCAGTCGGCGGGTCGACCATCACCATCCCTGTGCAGGCAGGAGCTGAAAAACCACCGTTCGTCGAAACTGTAATTTCTGACAGTAGCCAGCCATCTGCGTGTGAAGCCTTAATTGCTCCGGAGTCAAATAAACCGACTTCACAAAAAATGCTGCTTCAAAAGGGTGTTTATCAAACAGTTTTATATACCAACAGAAGGATTTAGGCATGAACAGGCAAGCGGTTGAACTAATTAGGCCCCGTGTGATGGAGGCAGTTAGTGGAACTCTCTATGTCTCGAAACTAGGTACAGACGCTCACGGAATGGTTCCTTACTACGAGAACGGGGCGGTAGGTCGGCAAGTCGAGTTTATTGTTAAGCCCTCCTACGGCAAATCTTGGGAATATCTGACCACATTAACAATTGATGATCTGAATAGAGCCCTCTCTGTCCATATTCCGAAAAGCGTTTTTGAGGGCGATCTGGGCCTAAACGCTACTGCCACTGTGTCTTACATAATCAAAGATTTCGGCAACGAAATGGAATCCGAAAAACTTGTGTTCGACGTCAAAGAGTAATGAGTTGAGCATCAGCGCTGCGTCTGCGCCTCTTCTCGGGAATCGCGCAGCCGTTCGCGCTGTTGGTCAGGTGCCGACCCATGGCTGCACGGGCTAGGTCCGCATCCTGAGAAGTGTTCTTCAGGGAACTCCAGGAAGCCCGTTACGGGGGAGGAAACGGACAGACGCGTTGCTGTTGATTGCCTGATGAGCACCTAAAAAAACCGGCCGATGAGGCTGGTTTTTTTATGCTCGCAGTCGAGCACAACAACGGCCATCCGCCGAAATCTGACAACCGTTCATCGGTGAACTACGCTGCGGTACGAACCTCCGTCCTGAATTTTGTGAAGTAAGGGAATGACACATGCGCAGCAGTCGGCTCGCGATTTTGATGGCTGTATTCGGGATGTTCTGGTCGGTGCTCCTATGGGCTGAAGACGTATCAACAGCGGTCGATTCTGCTTCTGCCGTTGAACTGAAAGTAGCCAATCGCAGCATTATGGTGTTTCGCGCGACGCTGCTCGGCGAAGCGCCGGCGACGCGGGTCAAGCGTGCCAAAGCGGTGATCAGCGAAGCGCTGGAGGAAGTGGACGATCTGAACGTGACCGTCGACCCGATCCAGAACAGTTACCTGGTGCTATTAGGAACCCGGCGTGCCTTTATCGTTTCCCCCCACGATGTCGACAACGTGGAGTTCACCTCAGTGCAGGATGCTGCCTACAGTGCGGCCGCAAAGCTGCGTCAGGTGGTGGCTGAAACCCAGGAAGCACGCAGCCTGCGCTTGATACTGCGGGCCGCGGCCGCGGGGGCATTGGCTACAGTCATCTATGGGGCATTGCTCTGGGGCATGGCGTATCTGCGGCGACGCATGATGATGAAACTGCCCGAGCTGATGGATCGGCATACCCAGGCGTTGAAAGTAGGGCGTGTCCAACTGGTCGACGCCAATTACTTGTACCCGCTGGTCACCCGTCTGCTGGAGGCGTTGCGCTGGGCCATCGTGTTGCTGCTCACGTATGAGTGGCTTGGGTTTGTCCTGTCGCGTTTCCCCTATACCCGACCATGGGGCGAAAGCCTCAACAATTACCTGCTGGAAGTTGCCGACTATTTGCTGCAAGGGATCGTCGGTGCCATACCCGGTATGGGCGTTGCGCTGGCCATCTTTTTCATCGCACGGGGTGCAACCGCGTTCAGTCGCCGGATTCTGCGACGCATGGCCGCCCCCGGCACACTCAGTTGGCTGAACGCCGAAACCCTGCAACCCACTCAGCGCCTGACATCGCTGGCGATCTGGTTGTTTGCCCTGGCCATGGCCTATCCCTATTTACCGGGCGCCGGCACCGATGCTTTTAAAGGCTTATCGGTACTGATCGGTCTGATGATTTCTCTGGGCGCTTCCAGCGTAGTCGGCCAGGCCGCCGCCGGGTTGATCCTGACGTACACTCGCACGATACGTCCCGGTGAGTTCGTGCGTATCGGCGAGTACGAAGGCACAGTGACGGAGCTGGGCATGTTCACCACGCGTATTCGCACCGGTTTGGGCGAAGTGTTGACGCTGCCCAATTCGATGATCACCGGCACGGTCACCAAGAACTACTCGCGAACCGTACAAGGCCCAGGCTATGTGGTCGATACCGTCGTCACCATCGGTTACGACACGCCTTGGCGGCAGGTCGAGGCCATGTTGCTGGAAGCGGCCAGACGCACCCCTGGCGTCCTCGAAGTACCGCCGGCGCAGGTGTTTCAAACCGCGTTGTCGGATTTTTATCCCGAGTATCGCCTGGTGGCCCAGGCCATTCCCAGTCAGCCTCGGCCGCGCGCCGTTTTGCTGAGTATGCTGCACGCCAACATTCAGGATGTGTTCAACGAACACGGCGTACAGATCATGTCGCCGCACTATTTGGGCGATCCCAAGGATGAAAAATGGGTGCCCAGAGACAAGTGGTTTACGGCGCCGGCGCAAGAACCGAAGGAGCGTTGATACCGCTGGACATTGTGACGGCAAACCCTTTTTACATTCGGGGTCGAGGCATCACCGAGGGCTGGAGTTGCTGGTGCGGGTGGACGCTATGGCAGTGCATAGACCTTGAACAGCTTTCTGGTCGTTTCGCTGGCGCCTTCCAGGTACTTGTCGTACGCCTGTTCAATCTCGCCGGATCGGTACATTTCACTCAGCGTGGTGTCGACCAGCAGACGGAAGTCTTCATCTTCACGCTGCACCGCCATGGCCGTCGGGGCGTACTCGAAAATTCGTTGCAACAGGAGCAGATTGCCGGTGGGGTAATGGCTGTCGAGGAGGTTCCTGAGCAGCATCCGTTCGCTGAACATGGCATCCGCTTTACCTTCGGCGACCAATTCCAGGCCAGCGGCGGTGGTGTCGACCGTGATCAATGTGGCGACCACGCCGAGCAAGCGCATCTGCTGGCGTATCCACGCCTCGGTCACGCCGCCTTTCGTGGTGACATAGGTCTGGTTGGTCAGTCCATGGTTGACGGTTGCACGCCAGGTCGGTCCGGTATGGGCGACTTTGCCGTTGAGCACATCCAGCAGCGGTGCCGGGGCATCCTGGTGCACCACCACCGAAAGGCCGGCCGTGTAAATCGGCACCGAGTAGCTCACTGACTTGCGTCGCTCAAGTGTCCGCGGTGTCGGCGTGCAGAGGATGTCGACCTTACTCGAACTGACGGCACTGATCTCATCAGCGGCGGCGACGGCCTGGTAACGCACCTGTAAATCAGGCAACCCCAGCTCGGCCTTGACCTTGTCGGCGATTTTTTCGCAAAGACCGATCGCATACCCCTGGACCTTGTCACCTTCTTTGAAGCTGAAAGGGGCGAAATCCGGCAGGTAGCCGAGGGTCAACGTATTGCTCGAACGCACGCGTTCAAGGGTGTTGGCACCGGCCAAAAGCGGCACCATCAGCAGCAGGCAGGCAAACAGGCGTGCGGTGGTTTTGGTTCGTTGTACGTTCATGTCCCGATTCCCCGTGTGCAGATATCAGTGCTGTCCAGAAAACCACGCCTATGGATTGTCGGCCTTGGCTTGAGCGGTTGCCGACACAACGGCAAAGCGCTTGGCGAGCACGCCGTAGAGCGGGTAGCCGAACACCAGGACAAGGGCGCCGCCGAACACGGCGTCCTTGCCACAGGCATGTAGGGCGTACAACGAATAGGCGACCGCGATCAGCAGCGCCGGGGTATTACGCAGGTAGACCTTCGGCGGCACCGAGGCCTTGTACATCATGACCAGCAGCCCGGTAAGCGCCGTCACATAGGGGATCAGGTTGGTCACGGCGGCAAGATTGACCAGTTTGCCAAACTGGGCGCTGGCATTGGGTGAAATGGTCGACAAGGCCATCAGTGTCTGCAACACACCACAGGCGAGCATGCCCATGAGGGGGGCATTGCGGGCGTTGACCTTGCTGAACAGTTTCGGAAACATCCCTTGGTCGGCCGTCATCTTCGCCGTTTGCGCCAGCGTGAACTGCCACCCCAACAGCGACCCGACACACGCCATCACTGCCAGCGCCATGATGATATTGCCAACCATGGGGTTGAACATTTGCGCGTAGACAAGTGCGAAGGGCGCCGAAGCGTTGGCCAGTTCGGCATTGGGGATGATGCCCTGGATGACGGTCGTCGACAGCACATAGACCACGGCCGCGCCCAGTGTGCCGAACAGGCAGGCGAGCGGTACGGTGCGCTTGGGATTCTCCACCGCATCGGAGGCTTGGGCCGCGGACTCCATGCCCAGAAAAGCCCAGAGGGTCAGCGGAATTGCCTTGCTGATCGCTTCGGAGTTGGTGAGGTTGTTCGGGTTCCAGGCGGAAAGCAGGACATCAGACTTGAACCAGAACCAGCCAATAATGCTCAGGCCCGCTACCGGGATGATCACTCCCCAGACGGTAATTGCCCCGATCTTGCCGGTGATGCCGGGGCCGCCGAAGTTGGCCACGGTGGTTAACCACAGCAGGCCCACCGTACCGATGAACAGGGGAATTGCGCCGCTACCCAGCCAAGGCAGGAACGAGGTCATGTAACCCACGGCGGAGATGGCGACGGCGACGTTGGCAATGGCCAGCGACAGGATGTACAGATAGGAACAGAGGAAGAATCCTGATTTGCCATGCGCCTCTTCGGTGTAGGCGGACAATCCGCCTGAGCGCTGACAGTAAATGCCGCACTGCGAAAAGCAGTAAGCAATCGCCATGGAGCCCACGGCCGTGACGATCCATGACAACAATGAAATGGCCCCGAGTTGAGCCATGCTCGTCGGCAGCATGATGATGCCCGACCCCATCATGTTGACCATCACCAATGTGGTGAGCCCCACGAGGCTCATTTTTTTGCTTGAGTCGGCCATCGAAATCTCCTTTTTTCACACTTGTGCCAAGCTGTCAGGTGTCGGTACCCACGCAATCAACTGTCGCCAACGTAAACCTCAGGAAACTCATGACATGAAACGTTCTTTTGCAAAGCACGTCCGCAGAGAGTTTTACAAAACCGTGTGGTTTTACTTCCTTGTTGTCTGGCCGATTTTCTCCATCCTGTTGTTTACGATTGTGCTGTTCGGAATCATCATCGGCCAACTGGAAGGGTGGGGGCCGTTTGACGGCATCTACTTCGGATTCGTGACCGGCTTGACCATCGGATACGGCGACCTGGTACCGAAAACGACCCTCGCGCGTATCCTTTCAGTTGCGCTCGGTTTCAACGGCGTGCTGATGACGGCTATCTTTGCGGCAATCAGTATCAGGGCTATCGAAGAGACCACGCGAGCGGCCCAAGCAGAGGAATAGGCCGTCGCATCGCGCTGAACCCTCAGTAGGGTTCAGCGATGTATTTGAACGGGTAGTTGGCGGCCTTGTAGCCACCGATTTTACGTTTGGGCAGAACAATTTTTTCTTGCTTGATTTTTTTGTAGGGAATGTTCTCCAGCAAGTGAGTCAGCACGTTCAGCCGTACGGATTTCTTGTCTTCGGAGCGGGCGACATACCAGGGCGCCCATTCGCTGTCGGTGGCTTCGAACATATCGTCTCGGGCGCGGGTGTAGTCGTCCCAGCGGTTGTAGGATTTGATGTCCATTGGCGACAGTTTCCAGATCTTGCGCCCGTCGGTGATGCGTTCCTTGAGCCGCCGGGACTGCTCTTGCGGGCTGACTTCCAGCCAGTACTTGAACAGCAGCACGCCGGAGTGGACCATAAGACGTTCGAACATCGGCGTCACCGCCAAAAAGCTGTTCACCTGCTTCTCGTCGCAAAACCCCATGACCCGCTCGACGCCCGCGCGGTTGTACCAGCTGCGGTCGAAGATCACGACCTCACCGGCCGCCGGAAAGTGCGGCATGTAGCGCTGCAGGTACATCTGGCTTTTTTCTCGCTCGGACGGTGCCGGCAAGGCCACCACACGAAACACCCGAGGGCTGACGCGATCGGTCAGCGCCTTGATGGTGCCGCCCTTGCCAGCGCCATCGCGGCCTTCGAAAACCACCACCACCTTGGCCCCCGTGGCAACAACCCACTGCTGCAATTTGACCATCTCGACGTGCAGGGTCTTCAGCTGGGCTTCGTAGTCTTTGCGGCTCAGCCCGTCGGCTTTTTTGTCCGCGGAGTCGGCTATTTCACGATCATGTTTTTTCATCGTAATACTTCAACCTCAGGGTGGCTTTGAATACGGTGCGTACCGGCTGGCAATTACCGCTACGACTTGCGAGTAAAGGGTAGTTCAATTTCCCAAGGGCAAGATGACGCAAGTCACCCGCCTGCCGGGCCGCGTGTGAAAATCATTGTTGATATCGGTGCTGCCTCTGATAATGCGCAACGGCCTGCTCCAGATTTAGGAACATTCGTCTGTTGCCCAGTGCGTGGCCCAGCGGCGCATGGATAACCATCGTGGAAACGCTTGGGCTCATGCCCACCAGCCACAACGAGATGCCCTTTTCTCGCAAGCGCTGTTCCGCCGCCGTGAGCATTTTCAATGCGGTGTATTCCAGATCGAAAACACTGCGCAAATCGAGAATCACAACGCTGGGCTCCGCCTCCACAATCATCGTCCGGATTTTCGACCCCAGACGTTCGGCATTGGCAAAGAAGATGCGACCTTCAGGCCGCAGTAGCAACAGCCCCTCAAAGTGCTCATCGTTGTCAGTCTCGACGGATGGCGGGCGATAGATGTTGGTGCCGGGTTTGCGCCCCAGTATGTGCACGGGCGGGTCCGAGACCTGGTAGGCCAGCGCCAGCAACGACACAATGATCGCCACGACAATACCCTGCAGCGTGCCGAGCAACATGACCCCGACCATTGCCACAATCGCCCAGATAAATTCGGTGCGGCGCACCGATAGAATGTCGCGAAATTCCGAAGGCTGGATCAGGCCTATCGAATACACAATTACCACGGCGGCGAGCGTGGCATTGGGCATCAAACCAATGAACGGTGCGATCAGCAGGCACGTCCCCAGTGCCAGCCCGGCAGTGATCAACCCTGCCAGTTGCGATTGCGCACCTGCCAGGCGATTGACGGCCGTTTGGGTGGTCCCACCCCCGGCGGCCATGGCTCCAAGAAACGCACCACCCAGGTTTGCAAGGCCTGTCGCCACCAACTCACGGTTGGGTTGCAGTGCCGGTTCATCACTGCGGGCAAATGCTCGTCCCGCCGCGATGGTTTCGGTAAAACTCATGAGCGCAATGCCCATGGCCAACGGCCAGAGTTCGGACACTATCGACCAATCGGGTAGCGTCAACGCGGGCAATCCGATGGGAACAATCCCCACGGCCGACACACCCAATTGCTCCAGATTGAGCACACTCATGCCGACGATGCCGAGCGCTACCGCAATCAGCGGCGCCGGCAATCGCGGGGTAAAGTGCTTCATGCCGATCAGAATCAGCACCATGAACACACCGACTGCCACGGTCGGCAATGAGGCGTGCCCCATCCCCTGAAAGGTGGCGAGCACGTTGTGCAAAAAACCGCCTTTTTCGAAGTGGATGCCCAGCAACTTGGGGAGCTGGTCGAGCACGATGACAATCCCGATGCCGGCTTTGAAACCCACCAGCACCGGTTCTGAAATGAAATTGGCAACAAAACCGAGGCGCATCATTCCTGCCACGACCAGTATGGCGCCAACCATAAAGGCCAATGTGGCCGAGGCAACTAACAGAGTCGCCGTATCGCCGGACGGGCTGATCTGCCCCAGTGCGGAGGCGACCAGGATGGCAAGCGTTGTGGTGGTACTGACGCTGAGCGGGCGTGAACTGCCGAGCACGGCGTAGATCGCCATCGGTACCAATACGGTGTAGAGACCAACCTGCACCGGCAGGCCTGCAATGGTGGCGTACGCCAGTGCCTTGGGAATGACCACGGCCGCGGCGGTCAGCCCCGCGATGACATCGCCTTTGAACCAGGCTCGTCGATAGTGACCCATCCACTCCGGTAGCAGGCGGCTCACGACCCGTCGGGGGGGTAGTCCTGAAAGCTGATCTTCCAGATTGCTACGTTGTTGACTCATGAGGTGCTTCAACTCCTTTTACGCACAATTCAACTGACCACGCGTCACCTGAACGGTGGCGTGTAGTCACTGAAACTAAAAATATAGTCAGTCCGGGGGCAGACAGAGGAGGGGTGACGCCCCCTATTGCAGAGGGCGTCAGCCGTTTCTTAATGGAATGGAAAGATGTAGTTCATCCAGGCAGCCATGCGCAGCAGAATTTTGCGCATCATGGCGATATGGTGAAAGTGCTGACTGTAGAGCGCCGCCTGCCCATAGGCGCCGCCGGGCATCTGATGGCTATATTGGGCATAGGCAGGGTCGGTGATTTCAATTATGACCGGTACCCGGCCTGCCGGCGGTGAGCCGGTGTAGCCGATCAACGTTCCGGAGGGCTGTACTTGTCCCTCTGCGATGACGCCGATGACGCTTGCAACCCGTCCCGAGAACACTTTGCCGGGAATGCCGTCGAAGGCCACTTCCGCTTCATCGTCGACCGACAGGCGCAACAGGCTGTTTTGACGCATCCACGCGGCAAAGTAATGCCCCTCTTCCGGGATGAACACCATGCTGGGACGCAAAGGTAACTTGGTGGCCATCATGCCAGGACGCAAGGAAACATGGGTCACGAAGCCTTTGCTAGGCGCGCGAACGGTGGAGTTGTCCAGCTCATACTGAGCATTATCCAATTGGGCCTGCAAGTCGTCGGATCGAGCAATGACGACGTCCAGTTCACGTTGGGTGCCGAAGTTGCGCTTGATCAGCTCAGTGATGCGGGCGCGATCAGCTTTTGCCGAAACCAGCTGTGCCTTGATGGACCTGACCCGGTACTCGAACGGGGCAGGGTCGATACGAAACAGCACATCGCCTTTTTCGAGCGGCTCGTTACCCTTGACCGGCACGTCGATCACGATGCCACTGACCACCGGAATCACCGGCACGGAGACGAAGTAAGAGCGAGCAACCTCGGAGTACGGATGGTTGTAGTTCATCGTGAAGATCATTGCCCCCACGATCAGGATCCCGCCGAGCACGGCGGTAGGCACCGTCCATTTGTTCAGCGGTATGCGGAAAATCTTGAAGATGGCGGTACAGATGGCCGCATAGGTTAAAACGAGCAGAAGATCCATGGCTTAGATTCCCTCACCGCGATTGTCTGACGCGGGTTTGTCCCGTGCGGTGCCGGCAGCCCCTTCCAGCCGTTCTATACGACTTTGCAGGTCGGCAACCTGCTGCTCCAGATGAGCGACATGAACTTGCGGTGACTTGCCATCACCAAATCCCCAGCCCCGGTCTTCCCGGTACGCCATCGCCCAGATCCATAGAAATGGCCAAAGCGCATGCAGGGTGAACAAACTGACCCAACCGGTTGCATGGATAGCGTCCTGATGCGGGTGATTGCGGTGTACGGAAATTTCATAAGGAATGTCGTGTAGCGCGATGATCCCGTAGAACAGGACCAGACCGACAAAGAACAATAGGCCTAACGCGAAGTAATCAAGCATGACCGCCCCCTCCTGGCACAAGCGATGTACTCGGCTCAGTGTAGTCACGGTTTTTATGAAAAATCAGTTCAAAACAACGCATAACAACTCCGGCAATTCAATTTTCAGCCAACGCAGGCTTACCCTGACTCCCAGCCTGTGACAGAACCTGCGGGCGAGCGAGAGGATCCCCCTAATTGCCGCTGTGATCTAGGTCGTTTTCTGCCACCGTCAGTGCTTTGCCGTGAAGGCCGTGGAGCACTTTGGAACAGCGCCAACCTGGGGTTTGTGGTGAGGCTGCAGGGCAAGGGCGAACAGATTCGTTCGCCGGGAGAACCGCACTCACGGCATTCGTCATTCAATCTCTGCGCTTATCAAGGCATTGACGGCGCAGGGTGAGGTTATTGATGTCCATGCAATTGACCGCGTGATCATCATCATAGTCTTTGGCCTTGTCCTTGGCTTTGTCGCCGCAATTGCCATTCCCATTGCAATTACCTTTGCCGGCATTGCCATTTTGATTGTTGTTATATTTCACACAGTTTTTGGCGGCATTTGCACTGCCCGCGTTTTCGCAATTTGCAGCGGCAAAGGACAGCGATGGCAAAGCCAGGGAGAACAGAAATGTGCACACAAGGGGCGCAATGATTCGCATAACCAAACTCCAGAATAGATTGTTTTTTACCAGCAACGATTGCCTTTCCACTCTGCCTGACTATAGCAGGCGTCCAGATAAGGGCCGTGCACCTTAACCCTGCCTGGTGGAGAGAATCGCCGGCATTTGCAACTCTTTGTAAATTGCGAGAAATCTCAAGCCCGAGGTGAATATCAAGGCAATCCAGCCGGCGATCTGGATTGTCGGGAATACATCACGCAACAAGACATAGAGGGTGCACCCGAGCAGGATCGGCGTGGCGTAGATCTCACGTGACATCAACAACGAGACTCTCCCTGCCAGCACGTCACGCGCGATACCGCCACCAATACTGGTCAGCACGCCCATCATCACGGCGAAAGGTGCAGCAAGATGAAACCCCAGCACTTTCTCGGTAGCGACTATTGCGAACAGTGCGGCCGCAAAACCATCGAGGTACAGCAACAACCGATAGCGTTGCTGGAATCGCTTGGTGAGAAAGAAAGCCAGCAGTCCGGCAATCAGCGCGACCCAAATGTAGTTGAAGTCGGCAATCCAGAAAATCGGTTGATCGAGCAACAGGTCGCGGATGGTGCCCCCACCGATAGCGGTGATGATGCCAAGTACCACGGCTCCGAACACATCGACCCCCGCCTTCTGGATAGCCAGCACCCCGGTAATGGCAAACACGGCGGTGCCCAACATTTGCTGAAAATAAAGCATCCGTTACTCCGTCACGTATTTCGGTGCCAGTCGGTCATTTACTGGCGTCCAGCACGACGCGGTAACGCGCCTTGCCGCTGCGCAGATGATCGATCGCGTCGTTCACCCGGCTCATGGGAAACAGTTCGACCTGCGGCAGGATCTGATGACGTGCGCAGAACTCCAGCATGGTTGCCGTGTTACTGGGTGAGCCCACCGGTGAGCCGGACAGGCTCTTTTGTCTGGGAATCAGATCGAACACGTGCACCGGAATGGCACTGGGCACGACGCCGACAAAATGCAGGCGCCCCTTGCCGCGCAAAGTGGCGAGCATGGCTGGCCAATCGAGGTCGGCGCTGGCGCAGACCAGAAGAAAATCCAGGGTGCCGGCAATGGATTTCACGGCGTTACTGTCGGTCGAGGCGATGACGTTGTGCGCACCAAGGCGCTTGGCTTCATCCTGCTTGTTCAGTGACGAGGTAAAGGCCGTGACTTCGCAGCCCCAGGCATTAAGGAAGCGCAGGGCCAGGTGACCCAGGCCACCGATGCCCACCACGCCGACCCGGTCAGTCGGCTTGACGTCGAATTCCACCAGCGGGTTGAACACCGTCGAGCCGGCGCAGAACAAAGGTCCGGCCATGGAGGGGTCGAGTCCGTCCGGAATCGGTAGTGCCCAGGCCCAGTGCGAACGCAACCTGTCGGCAAAGCCTCCGTTACTTCCAATGATGGTGGGTTTGGCCGTGTTGCAGAGCTGGTGGGAGCCCTCGATGCAGGAAGAACAATGCATGCAGCTGCCCTTCAACCAGCCAATGCCTACCCTTTGTCCCACTTCGAGACCACGGACCTGCGGGCCCACGCGGACAATACGGCCAACCACTTCGTGACCGGGGATAAACGGGTACTGGCTGATACCCCATTCGTTATCGATCATCGACTGGTCGGAATGGCAAACGCCGCAATATTCCACGGCGACTTCCACTTCTTCACTGCCCAATGGACCGGGATCATAGCTGTGACGCTCCAGTGGCGCGCCGGCCGTCGTTGCGGCCCAACCGGTGAATGTCGTGAGTTCGGTGCTGTCGCTCATGGAGTCCCTCCAGATCAGGAAGCCGCTAGGGAGGCGCGGCGCAGATAAGGAAGTGTAGCGGGGCGCTTGCCGTTGTCTCGGATGCTGATGAATGGGGCAAGCCGCTATCAGGATTGGCCCGTCGTAGAGTCGGTAAGCTTGGGGATCACCTTGATCTCGAACTGGAAACCATCGAGCCATGTCACGCCGACGGCGGTTAACGTCGGGTGAAACGCGTTACCCCCATTGTGCGCAATCAACTTGATACCAATGAAGCGGTGTTGGCCGGGTTCTCGGCATTTCTTCAGGCCGTTGACCAGAGTGATACGCAAGCAGCCGCTCGTTATGCGGCAGCCGTTTTATCTGCCTATCCCCACATTTATATGCTTGAGGCGGCGAGGGCGGTCCCCATCGCTGAGCAGGCTGCTTTTGAAGACCTGTTACGCCGCACCTACGCATTGGCTCGAACCCAAAATAATCTGAAGCCCGTCGTATCCCCGGTTTTCTCGATGTATGAGGGGGGCAACGCTTACATTCTGATGCAGTCAGTCAGCCGCCCTGAACAAGCGCGAGAAAACGCACGGCCGAATTTTTTCGGTAGCACGATGGTGTCTTTGCTATTACTCAAGACAGGCTCGTTAATGGATGCGGTGAGTCAGGCGAACGTTGATCCCCTGGTTCACATCAGCGCAGTCCTGAAAACCACCGCAGGATCTGAAAGCGATGTGTTTTCAACGCAGACCGAAGAAGCCGGCTTCCTGGATCGCCTATTCTTTGCGCGTCTGGCTGAGCGGGTCGAGATCAGCAGTGCTTCACAACCCATGACATTGTCGTTTGAGCGTCAGTTGCGCTTAGGAGATGCGCTGACTGCGCAAACAGTGATAATCCTCGCGGTTCTGGCAGGAGCTCTCGTGCTAATGCCGTTGGTATTGATTCGGCATTTCAAGGCCCTGGAAAGGGCAGAGCTCGAGCACAAACGCTCGGCTTATCTTGCCACCCATGACGTGCTCACCCAATTGCCTAATCGCTATCTCTTCGCCGATCGTTTTGAACAGACCTTCTCCGATTGGAACGTATACGGCGTTCCGTTTGCTGTGCTGTTGATCGACCTGGATCACTTCAAGGAAATCAACGACCAGTACGGCCACGAGGTCGGCGACCAGGTGCTTCGGGCGGTCGCCAAACGCATGCTTCAGAGCACTCGTTCGTGTGACACCGTCGCTCGCTACGGTGGCGATGAATTTGTGGTTCTGATTGCGAATTTCACCGATACGGAATGTGCTGAAAACAGAGCTGAGAGAATGCTGGAAGCCATTGCGCAACCGGTTGCAACAAGCGCAGGAGAGCTGACCCTCTCGTGCAGTATCGGCGTTTCGCTGTGCCCCCTGCATGGCCAGAGTCTGGATACCTTGCTCAAGGCGGCGGATCAGGCCATGTATGGCGTCAAGCAACTAGGACGCAAGGGCGTTGCGTTGACTGAGTGTCGTGCGGTCTCTGGAGAGGTTTGAGGGCAAAAAGTTTTTAGCCCAAGGCCATGTGTAAGCGATGTAAATCCCGATCGGTTTCAATCATGTGTTGGTCCAATTGTGAGCCGCAGCCAGGCCGATGTCTGGCCAAAAGAAAAAGCAAAACCCCGGAGGTCCTCCCTGCCGGGGTTTTTTTATGTCCTCCCTGTCTCCCTGCCGGGAAGAGCGCATCGTCAAAGTAGCAAGGATCTCTGTAGGGTGAGCGTGCGACCACGCATCTCTATCGATGTTAAAAAATGTTATTTAGAAAAAAACACTTCACACAATCCGTTCATTGGTGGATTATCTACTCGACCCGAATGACAACCTGAAAACAATACAAAACAGGATTGTGACGATGTTCGACAAGGCGCCCACAGATTTACTCCCGCCCATTCAAGGGGCAGACATGTCAGTCACAATCGATCCCGGCATCAACCTCTCAAAAACGCGGACAGTCACCTGCGCCTTTCTGGCGCGGATACAACCGCTGCTTTTCTCAGGAGCACCCCATGAACAATAAAAATGTCGGCGTTATCGGTCTTGGCGCTATGGGACTGGGCATTGCCCGCTCGTTATTGCGTAGCGGCTTCAATGTGCACGCCTGTGATGTGCGTGAAGCAGTCACGCAACAGTTCGCCAGCGAGGGAGCTGTTGCATGCACCTCACCCGCGCAGATGGCGGGTGAGTGCGATGTGATCATTACGGTGGTGGTCAATGCCGAACAGACTGAAACGGTGTTGTTTGGTGAAGGCGGCGCGGTTGCGGCGTTACGTCCTGAGAGCCTGGTGATTGGATGTGCCACTGTGGCTCCGACCTATGCCGTAGATCTTGGGCAACGCCTGGCCGACAAAGGTCTGCTGTATCTGGATGCGCCAATCTCCGGTGGAGCCGCCAAAGCGGCGGCCGGCGAGATGACCATGATGACCTCCGGCCCGGCTCCAGCCTATGCCAAAGCGGATGCAATCCTGGCGGGCATGGCCGGCAAGGTCTATCGCCTGGGAGACGTTCATGGCTTGGGTTCCAAGGTCAAAATCATCAATCAGTTGCTCGCGGGTGTGCACATTGCCGCCTCTGCTGAAGCCATGGCATTGGGGTTGCGCGAAGGGGTCGATGCCGATGCGTTGTATGAAGTGATCACCCACAGCGCGGGTAATTCATGGATGTTTGAGAACCGTGTGCCGCACATTCTCAAGGCTGATTACACGCCTTTGTCCGCTGTCGATATTTTCGTCAAGGATCTGGGTCTGGTGCTCGATACCGCCCGGGCCAGCAAATTCCCGTTGCCCTTGTCAGCCACTGCGCACCAGATGTTCATGCAGGCGTCCAGTGCCGGCTTCGGACGCGAAGATGACTCGGCAGTGATCAAGATTTTCCCGGGCATAGAACTACCGACTGCCAAGCCTGAATCTGTTTGAGGACCGCTCCATGACTCTTTCCACTGCGCGCCCTTTGTTGGGCTGCATCGCCGATGACTTCACCGGCGCCACGGATCTCGCCAATATGCTGGTGCGCGGCGGCATGCGCACGGTGCAGAGTATTGGTATTCCCGGCACCGAAGTGGCAGCAGGGCTCGATGCAGATGCGATCGTTATCGCGCTGAAGTCTCGCACCACGCCCAGCACTGATGCCGTCGCAGAATCTCTGGCTGCGTTGAACTGGTTGCGGGCGCAAGGCTGCGAACAGATTTTCTTCAAGTATTGCTCAACCTTCGACTCGACGGCGGCTGGCAACATCGGCCCTGTCAGCGAGGCGTTGCTCAAAGCATTGAACAGTGATTTCACGTTGGCTTGTCCGGCATTCCCGGAAAACGGTCGAACCATTTTTCGCGGGCACTTGTTTGTGCAGGATCAATTGCTCAACGAGTCAGGTATGCAGCATCACCCCCTGACGCCCATGACCGATGCCAATCTGGTACGGGTTCTGCAATCCCAAACCAGTCTGAAAGTCGGATTGCTACGCTACGACAGCATCGCGCAAGGCCCAGAGAAAGTGCGGGAAAAGTTCGCCGAACTGCGAGCGCAAGGTATCGGCATGGCCATCGCCGATGCGCTGTGTGATCAGGATCTCTACACCCTCGGTACTGCCTGTGCCGATCTGCCCTTGCTGACCGGTGGTTCAGGTTTGGCTTTGGGTCTGCCGGAAAACTTCCGCCGTGCCGGCAAACTACGGGATTTTGATGCCTCTTCATTGCCTGCTGTGTCAGGTGGCGAAGTGGTTCTGGCCGGCAGCGCCTCTGTCGCTACTAATGGGCAGGTTGCGGCGTGGCTTGAGTCCGGTCGGCCTGCCTTGCGGATTGACCCATTGGCGTTGGCTGCCGGCGAACCGGTCGTTGCGCAAGCCTTGGCTTTCGCCAAGGACAATGAACAGACCGTGCTGATCTACGCCACCAGTTCGCCGGATGACGTCAAGGCTGTGCAACAGAAGTTGGGTGTCGAACAAGCAGGCAGTCTGGTGGAACGCGCCTTTGGCGAAATTGCAAAAGGGCTGCGGCAAAATGGAGTGCGTCGCTTCGTGATCGCTGGCGGGGAAACTTCGGGCGCCGTGGTTCAGGCGTTGGGGGTGCAACTGCTGCAAATCGGCGCACAGATCGATCCGGGCGTACCAGCGACCGTCAGCAGTACGGACGAGCCTTTGGCGCTGGCACTCAAATCGGGCAACTTCGGTTGCCGGGACTTCTTCGACAAGGCACTCAAACAACTGGCCGGAGATGCGAAATGAGCGATGAAAATGCCCTGCGCGAAGAAATTTGCGACGTCGGTCGCAGCCTATATCAGCGCGGCTATACCGTGGGCAGCGCTGGCAACATCAGTGCCCGTCTCGACGATGGCTGGTTGATCACGCCCACCGATGTCTGCCTCGGCCGCCTCGACCCGACCGCCATCGCCAAGGTCAACCTGGCGGGGGAGTGGGTCTCTGGCGACAAGCCGTCCAAGACCTTGGCCCTGCATCGTCAGGTCTACGATCGCAATCCGGGAGTCGGTGGCGTGGTGCATACCCATTCCACTCATTTGGTGGCGTTGACCCTGGCCGGTGTCTGGCAGCCGAATGACATTCTGCCACCGTTGACGCCTTACCAAGTGATGAAGGTCGGGCACATTCCATTGATTGGTTATCAGCGGCCTGGCTCCCCCAAGGTGGCCGAGCAAGTCGCGCAACTCGCCAACAGTGTGCGTGGCGTGATGCTCGAACGTCTCGGGCCGGTGGTCTGGGAAAGCACCGTGTCCAAGGCCAGTTACGCCCTGGAAGAACTCGAAGAAACCGCACGACTGTGGTTGATGAGCAACCCGCGCCCCGAGCCTTTGGATCAGTCCGCTCTGGACGAGTTACGAGATGCTTTCGGCGTCCATTGGTAGGTCGCCGGACTCACTCGATACACCGCTAACGCAGGCTATGCCCGGGGATGCAGTACGACTCCTGTGGAAATCGGCTTGCCTGAAAAACAATAACAATAGGACTTACCTGTATGACACACCCTGACCGCACTTCTTATATTTTCAGTGGCAACAGCGTCTCCGTTGTACGGCGTGGAGGGCATCTGGTATGAGCCCGCTCATTCTGATGGCCACCGCCGGGGTAGGGATCGCGCTCCTGCTGTTCCTGGTGCTCAAGTACAAGTTTCAGCCGTTCGTGGCCTTGATGCTGGTGAGTATTCTGGTGGCGTTGGTCGCCGGGGTGAAGCCGGCTGATCTGGTTGCGACCATTGAAGGCGGGATGGGCAAGACCCTCGGTCACATCGCGATCATCATCGCTCTAGGCGCGATGATCGGACGGATCATCGAGCTGTCCGGCGGTGCCGAGTCCTTGGCAAAGACCTTGATCGAGCGCTTTGGTAATCGCCGTACGCCATTGGCGCTGACGGTTGCCGGTTTTATCATCGGTGTGCCGGTGTTCTTCGAGGTTGGCGTGATCATCCTCATGCCGCTGGCCTATGGTGTCGCTCGTAGAGCGCGTAAGCCGTTGCTGATGTTTGCCTTGCCGATGTGTGCGGCTCTGCTCACCGTGCATGCCTTCTTACCACCCCATCCGGGTGCCGTGGCTGCTGCGAGTCAATTGGGTGCCGACCTCGGTCGAGTGCTGATGTTCGGCCTGCCGATGACAGCATTCCTGTGCTACGTCGGCTACCGAGTGGCGGGGCGCATGACTCGTCGTTTTTATCCGATGACCGATGATATCCGTGCTGAAGTCTATGGCCCTCATGTGACCAATGAAGACCTGTTGGCGTGGACGAACGGTAATGGGACCAACACCGAAAAAGCCGCTGCTGCAGTGGCTCATATGGGACTTGAGGAATCCACCAGCAGTATTGTTGCCAAACTTCCGCCCGCACCGCCACCCGGTTTCGCTCTGCTCTCAAGTCTGATCCTGTTGCCGATCATCCTGATTCTCTTGGGCACGCTATCCAACTCGCTACTGCCGCCCGAATCGACACTTCGCGCGGTGATGACCGTGCTCGGTGCACCGCTGGTGGCGCTGTTACTGGACACTTTGCTGTGTGCCTGGTTGCTCGGTACCCGTCGTGGCTGGAGCCGCACTCAAGTGTCCGATGTCATCGGTTCCGCGTTGCCCGGCGTGGCCATGGTGATCCTGATTGCCGGTGCCGGTGGAGTGTTCGGCAAGGTGCTGGTGGACACCGGCATAGGTGCGGTGGTTTCTGATCTGTTACGTACCACCGGGTTGCCAGTGCTGGCTCTGGGTTTTCTACTGACCATGTTGCTGCGCGCAGTGCAGGGCTCCACCACAGTCGCCTTGGTCACCACAGCGGGTATCATCAGCCCACTGATCGCCACCCTTAACCTGACCCCCAATCATATGGCACTGCTCTGTCTTGCCATGGGTGGTGGCGGGCTGGCCATGTCGCACATCAACGATGCCGGTTACTGGATTTTCACCAAACTGGCCGGATTGAACGTCGCTGACGGTTTGCGCACCTGGACGGTGATCACTACCTTGCTCGGAACGCTCGGCTTTTGCATCACGCTGTTGATCTGGCCTTTTGTCTGACCCATTTTTCAAGGAGTTAACATGCCTCGTTTTGCTGCCAACCTCAGTATGCTTTACCCGGAACATCAGTTTCTGGATCGCTTCGCGGCGGCGGCGGCCGACGGTTTCGAAGCGGTGGAATATCTGTTTCCTTACGACTACAGCGCGCAGGAGCTCAAGCAGCGGCTGAGCGACAACAGACTGGTACAGGCGCTGTTCAACGCGCCGCCCGGTGACTGGGCGGCGGGGGAGAGAGGCGTTGCGACGTTACCTGGCCGCGAAGTTGAGTTTCGTTCGGGCTTCGACCGCGCGCTGGAATACGCCGAGGTCCTTGGGAACACGCGTATCCATGTGATGGCCGGCTTGTTGCCGTCGGAAAACGACCGCCAGCGTCACCATGCCGTGTATCTGGAAAACCTCGCCTACGCGGCGGCCAAGGCGAGTCAGGCTGGCATCACGGTGTTACTGGAACCGATCAATACACGCGACATGCCGGGGTTTTTCCTCAATCGTCAGGATCAGGCACAGGCTATCTGCAAGGAAGTCGGCGCGAGTAATCTGAAAGTGCAATTCGACTGCTATCACTGTCAGATCGTGGAAGGGGATTTGGCCACCAAGCTTCGTCGTGACTTTGACGGTATCGGCCACATTCAGATCGCCGGTGTGCCTGATCGTCATGAGCCAAACCTGGGGGAACTCAACTATCCCTACTTGTTTGACCTGATGGATCAGTTTGGCTACGACGGCTGGGTCGGCTGCGAGTACCGTCCCAAGGGTGATACTTCGGCGGGGCTGCAGTGGTTGCGGGACTGGAAGGCGCTCTGACCTTCGATGTTTAATTGCCGCTGCGTTGCCTGGAGGCAATGTTAGCGGGGGAGGCTCCGGTCGATACCGGAGCCCTTCTTTTTTAGGTCACTTTCAGGTCTGTTTCTGATCTGCGGGCAACACTAATTCGACACCTTGTTTGCGAATCCCATCTGCCGCAGCCGAAGCCAGGGCATCGTCACTGATGATGATGTCGAACTGCTCAAGCCCCGCGATCTTGTACATGCTGAATGTGCCGTACTTGGAGCTACTGGCAACCAGTACCACCTGCGACGCCGACTGCATCGCCACTTGCTTGACCTCGACCTTCAATGCAGAAGGAGTCGTGATACCGCGACGTAGATCCCAGGAACTGGTGGAGATGAAAGCGATGTCCGTCACGACCTGACGCAAGGTAGCAACGGCGAGTCCGCCGACACAGGAATGATTGGAGTGATCAAGCTGTCCACCCGTGTGGATCACCGTCACCTGCGGCGCGTCCAGCAAGGACTGCACCACGCCAAAATCGTTGGTCACTACGGTCATGCCAGACAGTGCTTTTATGTACGGTACGATCTCCAGCGTGCTAGTACCGGCATCCAGATATATCGTCATATCCGGACGCAGTAATCGGGCAGCGAGCTTCGCCATGGCTTGCTTTTGCGGCAACTCGACCACCGCCTTGAGTTGATGGCTGGGTTCGCTGTGCAGCTGGCTGGCAATACGTACTCCGCCGGTGACCGAATAGGCACGTCCTTCCTGCTCAAGCAGGGCGATATCGCGCCGTACAGTCATGTGCGAACAGTCGAACATCTCCATCAACTGGTGAACGCTCAGCACCTGGTGCTTGCGTAGCTGCCGCAAAATCAGCTCTCGACGCTGGTCAGGAATCACCGGTGCGGCGCTGACGGCTGCGATGTCCTTTTGACTAGGCATTGGGTGCTCCAAAGGGGTAAAGCTTCAGGTTTCGTATAACCCACATGGTAGCGAATCTACTGCTTAATCAGTAGTGTCGACGAGCAGCGAGTTCGATAAAGGCTTGTAGGGAGGAGGGTGACTGTAGGGGGGGCACGGCGTCTGATCGCTCTACAAGGAAGTTGTTCAGAAGTTTTCAGCGCGGCGCATTTCAGAGTCCGCAGCATCACGGATGAGGGCCAGGCAGGGACGAACCAAGATTAGAAGGAGAGTGGCCGTTTCCTCAAACACATCAGTCGAATATGATCGAGGTCGGTCTGAGCTTAGCTCGACTAAATATATGTTTAGTTGAGCTATGTAGCTAAATGCTGCAAACATGATGATAAATGCTTCGATATGACTGGATAGAGGTTGTCGGGATGGCGTTGAAAACACCCAGCATTAAAGAACTGGTCGCAACGCTCGACCTGGAGCCCCATTTGGAAGGCGGCTACTACCGCAGAACATATCAGTCGGATAATCAAAGCATGGTCACGACGACTGGTGGGCAGCGTTACCGGATGACGTCGATTTACTATCTGTTAACGAAAGATTCTCCCGTTGGCCATTTCCATCTAAACCAGTCCGACATCGTTCATTACTATCATTTAGGCGATGCCATTGAGTACTCGCTGATTTTCCCGGACGGCACATTGGAGGCCGTCATGATGGGCAGCAATGTTATCGCGGGAGAATGTTTACAGCTGCATGTACCTGGCGGTGTTTGGAAAGCTTCGCGGCTTACGGAGGGATCGGCAGGATTCGGTCTGATCAGCGAAGCAGTGTCGCCAGGGTTTGATTACGCGGATATGCAATTGGGTGATAGACAAAAACTCAGTGAGTGTTTTCCTGAGCATTCGGTGATGGTTGAAAAGCTCACGCGCGGATAAGGGCTTAGAAGGTATTGAGCGCTGTGAAGTCTGCGTGCAACCGGGCCAATCTTGAAATACGTTGTTACGTGTAATGTATATTATGTTAAACCAGATGCTATGTTAGAAATGTTCATGAGGCTCTTAAGGCACTGATTCGACAAACCCGGTTCTGCCGTCCACTCTCTCAACGGGCCATGTACTTCGTGTTCATGGCGCGTCATTGAATGAGGTGGCTGCCGATGAAGCTGATTCAGTGCCGTTACTCTTCTGGTCAGCGGGTACCGCTGCTTGTGCAGGATGGTCAGGCGGCGCCATTGCCCAAGCTAGTCCCATTCATCTACGTCCAGCTCAAGCTCAGGCATCGTGCATACAACACCGCCGCAGCGCACCTGCGTGCGATCCAGGCTTTCTACACCTATGCCAACAGCCGAGATCTGGATATCGATGAGGCCATCTTGGCGTGTCACTTTGAGGCGATTCTCGCCTTGTTGGATGGTTACGCCATCTGGCTCCAAAGCGGCCGTCAGGCCGATAATCTGGTCGCCCGAATCGGCACAGCTGCAACGGCACCTTTTCCGCATGTCGATCCGCGTACTCGTGACCAGTACCTGCGATTGCTGAAGCAATACCTGTCCTGGTGTGTCACCCGTTACATCCCGCGCGCCCGTCAAAACTCAACCACCCTGGCTAACATCGAGGTGGTATTTGCAGATGTCGCCGACGTCATTGAACGACGCTTTGAGAGCCATATCATCAATGTTCGTCCCGACCGCACTCGTTACCGCAGCCTGACAGATACGCAACTCCAGATCATTCGCACACTGATTCGCCCGGGCGCTGCGGAGAATCCGTTTCCGGAACGATTGCAGTTGCGCAATTGGCTAATGATTGAATTGCTGCTGGAGACCGGTATCCGTCGCGGAGAGCTTCTGAAGCTCTACACCACGGATATCAATCAGGGTTCTCAGCATGCCTATGTCAGCATCAATGACCGCGAACATGACCCAGGCGACCCGCGCGCTGAAGAGCCTGCGCTGAAAACCCACGGACGGACAGTAGGTATCTCCGCACAGTTGTATGAGGTCTACGAGCACTATATCCAGGGCGATCGGCGCCCCATACGTAACGGCAGACCAATGAAATTGCTGTACCGCTATTTGTTCATCTCTGACCGAGGTCGTCCGTTGTCGATCCGCGCGTTGTCTAACGTCCTTGATCGACTGTTTCTGACCGTTGAACTGGCTCATCCGGGATTGTTGCCTACACTTTCCGCGCATGACTTTCGACACACCTTTGCCGACCGGTTTTTAGCTTACCTGGTCGAGAAGCGTGGGTATGACCTCGAGCGGGCCACGGACGAACTCCGACGAGTCTGCGGCTGGTCTGACACTTCGACGATGCCACGCCGTTATGCAAGTCGTTATCTAGCCGAGTCGGCCAACCGCCACAATGCCCAGCGTGCCTCGGCAGCCTGGAGCCGACTTGACAGTTAAGGAGGTTCGCCTTGACCAAATCAGCCGATCAAGAACACGCTGCACCCTCCTCCTCTTTGCCGGCTTACGTATTCAAGGGCCCGGCTCAGGTTGCCATTCGAACTCGCACTAATGACCAGCCAAGGTACGTCGATACTCGATTGAGCGTTTGGACGTGGTACGACGGCGGAACGGCTATGAAAATAGATTGGGATGCGCTCCACCTGAATCCGAACCTCATGCAAATCGCCAAAGCGTTCGTGGCCTATGCACTGGAAAAGTATGCACCTGTAACGGCATTCAAAGCATCCGGGGTGTTCGGACGACTAGCTGAAAGCGATATCTCAGCCAAGTTTCCTTGGACGCGACAAGAGGTGGTCACGACCATAAGTACTTGGGCGAAATTTCGCGAGAGCACTATTTTTTTTAGAACGTTTTATCGCTGGGCCCTTAATCGAGGAATATTGGGCTTTGATAAAGAAACATATCTAGCACTTAAAGAAATCAAGACGAGCCGCCTTGATCCGTACGAACGTATATTTCTATCCCAGTCCGGTTTAGCCCTTGATGAAGAGATCCGGCTACTGCAGCGAATTGAGCGCGGTATCCAGACCAAAGACTGGAGTGAAGCTCAGCTCAACATGATGCTCCACTTAAGTTTCGAATTAGGCCCGCGCTCGATTCAATTCCATTCGCTTGATATTGCGGATTTTGAGTTCATCGAAAGCGCTGATCATGAAACGTATTACACACTGTGGTTACCCATGGCCAAAAAGGTCGGTCAGCGCAGACCTGAGCGACGGCCCCGCAAAATAACCACGCGGTTGGGTGAAAAAATCTCACGGCACATTTCAGAAATTCAACGCCGATTTGGTAACGACTGTGAACCATTATTTGTCAGTCCTCGTGGAAGGCGCCTGTCTGTAACCGAAATCATTGTGGGCCTCAAACACGAGCTACGTGAAGCTGGGATAGACAAGCCGAACCAGGTAACCATGTTGTTGCGTCATCACCTCGGGCAAGGTTTGGCGGATCAGGGTACTCCGGCAGACATTCTTGCCGAGCTGCTCGGCCACAACAGCACGGTTGCGGCGCGTGCTTACGTAACGGCAACCCCCAACATTGCCCGGATTAAAGAGAAAGCACTCGGTAAAAGCCCTTCCTATCAGCGCATTATGCGTAGTTTATTAACCGGGGAAATCGTCCAGCGCCGAAATACAGTCGCAGAAAGAGCCATCCGCGGCGTAATCGATACGCAGTACATCGGGGACATCGGTGCCTGTGCCCTGCCAGCTCATACGCACTGCCCCTACAATCCCGTCTACGCCTGCTACACCTGCAAGAAGTTTCACCCCTTTGCTGACGGCCGCCATGAGCAGGTGAAGGAGGCGCTGCAACGGGAGGCTCAACGGTTCATTGATATGGCAGAACAAGCCGGTGACCTAATTCACAACCGGCCCCTCGCCCAGCATCAGACAACCATCCTGGCGGTAAGCGCTACCATCGAACGCTGCCGGCAGCACTCGGAGGATGCCGCAGATGACGCTGTCTAGGGCAAGGCAGAGCCTCGAGGGCTTTATTACACAGGAGCAGGCGTTTTTTCAGTCGTTGCCAATTTCAACACCGTGGGCGTCACCGGTGTGGGACGTCGGAAGTTGGTTACCACAACGGGATAACCAACATGCTCTTACCTTCGAAACGCATCGGCAAGCCCTCGAGAAGACAGGCTATCCCGCCCCGCCTAAGGGGCCACTCCCCTTCACTTTCCAAGATTTTAGCAAGGCCTTGATTGTGTATCTGCAACGCACCCGGAACCTGAAGTTTTCGATGGCGGCGGCATACAATATTGCCGTCCGGCGGTTGTACAACCCGTTATTTGAGCGCGGTGTATCCGACCCCACACTGTTGACGCGAGTCGATTTCGACCGCGTCGTAGGGTTTCTCCACGACAGTGGCTACAAGAATCTCTACGACGCGATCTCTCATCTTCAAGTAGTTGCGGATACGATTGATAATCTGCAATTAACCGAGACCGCCATCCACTTTGAGCATGATGCAAAACCAGAAAAACGTCGTCACGATTATATTTCATTGCACGATCCTGATCGTGCGGTAAGACAGCGTAAATCTGATGACAGGTTGCCTTCTCGTGAGGCGATGGAAGCCTACGCCTTTTGCTCGAACCACCCGATCAGTGAGGGCGAAGAAATTTTGCTGCGTGTGATCGATTTGTTGATCGCGACTGGGCAACGGGGTAATGAGGTAACAGTAATTCCCTATGACTGTTGGGTCGAAAGGCCGATCAAAGGGACGGCAGGAAAGGTAGTTGTAGATGCCAATGGTAAACCCATAGTCGAATGCGGGATCAGGTACTTTGCGGAAAAGCAATTTCAATCCCGTGTTCATTGGTTCGCAGAAAGCGACGTTCCTTTAGCCAGGCGTGCGGTCGAACGATTGAAGATGCTGACCCAAGAGCAGCGAGAGCTCGCTAGGTGGCAAGAAGCCCATCCAGGGCGTCTCTGGAACTACACACCACAAACAGCAATGTCGGAGATTGAGGTTCTAGATTGGCTCGGGTTTAGCGAGAACCGAGAGACCCTTAGGAATCTCTCTGTGTATCTTTCCCGAAACGGAGTTCACCCCCACGTCGAGACTAAGCATCAGTCTAAAGCGATCAAACGCAGATACTTGGCCGGTGATATTGAGCGTTTTCTCGTTCCCAAACTTCGCGGCCATGCAGCGCTTACTGAAAATGTTGGAGGTAAGCTCTGTGTTGTCCTAAAAACCAGCGAAACATTAGCCATCGCGTTTGATGGTCAATTCCGCCTCGGTGGGCGGGAAGCAAATGTGTTTCGGGCAATCCCGCGTCGGGTAACCCTCGTGGATATCAATCGCGCGTTGGGTAATGATGAAAAGTATCCGTCCATTTTTTCGCGTCGGTCATTGACCGAGTCTGATGGAGCTCCGATTAGGCTAACAAGCCACCAACCTCGACACTGGCGGAACACTATTTACCATCTGACCGGCATGAGCGACGTTCAGCAAGCGTTGGCCCTGGGGCGAAAACGCCTCGACCAGAATGTCTATTACCAGCATACGAGCATTGAAGAGAACACCGCTGCCCATCAGGAGTTCTTGGCGTTCAATAGCCATCACGAGCGTATCGACTTTCTACATACCGGCATAAGAGATAAGCGCATTCAGGGCGCGTTGACCGACAGTTACCATGCTCTGCTGTCAGATAAAGGCACGACAACGGCAGAAGCATTTCTTGCCGTACACGCCACGGCGCTGCATGTGACACCCTTCGGAGGTTGCATTCACGATTTCTCCCAAGCGCCCTGCCCTAAGCATCTTCAGTGCTGGAATGGCTGCTCGCATCTCCATCTGATGGGCACTCCATCGGAACGGGCCAACCTTGAGAAACAAGCCGAGAGTCTTACGACCGCAATTACTATCATGCGCGATGCCGGCGCCGGAGAGGCAGGCAGCGATGTATGGCTGGCGGACCAGGAGGACAAACTCAACAATTTAAAATCCGTCCTCGCACGCGACACCAATGCAGGTGTGCAACGCGTGTTTCCAAATGGGCATCCAATGACGGTTGCGGACACGGACAAACGACACAGTTCGGTTTCAGATGACTAGGGGCGACCATGACGCGACGACAGACGTTGAGGGGCGGCACGTTGGACGAGGCAATCGACGCCCTCCTCGCCCAAATGGTTAGCTTGGGTTTGGAGCTCGCGCCGATCTCACGCGCCGAAGTGCATCGTCGATTGGGTCTGACAAGCCGCGCGACCTTAGTAGGTGATCGTGGTCGGCGGATCGAGTCCGCCCGTATCGCACAACTGAAGGAAAGCGGGATAGATCCGGACGGTGCCCGCCGGCGGAGAAGTTTCTAAGAGCGCATTGCTCATCTACAGGCGGAAAATGCCACCTTGATTACACAGCGCGATAGGCTCTACGAAGCGCTGTCTGTGATCGTGCATAAGTGTCTATTGAAAGGGTTGGATGTCGAAGACGTAATGGAGCCGTTACGAAAAAGATGAGCAGATGATTACTCACGTTTGCTCTGCACGGGCTTGACTGACAAGGCCACCCAGGTTTGACCGAGTATTTGAATGTGTCAGGCAGCTATGGGCAGCACTGGAGGTGAGGCAAAATCTTCCGATTCCGGACCGACTGATTTCTAGCGTTTGGTGAACAGCCGCTTCCCAGTATTGTGGATTAGGAGACCAGCAGCTCGATCACGTCGAAGACCTCGGCGCTGCGAACTGGCCTCGGTAAGTCAAAGCCCCACATGAGAGTTGCGTACTACCTGAGATCGCTGCGGACCTGCTCAAGGAGATCTTCCAGTTTAATGTCTGGGTCTTTCTTGAGGTAGCAGGCGACGATGACGGATACCGGATGCACCCCGATTGTGCCCGCCAGCTCGTCGACCTTCTCTATGGTCGCACCTTTGATACCTCTCTCCAACGAGCTCAAGAACGTACGGCTGCTGACTAAAGCAAAATCCTCCTGCGTTAATCCTCTGCTGATACGCAAGGCGCGAAGCGCTAACCCGAACGCTTGTTTTACTTCCATTTGCTTTACTCGCAAATGGAAAGATAAGGCCTTTTATGCACTCTATAGAGCTACAATCTATAGTGTTCATTTTGGGGTTTTTTTATGTTTAGAACCTATCGGCGAGACGTAATGATCTTTTCTTCCCAGCTGGAGCCGGATCTCCAGCTGTGGTCGTGCGTGGAGCAGATCATTCCGTTACCTTGGTTTTATGTCACGGTCCTCAAATGCGGTGGCGATTCCACATCGCGACACATGCTCATGGTTTCCGACGTCCAAACATTGGAAGATCTGAGTTTGTCCAAGTCAGCTGGTACGGCAATCGAGTCAATTCTCCTCGCCACACCGCCTGCCATGAATGGGAAAGAGAGATGGCTAATGGAGCAGCTTACAGAAATAGCATACGTTCCAAAGTCAAAGGGCACGGTCCGTCACTACCAATTCAAGGTCAAAGAGGGCACGGTTTACAACAACTCATGTGACCCTGGACTGGAAGTCGAGCAAGGTAACCTCAGCAGAGTGGTGATCTCGCTCTGCTCTTGATTTACGCCATTAAGTTTGCTCGTCGCGCGCCTGAGGCATTAGCTCGCCCGGTTGACCGGACGGATTCGCCGCTTGGGTCGTTTTCAGTCCTTCAGGACAGACAGCCATCCAGCTTTTGCGTGTGGATTCAACCGCGGGATGCCGACGGCCAGAAACAGCCCTTCGTAACAGGCATAAAAAGATCAAAAGCGGACGCACAATCCGCTCCGTTTCTGGCCGTTGTTGCCATTCTCGGCCGGCGGCAATTGCCTGCGAGTGATTTTAACGATGCATCTGTCCTCTGACTCAATAATCGTTAGATACAAGATTTGTGGGTCTTGGGTAAAAAGCGATGGACGAAAAATATCTCAGGAGTGCTATCTTTCGACGACAGAAGGGGCGCAGTTCGCAGGAACGTTTACACGTAGAGGGGGTGTACGTGTTGGAGGCTCGGCCAGCAGTAGGTGGTTATGGCCGGAGTGAATCCCAAAAAATTGGGAGTTAGATATTTAGGCTAATGGAGGGGTAAATGAATTTTGATTTTCCGACGAGCTTATCGATAGAAAGTTGCGAGGAGTTTCTGACTCAACTTGCAAAAGCTGATTCTGTGGAAGATATTCTGATACCGGAAGGCACTAAAAATATTGCTTTTGGAAGTTATGCAGCGGCAATTCAAGCGATTAACACTTGGGGTCGTTGCAGCAGTAGTCGGAATGTTTACATAAAGGCTACAGGAGCAGAGATTTCGGAGAGGGTTGGTGAGCTATTGAGTAGGCCGCATAAGTTCTGTCTCTCTATGCTTGCTAAGAATATCTATGTAGAGGGTGGTCTAGAGGATCTTCGTCCGTCAGTTAATCGTTCCGCTCGCGATGTCATTGAGCAGCAAGGGAAAACAAAATTTGGGCAGCAACGAGGTGGGTTATGCTGGTTTGCATTAGTAGATCACAGTACTAAGGGTTTTGATCGGAATTTTTATCTTCATAGTCATGACAAAAAACCAACCGTCAGGGGGCAACTCCAATTTAGATCTGTGATATCAGCAATGGTTGGTAAGTCGACTAACCTTGTGGGAGGAGCTGAGCCCCTTAATGATGAGGAAAGCGATTATTTAGGCAGGGCATTTTACGAGTTGTTTTTGAATACCCATGAACATGGAAGTCGAAGTGTCGAAAAGGATACATGGCTTAAACCGGGTATGCGTGTGATATACACAAACGGTGTCAATCTGAGCGCGTCAATCGTGGATGCTAGGGCAGCAGCAAGCGGAGCGATGAGCAATTATTTTTCGGCGGCTATCGAAGAGCTACCATTAGAACGAAGAAAGTTTATTGAGATAAGCGTTGTGGATTCAGGCCTTGGATATGAAGGAAGATGGCGCGCCGATCAGCCACAGATAGAGTCAGAAACGGGGCTGTCAGGCTTGGACGCAGAATACGAAATATTCAAGAAGTGTTTCACGTTCCGACAGACCTCATCTGGAAAAAGTTCGAAGGGCCATGGTTTGCCAGTAGTAATGGAGCGACTTACCAAGCTAAAAGCTTTCATGAGGGTGCGTAGCGGTAGACTTTCACTATTTCGGGACTTCATTAATAACCCATTTCATAGCGAAGACCTCTGTGAGTTTGAAGATTGGGAAACACTAGAAAGGGGCGCAAGGACTGAGATGGCTCCGGTATCAGGTGTCGCAGTTACCTTTCTAATTCCTTTGGAGATGAGTGAATGAACGGATGCTTTTCTTTTCGATTTAAACAGTCAGATGATATCCGTAAAAGCCTCCTTCTATTTTTCTCTGGAGAAGTTTCTAGTGATGTTGTTGCAAAGGTGGTGAAGGCTGATGTCGAACAAAATTTAGTGCCTGCGCATGTGTATGTATTAGCTTCAGAGAGTCAGCGGGACTCGCTTTCTGAGTTGGCTATCGATATAGCACTGAAGGAGGAAATCGAATCCTTCGTTGGTGATGCTGAAGAGAAATTGATATGTTTATATTTTTCTTGCGAAGGTAAAATTGCCCTTAACGCTGATTCAACTTTAATATCAGTAGATCTTGAAAGGGAGATACTCCAGTCTGGTGTGATTGATATTTTTCAACGTCGACGTGGACTGATTACATCACAGTCAAATTATCATTTTTTAAAGCCGTCAGGGGATCACTGCAATGCGTTCATACGCGCATCAAATCTCTTGGTTTCAAGCGTTGAAGTATCATTTCTCGCTATCGGCTTGCTGCCGTTCTTTTCAGTTGGGCTTAAGCGGATTTACGTTGACACTTCGTCAATATCTTATTTGGTTATCCAAGCGTTGAGCATGTCAGGGAAGTTTGGTACGACACTTCCGTTAATTGAGAGTTTTGAGTCTTATGCAGTCTTCAACAAGGATTATGATTTTATAGCGGGTGCTGAAAGCCTTGTTTTAATTTCTGCTACCACGAGCGGAGGGCTGGCGGAAAAGCTCATGAAAAATAGCGGTTTCCTAGCTGACACTGTAACGAATATATTCTACAGTTCGCTTCCGAGTGGAATAAACGGGCTCTTCAATATAACTGGCGCTTTAACTGGCAATGAATATTCATACCGTGCGAACGATTGTCCTTTGTGCAAGAGAGGATCTCGCTTAATTAGGATAGTGGGTGATCAGTTTTTGCCGGAAACCCCCACCAATGAACAGTTAATGATCAAAAGGGCAGACTTTAATAAGGATCGTGCAAGTTTTTTCAAAGAGTTTGCGACAAAAAATATTCTTTGCTGGTCTCAGTCTTCCAGCCCCTCGTCAGAATTTAAAGAGCTTTACTACATTGATATTGAGCGTGTTTTAAGCGAGCCGTCCCCTGATTTTAGAAAGATTTTTGAGCGAAAAGTTAGGAAAAATTTTGCAGTTGACGTTGAGCTTGTCGTGTCATTGGATGACTCGGGGTCGAAGGCATTTGCTGACGCCATACGATCTCAAGTTGGCACCGCAGCCGGAAAAGTCGAGTGGTGTTCTGTATCCGAACTTCGCCCAAATCAGTTGACAAATGTAGGCTCTGTAGTTGTTGTTGCAGGTGCAATAACGTCTGGCGGAAAGCTGCTGGATATGTCAAGGCGACTTAGAAAAATGCAGCCTACCGCATCGATATTGTACTTTGTAGGATTTTCTAAACTTTCGGACTCCGCCTCGCTCGAACAAGTTCAGAAGGACCTACAGCAAGGCGGACATGAAGTCGTAATCCTCCAGAAAGTTCCTATGCCTCGTGTGACGGAAAATAGCAAAACCTCTTGGGATATCGAGCATGACAACTTGATGGAAATTGGAGGGGATGATCCACTTGGAGACTCAGAGGCGCTACCCGAGCTTCTTGCGCAAAGATTAAGCTCCTACGGCGCCAGGCATGACAATTTATTCCTTCCTGCTACTAACGGGAAATTGCTTACGCTACGCCCAACATTTGCATTTTGGCACGAACTAGACTTGGATACGGATAAAGCAACCCAGGCTGATGTCTATTGGACTATTCAGGCATTGATACACGACTTGAGATGTAAAGTCGGAAAAGACGGCCTTGATAACTTCTATCATGCAACGGTTATCAGTCCAGCGTGTTTTGATCGCTACAACGATGGCGTGATCCAAGCGGCTCTACTTCGTTCAGCAAATCCTACTGAGCTTGATTACTCAGTTAGCGATGATTTTAGTCGTAAAATGTTAGGTGTGATTATTTCTATTATAGAGAGCCATGCCGTGGAGCAGGGTGAAGCCGCCTTGGAATTCTTAGTAGCAATGTGGATTGGTGCATTACGCCTGACGGCGGGAGATACCAAAAAATTATGTAAAAAATTTGCCGCCGGATCAGGGTCAGCAGATATGGACTTTCTACTGGATAAAATTTCTAGGGACTAAATACTAGTTCAAATTCAGTAGCAATACTTCATTGATGTATTGCTACTCCTGCAGTGAATGAAACGCTATAGCGTGTGGTGGTCGTGGGCGGATGTTAATCAGCCTATGGAGGCGTGTCGACATTTTGTCTCTCCCCCATCAGAGCTTAATGAAGATATATGACGCATTCTTTTCGAGCTAGTCGAGTGGCCGCTTTTGGTCAAAACCGAAGTTGCCAAGCAGCAGGGGCACAAACGTTCACACCTTTACCAGGACGTTCTGCACAAGCTGCAGAGCGACCCTGCGTTCACTGGGAACGAGCCAACTACTGAAAACTAAGGCGATGTTGTGAAAGCGTCTGCCCAACCCACACTGTGTGGTTACCCTACCTCATCCAAGGCTAAGTAAAATGTTCATTAATTGGCTCCGTCAGCCGCGCAATCGTATCTTAAAACTGTACATGGTGGTCGGACATCGCTAATGCGCTCCAACTGTCTCCCCTTCATCCGTTGGCGAACATCAGTACAATCAAACCAAGCGAAATTGCTATGTGCCACTTGTCGAACGTGCGTAGCCGCCCCTTGCCCAAAAAACGAAAGCCTCCACCGGTTGGAATTACTCGATATCGAGCAATTGGGAAAATTGGAATAAAGAAGAGGACGAAGTAATACGTCGCCATATAGGAACCATTAGAAGGGTTCTTGTCCGCACTTCCATAAAGTGTGACACCGACACCGTTTATCGTTCTCAGGGATGGCGCATTCTCAACAGGTTCAAGATCACCGAAGCTGGCATGATTGGCCTTGACTATAACTAGGTTCTCGCTGAGCCTCTGACGAAGCTTCACTTCCGTTGCAAGTTTCAGTGCATTCTCCAGCAACGAAACACATGGTTCCCACTTTGAAGTCTCATTGCCGTAAGCCACTGCGCATTGCATTAGTGCAATCGCAAGTATGTCCTGCGCCTCTAAGTAGGTCGGAGAGTTCGCCTTAATGGGCGCATCCTCCAACAACTTCCGCCCCTCATTGAGCAGGCGAAGCCCCTCGCTATTCGCAGCCCGAGGATTACGTCCAATACTATTGATGGCGCTTTCACACAGAGTGCGAATCGGATCAATTGCGGCAGACTCGTTACGGCGCTGCAGAATCTCGGCAAGAGCATCCGAGTCCTGTTCAACCCGCTCAGCGAGTTCTGGCGATTCGGCGAAGAGTTCTAGTATCAGTGCGAAAAGTCTCTGCGATTGAGTAAGCATGTCATGCTCGTTAAACAGGTCGATCGCAAGACTGCGGATGGAGTACGCAATCTGGTGACTCGGCTCGTGATCAATCCCCCTGGCCTTAGCGCTCAACTGAATCGGCTGTGCAACTTTGTCCCAGTTACGTGCAACCGCTTCAAGCTTGTCCACAATAGGCTTTACGACGCTCTCACCTGACTTGGCTGAGTCTCTAGCTGCCTTGATCAATTTTTGTGCGTTCTCAGCCTCTTTCTGAAGAAAGTCCTGCGTTTCCACAGCATAACTATCCACTAAATCGTCTAACAGTTCCGGTGCATGTCTCTCTCCTCCGCAGGTAATGCTATTGACCGCCACAGTCATCACATCGACAAGAGTCGCTGGTGGAAGCCTATTCAGGGCATCCTTGATAGCGTTGCGGTAGTAACGCTTCCGCTCTGACAGCTCCGCCTCGACCTGATCGATACCCATAACCTCAGGAAAACTAGACACTGAACGATCTTCGTTGATATCGCGGAAGACCTGGTCCACCGACAAATCGTCAACTAGGCACGCCATTTCCTGAATAAACTCAGCGACATCACCTGCTGAGTCGTTGCCATCCACCGCTTCAAAAGCGGCCGCAAGGAGATTCAGATGAGCGAGAGTCGGCAGACCCGACTCCTTTCGAATTGACATCGGGTCCTCATGCAGCGTCGTCACCAGCTGCGAAGCCTTTCTCGGCGAAACGCCCGGCAGCCAAGCCATTTCAGCGCTTAACCTCATTCTCGGGCTGGTCAGGTCTGATCGCGCTTTTTGGCAAGCATCATGGTCTAGCTCTAGCGACTTCTCCTCTGCCAGCTCAACGATGCGCCGCCGGTCATCCCTAGTGGTAACACCGAGCAGTGCAAATGGATTCTGCTGAAGATGAGACTTGTGCAAACTTCGCTGGCGTTGGTTTTTCGCTGCGCCGGACATTGGTGGTGTCATAGATTTGACTGCTCTAGGTATAGTGTTTATGTGGCTCTGGCTGCGCTGCACGTAGTCTGGGGCCGACAATTCTCATGCTCCCGGTCATCGATATCATCCGTTTTCTAGCGGTATCGAATTGTCATTCCGTACACCCAGGAGGCCTGGGGCATAAACTACTACTCGAGAGCGGAAGTGCATTTGTCACCGACCTTTTGATACCCGGAATTGCAGATCCACGTCGATCCGTTCACCCAAGCATTGTCCGGTACCTTGAATGCCTCACACCTGTCACCGATCTTTTGATACCCGGAATTGCAGATCCACGTCGATCCGTTCACCCAAGCATTGTCCGGTACCTTGAATGCCTCACACCTGTCACCGATCTTT
>NZ_JAHBDK010000010.1 GCF_019956415.1 Pseudomonas sp. GL-B-19
GGGAACAAACTGGTCTGGGTACGGGACTGTCCCTGGATGTAGGCCATAACGAAAAATGCTCCGTATCTTTCGATGCGGAGCATTTTCTTTGATCGCCAGGCAGATTGCTAGGTTTTCACACAGTCTGCGAAGGCGGGGTTTTCTTTAATTTATGAGTAAGTTGCCGTAGGCAAAACTCTAACAGTGGCGAAATAGTGCCGCCAGCCGTGCGGGAAGTCAAGCCGCCTGTTTCATTTTGTAAATAACTCCCCCGATCGGGTTCAAAGCCTTCGCGTCGATGTCGTAGCAGGCATCAAAGCAGAGCTGCACAAACGGCTCCCAATCTCGGCCCCAGGCCGTGGATGGAAGCTTGATCCCGTACTCGGCATTCATCCAGGACCTGAATAGTTCAGGCTTGATCAACGGGTCATCATTGGCCGATTGGCCGCCCTGATGCATGTAGCGATAACGACGGAATACCCCTTTGGCCACGTACTCGGCGCGCTCCCTCTTGTCGGCTGTCATGCGTGGCGCCCGAGAGCATGCCAGATTAAACACGGCCTCTTCTGCCGCGTCCCGATCATCATCGGTAGGCTCAGATGCGTACATGGCGTTGCCGAATGCGCGCAACGTGTTGTGAAGACGGGCAATAGCCGACTGAACCTGGCCAGCTAACGTCGCATGGATAGCATGATCAGCTGTAGGTCCGCGCTCAGTTTTTTGCACCACAACACCCAGCACGGCAGTATCAGAGGACTGACCTGGGGCTGGGTTGTAGTTACAGTCATGCCACGCCTGGCGTGCGGAATTGATCTTCATGCATCCGCCCTTTTCAGTTCGTTGAACAGCGTCCGGTCAACCATCGCTCAATCCCCTGTGAAATTCGTTCCGCCGGCACCGCGACGGTTGTTCTGTTGGTAGTACTCGGATTGGCCAGACATCGACGAACCCTGCTGGAGCACTTCAATTTCGCGCTGAGCCTGCTGCAATTTAAAGCTCAATTGAGTCACCAACTCGTCCGAAGAAAGCACCAACCTGCTGCCCCGAATAACCCAACCTGAGCCGTTGCAAGCAGTACAAATCAACTCATAAAACAGCCCTTTCACTACCGCTTTGCCCTTACAGGTCGGGCAAGGCTCTAGCTCGATCCTAGGCCTCTTAAAGCCAAGCACCTGCCCTTTCTGCATGTTTTGAATCCTCACCTATGGTTGATTTATGAATAGGGTCGTAGCCCTTACCCGGCGCGGCCTCCAGAGGATTACCCGAATTTTCGTTTCTACCGTCCTTCAACCCGTGAATCAGGGAAAAGCCCTTACCGTCTAAATGGGCGTGCCATAGTTCAAGGGCTGCACGTTTACGCTCTTCAACGGTGGTATGGATGTAGGCCTGCACGTTGTGACCCATCGCGTGGTTGATCAGCATCTCGCCAATCAGGAAGTCGATTCCGAGGTCTGCCCAGCCGGTACGGGCCAACTTGCGCAGGTCATGGCTGCTCCACACGCCCTCCCCCAGTCCGGCGAACACGGCACTGGCCTGCCCTTTGCTCATGCCCTTTCCTCTGTGGGAGCGGAACAGGCAATCTCCGTCGTAATTGCTCGCCTTTTGCGCCGCGCGGTACCGAATTAGAAGGGTGCAGACCTGTTCGGTCAGTGGGAGCGAGTGTTCAACGCGGGTCTTGGTGTTACCCACTGGCAGATACCAGGTGCGTTCGGACAGGCTGATGTGCGACCACTGCGCTTTTCGGGTTTCGCCGATGCGTGTTCCATGGCAGAGCATCATCAGTGCGAGCATGGCCGGCTGTGGATTGGATTCGAACAGGTCATACAGCTGGCTGAGCAATCCCTCCACCTGCACACCGCGCAAGCGAGCGGGTTTGGCATTGATCTTCTTCTTCGAGAAGTCACCGAACTTGATGCCCACCATCGGGTTTTTCGGTATCAGGCCCAAGGTGCGCGCCTGACGGCACGCGATCACCAGCAGACCAAAGATCAGCCGCACGTACTCGAGTGAGTAAGTCTCTTGCAGCGGCCACATCAGCTGGGTGTCGAGTGCGCCGTGACGGATGTCGGCCAGCGGCATGTCGCCGACGCGCGGGATCAGATGCCTGGCGATTGCAGACTTACTAGTAGCCTTGCGCTCGTCGGACAGGTTGCGGTCACGACTCATGCGGTCGGCGTACCACCTCAACAATTCGCCCAATGTCGCCCAGGGCGATACGGCCGCCCCCGCTTCCGGATCAGCTCCCAGTCTCATGCGCAGATCAGGCAACGCGGCCAACACGGCCTTCGCCGACAAGTCCGGATAGGCGCCGATTCGGTTCCATTTTTTACGAACCACAAGACTCCAGGTTCCGCGCGGACGAGCCTCGGTGAAACGGAAGTACAAGCCTGGGTAGCGTGGGTCGCGCATCAGCACGGCAGATGGATCAGAAGCCCGCCTGCGAATCTCGGCATCAGAGAAAACCACGGCCAGTGTCATCAGGCTTCCACCTCGGAACCATCGAGCCAGTGCGCGAGCACGGTGGTCTCGGAATTGCCATGGCACACGCCCGGAACGCGTACCTGGCACTTGCGATCGCGTAAGGCCCGGGTCAACTTCGATTGCCTCATGGGCGTTCATCTCCAGCCAGATCAATAACAGTGAATGTCGAGGGCCACATGCGCACCCCATGCAAACGGGCAGACTCGGCATCGGGATACAGCGCAACAGGCGGATATGCCTTGGAGGTCAAATCCAACAGATGACCGCGGCAGTACAGGGCAAACCGGTACTCGGATACATCGGGCGCAAGCAGCATCGGGTCGCTCATCAAAATTTATCCTTGCTGGCATAGCGGCGAGACAGCGGGGTTACCTTTTCCGGCTGCGCGACAGGTGCCGGCATCCACCCGGCAGCCAGGTTTTCAAAGCGGTTGTATTGGCCAAGGAAGGCGGTGCGGACAGTGCCCATTTCGATGTCGCGGCCTTTGCCAATGATGATTTCGGCAATACCTTTGGCATCGGTGTTTTCGTGATAGACCTCGTCGCGGTATACGAAGAGGATCACATCGGCGTCCTGTTCGATGGCACCGGATTCCCTCAAATCTGAGGGGATTGGCCGCTTGTTGGGGCGTTCTTCGCATTTGCGGGAGAGCTGGCTCAGCAGCACGACGGGAATGCCCAGTTCCTTGGCGAGCAGCTTGCAGCCGCGACTGATACTGCTGACCTCTTCAGTTCGGTTGCCGCCCTCGCCTTCCAGCAATTGCAGGTAGTCGATCATCAGCAGGTCCAGGCCATAACGCATCTTGTGGCGGCGGGCCAGTGAGCGGATGCGGCCAATCGACGAGCCCGCGCGATCGGCGATGTACAGCGGTGCGCGACGCAGCACACCGGCCGCAGCGGCGAGTTCCGTGCCGTGACTCTGGCACGCCGTTCCGTTCTTCACCAAAGTGAGCGGAATGCGGCCCTCCGAAGCCACAGCTCGATCCAGCAGCTGCCCCTTGTTCATTTCCAGACTGATGACGAGTGATGACTTGCTTTGGCGTACGGCCGCGTCGATAACAAAGCCCATCGCCAGTGTGGTCTTGCCCATGGCGGGACGCCCAGCAACGATGTACAGATGGTCTGGTTGCAGTCCCCCTATCTTCTCGTCCAGGTCTCGCAGGCCGGTCGACAGACCGATCAGTGTTTCGCCACGAGCATGACGATCATGGCGCTCCTGCCACACCTCCAACTGGTCGACCAGCACATCACCCACTTTGACGATGTCGTCATCACCAGAACCGCAATCGATGGCCATGGCAGCGGCCTGGACCGCGGCGATTTTCGCCTGCACATCCTGATCGCTGTGCGCGATATCCATAGCCTGGCTGCCAAGGTCAAACAGCGACCGCTCGATTGCCCTTTCTCGCACGATTGCCGCGTAGGTTTTGGCGTTGGCAACGCTGGGAGTGCCGTTTACGATTTCGGCGCAGTAGGCAAACGCCGGGGAGCCATCCGGCAAGGTGCCAACGTGGTCACCAACGGTGAGGAAATCGACAGATTTTCCGGCCGACCGAACCGCCATGATCCCCCGGTATACCTCGGCGTTTTCCGGAAAGTAGAAGGATTCGGCGGACAGGTCGTCGCTCAGGGAGTCGATCAGTTCAGGGCGCTGCATCATCGCGCCCAGAAGGCCGTGTTCGGCCTCGATGTTGTAGGGGTCACGCATTGTAATTGCCCTCCACAACCTTGACGAAGTTGCTCGGGGCGATCAGCCAGTCGAAGTTGCAACGGAAAGAGCTACCACCGGAAGCGGACACCTCTCCCATCAAGAACTTGCTCGAACGTACCAAAGCGAAGTATTCGGCCCAAAAGCTGAGATCCTGATGCACGTCACTTTCGCTCCAGCGGGCACCGATCTTGGCGATCCGATCCTTGGTCAGCATCACGACTCGAGGAAACTCCGGGATCGTCGCGTTGAACAAATCGACGATTGCCTGGGTTGGGCACTTCGGCTTCGAAATCTTCGGTGGTTGCTCATCGTCGACAAGAGGTGACGGTTCACTTGATGGTTCTATTACGGTTCTGGGTGCGGCTGCTGCGGGGGTTTGTGTCGTGAGCTGCGGGGGTGATGGTGCGGCTGTTGCGGGGCGCACCTGTTGCGGGGGTGCATATGCTGCCGGGGTTAAGGTGTACATTGTCGAGCGGCCCATGCGCTCACGAACAGACAGTAATCCGACTTGCCCCAGCCACTTGATTGCCGTCTGAACCGTTCTTTCAGCAAGGCAGGTCCGTTCCGAAATGCGTGCCACTGAGGGCCAGCAAACACCCTCATCGTTTGCATTGTCCGCCAACGAGATCAATACAGCCTTTTGTGGTCCGCTCATGCCCTGAAGCGGCCAGCACAAACTCATGATTATGGTGCTCACAGCCGATCTCCAATCTCAGAGTCAACCGTGATGCAGAGTCGTGACACGTTTTTCGATTGCTCGAAAAGTGTCGCGACATGGTGGGTATTGCCGGGGTTAGCGATCGTGTTCATAATGACGCCACATTGTTTTACACGTTGTTGAAGAAGCCGGGTTGCACCCCGGCTTTTTTGTGCCTGGGATTTAGTGAGTCTTCGAAGCAACAACCGCTGCTTGATCAGCCATGGCAACCGCATTAGCTGCAAGCGAGCGGCAGAAGGATTCGAAGGACTCGGCGTAGCCCTTGTCTTTATGGTCAAACACGCCGTCCGCGAAAACCTTCCCGCCCAGCCCGGCGACATGACCGAAGCTCATCGAGATGCCAGCAAAAACCTGGAGGGCGTCATCGATGCCCGAGCCGATCTGCTTAACAGCAAGAAGGCCGTAACGACTCGATAGCTCGATCAGTGCACGGTCGCGCCAAGGTTGGTCGAGTGCCGCAACCCACGACTCTTCAATCCACGAAGGGATTTCGATACGGTCTCCGCTGTCGTCGAGCCAGCGCTCAACACGTTTGCTCCACGCTTTGTAAGCGCGGCCATAAGCCTGCATGTCTGCGGTTTTGGTCATCCCTTGCAGATCAGGAAAGCCCTTCTCTTTGCAACGCTCTGGAGCACGATCAAAGAGTTGATGGTTGAGCTGCTCTGCAAAGCCGTCCTGGCTCATGCTCGTACGAGCGATCATGTCTCGCGCCATAGCGACCAAGACCGCATCGCGTGTTTCGTGTCGCAAATTCGACGTTTCCATGAGGCTCTCTCGTTCGTATTCTTGATTCAACGGATCAGGTGACAAGGGAATTGGGGGTCCATGTATATGCGGGTGCTCCAGGCTGTTGAAGTTGGTTAAGCGGCTGATTTTTGGGATGGGAACGGACGCTGCTCTTTCGCCTGGAAACTTCCATCTGGAAGCTCAAGCACTCGGATGTCCCGTTTCGCGGTTAAGGCTTTGTGAATGGCTGGCGCAGTAACCCGAAGAAGCCGTGCGGCTTCGGACTGCCCTTTGTCAGCCACGAACTTGTCGAGGGAAGTCTCATTCATGGTCGTGCCTCTGCTGTTGATGAGGCCGATATTAACCATCTGTTAATTTTTAATCAATACCGATGGTTTCTTCTAATTTTTAACCATTGGTATAAATTCGCCCGATGACTAAAAAACGAATACTGCCGCCAGACCGCTTGGCTGAGTGCGAAGCCGCGCACACCCTCTTCCTTGCGAAGAAGAACGAGCTGAAGCTGAGTCAGAAGAAAATCGCGGACGCGGCAGGCATGACGCCTGCTGCGGTGAACCTTTATTTCAAAGGTATAAACCCTTTGAATGCGCAGTTCGCTTCGATACTTGCGCGGATGCTCAATGAGCCGGTTGAGGCGTTCAGCTCTCGATTGGCAGAAGAGATAGCGGCGATGACTAGGGTTCCGATTGCGAAAACTGCAAATGAGCCGTCAAAGTCATCCGCAGATATCGTTAATCAGATGCTAGCTAAGTACGGAAAGAATTTGCCGGAGGAAGCGCGGCAGAGGATCGCTGGAGCCGTTGCGGAAACTGCGAATGAGGTGAAAACAAACAACGTAATCGAGGCTGATTTCTCCGGACTGCGAGCACGACCAGATGAGATTTTAATTCCGCAGTACGACGTGCGCGCCGCGATGGGGCACGGGCAAGTTCCAGCCGATTACAACGAGGCAATCCGTAACCTGATCGTTCGGGAGGATGTGCTGCGCGAGAAGGGTGTGACCTACACCTCTACTGCTGCGCTGGCCATGATCACCGGATGGGGTCAGAGCATGGAAGGCACGATCAATGATAAAGACCCAGTGATCGTTGATCGCGGAGTTAACGAATTCATTGGCGACGGTGTTTACGTGCTCACCTGGCACAGCCTTCTCTACATCAAGCGATTACAGCAGGTCGACGAAGAACATTTGCGAATGATCTCGGACAACAAACATTACGAAAACCAGACCGCGCGAATCGAGGATGTGACCATCCACGCGAAGGTTCTTCTTGTCTGGAATGCCCAGAAGGTCTGACACCATGCCCCTCACCAAACCCAACCAAGACCTGAAGCGCGACCTCCAGGGCGTCGCCTCTGATCTGAAGTGGTCGGCTGTGGAGCTAGTTCGGATCGCCGAACGGCTAAGTCATGCAGGCAATGGACCAGACGCGGAGGCGCTTCGACGAATGATTTCAGTCTTCCAGCAAGATGAGAAACGGCTAAATAGCTTGATTGAAGATGTCAGTGCAGGCTAGATCGGGCGAGCACAAGAATTTGCCTGAGGTTGCTATGCCCCTCACCAAACGCGAGGGAAATATCTCGAGCCAAGCCTGAGTAGATGGCGCGGCGGGGATTTATAGGAGATCGGTATGTCACTCACCAAGCCCAACCAAGAACTGCATCGCGAGCTCAAGGCGCTAGGGCTTGAGATCGAGCAGGCCGCAGACGAAGTGCTCAGCATTACAAAGGACTGCCGCGATATTCAGGTGGCTGCCGTGCTCAAGCTGATTGCAAAGATGTATGAGCGTGCAGATCGGGTTGCGGCGCTTGCGGATGAGGTGAAGGTGGGCGTAATAACCAGAGCCAAGGTCGAGTGATCTGGCGCAGCGTGGGTTTGTACTAGATCTGGATCGAGGGTTGACGGCATGGCGCACTCGCTTCAATACCACATATTAGAATCCGTTCGCGCCATTGAGAGCGAGACGGGGAAGCTACCTCGTAGCAATCAGAGCCCGGCCTAGTGCCGGGCTTTTTCATTCCACACCTTCACACATTTTTCATGCTCCCAAGCATAGGGTGAAGGCAGCTCCTTGTGATCCTTTTAGTCCGCGCTCCCCACGCGGGCTTTTCTTTGCCAGCGATTCGATGACCCAGCTCCTTCCACTGCGCGCGTATAGACGAGCGTTGCAACCGCTATCAACGTCTTGCGCTCTTCCAGATCAATAATTTCCTTCTCCCGAAAATTGTCAGCGAGCCGGATTAATTCATCGTACTGCTCCTGCGCACTCATCCGATCTTTGGGGTTCATCAGTAGCTCATGCCAAACAAAAAACGCCTGTGCTTTCGCGTCATCGTACATATCCTTTCTCCTAAGTGTTTTCCGGTAGAGGTCGGAACACTTCAAGAAATTCACTGTTTTGTGACGTACGGCATGGAAGCCGCGCCGGACTTTTTTGGTTCTGGCCTTGCGCCCTCGTAGACGCCTTCTACACTGACTCTGCTAACGCTGAAACACGCTAGATCTGAGGGAATAGCCAATAGATTGCCCGCCGGTGAGCGGGCTTTTTTTCGTCCGTCAGAAAGGCGCTGGCTCCACCACGTCATCGAGGTCGACCACCTCAAGCACGCGATCCTCGTCTGATCGCGCTTCCCACCTCAACGTCACCGACTCGTCATCGTTGAATGTCATCTCCAGATCGTCCGTCTCGGAAAGAAGCCCCATCACTTCCTCCCACTCTTGATCCCCGTCCGTGTCGAGGCGATGGATGGTCACCCATCGCTGATGCTGAGCTGTCGGGTGATTGATCATCGACGAAACGCGCAGACCAAGCCGCTCCATCCCGCTGATTACCTGTCGCACTGCTGGTTTTTGCTGCCTCTTTGCCTTACCCACACAACCTCCTAGATACTGTATATACGTCCAGCATTAGGAACTATAGCGAGGCCGCGCTTTATGGAATATCCCAAAAGCGCTAGGTAGCGAAGTAGTAAATGGCGCCAAAACAAGCTCACATCAAAATAAATTAACCATCGGTATTGACGATTAAATATACCGATGGTTAACTACACCCATCGCAGCGACACACAGCCATTGCGAAGGGCCTCAAAGGGCCTGACCGCTCTTTAACAGTTTGAAGACAGACCCTGATTGCGATCAGGGAACAACAACGCAACACAGCCCGCTTCCGTGTCCAGTCATTCGGCACGCAAGGTTTGCTGAGCAACAAGACAGCATCACTGCTGCACCTTGGCGACAGGGTGCATCGGGATGACAACTCAGACTTAAGGATTAGCCATGCATCCAGCATTTCAAGAGCGCATTGATGAACTCGGTGAGCTGCTGCAACGAACAAAGGCCGCTCGAGCAGGGTTTTACGGCCGTATTGATCAACCAGCGCCAGCCAAACCGGTGCGCTACCAAATCGCCGGGCGAAGCGTCGGCATGTACCAGATTAAAGACCGCACCACCAACAAGACCCGCGCCTTCCGTGACGACTACAAAGCCGCTCTCGAACTTGCCATACAGTTTGAAGCAAAGGCCAATCGCCAGATTGCGGCGACACGATGAAAAAGCGAAAACCTAACAACATGCGCGCTCGAATGGAGCGTGTGAGCCGGGCAGAGCTTAAGGTCAATCACGTCGCGGTGATCCACATCGACCCCAGCGGCCGCCAAGGGATGATCAACTGGAAGACATGTAGGAGCATCCCGCCAGGACAGCGCATGGCCGAAGCAGTCTGTGACATTGCTCACCGCTGGACGATCTATGTCAGCGTCCAGTGTCGCGATCAACGCGGCCACCGCTACACCAAATCGGTCGAGGTCGCGCCCCAAGGCAATTATCTGGCCGCCCACCTCGAGGACGTGATCGAGGACACCTACAAAACCCTCGTCGCCGAGAGCAATCCGAATCATCGGGTCGCTTCGGGCTGGATAGCCATTCCCGCCGAGGTATCGCTGACTGAAGAGCAGGCCGCCCGGATATTCGATGCCGTAGGGGTCTGGAACCAGCTGAGGGCAGCATGAGGCGCATCAACAACCAGGTGCGCCAGCGCCGACGACAGACATGGCTGGATCTACCGGCCCACGGAATTGAAGAGACAGGCCATGGCCGAGGAAGCACAACTGCCAACGGCGGAAGCACTGAAGAAAATCCACAAACGGCCAAAGCTGTCGAGCGCGCTCAGGTGGATATGGCGGGGGCTTCACAAGGCTGACCTGTAGCGCCTGATGAAAGAACATGATTTCAACAACTCGCAGAAGGTGTAACAGAACCTCTAACCTCCCGAGTAGCGCCCCACTATTAGAACCGGACATTGTATTTATTGTTGGCGACATTCAATGTTGCCATAACTCTTACAGAGTTTTCACCGAAAAATTTCTGGATAATGCCGTCATATACACAGAGCACAATCCCCTCACCCGACACATATGAACTACCGTTATCCACCAGCGCCAAGTTGTATACGTCGTGACTACGGGCAATATCTGACTTTAGCTTGTTGCAAATGGCAAGGTGGTCAGGTTCGCCAGCAATTGCCATAATTGGTGTAAGCAGGGCCAGCAAAATTAATAATTTTTTCACTTTGGCTCGCCTTTAACGTACATTAGTTTTAACCTGACATGGCCGGCACTCAACAATACTGCATACACAATAGGCACATAAATATACACTTCCATCCTAGTGCCGAAGCAAACGCAATACACCAGTGATTTGGTGCCTTAAAGATCACTGGCGCCGGATGGTAATTTGGGCTTTCCTACCTGTCAATATGCAATATCTGCTAGCTTTTTTACGGCATCAGATTTCATCAAACACAAAAGCTGGCTATTTAACCACTGAAAACTCAATAACAAGTCCGACAAGCCAACTAGGTTAATACAGAGTTTCCATCGTTAAGATCAGCGTAACCTCTAAACTGCGCTGGGTTGGGGAGGAAGTTCAGTGAGAGGATTTCGCGCAGGAATTCAAGACAGTTCTGCAGCGAAATATCGGAGATGCTGCGACTCTGTCGTTGGGTGCTTTCGATCCGAAGTAAGCGCATCAGGCCGGGCAACCGGCCTTACCTACCGCTCTGAAGACTCGGTTAATCGGTCAATCTCTTTTCTATAAGTCGCTAGATCAATGATCTGTCGCAAACAAATGACTACTTCAAGCTTCTGTTTGTCATCGGGGATCCCCAATCGCTTGAGCATCATTTGCGCGTCTTCCTCGATTGCCGCGAGTGCATCGATATCGCTTTGCAGTCTCATGTCGGCCTCCCGCAAGGCTAAGTTCGACATAAATATATACTCCACTTCAACGAATCACGCCAACCGACGAGGCAGCAGTTTCCTATCCATTATCAAGGAGCTCGGTATGGAATTGTGGATTTTACAACTTCAATTTTATGATTATGGTTTTGCACAGTTATTGGGCGTTCAAGGTGCATCTTCTCAACCAAGGCCTTCATAGAAATGTAAGCTAATTCTTGGTCTCGCATTGGTCCGACGTGTATCGCCCGAATACTTTCAAAGGGCAAATCAGCCTCAACGTAAGGAACGAGAATATTCCCTCGACTTCGAAATTTTACTTCCAAGCCATCTTCAATCTCGGGATCTATATCATGACCGAGAACAATCCTTATCTCTTGTTCTTCTGAAAAGCTTTCATGCTTTAAGGTCGCCACTAATCCAACGATGTCAGAAAACGCCCCATATCCCTCCTGATCCAGAAAGCCATTGTTAACTGCCATGTCTTTTGAGATTGCAATCAGACTTAACAAAGCAGCATTAGATGCCTGGTTCAATTTTTCGTCGTGTTCATAGACACATGCAGAAAGCTCTTGCGGTATATAATCAGTATCGAACTCAATCGCATAAGAGCCATAAGCCCTCCACTGGCTCAAAAGATCACCAGCTCGGCTAAATGACCCTATGAAAACGGGCCGATTGTCTATTCCGTAACCAGCCTTCCCCACTAGCCCGCTCTCAATATAGTTGGCGGCATCTTCAAAAAACTCGTGTGGATGTGGAAAATTCGCTACCCGGTGCATTATATATTCCACAAGCATGGATATTCCATTGTGCATCTCTTCTGAATCATTCAGATAGCGCACATCTGTTAACCACATCTTTTCATTTTCGAGAATCGACTTAACTGCGCTTACATCAGTGTAGTGAAAAAGTCTCAAATAATTGAACCCCTAGTCTGAATCCAACCAATATACCGGTGAGGACGCCCCATGCCCACAGAAAACAAACTCACCTTGAAGCGCCAGCGCGCCGAGCAAGTTAACCAGGTGATCCGGATCATCGCCGACCATGGGCGCAGGTTCTTCTACAGCCAGGCTGTGAATCACTACGCCAGTATGGAAGTCGATCAGCGCGGCAAGGTCTGGTTCATCGACGACTACACCGGCAAGCGCATCTTTACTCACAAAACGGTGTGGGGTGGTCGGTGGCGCGGTTTCAGTCATGGCGGCACGTTACGCGCCGTGGTCGAAGCCTTTCGCGATTACATCCGTACAGGTGAGCCTATTCATCCTGGCTACCTCGGGCCTGAGCGGTTCAACGACAGCAACATCTGGGGTTACGACGAGGAAGGCATGCGCTCGGTGCGTGAGCAGGCCGGCGCCCTGCCCGTCTTCCGTCAGCCCGCCGCGGAGACAGCATGAAGCGCATCTAAACGTTGATCAGACGAGCTGCCTGATGCGAATCAATGTTTGGAATCATGCCGGAGTCCTGGTGCTCCTCGATCCACTTCCGAACCAGCGCCACGTCAAAGTGCCATCCGTGAGCCTTCATCAATACAAGCGCCGCACCAGTGATTCGATAGTGCCCGCACTTCGGGCAGCTTCTTTCCAAGTAATCATCATCAGCATCAATTGCCACTGCAGGCTCACCACAAATCAAGCAAGTCATGAACTACCCCTTTTTGTCTGATCGCTCAAATGTAGTAAATCGCCGCGAGGTGTTTCACTGCCGTATCAAACGTGAATCGATTCACCCTCGCTACCCGATAAGCGGTTACCCCCACCTTTCAAAGTCAGCCGCTATAGCGGCAAAGGATTCCTATGCCTGAAGAAACTGCAATTCCGTGGATTGGCGTAGAGCTGCCGCACCAAAACTTTCAGGAAATGCGTGGTTCTGGCTCACCGAAACGATATGGCCGTAGTCAGCTTTGCCGATCAGGAGGAGCAGCAGTGGGCCGATTCATTTCGCACCGTAAAGAAATCTGCCCAGGAAGAGCGTAAGCGTCATATCGTGATACTTGAAATGACCAGTCACCTGTCCTTTAGCGACAAGGAGGAGGTCATGCGGACTTGTGCCTATCTGTACGACGCCGGCTACCGCAAGCAGGCGCCCCCATGATCGCCCTCGCCTACATGGCTTGGCTCATCTACACGGAACCACGGTAAATCCAAAAGGCTCACCTTCTACGCAGCAGCAACCCGATCAACATGAAAGCGAACCCAGTAATTAGAAGAGCAGGAGCTACGCCCATCACTACTCCCCCTTCGCTGGTCAAATCTGGCAAACCAAAATAGTAGCCGAAACTTGTAAGTGGAATGCCGCAGATGAACATCGGATCTCGAGACGCTTTATGCATTGCACTCCCCCCTCTCTTTAAGACCACCACTCAGTAAAGCACAACACCTACCGGTGAACAGAAGTACCTCCCTCCCCAGTTCAAAGTCAGCCGCTATAGCGGCAAGGAATCGCTATGCCCCAAGAAACCCTCAAGGCCTATCAGGTTGGCGACAACGACATCGTTGCAGCCTACGACCCAGCCGGTGCAATCAAAGTGCTCTGCGACTTCAACGGATACCCGCACAGCGAGTTCGATCTGGAGGACGTCGATCTGGTCAGCGACACCATGCTCGACAACACCGAAGCCTACGACCAGGACGAAGGCAAAACCGTCACCCTGGATAAAACGCTGCGCCAAGAGCTGGAACAACTGACCGAACCGGCCTACCTGCACGGCTGGGAATAGCCCCCCCCACCTTCTGCCGCTACGCGCGGCACGGAGCATCCTTATGGAAACCGAAATTCTCTCGGACGAAGAGCTGGCGGAGTTCACCGGCTACAAGGCCCGTGCATACCAACGGCGCTGGCTGGTAGACCGCCAGTGGGTGTTCGTCGAAAGCCGTGGTAAGCGCCCGCTTGTTGGCCGAATGTACGCACGCATGAAACTGGGCATGATCACGCCCACGATTGCTGACCCCACCCCTCCACCGGCGGCGCCGGCATGGACGCCCGATTTCTCGCGAGTGAACTGATATGCGCCCCCGCAAGACCGAATATCACCACCTCCCCCCACGGATGTATCAGCGATCCCGGAAGCGCAAAAATGGCGCCATGTGGACCGCTTATTACTACCGCGACCTGCTGGGCAATGACATTCCCCTGGGCAAGGACCTCGACAAGGCCAGACTCAAATGGGCCGAACTCGAATCGAAGGAAAAGCCGCTCGATCTGCGCACCATGAAAGGAATATTCGACCGCTACATCCGTGATGTCATCCCCAAAAAAGCGGCGCGGACACAGAAGGACAACCTAGCGGAGATCAAACAGCTACGCCCTATGTTTGATAGCGCCCCAATCGACTCGATTACCCCAGCAACCATCGCCGGTTATAGGGATGCGCGGACGGCTAAGGTCCGTGCAAATCGGGAGATTGCGACTCTCTCCCATATTTTCAATATTGCCCGGGAGTGGGGCCTGACAACAAAGGAAAACCCGTGCCAAGGGGTGCGTAAAAATAAAGAGACACCGAGGGACTACTACGCAAATGATGTGGTTTGGGGCGCGGTTTACAAGAAGGCAGCTCAAGAGCTGAAAGACGCGATGGACCTGGCTTACCTTACCGGGCAACGGCCGGCAGATGTCCTGGTGATGCGGAAGGATGATGCAGAAGGGGGATATTTGGGTGTTCAGCAAAACAAGACGCACAAAAAGCTGCGCATTCAGATGACCACTGGCGGCGAGGCAAATAGTCTGGGCCGACTGATCGCGGAGATAACCGAGCGCAATGCTCGGCATGTTTCGAACTACCTGATCGTCAGCCAACACGGCAAGCGGATGACCGCGACGATGCTGAGAAAGCGTTGGGATATTGCTCGCGAAAAGGCAAAGCTGGCCGCGGTCGAGATCGGCGACGAGCTACTGGCTGCCAAGATTGGCGGATTCCAGTTCCGGGATATCAGGCCGAAGGCTGCGTCGGAAATCTCCGATGTTGGCGAGGCGAGCCTACTGTTGGGTCACACCAAAGGCGACATCACCGAGCGGGTTTATCGCCGTGTCGGTGCCATTGCTAGACCATCAAAATAGCCGTAAAAAGCGTTCCATAACTCAAAGTAGCCCCCTTGTAGAATGCGGCCTGCAGAGGTGCTGAAAAATTAAAGTAATGGAACGGAAAAAAGCTACAAGCCACGGCCTGTTTTCATCTTTATACCGGTCTTGAAAACCGTCGACTGTAACAGGTCCATGAGTTCGAATCCCATCGCCTCCGCCATATTCGCATCTAAAAGGCCCCAATTATTGGGGCCTTTTTGCTTTCAGCCTTCTGTGTTCTTCCACCTACTGCGCCCCCACTCTCCATCTTACCTGACCTGCTGGATTGCCCGTCGGGGGGCGTGAGCTGGCCTCTTAATCGTTCAGTAAACACCCTATGTTCCACAGGTTTCGCTCACTGAGTTGCAACTCTCCCGTCCTGCGCCACGGTTTTAAAGTCTTGGACTAGACTCATCCGCCATGGGGGGTTGCTGTACAACTTGGAGAGTAAACATGAAAACAACCTTATTATCCTTAACACTTGCTATCGCACCTCTGCTCGGCGGTGCAGCCGTCGCCGATACATCCAAACCGAATATAGTCTTCATCATGGGAGACGATATTGGATGGATGCAGCCAAGCGCCTACCACCGAGGCTTGATGGTCGGCGAAACACCGAATATAGATCGCATTGCTAATGAAGGATCGATCTATATGGACTATCTCGCCGAGCAAAGTTGCACCGCTGGACGCAACGCATTTTTCACCGGCATGCATCCACTGCGCACCGGCATGATCCCGCCACAACTACCAGGCAGTCCCTCCTATCTGCGGCCCGGCACGCCAGCGCTGGCCAAATTCCTCTACGATTTAGGCTATTCAACGGGTGAGTTCGGCAAGAACCACTTGGGAGACCACCCGGCAGCACTGCCAACGGCTCATGGTTTTCAAGAGTTTTGGGGCTACCTCTATCACTTGGATGCGATGCAAGGGGTGAGTTTTCCCGATATCAACAAGTCGCCTACTGAACAAGCCATTGCGCCACCCTGCAAAAACGAACCGCTGCCCGGAGTTCCCGAGGTTCCAGGGTCTGTCGACCCCAGGACAGCAAACTGCCTGACACCGCCACGACCGGTGCTTGCTTGCGCGTCCTCCGACGGCACACAACAGAATCAGAAGTGTAAGGATGAAGGCCCGTTAACCCTTGAGCGGTCAAAAACCGTCGATGAGGAAATCTCTGCGCACGTCATAGATTTCCTCGACCGCAACGACCCTAAAAAGACGAACAAGCCGTTCTTCGTTTGGTACAACCCCGCACGCATGCACATTACTACCGTGTTGTCTGAGAAGTACCTGAACATGGTCGGCACCCCAGGTGGTAAGGATTGGGGGGTCAATGAGGCCGGGATGAAGCAAATGGATGACAACATCGGGTATGTCATCAAGAAGCTTGAAGACATGGGGCAACTGGAAAACACCATTATTGTGTTTACCACCGACAACGGTGCTGAAGTCATTACCTATCCTGACGGCGGCGTTACACCCTTCAAAGGTGGCAAGCTGACCACCTGGGAAGGCGGTATGCGTGCACCGATGGTTGTACGTTGGCCAGGACATATCAAGCCAGGCACCGTCAGGAATCAGTTGTTTGCATCGCTGGACTGGGTGCCAACCCTGGTCGATATAGCCGGTGGCCCAAAGGGGAATGACCTGAAGACACAGATAGAAGGTGGCAAGTACCCTGGCATCGTCAAAACCACACTCGATGGCGTCAATCAAGTCGACTATTTGACAGGTAAGAGTGAGAAGTCCGCGCGCGAGATCTTCTTCTACTACACCGGCGCGAAGCCTTCGGCAGTGCGTTACAAAAACTGGAAGATGTACTACACGATGGTGCCAACCGATCCTACGGGAGCTATGAAAGGAGCTGTAAGCTACTCCTGGACCATGGTTGACAATATCAAGCGCGATCCTTTCGAGATTGCTGGTGGGTTGGACGATCCTAAATCCATCGCGGGTTACGCCGGCGCACTTGCTGCACCCGCCACGGCTTATATCTACGACTGGAATATGTTGCCCCTTGGTCAGTTGCTGTGGATGAAAGAACTGGCAACGTATAAAGAGTTCCCACCCTTGCAAGCACCTGAAACCTACAACCTGGACGGTATCATGGCGGAAATGGCAGCCTCCAGAGCGTCGAGTCATGCCGGCGAATAGGACGCGGGAGCGAGTGTGAAATAACCACCGATTTCCTGCGCTGCCATATCGCTCAAGAAGTCGGTGGTTAACCGTTCAGTCACGCGAAACGCCGGTTTGTTAGATGTGTTTGCTCGCACGAACATCATCAATCAAATCGGCGTTCTTGTTTCTGTGTTTCCCGGGATTCCGTGAAGAACCAAAAAAAAAGGAGGGCATCCAATGCCCTCCCCTCCGTTGTCCGCGCTCCCTGCGACAGTACTGACCAGGACCTCAAGTAGCCAGAATGAAGTCCGTGGCAGTAACGGTTGTTGCGTCGGCCACACCTACCAGGCGGATGGTGTCATTTCCGATGGTGACCAAGGTATCCGCACCGACATCGGCGACGTTGACGCTACCGGCAAAGTCCGCCGCCGTGATGTTGAATGCGGCAATATTGAGCCGATCCTGACCGCCGCCGATGGGATTGGTTTCGAAACCGATAATCTGATCGTTTCCGAAACCTGCGCTGAACACGAAGGTGTCATTGCCAATGCCACCCGCGAATACGTTGTCTGACGCATTGCCGACCACCGTGAAGTTGCCGGTACCGCCAAAGAACGCATTCTCGACGTTTGCACCCAAGGTGTAACTGTTCAGGGATGTCCAGACGGTATCAACCCCTCCCCCGGCACCCTCGATCACTGTGTCGCCGGCATCTGTCACCTCGAAGACGTCATTCCCGGCGCCGCCGATTAGCGTGTCAGCACCCGCACCACCAAGGATGATGTCATTCCCGGCCCCTCCTCCGATCACGTTATCCAGCTGATTGCCGACCGCAATGGAGTTGCCGGTACCGCCAAAGAACAAGTTCTCGACGTTTGCGCCCAAGGTGTAATTGCTTAGGGAAGTCCAGACGGTGTCAACCCCTCCCCCGGCACCCTCGATCACTGTATCGCCGGCATCTGTCACCTCGAAGATGTCATTCCCGGCGCCGCCGATTAGCACGTCAGCACCCGCACCACCAATGATGATGTCATTCCCGGCGCCCCCTGCAATCACGTTATCCAGCTGATTGCCGACCCCCGTGAAGTTGCCGGTACCGCCAAAGAACAAGTTCTCGACGTTTGCGCCCAAGGTGTAACTGCTCAGGGAAGTCCAGACACTGTCAACACCCCCTCCGATGCCCTCGATCACTGTATCGCCGGCATCTGTCACCTCGAAGACGTCATTCCCGGCGCCGCCGATTAGCACGTCAGCACCCGCACCACCCATGATGACGTCATTTCCGGCTCCCCCCCCGATCACGTTATCCAGCTGATTGCCGATCGCAATGGAGTTGCCGGTACCGCCAAAGAACAAGTTCTCGACGTTTGCGCCCAAGGTGTAACTGCTTAGGGAAGTCCAGACGGTGTCAGCCCCTCCCCCGGCAACTTCGATCACCACATCGCCGGCATCCGTCACCTCGAAGACGTCATTCCCGGAACCGCCGTTCATGACATCCGCGCCGAGCCCACCGATGAGGATGTCATTGCCGTCCTCACCATCCAGGAAGTCGTTGCCGTCCCCGCCGTTGAGAGAATCGTCGCCAGTGCCGCCAATCAACTGGTCGACACCGCCCAGGCCACTGAGCGTATCGTTCCCGCCCAGGCCAAGAAGCACATCGCTACCCGCGGTACCGATAAGGATGTTCGCCAAGGCGTCTCCCGTCTGCACCGCACCCACTATCAATACCGCCGCCGTCGCCGCAGAGGTCACCGACTCCGGCGTGCCGAAGCCATCGGTGTACCGCACGATCACCCGCAGTTGCAGATTGAGCTGCGGTGCACCAGGAGTGAAGGTCGCAGCGGTCGCGCCGTTGATGTCGGTGAAGGTAGCACCGCTACCTTGCTGCCATTGGAAGCTGAATGCGCCCAGCCCATCCACATCGGCAATCCCGGCAGTCAGCGCGGTCAGCACCTGACCTTGATTCGGTGTCGTATCGCTGATCAGCAACGCGCCTGTCGGTGCATCGTTGGCGTTGGCAACCGGGTCCGAAGGGTCGGACGTAACGCTTTCGGCCACACCGAAGTCATCCACGTAATTGACCACCACGCGCACCTGATCGCCAACCTGATCCTGACCAAGCGTGAACGTGCTACCGGTGGCTCCGACGATGTCGACAAAGCTGACCCCGTTGGTCGCCTGCCATTGGAAGGTGAACTGCGGATTGCTCAGGCCATCAATGTCGATGATGGTCGACGTGTCAGCGGTCAACACCTGGTTCTGAACCAGAAGCCCGGTGACGGTCGGCCCTGCGGTCGGTGTGTTGTTCGCCGACGAGTCGACGATTTCCAGCGTACCCTTGGCATCCTGATACACCGCCCGGACGCGGAGACTCAGACCCGCTACATCGTCCGCCACCTGATAGGTGGTGCCAATCGCCCGCGATACCTCGCCAGCGGCGACAAAGGTGATGTCTTCATAGATGCCCGAGCCAGCAATGGTTTCGACCTGCCAGTAGTAAGCCACACCACCGGTAACCGCGCCGGTCGGATTGAGCAGGCTTACGTTGTCCGCGTCGCGTACCGACTGATCGCTGACGCGCAGCAACTGGCCGGCGACCGGCGCATTCTCACGCGCACCGGTGTCCGCATCAAGGATCGCCAGACGACCCGATGGGTCGATGTTTGAGGCGGTGCCAACTCCGGACGTCTGCGAAACGTCAGAGAACTGCAGACGCTCGACACCCGTCAACCGATCGACGCCATCACGCCCTGCCACCAGATCGGTCACGATGACGGTGCTGCCCTCGACAGAGACGCTGTACTCCGACGCAATACCGGAGTACACCGCAGTGTCGAAGTTGTCTGTGCCGGTCAGAATCTCCCGCACGATGACCAACTGGCCCGGGTTGTAAGTACCGTTCAACATAAACGGCACCAACGGCTCCATGCTGTCGAACGTGGCGATTTCCCCGCCAGTGCCATCAGCGTTCGCCCGTACGCTGATGCGTACGTTCAGCCACTTGTCACCATCGATGATGTCGTCACCACCGCGACCTTCGATGAGGTCGCTGCCGCTACCACCGAGGATGATGTTGCCGCCGTCGAAGAACGTCGCTCCGGCTGGCAGCAGACCCGCCAGGCCATTGATCAGGCCGATGTTGGTCAGCACACTGCCGGTTGCACCCGCGGTGGGTAGCGAGGTGGAATCTTCGTTATCGCCGCGCAGGAAGTCACCGTGCGCTGAACCCGACAGACCTTCCATGATGTCGAAACGCACCAGCGCCGAGGCACCTGAACCCGGCACCGGTGGCACATCGAAAAAGCGGTCGCTGTAATCGATGGTCACGCCCTGGGCCAGTCCCTTGAAGGTCGCCCAGTCATAGCCGGAGCCGCCGATATAGCGGTCACCGAAGCCGAGACTGCCGACCATGATGTCGTCGCCGCCTTCGCCGTTGAACTTATCGTTCTCGTTACCGCCGACGAACACATCGTGGCCGATCACCGGATCGTTACCGAGCGGGTCGAAGTTGTCGCCAGGTGCACCGTCCGAAGTGCCCTTCTCGATCCAGTCGTCGCCTTCGTTACCCATGTCCTGCTCGTTGGCTTTGCTGCCCAGGATGAAGTCGTTGCCCTGGCCACCAATAGCCTCGGAAGCGTCCTCACCGGTGACGATGAAGTCGTTGCCGAACCCGCCAATGATCAGGTTGACGCCATTGCCTCCGTGGAGCACGTCGTTGCCGTCGCCACCCTGGATGTTATCGTCGCCACCAAGGTCGGTGATGATGTCGTCGCCGGCGCCACCGCGAAGTTGGTCGTTGCCGTTACCGCCTTCGATGAAATCATTGCCGGCATCACCCCAGACCGTGTCATCGCCTTCACTGGAGATGAGGATGTCTGCTCCGTTGGTGCCGCCCAGCACGATGTGCTCTGCACCGGTGTATTTGATGTAGTTGGTATCCGGCCCCGCCGTCAGCGGATTATCGCGGAACACCACCTGCGCGCCGAGATTGCTAAGCGGATCGACATTCCCCAGGCCTTCGTTGAACTGCTTGCTCTGGTCCACTTCCAGATAGAACCCTGGGTCCGAGAACACCAGGCCCGGCAAGTGGGTGGCCGAGGTGTTGGCCATGATCAGCTTGGCGAACGAGTTGCTTTCCAGTTCCGCATTCATCGACAGGCCAGAGGTACGCTCCAGGTAGTAGAAGCGGTCGCCGTCCTGCAGTTTTTCCAGCTGGTTCTCGAACACGAAGTTGAAGGTCGTGCCGAGCATGCCGCCGAACGGGGTTTTCTCTTCGGCCAGGCCGCCGATCCAGAGGTCGATGGCATCGACGCCCGTGATCGTCACACCCTTCAGATCGTCGGCAGTACCCGCCACCCCATCCTTGCCGGCCAGCGTTACGTTGGCCCAGGTACCGGAGCTGTTGAGGAAGTCCAGCCGATCGGCTGGCTCATTAACACCACCATCGCCGAATACCAGCAACATCGCCGCGGCGCGTTTGCCTTCCAGTGTGGTCGCCGCCGTGATCGTGTCATGCGTGCCATAGGCCGCGATGAAGTTGATCAACGACTCCGGATGTTTCAGGTGCTGCACCAGGTCAACCCAGCTGTTGTAAGGCTTGAGTTGGGTATCACCGGTTTGGTTGTAGATGTCGCGGCGAATCGCATTGAGCGAAGGAATCCCGACGTCGCGGCCACGGGCGATGTTGAGCGCCGGCAGGTCGAGCGGCAGGCCGAGCAGGTTATTGCGCAGCGCCTCGGTGACGAACTCGTCGATTTCGTTACCGGCCTGGCGAGTCAGCCCACGGATGATCGCACTGGTCGCATCCTCTGGTGTCAACCCACTGGCGGCGTACGCCAACGGGTTGAGGAACGCCGCGATCAAGCCCAGTTGTTGATTAGGATCAGCGCTGTTCGGATCGCCCACCACGCTGAAATCGACGTTGAAGCGATCGACTGTCTCGGTCAGCATCGAGTGGCCAAACCGGTACACGGTGTGGGCGAACTCGGCGACGATCGAGGCATCGAGGTCGACGTCATAGACCTGGGTCGGTGCGAAGAACAGGTCGACCCTTGGCTGGATGGTCCGCGCAAACTCCTCGAACACCAGGTGCTGATACTGCATCTCGGTGCCGAACTTGGCAGCCTGGAACAAGCGCTCGCCATTCCACACCAGCGCATCGATCTCAGCCTGGTTGGCTGGCAACGCGCTCACCGGAGAGAGCAGCCACTCGTTGAGGAAGGCCACGTCACCCGAATCGAGCACGGTGTCCTTGGTCTGGGCGACCAGCCGATTGTGCTCGGAGTGGAAGATCGCATGCACTGCGGTCAGGCCGATGTTCTCGTTGACCCGGCCGTCGCCAGCGATGTAGTGAGCGTCGAGCAGTTCGTTGTCATAGGTCAGGTTGGTGCCGCCTGGGCCAGGTGGCTGCGCATTGCCGACATCAGAGTCAGTATCCGCCTGCAGAACCCCGCCGACGATTACCGGCGCTGCATTGTTGTTAATGTCGACGAGGAACTGGTGACCGGTGCGCACAGCATTGGTCAGGCTGATCGGGGCATTCGGATTGCCTTCGACCAGGACGTCATCCGCCGTGCCGCCAATACCGTCAACCCCTTTCATCACGACCATCGGGAAGCCGTTCGGCCCCTTGATGAAATTGCCATAGGCGTCGGTCGCCAACAGCGGGGCGTTATCGACGTCGGCATCGGTCAGGTGGATACCCAGGATGTCGTTGGCTTGCGCCTTGACCACTTTCCAGGTCGCCATGCCACCGATTTCGATGTCATCTCCGCCGCCATACTTACCATCCACCCCCAGGTCAACGTTAGTGATCAGCCTACCGGTCGCTATGGGGCCGTCGTCGGTCATTACATAACCGCGCAGGAACACCTGGTGCGATGGGTGCGAACTGTAGGTCTGGTTTTGGTCCACGAACGGCGTGGTGGTGTTGGTTTGCTCATGGATGTCGTCGGCCGTGCCGAGAACGCCATCCGCCCCTGGCAGGTTGGTCGCGCGGGTCAGCACCATGAAGTTGGCGCTACCGCCTTCCACATACAGCGGATCATCCGGTTGCAGCGGGATGAAGATGGTGCCCGAACCGCCTTTGGTGACCAGGTCCAGACCGTGATCGAAGAACTGCCCGAAGAAGGTCATCCAGGCGTTAAACGGCGCGGACAAGCCTGCATCCGCCGCGGTGTTCTCGAACAGGTACACATCGTGATCGTCGGTAGTACCGAACTGACCATCCAGGCCGGGGCTGGCGACTATCCGTACGCCATCCTTGAGCACGTCGTCGTTACCCGCCGCGCCGAAGTTGAGCACACCGTCTATACCTGGGTCGTAAGCCGTTGCATAGGCCGCCGGGTTATTCGCCGTCTGGTCGACGATCAGATTACTGATGGTGCGCGGCTGCGAGTCAAACACAAAGCCGCTGTTCTGCGCATACGACGAACCCGGGATGGCTGGCGAGCCGGGGCCGAAGAAGCCGGCAGGAGCACCTTCCGCTGGATTGAAGACCGGATCGGTCAAGCGCGGAAAGACGTTATCGGCAGCACCAAACTGGGTGTTGTTGTTGCCATTGAGGTTCAGCAGGTTGTTGTTCGACCCATCGACCGCACGCAGACCCAGCGGCGCGCGGATATTCGGGATCAGCGAGAGAATGTCCTGACCGTCCGCTTCAGCCTCGGCAATCTTGATCTGATCGAGAATGAAGTTGAGGTCGGAGCGGACCATGTGCAGGCCTTCGCCACCCGCCGTGGCATCGACCACAGGTGTCGGCGCCGTCGGCACAACCGGCGCGCCGGGAGCTACCACGGCAGTCGGTTGCGAGAACACTATTTCAGTCGTGCCATGACCATCCTGGTAGATCGCCTTGACCCGCAGTGACAGCCCGGCAAGGTCCGGAGAGACCTTGAACGCGGTGCCGTCGGCACTCTGGAACGCCAGGTCGCCGGCCGGTAACAGAATGATGTCCTCGAATACGCCGCTGCCAGGATTGGCCTCGAACTGCCAGTAGTAGGACACCGAGGAGTTGTTGAGCGTACCCGTCGGGTTACCCGCCGCGATGTTGTCGTTATCGCGCACCGCGGCCACACTGACTCTCAGCGTGTCGCCCACCGTGATTGCCCCGCCGTTTCCATCCGTGATGGTCGGACTGTTAACCGGTTGGGCATTGAGCCCCGTCACCAGCACTTGCTGGGTGTCGGCGAACTGCAAGCGTTCGATATGCAGCAGGGTATCGGTGCCGTCGCGACCCGCTACGGTATCTGCCACCGTCCAGACATCGTCCGCCAAAGTGGCCGTGCCACGGGTGTCACGAGTCACCACATACTCGTCCTGTACCCCGGAGTAAATGGCGGTGTCGAAGGCCGCACCGCCCGTTGAGGTGCCGGGCAGAATTTCGCGCACGGCCTTGAGCTGACCCGGGTTATAGGTGCGGTCCAGCATGAACGGAATCATATCGACCATGCTGTCGAAGGAGGCGATCTCAGGCCCGGTATGGTCGACGTCGCCAGCGGCATACACCGCAATTCTGACGTTGATCCATTTGTCGCCATCGATCAGATCATCGCCGCCGCGACCTTCGATAAGGTCACTGCCATTGCCACCGAGGATGATATTGCCAGTGGCAAAACCAGTGGTTGGCAAACCGGCATCGGACAGAAACTGCTCCAGTCCGCGGATCAACGCCACATTGGTCAGCGCACTGCCCGTGGCACCACCGTGGTTGATGATCGTATCAGCATCAACATTATCGCCTTTGAGCACATCGGCGAAGTTCGAACCGGACAAGCCTTCGACCTCGGCAAAACGGTCGAGTATCGAGGCCGGCGAGGCGCCGACCGGATTGAATATCCCGGCGTTCTGATTTGGCGCGTTCCCGTGTGGCTGCGCCAGCGCGGCCAGTGACAGGTCAGCGGTCACGCCGTACTTGTCATTTTTGTAGGTTATCCAGTCGAAACCGGACATGCCGTCCATCTTGTCCTGCGCATCGCTGCCGACAAAGATGTCATCGCCACCCTCGCCGATCATTTCGTCGAAGCCACCGCCACCGACAAAGATGTCGTTGCCGATCACATCGTCATTGAGCAACGGCGAGAAGTTATCGCCAGGCGCGCCGTCCTGGGTGCCTTTCTCGATCCAGTCATCCCCTTCGTTGCCGGTAGGTGGCAGGTTGGTCTTGGCACCGAGGATGAAATCGTCACCCCGACCACCGAAGGTCGTGGTGATGTCTTCCGTGGTGACAATGAAGTCCTGGCCATCTCCACCCAGGATCAGGTTGCCTGCAGCAAGCATGCTACCGACCACGATCACGTCGTTACCGGCATTACCTTCCATACGGTTGTCGCCGAACGAGTCGGTGATGATGTCATCGCCCGCACCGCCAAGAACCGCATCGTTCCCCGCACCGCCTTCGAGGCGGTCATTGCCTTCGTCGCCGTAAACGGTGTCATCGCCGTCACCGGAGATAATGATGTCGTCGCCAGCGGTGCCGCCCAGCACGACATGGTCTTCACCGGTGTATTGCAGATAATTACTGTCCAGACCTGGGGTGTCGGGGTTGTCGCGGATCACCAGCGACACGACTTCCACACCGTTGATCATGATGCCGCCCGTTGGATCGGCTTTGAGGTCCGCGCCAAGGCCGGTGAACTGATTGGCCTGATTCACTTCGAGGGTGAACGTCGGCGTCAGGAACACGGTGTTCGACAGGTGGGTGACATCGGTGTTGAGCATCATCAACTTGGCAAAGGAGTTGTTTTCCAACTCGGTGCCGAAGTTCAGGCCCGCGGTACGCGACAGGTAGTAGAAGCGGTCGCCGTTCTGCAACGCCTCCAGCTGGGTTTCAAACACGAAGTTGAACGTCGAGCCGAGCATGCCGCCGAACGGCATTTTCTCCTCGGCGAGGCCACCGACCCAGAAGTCGATGTCATCAACGCCGGTAATGGTTGCCCCATTTGCCAGGTTGGCATAGAAGCCGGTGCTATTGAGGAAGTCCAGGCGGTCAGCCGGCGAACCGGCGCCACCGAATACCAGCGCCGCGGCTGCAGCGCGTTTGGCTGCCAGCGTGCTCACCCCCGTAATCGTGTCATGCGTACCAAAGGCAGCGATGAAGTTGACCAACGATTCGGGGTGCTTGAGGTTGTCCACCAAGTCAGCCCAACTGATGTACGGCTTGAGTTGGCTGTCGCCGGTTGAAGCGTAGAACTCACGCCGCGCCTCATTCAACGTGGGGATGCCAGTGTCGCGACCACGCGCCAGGTTCAGGGCCGGCAAATCGAGCGGCAGACCGAGCAGATTGTTGCGCAACGCTTCGGTGACAAACTCGTCGATCTCGTTGCCGAGCTGACGGGTCACGCCGCGAATGATCGCCCCTGCCGCTTCGTCCGCAGTCGCCCCGCTACCGGCAAACGCCAGCGGGTTGAGGAAGGCTGCGATCAGGCCGAGTTGCGAGTCCGGGTTGTTCGGGTCAGTCAGGAGCGGATTGAACAAGGGGTCAAAGCGATCGACGGTCTCGGTCAACATCGAGTGACCGAAGCGGTACACCACGTGGGCGAACTCGGCGAGGATGGCCGGGTTGATCGAGGTGTCATACCCGTTGGGCGCAAGGAATTCGTCGATCTGTGGCTGAACGGTCCGCGCAAACTCCTCGAACACCAGGTGCTGGTACTGCATCTCGGTGCCGAACTTGGCGGCCTGGAACAGGCGTTCGCCGTCCCACACCAACGCCGCGATTCCGGCAGGTGTAGTGGGTATTGCGGTCACGTCGTCTATCAGCCACTCATTGAGGAAGGCCAGATCGCCGGAGGTCAGGATGGTTTGCTTGGATTGCTCGACCAGGCGGTTGTGCTCGGAGTGGAACACATGGTGCACGGTGGTCAGGCCGATGTTCTCATTCGCCCGGCCATCGCCGGCGATGTAGTGAGCATCGAGCAATTCGTTGTCATAAGTCAGGTTGTTGCCACCCGCACCAACAGGCTGCGCATTGCCGATGTCGGCGTCAGCATCCGCCTGCAAAACCCCGCCGACGACGACTGGCGCGGCATTGTGGGCGATGTCGTCGAGGAAGCCATGCCCGGCGCTCACGGCGTTGGCCAGACTGATCGGAGCATCCCGGTTGCCTTCGAGCAGGAAGTCATCCGTCGTGCCGCCAATACCGTCAAGCCCTTTCATCACCACCTGCGGCATGCCGCCCGGTCCCCGGATGAAGTTGCCATAGGCATCGGTTGCCAGCAGCGGCACGCTGTGCACATCGGCGTCGGTCAGGTTGATACCGAGAATGTCGCGGGCCTGGGCCTTGACCACTGCCCAGGTCGCCATGCCGCCATCTGTGCCGTCGCCATCATCGGCAGTGCCGAACTTGCCATCGCCGCCCAGATCGCGGTTGGTAATCAAGCGCCCCGTTGCAATAGGGTCACCTGCCGCGTTGATAACGTACTCACGCAGGAACACCTGATGCGAGGGGTGCGAGCTGTAGGTTTGGCTCTGATCTACGAACGGCGAGGTGGTGTTGGCCTGGCCATCATCGGCAGTTCCGAGCACTCCGTCCGCGCCGGCAGTACGCACTGCACGTGGCAGCACCATGAAGTTGGTCGAGCCGCCCGGTACGAACAATGGATCGTCCGGCTGCAGCGGAATAAACACGAAGTCGCTACTGCTCTTGGTGACCAGGTCGAGACCGTGGTCGAAGAACTGACCAAAGAAGGTCATCCACGAGTTGAAACCGGCGGTCAAACCGACGTCTGCCGACACGTTGGGGATGAAGAACACTTCCTTGTCGTCGGCCGTGCCGAACACGCCATCCAGACCGGGGCTGATCACCGGGGCCGCACCGCCGCTCGCCGCTACCGCTGCCGGGTTATTGGCGGTCTGGTCGACGATCAGGTTACTGATAATCCGTGGCTGCGGGTCGGTCACCGGGCCAGTCCCAGCGTAAGCCGCGTTTTGATACTGGGGATCAAGCAGTCGCAAGAAGGAATTGTCCGCGGCGCCAAACTCGCTTTGCCCGGCGACCAGGTTGTTGAAGCTGCCATCCACGGTACGCAGGCCGAACGGCACCTGACTATTGGGTAGCAAATCACTCAGGCTGGCGCCGTCGGCATGCGCCTCTGCAATGAAGATTTGCTTCAGGATGAACTCCAGGTCCGCTTTGTTGAAATCAGCCATTTTTATTGCCCTCGATCTTTATGGAGAAAGGCACGGGACGATAAACATCCACCCACGCCCAGTCAGGTGCTGGCTTGCGCAGTTTTATGGTTTTGTTTTTGGGCGAGAGCAGGCGCGGAAAAGGCAAAGCCGTTCCCCGGGATATGCACCTGAAATTCGCGGAATGTAGTGCTCGCCGGAAGATCAGGCAGAGCAAATCCGAGCCGTGGGTGGGCCATGGAAACTGGAAGTTATGGCGAACTTCCTGAACGGCCCCGTCACTCTGCAATAGAACGAAATGATCGACATGTTTTGCTCCTTCAGGGAAATCACCGCGCCTTGCGTTGCCAAAGTAATGGCAAGCTCCAGGCAGGCGCCCCCCCCGTATAACTAAGACTAAAGTTCCATCGCAAAAGAATGTCAATTTTACGCCGCAAAAACAGACAGCCGGCCATATGACATATAACTGACTGTTTTTAAGTGACTTATGGGTTTTTCACAGCAGCTATAGAGCAAAATGTTATTTCAGAGTGTTGTGCTACGACCTACGCTTTTGCTTGCGGGAGCACCGCAGAGATTTCGCAAGAATCGCCAATAGAGCGACCCGCCTGCGAATCGGCCAGCGGCCTACAAAACCACATCTACCGTTAGCTGTTGAGCTGGTTGGAACCGGCATTTCGAAGGGGAGATCCATATGCACAAGCAGTCGAGCACTCGTTCCGAACTGGCCGACGCGCTCTTTCGCCTGCGCCACAGTTTTTACGCGCTGGCAGGGTTCAGTGGCGTCATCAACGTCATGATGTTGACGCCAGCCGTGTACATGCTGCAGGTCTATGATCGGGCCTTGGTCAGTCGAAACGTCACAACATTGACGATGTTGACCGTTTTGGTGATAGGCCTGTTTATGTTGATGTCCACGCTGGAAATGGTCCGCACTCGCATGCTGATCCGGGTCGGCAACAACCTCGACATGGACCTCAACCGACGCATCTTCACCGCCGCATTCGAGCGCAACCTGAGCCGCGCCGGAGGTAATCCGGCCCAGGCCCTGCAAGATCTCGCGCAGGTTCGTCAGTTCCTCACCGGCAATAGCCTGTTCGCTTTCTTCGATGCGCCGTGGACACCGATCTACCTGTTAGTCGCCTATCTGATCCACCCGCTGCTCGGACTGCTCACGCTGATCGGCTCGCTGATTCTGGTGGGCCTGGCTTATCTGACCGAGAAGGCAACGCAGAAGCCGTTGGCCGAAGCCAATCAGGCCGCACTCTCCTCCTCCAGCTACGCCAACAACAACCTGCGCAACGCCGAGGTCATCGAGGCCATGGGCATGCTGCCGTCGATCGGCAAGCGCTGGTACCAAAGCCATTTGCGCATTCTGGAAATGCAGACCCTGGCCTCCGACCGCGCCGCCATGATCAGCAGCACCGGACGCTTCGTGCGTATCACTTTGCAGTCGCTGATCCTCGGCGCCGGCGCGCTGCTGGCGATCGAAGGCAAGATCACCCCAGGGATGATGATTGCCTGCTCAATCCTCACCGGCCGCGCGCTGGGCCCGGTGGAACAAGTCATCGCGTCGTGGAAACAACTGCTCGGCTGCCGGTCGGCCTGGGGCCGGCTCAACGAAATGCTGAGCGATTATCCGCGCCGGCCACCGAGCATGTCGCTGCAGCGGCCGTTGGGCATGCTGGCGGTGGAGAATGTGTATGCCGGTTCCCCCGGAACCAACAACACCATTCTGCGCGGAGTGAGCTTCAGCCTTGTACCCGGCGAAAGCCTTGGCGTTATCGGTCCATCCGCCTCGGGCAAATCCACCCTCGCCCGCCTGCTGGTTGGCGTCTGGCCGGCACAGGCCGGCAAGGTGCGCCTGGACGGCGCGGACATATTCAATTGGAACAAGGGCGAACTTGGCCCCTGGCTCGGCTACCTGCCCCAGGACGTGGAGCTGTTCGAGGGCAGCATCGCCGACAACATTGCGCGCTTTGGCGAAGTGGACAGCGAAGCGGTCATCCGCGCCGCCAAGACCACTGGAGTGCACGAGATGATCCTGCGTTTTCCTCAGGGTTATGACACTCGCCTGAGCACCGATGGCAGCCCGCTTTCCGGTGGTCAGAAGCAACGCATCGCCTTGGCCCGCGCGCTGTATGGCGAACCCAATCTGATCGTGCTGGATGAGCCGAACGCCAACCTCGACGACGTCGGCGAAAAGGCCCTGGTCGATGCGCTGGCCAAACTCAAGGAGCGTGGCGCCACCGTCATTCTGATTTCCCATCGTCCCAACGTGCTCTGCGCCGTCGATCAGGTGCTGATGCTGCGTGACGGCGCCGTGCAGATGCTCGGCACGCGCGACGAAGTATTCGCAGCGCTGCGCAAGGCCGCTGTAATGCCTGCAGGCGTGTCAACTCCGCTGGCCTCCGTCAAATCACGGGAGTGATCGATCATGCAAATGAGCCAACACACCGAGATGATTCATATCGATCCCAAGAACGTGGTGGATCTGAACATCCATAGACCCGCGCGCTGGGGCATTTGGCTGGTGATCGCCGGCTTCGGCGGTTTCCTCCTGTGGTCCTGGCTGGCGCCGCTGGATGCCGGCGTGGTAGCCACAGCCACGGTCAAAGTCACCAGCAAAAGCAAAGCCGTGCAGCATCTCAGCGGGGGGACCGTGGAGGCGATTCTCGTTCAAGAAGGCGATGTCGTGGCAAAAGGTCAGGAAGTGGTGCGCCTCGACTCCTTGCGTGCCCTTGCCGAACAAGGTGCGGTCAGCGCCCAGTACATCGTCAGCAAGACGGTGGAAAACCGCCTGGAAGCGGAACGTGACAACCGCGCCGTGGTGAACTTCGATCCCGAGTTGCTCAAGCGCTTCAGGGGTGACCAGCGCCTGATGGCCGCCATGGATCTGCAACAGCGCCTGCTGGACACCCGGCGCGCCGGTCTCGCTGGCGAAATCAGCATCCTGGAGGAAAACCTGGCGGCGTCGGCGGTGCAGCTCAAGGGCCTGCAGCAGGTCTATAGCGCCCGCGGCTCGCAGATCAACTTCCTCAACCAGGAACTACAAGGCACCCGCGTGCTGGCGGCCGAAGGCTATGTGCCGCGCAACCGCCTGCTTGAGCTGGAACGCAGCAATGCCGACCTCGCCGCCGGTCAGGCCGAGAACCTCAACAACATCGCTCGCGTGCGCAGCCAGACCACCGAAATCAAACTGCGCATCCTGCAGCGCCAGCACGATTACCTGAAGGAAGTCGAATCGCAACTGACCGACACCGCCAAGGAAAACACCACCCTGGCCGACCGCTTGCGCGCGCTGGACTATGAAGTGACCCATACCGTGATTCGATCGCCGATCGATGGCATGGTCCAGGCCCTGAGCATTGCCACCGTCGGCGGGATCATTCAACCCGGATTCAAGATCATGGACATCGTTCCGCTCAACGAGCCGCTGCAGGTCGACGCGATGATCCCCGTGCAGGCCATCGACAAGATGGTCCCCGGCCTGGCCGTGGACATTGCCTTCCCGGCCTTCAACCATGCCCGGACGCCCAACATCCCCGGCCGCGTGAAGACCATCTCCGCTGACCGCCTGCTCGACGAGGCAAGCAAGGAGCCGTTCTATCTGGCCCAGGTGGAAGTCACGCCCGATGGCATGGGCCTGCTGGGAACCAATCACATTCGCCCCGGGATGCCCGCTACCGTCACCATCAAGACTGGCGAACGCAACATGATGAGCTATCTTCTTAAACCAATGCTCGACCGTGTGGACAGCTCATTCAAGGAACAATGAAATCAATGGGACGTCATTGCCTGTTCCTCTGCCTGCTAGGGCTGGCTTTACCGGCCAGCGCCATGGACCTCAAGCAAGCCTGGGACCTGTTGCAGTTCCAGGGCCCTATCTACCGCGCCGCCGTGCATGAAAAAGAGGCCGGTTCGGAAAACCGCGCCATCGGCACGGCCGGCCTGCTACCGCAGATCAATGCCTCGGCCTACGACAACAAGGTCAATGGCTCCCAACGCCAGAACGGCGTTGACAATGATCTGGACTACACCTCCAAGGGCGCTAACGTGCGCCTGCGCCAGCCGCTGTTCAACAAACAGAAGATGGCCGAGTACCGCCAGGGTCAGCAGCGTGCCGACTACAGCGTCGCGGTGTTCGATGCCAAGACGCAGGACGCCGCGGTGCGTCTGGCCGAAAGCTATTTTGATGTGCTCCTGGCCAGCGAAACCATCGTCCTGGCCAAATCCAAGCTGCGCGCCTTCGACGAGCAACTCGCCTCGGCGAAACGACGCATGGAGCTGGGGGCCGGCACCATCACCGACATCGACGAGTCGGTCGCTCGCCGCGACCTCGCCGATGCCGAACTGATCGAAGCGCAGGACAACCTGGTCAACGCGCGCAGCAAACTTGAGGAATATATCGGTGAAACCCCCGAATCGCTGACGACCTTACGTCCGAGCTTCGATACACCGCCGCTGCTGCCGAGCAACCTGCAGGACTGGTTGGTCAAAGCCCAGACCGATAGCCCGCTGATCCACGCGCGCCGTTATAGCAGCGACCTCGCCGAAGAAGAAGTGAAGCGCGCCAAGGCCGGCCACTGGCCAACACTGGATTTCATTGCCGGCTATACCGCGGGCCAGAGCCAATCTCTCTCCGAACTGAATCAACGCAACCACTACGGCTCAATCGGGCTGGAAGTCAATTTCCCGCTGTTCAGCGGTGGCGGCGTCAGCGCACTGACACGCCAGGCCAGTGCCAATAGCGATAAGGCCATGGACGAACTCGACGCCACACGACTGGAAGTCATCTCCGGAACCACCCGTGAGTTTCGCGGCATACAGAGTGGCGCCAAACGTATTCACGCGCTGGAGAGAGCCGTAGAGTCCAACGAACGCTCACTGATTTCGACACGCAAAGGCTTCAAAGAGGGCGGCACCAGCACCAACGTGGACGTCCTCAATGCCGAAGAGTTGCTCTTCGTTGCGCGCCACGATCTGTTCGAGGCCAAGTTGCGCTATTTGATGTCGCACCTGCGTCTGGCGTCCTCGGTGGGCAGTCTGGGCGACGACGATATCGAGCAAATCAACAACTACCTCGGCCCGGAACTGCTGGTCACCAACTGACTTCCACCTGCCGGCCGGTTATGCAAAACAATGGCTGGCGGGCGTACCACCCTATAAAAAACAGTCAAATTTCCGTCGATCAGATCGAGACATTCGACATTGCTCGCGCCCCCTACGCCTCAAAACGCCCCGTGGAGTCTCGATCACGCTCGTATCGTCGTGTGAGGGGAAACGGCGGCAACCAGGACTCGCGACGATGCCTTTCTCCCAGCCCGAGGCCAAGTTGCAGAAGCCCGGATCAAACAAATAGTCATTCTTCTCGATTCGACCCAGGCCGCGCTTACCTTCATCGCGATAAGCGACGAGCCAAGACTCCAGAGTTTGCTCAGGGTTTTGCGTGACAATCCCTCAAAGCAGGCGCTGTTTCAGGCAGTGATTGAGGATGAGATTAGAAACAGCAGCGAAATGCTGGCTGGTGGACAAAACGCATCAGGCGACCAGCTGGAGCAATGTTTACGCAACTACCTAAGTACCTTTCATGTCCTTCATCCAGAAGAAGGTTGTGTCCTTCCAGCCTTGGGTGGAGAGATTGCGCGCGCCGAACCGGAGGTACGGGTGGCCGTCGAAAAAGGCCTGAAGCAAATACAGAAAGCCTGGGCCGATCGTCTCGGTAGCCCTAATGCGGCATGGGCCGTCATCGCTCAATGTGTGGGAGCGCTAGTCCTGTCCCGAGCAGTCGAGAAAGAACGAACTCGCAAGGAAATCATTGCCTCGACCCGCAAAGCTATTGAAAAGAGCTATTTCACGCCGGAAAAATAGAAGAACGTCTCCGATTATGCGAGAGCAGCTCGCAACGCCATGATCATCGCTATCGCTGCAAAATCCTGGTCGATTCAGCCCTCCCTGAATTCCCACACAGAATGCATTCATGAGGCAATTGAGTGGAAGGAGAAAGGGAGGGCATCCATTGCCCTCCCCTCCGCTGTCCACGCTCCCTGCGACAGTACTGACCAGGACCTCAAGTGGCCAGAATGAAGTCCGTGGCAGTAACGGTTGTTGCATCGGCCACACCTACCAGGCGGATGGTGTCATTTCCGATGGTGACCACGGTATCCGCACCGGCATCGGCGACGTTAACGCTACCGGCAAAGTCCGCCGCCGTGATGTTGAATGCGGCAATATTGAGCCGATCCTGACCGCCGCCGATGGGATTGGTTTCGAAACCGATAATCAAATCGTTTCCGAAACCTGCGCTGAACACGAAGGTGTCATTGCCAATGCCACCCGCGAATACGTTGTCTGACGCATTACCGACCACCGTGAAGTTGCCGGTACCGCCAAAGAACACATTCTCGACGTTTGCGTCCAGGGTGTAGCTCGCGAGCGAGGTCCAGACCGTATCCGTGTCTGCGCCGGCGAGCTCGTTCACCACGTCCCCAAGGTCGGTGACTTCATAGGTATCGTTGCCGACGCCACCGACCATCGTGTCGGCACCTGCGCGACCGATGATGAGGTCGTTACCTGCGCCGCCGATGAGGACGTCGTTACCCGCACCGCCCACGATCGCGTTGTCGAGCTCGTTGCCGGTGCCCGCAAAGTTGCCGCTGCCGCCGAAAAACAGATTTTCGACGTTGGCACCCAAGGTGTAGCTCGCGACCGAGGTCCAGACCGTATCCGTGTCTGCACCGGCGAGTTCGGTCACCACGTCCTCGAGTTCGCTGACTTCATAGACATCGTTGCCGACGCCACCGACCATCGTGTCGACACCTGCGCCACCGAGGATGACGTCGTTACCTGCGCCGCCGACCAGGAAGTCGTTACCCGCACCGCCCACGATCGTATTGTCGAGCTCGTTGCCGATGCCCGCAAAGTTGCCGCTGCCGCCGAAAAACAGATTTTCGACGTTGGCACCCAGGGTGTAGCTCGCGAGCGAGGTCCAGACCGTGTCAGTGTCGGCACCGGCGAGTTCGTTCACCACGTCCCCAAGGTCGGTGACTTCATAGACATCGTTGCCGACACCGCCGGCCATCGTGTCGGCACCTGCGCCACCGAGGAGGACGTCGTTACCCGCACCGCCCACGAGCGTGTTGTCGAGCTCGTTGCCGATGCCCACAAAGTTGCCGCTGCCGCCGAAAAACAGATTCTCGACGTTGGCACTCAGGGTGTAGCTCCCGAGCGAGGTCCAGACCGCGTCGTTGCCGGCACCCGCGAGCTCGGTCACCACGTCCCCAAGGTCGGTGACTTCGTAGATATCGTCGCCAACACCGCCGGCCATCGTGTCGGCACCCGCACCCCCGATGAGAATGTCATTGCCCGCGTCACCATTGAGGATGTCGTTGCCGCCCAAGGCGTTCAGGATGTCGTTGCCATCACCTCCGCTGGCCACGTCGTCGCCTGCCGTGCCGGTGAATATGTCGACACCGGCGGTACCGACAAACAGATCACCGACCACTGTCGTTGCTGCAGAGATGACTCGCTCAAGTGTACCGAGGTCATCGGTGTAACTCGCGATGACACGCAGTTGTTGACCGACCTGCGCCTGGCCGGGCGTGAAGGTCGTGCCCGTCGCACCGGCGATGTCGGCAAAGATCACACCGCTCCCCGCCTGCCACTGACGGGTAATCACCGAGGTCGTGGTCCCGTCGGCGTCGGTGAACGCATCCGTGGCGGTCAAGGCCGAGCCTTCCGTCGGGGTCGTATCGCTGATCAGCACCGTGCCAACCGGCAGGACGTTGACGGGGCTGCCGCCGAGCGGCGCAGTTGGCGCGGTCGGCGCCGAGAACACGCTTTCCAGCACGCCGTGGGCGTCCTGATAGACGGCCCTGACGCGCAGCAGCAGTCCCTCCTCAGCCGCGGTCACCGTGAAGGTCGGACCGGTCGCGGTTCCTAGTCCGCCTCCGAGCGCAATACCGATGTCGTCGAAGATACCTGTGCCCGGGTTTGTTTCGACCTGCCATACGAAGGCGATGGGACTGGTGATCGCACCTCCGCTAGCGACATTGTCCGCATCGCTGACGGTGTCGGCCAACACCGTTAACACTTGTCCAACGGCCGGCGTGCCATCGCTGATCCTCAGCAAGCCCACCGGCTCGGCGTTCAAGCCCGCCACCAGGACCCGCGACTGATCGGCGAACTGCAGCCGCTCGATATTGCTGAGCCTGTCAGTACCGTCCCGACCCACGACGCTGTCGGCCACGGAGATCGTGCCGTCGACGTTCTCGATGACGGTGTAGTCGGCCAGAAGGCCGGTGTACAGAGCCGTGTCGAAGGAATGGCCAGGGTTAAGGGGGTCAGGCGCATCCGTCAGGATCTCACGGACGGCGACGAGTTGGCCGGGGTTGTAAGTGCCGTTGAGCATGAGCGGCACCAACGGGACCATGCTGTCGAATGTTGCGATCTCCGGACCTGTGCCATCAATGTTCTGCCGCACGCTGATACGTGCATTGAGCCACTTGTCACCGTCGATCAGGTCATCGCCACCACGGCCTTGGATGATGTCGCTGCCGCCGCCGCCGAGGATGATGTTGCCGGCGCCGAACTGATCGTCTGCCGTGACTATAATGCCGTCCGGGCCGGCTGCTGCGGTGCCGACGAACGGGCGCAGGCCGCTGACCAGGTCGAAGTTGGTGAGCACGCTGCCCTGAGCACCGGCAGCCGCGATCACGGTGGCATCGGCATCATCGCCACGCAGGATGTCGCTGAAGTGCGATCCCGTCAGACCTTCCACCAGTTGGAACCGAGCCACGGTTGCGGCCAACTCCGGCAGTGGCGGCGCGATAGCGATCTCGGCGAGGCTCAGGTCGACGGACACGCCGAACGGGTCGTCCTTGAAGCCGGCCCAGTCGTAACCGGAGCCACCCAGGTAGCGGTCCCCCGCGCCGCCGTTGCCGAACATGATGTCGTCGCCACCTTCGGCCATGAATCTGTCGGGCCCGCCGGTGCCGATGAAGATGTCGTTACCGCGTATCAGGTCGAGCCCGTTCGGGTCGAAATTGTCGCCGGGAGCACCATCGGCGGTTCCCTTCTCGATCCAGTCATCACCTTCGTTACCCATCAGTTGTTCGTCGGCGACACTGCCCATGATGAAGTCGTCGCCCGCGCCGCCGAAGACCTCCGAGGAGTCCTCACCGGTGACGATGAAGTCCTTGCCGAAGCCGCCGAGGTTCAGATTCACGCCGTTGCCACTGTGGATGACGTCGTTACCGTCGCCGCCATGAATGGTGTCGTCGCCACCCAGGTCCGTGATGATGTCGTCGCCGTCGCCCCCGACCATGAAGTCGTTGCCGTTGCCACCCTCGAGGCGGTCATTGCCACCGTCGCCATAGAGCGTGTCGTCGCCGTCGCCAGAGACGAGAATGTCATTGGCGGCCGAGCCACCGAGCACCACATGGTCTTCGCCGGTGTAGTGCAGGTAGTTGGTATCGGCGCCGACCGTCGCGGGGTTGTCCCGAATCACCAGCGGCGTGAGGAGGATGCCGCCGACAGGGTCGGCATTGCCCGGCAGGTTGTCGGCGGCCTCATTGACTAGCGTCAATGGATCGTCGACCAGTATGCCATCCGGCCCGGCAATCACGCTCTCGTTGAACTGCCTGGTCGGGTCGACCTCGAGGGTAAAGGCCGGAGTCAAGAACATGACGGCTGGGAGGTGGGTCGCATCGGTGTTGGCCATCACCAGTCTCGCGAACGAGTTGTTCTCCAACTCGGTGACGAAGTTAAGCCCCGCGTTGCGTTCCAGGTAGTAGAAGCGGTCGGCGTTCTGCAGCTTCTCCATCTGGTTCTCGAACACGAAGTTGAAGGTCGAGCCGAGCATGCCGCCAAACGGCATTTTTTCCTCGGCGAGGCCGCCGATCCAGAGGTCGATGTTGTCCAGACCGGTAATGGTGACGCCGGTCGGGCCACTCGCCCAGGCGCCGGTGCTATTGAGGAAGTCCAGCCGGTCAGCCGGCTCGCCGGCGCCGCCCAACACCAGGAGAGAGGCCGCCGCGCGCTTCCCGTCGAGCGTGGTGGCGCTGGTAATGGAGGCGTGCGTGCCATAGGCGGCGATGAAGTTGATCAGCGATTCCGGGTGCTTCAGGTGTTGCACCAAATCGGACCAGCTGATGTAGGGCTTCAGGTTGCTGTCGCCGGTGCCGGCGTAGAACTCACGACGCGCCTCGTTCAGGGTCGGAAGCCCGGTATCACGACCGCGCGCGATGTTGAGGGCGGGCAGGTCGAGCGGCAGGCCCAGCAAGTTGTTGCGCACCGCTTCGGTGACGAACTCATCGATCTCGTTGCCGACCTGGCGCGTCACGCCGCGGACGATGGCACCGGCCGCCTGCTCCGGCGTCGGGCCGCTGGCCGCAAACGCCAGCGGATTGAGGAAGGCCTGAATCAGGCCGACATCGCTCGAGACGAAGTTGGGGTCCAGCCGGTCGATGGTCTCGGTCAGCATCGAGTGGCCGAGGCGGTAGACCGCGTGCGCGAACTCGGCGACGATCGCCGGGTTGATCTCGGTTTGATAATTTTGGTGTTCGCCAAGGAAGGGATCGATGTTCGGCTGAATGGTACGCGCGAACTCTTCGAACACCAGGTGCTGGTACTGCATCTCGGTACCAAATTTCGCCGCCTGGAACAGGCGCTCTCCGTTCCAGTGCAGGGCAGCGATCTCAGCCGCGGTTGTTGGCAACACCAACAATTGGGCATCGGGCATCAGCCACTGGTTCAGGAAGTTGACATCGTTGGAGGCGATGGCCACATCCTTGGTGTGCTGGACCAGACGGTTGTGCTCCGAGTGGAAAATCGCGTGGACGGTGGTCAGGCCGATGTTCTCGTTGACCCGGCCGTCGCCGGCGATGTAGTGCGCGTCAAGCAGTTCGTTGTCGTAGGTGCCTGCGGCCACCGGTCCGCCGGCAACGAGGTCGGCATCGGCCGTCAGTGGCGCGCCGGTCTGGCTGTCCACCGGAACGGCGTTATGGGCGACATCGATGAGGAACTGGTGGCCGGTGCGCACGGCATTGACCAGGCTGATCGGCGCAGCAGGATTACCCTCGACGAGAACATCATCGGCGGTATCAGCAATACCATCCGCGCCCCTCATCATGACCATCGGGAAGCCGTTCGGGCCCTTGATGAAATTGCCGTAGGCATCAGTGGCGAGCAGCGGCACGTTGTCGAAGTCGGCATCGGTAAGATTAATGCCAAGCATGTCGCGCGCCTGCGCCTTTACCACTTTCCAGGTGGCCATCCCACCGATTTCGACGTCGTCGGCAGTGCCGAACCGGCCATCGGCGCCCAGGTCACGATTGGTGATCAGCTTGCCGGTCGCCACCGGATCGCCGGCGGCATTGAACTCGTAGGCGCGCAGGAACACCTGGTGCGAGGGATGCGAGGTATAGGTCTGGTTCTGGTCGACGAACGGCGTGGTGGTGTTTGCAGCCTCGTGGATGTCGTCGGCGGTGCCGAGGATGCCATCGGGCCCGGGCAGGTTGGTGGCCCGCGTCAACACCATGAAGTTGGTCGGGCTGCCCGGAACGAACAGCGGATCGTCCGGCTGCAGCGGGATGAACACCGTGCCGCTGCCGCCCTTGGTCACCAGGTCGAGGCCGTGGTCGAAGAACTGACCGAAGAAGGTCATCCAGGTATTGAACGGTGCGGACAGACCTGCGTCCGGCGCCTCGTTAGGCATGAAAAAGGTCTGGAACGTCGTGCCGTCGGTACGGGTTCCAGTAACCACCTGCGCACCGTCCTTCAAGACATCGTCAACCGTGCCGAGGATGCCATCCGGACCTGGATCGAACGTGGCCGCGATCGCTGCCGGGTTGTTGGCGGTGTTGTCGGCGATCAGATTACTGATGGTGCGAGGCTGCGAGTCGGTCACCAAGCCGCTGGTCTGGGCGTAAGAGGTGCCCGCCTCCGCCGTATCGAACTGCGCCGGAACCAGTCGCGGGAAGACCGTGTCGGCTGCACCGAACTCGTTCTGACCCGCCACCAGGTTGTTGAACGACCCGTCGACCGTGCGCAGGCCCAAAGGCACCCGTGCATTCGGCAGCATGCTGAGGAGATCCTCACCGGCCGCATTCCTTTCCGAGATCAGAATCTGATCGAGAATGAACTGCAGATCGGCCCGGATATAGTGCACACCGGTGCTGGCGACCGGAGTCTCGACCGGCAGCGGGGCTGCCGGTGGCGGAGCAACGCCGGCTACGACCGCTGCGGTTGGAGCAGAGAACGCCGTCTCGAGCACGCCATTTTGATCCTTATAGACGGCCCTGACGCGCAATTCCAGCCCGGCGAGATCCGGGGTCACCCTGAAGGTCGGCCCGGTTATGTGCGCCAATGCTGCGCCCCCGTCCGCAATACGGGTGATGTCCTGAAAGACGCCCGTACCCGGGACTGCTTCGAACTGCCAGTAGAAGGCGATCGGTCCGGTGATGGCACCGCCGGCGTTGTCGGCATCGGTCACGTCGGCAGCCGATACCCTCAGCAGTTGACCCGTGGTCGGCGTAGCGTCCGGGGTGTTGCTGGCAGCATCGAGTATGGTCAGCAAGCCCAGCGGGTCGTTGTTGAGCCCGACCCCGCCTGGCAGGGTGAGCGACTGATCGTTGAACTGCAGCCGCTCGACATTGGTCAGGCGGTCGGTGCCGTCGCGACCGACGACGCTGTCGGCCACGGTGGTCACGCCGCCCACAGTGGTGACGGTATAGTCGAGCCGGTTGCCAGTGAACAAGGCCGTGTCAAAGGCGGGGGCATCCGTCAGGATCTCGCGGACGATGACGAGCTGACCGGGGTTGAAGGTACCATCGAGCATGAACGGGATCATGGGCTCCATGCTGTCGAAGGTGGCAATCTCCGGCCCAGTTCCATCAAGGTTCTGGCGCACGCTGATGCGCACATTCAGCCACATGTCGCCGTCGATCAGGTCGTCACCGCCGCGGCCTTCGATGATGTCGCTGGCACCACCGCCGAGGAGGATGTTGCCCGCGCCGAACTGATCGTCTGCCGTGCCCAGGATACCGTCCGGGCCGGCTGCAGCCGCGCCAAGAAACGCCCGCAGACCGTTGACGAGGTCAATATTGGTGAGCACGCTGCCTTGGACACCGGCAGCGGCGATCGCGATCGCGTCGGCATCATCGCCGGTCAGCATGTCGCTGAACGCCGACCCCGACAGTCCTTCCACCTCGGGGAACTTGGTATGCACGCCTGCAACTGAAGGCGACAGGGCCGATTGCTCGAAGGCGATGCGGCTCATGTCCACAGTCACGCCGTAATGATCATCCTTGTAGGTGGCCCAGTCGAAACCGGACATGCCCAACATCTTGTCCGGGCCCTCACTGCCGATGAAGATGTCATCGCCGCCTTCACCGATCATTTCATCGAAGCCGCCGTCACCGCTGAAGACGTCGTTGCCGTCGGTCAACTTTGCCAGCAAAACCGGTGGCAGGTTACCGGTGAAATTGTCGCCGGGGGCGCCGTCCTGGGTCCCGACCTGGATCCAGTCGTCGCCATCGCCGCCCATCATTTGTGCGTTCAGCCGGCTGCCGAGCATGAAGTCATTGCCGGCGCCGGCGAAGACCTCCGTAAAGTCCTCGCCGGTGACGATGAAATCGTTGCCGGCGCCGCCGAGGATGATATTGATGCCGTTGCCGCCGTGGATGACGTCGTTGCCGGCCTCTCCGTGGATGACGTCGTCGCCACCCATGTCGGTGATGATGTCATCGCCATCGCCACCCTCGATCTCGTCATTGCCGTAGCCGCCTTCGAGGCGATCATTGCCGGCGTCGCCCCAGAGCGTGTCGTCGCCGTCGCCAGAGACGAGAATGTCATTGCCGGCGGTGCCGCCGAGCACGACATGGTCTTCGCCGGTGTACTGCAGGTAGTTGGTATCGGGCCCGACCGTGTTGGGGTTGTCGCGGATGACCAGCGGCGTGATCTCGACGCCGTTGATCAAGGTGCCGCCAGTGGGATCGGCATTGCCGGGCAGGTCGTCGACGGTGCCCAGTATGCCGTCCGGACCGGCAATCACGCTCCGGTTGAACTGCTTGGTCGGGTCGACCTCGAGAGTAAAGGTCGGGGTCGAGAAGATGAGGCCCGGGAGATGGGTCGCGTCGGTGTTGAGCATCACCATCTTGGCGAACGAGTTGTTCTCGAGCTCGCTCAGGAAGTTGAGTCCCTGGGTGCGGTGCAGGTAGTAGAGCCGGTCGCCGTTTTGCAGCTTCTCGAGCTGGTCCTCGAAGACGAAGTTGAAGGTCGAGCCGAGCATGCCGCCGAACGGCATTTTTTCCTCAGCCAAACCGCCGATCCAAAAGTCGATGTCATCAACGCCGGTAATGGTTGCCCCATTTGCCAGGTTGGCATAGACGCCGGTGCTGTTGAGAAAGTCCAGGCGATCCACCGGCTCACCGACGCCGCCCAACACCAGGAGCGTGGCCGCTGCGCGTTTCGCGTCGAGCGTGGTGGCGCTGGTAATGGAGGCGTGCGTGCCGTAGGCGGCGATGAAGTTGATCAGCGATTCCGGGTGCTTCAGGTGTTGCACCAAATCGACCCAGCTGGTGTAGGGCTTCAGCTGGCTGTCGCCGGTGCCGGCGTAGAATTCACGGCGCGCCGCGTTCAAGGACGGGATGCCGGTATCGCGGCCGCGCGCGATGTTGAGGGCGGGCAGGTCAAGCGGCAGGCCCAGCAAGTTGTTGCGCACCGCTTCGGTGACGAACTCATCGATCTCGTTGCCGACCTGGCGCGTCAAGCCGCGGACGATGGCGCCGGCGGCCTGCTCCGGGGTCGGGCCGCTGGTCGCAAACGCCAGCGGGTTGAGGAAGGCCTGAATCAGGCCGATCTCGCTGGAGACGAAGTTGGGGTCCAGCCGGTCAATGGTCTCGGTCAGCATCGAGTGGCCGAAGCGAAAGACTGTGTGCGCGAACTCGGCGACGATCGACGGATTGACTGTGTCATCGAAGTCAAGGAAGGCATCGACCTGCGGTTGAATGGTGCGCGCGAACTCTTCGAACACCAGGTGCTGATACTGCATCTCGGTGCCGAATTTCGCCGCTTGGAACAGGCGCTCACCGTTCCAGTTCAAGGTCGACAGATCAGCAGGAACAGACGTGACGGGCGTCAGCAGCCACTGGTTCAGGAACGTCAGGTCGCCGGCGGCCGCTGAGGCGAGGACCGTGTCCTTGGTCTGCTGGACCAGCCGGTTGTGCTCGGAGTGGAAGATGGAGTGGACGGTGGTCAGGCCGATGTTCTCGTTGACCCGGCCGTCGCCGGCGATGTAGTGCGCGTCGAGCAGCTCGTTGTCGTAGGAGCCGGCGGCCACCGGGCCGCCGGCAACGAGGTCGGCATCGGCCGTCAGTGGCGCACCGGTCTGGCTGTCCACCGGGCTGGCATTGTGCGCGATGTCGATGAGGAACTGGTGACCGGTGCGGATCGCCAGCGATGCGTCGATCGGCGCCAGCGGATTGCCCTCGACCAAGCCGGTCGCGGTCACGATCTGCGCAAAGCCGTTCGCCCCCCGAATGAAGTTACCGTACGCGTCGGTCGCCAACAGCGGCAGGTCGAGGGCGTCGAGATCGTCGAGCTCGATGCCAAGCATGTCGCGCGCCTGCGCCTTCACCACTTTCCAGGTGGCCATCCCGCCGATTGCGACGTCGTCGGCAGTGCCGAACAGGCCATCGGCGCCCAGGTCACGATTGGTGATCAGTTCGCCGGTCGCCACCGGCTTGCCGGCGGCATTCAATTCATAGGCGCGCAGGAACACCTGGTGCGAGGGATGCGAGCTGTAGGTCTGGTTCTGGTCGACGAACGGCGTGGTGGTGTTTGAAGCCTCGTGGATGTCGTCGGCGGTGCCAAGGATGCCATCGGGCCCGGGCAGGTTGGTGGCCCGCGTCAACACCATGAAGTTGGTCGGGCTACCCGGAACAAACAACGGATCGTCCGGCTGCAGCGGGATGAACACCGTGCCGCTACCGCCCTTGGTCACCAAGTCGAGGCCGTGGTCGAAGAACTGACCGAAGAAGGTCATCCACGAGTTGAACGGCGCGGACAGGCCCGCGTCCGGCGCCACGTTAGGAATGAAAAAGGTCTGGAAAGTCGTGCCGTCGGTACGGGTTCCAGTAACGACCTGCGCACCGGCCTTCAAGACATCGTCAACCGTGCCGAGGATGCCATCCAGACCGGGATCGAACGTGGCCGCGACCGCCGCCGGGTTGGTGGCGGTATCGTTGACGATCAGGTTGCTGATGGTGCGTGGCTGCGAGTCGATCACCAGGCCGCTGGTCTGGGTGTAAGAGGTGCCCGCCTCAGCCGGGCGGAAGACTGGAGTGGTCATGCGCGGGAAAATGTTGTCGGCTGCGCCGAACTCGCTCTGACCCAGTCTCAGGTTGTTAAACGTCCCGTCGACCGTACGCAGACCGAAAGCAAATTCCGGGCTCGGTATGAGGTCGACAAGCGACTGACCGGCCGAGTCTGCTTCCGCGATGAAAATCTGCTGGAGAATGAACTCCAGGTCCGACTTGTTGAAATTGGCCATTTTGGATTGCCCTCGATCTGTCTGGGTAAAGGCACGGGACGAGAAAACCCTCCCGCGCCCAGTCAAGTGCTGGCTTGCGCAGTTTGTTGGTTATGTTTTTTTGCGAGAGCTCTGGCGTTACCCGAGACCCGGGATACGCGCCTGGAATTCGCGAAATGAATTGCTCGCCGGGCGATCAGGCAGAGCGGATTCGAGCCTTGGGTGGGCCATGGAATCTGGAAGTGAAGGCGAACGTCCTGGACAGCCCTTTCCCTCTGAAAAAGCACGAAATGAACGACATGATTCTGCTCCTCTCAGGAGAATCATCGCGCCTTGCGTTGCCAAAGCGATGGCAAGTTTCAGGCGGGCGGGTCCCCCGATAACATAAGACTAAAGTTCCATAGCAAATTTTTGTCAATATTACGTCGATAAAACAGACGACTGGTGTCATGCCTCGCAACTAGCTGTTTTTTAAAAGATATATAGGCAGTTGAGTGCAGGTATAGAGCGAAATGTTATTTCTAACTGTTTCACCGCCACCTACGCTTCTGCATAAGGGAGCAACGCAGCGATTTCGCAAGAATCGCCAATAGAGCGACCCGCCTGCGAGTCGGCCAGCGGCCTACAAAACCACATCTACCGTTAGCTGTTGAGCTGGTTGGAACCGGCATTTCGAAGGGGAGATCCATATGCACAAGCAGTCGAGCACCCGCTCCGAACTGGCCGACTCGCTCTTTCGCCTGCGCCACAGCTTTTACGCGCTGGCAGGGTTCAGTGGCGTCATCAACGTCATGATGTTGACGCCAGCCGTGTACATGCTGCAGGTCTATGATCGGGCCTTGGTCAGTCGCAACGTCACGACGCTGACGATGTTGACCGTTTTGGTAATAGGCCTGTTTATGTTGATGTCCACGCTGGAAATGGTCCGCACTCGCATGCTGATCCGGGTCGGCAACAACCTCGACATGGACCTCAACCGGCGCATCTTCACCGCTGCATTCGAGCGCAACCTGAGCCGCGCCGGAGGTAATCCGGCCCAGGCCCTGCAAGATCTCGCGCAGGTTCGTCAGTTCCTCACCGGCAATAGCCTGTTCGCTTTCTTCGATGCGCCGTGGACACCGATCTACCTGTTAGTCGCCTATCTGATCCACCCGCTGCTCGGACTGCTCACGCTGATCGGCTCGCTGATTCTGGTGGGCCTGGCTTATCTGACCGAGAAGGCAACGCAGAAGCCGTTGGCCGAAGCCAATCAGGCCGCACTCTCCTCCTCCAGCTACGCCAACAACAACCTGCGCAACGCCGAGGTCATCGAGGCCATGGGCATGCTGCCGTCGATCGGCAAGCGCTGGTACCAAAGCCATTTGCGCATTCTGGAAATGCAGACCCTGGCCTCCGACCGCGCCGCCATGATCAGCAGCACCGGACGCTTCGTGCGTATCACTTTGCAGTCGCTGATCCTCGGCGCCGGCGCGCTGCTGGCGATCGAAGGCAAGATCACCCCAGGGATGATGATTGCCTGCTCAATCCTCACCGGCCGCGCGCTGGGCCCGGTGGAACAAGTCATCGCGTCGTGGAAACAACTGCTCGGCTGCCGGTCGGCCTGGGGCCGGCTCAACGAAATGCTGAGCGATTATCCGCGCCGGCCACCGAGCATGTCGCTGCAGCGGCCGTTGGGCATGCTGGCGGTGGAGAATGTGTATGCCGGTTCCCCCGGAACCAACAACACCATTCTGCGCGGAGTGAGCTTCAGCCTTGTACCCGGCGAAAGCCTTGGCGTTATCGGTCCATCCGCCTCGGGCAAATCCACCCTCGCCCGCCTGCTGGTTGGCGTCTGGCCGGCACAGGCCGGCAAGGTGCGCCTGGACGGCGCGGACATATTCAATTGGAACAAGGGCGAACTTGGCCCCTGGCTCGGCTACCTGCCCCAGGACGTGGAGCTGTTCGAGGGCAGCATCGCCGACAACATTGCGCGCTTTGGCGAAGTGGACAGCGAAGCGGTCATCCGCGCCGCCAAGACCACTGGAGTGCACGAGATGATCCTGCGTTTTCCTCAGGGTTATGACACTCGCCTGAGCACCGATGGCAGCCCGCTTTCCGGTGGTCAGAAGCAACGCATCGCCTTGGCCCGCGCGCTGTATGGCGAACCCAATCTGATCGTGCTGGATGAGCCGAACGCCAACCTCGACGACGTCGGCGAAAAGGCCCTGGTCGATGCGCTGGCCAAACTCAAGGAGCGTGGCGCCACCGTCATTCTGATTTCCCATCGTCCCAACGTGCTCTGCGCCGTCGATCAGGTGCTGATGCTGCGTGACGGCGCCGTGCAGATGCTCGGCACGCGCGACGAAGTATTCGCAGCGCTGCGCAAGGCCGCTGTAATGCCTGCAGGCGTGTCAACTCCGCTGGCCTCCGTCAAATCACGGGAGTGATCGATCATGCAAATGAGCCAACACACCGAGATGATTCATATCGATCCCAAGAACGTGGTGGATCTGAACATCCATAGACCCGCGCGCTGGGGCATTTGGCTGGTGATCGCCGGCTTCGGCGGTTTCCTCCTGTGGTCCTGGCTGGCGCCGCTGGATGCCGGCGTGGTAGCCACAGCCACGGTCAAAGTCACCAGCAAAAGCAAAGCCGTGCAGCATCTCAGCGGGGGGACCGTGGAGGCGATTCTCGTTCAAGAAGGCGATGTCGTGGCAAAAGGTCAGGAAGTGGTGCGCCTCGACTCCTTGCGTGCCCTTGCCGAACAAGGTGCGGTCAGCGCCCAGTACATCGTCAGCAAGACGGTGGAAAACCGCCTGGAAGCGGAACGTGACAACCGCGCCGTGGTGAACTTCGATCCCGAGTTGCTCAAGCGCTTCAGGGGTGACCAGCGCCTGATGGCCGCCATGGATCTGCAACAGCGCCTGCTGGACACCCGGCGCGCCGGTCTCGCTGGCGAAATCAGCATCCTGGAGGAAAACCTGGCGGCGTCGGCGGTGCAGCTCAAGGGCCTGCAGCAGGTCTATAGCGCCCGCGGCTCGCAGATCAACTTCCTCAACCAGGAACTACAAGGCACCCGCGTGCTGGCGGCCGAAGGCTATGTGCCGCGCAACCGCCTGCTTGAGCTGGAACGCAGCAATGCCGACCTCGCCGCCGGTCAGGCCGAGAACCTCAACAACATCGCTCGCGTGCGCAGCCAGACCACCGAAATCAAACTGCGCATCCTGCAGCGCCAGCACGATTACCTGAAGGAAGTCGAATCGCAACTGACCGACACCGCCAAGGAAAACACCACCCTGGCCGACCGCTTGCGCGCGCTGGACTATGAAGTGACCCATACCGTGATTCGATCGCCGATCGATGGCATGGTCCAGGCCCTGAGCATTGCCACCGTCGGCGGGATCATTCAACCCGGATTCAAGATCATGGACATCGTTCCGCTCAACGAGCCGCTGCAGGTCGACGCGATGATCCCCGTGCAGGCCATCGACAAGATGGTCCCCGGCCTGGCCGTGGACATTGCCTTCCCGGCCTTCAACCATGCCCGGACGCCCAACATCCCCGGCCGCGTGAAGACCATCTCCGCTGACCGCCTGCTCGACGAGGCAAGCAAGGAGCCGTTCTATCTGGCCCAGGTGGAAGTCACGCCCGATGGCATGGGCCTGCTGGGAACCAATCACATTCGCCCCGGGATGCCCGCTACCGTCACCATCAAGACTGGCGAACGCAACATGATGAGCTATCTTCTTAAACCAATGCTCGACCGTGTGGACAGCTCATTCAAGGAACAATGAAATCAATGGGACGTCATTGCCTGTTCCTCTGCCTGCTAGGGCTGGCTTTACCGGCCAGCGCCATGGACCTCAAGCAAGCCTGGGACCTGTTGCAGTTCCAGGGCCCTATCTACCGCGCCGCCGTGCATGAAAAAGAGGCCGGTTCGGAAAACCGCGCCATCGGCACGGCCGGCCTGCTACCGCAGATCAATGCCTCGGCCTACGACAACAAGGTCAATGGCTCCCAACGCCAGAACGGCGTTGACAATGATCTGGACTACACCTCCAAGGGCGCTAACGTGCGCCTGCGCCAGCCGCTGTTCAACAAACAGAAGATGGCCGAGTACCGCCAGGGTCAGCAGCGTGCCGACTACAGCGTCGCGGTGTTCGATGCCAAGACGCAGGACGCCGCGGTGCGTCTGGCCGAAAGCTATTTTGATGTGCTCCTGGCCAGCGAAACCATCGTCCTGGCCAAATCCAAGCTGCGCGCCTTCGACGAGCAACTCGCCTCGGCGAAACGACGCATGGAGCTGGGGGCCGGCACCATCACCGACATCGACGAGTCGGTCGCTCGCCGCGACCTCGCCGATGCCGAACTGATCGAAGCGCAGGACAACCTGGTCAACGCGCGCAGCAAACTTGAGGAATATATCGGTGAAACCCCCGAATCGCTGACGACCTTACGTCCGAGCTTCGATACACCGCCGCTGCTGCCGAGCAACCTGCAGGACTGGTTGGTCAAAGCCCAGACCGATAGCCCGCTGATCCACGCGCGCCGTTATAGCAGCGACCTCGCCGAAGAAGAAGTGAAGCGCGCCAAGGCCGGCCACTGGCCAACACTGGATTTCATTGCCGGCTATACCGCGGGCCAGAGCCAATCTCTCTCCGAACTGAATCAACGCAACCACTACGGCTCAATCGGGCTGGAAGTCAATTTCCCGCTGTTCAGCGGTGGCGGCGTCAGCGCACTGACACGCCAGGCCAGTGCCAATAGCGATAAGGCCATGGACGAACTCGACGCCACACGACTGGAAGTCATCTCCGGAACCACCCGTGAGTTTCGCGGCATACAGAGTGGCGCCAAACGTATTCACGCGCTGGAGAGAGCCGTAGAGTCCAACGAACGCTCACTGATTTCGACACGCAAAGGCTTCAAAGAGGGCGGCACCAGCACCAACGTGGACGTCCTCAATGCCGAAGAGTTGCTCTTCGTTGCGCGCCACGATCTGTTCGAGGCCAAGTTGCGCTATTTGATGTCGCACCTGCGTCTGGCGTCCTCGGTGGGCAGTCTGGGCGACGACGATATCGAGCAAATCAACAACTACCTCGGCCCGGAACTGCTGGTCACCAACTGACTTTAACCTGCCGCCGGTCGAGCTGCGCCCCCCCCAGGGCAACTTGAGTTCATAGTTGCCCGACATCCCACTCACTTCCGAACTGAACGCACCATTGCAGTGCAATGTGTTGGCGAAAATCTGATTTCTCAACTAGGGTCTCTACGCAATCAAATGTCCCCCTCTTATGCGTGGGCGACTGATCAAGGAGAGATTAATGATGTCCGTTCGCGACGCAGAAAAAACCTATCGCGCCTGGTCGAACCCGATCCTGTTGGAGCTCAAGGAGAGAGAACACCAACTGGACCCCGATGCGCGCCAGGCACTCGACAACGTTTTGGTAGAAAGACGGCTGATAAACCTTGGCAACCCTTCGGGCGCTGATCGGCGCAACGCTGATCACGACACACATAAGTAACTCGCGTGCGCATGACTGATTAAAAATCTACCTTTTGCTCATGCATGCAGAAGTTCGACATCCGGGCACGATCACGATCACGATCACGATCACGATCAACAAAACCACAATGCAGTTCGAAGCCATGCGCAAACAGGCGGCTTGATCGACGTCAGCCGGGAAAAATTACCGAGTTGACAAGACGGCTACGCGCCCTATGAACTTACAAACACGCCTTGACTGCCTTGCGCATCGCGTCGGACTTGGCCCACGGTGGCCCCTGATACAGCGAAACCCGGCTGCCGTCCTTGTATTTGACGATGTCCAGAATTTCGTCCGCCGTAAAGATGCTCGGTGCGTTGATTCGATAGCCATTGGAAATGCCGGCCTGAGTCGTCTTCGGAACTTCTTTCTGCCACTCTGGCAAAATGCATGCGGCCAGTTCTTTCGGCGGTTTGTTGCTGTATTTGCTGACGTTAGGCTCACCCGGCACCACAGACGCCGGCAACGAACAACCTGCCAACATGGCCAGCATTACGCCCCCAATTAACATCCGCATGACGCACCCTTATCCCGTAAAAACGCGAAATGTACCGCGTCGCCGTCCGGACATCCATCTATTGAACACAACTCAGTATGGAGCATTGTTTTCAGGAGGGTCTGGATAGGTTCTTTTGTTCAGATAGGCCATCCACCGTTCATACGCTTCATGCTGCCATTGCGTGACCCGTTCCCACTCTGAGCCACTCAGTTGATGAGCTGAAATCAGCTTCATCATCTCTGAAGTCGCGGCATCCAGATCAGCGATCAACTCATGGGCATGCAATTTGAAATCATCGGTATTGCTCATTTGGGGTGGCCTCGCCCTGACGACATTCATTGACCTTCGTACGATATCGGGCGGTGTCACTCACACTGATCTTTCCGACCAATGGAAGCACCTTCTATCGCTCAGGGATCAGACGAACAAACGTTGTGTCATACCAAATAGAACTACTATTTCCTTGCAAGAAATTGCAGGAGGTCGTCATGTGGCTTAACGAAGATGAAAACGAACTTCGCCGTGACCTGCAAAGCGTTGCGTCGGATTTGAGATGGTCGGCAGTAGAGTTGCTGCGCCTTGCAGAGCAGTTACGCCAGGCGGGCAATGATGTGGATGCACAAGCCGCTCTCAGGTTGTGCGAGTTGTTTCAGGGCGATGAAGGACGACTGGCGGGCTATGCCGAAGAAGTGAAAGCCAAGGTGATCAGTCGAACGAAAGTTCACTAACGGGAGCACTGCGATGAACAAATCTCTGTTCACGCTGGTGGTCGTGCTGGCGGCGGGTGGCTGCAGCACCGAGGAACACATTTACGGTGCCCAGCCGCTGGTCGCCAGGGTCGAGACAGGGATGAGCAAGGACCAGGTGCAGCAGATTGGCGGGAAGCCTGTCTCAATAACGGACCGCACGGTGGAACCTGGCACTTGTTTTGACTACACGTTGACGCAGGCAGGCCAGCAGCATCAGCCGTACAACATCAGCTTCGATGGCAACGGTAAAGTCGATCACAAAAGCTTCATGACCTGCGCACAGTGGAGTCAAGCGCAACAGGAGGCCAGGGAACCTTCCCACTCCGGTGGAGGCTACTGACCATTCTGACGTGCTGGACCCACTAGCCGTACACACGCTTATTGCAGGTATCCAAAGAAGAAGCCCCGGCATCCCGGGGCTTCAAATGTGCTGTCATGTTGATTTCTGGCCTGACGGGCGGGCCGTCCTCGTTCGATAGGCGGGAAGCGATGCGGCATAGGCCAGTGCTTCCTCTCTGCTGCTGAAATCCCCCAACCGATCACCTTGGGTGCACACCCGCCAGGGGCCATTGTTTACGCTGAGTACGTCATAACCGTTCATGTGCATTTTGTTCAACATCGGAACGCTCATAGTCACCTCCTTTTTGGCAGTGAAGTCGACGATTGACCCGATTACCTTACACCCCAGCTTTGCTCAAGTGCCGACCAGACGTCGCGCCAGTATTCCAGCATTCAATTGCACTTTTCGCTGAGCGCATTGCTCTAACCCGTGAAACAGAGGCCACGGCCCAAATATTGCTAATTGATGTTTTTTTCATGGCATTCGTTAGTCAGGTAACAAATGAAAGTACGTGCAACGGTCATTTGCGAACTGGACCGACATGTTCTCCTGGTGCGTAAACCCAGGTGTCGCTGGAGCTTGCCCGGCGGCAAAGTCGAGCCAGGCGAAACCACGGCGAGCGCAGCGCTACGTGAACTTCAGGAAGAAACGGGCCTTGGCGCCGACAGCCTGCTGTACCTCATGGAACTGGAATCGGGCGGCACCCGCCACCACGTCTACGAAGCGTGGGCGCCGAACCTTTATCTGGCCCGACCATTGAATGAAATCGTCGACTGCATCTGGCATCCACTGGAAACAGTCGACAACCTGAGCACGAGCGACGCCACGCGCCAGATAGTCAAAGCGTTTCTGCGTCGCCTTTAAACTGTCTCGGCTCAAACCACTAATGGGTTGTTTTCAGTGAGCGTCAGCCCTGATCACCACCGCCGACCGGCATGATCATGCCAGTGATGTACGACGCTTCGTCGCTGGCCAGAAACAGAATAGCGCCCGCCTGCTCATCCAGCGTGCCATAGCGCCTCATCAAACTGCTGTCGAGCGTCTGCTCGACGATCTGCTGATACCAGACCTTTTCTTCCGCGCTTTGCTCGGCATCGTTGCGTGCAATGACCCGAGGCGGCGCTTCGGTGCCGCCGGGTGCGGTCGCATTGACCCGTACGCCACGGCCGGCGGTTTCGAAGGCCAGGCAGGCCGTCAGGGCATTCACCCCACCCTTCGCCGCGCCATAGGGCACGCGATTGATACTGCGCGTGGCGATGGACGAGACGTTAACGATGGCGCCACTCCCCTGCGCCAGCATGATCGGCAGCGCCGCATGACAGCACCACAACGTCGGGAACAGCGAACGGCGGACCTCGGCTTCGATCTGTTGCGCTTCATAATGCTCAAATGGCTTGGCCCAGATCGTGCCGCCGACATTGTTGACCAACACGTCGAGACGCCCGAAACGCTCGACGGCGGCGCGCATTACCCGGCTGCATTCGCTGTACTGCTCAAGATCGGCGGTCAGGGCCAGTACCTGGTTGCTCTGCCCCAATTGTTGCTGCAGCTCGAACACATGCTCGGAGCGGTCGACCAGAATCAACTGCGCACCTTCAGCAGCCATGCGCTCGGCCACCCGCCGCCCGATGCCTTGCGCCGCCCCGGTAATCAGCGCGACTTTTTCGTGAAATCTGTTCATGTGCACCTCGTAAAAAACACTGACCTGTGGGAGTGAGCCTGCTCGCGAAAGCGGTCTGACAGGCGACATCACCGTTGAATGTTCCGCTCTCTTCGCGAGCAGGCTCGCTCCCGACTCAGGCCGCGCTGGCGGCAAATTTCTCGTAGTAAAAGTTCGCAGGCGCCACGCCTTGCTCGCGAATGAACTGACTGACAGCCTCGACCATCGGCGGCGGGCCGCACAGGTAGACGTCGACGTCGCCCTCGTTCAAATGCCGGGGTTCGATGTGCTGAGTCACGTAACCCTTGAGCGGATGCTGACTGTCGGGGCTGGCCACGCAGGCACTGAAGCTGAAATTCGGGATGCGTGCGGCGAAGGCTTCAAGCCGATCAAGTTCCACCAGATCAAAATCGTTGGTCACGCCGTAGATCAAATGCAGCGGATGTTCGCTGCCCTGCTCGGCGATTTTTTCCAGCATTGCCGTGAACGGCGCCAACCCCGTGCCGCCGGCCAGCAGCAACAACGGACGGCGAATGTCGCGCAGATAGAAGCTGCCCAACGGCCCGGCCAGGTTCATGCGGTCGCCCGCCTTGGCCATGCCGGTCAGGAAACTGCTCATCAGACCGCCAGGCACGTTGCGGATCAGGAAACTGACCTCACCGTCGCGCTGCAACGAGCTGAACGAATAGGCGCGGGTCTGCTCGCTACCGGGAACCCCGAGGTTGACGTATTGCCCCGGCAGGAACGCCAGTGTGTTCAGCGCTTCGCCCTTGATCGACAGCGCGATGGTGCTGTCGGACAGCTGCCGCACAGCACTGATTGTCGCGTCGTAACTGGCCTGGCGTGTGCGGCAAACGTCGGAGGACGCCGGCACTCGCACCACGCAATCGCTCTGGGCGCGCATCTGACAAGTCAGGACATACCCCTGCTCGGCTTCTTCGGCGCTGAGCGCGTCTTCGATGTACTCCTCGCCCAAATCATAACGACCGGCCTCGGCAAAGCATTTACAGGTGCCGCACGCGCCGTCGCGGCAATCCAGCGGGATGTTGATGCCCTGGCGATACGCAGCATCGGCCACGGTTTCGCCGACATTGGCGTCGATGAACCGGGTGACACCGTCTTCAAAATTGAATGCAATGGAATGCGTCATGACGGCCGCCTCACAAGTGGTAGACATCAATGACCTGGCGAACGTAATCGTTCTTCAGGATCACTTTCTTGGCCTTGATCAGCGGGTTTTCACCACGCACATCGAGGGTGTAGAAGCTGCTGCCGAAATAGCTGTCGACGGTTTTGTAGCGAAAGCTCAGGGTGTGCCAGTTGAAGCGCACCTTGCACAGACCATCCGCTTGTTCGAGCAACTCGATGTTGCTGAGGTTGTGCGAGGTCCGGGTGTCCGGAATGCTTGCGCTGGAGCGCTCGGTCTTGATGCGGAAGATGCGGTCTTCCAGGCCCGTGCGGTTGCCGTACCAGATCAGCGAGATTTCCCGCTGCGGGTCTTCGGTCAACTCGTCGTTGTCGTCCCAGGACGGCATCCAGAACGAGGCATCGACGGCGTACAGTTCCAGCCACTCGTCCCATTGCTTGTCGTCGAGGTAGCGTGCTTCGCGGTAAAGAAAGTCGCGCACGGCTTCATAGGTGATGGTCATTGCACGGCCTCCACGGCAATCAATTCGGGCTGTTCAGCGGCCAACGCCTTGAGCATGGCTTGCTGCCAATACTTGTGTTGCAGCACAAACAGGCCTTCGTCCTCGGTGCGCACACCGCTGAGCAGCGGATGCAGGTCGATTTCTTTAGCCGCCTCATCGGCGCCCTCGACCCAGTGCTCGGCCCCGCGGGACATGTCATTCCAGGTGGTGACGCTGCCCTGATAGCTGGTCTGGCACGAGCGAAACTCTTCCAGATCGTCCGGGGTGGCCATGCCGCTGACGTTGAAAAAATCCTCGTACTGGCGAATCCGGCTGGAACGGGCGTGGTCGCTTTCGCCTTTGGGGGCGATGCAGTAAATGGTGATTTCCGTGCGGTTGACTGAGATCGGCCGCGCGATGCGGATCTGCGAGCTGAACTGGTCCATCAGGTACACGTTCGGGTACAGGCACAGGTTGCGTGAGTTCTCGATCATCCAGTCGGCGCGGGCCTGCCCAAAGTCTCGGGCCAATTCGTCGCGACGTTCATACAGCGGGCGATCTTCGGGGTTGGACCAGCGCGTCCAGAGCAGCATGTGGCCCTTGTCGAAGGAATAGAAACCGCCGCCCTGCTTGGCCCAGGTGCCGGCGCTCATGGTCGGATTGCTGTCGCCGGCATCACGTTGTTTGCGCTGGTTTTGCGTAGCCGCGTAATTCCAGTGCACGGAGCTTACGTGGTAACCATCGGCGCCGTTTTCGGCGGTGAGTTTCCAGTTGCCTTCGTAGATGTAGCTCGAAGACCCGCGCAGCACTTCCAGGCCATCGGCGGACTGGTCGACGATCATGTCGATGATCTTGGCGGACTCGCCGAGATGCTCAACCAGCGGCACCACGTCGGCGTTCAGGCTGCCAAACAGGAAACCGCGATAGGACTCGAACCGCGCGACTTTGGTCAGGTCGTGAGAGCCTTCGCAGTTGAAGCTCGCCGGGTAGCCGGCCGCTGCCGGATCCTTGACCTTGAGCAACTTGCCGGAGTTGTTGAAGGTCCAGCCGTGGAACGGGCAAGTGTAGGAGCTTTTGTTACCGGTCTTGTGCCGGCACAGCGTCGCACCGCGATGACTGCAAGCGTTGATGAAGGCGTTGAGCACACCCTCCTTGTTGCGCGCGATGAAGATCGACTGGCGCCCCATGGTGGTGGTGTAGAAATCGTTGACGTTGGGGATCTGGCTCTCGTGGGCCAGGTACAGCCAGTTGCCTTCGAAGATGTGTTTCATCTCCAGATCGAACAACCGTGGGTCGGTGAACATCTCGCGCTTGCAGCGGTAGACGCCGGTGTCTTTGTCATCTTCAAGCAGGGAGTGAAGGTATTCGGGTCGCAGGGACATGGCCGCCGCCTCCATTGTTTTTATCAGGCAGGGCCATGCTAGGACGGGGGGATGAGGCGGACTATCCGTTGGGTGCAGACCTGTATCCGTTTACTGCAGACTGGGTGGGACCTGTAGCAGCTGTCGAGCCTGCGAGGCTGCGTTCGAGTGCGTAGCGCTCGCAAATGGGTTCGCACGGAGTTTCAGGCAGACCGCGTAGTTCCCAGGCGAGCGCTACGCACTCGAACGCAGCCTCGCAGGCTCGACAGCTGCTACAGGGATGTGTGGCGGGTCAGTGCCGGCGTTTGAGGGTGTCGGAGGGCAGTTCGCCGAACTGTTTGCGGTAGCTGTCGGAGAACCGGCCAAGGTGCAGGAAGCCATAATCCATGGCCACTTCGGTGACGTTGCGCACGTTGCACGTCGGGTCGCTCAGGCACAGGTTGATGCGCTCGAGCTTCTTCTGCCGGATGTAGTTTTGCGGTGACATTCCCGCGTTGCGCTCGAACAACCCATACAACGAACGCAGACTCATCCGCGCCTGGCGCGCCAGTTCTTCACCGTCGATGTCTTGCTTGAGGTGGCGTGCGATGTAATCGGCAATCACCTCGAACGTGGGCGAACCCAGGCTACTGCGGATAACGTTGGTTTTCATCAGGCTGAGCATCTTGCTGACGATAATCTGCGCGTAGTGTTCCTGCACGCGGGGGATCTGCTCGGTGGCTTCGGCTTCCTGGCAAATCATCGCCAGCAAGCTGACAAAACCTTCCAGTTCATCGAGCTGGTAACGGTTCTCCAGGAACCGCACGCCCTGCCCCGGATAACGCCAGCGCTGTTCATCACATACGGATTCAAACAGCCGGGTGGGGACTTTGAGGATGAATTTTTCGCAATCGTCGGAATAGGTCAGATCGACCGGTTCGTCGGGGTTGATCAGCAGCAACTCACCCGGCGCGAAGTAATGCTCCTGACCTCGTCCACGCGACAGACAGTTGCCCCGCAGCAGCACTTGCAGATGATAAATGCTGTCGAGTGCGCCCGACGTCACCCGCACGCTGGCGCCGTAACTGATGCGGCACAGGTCCAGGCTGGCGAACTTGCGGTGATCGAGGCTGGCCAAGGGGCGACCGACCTTGGGCATCAGGATGCAATGGTTGCCGACATGCTGATTGACGTAACCCGATACCGCATAAGGGTCGGCATGGTCGAATACTCTGCTGCGCTGACTCAACAGTTGCGCGTGCATCATCGGGTCACTCTCATTGTTGTTATGAGTTGCGTCGGTCCATTCTAGAACAGCACGTCAGGCGCCTGAGACATTTCCGGACAGTTGACCGAAGCCCATGTGGGAGCGAGCCTGCTCGCGAAAGCGGAGTGCCAATCAACATAGATGTTGAATGTTAAACCGCTATCGCGAGCAGGCTCGCTCCCACAGGATTGTGCGATCAGTCTTCCAGCGCACGAACCCGTTCGTGGCGCTGCTGTTCTTCAGGTTGCGCCGTGGACTGCAAGGTGAAATCGAATTCGATTTCGGCAAACCGGCCGCTGACACCATACGCCGCTGCGCGTTGTTGATCGTCGCTGAAAGTGATTTTGGCGATCAACTCATCACGGGTGGCGTAGGCGAAATCGTCGTGCAGGTATTGATCGCCATCGAGGTTGATCTGGGTCGTCAGGTGGCGATGATCCGGCGCCGAGATAAAGAAGTGCACGTGAGCCGGGCGTTGGCCGTGACGGCCCAGTTGATCGAGCAGTTGCTGGGTCGGACCGTCCGGCGGGCAGCCATAACCCGACGGCACGATGCTGCGGAAACGATAGCGACCTTCGGCATCGGTGACGATCCGGCGGCGCAGGTTGAATTCCGATTGCGTGGTATCGAAGTACGAGTAAGTGCCACCGGTGTTGGCGTGCCAGACATCTACCACGGCACCGGCCAGGGGTTCGCCGGCGGTGTTGAACACGCGCCCTTGCATGAACAGCGTCACACCCGGATCGAGACCATCATCGAGACGCGCTTCGCCTTCGGACAACGGCGCACCGGCCACGTACAGCGGGCCTTCGATGGTGCGTGGCGTGCCGCCGGATTTACCGGCTTGTTCGTCTTCGGCGTCCATCAGCAGGTCGAGGTAATGCTCCAGACCGAGCCCGGCGACGATCAGCCCGGCCTCCTGACGCGCGCCCAGTACGTTAAGGTAGTTAACGGCTCTCCAGAACTCTTCCGGGGTCACGGCGAGGTCTTCGATGATGTTTACCGAATCACGCAGGATGCGGTAGATCAGGGCCTTGGCCCGCGGATTGCCGGCATCGTTGTGCAGGCCGCTGGCCTCTTCGAGAAACTTCTGGACTTCGGCAGTGTGGGAGATCTTGACGTTCATTTTGTTGGGTTCCTCATCTTGTAATTATTAGCGTAGCGAACTGAGCAGGCTGGGCTCAGCGGTCATCGTCGCGAATCGAAGAAGGATGCCGGCACATCGCGTCGATCTCGATCGCCATGTACGGAAACAGCGGCAGTTGCATCAGCAGGTCATGCAGTTCTTGAACGCTGTCGACATCGAATACGCTGTAGTTGGCATAGTGCCCGGCGATGCGCCACAGGTGGCGCCACTTGCCCTGCTCTTGCAGGCGCTGGGCCAGGGCTTTCTCGTCAGCCTTCAGCTTGGCGGCGACTTCGGGGTTCATGTCGACCGGTAGATTCACGGTCATTTTTACGTGGAATAGCATGATCTCTCCTCAGGCTTGATGAACGGAAGTGGATGTTTTGTCGCGACGGAAAAACGCCAGGCGTTCTTCATCCAGACTCAGGCCCAGGCCCGGTGTTTGCGGGACATGCAACTCGAAATCGCGATAAACCAGCGGCTCGCTGAGAATGTCTTCGGTCAGCAGCAAGGGACCGAACAGTTCGGTGTCCCAGGCCAGTTTGTTCAGGGTGATAAAGGCATGCGCCGAGGCCATCGTGCCGAGGCCGCCTTCCAGCATGGTGCCGCCGTACAGGGCGATGCCGGCTGCTTCGGCAATCGCGGCAGTGCGCAACACGGCGCGGGGGCCGCCGTTCTTGGCGATCTTCAAGGCAAACACCGACGCAGCCCCTTCGCGCGCCAGGTTAAAGGCGTCTTCCACGCATTCGATGGACTCGTCGGCCATGATCGGCGCCGGGCTCATCGCATTCAGACGCGCCATGCCGGCGCGGTTGTTGCGCGAGATCGGCTGTTCGATCAGGTCGATGCCGTTGGTGCCGAGGATCCGGCAAGCGCGCAACGCGACCGCTTCGTCCCAGGCCTGATTGACATCGACCCGCACGCTGGCGCGATCGCCCAGGGCTTTTTTGATCGCAATGACGTGGCCCAGGTCGCGGTTGACTTCACCGGCACCGATTTTCAGCTTGAAGATTCGATGGCGGCGCAGGTCGAGCATTTTTTCCGCTTCGGCGATGTCCTTTTCAGTGTCGCCGCTAGCGAGGGTCCAGGCCACCGGCAACGCATCACGGACACGCCCGCCCAGCAACTCGCTGACCGGCAGGCCGAGGCGCTTGCCCTGGGCGTCGAGCAACGCGGTTTCGATCCCGGATTTGGCAAAGGTATTGCCGCGAATGCTGCGTTCCAGACGCAACATGGCGGCATTCACATTGCCGCTGTCCTGGCCGATCAGCAGCGGCGCAAAGTGCTTGTCGATGTTGGTCTTGATGCTGTCCGGGCTTTCGTTGCCATAGGCCAGGCCACCGATGGTGGTGGATTCACCGATCCCTTCAATGCCATCGGCGCAGCGCACACGGATGATCACCAGGGTCTGATTCTGCATGGTGTGCATCGCCAGCTTGTGCGGGCGGATGGTCGGCAGATCGACGATGATCGTCTCGATCGATTCAATGGCTGTTGCACACATGTCGATACCCGTCAGGTTCTTAAAGTTCTGGAACCGATTCTCGTACGGCTTTTTTCGGGAAGCCAATATAGAATTAGTCTGACTTGATACCTTTAAGGTATGCAACCGACAAACACCCGGAGGCCCCATGGAACTGCGTCACCTGCGGTATTTTCAGGTGTTGGCCCAAACCCTGAATTTCACCCGCGCCGCCGAACTGCTGCACATCGCTCAACCGCCGCTTAGCCGGCAGATTCAGCAACTGGAAGACGAACTCGGGGTGTTGTTGCTGGAGCGTGGCCGGCCGCTGAAGCTGACGGAGGCTGGGCGGTTTTTCCATGAGCACTCCACCGCCCTGCTCGAACAACTGAACAAAGTTTGCGACAACACGCGGCGGATCGGCCTGGGGGAAAAGACCTGGCTGGGCATCGGCTTTGCGCCTTCGACCCTTTACGGGGTGCTGCCGGAACTGATCCGCCGTCTGCGCAGCGGCGAGCCTCTGGAGCTTGAGTTGGGGCTGTCGGAGATGACCACGCTGCAACAAGTGCAAGCACTCAAGGCCGGACGTATCGATATCGGTTTCGGGCGAATTCGCATCGACGACCCGGCCATCATTCAAACGGTGCTCACCGAAGACCGGCTGGTCGCCGCCCTGCCCGCCGGCCATCCCCTGCTGGCCGGGCCGGTCAGCCTTCGCCAACTGTCCAAAGAACCCTTTGTGCTGTACCCGGGCAATCCGCGCCCCAGCTATGCCGACCATGTGATTGCGCTGTTCGAGTCCTATGGCGTGAGCATTCACGTGGCGCAATGGACCAATGAACTGCAAACGGCAATCGGTCTGGTAGGGGCCGGGATCGGCGTCACGCTGGTGCCGGCCTCGGTGCAGCTGCTGCACCGCGACGACATTGGCTTCACCCCGTTGCTGGAAGACAACGCCACGTCGCCGATCATTCTCAGTCGGCGCGTGGGCGATGTCTCACCGGGGTTGAATCATTGTTTGAAGGTGATCGAAGAGCTGCAACCGCAGGCGAGGTTTTAATGGGAATTTTTGTCCCAGAACCAGTTCCAGAAACCCGGCAGTTCTACTGGCTGCGAACTGTCCTTGACGGTGCGCGCCATCGCCGCGCGCAGCACGGCGTCGTGATCGTCATAAAACGGTTTTTGCGCCAGTGGCACGCCGGTGGCCTTGGCGCTGTCGATCAGGATTTGCAGGTATTCCCGGGTGTGTCGGGCGGTGTAGCGATTGAGGTCGTGGAAGGTCACCACCACCGGAATCACTCCATCCACGGTCGGCAACTCACCCAGCGCGATGCGCTCACGCACTTCAGACATCGAGCGCAGCATATGAGACCGACGCCGGGGGCTGGCGTTGAAGCCCCAGATTTTGCCGTCATTGGCGCTTAAATCGGTCAGCAATACATGCATGCCGTGCTGCTGATAAGCGGCGAAGACGCGTTTGTCGTAGTTCCAGAATGGCGGACGAACCAGGGTCGGCGGCGCACCGGTGATGGCCGCGATGTCTGCACTGCCTTTGCTCAGCGCCTGTTCCAGTTCTTGCGGGCTCAGCGAGCGATGATTGGTGTGCCAGTGGGTAGCCGTGTGAAATCCCAGCACCTGTCCTTCTGCATGTTCGCGATGCATGAGCTCGCGCCCGATATCACTGTCGCCGGCCCTTGGCGCGCCGGTCTGCACGAAAAACACCGCTTTGATGTTCGGCTGCAGAGGATTGTCCTTCAGGCTGTCGAGCACGGTCGCGGTGGGGTTCCAGAAACTCGAAGCGCTGGGACCGTCGTCGTAGGTCAGCAGAAAACGAATCGGTGCCTGCGCCTGTAGACGTTGTTCCGTCTGCGGGGTCAGTTCGATGGGTGCGGCGATGCAGCCTGCCAGCCCGACGGCGATGGCGAGTGCGCAGAACACTTTGTACAACTGTTTCATGTTTTGCCTTGGATCAGACCGTGACGGTCAACTCATCAAATGGCAAAAATCCTTCGCCCGTTCATCCTTCGCCGGCCCGCCAGTTTCGCGGGCCGAGGTTGGATCAGGGTACACAGTGTTTGGTTCCGCCGCCCACCCTCCTCGCTTACTGCGCCAAGGCCTGCTGGAACGAGTGGTCGATGATCGGTGCAGTCGCCAGCTCCGAGCAAGGCGATGGTGTCCGGATTCTGCCGCGACACACCAATCAGCTTCACCGGTGCCTGTATCGCGGCATGGAAAAGAAGGTGCGCAGGCACCTTCTTATTTAAACTGACTCAACCGTCGTCAAAGTCCCGATCAGCTTTACTCAAAGTGGTCCCGCAAGTACTCAGCCGCCTCATCCGACGCCTGCTTGACATGCTTTGTCATCAAAGCAACCGCCGCCTCTACATCTTTAGCCCGGTACGCCGCGAGGATCGCTCGATGCTCGTCCTGGCTATCAATTCCTGCTGAGCGCAGCTGCATGTAGATATGCGTATATCGCTGCGCGACGGTGTGCGCGCGGATGATCATATTTTCCAGATGCTTCATTCGTGCAGGCGCATAAAGCGCCGTATGAAGCGAGAGGTTCCATTGACTGCTCAAAATAGGATCGTGAACTTTCTCGAACTCATCGATGATGCGTTCGACAGCATCAAGCTGCTCGGGTGTCGAGAGCGGTACCGAATGGCGAACAGCCAGCGGCTCTAAAACCGCCCGTAACTCAAAGCACTCATTCATTTCATGCAAGGAGGGCTGCGTCACCATAAAGCCCCGATTTGGCAGGAACTGGACAAGCCCCTGCCCTTCAAGCTCGCGTAACGCTTCGCGAACCGGCACCTTGCTGGTGTTGAGTTCGGTAGCGATCAGGTCCTGACGCAGAGGCTCGCTACCGGAAAGCGCGCCGGTGACGATGGCTTCCCTGATGACGGCCGCAACAAACTGAGGCGCGGACACACGGGCCAACGGGATCAGACCTGCAATGTATTTCAGTGGTGATTGGTTAGACATATGACACTAAGTGGCTAGGAGCGATTTAAAGGCGTGTCTGGGTTTGGCAGATACGAGCAACAAAAACAGCATATCTGCAACCGTATACGATTAAACGAAATCGAACAAGGACGACACTCCTCAGCATCGCCCACCCGTGCTGAAGTACCTCAGCCTCCTACCCCATTCATCTGAAGGCGAGCCTCATTCATCGTTTTTTTGTTGTTGGCGAATTTTAAATCGTATACTTTCTACAGTAGGAAGGGGCTGATACACCCGGTAAGCCGTTTGCGATCAGGTCCTCGCCCTTTTGCGCCATCTGTAACCACATCAGGACAACCACCGTGATCAACATAAAAAATGTTTCCAAGTGGTACGGTAACTTTCAGGTACTGAGCGAGTGCACTACCGCAATACAAAAGAGTGAAGTCGTCGTCGTGTGCGGCCCTTCTGGCTCTGGAAAATCAACGCTCATCAAAACGGTAAACGCACTGGAGCCCTTCCAGAAAGGCGAAATTGTCGTCGACGGTATCAGCCTTTCGGACCCGAAAACCAATCTACCCAAGCTACGCAGCCGGGTCGGTATGGTGTTTCAACACTTCGAGCTGTTTCCACACTTGTCCGTGACGCAAAACCTGACGCTTGCCCAAATGAAGGTACTGGGCCGTGGCCAGGACGAGGCGCTCAAACGTGGCTTGAAGATGCTCGATCGTGTTGGCCTGAGCGCCCACAAAGACAAGTTTCCAGGACAACTCTCGGGTGGCCAGCAACAGCGTGTGGCAATTGCTCGTGCATTATCGATGGACCCGATCGTGATGCTGTTTGACGAACCTACCTCGGCCCTGGACCCGGAAATGGTCGGAGAGGTTCTAGACGTCATGATAAAGCTGGCAAACGAGGGGATGACCATGATGTGCGTCACCCACGAAATGGGCTTTGCCAGGAAGGTCAGTGACCGTGTGATTTTCATGGACGCGGGAAAAATCATTGAAGACTGTAAAAAAGAAGAATTCTTTGGCTCTCCCGAAGAACGCTCTCCGCGTGCCAAGGACTTCCTCTCAAAAATCCTGCAACATTGATCACGCGGAGACGCCAAGGGGGCTCACCAATGCAACTCAAAGGCATTATTCGCGCCCGGCTGGATACTACTGCCCAAGCGTGCGCACTCGCGAGAAAGGGTGTCGTGCAGCCATTGACGGTCATCTCCTTCGGCGCGACAGATGCGAAAGCGACACAGGCGGGTGGGTACCAAGTCCAGCGACTGCAGGTGCCCGCCCGGGTCCAGCGAGGCAAAGTATAGAAGCCCCAGGTCGCCGCGAAAGGCTGTGTAGCCCTCGATGCCTTCGTAATCGTTCAGAAGGTCACCGCAGCCATAGAGAATCAGGCGTTCGCGGTACACCTCGATGCCTTTGACGTGGTGCGAGGAATGCCCGTGCACCACGTCAACTCCGGCCTCGTCGATTAAGGCATGGGCGAACCAGAGCTGCTCGCGCGGGATATCGAATCCCCAGTTGCCGCCCCAGTGAATGGAGGCGACCACCAGATCCCGCGGTTTTTTGCCCTCTAGAATCCGTTTGGCCACATGGCGCAGGCTTTGCGTCGACAGGTCCTCCAGCCGCGCGACGCCCGCGCCCTTATCCGTGGCGGCCCAGTCCGACGCAATGCCGCTGTCGGGTGCGCCGAGGCCAAACACCAGCAAGCGCCGCCCGCCAGGCTGCAGCAACACGGCGGGCGCTTCGGCAGATTGCCGGTTGTGCCCGGCGCCGGCGCTGCACATACCATTGCTCGCCAGGGTATCTAGCGTATCGGCCAAGCCGGCTGCCCCCCAGTCCAGCACATGGTTGTTGGCCAGCACGCAGCAGTCAATGCCGGCTGCGCTGATGGCCGGGAAGTTCTCCGGACTCATGCGGTAATTGATGCCCTTTGGCTCCGGTCGTCCGCGGCGGGACACCGCAGTTTCCAGATTGATGATGCGTGCGTGTGGCTGGCGAAGTTCGAACTCATCCAGCGCAGCGCCCCAGACATAGGTGAAATCGACTGGGCGGGGAATCGAGCCATTGACTCGTTCTGCCAGCCGGACGTAATCGCCGGCATTCTTGACGTAAGCTTCGTAAAGCCGCGGATCGCCAGGATGCGGCAGTACTGCGTCGATGCCGCGGGCAGTCATGACGTCGCCGGAGAGAAACAGCTTCAGCGTATCGGTAACAGCTGCCATGGTACCCTCCCGGATTTCCCGAGTAACGTAAACCGGGGACAGTCCCCGATTAGTTCACCTGCGGCCCCATCACAACAATCATCATGCCTCAACTATAGCCAGGTGGTGTTCTCAAATCTTGGCCAAATAAAAAGCCGGAGGATGTTTCCATCCCCCGGCTTATTATTACGCTGACATGTGTAGAACGACTTCTGAACCTCTACTCAGTTGTTCTTCATATGCAACTGATAAAGCTCATTGGCAATGGCGATATCCTCCAAACCCAATCCGATCGAGCGAAAGAATGTATGACGATCGGGATCGGGCAGTCGGGCAACGCCCGTCAGAAGTTCGGGCAAATCCCCGTAGATACTCTCGGGCAACCAGCCATGCTGGTCTTTTGCCAAGCGCATTTCCCCTGCACTATCAGGCGTCGTCACCCGGTAATCGCAATAAACACTCATGTTCAGCAGCGATTCAGGTGGTACTTCGTGCGCCAGTGGTGCATTGGTGCAAATGGACGTGATCAGCGCTGGCTTTTTGAGCACAGCAGGGTCAAGCACCGTTTGACCGGCCGAGGTGCACAGCAGGATGACATCCGCATCATCGACAGCACTGGCGAGTTCGGTATGAATGCTGACGCGCGGATCGAGGTCTCGTAGTGCCTGCTGCTCGGACACTGGTAGAGAGTCAATGTTGGGTGAGTACAACCTGATATCCCCCCACTCGCGCAGTGCCGAGACATGCCGGACATGCGCTTGCCCCAGCCGCCCCACTCCTACTACGGCCAGTTTGCTGCTATGTACGGGCGCAAGTAAATCTATGGCGAGCGCTGTCGTGCCCGCTGTTCGCTCAGCCGTCAGTTGCCCCGAATCACAGAGCAAGCGAGGTTGACCGTCATCCATCGACATCATCAACGTCCAGGCTGTCACCAAGGCTCCTTCCGGACGCGGGATATAGGGCGAGAGCTTTGCACCAAAGACCCGCTCCTCGGCAAGCGTTCCAAGGTAGCTGATAAAGTTGCCTTGCCCGTTGGGAAACGGATTGCGCAGTTGTGGAGGTTGCACAGCCTTTTCCTGTCCCAACGCCAGGAACATACGACGCATTACGGACACCACATCAATCCGACCGATCAGTTTGGCCACTTGAATTGCATCCAATATGGCAATGTCATTTTTCATCGAATACATTCCTTTATAGAGCACCAGACAGAAAATCTAAAACGTCGAGACGACTCAATACGAGTTCATGGGTATAAACATTAAAACAACGAAGCGCGTAACTTATAGCTACAAGGAGAGCTGTTATTTCTTACAAAATACGACCCAGCACAACCGATTTCTAAAGACAGGCAACTACATCAATTTCAATATCAAACGGAAACGGCCAGGGTTTGACTGCAACAAAAGACCGGACGGGTGGATTTTCAGGGAAATACTTGCGATACACGGTATTCACCTCATCCATCATCGAGGGGTCCGTGACAAAGATCGTGGTTTTCACAACGTTATCGAGGCACGATCCCGCCGACTCAAGAACAACTTTCATCACCCGCAATACCGCGTGAGTCTGTTCAACAATCGTGCCCCGGACAATATTGCCGGTCAGTGGATCGAGCGGCGGCAGACCACAGGTATAGAGCATCGATCCCGAGCGAATCAGCAACGAGGTCGGTGTATTCAAACGTCTGAGCGCATCAGATAAAAACGGTACTTCTATTATTTCTTTCATGGAGGTATCCATTATTGATACAGGCGGGCCCTACGTTCACGTTCAATCGACGCGACGTAGTGTTGGATATACATGCAGATAACGAAGTAGATAACGCCGACAAACAGATAAAGCTCTTTATAGAAGCCTTGCCAGTTTTCGTCATAAAGGCTTGATCTTGCCGACCCCAGCAAATCGAAAAGTCCGATGATCATCAACAGTGAGCTGTTCTTGACGAACGCGATGGCTATGTTGGCAATCGGTTGCAGCGACTGGGCGATGACTTGCGGCAAAATGACGTAGGCATGGCTGCCCCAGTACCCGAACCCCAGACTTGCCGACGCTTGGCGTTGACCGACTGAAAGTGCTTGCAGGGCACCGCGCAAGGCTTCGGAAAAGTAAGCGGCGGTAAATAACGAGAGACCAATACCTGCCCGAAAAAGCTTGTCGAAAATAAGCTCGTCCGGAAGTATCAACGGAATGATCGCAAAGGTCATGAAGACAATAGTGATCGCCGGAACACTGCGAATGAGATCGACATAAAGCCGACACGGAACAGAGATAAGCGGCATTTCCGACCGACAACCCAGCGCCAGCAGCACGCCCAAAGGGAACGCGCACACCAGACCGGCAATGCTGATCAGCAGGGTGATGGGGAGTCCACCCCAACGCGCACGATCTACTGACTCAAGACCGAACAGTCCACCGCTCATCAATAGATAACCAATCAACGCGGCCAGCACCCACAGCACGATGGCCAATGTGTGATGACGGACCCGAAACAAACACCAGAGCGCAACCCCGACGATCAAGGCAATGAAGGTGATCGGACGCCAAAGCGACTCGGGAGGATAGGCCCCGAACAGAATGAGATTTAGCTTGGTGCCGATGAACGCCCAACAGGCGCCGCCGTTCTGGTGGCATAACGCGGCATCGCCGCTAAAGGTTGCATCAAGCAACAACCATTTGAAGATACCAGGGCCAACCAAAACGACGCCCCAGAGAAACAATGCGCCGAACACAAACCGGCTTGGCAAACCTGAGCCCAGGCCTTTCAGGCGCTTGATTAGCGTCAAGGGTGCGACAATCGATACTTGGGCACCATTATTCAGATCACCAGACATAATGTTTCTCCCACAGACCGATTACCCGCGTCGTAATAATGTTTACCGTCACGTAAACCAGCATGAAAATGCTGATCAACTCGATGGCCTGCCCGGTTTGATTCATGGCGGTATTTCCCGCCGAGACCAATTCCGGATATCCCACGGCAACACCGAGCGAACTGTTTTTCATCAGGTTCAGTAGTTCACTGACCACCGCCGGCATCGCGATCCGGAAGGCTTGTGGCATCACGATGTAACGCAGCACACCAAAGTGCGTCAGGCCCAGTGCATAACCTGCTGCAATCTGTCCCTGAGCAATGGACTGCACGGCACCACGGATCGCTTCGGCTATATAAGTGCCCGTGTACACAGAAAGCCCAATGAACATACTCATGAACTCGGGCGAAAAGTGCCCGCCGCCGCCGATTGAGAACTTGCTTGCTGTGGGCCATTCAAATGTCACTTGCCCGGACCACAGGGCGTAGGCGCTGCTCACAACAGCAATCAGGCTGAGGAATATCAGCAAGGCTCCTGGATTCTTTAGTGTGCTGCCACCGGTCCTCACGCTTCTCAAGATGAACGCCACGACGGTGCAAAAGATCGCGACGATCGCCGTCAATGCGAAGGGGTTCGGCCACGGGAAATTGATCCCGCGATTACTGATGAACACACCCGGTACCGGCTCCAGAGCCTCCCGAACTACCGGTAAACCGTAAGTAAAAACAGCGAACCAGAAGAACAACTGCAACAGCAGCGGCGTATTACGGATCGTCGAGACATACACTTTGGCAATTCGCCTGGCCAGGCCGAATTTGGACAACTGAGCCAATGCCGCCAATACCCCGAGCAGCACGGAGAACACAATGGAGCAGAGCGCCACTTTCAGCGTGTTCGAAAACCCCGCGAGCAAGGCGTACGCATATGACTTGTCACCGCTGAAAGCGATCATGCTTTCGCTGAGGTCGAAGCCGGCGCGAGTCCACAAAAAGCCGAATCCGGTATTGATCCCTTTCTGTGTAAGGCGCTCGTTGATCACGTGTCCGAAATACCAAACCGCAATCACGACTACCGTGAGTACTACAAGCTGGACCAACATCGTGACTGCCCGGTGTTGGTGTTTAACTGCGCCATCTCTTGCCGACATGACCTTCACCTCTCGTTTCTGATTCGCCATCTATGTGGCGTTTGAGCCATTCTCATCACGGATCAGAAAAGTGGGGCGTATAGCAGACCACCGTCCGACCACAGGGAGTTCTGTCCACGCTTCATCTGCAAGGGAGTATTTGCACCTACGTTGCGCTCGAAGATTTCCTTGTAGTTGCCTACAGCGGAGATGACATTGATAACCCAGTCATCCTTGAGGCCCAGCCCCGCCCCCACGCCTGGCGTTACACCCAAAAGGCGCCGGATGTCTTCGTTGTTACTGGTGAGCATTTGTTTAACGTTTTCTTTGGTGATACCGAGTTCTTCTGCAGTAAAGGTTGCAAAAACGGTCCACTTGACGATGTCTGCAAAGTGCTTGTCATCGCCTCGGACGACGGGACCCATTGGCGATTTCGAGATCACATCAGGAAGGATGACGTAGTTTTCAGGTTTGCCCGAGTTGAGCCGAATAACCGCCAGCTGCGACACATCGCTGGTGATCACATCACAGCGACTTGCGAAGAATGCCGAGAAGAATTCAGTCCCGCTTTCGATCACCACAGGCTTGAAACTGATCTTCAGCTTGTCGAAGAAGTTGCGAACCACATACTCGCTTGTTGTGCCCTGCTGGATACAGACCGTAGCGCCATCGAGCTCTGACGCTTTAGTGACGCCCAGCTTCTTGTTGATCAAAAAGCCTTGCCCGTCGAAGAAGTCCACTACCGGAAATTGCAAGCCCATTGTGGTATCGCGCGTCAGGGTCCAGGTGCTGTTTCGGGAGAGGACATCGACTTCTCCATTCTGCAGCGCCGTAAAACGTGCCTGATCGGACAGCGGGACAAACTTGACCTTGGGCTTCTCGAAAATCGCTGCCGCAAATGCTTTGCAGAAATCCGCATCAAACCCCTGCCAATCACCCGTACTGCTGGGCGCACCAAACCCGACCAGGCCAGGATGCACACCACAGACAAGCACTCCGCGCTCACGAATTTTCGACAAGGTATCGGCCTGTACCGGTGCAGAAATTGCCAAAGAAAGCCCTAGGGCTGCTGCGGTAGATGCGAAAAGAACTCTTAGACGTGTCATCAGCTTCTCCACTCGGTAGAAAGTATACGATTTGAAGTTATATGACTTTAAACGGTCCTGTCAAGCGACAGCCCCTGCTTGTCTAAGATGATTTTGATCTAGGTTTTACACCGTGCTGGACGGTACGAATGGGGCGAAGATCGCAACCGCTCGCCTCGCTGCCATGGATGAAGCCCAACAGTTTTCCGCTGGCTGGCAGCTAAGCTGAACATTCCCGTCACAGCTTTCCACCGCAGGGTCAGCCGATGTGTGGACGACTGTCGCAGTACCGTGGCATTCACGATTTTGTCGCCGTGCTGAGCATTCCCGATGCGATGATCAATCACGTCGGGGATGAACCCCTGGCCCGCTACAACGCGGCACCCACCACCCAACTCGCCCTGTTGCACCTTGAGCCTGACGGGTTGCACGCCGATCCGGTGCGCTGGGGGTGGCGCCCGGACTGGGCGAAAGATCGCGCGGCGCCGATCAATGCGCGGGTGGAGAAAGTCGCTCATGGCCCGTTCTTCCGGGCGATCTGGCCACACCGCGCGATTGTGCCGATCGACAACTGGTTTGAATGGGTCGATGCAGGCGATTCGACGCGTGTGCCATGGCTGATTCGCCGACGGGACGGCGCACCGAGTTACTGCGCGTCCATTGGCCAGTTTCCCGGTTCTGGCAACGAGCCGCGCGGCGACGACGGTTTTGTCATCATCACGGCGGACAGCGCAGGCGGCATGCTAGACATTCATGACCGCAGGCCGGTGGTGTTGTCAGCGGAACTGGCGCGTGAATGGCTCGACCCGGCCACCCCAAAAGAACGCGCCGAACAGATAGTGCTTTTACAGGGTGAAACCAGCGAAATATTCGAGTGGTACAGGGTCGACAAAGCCGTCGGCAATGTCAGAAACCAGAGTAGCGCATTGATAAAAAAGCTTATTTGACGCAGAAATTGTGGACCGCTAAGCAATTTCTGCGATAACGCAAATTCTGTAGCAGCTTAACAATCGCCCAAAGAAAAGCCCCGCTTGATAGCGGGGCTCTCTGTATGCGTTACCCTCTCAGGGCTTTAATGGCATTTCTATATCACGCTCCGACAACTCTCGACTGTCGTCATGCTTCCAGGTCTGGGGCGGAGGGTTCTCACGTTCGATGTCTTCTTCCGTGGGTTCATCCATCTCTTCATCCGGGTCCGGACGTTTGGGATCATTGGCCATGCGCACCTCTCTTCCTGTGAAGGGACTTATTAAGCTTAGAACAAATTCGAGCGCTCGATTCAGAGCCACCAGCGCAGCAAGAAGAAAAAACCCATGCTCAACAGCATGCTGAGCAAGGTGTTGCGGGTGTAAAGCACCAGCCCCACCGCCACCAGCGAACTGATCAGGTAGGGGTTGTCCCACTGCAAGTTCAGCTGTTTGTCGGGCATGAACACAATCGGCCCGCAGATCGCGGTCAACATTCCCGGTACGGCGAAACCGAGGAATTGCCGGGCATTGCTGCTCAGGCGCACCGGCAACCGGGGTTCGAGAAACACGTAGCGGTTGAGAAATACCAGTACGCCCATTCCGATAATCACCGCCCACACCATCATGCTGCGCGCCCCCTGTAGAGTTTGTTGCAGATAAAGCCCGCGGTCATGCCCGCCAATCCGGACAGCACCAGCGCCGAACCCCATTGCCAGTAGCTGAACAACACCGAGCAGAACAGCGACACCGCGACACACACCACGGTGGGCACGCTGCGCACCACCGGCGTGATCAACGCGATGAAGGTGGCGGCGATGGAGAAGTCCAGCCCCAAATGCTCCAATCCCGGAATGCTGCTGCCCAGCACGATGCCTGCCAGGGTGAACAGGTTCCAGGCGATATAAAACGTCAGCCCGACCCCCAGCGCGTACCAGCGATTGAATTGCTGTTTATCGTGCTGACTGGTGAGGGCAAACAGTTCGTCGGTGAGCAAAAAGCCCAGCCCCACCCGCCAACGCCCCGGCAACGGCGAAATCACCGACCGCATGCTCATGCCATAAAGCAAATGCTGTGACGTCAGCAATACGGTAGTCAGCAAAATCGAAAAGATCCCGGCACCGCCCTTGAGCATGCCGATGGCGACCAACTGCGCGGCGCCGGCAAACACGATGCTCGACAGCCCCTGCCCTTGCAGCGGCGTGAGGTTGGCCTCAATGGCCATGGACCCGGCCAGCAAGCCCCATGGCGCGGTGGCCAGGGACAGCGGCATGATCGCCGCGGCGCCACGCAGAAAGGCACTGCGCGGCATGAGTAAATTAGACATAACGCCCTACAACCAGTGAAAGACCCGAGACTTTGCCAGCAGTCGCGCCGGAAGGCTTGAACAATCTTGCGCACCAGTGCTGAGAGCGTAGACAGCAAAGCTGTTCCATTCATCGGCTGGGCGCTTGATTCGCCTCGATAGTAGCAACATGATGGCGCTGCATTTTTCCTTGAGGCCAGGCCCTGCATGAGCTCAGTCGAACCCGATAGTGATGTCTATAAAACCCTGCTTGAGTCAACCAATGCAATTCCTTGGCGGATCGACTGGAACACCATGACGTTCAGCTACATAGGCCCGCAGATCGAAGCGCTGTTGGGCTGGAAGCAAGACAGTTGGGCGACGGTCAACGACTGGGTCGAGCGCATGCACCCGGACGATCGGGATTACGTGGTGGAGTTCTGCGTCTCGCAATCGCGCGCAGGGGTCGATCATGAGGCGGATTATCGGGCGCTGACTCAACAAGGCGACTACGTGTGGATTCGCGACGTGGTGCACGTGGTGCGCAAGGACGGTGAAGTGGAAGCGCTGGTGGGCTTCATGTTCGACATCAGCGAGCGCAAGAAAACCGAAGAGCATTTGAGCCGGCTGCAGAAGCAACTCGAAGAGTATTCCTTCCAGGACGGCCTCACCGGTATTGCCAACCGGCGCATGTTCGACACCGTGATGGAGCGCGAATGGGGCAATGCCCAGCGCACGGGCCTGCCGCTTTCGTTGCTGATCATGGACATCGACTATTTCAAGCAATTCAACGATCACTATGGACACATCAAAGGTGACGAATGCCTGCGTCAGGTGGCCCAGACGTTGTCGCTGGCAGCCAATCGACCGCGTGATTTCATTGCCCGGATCGGCGGCGAAGAATTCGTCTGGCTGCTCCCGGAAACCGATGCCGAGTCCGCACGGCTGGTGGCTCGCAAATGCCTGCACCTGATTCGCCAGCAACACATTCTTCATGAGTTTTCGCCGGCTTCGCCGCTATTGAGCGTGAGCCTGGGCGTCGGCACCACCGTCGCCCCGCTGCAAGCGACCGCACTGGAGTTCATCGAGCAAGTCGACAAGTTGCTCTATCGGGCCAAACACAACGGCCGGATGCGCGCCGAGTTTGCTGATTTTCGTTGAACTCCTGGAACCCATAGAGCCGCCGCCGACGCCCGAGTACCATGAAGTGATTCGCATGACAGGTCAGGGAGGCGACATGCTTTACCGGATCGCCGCCGACGGGCTGGTGCTGTTTCATCTGTTGTTCATTCTGTTCGTGCTGTTCGGCGGGCTGCTGGTGCTCAAATGGCGGTCGCTGATCTGGGCGCACCTGCCCGCCGCCGCGTGGGGCGTGACGGTTGAAGTCTTGCACCTGACCTGCCCGCTGACCCAGTGGGAAAATCTCATGCGCCAGGCGGCCGGGCAAAACGGCTACGGGGGCGGCTTTATCGAACACTACGTGTGGCCGGTCATTTACCCGGCTGGCCTGACGCCCGCGATTCAGTTGACGCTGGGCAGCGTAGTGCTGGCTATCAACGTGCTGGTCTATCTTCGGCTGATCAGGCTGTGGAAATTGCGCCGGGCCGCCTGAAACAAGCGCCGAGGATTGAGTCCATGTTGTCGATTGAAGACCTGAGTCTGCTCCAGGCCATCCGCGAGACCGGCAGCCTGTCGCGGGCCGCCGCTCACTTGGGCAAGGCGCCGTCGACCGTGTCCTACGCTGCGCGGCAACTGGAGGAGCGCTTCGACGCGTTGCTCTTCGATCGCCGTCGTTACCGCTTGCAGCTCACCCCGGCTGGCGAGTTGCTGGTGAACGAAGCGGCGCGGTTGATGCAGGACGTGTCCCGGCTGACCCAGCGAGTCCAGCAAGTGGCCAACGGCTGGGAAAGCCGGTTATGGATTGTCACCGACGAATTGCTTGAATTCGAAGCCTTGATACCAGTGATCCACGAATTCGACGCGCTGGAATCCGGCGTACCGCTGCGCATCACGCAGGAGGTGCTCAAAGGCGTTTGGGAAGCCCTGCGAGAAGGCCGTGCGGACTTGATCATCGGCGCCACCAACGAGCCGCCGGCGATCCCGACCCTGCGCTGGATGCAATTGGGGGAAATGGAGTGGGTGTTCGCAGTGTCTCCCAAACACCCACTGGCCAAGGCCAAAGAGCCTATTTCACGGGCGATGGTGGCGCAGCACCGAGCGATTGTCGTGGCCGATTCTTCAAGGGTCACGGAGGGCAGCACCTACGGCGTCTCTGGCGGCCAACCAGTGCTCGCGGTACCGACCATGCGCGCAAAAGTCCTGGCTCAATGCGATGGGCTGGGCGTCGGCTGGCTGCCCCGGCACCGGGTGGGCTCGTTATTGAAAAACGGCACCCTGGTCGAAAAACAGATGGCCGACCCGCGCGAACCGAACATTCTGTATGCCGGCTGGCGCGGCGATCATGACGGTCGTGCATTGGGCTGGTGGCTGGAAAAACTCAAGCAATCGTACCTCTGCACCCAACTGGTTCAGGGTAGCGACCGGTTTGTCTGAACTCAGTTGGCAGTGACACTCATGTTGCGCCCGCTGGTCTTGGCCACATACAGCGCCTTGTCCGCCGCACTGACCAAATCATCGGGTTGGTCCTGCGAGGCCGGGTTGTAGGCGCAAACACCGATACTGACCGTTACCCTGCCCTCCGGACTTTCGCAGTGCGCAATGTCCGCCCGCAGTACCGCGTGGCGGATGTTTTCGGCCACCAGAAAAGCGCCCGCATAGTCGGTGCCAGGCAGCACCACCGAGAACTCTTCGCCGCCATAACGCGCGGCAAGGTCGCCGGGGCGCTTGATGTTGTCCTTGATGATCGCGCTGATCCGGCGCAAACACTCATCGCCGGCCACATGACCATAACGATCATTGAAGCTCTTGAAGTGATCAACATCGATCATCAGCATGGCAAGGTCAGTCAGCGTGCGCCGTGCGCGGCCCATTTCCGCGAGGATAAACACGTCGAACTGACGCCGGTTGGACAGACCGGTCAACGCATCCTCAAGGGCCAGCAATTCAAGGCTACGATTGACCTCGATGAGTTTTTCCTGGCCATCGAGCAACACACGCTGGACGTGTTGTTGCTGCTTCATGACGTGAATGAGGCGGTAACCAAGCCCGCCCAGAAACAGCAGTAGCGAAACCACGATACCTGCGCTCAATGCCGTCTCTTTGCGCCAGCCGACCAGGACTTCCTCCTTGTCCAGCGCGGCAAAGATGATCAGCGGATACCCGCTGACCCGCCGAAACCCCACCACCCGTTCCACACCGTCCACATATGACTTGACGGTGGCCGTGCCGGAATCGCCTTTGGGCAACAGTTGAGTAAACAGCGGCGCCTTGGCCACGCTGATGCCAATGTCAGCCTCATTGAACGGCCGCCGCACAACAATGCTGGCATCATCGGCAAACAGGCTGATCACCCCGTTGCGGCCCATATCGATACTGTTGTAAAGCTCAAGAAAATGACTGAGATAGATCGTTGCCAGCGCCACACCGGCAAATCGACCATCCGGATGATTGATCCGGCGTGACACGGTCATGATCCATTCACCACTCGAACGACTTTTTATCGATTGACCGATATGCGGGCCGCGGTCGGGATGGTCACGATGAAAAATGAAATATTCACGGTCGGAATTGTTCGCGCCAGGTACCTCGGCGCCATTGGAGTTGGCGATCCAGCGCCCCGCTTCGTCAAAGACGAACAAGCCATGCAGTTGCTTCAGCTCGCTGCGTTCAGCGCTGAGCAACCGTTGCAATCTGGGCAGTTGTTGCGCACCGACACCATCGTTTTCAACGCGGTCCACGAGGGCAAACAGCAGCGTATCGGCCTGTTTTATCGACGCTTGCGTTTGCGACGCCAGGGTCTGCGCCAGGTTGGACATCGCCACTTCTTTGTCATGCAGATGGTACTGGCGCGAATTCCAGGCTTGCCAAATCACGATTGCCGTCATCGACAGGCACACAGCCACGAGCAGAACTACCGCGTAGCGGACCTTGAGCCTCGACGCACGCTGGCCGGTCTTCCACGACGCGGTGGTACGGGCGCTTTCAGTTGGATCTTTAATGGACGAATGCCCCATAACGTTCCCTGATTCGTTATGACAGGGCAACTTTTCCTGTTCGCCCTTTGAATGCCGTTCCAGCAACAAGATAGGCGATTTGCTAGCTTCATGACGGGATTGTGTGGGGAATCCGCCCTAAAGTCTTACTTCGACGACTGTTTCACCGCCTCAAGCCAGGCCGGATCCAGACGGGTCTGATCGGTGTCGATGCCCAGCGCATCCATCCGCGCCTTGTGCTGATCCATCTCGCGGATCAATTGACTGTGGTCGCTGGAGTTGCCGTCCAGTTCGTGCATCTGGTTCAAGCCCAGGTGGTAAAAACGCAGCAGCTTCATGGCCACCGGATCACCCGTCTCAACCGCTGCGGTGACCTGATGCATGATGTTTGTGATGCTCATCAAGCTGCGCTTGAGCCGCCAGCCGTACACCGCGGGCGCCATCCATGGCTGGTTCCAGAACTTGCCGCGCATCAGCGCCACCATCAGCAACACCGCGATAAACACACCGCCGACGTTGAACCGCAGGTTGTCGCCGTCGGGCTCACCGAATAACGCCACCGCCGCCGTGGACAGCACCATCGCCAGCGCCAGGAAAATCAGGGCAATAATCACCGTACTGCGGCGCGTCTGTTGTCGATAGGCTTGGGCATTCTTCGGCTGGATTTCGAACATCGCGGCAGGGTTCCTTGGGGCATGAGCAAAAAAGAAGGCCAGGCATTATCGCCTCTGCGAGGGATTTAGCTATGCTGACGCTCCTTTTCATCTTTTCATCGTCAAACGGGGGACATGGCGGTACAGCGCAGTTCGTGCCATCTTCATCCATGGATACACTCTATTCGGATGCCATTCGCGCGGCTCGGTGAGTGACATCGTTTTAAGGATCATTGAATGACCCAACGACAAGTAATCAACGCCTCGGTCAGCCCTAAAGGCAGCCTGGAAACCCTTTCTCAACGCGAAGTCCAACAACTGAGCGAAGCCGGTTCCGGCAGCACCTACGACATCTTCCGCCAATGCGCCCTGGCGATCCTCAACACTGGCGCCCATGTCGACAACGCCAAAACCATCCTTGAAGCCTACAAAGATTTTGAAATCCGCATCCACCAGCAAGATCGCGGCGTACGCCTGGAACTGCTGAACGCACCGGCCGACGCCTTCGTCGACGGCGAAATGATCGCCAGCACGCGTGAGATGCTGTTCAGCGCCTTGCGTGACATCGTCTACACCGAAAACGAACTCGACAGCCAGCGCATCGACCTGAGTACCTCCCAAGGCATCAGCGACTACGTGTTCCACTTGCTGCGCAACGCCCGCACCCTGCGCCCCGGTGTCGAGCCGAAGATCGTGGTCTGCTGGGGCGGCCACTCGATCAACACCGAAGAATACAAATACACCAAGAAAGTCGGCCACGAACTGGGTCTGCGCAGCCTCGACATCTGCACCGGTTGCGGCCCCGGCGTGATGAAAGGCCCGATGAAAGGCGCGACCATCGCCCACGCCAAACAGCGTATCCACGGCGGGCGTTACCTCGGTTTGACCGAACCGGGCATCATCGCCGCCGAAGCGCCAAACCCGATCGTCAATGAGCTGGTGATCTTGCCGGACATCGAAAAACGTCTGGAAGCGTTCGTGCGCGTCGGCCACGGCATCATCATTTTCCCGGGCGGCGCGGGCACGGCCGAAGAGTTCCTGTACCTGCTCGGCATCCTGATGCACCCGGACAACCAAGGCCTGCCCTTCCCGGTCGTCCTCACCGGGCCAAAACATGCCGCCCCGTATCTGCAACAACTGGACGCGTTCGTCGGCGCCACGCTGGGCGATGCCGCGAAGAAACATTACGAGATCATCATCGACGATCCGGCTGAAGTCGCACGGCAGATGACTCAGGGGCTTAAAGCGGTCAAACAGTTCCGCCGCGAGCGCAATGACGCGTTCCACTTCAACTGGCTGCTGAAGATCGACGAAGGCTTCCAGCGCCCGTTCGACCCGACCCACGAAAACATGGCCAACCTGAAACTGAGCCAGGCCCTCCCCGCCCATGAACTGGCGGCCAACCTGCGGCGCGCGTTCTCCGGCATTGTCGCCGGCAACGTCAAGGACAAGGGCATCCGCCTGATCGAACAGCACGGGCCTTACCAGATCCGTGGTGATGCGGCGATCATGCATCCGCTGGATCAACTGCTCAAAGCCTTCGTCGCCCAACACCGGATGAAACTGCCCGGTGGCGCGGCATATGTGCCGTGTTATCAGGTTGTGGCGTAACCTCGACCTGACCAACACTGTATATCCCTGTGGGAGCGAGCCGGCTCGCGATAGCGGTGTGTCATTCAACATTAATGTTGACTGGCATGGCCTCATCGCGAGCAGGCTCGCTCCCACATTAGTTGTCAGTGTGGTTAAAGGTGATCCGCGTCGATCACGGCTTTGGCAAACGCCTGTGGATCTTCCTGCGGCAGGTTATGGCCGATGCCGCCATTGATCAGTCGGTACTCATACTTGCCAGTAAAACGCTTGGCGTAATCCTCGGCCGCCGGGTGCGGTGCGCCGTTGGCGTCGCCTTCCATCGTAATGGTCGGCACCGTGATCGAAGGTGCCTTGGCCAGCCGCTGTTCCAACGCTTCGTATTGCGGCTCGCCCTGAACCATGCCCAACCGCCAGCGATAGTTGAAGATCGTGATAGCGACATGGTCCGGGTTGTCCAGGGCGGCCGCACTGCGATCATAGGTCGCGTCGTCAAAGGCCCATTTCGGGGACGCCAGCTGCCAGATCAACTTGGCGAAGTCGTGACGGTTTTTTTCGTAACCGGCCTGGCCGCGATCGGTCGCAAAATAGAACTGATACCACCACTGCAACTCGGCCTTGGGCGGTAACGGGTTCTTCCCCGCGGCCTGATTGCCGATCAAGTAGCCGCTCACCGACACCAGTGCCTTGACCCGCTCCGGCCACAGCGCCGAGACGATGTCCGCCGAACGCGCGCCCCAGTCGTAGCCGCCGAGCACAGCCTGTTTGATCTTCAACGCATCCATGAAGTCGATGACGTCACTGGCCAACGCGGCGGGTTGGCCGTTGCGCAGGGTCTTGTCAGACAGGAAATGCGTGTCGCCGTAACCCCGTGCATACGGAATCAACACCCGGTAACCCTTGGCCGCCAGCAGCGGCGCCACTTCACTGTAACTGTGAATGTCGTAGGGCCAACCATGCAGAAGAATCACCACGGGGCCATCGGCGGGCCCCACCTGCGCGTAAGCCACATTCAGCAAACCGGCCTTGACGTGCTTCAGCGGACCGAACGGGGTATACGAATCCGCACTGGCCACAGCCGGCTCTGCGGACGTGGTGGCGGCTTGCGCATTGACAGCGCCGAGGGCACCAAACTGCATCAGCGCGAAAGCGAGCATCGTCGGCGCCATAAAGCGCCGGCGTGATGCGGTTTTACGGCTCAACACATTCATCTTCATGGTGATGTCCCTACAAGTCATTTGTCGGAGGTTTTAGCGGTGGATGTGAGGCAAGTCGCATTGCCTCGATGGAAGCCATTTAATCGCCCGCTAGTATCTGCCATGTGTCGTCAAAACAGAGTTATTAAGGCGTAAGGTGTCAAACAGAACGCCTGATACAGTGCGATACAAATCCCTGCACCGCCCCGTGATACGTACCGTGCGAAAAACAAGAGGGTTGAGCAATGGAGCATGTGAACCACATCCTGATCGTCGATGACGATCGCGAGATTCGCGAGCTGGTGGGCAATTACCTGAAGAAAAACGGCTTGCGCACAACTGTGGTTGCCGACGGCCGGCAGATGCGCCATTTTCTGGAAACCAATCAGGTGGACCTGATCGTGCTGGACCTGATGATGCCCGGTGATGACGGCCTGGTGCTGTGCCGTGAATTACGCGCAGGCAAACACAAAGCCACACCGATCCTGATGCTCACCGCCCGCAATGACGAAACCGATCGTATCCTCGGCCTGGAAATGGGTGCCGACGATTACCTGACCAAACCCTTCGCCGCCCGCGAACTGCTGGCGCGGATCAATGCGGTATTGCGCCGCACACGGATGCTGCCGCCAAACCTGCTGATCACCGAAACGGGTCGGCTGCTCGGCTTCGGACGCTGGCGCCTCGATACCACCGCTCGCCACTTGCTGGATGAAGACGGCACCATGGTCGCCCTCAGTGGCGCGGAATACCGCTTGCTGCGCGTGTTCCTCGATCACCCGCAACGCGTGCTCAGCCGTGACCAATTGCTCAACCTGACCCAGGGCCGCGATTCCGACCTGTTCGACCGTTCCATCGATTTGCTGGTAAGCCGATTGCGCCAGCGCCTGCTGGATGATTCACGCGAGCCGACCTACATCAAGACCGTGCGCAGTGAAGGCTACGTGTTCTCTTACCCTGTGGAATTGCTCGGCGCACCCCAATGAAGTGTTCCCTGTATTCGCCGAACACGCTGCTGTCCCGGTTATCGCTGTTTTTCCTGGTGAGCCTTATCGGTACTTTGGGGATAGCGCCATGACAAGATTTAAAATATGCCACCGACACGCTAATTAATGAGTATTTAATAGCAAATAGCAAATAGCAAATAGCAAATACTGGACTAACAACCCTTAAAATTTTCACCCACAAAAAAATCATGCCAACAGCTAGTCATCTAGCCTTGGGCATGGCGATGCAGCACGAAAAGAGCAAAATAGTAGCGCTGACCGCCCCCACGACACCATTCCTCAAACTGCGTGCACAGTCCGAATTTGGACTTGATATTGTCACTCGCCAACATCGGCGCTAATGTCAATACCAGCCCGACGTTAAACCATGAACAAGTAGATTTTCAAGTCAAGCGATCTCCCTACAGAGTATTCCTTGCTTAAACGACAACTGTCGTTCGCGCAGTATTATTGCAGGCGCGTCGACATTGCTATTGCACATTCCAATCTAAAGAAGCTCTACATTCGCAAGGCGAGAGTTAATCATGATCAAGAGACAAAGTGATAGAGGAGTGTTTATTTTTGGTTATTTAGTAGTGGCTTGCGCAATCATCGCATCGAGTATCGCGTTAATCTTTCATGCCGAAGCAAAAATCACTAAAACTCGCTATGAAGAAGTACGCGAGGAAAGACTTCAGAGAATGCAGACTGGCCTGGACACTCTCGTGGAGCTTAAGTCCGTACTAAAGCACACCACTGGAATACCCTCCCCTGACTTACTAAAAGCGGCACACACCTTAGACCAGTTAATTTCAGACATAGAAGCCCAGCACATTAAAATCAACATAGAAAATAACAGGGAGAAAAAAAATGGCTCACGTCAATGAGAAAGAAGCTGGCGGACTAAATATTCTTGCTTTTTTGGACATGCTTGCATGGTCAGAAGGGACGGACAATGGAAAACAGTGCTCCAGCAATCATGGTTACGACGTGATCGTCGGCGGCGCGCTATTTACTAGTTACGTCGACCATCCTCGAAGACTAGTCGCTTTACCCAGGCTGGGTATTAAATCCACGGCAGCAGGTCGCTATCAATTACTGTCGCGGTACTGGGATGCCTACAAAGACTCGCTTAAACTTGTCGGTGGTTTTACACCCGAAAATCAGGACCGAGTCGCTATCCAGCAAATTCGTGAGCAAGGGGCACTTAATGACATCAAAGCAGGAAGAGTAACGGAAGCCATTGCCAAGTGTTCAAATATTTGGGCAAGCCTGCCGGGCGCAGGATATGGACAGCATGAGCAAACCGTTGAAAAACTAATCGCTCGCTATGTTTCCGCGGGTGGCCTCTTAGATGCTTGATAACCGACCCAATATAGTGAATTTATTGACCGGTACATTTTATCGACCACTAGCTGTGAGATTGTAAAAACACCCAAGAGGTACACATGTGATTGCTTTTATTCTGAAGTCTATTCCTCTGGTTATCGCAGCCGTGATCGCGGCAAGTACCGCGTGGATGATTCAGGGGTGGCGATATGGCGTCGAGATTGAATCCTTACAGCGGGTTCACGCTGACACCATGGCCGAAATTAGCCGAGTCGCTGCACGACAATTACAGGCGCAGATGGACCGGCATAAGGAACAGGCCAACGAGATTATATTGCTCGATAAAAGGCACTATCAGGAGTTACAAGATGCACAGCAAAATTCCGCTCGTCTTAGTGCTGATCTTGCCACTTCTCATCAGCGGTTGTCAGTCCGCGTTCAGCGTTGCTCGTCCAGCCACTTGCCTGCAACCGCCAGCCCCCCCAGCCTGGATGATGGAGCCCAGCGAGCCGAACTATACCCAGAGGATGCAGCGGCTCTTGCAACCATCACCGGTGACGCCGATCGTTGCGCCGTAAAGCTGAGCGGACTTCAAGGTTACGTTTGTGCAATCAATCCTGATGCACCTGATTGTGGGTTAGCCGGTAAAGGCGCGGCAAGGCCTGAATAGGAAAACCGCCAGCGCCTCCTTGTCGACCGCACACCTCGCTGACATCGGATCAACGATCTCGATAACGACTATGCCCAAGGGTGTTTTTCCATCACCACGCTCCAGCACTAGAGTGGCGACATCTTCTTCCCACGCTCTGGAGCAACCTCATGAAAAGCCTCATCGGTCTTGGTTTCGCCCTGTCGGTTCTTGGCGCTACATCCGCTATCGCTGCGCCGCAGGCCACCTCCCGGATTGTCGCCGCCGTTAAAGTCAGCCAACCGGCCACACTCAATGTGAACACTGTCGGTAGCGATCACAAAGACAGTCAGCCGAGCGCACTGTACGTCGCTGAAAACCGCCCTGAATTCGGCTCGAAGTATCAGCGGTATTGATTAACGGCTTTGCGCCGCTTGAACAAAAAACCCTGGGTAGATCCGATCTACCCGGGGTTTTCTTTGTTAAACGCAATCCCCGACAAGTCGCGCCGCCAGGGCTTTAGCCTGTAGGGCTACGTCGGTGACTGCCGTGCTTTCCCACCACATGCCGCGCAACGGTGGCCCCATGGCGAACAGGCGCCGGGCGACCAGCCCTTCGGCGTCCAGTACGGCACCGTCGACAGCCGCTGCAATCCCCAGCGCCAACGGTCCCGGCCGGATCAATCCGCGCGCCAACAGTTGCTGTGGCAGCGGTCGGGCGACCCGGCGCCAGTCATACTCGATGCCGCTGGAGTTGATCAACGCCGCGCCACGCACCACACACGTGCAGGCCTCGCCACGACGACGAATGCGGATGCTGACTCCGTCCTGCGACCCGGGTTCAAGGCCTTTGAACGACGCCGCTTGAATCCGCAAGCGCCCTTCCCGGTGTAACCGCTCCACCAGGGCGGCACTCAAGGGTGGCGAGCGGTGGTGATGACTTTCCCACCACGGCCGGAGATGTCGCACAAACTGCCGACGCTGCCGGTCCGTCGCCTGATTCCACAACCGGCCAATGTGCGCACGCACGGTATCGAGCGGTGCTTGCCAGTCGATGCCTTGGGCGATGGCCTCCCGACAATGTTGTCGCAGCTCGCGCACCAACTGGCGTGGCGCGCGAATGCTGTGATCGTCAGCCAGAAAATCTACCCAGGCCGGTGGTTGCCGACGCACATGCGGTAGCAATCCGTGACGGGAAAACACTTCGATCGGCCCGCGATGCCCGGCCTGTTCCAGCGACACCACGGCATCGACCATGGTCAGGCCGGAACCGATGATCAGCACCGTCGACTGTGGATCAAGCTGGCGCATGGCGGCGACATCCCACGGATCCAGCGCTGCGGCGTTCAAACCGCTGGACTCTTTCAGTGGCGTGCGCGCCGCGGGAAACATCCCGGTCGCCAGCACGGCAAAAGCGCCCTGCAAGCGTTGCCCGTCACTCAATGTCAGCCGAACTGAATCGTCGTCCGTTTGCAGATCGATCACTTCCGCCTGCACATGCTCGACCGTGGAGCCATTCAGTGCCCCGACGGCTTGCGCTTCGGCCAGGCGTTGCTGCACGTACACGCCAAACAGGCCCCGTGGCGGGAACAATTCGCTGATCGGCACAGGTTGTTCGGCCGATTCCGGCCAGCCACCGGTGGCGATGTGTCCAGTCAACCATTGCGTCAGGTCATCGGCGTTGTCTGGATCGACGCTCATCCGCGCCGCGTTGCCGTTCAGCGTATGGCCCAACTCGACTGCGCTATAGGCTTCGCCTCGACCGAGCTCCGCACGGGGTTCAATCACCAGTACCGAACGACGGCCAGGCAAACGCAACAATTGCGCCGCCAGCATCGCGCCACTGAGGCCGCCGCCGATGATCAGAATGTCTGCGTGGCGGGTGGCGTCGATCGTCTGCGCGCTTTGGATTTCGCTCATGCCCTGCTCATTGGTCAATGTTTACCGGAATGGAACGCTGTGCATGCCACCTTAATGTGTTGCTCACCAGCACACAAACCTCCCCCTGTAGGAGCTGGCTTGCCAGCGAAAGCGGCATGTCAGTCAACATTTATATCGACTGATCCACCGCCTTCGCTGGCAAGCCAGCTCCTACAGGTGACCTCGTTTTCTGTGAGATAGGCGATCAAATGTAGCGAAGGCGTCTAGGCAGACACCACTTTCTTCTCCTGCTGGTGCAATGCCGCCAGATCCCGATAACCCGCTCCCGGATGAATATCCGGCAACCGCGCTCCTTCCCCAAACAACTTCTCGCGCAAGGTTCCCGGCGCATAGTCGGTCTTGTACACACCGCGCTTCTGCAACTCCGGCACCAGCAATTCCACGGCATCGATGAAGGTTTCGTGGGTCAACGCATAGGCCAGGTTGAAACCGTCCACGTCGGTCTCCTCCACCCACTCTTGCAGAAGATCGGCGACTGTCTCGGGACCGCCGACAAACAACGGCCCAAATCCGCCGATTCCCACCCAGTCCGCCAGTTCGTTGGGCGTCCAGACCTTGTTCGGGTCCGCCGTGGAAAACGCTTCTACCGCCGATTGAATGGCATTGGTGTGCACGTGCTTGAGCGGTTCATCGGGTTTGAACTGACTGAAGTCGATGCCGGTCCAGCCGGAAATCAACGCCATGGCCCCTTCGTAACTGACCCAGGTCTTGTATTCCTCGAACTTGGATTTGGCCTTCGCGTCTGTTTCACCGAGGATTACCGTTTGCAGGTTGAAGATCAGGATTTTCTTCGGATCGCGCCCGGCCTCGGCGGCACGTCGGCGAATGTCGGCCACGGTTTTCTTCAGCAACACTTTCGACGGCGCGGCGACGAATACGCATTCGGCATGTTCGGCCGCAAACTGCTTGCCCCGACTCGATGCGCCGGCCTGATAAAGCACCGGCGTGCGTTGCGGCGAAGGTTCGCACAGGTGAATGCCCGGCACCTGGAAGTGTTTGCCAACGTGGCGGATCTCGTGAATTTTGCTCGGGTCGCTGAAGATCCGCCGCTCGCGATCACGCAGAATCGCGCCCTCTTCCCAACTGCCTTCCCAGAGCTTGTAACAAACCTCCAGGTATTCCTCGGCGAAGTCATAACGGGCGTCGTGTTCGGTCTGGTTTTTCTGGCCGATGTTTTTTGCGCCACTCTCCAGGTACGAAGTGACGATATTCCAGCCGGCGCGGCCCTTGGTCAGGTGATCCAGCGTCGACATGCGTCGGGCGAACGGATACGGATGTTCAAACGATAGCGAGGCGGTCAGGCCAAACCCCAAATGCTCGGTCACCAGTGCCATCGGCGGGATCAGTTGCAGCGGATCGTTGACCGGTACTTGCGCGGCCTGACGGATCGCCGCCTCACCGTTGCCGTTGTAGACGTCGTAGATGCCCAGCACATCAGCAAGGAACAAGCCGTCGAACTTACCGCGTTCAAGGATTTTCGCCAGATCGGTCCAGTATTCGAGGTCTTTGTACTGCCACGAACGATCGCGCGGGTGCGCCCACAAGCCCGGCGACTGATGGCCGACGCAGTTCATGTCGAAGGCGTTGAGGCGAATTTCGCGGGAGATACGTGGGGGTTGGGCTGGGGTTGTCATGGGCCGACTCCGGGATTCTGGTAAATGCTCCGGAGGCATTTGCAGGAGTCGTGCCTGAATATAATTTCCTGTTATTTCAATAAGTTGGTGAATCTTCCAAGAAAGACTTGAAGCTTTAGAAGGGCAAAGTGTCTATCCACTGTTGATCGGTAAACAGTCAGATCACCACGTTGCGCACAAACCGCGCCGCCACGGGACCATCGTTGCGATAGGCATGGGGCTGGTTGCTGGCGAACATGAAGAACTCACCGGCAGCGATATGCTGCGGCGTGTCGCCCAGCATCAAGGTCAGGCAGCCTTCAAACACGTAGATCTGCTCGCTCCAGCCTTCGGCGTCCGGTTGCGACGGGTAAATTTCCCCCGGTTGCAGGCACCATTCCCATTGTTCCACCTCGCGAGTCGCGGTGGCCTTGGACAGTAAAACGGCTTTGCTGCCGGGGATTACTCCGGCCCAGGCCACTTCGTTGATGCGGCTCGGGTCGCGGGCGTCCGGGGCCTGGATCAGATCGCTGAAGGCCACCTCCAGCGCTTCGGCCACGCGGTCGAGAGTGGTCAGGCTGACGTTCTTCTCGCCGGCCTCGATGGCCACCAGCATCCGGCGGCTGACTCCGGACTTTTCGGCCAGCGCGGTCTGGCTCATGTCGGCGGCGTGGCGCAAACGCCGAACGTTTTGGCTAACGTGCTGGAGGACCGAAGCCCGTTGCGTGGAATCTTTGTGCACTATATTGCTCACTTGGTAGGGTTGGGCAGTATACTGCGCAACATTCGGCGCATTGTGCGTCCCCCTCAGGTAGCGTGCAAGGTCATGACGTCGGCGAACTCTTCCCCCCGTTTCTCACGGTTCAGCAAAGCCGAGTGCGTGCTAGTGCTGATCACCATGGTCTGGGGCGGCACCTTTTTGTTGGTGCAGCATGCGATGACCGTCAGCGGCCCGATGTTTTTCGTCGGCCTGCGCTTCGCCGCTGCCGCGAGCCTCGTCGCGCTGTTCTCCTGGCGCCACCTGCGGGAACTGACCCTGTTCGAACTCAAGGCCGGGGCCTTTATCGGTGTGGCGATCATGCTCGGTTATGGTTTGCAGACGGTCGGCTTGCAGAGCATTCCCAGCAGCCAGTCAGCGTTTATCACCGCGCTGTACGTACCTTTCGTGCCGTTACTGCAATGGCTGGTGCTGGGACGACGCCCGGGGTTGATGCCGAGCATCGGGATCATGCTGGCGTTTACCGGGTTGATGTTGCTGTCGGGGCCTTCCGGCGCTTCGTTCAATTTCAGTCCGGGTGAAATCGCCACGCTGATCAGCGCCATCGCGATTGCCGCGGAGATCATTCTGATCAGCACCTATGCCGGTCAGGTCGATGTGCGTCGGGTGACGGTGGTGCAATTGGCTACCACGTCGGTGTTGGCGTTTTTGATGGTGGTGCCGACTCAGGAACGCATTCCGGACTTCTCTTGGCTGCTGTTGTGCAGCGCCTTGGGCCTGGGCGCGGCGAGTGCGGCGATTCAGGTGGCGATGAACTGGGCGCAGAAGAGTGTTTCACCGACGCGGGCGACGTTGATTTATGCCGGCGAGCCAGTGTGGGCCGGGATTGTCGGGCGGATCGCCGGGGAGCGGCTGCCGGCGATTGCACTGGTTGGCGCGGGGTTGATCGTGGCGGCGGTGATTGTGAGTGAGTTGAAGACCAAGGGTAAGCGTGCTGCGGCGCAGGAAGAGTTGGAACGGGAAACACAGGGTTAGGCCGTAATATCTGCGGTGCATGGTAGATCGCCTTCGCGAGCAGGCTCGCTCCCACAGTTGATCGCGATGTACTCAGATTATGTGTATACCAAAGACCAAATGTGGGAGCGAGCCTGCTCGCGATGGGGCCGGAAGGGTTTAAACCGGCACTTTGAAACAATGTGAATCAGCCTTTTACCGTCTACCGTGAAGGATTCTGCGACAGCGTGGCGTTTGGCGTTCTGGGGAGTGGCACGTATGATGCTTCACAAACTTCCGCAGATTAGAAGCCTATGTCCCTGATAGTTCTACTGCTTCTGCCTTTTATCGGCAGCTGTCTGGCAGCCGTTCTGCCGCACAACGCGCGTAATACTGCCCCCCTGCTGACTGGCCTGATCGCACTGATCGGCACGGTCCAGGTCGCGCTTATGTATCCGCAAATCGCCCATGGCGGCGTGATCCGCGAAGAATTCTTCTGGCTGCCAAGCCTCGGTCTGAACTTCGTCTTGCGCCTGGACGGGTTCGCCTGGCTGTTCTCGATGCTGGTGCTGGGCATCGGCACACTGGTCTCGCTGTACGCACGCTACTACATGTCGCCGGACGATCCGGTGCCGCGTTTTTTTGCGTTTTTCCTGGCGTTCATGGGCGCGATGCTCGGGCTGGTGATTTCCGGCAACCTGATCCAGGTCGTGTTTTTCTGGGAGCTGACCAGCCTCTTCTCCTTCCTGCTGATCGGTTACTGGCACCACCGCAGCGACGCACGACGCGGTGCCTACATGGCGCTGATGGTCACCGGCGCGGGCGGCTTGTGCCTGTTGGCGGGGGTCATGCTTCTCGGCCATGTGGTCGGCAGCTACGACCTGGACAAGGTCCTGGCCGCTGGCGATCTGATTCGCGCACACGCCCTCTACCCGCTGCTGTTACCCCTGATCCTGATCGGCGCCTTGAGCAAAAGCGCGCAATTCCCTTTCCACTTCTGGTTGCCCCACGCGATGGCGGCGCCGACACCCGTCTCGGCCTATCTGCACTCGGCGACCATGGTCAAGGCCGGGGTGTTTCTGCTGGCACGGCTTTGGCCTTCGCTGTCCGGCAGCGAAGAGTGGTTCTACATCGTCAGCGGAGCCGGCGCCTGCACCCTGCTGTTGGGTGCTTATTGCGCGATGTTCCAGAACGACCTCAAAGGTTTGCTGGCCTACTCGACCATCAGCCATCTGGGCCTGATCACCCTGCTGCTGGGCTTGAACAGCCCGCTGGCGGCTGTGGCAGCGGTGTTCCACATTCTCAACCACGCGACCTTCAAGGCTTCGCTGTTCATGGCCGCCGGGATCATCGACCACGAAAGCGGCACCCGCGACATTCGAAAGCTCAGCGGCCTGATCAAACTGATTCCGTTCACCGCTACCCTGGCCATGGTCGCCAGCGCCTCGATGGCCGGCGTGCCGCTGCTCAACGGTTTTCTATCGAAAGAAATGTTCTTTGCCGAAACCGTATTCATCAATGCCACGGCCTGGGTCGAGTGGAGCCTGCCGATTGTCGCAACCATCGCCGGGACGTTCAGCGTCGCCTATTCGTTGCGCTTCACCGTCGACGTGTTCTTCGGCCCGACCGCCACCGACCTGCCACACACCCCGCACGAACCACCCCGCTGGATGCGTGCGCCGGTGGAGTTGCTGGTGTTCACCTGCCTGGTCGTCGGGATATTCCCGGCGCAAGTGGTCGGCTCCATATTGGCTGCCGCGGCCCTGCCGGTGGTGGGCGGCACCCTTCCGGAATACAGCCTGGCGATCTGGCACGGCTTGAACGCGCCGATGATCATGAGCCTGATCGCCATGTCCGGCGGCATCGTGCTCTATCTGCTGTTGCGCAATCAGCTCAAGCGCGGGCGCTTCAAGTATCCACCGGTTATTGGCCGGCTCAGCGGCAAGCGCCTGTTCGAGCGCAGCTTGGTAATCACGATGCGCCTGGCCCGTCGTCTGGTGGGACGGATCAGCACTCATCGCCTGCAAACCCAATTGTTCCTGGTGGTCCTCGCCGCCGTGTTGGCCGGGTTGATCCCGATGCTCCACAGCAGCCTGAGCTGGGGAGACCGGCCTAAAATCCCGGGCTCGATCGTGTTCGTGACCCTGTGGTTGCTGGCGATTGTCTGCGCCCTTGGCGCGGCGTGGCAGGCCAAGTATCACCGGCTCGCGGCCCTGACCATGGTCAGCGTCTGCGGTCTGATGACGTGCGTAACCTTCGTCTGGTTTTCCGCGCCCGATCTGGCGTTGACGCAACTGGCGGTCGAAGTGGTGACCACGGTGCTGATCCTGCTGGGCCTGCGCTGGCTGCCCCGGCGGATCGAAGAGGTATCGCCACTGCCAAGCAGCCTGCGCAAGGCACGCATCCGGCGTATCCGCGACTTGCTGCTGTCGACCGTGGTCGGTGGCGGCATGGCCTTGCTGGCCTACGCGATGCTGACACGCCAGACGCCCAACGACATTTCCTCGTTCTACCTCAGTCGTGCCCTGCCCGAAGGCGGCGGCAGCAACGTGGTCAACGTGATGCTGGTGGACTTCCGCGGCTTCGATACCCTCGGTGAAATTACCGTGTTGGTGGCCGTGGCCCTGACCGTATTCGCCCTGCTGCGACGCTTCCGCCCTCCCAAAGAAAGCCTGCAACTGCCGGCCCAGCAACGCCTGCTGGCACCGGACGTGGTCACCGATCTGGTCAACCCGCGCCACGCCAGCGATACCGCGCTGGGGTTCATGATGGTCCCGGCGGTGCTGGTGCGCCTGTTGTTGCCGATTGCACTGGTGGTGTCGTTGTACTTGTTCATGCGCGGGCACAATCAACCGGGCGGCGGGTTTGTCGCGGGGCTGGTGATGTCGGTGGCGTTCATCCTGCAATACATGGTCGCCGGCACGCAGTGGGTCGAGGCGCAAATGAGCCTGCGACCGCTGCGCTGGATGGGCACCGGATTGCTATTTGCCACGGTCACCGGGCTCGGGGCCATGGCGGTCGGTTATCCGTTCCTGACCACCCACACCTGGCATTTCACACTGCCGGTGCTGGGTGACATTCACATCGCCAGCGCACTGTTTTTCGACATCGGCGTGTATGCCGTGGTGGTCGGTTCGACGCTGTTGATCCTCACCGCCCTCGCCCACCAATCGGTTCGCGGCCACAAAACCGCAGCCCAGCCAAAACCCGTCGCCACGCAAGGAGCCGTCTGATGGAAGAAGTCATCGCAATCGCCATCGGCGTTCTTGCTGCGTCAGGCGTCTGGCTGATCCTGCGGCCACGGACCTTTCAGGTGGTGATGGGCCTGTGCCTGCTGTCCTATGGCGTCAACCTGTTCATTTTCAGCATGGGCAGCCTGTTCATCGGCCGGGAGCCGATCATCAAGGACGGTGTGCCGCAGGACTTGTTGCATTACACCGATCCACTGCCGCAGGCCCTGGTGCTGACAGCCATCGTGATCAGCTTCGCCATGACCGCACTGTTTCTGGTGGTGCTGCTCGCTTCCCGGGGCTTGACCGGGACCGACCATGTCGATGGCCGGGAGCCTAAAGAATGAATGCGATGACGCACCTGATCGCCGCACCGATTCTGCTACCGCTGCTGACCGCCGCCATCATGTTGATGCTCGGCGAGAAACACCGTCCGCTGAAGGCCAAAATCAACCTGTTCTCCAGCCTGCTCGGTCTGGGGATTTCCGTGTTGTTGCTGCAATGGACACAAACCACCGGCGTCCCTGGCTCCATCGGCGTGTACCTGCCGGGCAACTGGCAAGTGCCGTTCGGCCTGGTGCTGGTGGTCGATCGCCTGTCAGCCTTGATGCTGGTGTTGACCGGGATCATTGGCGTCAGCGCCTTGCTGTTTGCCATGGCCCGCTGGGACGGTGCCGGTTCCAGTTTCCACGCGCTGTTCCAGATTCAATTGATGGGGCTGTACGGTGCGTTCCTGACCGCAGACCTGTTCAACCTGTTCGTGTTTTTCGAAGTGCTGCTGGCGGCGTCCTACGGTTTGATGCTGCACGGTTCCGGCCGGCCGCGCGTGTCGGCGGGGCTGCATTACATCTCGATCAACCTGTTGGCGTCGTCGCTGTTCCTGATTGGCGCGGCACTGATTTACGGGGTCACCGGCACCCTGAACATGGCCGACCTGGCGCTGAAAATCCCGCTGGTGCCCGAAGCTGATCGCGGCTTGCTGCATGCCGGCGCGGGGATTCTCGCGGTGGCGTTTCTGGCCAAGGCCGGGATGTGGCCACTGAACTTCTGGCTGGTGCCGGCCTACTCCTCGGCCAGCGCACCGGTGGCGGCCATGTTCGCGATCATGACCAAAGTGGGCGTCTACACCTTGCTGCGTTTGTGGACGCTGCTGTTCTCTGGCCAGGCCGGGGCGTCCGCATACTTTGGCGGCGACTGGCTGATCTACGGCGGCATGGCGACGATCGTCTGCGCGGCGCTGGCGATTCTGGCGGCCCAACGCCTGGAGCGCATGGCCAGCCTGAGCATTCTGGTGTCGGCCGGGATTCTATTGTCAGCCATCGGCTTCGCCCAACCGAACCTGATCGCGGCGGCGCTGTTCTATCTGGTCAGCTCGACCCTGGCGTTGAGCGCGTTGTTCCTGCTGGCCGAGTTGATCGAGCGTTCCCGTTCGGTCATTGAAATACCACTGTTCGATGACGCTGACCTGATTGCGCGTCCGACACCCTCCGTGCAGCCGCCCAAAGGCACCAACCTCGATGACGATCAGAAAGCCGTGGTCGGCCAAGTGATTCCCTGGACCATGGCCTTCCTCGGCCTGAGCTTCATTGCCTGCGCGTTGTTGATTATCGGCATGCCACCGCTCTCCGGATTTATCGGCAAACTCAGCCTGCTCAGCGCCCTCCTTAACCCGCTAGGCTTGGGCAATGGTGTAGGCGAACCGGTGTCGAACGCGGCGTGGGGATTGCTGGCCCTGTTGATTCTGTCGGGGCTCGCCTCGCTGATCGCGTTCTCGCGCCTGGGTATCCAGCGTTTCTGGACCCCGCAAGAACGTCCATCGCCGTTGCTGCGCCGTTTTGAGTGCGTGCCGATCATCGTTCTGCTCGGGCTGAGCATTGCGCTGACGTTCAAGGCCGAACCGCTGCTGCGCTACACCCAGGCCGCCGCAGACGCGTTGAACAATCCGCAGCAATACGTGATGGCTGTGCTTGGCACTCGCGCGGTGCCAAGCCCGGAAGCCAAAGCGGCGATGGCGGAGGTGCAACCATGAAACGCCTGTTTCCTTCTCCCTGGTTGTCGCTGGCGCTCTTTCTATTGTGGCTGGTGCTGAACCAGTCAATGAGCCCGGGCAACCTGTTGCTTGGCGCCCTGTTGGGTTTCTGCGCACCGTTGATGATGCGCAGGTTGCGACCGCTGCCGATTCGTATTCGTCGCCCAGGGGTGATCCTGCGTTTGCTCTTGGTGGTCGGCCGAGAAGTGGTGGTGTCCAACCTCGCCGTGGCTTGGGGCGTGCTCAATGCCGGTCGCCGGCCGCCGCGCTCACGTTTCATCAAAGTGCCGCTGGACCTGCGCGATGCCAACGGCCTCGCCGCGCTGTCGGCAATCTGCACCGTGGTCCCTGGCACCGTCTGGTCGGAGCTGGCGCTGGACCGCAGCATCCTGTTGCTGCATGTGTTCGATCTGGATGACGAAGCGCTGTTCATCCAGCACTTCAAGGCGACCTATGAACGCCCCTTGATGGAGATCTTCGAATGAGCGCATTGCTGTCGAACGCAATCCTGCTGAGCCTGTTTCTGTTTTCCGTGGCGATGATCCTGACCCTGATCCGTCTGTTCAAAGGGCCATCGGCCCAGGATCGGGTACTGGCGCTGGATTACCTGTACATCATCGCGATGCTGATGATGCTGACGCTGGGCATTCGTTATGCCAGTGACACCTATTTCGAGGCGGCGCTGTTGATCGCCCTGTTCGGCTTCGTCGGCTCGTTTGCCCTGGCGAAATTCCTGCTGCGTGGCGAGGTGATCGAATGAGTGGCGAACTGTCGCTGTGGGTTGAGATTCCAGTAACGATTCTGCTGCTGCTCAGCAGCTTGTTTGCGCTGATCGGCGCCATTGGCCTGGTGCGGATGAAGGATTACTTCCAGCGCATGCACCCGCCGGCGCTGGCCTCGACGCTGGGTGCGTGGTGCGTGGCACTGGCGTCGATCATTTACTTTTCGGCGCTCAAATCGGGGCTGGTGCTGCATGCCTGGCTGATTCCGATTCTGTTGGCGATTACCGTGCCGGTGACCACCTTGCTGCTGGCTCGGGCGGCGCTGTTCCGCAAGCGCATGGCCGGGGATGATGTGCCGGCTGAGGTGAGCAGTCGACGGAGTGAGAGCGGGAGCTGAATCCGGGGATTTGGGTTGACTGGAAGGGCCTCATCGCGAGCAGGCTCACTCCTACAGTGATCTGCGCCATGACACCGATCCCCTGTAGGAGTGAGCCTGCTCGCGATAGCAATTTCAGCAACAACTCAGGTCCAGGCCACTGCCAACAACCCCGCCCCCAACACCACACACAACGGCGAATACACCCAAGTGTCGAGCCTGGCAAACGTCGAATCCTTGACCTCTTTGAAGAACCCCACCAGGTTCGAATCGCCAATCGCCCGGGCGAACATCAGAATCGCGATGGTACTGATCACCCATTGCAACCACCGATCATGCACCACAGGCAGACACAGCCCGACTCGAAAACACACCAGCATGGCGATCATCAGCAACCCCACCGCCACCAACAACGTCACCCAACCCGACGGCTTGAACACCGGCCTTGATTGCGCGCCGCCGTCCCCGGGCACTCGCGGCACCGCCGCCTCGCTGCCCCACTTGCCGCCCGATGCCCAATACACGTGAAGCAGACTAATAATCAAAAAGATTGAAGCCATGCATTGCGCGACCATCAGACTCATATTCGGGCATCCATCCAGTGGGAGCGAATGTGCTCCGGGCGGTGACAGCGATACTCGGAAAAATACAATCGTGTGAGCAACCGGGTTACTTCAATTCGGCGGAAACCTTATCAGCCACCTCCTTTGGCACCCACGCCTTCCAGATTTCCGGATGCGCCTTCATGAACGCTTCCGCCGCCTGGCGTGGCGGGGTGTGCTTTTCGCTCATCTCGGCGAGGGCCTTGTTCAGTGGACCGATCGGCAAATCGACCTTGCTGAAAAACTCGGTAATTTGCGGGTACTGTTTTTGGAACGGCGTGGACACACCGATGGACAGCTTCGAGGGCAGCGAACGCGTTGGCTTGGGATCAGGATTGTCGGAGTCGGTCAGGGTTTTCCAGGCTTCAGCGTCGAAGGGTGGCTCTTCCAGCTGAATCAGCTTGAAGCGCCCGAGCAAGGGCGTCGGTGACCAGTAATAGAACAGAACCGGCTTACCCCGATGAATCGACGACGTGATTTCTGCGTCCAGCGCCGCCCCGGAACCGCTGCGAAAATTCACATAGCTGTCGTTCAGGCCATAGGCGGTGAGCTTCTGCTTGTTAACCACTTCCGACGTCCAGCCGATCGGGCTGTTGAGGAAGCGCCCCTTGCCCGGGGTTTCCGGGTCGGCGAACACGTCTTTGTATTTGGGCAGGTCGCTGACACTGCGCAGCCCCGGCGCCAGTGGCTTGATGCCTTTGGCCGGGTCGCCCTTGATCACATATTCCGGGACCCACCAGCCTTCGGTCGCGCCCTTGACCGTATCGCCCAGGCTCGCGACCTTGCCTTCGGCCTCAGCCTTGACCCAGACCGGGCTGCGTCCGGCCCATTCCTCACCAATGACCTGAATGTCATTGTTGGCCAATGCGGTTTCCAGGGTAATCGTGGTTCCCGGCAAAGTATCGGTTGGCAGCCCGTAACCCTTCTCGACAATGATCCGCAGGATATCCGTGATCAGACTGCCGCTTTCCCAATTCAGGTCGGCGAAGTGGATCGGGGCCTGGGCCGCGTACACCGGAACGGCTGAGGTCAACAACCCGAAACAGGCCAGTGACGCCGCCAGCAACCGTCGAATTCCTTTCATGCTTTTGCACCTCGTGCTGTTCACAGCAATAGCAGGATGGCCTGATAAAGGACCGCAAGCCTCAAAATATTCAGTCAATTGACTGTAGTAGAGGATCCTGATTTCGAGGGGCGGGAATTAATTTTCGCCAGCGTCCTGCAAGCGTGACAGCTCTCTTCTGACCATGCTGGCGTACGCCGCCGGGCGCAGCGTATAGATCTTTGACGCCACCCAATTCAGCCAGGCTCCCTGCAGAACAGCCTTCTGCTCGAACAGCCGCCGGGCTTCAGTGTGTGCACTGGCCTGGTTCTGTTCGTGGAAATCGGCGCGGGTCAGGGTCATTACTCGCTGGCCTTGAAGGTCACCAGTTCGCCCTTGCGCCACTTGGCGGCCTTGGCGGTAACGGCTTTCAGGGTTTTGGTCAGGCCTTCCTGCAACTGTTGGTGGGCGGCGAACACCGTCACCACGCTATGGCCTTCCTTGAAAACAATCGCCTGACCATCGGCGGTGGTGACAAACGCGTAATCGCCCAACCCATAGACGGTCAGTTTGATTTCGCGGAACTTGATGTCCAGCTTGCCACCTTCGCGACTCGGCAGAACAGAGGCGCTGAAATGATCGCCGACCTTGAGTTTGAGCCCCGGCTTGTCGTCCACCACCAGCGCTTCTTCGGTGTCGATCTCGGCAATGTAAATGCCTTCGGCGTTCTGTTCGGTGATGTAGACGAAACGAGATTGAAACTGTTTAACCAACTTTGCGCGCAAATCACCCAGCACGAACAAAGCATGCATATCGAGATTACTTACTGCCAAGGAAACATCCCCACATCTGAAATTGATACCGCACGCAGGAAAAGCGCACAGCAGAAAAAAGCAGCCATACCAATGGTCTTGCAAAAAATCCGGGTTGAAATCCTGATCCGGGCAGAGGGCTCGTGCATCGCGAGGTCCGTGAGCGTACTGGAATATCACTCGCGCCGTCTTCCCTCAACGTCGTCAGAGGTTGAAGGAAAATACCCTTCTTGCTGCCAGAGGAAACAGGATGACTAACTTTAAGGAAAAAACGCTTCAAGAAAAGCACTTTTCTGACATATCGTCCGCAAAAAATTGCTTTAGATGTACTCCATTCGCCAACCGGTGATGGCAATTCTAGAGCAGCGATGCTGACAGCGACTAGCCAAAACGACGTACATACGTCGGCAAAACAATGAAAAGGACTTCATATGTGCACTATGACTCATTTTGCAACCGCCCAGGCGCCTTATACCCACAACGCCTCGTCACCGCCTCAGGGGGTGTTCGACCAACCTCGACTGCACCCCGAAGACCCCGCCTGGCCAAGGTTTCAGGTGGTTTTGGCCGGTAACGCGTTCTTCCATATCAAGGAAGCCGCCACAGGCCGCGTCAGAGGTTTGCGCGGTGACCACAACGAAGCCTGTGCACTTGCCCGCTCACTTGAGTCACGCGTATGAGGCGCCGCTGAACTCAATCCAACAGACGTTTCGTCACACCGCCGACTAATCTCAGCCGTCGGCGGGCAACTACTGCCATACTGCCCGCCCCATGAAACCCGTTCCCACGTCGGACGGCGCTCAAAACAACAAAATATTTCCAAGGGAAGGCTGCTACGTGACGGAATTTGATATTGGCGAATTTATTATCCGGGGCGAAGCCAGAGAGATCGACGGCGAATTCCAGGCAGTGATTGTCATGCGCGCCAAACCGAAATTGACCACAGAGACGTATCACCAGGTCGAGAAGGATCGCTGGTTCAAAACGGCGGATGTTGCCGCCATTGCCGCTCAGGAATCGGCTAAAGCCCTGAAAGCCGCAGTCGATGCAGGTGCACTGAAAGCCTGATCATCGAAATTGCCGTCTATGCTCACTCCTGCTTTGGAACATCCATCGAACTCCTGAAGCGCGACCTCCTCAGATGCAATGAAGTCGCCCTTCAGATCTCGCACTCGACGCGAACCACCAGGAGATGAACATGGATTCACCCACACACGACTTGAAAGGCTTGTTCGACCAACTGGGCCTGGACTCCAACCAGAAAGCCATCGATGATTTTATTGCCAGCCATTCCCCCTTGGCCGACAACAAAAAACTGATCGATGCCGAGTTCTGGAGCCCGCAGCAGGCCGGTTTCCTGAAAGAACAGTTACGTGAAGACGCCGATTGGGCACGAGTGGTCGACGACCTGAACCTGCGCCTGCACCAGGTTCACTAACCCACACACTCAATGCAGGCTGCCTGGTGAAGCGGCGTTCAATTGCGCCAACCAGGCAGTCCTGCACGCTTCGGCCTCATTGCGACTGGCAAACGCCGTCCCCCGGCGCTCGCCGTTGAGCAGTACAACCCAACAGACGCTCTGCCCCATCGCGCGCAAACTGGCGGGTACGCCACTGCCAATCATCACCGCGACATTAACTTTGCTTTGCATGCTGGCCTCTCGAATTTCATTAGCAACCTAACCATATAGGCATGTTAATAAGTTAATCCGCGAGGAAACAGCAACGAGCCTGCACAGCTTCGTTGCCAGAATCGTAACAATGGCCCGCCTCTAGCGAGGACTCTGTGGCTTGTAACCCAACCGCAAACCACCCCAATGCCGTCCCTTGAGGATGATCGGCACCGAGAGGTCGTGCATCAGTTCACCCGTGTCGCGGGTGTATGTCTGCAACAACACGGGTTGTTGATGGCTGCCACAGCGGATACCCGTGCGGTCAGCAAATTTACGTTTGGTGCGGTTTTGCAGTGTATCGACCTGCGTGTCGCCGGTTAGCGGCAGGCTAAAGGACTTGTTATGGGTTGGCACATAGCCCTGCTGCGTGCAGGCGATGGCAAACACCAGGCCTTCATGACGCGGTAACAACGGCTCCTGAATCGCCGGCAGGACCTGATCGGTGTAGCGGTCGAAGCGGGTCTGAAACCTGGACGGGCTGGTATTGGGGATCGCCTGGTAATTTCGGTCAAACAGGTCATCGAGGCTGACACGTCCCTGGTCGATATCCGCTTCAAAACGCGCGGCAATCTGGCTCGCGCCCTCGCGGGCCAGGTCATAAATCCGTTGGTGATAGTCATCCAGTCCGACTTCGGCCAGGCGCTCACTGATGGATTCGGCCTGACCTTCCATTTGCACAGCGGCCTGGGCCAGACGCTGGGTCTGTTGATCACTGACTGCAAGATCGCTGCGCATCTGTTCGATGGCATGGAACAGGCTGTCGAGTTGTTCGCGATTGGTGTCCGCGCCGCGGGCGATTTGTCCGACCTGGTCCTCGACGCCAGCGGCCAATCGAGTAATGTTTTCCAGGTGCTGACCGGTGTTCTCGACTTGCTCGACACCGCTGTCGAGGTCGCTGGAGAGTTGACGGATCTGCTCGACGACCTGAGCGGTGCGTTGCTGGATATCGGCAACCATCTCGCCGACCTCACCGGTCGCCGCCGCAGTTCGCGCCGCCAGGCCCCGCACTTCATCGGCCACCACCGCGAAGCCGCGACCGTGTTCACCGGCCCGCGCGGCTTCGATAGCGGCGTTCAACGCCAGCAAGTTGGTCTGGCTGGCGATGGACTGGATCACCAGCGTCACCCGCTGGATATCGTCACTGCGCAGGCTGAGGGCCTCAATCAGCTCGCGACTGTTGCTGGCGCGCTGACTGAGTTGATGCATTCGGGCGATCGACTCCATCAGCTCCTGGCGCCCTGCTGCGCCGCTTTGATGAGCCTCACTCGCGGCACCGAGGGCTTCGCGACTGAGTTTGGAGGTGGCTTGCTCGGTCGCAATCATCACTTCGGCATTGCGGACAATTTGCGCTGCCGCGCTGAGTTGCGATTGCAGTTTGTCTGCCAGTTGCTTGACCGAAAAGGCCACGCCTGCTGCGGATAGCGCGTTGTGGCTGGTGGTGTAGGAAAGGTCGCGGGTCAACGCGGTGATGGTGCTGGAGTTGTCCGCGCAGGTGTCTTCCGGCGTAGCGCGGGAGCGCAGACGCGGCAGCCAGATAATCAACACGGCCAAGGGCAAGCCAAGGTATAGCGACCAGCCACCCAGTGCCATGCCGCACAACAAAAGCATCAGGGCGACACTTTGCAGGGTCGGTGTCAGCCAACGGTTTTTCGGCAATTGCACTGGCGCAGGCGTTGCCGCCGCCAGAGATCCGTCTCTCGTCATTTTCGTCACCCCACGCCTTTCTGATTATTGTCTGCGCATTTAACGCCACTACAAGGCCATTATCTATGGTCCATTAGTCGTGGGTATTGCAGCTAATCAACAGAGGTGCGCGAGGTTTTTTACAGACGAAAAAAAGCATCGCGGGCCAGCCTTGCTCCTTTTGGAGTGAGGCTCGCCCGCGATGCGGGGCGCTACGAAATCAGGCCTGACGCTGGTGCTTGTCGATCTGTTCGTGACGCTCTTGAGCTTCGATGCAGTACTTGGTGGTCGGGCTGATCAGCAGGCGTTTCAGGCCAATGGCCTCGCCGCTGTCGTCGCACCAGCCGAAGCTGTCTTCTTTGATGCGTTCCAGAGCCTGTTCCAACTGAGGCAGCATGCGCTGGTCGCGATCGATCGCGTTCACCAGCCAGGTGCGCTCTTCTTCGACAGAAGCCGCGTCTGCCGGATCGGCCGGGGTGTCCAGGCTCTCGATGGCGATGCGGTTCTGTTCGATGCGCTCATGGGTTTCGACTTTCATGTTCTGCAGCAGCTCGGAGAAAAAAGCATGCTGCTCAGCATTCATGTAGTCATCCGCCGGCATGGCCAGCAACTTGTCCTTTGTCATTGATATCTCTATAAAAAAACGTGCATTAAGGCGAATTAGGGAGCGTTCCGGCGGACCTCGGTCGTCCGTCGCAAAGGCGCCATTTATTCCAAGCGCCACCCGGCACTCAATTTACGAGGGGCGGCAGTCTAAGGCCGACTTGAGGCCCCAGCAACTGAAAAGTCAGCGAATTTGTCCGAAAAGGTGTGCAAAGTGCGCTATGGCAACCGTTGCCGCCGTTATCGGAGTGCGTTTATAGCAAGAAATTCAATCGAACGGCGGTATATAGAAGACAAACGGCCGCACAAGCCCCCCGCTTGTTGCAGGTCGCGCAACCTGAGCTAAGGTTGTCCGTCCCGCAATGGTCCTCTGAAGGAATGTATTAATGAAGCTGATCGGCATGCTGGATTCGCCTTATGTACGGCGTGTGGCCATTTGCGCCAAATACTTGGGCATCGACCTGGAGCACCAATCGGTGTCGGTGTTCAGGCACTTCGAGCAGTTCCAGCAGATCAACCCGGTGGTCAAGGCGCCGACGCTGGTGTTGGATGATGGCGAAGTGCTGATCGATTCAACGCTGATCATCGATTATCTGGAAGCCCTCGCCGGTCCCGGCAAAAGCCTGATGCCCGGCGACCTCAAGCAACGGCTGCGCGCCTTGCGCGTGACCGGGCTGGCGCTGGCGGCGTGCGAGAAGTCAGTGCAGCTTTATTACGAACGCAGCCTGCGCCCGGCCGAAATTCAATTCCAGCCGTGGGTAGAACGCGTCGAAGGGCAATTGGCGGCCGCCTATTCATCACTTGAACGCGAACTGCAAAAGCAGCCATTAACCAACGGCGCCTCGATTGCGCAGGACGGGATTACGCTGGCGGTGGCCTGGAGCTTCACCAATTTGGTAGTGCCGGATCAGGTCGAAGTTGAGCGCTTCCCGCGAATCGCCGAATTCACCGCCCAAGCGGAAACACTTGAGGCATTCATCAGTACCCCGATAACCTGAGCCGCCCACTCAATCGGACTCACCCATGACCGCCGCCGAACAGCCCACCCCGGCGCTGAAGGAAATCTTCAACGCCGAGCGCCTCAAGCACATCGCGACCGAAATGACGGCGGTCTACCCCGAGTTCAACGCCAAAGCCTTTCTGAAGAGGGCCAACGACGGCCTCGCCGAATTGTCGATCATGCAGCGCATGGCCCGGGTTAGCGAATGCCTGCACGCGGTGTTGCCACTGGGTTATGAAGAGACCCTTGAGGTGTTGCGCGCCCTCGCCCCTCGACTTGACAGCGGCTTCGTCAGCATCTCGCTGCCGCATTACGTGGCGCTGTATGGCGCCCATGATTTCGAGCAGTCGATGGATGCGCTCAAGTACTTCACCGCGTTTGGTTCTGCGGAGTTTGCGGTCCGGTATTTTCTGCGTAGCGATTTGGAGCGCTCATTGGCGCTGATGCAGCAGTGGTCGCGGGATGAAAATGAACACGTCCGGCGTCTGGCCAGCGAAGGCTGTCGGCCGCGTTTGCCGTGGTCGTTTCGACTGGAGCAGGTACAAGCCGATCCGACCCTGGCAGCGGCGATTCTCGACAACCTCAAGGCGGATGAAAGCCTTTACGTGCGCAAGTCCGTGGCCAATCACCTCAACGACATCACTAAGGACCATCCCGACTGGGTGCTGGACCTGATCGAAGGATGGTCGCTGGATAACAAGCACACCGCGTGGATTGCCAAGCATGCGTTGCGCAGTTTGATCAAGCAGGGCAATCAGCGAGCGTTGGCGATTATTGGAGCCAGCGGCAAGGCCGAGGTCGAGATTGTTGGGGTGAAGGTCGAACCGGCGGTGATTCGTCTGGGGGAGAAAATCACGCTGTCGTTTGTTGTGAAATCCACGGTGGCGGATAGTCAGCGGCTGGTGATCGACTATGCGATTGATTACGTCAAAGCCAATGGCAGCACGTCGGCGAAGGTGTTCAAGCTCAAGGCATTGACGTTGCCTGGCAAGGCGACTGAACAGGTCAGTCGTGGTCAGCAGATCAAGGAACTCACCACCCGCAAGCACTATGTGGGTTTGCATGCCGTGCACATTCTGGTGAACGGCGAACGCCTGGCCAGCACCTCATTTGAAATCCTCGCCTAACCGGCAGCGGCTACAAACGAAGCGCGCTAATTAACGATGCGGGCCTGCTTGGCTATTGACTGAGTTGATCTCGGTCGAAACCGACGTTGGTCAACCCTCACTGAATGAAGTCCAGCGAAGCCTGACCAATATCAACCAGGTTTCTGATGTTCACTGCGGGATGTCCAGACGGCGATATTACCAGTAGCGGCGCCCAGCGCTCGGCTTCTGAATAGTGGCCGTGACCATTGCCGGTGCCACCGTGATCGCTGACAAAAACGACCAAGCGATGAGGCAGCGCACCCTGGGCGGATGGTGACGCAAATGCATTCTCCCACAGGCGCCGAATGCGGGAGTCTGTTGCTCGCACGGCGGCAGCGTAGCCCGGATCAGACGGGTCAAAAGAACCGTTATGGCCCGCTTGGTCTACAGCATCGAGATGAATGAAAGCCAGATCGGGCTGGCAAGCTCGCCAGGTGGTCAGTACTTCATGCTCGATCGCTGCATCGTCGTCACGCAAAAACGCCGCATGGCGTATCTCGGGCAAAGCCCGCAAACGCCCCTCGACCAAGTCGTACAGCGGCCGCCAGGAGGTAATGAGAACGCTGCGACTATCGGCCTTGCGGCTCTGAAGGCGCTCAAACACGGTTTGAACTTTGATTGGCCCTTTGCTGCTGTTATCAACAATGCCATGTGCGCTTGCCCAGCTAGAGGTCAGCACACTGATCCAGCCAGGTGCGGAATAAGTCTGTTGCGTGCGGCCGTTGCTGACATCGACTCTCCCCCAAGCCAACCCCTGAGATTCAGCCAACTGGAACAGAAAGGGGGTCAGTGCCGGGCTAACGGCGTCCGTACGCAGGCCGTCGATACCGATGATGACGACCTGCCGGTCGGGCACTTGCGGCGCAGCTTTGCATTGCCCTACCTCGTCGCCAGGTGAACAGCCAAGCAGGCTCATCGCACACAGCGCTACCAGCAACTTGAGCCCCGAGCGCGGAGTGAGACTTGCCGTTAGTGCCAAGAATGCCCCAGAGAATAAATTCATCATGCCTGCGACGCTTCTAGTTGGTGATGGAGTCTAGCCCTGGATTGATGACCATCGTTTCCGGCCGCCACGACAGACCGAAATCGACGGTGGATTCAACCGGCCGATGCAGCAGATTGGCTAAATCGTTCAGCGGGCATTTCGCAGCTTAGTTTTTCTTCCTGATTAGTTTACTTATGTAGTACTTGAGGCTTAAACGATCTTTGGGTCTTGGCTTGTAGTGGGTCTTGTTTCTTTGTGCGGGATCGATCGCCATGGTTCCTGCGGTGTAGTAATAAAGCGCGATAGACCTGCGCGTGATGTGCTCTGGAGTCGTTAAAGGCTCTGGGTGCCCATGATTGCTGTCTTTGTCTGTATTGAAGATGACGCAGCGATTGTAAATGGGCAGAACTTTTTTAAGGCAGGTCTTCATGCCGATATCCCAAAGCTCTAGATTACCGCCGTATTCCTCTTGCCAGTTTTCATTCAGATAAATGATGACATTCAGCCTACGCTCAACATTAAGCTTTTTGTTGAGTCTGAAGTCCGAATGCACCCCAAGGAAACCACCACTCTTCGTTTCATGCAGCCCGCCACCGCTAAAGTAGGGGTCGGGTATCAAACCTTCGATGCCTGTGAGCTTTTCAAGAAACTGCAACATGGGCGCCGAGTTAAAAGCGTTAAAAACAGTCTTGAGAAAAGGGGGGCATTCATTGGGACTGATTTGACGCTTTAGTTGACCTTTATAGCCGCGCTCGTAGATCATTTCATTGTTGGTTGGCTCGACTGGAAAGTGCGAGCATATACTTGCAATCAGGTCTTCGTGCAAGAAGTTATCGATAACGATGTGCGGAAATGGCGTAGCCTGAATATAGTGGCTGGCCAATGAATGACCAAAGGCGCTGGCGGCGTCCTGGTCGAAATCAAGCCCCGAGGAGAGGGTGATAGGGAGTGTTTGAGTGATGGGTGCCATTACCGCTCCAATAACTTAATACAAAAAACCTGTGGGATGACTGAAAACAGAGCCAAACGCACTGCTCGTGCACGCCTGCTTAACTTATGTTTAGCTGTTGTCCTTGTTCAAGCGCTTAAGGATATTATTGTACATTTTTGTTCGTCTGTGCGTCGTTTCGTAGCCCCCAGCCGCTGCGACAGTACCCGACTGAATATGATCCAGATAGCTGAAAATTTTACGCGGCGATAACATTTCAACGACATAGCCAAGCTCGGTCATGCGGTCTTGGAGGGTATAACCAGGAACACGATCGTCCATCGAAAAATGCAGGCCGTGTTGCTTGATAAGTTTGCAGTTCCACAAGGTACAGAAACTCTTCAAGTACACTTCCCTGTATGGTTTTGGCTCCCTGGAGCGTAATCCCACAGAAATTTTCAGGCGTCTGAAATGGTGTTTGAACAGTCGCGAACTAAAGCGCCAAAAAGTTCTCGTGGCGCCACGATTTAATTGCTCTACACAACCGACGGCTACGGTTTTTTGATTTTTAATGCATTTATTCAGCATCATCGGGAAAACGTTTTTATCGAAAACAAATGTGTCAGTATGCATGAGAAACAAATAATCAGTTTCAACTCGCTCCAAAACCAGGTCAAGTGCTTTGCCATGCGCGATATGGCCTGCCTCCGGTTCAGAAACAGAACGTTCGATTAAATTAATCCAGTCAAGCGACCTCAAATACTCAGTGCTTTCATCAGCAGAATAATTATCAACTACCCATACTGGGACACTGTCACCCAGATGCTGGCGCAATAAGTCTAAACATATTTTGGTGATTTCTGGCGTCTTGTAATTTACTATAACTATACTAAAGGCATTAGAGCTATCAGCCGAAAAATTAGCACTGCTCATCATTTAGGTACTCAAGGTATTATATTTAGATGTAGAGATAATTGAACTTGCATCCAGTTGTCGCTTATATATTCGCGTATGATTTCGCATGATTATAAAACCTGATCTGTTAAGTCGCTTTTTCATACACTGAATAGCCATAGCTAACTCAAAGCCTGATGGAGAGGAGCAAATGTGAATTTCATCTTATAAGGATCCACTCTGCAGGTAAATATCCGTGAGTTAATTTGTTACATCGGAAGGCTGGTCAGGCGAGCTTCTTGGGGCGACGTACTACATCGCCCTCTGTGGCGAGGAGCTAGCCCTGCACCACAGAGGGTCGTGCTTACTCCTTCAGCTCAACGTGATCCAACGCCTGATTCACCGCCAATTCCCCCAACATGACCACTTGCGTAATCCCCAGCAGGGTCTTGCGATGTGAGTTATCCAATAACGCTGCAAAATTGCTGAGCATGGTGGTGGCCGAGCCCAGTGATTCGCTGGCGTTGGCCAGCAGGGATTCGGTGTCGTACTTAGGATTGGCGAGGAACATGGGTTCGGGTTCGTTGGTACTGGCCATGATTTGGGCTGCCGGGTTGAGGTAGTGGTCGAGGGCGCGTTCGGCCGCTTCATGGAATTTTTTGGAATCGAGGGATTCGTAGGGGGATGCCGGATCGGTGTCCGGTGGATTGGGTGTTGGTTTGATCATAGATGAAACTCCCACTTAGAAAATTAAGGAGCCATCACCCTTGCTACCAAACAAAGGGTGGCGGCCATACGCGGGTTGGTAGACCGGTCTAAGTAGGAAACCCGGCGCTCACGAAGGAGCCCCACGCATGACCACCATATAAAACCGAGTCCAAAAAAGACTGCATATGGCGTTGTCATGCGACTACTTAAAAGCGGGCTACCAAACCCGATCACTGTTTTTCAGTGACCGGAAAACGATATAGCCCACCCCGTAGACGCACAAGCCGGCGGATTCTGTCTTACCCGTAGGCGATGACGCAAGGCGTTGTAGCCTTTGGGTGGTAACAGAAGGCTTCGTTTAAACAGGTGAAATTTTTGTTGTTTAAGCGTCAGCAAAACGAGGCAAATCACTCGCTGAGTCAGTCAAACGAAATCCGTGTGGGAGCGAGCGAGCCGGCTCGCTGCGGGCACTAATTGACAAATCAAGTACCTCCGCCCCGCTATCCCAGACCAATGTTGCAAGTGGATCGCAAATGACAAGTGCGCCTGATGATCACGCTTTATTTTGTCTTTTCCGTGGGTGTGCAGAGGGTGTGAATCTGGAACTGAACCCCCCCGAGTGATTCCTTGATCTGATTGGCTGCGTGCTGACATGCCTCCATATTCTTGTACTCGGCATGATCGATCGCTGTAGCGGGCTGTGAGCCGTTGGTGCCAAGAATGACCCAGAGAATGAAGCTCATGATGCCTCCGACGTTTCTAGTAGGTGATGAAGATTAGCCGTGGATTGATGACCATCGCTGTCAGGCTGCGACGAAGCCGATTCGTCTTGGGAGCTGACGCCATCATGAAACGACGACTTCAGCTCTGCGCGTTCAGAAACAGTGAGAACAGCTCGGACTGAGATTTAATCCCCAGTTTGCTGTACATGTGCTTGCGGTGGACCTTCACAGTCTCGGCGGAAATCGCCAGCTTGCGCGCGATCTCCTTGTTCGAGCAGCCGCTGAGCATTAGCCGGCCGACTTCCAGTTCGCGGGCGGAGAGCGGCGTATCCAGCTGCTTGTCAGTAGAGTCCAGCCAGCTCTGCCAGCTTGGTGTCGGTAACGCGTTCTGCTCCAGCACCTCCCGCTCGAATGCCATGCGCTGACGCATCAGGGCGGCGACCCAAGGCTGGATGAGCGTCAGCAAGGCGATCTGCTCCGGACTGAAACGGGCCTCGCTTCCCAGCGACAGGCTGAGGGTGCGTTCCGCGTCGAGCTGGACGTTGATATGGACTTCGTCGGCAACGATATTGAGGCGGAAGTAGCGTTGGTAGTAGTCGGTCTGCTCGAAGCACTCCGGCGCCACGTCGGCTAGCCAAAACAAACCGTTCTGCGGTGCTTCCCGGTTGGCCAGATAAAAGGGATCGAGCAGATACAGGCCCTTGAGGTAATCCTGAAAGAGCGGGTCTGGCCCCCCCTCCTTGCCTGGGCACTCTGCGAGCACCTGCGGCCGGCCATTGCTGAAAATCAGCACGACCCAACTGTCCACCGGTATGTATCTATCCAGCAGACGCACCAGGGCCAGCCAGAAACCAGGCCGGTCAAGTCCCTCAATCAGCCTGCCAATCGCCTGGTGCCAGGCCATGTCCTGCAAGGTAATGCTCACGACTCTACCCATACGGGGTTACCCCATCGATGTGATTACTTTCCGTTTTACGCCTCTCCATACTTCATCCAGCCCTGGCGGGTGCTGTTCAGTTTGGCGATTGCGAGCCCACAACACGTGAAAGGATCACCGATGAAGATTGAACTCGTACAACTTACCGGTCGCGATGGCGATACCGCTTATAACCTGGAGCGTACCTTGCAGGCCATCGCTACCTGCGCAGTGGATACCGATCTGCTGATTTTTCCAGAAACTCAATTGATGGGATTCGCCAGCGCGCAACAGCTCGCCGAAGTCGCCGAGCCCCTGAACGGGCCGAGTGTGCAGGCCGTGCAGCGCGCCGCACGCGAACGGAACGTTGCGGTGGTGGTTGGCATGGCTGAGAACGACTGCGGCATCTTCTACAACACCTCCCTGCTGATAACGCCACAAGGGATCGCCTTGCACTATCGCAAGACTCACCTTTGGCCGTCGGAACGCGGCCTGTTCCAGCCGGGAGACCGCTATGCCACTGCGCTCTGGAAGGGCGTCCGTGTCGGCATGCTGATTTGCTACGACATAGAGTTGCCGGAAAGTGCTCGGGCCCTCGGCCAACTCGGCGCCGAGCTGATCCTGGTTACTAACGGCAATATGGATCCCTACGGCCCTGTCCACCGCACCGCGATCATGGCTCGCGCTCAGGAAAACCAGGCATTCGCGGTGATGGTGAATCGAGTCGGCGACGGCGATGAAGGCCTCGTTTTTGCCGGTGGGAGTGCAGCGATCGATCCCTTCGGACGCACGCTATTCGAAGCGGGGCGCGAAGAGTGCCGTCAGGTGGTAGAGCTGGATCTCGACCTGCTGCGCACCGCCCGCCTCGACTACGACTACCTCAGTGACCGCCGTCTGCTCCTGAACGGCGAACAGATTGAGCACGGTGATGGTCGCCGTGAACTACTGATCCCCTGCACCACAGCGACTGTTCCGTCTTGATTCGATTTTGAGCCTGCCACAACAATAATTCACACACTAGCAGGAGCAGTGCTCGTGTCCTTGGACCTGGCGCTAATGCTCTGGAGCATCCCGATGAAATCGACTCGCTACATGCCATTCGTCCTGGCCACGCTTTTCAGTTTCGGCCTGGCCTGCGCCAAGGCCGACGAGCCTGCCAGATCCAGCGTGCACGTCTACAACTGGTATGACTACATTGCCCCGAACACGATGAAAGACTTCCAGAAAGAAGCGGGCATCAGCGCTGTGTACGATGTGTTCGACAACAGCGACGTCATGCAAAGCAAACTGATGGCCGGCCGCAGCGGCTATGACGTAGTGGTTGCCAGTGGCGACCTGCTACCGAACCTGATCAAGGCGGGTGTGCTGAAAAAACTGGATCGTTCAAAGTTGCCCAACTGGTCGCACCTCGACCCGGAAATCCTCGCCAAGTTGCAGAGCAACGATCCCGGAAACAGCTATGCGGCCCCTTATCTGTGGGGTACCACTGGCATCGGCTATGACGCGGACAAGGTTAAATCGATACTCGGCCCAGATGCGCCAGTTAATTCCTGGGACCTGATTTTCAAGGAAGAAAATCTGGCCAAGCTGAGTCAATGCGGTGTGGCCATGCTCGACGCCCCTAGCGAGGTCATTCCCATCGCGTTGCACTACCTGGGACTGCCTTACAACAGCCAGAACCCGGAGGATTACAAAAAAGCCCAGGAACTGCTGCTGAAACTGCGCCCCCATATCGTCTACTTCGATTCTTCCAAGTTCATCTCTGATCTAGCCAATGGCAACATCTGCGTCGTGCTGGGCTGGGCGGGTGGTGTCGCCGATGCGCAAAAGGCCTCTGAGCTGGCCGGCAATCATCGCAACCTCGTCTACAGCATTCCCCGCGAAGGTGCCCCGGTGTGGGTGGAGAGTCTGGTGCAGCTCAACGATGCGCCGAACCCGGAGCAAGGGCTGGCCTTCATCAACTACATGCTGCGCCCCGAAGTCATCGCTGAGTCATCCAACTACCTGAGCTATCCGAACGCCAACAAGGATGCCACCGCGCTCGTCGAGCAGAAAATCCGCGACAACCCAGGTGTGTATCCGTCCAAACAAGTCTTGGACACGCTATTTCCGCTTGAACCACTCCCGCTGAAGATGGAGCGCGTGCGCACCCGCGCGTGGAACACGGTCAAGACCGGCGCTTGATGGGCAGACTCGGCCCTACCGATGACTGGCCAAGCCCCGTCATGAAACAAATCAAACAAAAGAGAAATCATGAAAATGACGATGAAACCACGTGCCCGTGACCTGAACATTCAGTTCGGCCAACTGCAACCCGGCCCCCTCAATGCCATCACCGATGTGCCCGGCGTACGGGTCGGCCACAGCAATGTGCGAGGACGCACCGGCAACGGCCGCGACATCCTGACCGGTGTCACTGTTATCGAGCCGCGAGCGGGTTCCACCAGCCTGCAACCGTGCTTTGCCGGCGTCCATGTGCTGAACGGCAACGGTGACGCCACAGGTTTGGAGTGGATTCGCGAGGCGGGTCTGTTGACCAGTCCCATCGCCTTCACCAACACCCACAGCCTGGGTGTGGTGCGCGATGCGCTGGTTGTGCTGGACCGTGAACAACAGCCGGATGACGGGCGACTTTACTGGAACATGCCGGTGGTGCTGGAGACCTTCGACGGCTTGCTCAACGACATCAACGGCTTCCATGTGAAGATTGAGCATGTGGCCGAGGCCCTGCGTTCGGCCAAGAGCGGGCCGGTAACGGAAGGCTCCGTCGGGGGCGGTAGTGGCATGATCTGTCATGAATTCAAGGGCGGCATCGGCACCGCATCACGACGTCTGAGCAGTGCTCAGGGCGGCTGGACCGTTGGCGCCATCGTCCAGGCCAACCACGGTATTCGTAACGAACTGCGCGTCGACGGCTACCCGGTCGGACGCTACATGGAACAGGCCGACTCGCCGTTCCTCAAGGCTTCGCTGCCGCACCCGGGTATGGGCTCGATCGTCGTTTGCCTGGCCACCGATGCGCCGTTGTTGCCGCATCAATGTACGCGCTTGGCGCAACGTGCCAGCCTCGGCCTCGCCCGCACCGGTGGTGGTAATGAAGACCACAGCGGTGACATCTTCATCGCCTTCTCCACCGGTAATCAGGTGCCGCCGGCCGCTTATGAGAGTAAGCGCGCGCCGACTACCGACAACCTGAGCATGGTCAACAACGACCACATCAGCGAGTTGTTCCTGGCCGCCACCGAAGCGGTGGAAGAAGCCATCATCAATGCCTTGCTGGCCGCCGACACCGCCGAAGGCAACGGCCATGCCGTGCCGGGCCTGGATTGCGAGACGCTGCTCAAAGCCTTGCATCAGGCCGGCTGGCCGGGAGCGGCGAATGGCTAACTGATCCAGCGGGGTTGAGGTGGTGTGTTTGTTTCGCGTTCATGCCACCTCGATCAGTGAGAGCGTGCTAGCGCTATTCGTCCATGCTGACGCCCGATCCCCCTAATTCCTTGGGGACATCCTTCAGCTTGGGCAATCCATCTTTGATGCGCAGCAGGGTCTCCTGATAGTGGACGTGAACGCCTGGCGAAAACGTGAGGTCCGGGATGACAGCGGCATACACGTCGATGAGCCCCATCCCTGGATGTTCGGTGAAGAGGTGCCCGCCACAATGCTTGCACCATTTGCGATAACTCTGCGGTGTCTTGTTGTAGGTGCCAATGTTCTCAGCGCCCCGAGTTATTTGCACCGCATCGGGTTTCCACAGCGTGAAGGCATTGACCGGCCCTGCTGACCAATGCCGACACGACTCGCAATGGCAATAGCCCATTGCGGCCGGCTCACCGCTGACGGTGAACTCGACTGCGCCGCAAAAACAACTGCCTTTGTAAGACCTTTCAATGCTCATGGAATGACTCCTTGACCAGTTGTTACGCATACCGCCGGCGTTGGGATGGATCGCTTGAGCGCTGCGTGGATTCACCCGTCAATGTAGCGCACCGCTGTCGCCGGCGTGCGTCGAACCTGCAGTTCGAAAATGTCCGGGCGCGCATAGTGCCCGGTGACGTCAAGCGCCCTCCTCGCTGGCGCCACGAGTGAGACGTCGATGTCCGCATACAGAATGCCTGCCTCTCGGTGTAATGGACCGGCCACGATCCGGCCTTGAGGATTGACCACCACCGAGTCGCCATCGTTGATCCATTCGTCAGGATCGGGAAACAGTTGCGCACGAGACGGGAAGTCATCGGGAATGTCGCTGCCGCGCAGCGAGGTGCCACTGCCGAGCACCCAGCATCGGCCTTCGAGTGCAATGTGACGCATCGTGCTGATCCAGCCCTCGCCAGTGTCGTACGTGGGGGCGACGTAGATTTCCACCCCCTGGGCATACAGTGAATAGCGCGCCAATGGCATGTAGTTTTCCCAGCAGATGAGCGTACCCACGCGGCCGACGGGTGTATCGACCGTGCGCAACCCGGACGCATCACCGAAGCCATGCACCATGCGCTCGGGATTCGTTGGCATCAGCTTGCGGTGTCGGTTGAGCACTTCACCGTTCGTACCGATAACGACTACGCTGTTGTAGAGCGTGCCGCCTCCACTACGCCGCTCGCATTCATTGATACCGCATACGATCGTCACGGCGTGAGCACTGGCGGCCTCGCACAATTGGCTCAGGTCACCGTTCGCGATATCAACGGCGTTGGCCAGCAGCTGCGCGTGCAATTGGCCCATAACAGCCCCGTCTTTTCCCGCCGCCAGCCGCCAGATCCACGACGGGTAACCTGGAATGAACGATTCGGGTAAAACAATCAACGAGGCTCCCGCCGCCGCAGCCTCAGCGACCGATTGCACGGCTCGGGCGATCGTCGCGCTGCGATCGAGCAGCACTGGCGGGCGCTGAATGATGGCTATCTTGGTCATGACGTTCTCCTGTGGCGGTGGGCTATCGAGGGCTTCAGCGTGCGCGTGGCGAAGTCGCGGGGCTAGTTCAGAATCTGAAGCGTTGTAGTTGCGGAGTACAGGCGATGGATGAAAGCTACGGTCAGTTCTGCACCGTCGCACGCGGTGCTGAAGCACTGTGCGAACGCTGGACGCCGTTGGTCGTGCGCGAGCTGCTGTGCGGCAGTAAGCGCTTCAATGAACTGCACCGCGGCGTTCCACGAATGTCCACCAGCTTGCTGGCACAGCGGCTGCGCCACCTGGAAGATATCGGTGTCGTACATCGCACGGCCGCAGGCAAAGTCTGGGAGTACAGCCTGACCGAGGCAGGCGAGGATTTGCGCCCCATCATCATGGCGTTAGGGCATTGGGGCGCACGCTGGATAGGCAGTCGTCTTCGCGACAACGAACTCGACGCGGGCCTGCTCATGTGGGACGTGCGCCGGTTTGTACGCATCGAGATGTTCCCGTCCCGGCCGGTGGTCATCCACTTCAGGTTCCGCGACGCTCGGTCCGGCGAGCAAGAGTGGTGGCTCGTGGTCGAACAGGGTGTGGCAGATCTGTGCCGCGACGACCCCGGACGCGAACTCACACTCATCGTGGACTCTAGCGTGCGCGCGTTGACCGAGGTGTGGTCTGGCGACCGCACACCCAGGGAAGTTCTTCAGTCGCGAGAGCTGCGTGTAGACGGCGCAGTGCAGGATGCAGAAAACTTATGGCGCTGGCTTGGCACGAGTGCGTTCGCCAGTACCCGGAGCGCTGCAATCCAGCCTTTGCAATAGCCATCGAGAAACGTAAGCGTTCGACCGGTTGAATCCACAGCCGATTGCTGCGGCTCGCACCTTCAGTCTGGCACTCAAGACGCCTCGGTGAGGAGGAGTCCATCCCATTGTTTCTGGCCGATTTCTGTCTGTTGTAAAGGGGGCATCGACGGTGGATTCAACCGATCTGGAAGTGACGCAAGGAACTTTAGGCGCATTGTGTTGTTGTTTTTAATTGCTATGAAAATATCAGAAATGCACACCCCAAACAGGGTGACAAAAAACAACAAAACAGATCATTAGTGCGTTTATGCATTCAACTTTCGAAAAAATAATAAACTCCTACTATCCGAGCAATTTCGCTTGTTCCTCGAAGATGTATTCCTGGGTACCGTCCGGGAGGGGTAAGTCCAAGTCTTTGCCTCATAAAAGAGGACCGACATTGATCTTGCTGTGGACGACCCCCTATACCTCTAGTCTGTAGCCCTTAAAATAGCCTGGTGACTTCATTCAAGATCCGATCCTGGATTTGAGTACTTGGTCTTTGGCGATAAGCCACTGCTAAAAAAGCAACGCCTTCGTAGTCGCAGCGAATTGAAAAAGTCATACCCTCACGCAACCCATAAACTGTTCTTTCTCCTGTTTCAACAAAGTATCTCGCTTTTGTAAGAGCTGTTCTGGCGTGCTTCAGGCAGTCAGTTTGGCTAAGCGAATGTCGTATCCAACTAGTCGTTACACGCACAGACGAAGTCTCGCTGTCATCGATAGGTGGTCGAGTAACTTCTTTAGTAGGTGTAATAATGCTTTCATCGCTGGCGCAAGCGGTCAACCCCATTGAGATAACACTAAACAAAAAACAAAAACGAAGTCTCGAATGCTTAAGTTGATTTCGCATCGTGGGACGTTCCTGTGACGATTTGCAATGAATGAAGTGACAGCTACTAACGTAATAGCGGATTTCTGGTCTTTTGCTACCTATGTTCAGTGAATGCGACCAATGGTCGCAAGGCGAAAAAAGAGCATAAAAAAGGGACGGATTAATTATTCAAAAATAAATCCGCCCCCTTTTTCTTTTGCTGGTCTGGAGCGGTCCTGAGAGACAGGAGAAGGGGTCGCCCCCCCCATCCTCACCTCGGCATCGCAAAGCCATACCCAACGGTTCCATTCGTCCGATTCTGTTGAAAACAGTCGACCCGGCCAAGTGGGGAATTGATGGAATCCAGGCGTATATTGATAGTGTTGATCCAGATAGTTGAGGCGATAGTAAATCGTCGGTGGTGTGACAGGCGAGAGTGCTGGGGAGCTAGATATCCCGGAACGTTTGGAGGTGTTACATGAGCCAATATCAACGACTCTTTCTGATAGTCGGTCCAGCCATGCGTCACACCCCGGCGTTGGAGCGAGCTGCTGCCATTGCCGAAGCCACTGGCGCAGCGCTGCACATCACGGTGTTTATCGAAGACTCCAACCTTATGGGGTTGATGAGCGCCGGTGCGCGTTTTCGTGAGGCCTGTCAGCAAGAGAACGAAAGGTGGCTGAAGGATGAAGCCGATCTAATCCGCGGGCGCGGGGTCATGGTGAGTACCGAAGTGCTTGTTACGCGTACCGCGTTGCAAGAAATACTTCGGCACGTGGCAGAAATGCAGCCGGATCTGTTGATCAAGGACGTGCAACACGAGTCAGCGCTCAAACGCGTTTTTATTACGCCTCTGGATTGGCACCTGTTGCGCGAATGCCCGGTGTCTGTGCATTTGGTCAGCGAAGTCAGGTGTCCACTTCCGCGGGTGGTAGTGGCGGCAGTCGATCCGTCACATCCCGAGACTCAGATCACTGGCATAAACGACCGCATCATCCAGGCAGCGAACGGATTGTCGATGCAATGCAACGCGGAGCTGCATCTGCTGCATGCCTACGATCTTTCGCAGACACATATTTCCGACGCAGGCGCTGGTGCAGTGACGATGCCGGGCTTCAGCAGCGATGTGCGCAAGTCACTGAAAAAGTCATTTATCGCATTGGCCGCCCACTACGGCGTGCCCACTGAGCGACAACACTTCGTTGAGGGGCCGCCTGGCAAAGCGCTGGCCGACTTTGCAGCGCATCACCGCGCCGATGTGATCGTCATGGGAAATGCGCATCGCAAGGGTCTGGGCAAATGGGTGGGCAGTACGACGGAGCATGTTCTGTATCAAGTGCCCTGCAACATTTTCGCCGTTACGGGATCTGCGGATCAGTGAATGGATTCGCTATTAAATGACTCTCTGCAATTCACAGCTTGTAGCCAATCTGCCGCAAGAAGTTCTTGCGCCACAGGACGTCGTCGTCGCCTTCAATGTCATTGGCACAGAAGCCATCCACTACGCCCAGGATTGCTCGCCCTTGTTCCGTCTCAGCGAGAATCACTTCAGTTGGATTGGCTGTTGCACAAAAAATACGGCATACCTCTGGAACCATTTTGATGGTGTTTAACACGTTCAGCGGATAGAAACCGTCGCCCAGGAAAATGATGAAGCTATGGCCTGCGGCGATGGCTTTCGCATTTTTCTGTGCAAGTTCAATCATAGAGGTATCGGTGCCAGACCATCGCACCAGACATTTGCCAGAGGCTTCACAAAAGGCCACGCCAAACTGGATCCCTGGCACGGCATTTACCAACGCTTCGTGAATGTCCTCGACGGACTTGATGAAGTGCGTCTGACCCAAAATGAAGTTCGTTTCATCCGGCTTATCGATTTTCAACGTGATGAGTTGCATCTCAAACGCCTCCATTCATGATGTTGCTACCAGAGACTGGCAACAGACCAAGCATAGCTACTCATTTGATATTGCTCCGTCCACTGTCTGCTTTTGGCTGTGGATTCAACCGGCCGATGCAACAGATTGGCTAACCCTCCCCGCCAAGTCTCAAGGCCCTCTGAAGACAACTCCCCTCCCCCATTTTCGCCACCTTCAGACTCTCTTAAGCAATGCCTTTGATACTCCTCCCGAACTGACCCGTGGAGGCGTCTTCCAATGCCCGATTTTGACTGGAACATTGCGCTTCCCCTGCGTTTCGGCCAAACCGAAACCGAACAGATGAGTTTGGACAGAGCCCTGCCGGACGAGCCCCGCCGTCGCCTGTTTGAGGATTTTATCCAGCAACGTTTCCGCAAGGCCCACGGTGCCGACATCCGTCATTTCATGCCCGAGCTGTTCGGCATGAGTAACGCGTCGGGCGCGCTCAAATGCTGATCGAACACGCCGGGATCAGCCTGAACCCCGGCACCCAACTCGTCAGTTATCACGGCGAGCCGGTTGCACTGACGCCCAAGGAATATCAGTTGCTCCACGAATTGCTCTCGCCGCCGGGCCGGGTCATGACCCGCGATCACCTGATGCAGTTGCTCTATGGCTGGAACGAGGAAGCCGAAAGCAACACCCTGGAAGTACACATCCACCATTTGCGCAAAAAATTCTCCACTGACCTGATCCGTACCATTCGCGGTGTCGGTTATCTGGTGGAGGAGCGTCGATGACGTCGATCCGGCGTCGCAGCCTCACGCTGATTGATGCGCATGCCCATGGGCAGCAAAGATCACGCCGACCTGTACCAAGCATTCAATAAAGCCTTGGGTGAAGCAGCGCCCAAGGGCGACAGCCATCCTTATGAAACCAAACTGGCTTTTCAGGTCTGAAATCGCCGCGGTGAAGTGCTGGTACACACGGCCAGCGCGCCCTCCTTCAGCACGCCACCATCGACACCCGGTTTCAGTGATGTGGTCGACTTGACCAACCACCACTGGCGCGCGTTCATGCTCGAAGACAAACAAAATGATCTGAGAATCTGGGTGGGCGAACGGGACGACGTGCGTTCGGATCTGGCGGATCGGATCGTGCGCCATACCTTATGGCCCAATGTACTGGGTAGTTTGATTTTGGCGGCGATGATCTGGATCGCTATCGGCTGGGGCCTCAAACCTCTGGAAAATATGGCGGCGACCTTGCGGGCGCGGCACCGCGGCTCGCTGCTCCAGTTAAACGGAGTCCTTGTAGGAGCGAGCTTGCTTGCGAAGGCGGTGTATAAGCCAACATCCATATTGAATTTGCTACTGCCATCACGAGCAGGCGCTCCCGAACGCCTGCTTTTGGCCTACTGCTGAATGTCGCGTAGGGCAGCAAACGACCGATAGCAGTCAATCACCCAAGGCGCTACGCTCGCAGGCACGTTCCTTCAGGTAATGACAATTACGACATGAAACGCATACTTGATCGTTTACGTGGCTGGGCCAGAAAACTAAAACGGCAAACCATGGTTCTCTGGTTTTGCTATCAGCATCCGCAAACACCCTGGTTACCCAAATGGATTTCGGTTTTTGTCGTGGCGTATGCTCTGAGTCCAATCGACCTGATTCCTGATTTCATTCCTCTGCTTGGATACCTGGACGACGTGATTATTTTGCCGCTTGGAATTCTGCTCGCTATTCGGCTGATGCCTGCACAGGTGCTCGAGCACTGTCAGCTCAAAGCGAGTGAGTGGGAGAAAAGTCATATGAAGAGGCCAGTGAACAGATTTGCTGCAGTTATCGTTGTATTAGTTTGGTTTGTTGCTGCGGGTATTTTGGGGGCTTACTTCCTCTGATTAGAAGTCGATTTCCCCACCGAGCGGTCATGATTGGATGACTCCTGCTGGCCAATTGCTGCCTGCCGCGAAGGGCTGAAAACGACCGATTCTGTTGAAAAAGTCGGTCTGCCCAAACTGCCTGATCATTGACTGGTGAAAACGCCTTTTCTGCACGCTGCTACGTGAAATCCGAGCCCAGAAGCCTCTGCCAAAATTAAAGATTTCAATCTCGGACGCGTACTTTTCTGATGCGCAAACCATGGCCGACTTTTTCAACAGAATCGACCCATTGCGGACGCTGGGCAGCCCTAAATACCTCCAGTGTCGTCAACGTCACTATAGATCCCGAGCCCAGGTCTGGCTGACCAGCCCCTTCCCGAAGCTGTGTACGGTTGGCTTCGGGGCAGGATGTCCGCAACTCGAAGCCATGCTCAAACGCGCCGTTACTTGCAGAAGCTGGACAACACTTGGTCGTGTCTTTCCTCACCTGCCCGGACTGCGCATCTCGTAGGCAGCGATTTCAGTTAACACTGATGTGCCCTCAAAGGCATGAATCCTGATGATCTTGATTCATATCTATCCTCATCAGGGGGGCAATTTCTCGAATTTCACCGAATCGTAGGCGATCAACCATTCGAGCGCTAAAAGTGAATCTTACGGATAGTTTCACTTAGGAAAGAGTAGCGTGTACGCCACCCGAAAGCCCCAACCGTGTGCACCATCTTCAGGACTGTCCGCCCAGTATCGCGGCCCCACCTGAAGGCTCATGGGCTGCTTGCCGACTTTGAACAATTGCGTCACGAACAGGTTGATCGGCACATTCCACTCCCTGGCCTCCCAGTCGTAAGTGGATTCTGTATTAATGCCAAAACTGGTGTACGACGCTGTGGTATAGACCAGAAAGGGTTGCAGATACGTCTGATTGACCTTCTCCTTGTCATTGGCCGGGTTGTTGTCCAGCGACCAAATGTGGTTCGCCAGAATACCGTTCGTCCAACCATTGGCCTGCTTCAACGCCACCGCTGTCGGTCCAATCCCCCATTGTTCACTACTCAATAGCTCATCACTACCAGTCGGCAACAACAACGCCGGGCCTGCGCCCCAGATCCAGCCGCTCTCGGTCGGCTCTTTGGGTGAGAAAAAGAAGCTTTGCGAGGTGTCGCCTACTCCGCTTTTATCGGCGATACCCCTCGGTGCCAATCCGTGTTGATCAATGATCGGGAGAATCGTGCGAGAGATCAGATTCCAATCTTCATTGAGTGTGAAGGGTAAAACCGGCTGGATATTGGTGACGCTTTGGATTCCATTACCGGAGGGCCCCATTTTCTGATTCCAGTTGTATTGGATGGGTAAGCTATACAGTGCCGCGACTGGATTCAATGACTGTTTAGCCAACTCCGCCTGATCATCGGCCTGACTGGAAACGGAAATACCGAAAACCAAAGGTGATAGCAAAAGTCGTTCAATGTGCTTGTTCATGTCGAATTCCTTGGATGCGGATCGCCGCTGGCTCCTCAATGATCAACGGAAGCCTGCTAACGACAAGCAGAAGTTACTGGAACACCTCGATCTCAGTGGGCCGTGATTCACTGACCCAAAACGATAAAGGCGCCCGATCTGTTGTGGGCATACCTGCTTCATACTGAGGTTACGTACTTCACAAGTTCAACGTCCCCCGCAACCAAGTCTTGTAGAGACTAGGCACGAGGAGTCGTAAAGTTTTACCGCTGCGGTGACGATTACCTGAGTAATGTTTGCATGTCGCCGGTCATGCCTCTAATGGCCGTTTTGAAGTCAGTCACGCCAGTGATTCTGTCTGCAGGATCAGCGCTCGCTCGTCTTTGCGAATATATGGTGTCCTCGAGGGATGTGTTCCTGAATGTTTTTTATTCAATGTCAGAAATGGCGGCAACCCTTTCGGCAATAGGGCCGATTGGATCTCGGCCTGAGCAATCGTACGAATGCGTGCCAACAGCAAGTAGTCGCGAGATCGCGCTACTTCAATACCGCCAGCGCCGGTGGCTGCCAACTGCCGCTCTCGCGTGAAGAATCGAAGGCTATGTCGCCTTCGCCCAGTAGAGGGGCAGTAAAACGACTAGGTCAGTTATTACCCAAAACAAAAGCTGTTACTGGGTAAGTTATCGATCAGTCGCGATACTCTAATGCCCAGGTACAGTGGCAGCGCACCAGCGCCGTCCGCTGTAACCGGTTGTCAGTGGGTCAAATAGCCTTGACGAGTTGGGGTGGGCTCCACGTTCCTTTGCCGGCAGGCAGGATGGAAGGCGCTACCGTCTTCGGCCAATAGAGGCGCATCACCAAGTAGATCAGATCATCCGGTGCGGGCAACCAGTTGCTTTCCTTGTCCGCGCCGGGTGAATCCTTCTGGATGTACAGCGTGAGCGAGCCGTCTGGATTCTTCTTCATGTTGGGCAGCATCGGCGAGTTGATGAGGTAGCGATTGATCGGATTATTGATCAACAGCTGCGATTTGCCGTCATACATGGTCACCGACCAGAAGGCATTCACTGGCGGGAGCTGTCCGGCGGGAAAGGTGATGGTGTAGTTGTGCTTGCTGCCGTCGAGCGGCTTACCATCGATCAGTGCCTTGGCCATCGGGTACGTCGCCTCTTCGGCATCGTTGGCGTAGATGCCCGCTTGTGCGATGGCGGCACGCTTTAGCCAATCGCCATTGTAGAAGGCGGCGTCACCGCCGGAGCTCACGATGTTCCAGCCATTGACCTGCGTACCGAGATGATTGACTGCATCTTCGACCTTCGCATGCCCAGCCTGCATGCCCTCAACAATGGCGGCCTTTTGTTCGGTAGAGAGCGCCTGGAAGTTAAAATCCTTGCCGGCGCCAATGCCCAAACGGGCCAGCTTCGCGCGGATCGATGCTTCCTCCGGTGTGGCGGGGGCAAGCTGCATCACAACGCCCAGATATTTGAAGAAATCGGTCTTCACCAGATCCTTGTCGATCTTCGGGAAGTCGATCACCGGCGCGGCAGGCGGCGCGGGTTGCTTGAGAAAAGCCGATAGCGGCTGTGCTGCGTAGCTGGACTGGATCTTTTCGACATTCGGCATGTCCGCCGAGTTTAAGAGCTGGGTGCGAAAGATCACGAAGGGGAGTTGCGTGCGGGAATGAAACACCTTCTTGATTCCCGGCGGGGTCACGCCTTTCCAGTCGGGACCGACCACCAAGTAATCGCCGGCTTCGTTGCCGGTGGTGCGGCTGCCGATGTAACCGAAGTTGTAGGTGTTGTTATCGATGAGCTGCACCGAGTAGTACCGTTGCTTCTCCACCGCCGGTACCGAAATCACGATAGGCTCGCTGCGCACATCCATGAACATCAAGGAATACGGTGTGTCGCTGTTCGGCGAGACGATGGCTGTGTCTTTGTAGGTAAAGACATTGTGCATGCTGTGGATGTGGTTGAACGGCGCCTTGTACTGGCCGGAGTTCTTGTCCACGGCATAGTCGTACATGGTTGCGTAGTTCATCACGATGGGCAGGCCGAAGACATAACCCTCTTCGGCGATGGCCTTCGTTTCGGCGGGAGTGATGTCCGCTGCTTGGGCGAGTGTGAATGTAAAGGACGCGAGCAATGCTATCGCACCACTAAAGGCTCTTGGTAATCTCATGTACCTGCATCTCCATTTTTTGAATTGTCTGAGTGTTGGCTAGCTACTAATTAGGCGATAAACAATGTCGCGGATGCTCGCGACATGATGTCTCTTTACGATCCGTGTCATCCCCTCCATCGAGTATTCGTTTGCCAACTCCTTTCGAAAGTGTTCAAGCATAGCAGCGGCAGTGTGGATTGAACCCTACAAAAACGGACACCAACTCCCTGTTAAATTGATGCGGTTGCCAAGCACCTGAACTCTTTCGATGATCCGCGAAAAGATTTGGCGTCGAACGTATGAGGGTCAAAACTCTTCTGTGCTATTGACCGATTACTGCCAGGTATCACGGGCTGCAATAGGCTGATTGTGTTGAAACGTAGCTCCCGGCAAAATTTCTGTATTGGCCAGCAGGGAAGCACGCAGCAAGATGGAACAGTTGTCGAGTGGCCAGGAACGGCTGCTTTACTCGTTCAACCTTGAAGATCACATCCCCGCCAATCACCTTCTGCACAACATTGATCCGTGTCTCGATCTGAGCGATCTGCGCCATTACCTCATCGACTTCTATCGTCCGATTGGGCGTCCGTCGATTGATCCTGAGCTGATGATCCGCATGCTGATCGTGGGTTATTACTACGGTATTTGCTCCGAACGGCGGTTGTGCGAAGAGGCCCATTTGAACCTGGCGTATCGCTGGTTCTGCCAGTTGAGTCTCGAAGATTAAGTACCGAATCACTCGACCACCATTCATCACCTTCATAGCTTTGAAAATTATGGCGAGTGGCGCACAGATATCTGTCCTGTGCCGAATGCGTTCCGGGCGCAGTGGTGCAAGGCAAGTCTGCGAGACGTTGCTATGATTTCTGAGGATTTCATTGCAAGGATTGCCCATGAAGCGCTTCATGCAAAGCGAACATCGAGCCCTAAACACCTTACTTCCCGAGAGCCTCGACGACTACATCAGCGATACCAATCCGGTGCGAGTAGTCGACGCCTTCGCTGATGAAGTCGACCTGGGCAAGCTGGGTTTTTAAGGCGTCATTCCAGCCGGTTCTGATCGACCTGCTTACCACCCCGCGATCCTGCTGAAGATCTACTTCTACGGCTATCTCAACCGCATCCAGTCAAGTCGATGTTTGGAGCGTCAAGCTCAGCGCAACGCCGAACTGATGTGGTTGACCGGGCGTTTGATGCCTGACCTCAAGACCATCGCCAACTTCCGAAAAGACAACAGCAAGGCCATCCAGGGCGGCTGTCGCCAGTAGTTGGAGAGAATCTGGTCGCCATCAATGGCAGTAAATTCAAAGCGATCAACAACCGTGACCGCAATTTCACTAGCACCAAACTGAAGCGGCGAATGGAAGAGATTGAATCGAGCATCAACCGTTACGTGACAGCACTCGATGCTGCCGATCTGTTGGCGCTGATTGAAAATTGACCCAGGGCGGCTTGCTGATTTTTTGCATCAGCAATTGTGGATAAGCTTAGCAGCGGTGTCCCGCTAGCCAAGCGGGCGTCTGCGCTGGAGGTGCTGAAGTCGAAGTATGCCAAATCACGATGCATGGGGAGTTTTGCCATGTTCATCTGATGAAAGAACGAGGGGAGCACATGGCAGTTTTGCTTTTTTTGCCGACTCAAGGTTTTTTAGCCGGTGGGAGGTTTTGTAGAAGCGAGCAAGCTCGCCCCCACAAAATTCGTACAGGAAGCAGGTACAGTGTTTACGAATCTGAACAGTCAGCCTTCACTGCCTTGCGGCACAACGCGGGCATTATTGCCTGCGCCCTGGATATACACCTTCGAGCCTTTAGCCAGGGACGGATTGATCGGTTGGGTCACCGACACCAGCACGCCACTGCTGACTCGCACGATGATCTGTTGTGCCTCGACCGGTTGGTCATACTTTTTCTTCTCGGCGTAGTTACCTCCAGCCGCACCGGCGAGTGCGCCGGCAACCATGGCGACGTCACGCCCGGTGCCACCCCCGATCAAGCTGCCAACCGCCAGACCGCCAAGGCCACCGAGTACGGCGCCGACGCCACTGTCGTGGTTGGTCTGCATCTGCGTCAGCGATATCTGCTCGATCTTCCCTGAGCGAATCTCGATTTCACCGGCGCCGCCATCGGTTGACCCGACGGCGGAACAGGCACTTATCAGCACAGTCATCAACGTGACTGACAGCCAGGACAGAATTGCTTTCATTGCGGTGCACCTCGTTATTGGTATTTGATGGCGATGCCTTTCAGCTGCGCCCCTGAATCGTTTCGATGTCCCGACTCCACAGAGGGCCTGTGATATAGGCGGCGACGGGTTGAATGCGGTCGTAGACGACAACGACGGCATTTGCGCCAAGTTTGGCGCCCTCTTCACGCAGTTTTTGTTCGACTTGGGTGATCGCCGGTGCCGGGTGGACCGTGGCATCAATCAGTATTTCGCCCAACCGCACATAGGGTCTTGTCGGTTCTGAGCGTAACACCTGGACTTTGCTGGGCAAGGTCGGCGCGGGATGCTCGACCCCAACGTAAGCGGTTGTCTGGGCGTCAACCGATGCGCAGGCACTTAACGCAAGCGCACTGGCAACGAGAGCCGCGACGAGCAACGGCCGCTTCAATCTTGAGAATCGAAGCGATGAAGAGGGAGACATGTCAGCATCCTCTGCTGGAATCTTATTGAGCCAAGGTCTGTTGGTAGTTCAATCAAGGCTCAACTGCGAATGAATGCCCACAGATCGGCGTTCAACCTGTCGATCGCTACCTTGAAGTCCTGAGCGGTGATCTTCTGGCTTTCATTTTCCAGGGTAGTGCCGAACACTTTGCGCACGACTTTGGCTACGGTCTGGTTGGTTCTCGCATCGATTATCTCGGCCTCGATGAACAAAGTGCTGTCCTGATCGCGGTGGCCGGTGGCGGCCTGTGTTGCCCCGATCACGGCGGCGACCGGCACCACTTCATACCATTTCATCCCTTGGTTTTCGGCATTCACCCCGGTGATCGCCGCACGCATCAGCAGGGGTTTGGAGCCCGCCGGCGCAGCACTGGTGTTAGTCACCTCGCGGTATTTCTGACCCAGAGTGCTTTTGGCCTTACTGGTCATGTAGCTCTGGATATCCGTCAGCGTTTGCTGGCTGACCCGCTCATCGGGCTTGGGCGCGGGATAGAGCTCCAGTTTGTTGAATACCACGGTGTCATAGGCATTCGGGTTCCACGACGGACTGACCCAACGCATGGCTGTGCCGCCGCTCGGCGTTTCGACCTGCTGCAAATTGTTGTAGTTGGACAGGTAGCCCGAGTATTGCTCGGTTTCAGTGACTTTCGATACGCAGCCGGTCAATAACAAGCTGCTCAGTGCGGCACCCGTTATCCATTTGTGCGAGAGGCTCATATAACGGTACTCCTTGAGGGATGTGTTCCTGAATGTACTTTATTCAAGGTCAGACCTTGTGGCCTCAGCCCTTTCGGCAATAGGGCCACTGGATCTCAGCCTGAGCAATCGAACGACTGCTTGCCAACTGCAAGCAGTCGCAAGCGTCGCGTTACTTCGATGCCACCACTGCCGGCGGCTGCCAGCTGCCCGCGCCAGCGGGAAGAATTGAAGGCGGCGTGGCCTTCGGCCAATAGAGGCGCATCACCAGATAGGCCGAGTCGTCAGGCGCCGGCAACCAGTTGGACTCCTTGGTCTTGCCCGGCGAATCCTTCTGGATGTACAGCGTCAGTGAGCCATCCGCGTTCTTCTTCATGGCCGACAGCATCGGCGAATTGATCAGGTAGCGGTTGATCGGATTCTTGATCAGCAGTTGGCTCTTGCCGTCGTACATGGTTACCGACCAGAAGGCATTGACTGGCGGCAGTTTGCCGGCGGCGAAGGTGAGCGTGTAGTTGTGCTTGCCGGTATCCAACGTCTGGCCTTTGCCATCGGTACGCGTAATGGGGTACATCGCCTCGGCGGCGTCATTGCCGTACAGACCAGCCTTCGCGGCGCCAGAACGCATCAGCCAGTCGCCTTTGTAGAACGCCTGGTCGCCGAAGAACGCGCCGACGCTCCAGCCGTTGATATTCTTCATTCCGCTCGAGAGGAACTTGTCGACCTGCTCGTCGCCGGCCTTCATCCCGAGCAGGACCACGGCCTTGTGCTCGAGCGAGAGGTCTTTGAATTCGAAGTTCCGACCGGGGCCTACACCGATGCTGGCCAGCTTCGCCCGGATCTCCTTGTCCTCCGCTGATGGCGGCACATACTGCAGCGCCGCCGACAGGTACTCGAAGAAGTTGGCCTTGATGCCTTCCGTGGTAGCCGGCACGAAAGCAATCTTCGGCGCGGTGGGCGGCGCAGGTTGATGGAGGAAGGCGGACAGCGGCTGGATCTTGTAGCCCACCTGCACCTTCTCGACATTTGGCATGTCGGCCGGATTGAACAACTGGGTCCGGATCAGTGTCAGCGCGAAGGGGGTCGTAGAGCTGAACACCTTCTCGATGCCTGGAGGTGTCACCCCCTTCCAGTCGGGGCCTGAAATTAGATAGTTCCCGGGAGCGCTGGCAGTTGCCCGGCTCCCGATGTAACCGTAGTTATAGGTGTTGCCGTCGATCATTTGAACCGCGTAGTAGCGTTTTTTGGAGACGGCCGGCACGGTGATTACGAGCGGCTCTGCACGCAGGTCGGCCCAGAGAAAGGAGTACGGCGTGTCGCTGTTGGGTGTAATGATGGCGGTGTCAGCCGGTGTCGCGACCTGATGATCGTTGTGCAGCTGGTTGAAGGGGGCCTTGAACTGGCTGGACTTGGAATCCACCGCGAATTCGTTCATCACGGCGTAGTTCATGACCAGCGGCAAGCCGTAGATAAAGCCTTCCTCGGCGATCGCCTTGGTTTGCTCCAGACTCGGCGCGGAAACGCCCTTGGCCGCATCCGCCTTGTCTGCCTGCGCGATCGGATCGTTCTTGCTCGCACACCCCGTGAAAAGCGTTGAACCTACGACGACGACCGCCGCAGCCATTGTCCAGCTACTGTGAGACTTCCTGTTCATTTCCACCTCGTTAGTTTTGTGCAAGCTGGCGTCGTGAGTATTCATGTCCACGGTTAAGTAATCTGAAGACCTGAAACCCTCGCCGATTTTTTTCAATAGCGCCAAGTCATGTTGGCGGTCAGGGCTTGAATCCAGGCGTTGTCGAATTCGCCTGATACACGATTGCCAGACAGAGATTTTTGCTGATCGACTGGCATGTCCCCCATCCACACCGTGACCCAACTGAAATTCACGTCTGTCTCTTTATTCAGCGAATAAGTAAAGCCTGTGGCGAAGCGCCAGGCGGCGCCCATGGGCACGGTGGGCGTACGATTACCGTCGGACACAGCGGACGTGTCATAGGCGACACCGAAATCCCAGACCCAGTCCTGGTTCATCTGGTATTGAGCGCCAAGCGCCAATTGATACGTGTCTTTGTAATGCGCATCGATTGAAGCGGCCCGGGAACCGGTTCTGGACGTGTCTACGTCAATGCCGATGTCGCCGAATTTCGACCAATCCTGCCAATTGACCGAGGCCAGAAAAGCCCATTGCGTATCCAGTTGCTGGTACAGGCTGAGGGTCGCCGTTTGCGGTACTTTCAGGTCGATCTTGGTATTGAGGCTGTTGAGGCGACTCACCAACGGAGCACTGCTCTTCACATCCAGGCGATCCTCGAAGTCGAGGTCAACCTGACTGGTGTAAGCCAGGCCAATCCGGGTACCGGGCTTTGGGGCATAAATCACGCCTGCGTTGGCGCCGTAACCCCAGGTGCTGTCCCGGTATTTGTATTGGCCGTCACCCCGTTGTGTCAGTCCGAGCGGAGCCTGATCGATGGCGGCTTCGCTCTTCAGCGTCCCGTACATGGCTTTCAGTCCGACGCCGACGGACCATTGATCGTTGAAGCGATAGGCGACACTGGGTACCAGTGACAGTCCCGCAATGCTCGCGTTCTGCACGAAATAACGGCCGGACCAGTCGTTGTCGTAGTTTTCCGCGAGGCCGAAATCGCCATAGGAGCCGAAGCCGACGGACCACCGATCATCCAGTTGATGGCTGATGAAGAAACTGCCGCCCGGTATGGGATTGAGCGCGTTACCGCTGCCAGTGCCCGGCACATTGGTTTCACTGTCCCGATCAAACGATAAGTCACCAAAAAGAACCTGGGCGCCAGCGGAGATCTGTGTTCCGCTGAGGTAACTCAAGCCTGCGGGGTTGCTGGCGATGGTCGAAGGGCCTTGTGCCCGGGCCGCTGCACCGGCATTGGCCAGTCCGACGTTGTCGGTGGCGATTTCGTACAACATAAGGCCACCTGCAACACTGTGGCCACTGGTAAAGAGTGTCAGCACACCAAGAACAGTAATCGACAACACACTTTTATTTAATGGCATGAAATCCCTCTCTTCAGATCACTCAATCGATATCGCTTAGATCGCCACAAGGCCGGGGCGCCGTCTTTTACTCATGCGGCTTTCTTGAGTATCTGCGCGGAACTCCGACCGCAGGTGCAACTAATCGCCAGCCTCATGAACAGCACAAGAAACCGAAGATCAGCTTTGCAGCCAGCCTGTTGTTGCGTTCACTTTACGGCAATCATCAGAAAGGCATCTTGCATTTGCGGACACCGACGTGCGGTATGGGTGTATGGAAATTGTTGAATCAACCCTCAATGGAGGCTACCCCAGTTCATCTCTCCAATGCTGTGGTGACGTATTTGTCCACGTTTTGAACGCACGGGAGAAGGCGTTTGGATCCTGGTATTGAAGGGTCTGAGAGATTATGGATATCGGCAAATCCGTATCTTTCAAGAGCTGCCGCGCGAAGTTGCTTCTGGAATCGGCGATGAGTTCTCTCAGGTGAGAACCTTCCGCATCCAGTCGGCGTCGCAGCGTTCTTTCATTCAATGAGAATTGACTGGCGATGTGCTTGGAGTTTGCCTGGCCTTTCAATAATAGAGCGTATGTCTGGCTCTTTATTTTTTCTGAAATCGTCAAATGTGACGTGGCGGTCGAAATAGCCAGTTTAAGCAGATGGTGTAAGCGTGGATTCGCCGTACATTGAACTTGCCGGAGTTGCTGATTGTTTATTACAAGTCCGGAGATGCTTGCATTGAACTGAATGTTACAGCGAAATCTTCTGACGTACGGGGTGATGTCTGATGGCTTGCGATATGAAAACTGCACGCGAACTGGCGTCCAGTTAGCGCCTAATAAGGTCCGCAGCATTTTGAGGCCAACCATGACGGCAGTGTCAACAAGTAATGATTGATTGGGCAGGTCGTGGCGATAAATGACATATCCCAACAAACTGTGTTGGCCCGCCAAGGGAAGAAGGAGTGGGGTCGCGCCACGATCATAGAGACAGGCATGCCCGACCAGGTCGTTCAATGCGTCGCCTGGTGAAGTCGCGAGACGCATAAGCTGACCCACCGGCCCCAATTTATCCAGCGAAAAGCGCTCACCGATCAGCAGGCCAATATGGGGGCACTGAGTGTGTTCGAATGCCGTTTTGAACAGGCGAGCAACGTCCATGTAGGCGAGGTGGTTGTCTTCATTTGTAAATTGCTCAAGGCTGATACCGGCGTCTTTAAAAACGCTTCGCGAGGAACCCCCTATCGCGTCAACTACTTCCGAGAAGCTACGGAATGGGCTTGTACTAATTTCTCCAGGCCCGCCCATTCTTAAAGATAATTTTTTGGAGGGCATATTAGCTCGCTATCATTCCTGAAATTGGCGCATTGGCCACGCTGACGAACGTCTGACACATGACGAGCAAAAGAGCGTAGCGCTCATGAACCAGCGCTTGACACCTCGCGGCCGTTCTGCGCCGCCCTCAGTCCTTGGGCCGAATCATCGAATACACGAGTCGTGTGCATTAATTGCATCCAAAAATACATAATATTGAATACGCTGCTTTTAGCACGGATGCGCTTTTTTTTAAATGGTCCATAGATACTATGCTCCACCCTAATAGCCGCTTCCATACATCGAGGAAGTTAGGTTAGAGGGTATTCTTCTGGTGTTTTTGTTCCGATATGCTCAGGGTAAACAGGTCTTGACTAGCGACGTGCCATTGCCGCGTGAGGTGCTCGAAGCTTCATTGGATCTCATCCGCTAAAAAGTATGCTTGTCCTCACTCATGAATATTGTTGGTTTCAATTGTATATAGGCGATGCATTGGTGACCGGCTGCCTCCCACTCGGACTGTGTGTAAATGCAGCAGCCTGGTCGGGCGACGCGAACATGCACTTGGTCAAAAATAAAAATGAAGTGAAGCCAACAGGGGGAATGGGCCCCCTTTTTTCTGGATTAGCAAGGAGACTGTCCGCGCGCAAGGGTTGCAGCTTGCCGGCGCTTTGGGAGCGCAGATGTGTCCGATGTCGTTTATCTGCGAAGACCGCTATTGGCCGATATCAGCCAGAACAGACACGATTTTTCCCGAAAGCTTAGAAATCATGCACGCCCATGCGGACTTACTACATATCCCTCTGTGGCGAAGAACTACCCTCCCCCCGCTACAGAAGGTCGTGCTTACTCCTTCAGCTCAACCTTATCCAACGCTTGATTCACCGCCAATTCCCCCAACATCACCACTTGCGTAATCCCCAGCAGGGTCTTGCGGTGTGAGTTCTCCAGTAACGCCGCAAAATTGCTGAGCATGGTGGTGGCCGAGCCCAGTGACTCGCTGGCGTTGGCCAGCAGGGATTCGGTGTCGTACTTCGGGTTGGCGAGGAACATGGGTTCGGGTTCGGGTTCGTGGTTACTGGCCATGATTTGGGCCGCCGGGTTGAGGTAATGGTCGAGGGCGCGTTCAGCCGCTTCGTGGAATTTTTTGGAATCGAGGGATTCGTAGGGGGATGCCGGATCGGTTTGATCATGGCGAAACTCCTGATTGTTCATTAGGAGTTACCTGCATCACTTGCAGATGATGGGTGGCAGCTATGTGCGGGTCTGCAAGACCGGGAAACCAGGAACCCGGCAGACCGAGGTCTCCCGCACAAAGCCGCCATTTCGCGGACATAAACGAGCGTCCTTTGACAGGGCTATGCGACTGGTATTCCGGCGGGCTTGCAGACCCGATCACTGATGAGCAGTGACAGGAATCAAGTTACTGGTGGGCACCTGGACGCACAAGCCGGCGGATTCTGTCTTACCCGTAGGCGATGGCGCAAGGTGTTGTAGCCTTTGAGTGGTAACAGGGGGCTTCGTTTAAACAGGCAGGATTTTTGTTGTTTAAGCGTCGGTAAACAGAGGGAAATTACTCACTGCGTCAGTCAAACGTAATCCATGTGGGAGCGAGCCTGCTCCTACAGGGTTTTGTGTTTTATCTGGGGGTATTGGGAGGGCATGAACATGCCCTGCCCGCCCTGTTCAGTCACTTCTTGTTGGCTGCCAAATAATACGCAACCAAAGCATTGGCATGGCCATGCCCCAGACCGTGTTCAGTCTTCAACCAGGCCACCATTTCCATGTGCTTCTTGCCGCTCACTGTTCCAAGCAGATTCAGCCAATGGCTGATGGGCTGACCGTACTTATTTTCAATTGAAGGGAAGTACGACGCTGGCCCTTTTACTTTTGTCTCTTCGCTCATGCTGCAAGCTCCCTTAAGCGCGACGGAGTGTCGGATAACGCTCCTTGTCGTCTCCAATAGATTGGACGCCGAACGCTATCCCAGCAACAACCCCTGCTCCGCTTCACACAACCCCACCACATAATCCCAGACCACTCGCAGCCGCACCGATTTGTGCAGCTCGCGCCGGGTACTGATCCAGTAGCTGCGCTGGATGCTTTCATCCGGCAGCAACGGCACCAAATCCGCATCGGCGCTGGCCATGTAGCACGGCAACACGGCGATGCCCAACCCGGAACGCGCGGCCTGTTGTTGAGCGATGACGCTGGTGCTGTGGAACACTACTCGCGGGTTGCGGCAGAAACTGTTGAGGAACATCAGTTCCTGGCTGAACAGCAAGTCGTCGACGTAGCCGATCCAGGCGTGACGACCGAGGTCTTCGCGAGTGTGCAACGGTGGGGAACGGTCAAGATACGCCTGGCTGGCGTAGAGCCCCAGGCGGTAGTCGGTGAGTTTGCGGGTGACCAGCATGTCGGCGGCCGGGCGTTCGAGGTGGATGCTGATTTCGGCTTCGCGGTTGAGGATGCTGACGAAGCGCGGCACCGCCACCAGTTCCACTTCCAGCCCCGGATAGCGTTCGAACAAACCGTTCATGCGGCTGGCGAGGAACATGATGCCCAGCCCTTCCGTCACCCCGACGCGAATCTTGCCCAGTGGCGCGCTGGACTGGGTGATTTCTTCCTGGGCCAGCAGCGCTACGTTTTCCATCGCTTCGGCGTGTTTGAGCAGGGCTTCGCCGGCCGGGGTCATTTCATAACCCTGGGCATGCTGGACGAACAGCGCCGTGCCGAGGCTCTTTTCGATGGCCTCAATGTGCCGGGCGACCGTGGCGTGGGTGGTGTTCAAACGGCGGGCAGCGGTGAGCAAACGCCCGCTGCGCTGCAACTCGAGAAAAAACCGCAGGTCATTCCAGTCGAACATGATCCGTCCTTGAGGCAAGGCTGTTTAAAAACGCACAGCGGCTGCGCAAAAACTAACATTCTTTTGCCGAAAGCTAACAACTAGGATGACTGACAACAAGAACAACAATACGAGGTCAGGGATGCAGACTTCCCTTGATGAATTCGACTACATCGTGGTCGGCGCCGGCCCGGCCGGCTGTTTGCTGGCCAATCGACTGTCGGCCAACCCGCAACACCGGGTGCTGCTGCTCGAAGCCGGCGGCCGCGATAATTACGCGTGGATTCACATCCCCGTGGGTTACCTGTTCTGCATCGGCAACCCGCGCACCGACTGGTGTTTCAAGACCCAGGCGCAACCCGGTTTGCAAGGGCGTACCCTGAGTTACCCGCGCGGCAAAGTGCTCGGTGGCTGCTCCTCGATCAACGGCATGATCTATATGCGTGGCCAGGCGGGCGACTACGACAGCTGGGCCGCTGACGGCAATCCGGGCTGGAGCTGGAACGACGTGTTGCCGCTGTTCAAAAAGAGTGAAAACCATTTTGCCGGCGACTCCGAATTTCACGGTGCCAGCGGCGACTGGCGGGTCGAGCGTCAGCGGCTGTCGTGGCCGATTCTCGATGCCTTTCGCAGCGCCGCCGAGCAAAGCGGCATCGCCAGCATCGATGATTTCAACCAGGGCGATAACGAAGGCTGCGGCTACTTTCAGGTCAATCAGAAGGCCGGGATCCGCTGGAACGCGGCCAAAGCGTTTCTCAAACCGATCCGCCACCGCGCCAATCTCACGGTGCTGACCGACGTCGAGGTGGACCGTGTGCTGCTGGAAAACGGCCGCGCATCGGCAGTCATTACACGCTGGCAAGGTCAGGCGAAAACCTTCAAGGCTCGCAAGGAAATCATCCTGTGTGCCGGTTCCGTCGGCTCACCGGGCATCCTCCAGCGCTCCGGAATCGGCCCTCGCCCGCTGCTGCAAAAACTCGGAATCGGCGTGGTGCATGAACTGCCGGGGGTGGGCGGCAATCTGCAGGATCACCTGCAACTGCGGCTGATCTACAAACTGGAAAACGCGCGGACGCTGAACCAGATCGCCGGCAGCGTGTGGGGCAAGATGGGCATGGGCTTGCGCTACCTGTATGACCGCAGCGGCCCGCTGTCCATGGCGCCGAGTCAACTGGGGGCCTTCGCCCGCTCGGGGCCGGAACAGACCTCGGCCAATCTCGAATACCACGTGCAACCGTTGTCGCTGGAGCGCTTCGGCGAGCCGTTGCACCCCTTCCCTGCCTTTACCGCGTCGGTCTGCGATCTACGGCCGCAAAGCCGTGGCCGGGTGGACATTTGTTCCGCCAACCCGCAGGACGCGCCTCTGATCCAGCCTAACTATCTGAGCCACCCGGAGGATTTGCGCGTCGCGGCCGATGCCATTCGCCTGACCCGCCGCATCGTCGCCGCACCAGCGCTGCGCGCCTTCAATCCGGTCGAGTACTTGCCCGGTGCGCGCTTGCAGACCGAAGAGGAATTGCACGAAGCCGCCGCGCAGATCGGCACCACCATTTTCCATCCGGTCGGCACCTGCCGGATGGGCAACGACGCGGATGCGGTGGTGGATGCCGAGTTGCGGGTCCACGGCATTCATGGTTTGCGCATTGCCGACGCCTCGATCATGCCGCGCATCACCTCGGGCAATACCTGTTCGCCGACGCTGATGATCGCCGAAAAAGCGGCGCAACTAATACTCGAAACTACCGCCAACACACCCACCCCTGTGGGAGCGAGCCTGCTCGCGATGACGAGATGACATCCAGCATATGTGTTGATTGATACACCGCCATCGCGAGCAGGCTCGCTCCCACAGGGGATTGTGCAGCCCCTAGGATTGCAGTTGGCTCGCGGGCATTGAGGACTACTTCTACAAGGAACACGCAACACCAGTGGAACAACAAAAACAATCACTGTAAGGGATACCGATATGTCAGAAAATGTTCAGTCTCTGGAAGCCGTGCCGGTCGAGACGATCAGCCACGACACCCGCAAAGTCATCTTCGCCTCGTCGCTCGGAACGGTCTTCGAGTGGTACGACTTTTTCCTCTATGGCGCTCTCGCGGCGGTGATCAGCAAACAGTTTTTCGCCGGGGTCAACGACACCACGGCGTTCATTTTTGCGCTGATGGCCTTCGCGGCGGGCTTCGTGGTGAGGCCCTTCGGCGCCCTGGTCTTCGGCCGACTGGGGGACATGATCGGACGTAAATACACGTTCCTCGCAACCATCGTACTCATGGGTCTGGCGACCTTCTGCGTCGGCTTGCTGCCGACCTACGCGAGCATCGGCATCGCCGCGCCGATCATCCTGGTGGTGCTGCGCATGCTTCAGGGGCTGGCCCTGGGCGGTGAATACGGCGGCGCTGCGACGTATGTCGCGGAGCACGCACCGATGGGCAAACGCGGTTTCCACACCAGCTGGATTCAGTCCACGGCGACCCTCGGATTGTTGCTGTCGCTGTTGGTGGTGCTCGGCTGCCGTTACTTCACCGGTGACCAGTTCGAAGTCTGGGGCTGGCGCATTCCGTTCCTGTTTTCGATCGTTCTGCTGGGCATCTCGACCTGGATTCGCCTGAGCCTGCACGAATCGCCGGCCTTCGTGAAAATGAAAGCCGAAGGCAAACTCTGCAAATCGCCGCTGCGCGAGTCCTTCGGTAAGTGGGAAAACCTCAAAGTTGTACTGATTGCCCTGTTCAGCATCAACGCCGGGCAAGCGGTGACCTTTTACGCCGCGCAGTTTTACGTGCTGTTTTTCCTCACCCAGTTCCTCAAGATGGACCCGGCCTTGGCCAACGGCCTGCTGATCGTCAGCGTGATCATCGGCGCGCCGTTCTTCATCTTCTTTGGCTGGCTGTCGGACAAGGTCGGGCGCAAGCCGGTGCTGATGATTGGCCTGCTGCTGGCCACTGCGCTGTATTTCCCGATCTTCAAATCCCTGGCGCATTACGCCAACCCGGCCATTGACCAGGCCAGCCGCCAGGCGCCTATTACCGTGTTGGCCGACCCGGCGACGTGCACGTTCCAGTTCGACCCGGTGGGCAAGGCGAAATTTGATAGCCCGTGCGACAAGGTCAAAACCTTTCTGGTCAAGCAAGGCCTGCCTTACGCCAGCGCTGCCGCACCCGCTGGCAGTGGCGTGCAGGTCAGTGTCGGTGACGTGACGCTGGAAGGCTTCGATGAAGCTGCCCTGCGTGGCGCGGTGACCCTCGCCGGCTATCCGTCAAAGGCTGACATGCAGCAAATCAACAAACCGATGATCGTCGCGCTGATCGTGATCCTGATCATCATCTCGGCCATGTGCTACGGCCCGCTGGCGGCGTTGATGGTCGAGCTGTTCCCGACGCGAATCCGCTACACCTCGATGTCACTGCCCTATCACATCGGCAATGGCTGGTTTGGCGGGTTCCTGCCGACCGTGTCGTTTGCCTTGGTGGTCTACACCGGCGACATCTTTTACGGGCTCTGGTACCCGGTGGTGATTACCGCGGTGAGCCTGGTGGTGGGGATGATCTGTTTGCGTGAGACCAAGAACGTGGACCTCGATAAAAACTGACGGGCCTTTGTGGCGAGGGACTCCCTCGCCACGCTTGGCTTTTTTATCTTCAGTAAAACGTCCCTCAGACCTCGGCGTCGAGTAACTCGAACTTCACCTGATCCGGGTAGAACGCCACATATTCGCGTATCTGCTCAACGGACACTTTGGGGTCTTCATAACTCCAAACCGCATTGGCGCTTTCATGCCCCGGGACTTGCAAACTGAAATAGCTGGCATCGCCCTTGTAGGGGCAATAGCTGGTGTGGTCGGTGCGGGCGTAATACTTTTCGTCGATGTCCTCTCGCGGCACGTAATACACCGGCGGGTAATTGGCCTCCAACAGCACCAGTGCGCGCGCGGACGCGGCCACCTGAATGCCATGAAACTTCACCAACAGGCAGCCCGGCTGCTCGGCGATGGTAATGACAGGACTAGGAGCGGAGCTTTTCATGGAATACGTTCCTCATGACGGTGATAAACCTGTGGGAGCGTGCGGTGCGGCGATCCGGCTTGCCCGCGATGGGTCGCGCAGCGGCCCCAAAACCCGAGACCACATCTGTCAGGTATAACCCAAAATTCGTCATCGCTACGGCCTCGCAGCCGAACGGACCGTTTCGACGATAGCAACCAAACGCAACAGCTTTGCTGTACATCCATACAGATAAAGATTGATCGATTGCTCATCTCCGGCCATTCTGTGCGCCTCTTGCACACTTGAAGAACGATGGTGGTTATGCGGCTGTACCTCTGTGAAAAACCTTCCCAGGCCAAAGACATTGCGGCCGTGCTCGGCGCCAAGCGTCGGGGCGATGGCTGCTGGCTGGGAACAGACGTCACGGTGACCTGGTGCATCGGCCATTTGCTGGAAACAGCACCGCCGGACGCCTACGACGCGCGCTACAAACGCTGGGTACTGGCGGACCTGCCGATCATTCCCGAGAAATGGAAGATGACCGTCAAGCCGCGCACGGCCAGCCAGTACAAAGCCGTCAAACGCTTGCTCGGCGAGGCCGATGAGCTGGTAATCGCCACCGACGCCGACCGTGAGGGTGAGATGATCGCCCGCGAACTGGTCGAGCACTGCCGCTATCGCGGGCCGATCCGCCGGTTGTGGCTGTCAGCGCTGGACGACGCGTCGATCCGCAAGGCACTGGCCGCGCTCAAGCCTGGGGCCGAAACCTTCAGCCTTTATCATTCGGCATTGGGCCGCTCCCGGGCTGACTGGCTGATCGGGATGAACATGAGCCGGTTGTTTACGTTATTGGGGCGTCAGTCCGGTTATCAGGGCGTATTGCCGGTGGGCCGGGTGCAGACGCCAACGTTGCGGCTGGTGGTGGATCGTGATCGCAGCATTGCCGACTTCGTCCCCGTGGCCTACTGGGCCATCGATGTGCAACTGCTGCACGACGGCACGGCGTTCACGGCTCAGTGGCGCGCGGCATCCGATGCTTGCGACGATCAGGATCGCTGCCTGAATCAGTCCCTCGCACAAGACGCTGCCCGAGCAATTGGCAACGCTGCGAGTGCACGCGTGATCAAGCTGCGCACCGAGCGAATGCGTGAAATGGCGCCTTTGCCGTTCGATCTGGGCACCTTGCAGGAAGTCTGCTCGAAGAAGCTCGGGCTCGGCGCCCAGGAAACCCTTGATATCGCCCAGGCGCTCTACGAAACCCACAAGGTCATCACCTACCCGCGCAGCGATTGTGGTTTTCTGCCATTGAGTCAGCACAGCGAAGCCCCGGGGATTCTCGCCGCACTGCGCCAGGCCGATCCGTCCCTGAACGCGCTGAACGATTACCTGGAACCGCAACGGCGCTCACGGGCCTGGAACGATGCCAAGGTCACCGCTCACCACGGCATCATCCCGACGGCGGCGGCGAAGAATCTGGATCGGCTGGTGGGCAAACAGCGGGCGGTCTACACGCTGATCCGCGCCCGTTATCTGGCGCAATTCCTGCCCAATCACGAATACGACCGCACCCAAGCCGATTTCAACTGTGCCGGTGAAGCCTTGCGCGCCGTCGGCAAACAAATCGTCGAGCCCGGCTGGAAACGTGCCCTGCCGGAAGCCCTGGCCCCCGCCAAGGGCCGCGAGGCGCCGGCGCCACAAACCCTGCCGGCATTGGCCGAAGGGCTCGATTGCGCAGTGGCCGACGTGAAGCTCAAGGACCTGTGGACGCAGCCACCCAAACCGTTCACCGAAGGCGACCTGATCAAGGCCATGAAGAACGTGGCCAAACTGGTGGAAGATCCGCTGCTCAAACAGAAGCTCAAGGACACCACCGGCATCGGCACCGAGGCGACACGCGCCTCGATCATCCAGGGCTTGCTCGACCGTGGTTATCTGATCAAGAACGGCAAAGCCCTGGCCGCCACCCCGGCGGCCTTCAGCCTGATCGATGCGGTGCCGCGCGCGATTGCCGACCCCGGCACTACCGCGATCTGGGAACAGGCGCTGGACATGGTGCAGAGCGGCGAAATGAGCCTGGAAGAATTCGTCACCAAACAGGCGGCGTGGATGAGCAAGCAAGTCGCCCGTTGCGCCGGTCTGAGCCTGACCATCAGCGGGCCGGCCAGTCCCGCCGGGCGTGGCGCTGCACCGTGGAAAAACAAACGCAAGCCGGTGAAACGTAAACCCGCGACGAGCAGCAAACGCGCCACCAAACCGGCAAGCAAGGCTTGATGGCACTTCGAACGGACGGTGATGGTCTAGTGTTCTTCAAGTCCGGCGACCGCCTGTTTTTGAACAGATATCGCAGCCTCGTTTCACTCGATAGCTGCTACAGGAATTTTATTTATGATTATCGTGCATCACCTGAACAACTCCCGCTCCCAGCGCATTCTCTGGCTGTTGGAAGAGCTGTCAATTCCTTACGAGCTGAAACGGTATCAGCGCGATCCGAAAACCAATCTCGCACCGCCGGAACTGAAAGCGATCAATGCGTTGGGAAAATCGCCGGTCATCGAAGACGGTACGCAGACGCTGATCGAGTCCGCAGCGATCATCGACTACTTGATTCGCCGGCATGGCCAGGGTCGTCTGCAACCCGATCCGTCCACACCCGCCTACGACGAATACATCCAGTGGCTGCACTTCGCCGAAGGCTCCGCCATGTTGCCGCTGATGTTGAACCTGTATGTCGGACGTCTGGGTGAAGCCGGTGGACCGCTGCATCCGCGCATCAACTCGGAAGTGGCCAATTACCTTGGCTACCTCGACACCGCACTGAGCCAGTCCGATTTTCTGCTCGGTGATGACTTCAGCGCCGCCGACATCCAGATGAGCTTCATTGGCGAGATCGCCAGAGTCCAGGGCAAGCTGGGCAACTATCCTCATGTAGCGGCCTGGATCGATCGCTTCCAGGCGCGCCCGGCTTACATCGCCGCATTGAAGAAAGGCGGGAAGTACGACTTCGCGCCGCACTGAGTGATCCTGACAGGGCCACGGATGGCCCTGCGCAATCTGGAGCGCCCCTAAATGCCTTCGATAGAACTGCACGCCGCACAGCGCGACGACCTCGACACCCTCGAAAACCTGATGCAGTTCTACGTATACGACTTCAGCGAATGGCTGCCACTGAAATTGGGTGAACATGGTTTTTTCAGTATCCAGCCCAAACCGGAGTACTGGCGTAACCCTGCGACCCGGCCGTTTCTGATCAGGGTGGACGGTGAGCTGGCCGGTTTCGTGACCGTAGATGACGACACCCACATCAAGGGTGCCGAGTACAACATCGGCTACTTTTTTGTCAGTCGGCGCTTCCGTGGCCAAGGTGTCGCGAAATTTGTCGTTTCCACCCTCTTGAGCCAATTCCCCGGTCAATGGCAGATTTTCCACATCGATGCGAACCCGCCCGCACGACGGTTCTGGGCCAAAGTGATACCCGATCTCGCAGGCGGCCTATTCACCCTGCATCAGCGGCCAGTAGACGGTTATCCCTCCACCTTCTACCGCTTCCACTGCCCACCGCCGTCGCCCTGACGGACGCGTCCAGGCTTGCGTTTTTCATTCCAATCCGTTTTGTCAGACAATATGTAGTGACTTAAAAAAATCACTACATAACGGTTGACGCCTCCGATTTGCCCTTGCATGATGCAGACATCTCCCCGATCGGGAGTACCGCAACATGTTTGAGCAAGCTCGTCTGACCGCCGAGCTGTTTTTCCCGGATACACGCTGCCCACAAGGCAGATTGAAGAAGCTGACCTGGCCCGAACGTCCAGTACAAGGACGAGAAGCGCTGGCGATCAATCCTCATGAAGCTTGTGGCCGACCCTCAAAAGTCGGCAGTGGCCAGAAGGTTATCGCTGCTTCTCTTCGTTGTGACGCTAACGCGTAGCAGTTATTCAACACGACTACATGCAACAGACGCGGGACCCCGTTGAATTCGACGGCCGACCGCTGACGTCCTGGTTTCGGTGCCAGGGATCAACTAACCGATGGGCTACTTGTATTAGCGACTCAACTTAAAAAAATTACCAAATGGTCAAGGGGCATATTATGAATCTGAACAATCAACCTACTATCGATGAACTGGCTCGTATGTTCGCGGCGCAAAAAGACAGCCTCGACAGCCACATTCTGTGGATCAGCAAATCGGGCCAGGTTCATATCGACTGCCTGTCGCCTCACGCTCATGAAGCGGAGTTCGACCAGAACAACCAGAACCTGCTCGCCCGACTGAAGATGTACCGTCGCGGCCAGGGCTATGTCGGCAAGAAAGCCGCAGCCGACAAGGACTTCATCGGTAATGTTCTGCAAACGCTGAAACAGGCGTGGGCATCGTTGCAGAACCAGAACGAAGTTCGGGTGATTGATCGGTTCTACTAATAAGGTGAAGTCAAACCTGACTCACTCATAAAAAGCGCTTCACGGATTACCGGGAAAGACGTTCTTGATCTTCATGAAAAAGAACTCGCTTTCCCGGTAATCGTTTGTTTGCTTGATTGATTTCGTTCCACGTCATCAATCACTTCCCCCGCTCGCTATCAGATGCGCTGCGACGCGCAGATTTGTATCGAACTGTATGTTCGGCGCGGATCTTACACAGCGTTACACAACGGCCGGTTCAAGACACACACGCACGACATGAGGGTGCAAAAGTGGGCTTCGTCGCAAGGGCTTCCCAGAACCCTGCGACTTGAATGATGAAGCCCCTACCCTTAGCAGGAACCTGCCATGATCAATCAAAACGATACTGTGCTGTACACCGGGAAAACCCACACCACCGGCGGCCGTGACGGTCAGTCGAAAAGTTCGGACGGACGTCTGGACATCAAGCTGTCCCCACCCGGCTCGTCTGGCAGCGGCACCAATCCGGAACAGCTGCTGGCGGCAGGTTGGTCGGCCTGTTTTATCGGCGCAATGGGCAAAGCGGCGGTTGCGTTGAAGGTGACTCTGCCGAGCGACGTTGCCGTGGAAACCGAAATCGATCTGGGCAAGACCGACAACGCTTTTTTCCTCCAGGCACGCCTCAATGTCAGCCTTCCGGGCCTCGATCCGGCGGTCGCCCGGGCCGTCGTGGACGCCGCCCACCAAACCTGCCCGTATTCCAAGGCGACCCGCGGCAACATCGATGTCGAGATCAATCTGGTTTGATCCGCCCCTGTGACAGCCTGTCTTTTGAGGCAGGCTGTACCGATAGTATTTTTCCGTCCTGCGGCGCTTTTAAAAGGATGGAATCGGTCTAAAAAGCGCGCTTTACACCGCGCATGCTTTGCTATTCTCAAGGTGTAGGTGAAGACGCAGACTGATGCGCAAGCGGATAGCAAGGAGACGTGGGGCACGTCCCGAAGGGTACACGGTTAGAAAGATCTCCGCGCTGAGATCCAGCCCTTACGCCGTGTGAAGCAGAAGTACATAACACTGTTCTGTCAGAGTCCTGATAAACCTTGTAAGCCAGAAACCAGCACTGGCCACCTACTCGAAATCCGAAGCCCGCGTAAAGCGGGCTTTTTCGTTTTTGACCACTCGTCGCGAAGGCGCCCTGCTCCCCCTTGACACCGAAAGGGGTCTGCGGGAATATTAATCCATCGCATGCGATACAAACGTATGCGATATAGAAATCAAACCTACTGCAACGTTGAGGATTCATCCCATGAGCAAGATCGAAAAAGTCCTGGCCTCCGGCAAGACCCACACCAAAATGAGCGCCGCTGGCGTCACGTCGCGCGGCCATAACGGCACCGTCGACATTCAGCTCTCTTCACCCGGCAGCGCAGCCCCTGTGCATGTGTTCGAAGCCACTCAGCCACACCCTAAAGCCGAGCAGTTGTTCGCCGGTGCCTGGTCGGCCTGCTACATCGCCGCCGTCGGCCTCGCCGCCAAGCAAATGAACGTCGAACTGCCCTCTGATGTGGCGGTGGACATCGAAGTCGACCTGGGCCAGACCGGCGAGGCCTACTTCCTTCAGGCTCGACTGACGCTGCGCGCACCTGGCCTGTCGCACGAGGTCGCGACGAAACTGGCACACGACGCTGATCAGATCTGCCCGTACTCGAAAGCAACGCGCGGTAACATCGACGTGGCCATTAACGTCCTCACGGCTTGAAGAACCGTGTAACCGAGCCAGTCATTGGCTTCTAAAAACCCCATATATATCGCATGCGATATAAACGCATGCGAAACACAAATCACCAAGCTCTTAGGGAATCATCATGAGCAAGATTGAAAAAGTCCTGGCCACCGGCAAAACCCACACCACCGCCAGCAGCACCGGCCACACTTCGCGCGGCCATAACGGCAGCCTTGATATCGCGCTCTCGTCGCCCGGCAACACCACGCCTTCGCATGTGTTCGCCGCGACCCAGCCGCACCCGACTGCCGAGCAACTCTTCGCCGGTGCCTGGTCGGCCTGCTACACCGCCGCCGTCGGGCTGGTGGCCAATGACATGAACGTGGTGCTGCCGGCGGATTTGTCCGTCGACATCGAAGTCGATGTCGGTCAGACCGGTCAGGATTACTTCCTCCAGGCGCGATTGACGCTGCGCGTGCCAGGCCTGGCGGACGACATCGCGAGAACGCTGGCCCACACCGCTGACCAAATCTGCCCGTACTCGAAAGCAACTCGAGGCAACATCGACGTGGACTTGAACGTGCTCACGGCGTGATGTCCGGCGCGGCGGGTTCGAGCTGTTCGACGAGCCCGCCACCTGCCGCTGATCAACTTTGGATTTATCGCTCTTACGACACCATCGCACACGAGGTATATTTCAGCCCTGCGCGACAGCAGTCTTTGACGAATGAGGTGACAGATGAAACCCACCGACCCAGCGGCACCCGCGAGCCACAAGCTCTCTGACTTTCTGTGTTTTGCGGTCTATTCCACCAACCTCGCCTTCGGCAAGGCGTACAAGCCGATCCTCGAAAAGCTCGGCCTGACCTACACGCAATACATCACCATCGTGGCGTTGTGGGAGGAAGATAATCAGACCGTCGGCAGCCTGGGCGAAAAGCTGTTTCTTGAGTCGAATACGCTCACGCCGATCCTGAAAAAGCTCGAAGCAATGGGCTACCTGCAACGCCAGCGCGATCCCGAGGACGAGCGTCAGGTGCGCATCAACCTGACCAAAGAAGGCAAAGCCTTGCGCGAAGGTCGCCCAGAAACGGGCCTCGCCGGCGCAACGGGCCTGACGGCGGACGAGTTCACGCAGATGCAGAAAGCAATCGTAAAACTGCGAAACAACCTGATCAAATCAATGAATACTGAGGAGTGAAAGCTATGACCACGCAAACCGAAACCGCGATCCTGGCCGGTGGCTGCTTCTGGGGCATGCAGGATTTGATCAGACAAATCCCCGGCGTGCTGTCTACCCGGGTCGGTTACTCGGGCGGAGACGTGCCCAACGCCACTTACCGCAACCATGGCACCCATGCGGAAGCCATCGAGATCATCTTCAATCCGGCGGTGATCAGTTATCGCCAGATCCTGGAGTTCTTCTTCCAGATTCACGACCCTTCGACCGCCAATCGTCAGGGCAACGACATTGGCGCCAGCTACCGCTCGGCGATCTTCTATCTCAACGAAGAACAGCGCGACGTAGCCGAGGACACTGCGGCGGACGTCGATGCGTCCGGTCTGTGGCCTGGCAAGGTGGTGACGGAAATCGTTCCCGCCGGCCCGTTCTGGCAGGCAGAGCCGGAGCATCAGGACTACCTCGAAAAAGTGCCCAATGGCTATACCTGCCATTTCGTCCGGCCGAACTGGAAACTGCCGAAACGCGCGCTCTGAAGTAATGCCTTGGGTCCCGGCAACGGGACCCAACGTTCATCAGGTATTGGTCTTCAACTTGGTCCACAACCGGGTACTCAACCGCGCAATGGCCGCGGGCAGTTCCTCTACGGTGAACAACTTATCCAGCACACTTTTTGGCGGGTAGATCGCCAGGTCCTGCTTCACGGCGGGCACCACGTACTCATCCGCGGCACTGTTGGGATTGGCGTAATGAATGCTGTTGCTGATGTTGGCAATCACTTGCGGCTTCAGCAGGTAGTTCATGTAGGTGTAGCCATTCTTCTCGTGGGGTGCGCTCTTGGGCAGGACCACCATGTCGAACCACAGCGTCGAGCCTTCGTCAGGAATCGAATAGGCGATGTTGATGCCGTTGTTGGCTTCCTTGGCGCTGGCAGCGGCCTGCACCACATCGCCGTTGAAACCGATCACCGCACAGACATTGCCATTCGCCAGGTCGCTGATGTACTTGGAGGCATGAAAGTACTGCACGTAGGGCCTGATTTTCAGCAAGGCCTGCTCGGCTTTCTTGTAATCCGCCGGGTCGTGACTGTGAGGCGGCAGACCGAGGTAATTGAGGGTGATCGGCAGGATCTGTGTCGGGTTATCGATAATCGCCACCCCGCATTCACTCAACTTCTTGATGTTGTTTTCATCAAAAAACAGGTTCCAGGAACGGGTGACGTCGGTGTTGCCGAAGATCGCTTTGATTTTCTCGACGTTGTAGCCAATACCCGCGGTGCCCCACATATACGGATAGCCGTACTGGTTGCCGGGGTCATTGACCTCGAGTTTTTTCATCAATGCAGGGTCAAGGTTCTTCCAGTTTGGCAGCTGACTTTTGTCGAGTTTCTGAATCGCCCCGGCCTTGATCAGTCGGGACAGGAAATGGTTCGACGGGCTGACCACGTCATAACCGGTGTTACCGGTCATCAACTTGGATTCCAGTACTTCGTTGCTGTCGTGAATATCGTAAGTGGCCTTGATCCCGGTTTCCTTGGTGAAGTTGACCAGGGTGTCGTCGGCGATGTAGCCGTTCCAGTTGGAAATATTGACCTGTTCGTCGGCATACGTGGCTGCCGAAAACGTCGTGAGCAGGACCATCAAGGGCATAGTGTTAACGCGCATGTTCAATCACCTTTTTGTTCTTTTGTGATAAGCGGATTTCTAGATTTCTGACTTTGCCCGGATGGCCTCTACGCGCATCCGCAGCATGGCACCGATGTCGAGCAAGGGGCGCGGCGGCAGCCAGCCGGGTTGGGCCCTGCGCATCACCGAATCGAGCATCGGCGAGTCAACGCCCGACGCCAGTTCGGCGAGCAACCGCCCCCACAGGGTGCCGCGCGCCACGCCGGAACCATTGCAGCCGGCCACGGCAAATACGCCCTCTTGCACCTGTGAAAAATACGGTTGCCCGGAGCGCGAGGCGCTCAGGTGTCCGGTCCAGGTGTATTGGATGTCTTGCTCGCCCAGCCAGGGGAAACGTCGTTGCAAGCCGAGCACATGGTGTTGGCGGCGGATCGACAGCTCACTGGCAGACAAATCCCGCGAACGGTATTCCGCCGTGTTGCGGATCATCACCCGACGATCCGGGGTCAGCCGCACTGTGGCGCCCAGGGGACGGGTGGACAAAACGCCCCAAGGTTCGACGTTGCCCATCTCGCGAAACTCGGCGTCACTCAACGGCCGCGTGAGGCTGGCGCTGAGTTCCATGGCAAACGTGCCGCTGTCCTGGATGCCTGCACGAGGCACAAAGGCGTTCAGGCAGACCAACACCCGTTTCGCCTCGATGCTGCCCTCGACACCGTTGGCCCGCAGACCTCCTTTACCCAGACGCTCGAGGCCGGTGATGTCGGTGTTTTCGTAAACCGTGACCGTCTGGGGCACCGCATCGAGCAAGCCTTTCACGTACTTCGCCGGTTGCAGCAGCGCGTTGCCATTGCCGCACCAGATTGCCGCGCGGTAATGCCGGGTGCCGAGTTTTTGAGCCAGTTGTTCACCTTCCAGAAACTGCGCAGAAGCCCCGAGTGCCCGCAGCGTTTGCAGCTTGGCCTCGACGTGGGTCAATTTGCCCGGATCGCTGACGGCGAAGAAATAGCCGGAGTCTTTGAAGTCGCACTCAATGCCGTGACGCGCAATCATCGTGCGGACTTCCGCGCTGGCGGTGCGTGAAATCGTGGTATCGACGTCAAATTCGGCGAACCCGGCGCTGCCGATCAACTCATCGTTGCCTGGGTGTTCGTGGGCCACTACAAAGCCGGAATTGCGCGCGGAGGCGCCTTGCGCCGCACGCTGGCGGTCGACCACCACGATGCGCGCCTGAGGGTGCAATTGTGCGAGGGCATGGGCGGCACTCAGGCCGGTGATGCCGGCACCGATCACCAGCCAATCGGCTTTTTGCGAACCGCTCAGACGATCACGCGCCGGTACACTCTCGGTTTGCGCGATCCAGCCACATTCATTTTTCATGCATCACCTGCCTTGACTGTCGTTCCGGCCTTCGCATGCAGCAATCGCATAGACGATGATTGATGGTGGCCGTCAGGGCTAGAATCTATTAGGTCTTCGGTGATACAACCAACGTTATAAAATCATTGAGCCATTCTGAAAACGCATGGATAAAATTCGCCACGTACCTAATCTCCAAGCCTTGCAAGCCTTGGTGGAAGTCGCTGAAGCCGGCAGCTTCACGCAAGCGGCGCAAACGCTGTGCCTGACCCAAAGCGCCGTCAGCCGACAAATCCAGCAATTGGAAAGCCACTTTGGCGTGCCGATGTTTGTGCGCAGCAGTCGCAGCCTTCGCCTGACGCCGGAGGGTGAGTTGGTGCTGGGCAGTGCGCGCACTATCCTTGAGCAATTGAAAACCCTCGAAGATCGACTGTCCCCGCAAAAACGCCCCTTCCGCATACGCATGCATGTGTCGCTGGCGGTTCGCTGGTTGTTGCCGAAGCTGAGCGACTTCTATCGTCATCATCCGGACATTTCCCTGTCGATCGAGACCGTGGCCACCGAGATTGTCGAGCCGGCCAGCGACAGTGACGCTTACATCCTCTATCTGCCTGAGCCGTCCAATGATCCCGCCTGCCTGACCCTGTTCGAGGAAGCGCTGATTCCGGTGTGCGCCCCCGGTCTCGGCAGTCCGACCCGCCCACTGGTCTCGGTGGAGGACCTGAGCGGCTTCGCGCTGCTGCATCGTTCGGCGGACAAGCAGGCGTGGATCGACTGGCTGGCAGCCAATGGTGGCCAGTCGCTGGAGGACTACCGCCACATCCCCTTCAACCTCGATGAGTTGGCGCTGGATGCCGCCGCGCGTGGTCTGGGTGTGGCAATGACGGACATGACCCTGGCTGAGGAGTCGATCGAGCGTGGTGTGCTCATCGTCCCGTTTGGTCATCCCTTGAAGACCCGAGGATGCTATTCGCTATGCCTGCAACCCTCGGCCGCGACACATCCGGCGTGCGCGCTGATCATGCAATGGTTTGCCGGCCAGGCCGAGGGGGTGGCGACCCCATGACCAACACGGTCCCCTGTAGGAGCTGGCTTGCCAGCGAAGACGGCGGCACATCCAGCATCGATGTGACTGACCCACCGCTTTCGCTGGCAAGCCAGCTCCTACAGGGTTATGGGGTGAACTCAGGGTTGTGGTTGCACCACGCCTCGCTCTTCCAGCAAGCGCACAAACATGGTCAGGCTCTGGGACACCGTGCCTCGGCGCCACACCAGCCAGGTGCGCAAATAACGGAAAGACTCCGATAACGGCCAGATACTCACCGTGGTGCACCCCGGCATGCTTTCCAGCATGCTGCGCGGCATCAACGCCAGGCCGGCACCGGCGCTGACGCAGGCCAGCATGCCGTGATAGGACTCCATTTCGAAGATCTTGCCAGGCACCGCGGCGTCCTTGGTAAACCAGCTCTCGAAGTGGTGCCGGTACGAGCAATTGGAGCGGAAGGCGTAGATGTTTTCGCCGTTCACATCCTGCGCGCGATGGATCGGCGAATGGTTGAGCGGTGCGATCAGCACCATCTCTTCCTCAAACGCCGGCACGCCTTCCAGTGCCGGGTGCAGCACCGGTCCGTCTACAAATGCGGCGGCCAGGCGGCCAGACAACACGCCGTCGATCATGGTCCCCGAAGGGCCGGTGGACAGGTCCAGTTCAACCTTGGCGTGTTTCTGGTTGTAGGCTGCCAGCAGCTCGGGAATACGCACCGCCGCCGTACTTTCCAGTGAACCCAAGGGAAACGCGCCTTGCGGCTCTTCCCCTGCCACGGTGGCGCGGGCTTCCTGAACCAGGTCGAGAATGCGCCGGGCATAGTCGAGAAAACTCCAGCCGGCTGGCGACAAACGCAGGCGGCTTTTCTCGCGGATAAACAGGTCCACGCCCAGATCCAGTTCCAGCTGCTTGATCCGCGTCGTCAGGTTGGAGGGCACCCGGTGGATATGCTGCGCGGCGACGCTGATGCTGCCGTGCTCGGCAACCGCCTTGAAAATTTCCAGCTGAACCAGATCCAAATCATTCTCCAAACGTGAACGTTATGCTCAGTATTATTCAGTTTCCAGAAAATTAACACCACCATAACCTGATCGCATTCCCACCCAGCAGGACGGTGCCATGACCAGCGTTTCCAGCCTTACCCATGCGATTTCGATCAACCCGGCCACCGGCGAGCAGATAGGCCATTACCCTTTCGAGTCCGAATCGGCTCTGCAAGCCGCCCTGTCGCGGGCCGCTGGCGGGTTTCGCGTCTGGCGCAAAACAGCCGTCGAGCAACGCTCGCAGTTGCTGACCGCCCTCGCTCGGGCACTGCGCGACAGTGCCGACAAAATGGCCAACATGATCACCCTGGAAATGGGCAAGCCGATCACCCAGGCCCGCGGCGAAATCGAAAAGTGTGCGCAGCTCTGCGAGTGGTACGCCGAACACGGCCCGGCCATGCTCAACGCCGAACCGACGCTGGTTGAAGGCGGTAAGGCGCGCATTGAATACCGCCCGCTCGGACCTATTCTGGCGGTGATGCCGTGGAACTTCCCGATCTGGCAAGTGCTGCGCGGTGCTGTTCCAGCGTTGATCGCTGGCAATACCTACGTGCTCAAACATGCGCCCAACGTGATGGGCAGTGCTTATCTACTGCTGGAAGCCTTCAAGAATGCCGATTTCCCTCAAGGTGTTTTTGAAGTGCTGAACGTCACGCCGGAGGGCGTTTCCACGGCGATTGCCGACCCTCGTATCGCGGCAGTGACCCTCACTGGCAGCGTGCGCGCCGGCATGGCCATCGGCGCTCAGGCCGGTGCGGCGTTGAAGAAATGCGTGCTGGAACTGGGCGGTTCCGATCCCTTTATCGTGCTCAACGATGCCGACCTCGATGAAGCGGTCAAAGCCGCCGTCATCGGCCGCTACCAGAACACCGGGCAAGTCTGCGCGGCGGCCAAGCGCTTGATCGTCGAGCAAGGCATTGTCGAGGAATTCACGCGCAAGTTCGTCGAAGCCACGGGCAAACTGGTGGTCGGTGATCCACTGGCCGCCGGCACGTACATCGGCCCGATGGCCCGTTTTGACCTGCGTGACGAACTGGATCAACAAGTGCGTGACACCCTTGAGGAAGGCGCAACGTTGTTGATGGGTGGCAAGAAGGCTGAAGGCCCCGGTAACTACTATGAGCCGACCGTGTTCGCTGATGTCACCGATCAGATGACGTCGTTCAAACAAGAATTGTTTGGCCCGGTCGCGTCGATCATCACGGCGCGGGACGCTGCGCACGCACTGGAACTGGCGAATGACAGTGAGTTCGGCTTGGCTGCAACCATTTTTACCGGCAATGTCGCGCTCGCCCAACAGATGGCCGGCGAACTGGAAACCGGTGGTGTGTTCATCAATGGCTACAGTGCTTCCGACCCGCGCGTGACCTTCGGCGGTGTGAAGAAAAGCGGTTTCGGCCGCGAGCTGTCGCACTTCGGGGTTCGCGAGCTCTGCAATGCGCAGACCGTGTGGCTGGACCGCCGCTAAGCGAAAAACCCTGCCTGGGAGTCGTTGGTTCCCAGGCAGCAGTTTTATTCGTGTAGGTAATACAGCTTGTTAACGATCATCCAGCGCTCGTTGATTTTCAGTAACGACAAATAATCCGTGAACCGCATGCCAATGTAGTCATCCATCACTTTGACGGCGGCGGCATCCCCCGTGATATCGACACTGATCGTTTCCCAGAACGGTTTGACCTCTTTGGGCGCCGGCCCTTCGGCCTTGATAGCGCTGATAAAGTCATCCAGCGACGACCATTCCAGCTCGCCATGGTAGTGGCCAATGATGTGACAAGCGGGATGAAACGCATGCCGCAGCAGCACTTCGTCGGCGAACACCATCCCTTCTACGTAATTGCGAATGACAACGCTGATGTGCTCCCTGTCCAGCGATTGAGCAGTCATGACATACCTCCAGCTTTCTCGTCCTCACACCACCGGTGAGGGCTGATCGGTCTAACCTGAAAAGTCTAGCACCGCCATCTGACCCTCGCGGACGGTGACTATGCTGATGGAGGCCACTTCCCCGCAGGAGCTGAAAAATGTCACTGACGCTTTATTACCATCCGCTGTCGTCGTACTGCCACAAAGTGCTGATCGCGCTCTATGAACACGCGGTCGACTTCGAAAAACGGATCATTGATCTGGGCAATGCAGCAGAGAAAGCAGAATTGCAGGCGCTATGGCCGATCGGCAAATTCCCGGTCATTCGCGATCACACCGGTCAGTTCGACGTGGCGGAGTCCACGATCATCATTGAATACCTGGATCGCTATTTTGCCGGGCAAAAACTGTTGATTCCGGGCGATTGGGACACTGCGTTGGAGGTCCGTCTGTGGGACCGGATCTGCGACAACTATCTTCAGACCCCACTGCAACAAATTGTCCTGGATCGCATCATCGGTGCGAACGGCAATCTAACCCAGCAACGCTCCACGCTACAGACCGTCTACGGCATGCTCGACCGCCAACTGGCGAACGGCACCTGGCTGGCCAGCGCGGATTTCAGCCTGGCCGATTGCGCAGCGGCCCCGGCACTTTTCTATGCCAGTACGCTTGAGCGGATTCCTGATGAATACGGCCACTTGAGCGCCTATTTCGACAGGCTGATGAACAGGCCATCCGTGCAGCGGGTGATCGACGAAGCCCAGCCTTACTTCCCGCTTTACCCGTTTGCGCAAGACATCCCGCAACGGTTTTACCCGCGCGCCTAACGCACGATATCGATCAATTGCTCACGCTGCGCGCCCGTGAGCATTGGCCCGAAACCGGCGCCGGCATTGTCCGCCATGTAACGCGGGTTGCCGGTGCCGGGGATCACGCAAGTCACCGCAGAATGGGACAACAGGAACTTCAAGGCCAGTTGCGCCCAACTGGTGACCCCCACTTGCGCGGCCCATCCCGGCAGTGGCTTGCCCTTCAATCGTTCGAGCAAACCACCGCCACCGAAGGGCCGGTTGCAGATCACTGCCACGCCACGTTCGCGGCACAGCGGCAGGATGCGTTTCTCGACACCGCGATCGTCCAGGGCATAGTTGATCTGCAAAAAATCCAACCGTTCGGCCTTGAGCAGCGCTTCCACTTCGTCGTACGCCGATGCCGTGTAATGAGTGATGCCGATGTAGCGAATGCGCCCTTGTTCCTTCCAATGGCGCAACGTCGGCAAATGGGTTTGCCAGTCCAGCAGGTTGTGGATCTGCATCAGGTCGATGCGATCGGTTTGCAGCAAGCGAAAGGACTGCTCCATCTGCGCGATGCCCTCCTCGCGGCCGCTGGTCCACACCTTGGTGGCGAGAAAGGCCGGCGAGCGCGGCTCATGGATCGACAGCAACTCACCGGTGGTCTGTTCGGCGCGGCCATACATGGGCGAGCTGTCGATAACGGTCCCGCCCTTTTTGAACAAGGCGCTGAGTACCTCTGGCAATTGTTTGTAGGCGGGGCTGGAAGGCTCGACATCAAAACCGCGATACGTGCCCAACCCGACGATGGGCAATGGCTCGTTGCTGGAGGGAATGGCGCGAGTCAGCATGGTCTTGCCTCCTGTTTCCGTCGACGGCGCAGAGGTTGCCAACGCCCGATCGAAGGTGAAAACCGCCGAAGCACCGGCAGCCAGCGTGAGTAGTTGTCGACGCGTGTATCCGTCAGTGTGGCTCATCGTATCTGCCTGTGTGGCCCAAACCGGCGTGCCCCGCTACCGTTGAACTAAGCTCTGGCACTGATTACGTGTTAGCGGACCTCAACTCCAGAGCGGTCAATGTCGCCCACTAAAGTTAGTCGAATGTTCAGAACCCTGGCGTTTTCCATCGTCATCATTGCCGCGTTGTACCTAGCGCTATGTGCGGCGTTGTTCGTGTTTCAGCGCGCCTTGATCTACTTCCCGCAACCCAGTGCCATCGCAACACCCGCTTCGCTGCTGACGCTGACTGTCGAGGACGCGCAGGTGCAGGTTTCAGTCAGGCCGCATGACGGCCCGAACGCGCTGATCTACTTTGGTGGTAATGCCGAGGATGTCTCTCGCAACCTGGCCGATTTTTCCCAGGCGTTTCCCGAGCATGCGCTGTACTTGATGCACTACCGAGGGTACGGCGGCAGTACCGGCTCGCCGTCCGAAGAGGCGATTGCGCACGATGCCCTGACCTTGTTTGACACGGTCTACAACCGCCATCCGAATATTGCAGTGGTCGGTCGCAGCCTGGGCTCGGGCGTTGCCGTGCGCCTGGCCAGCCAACGCCCCGCCTCGCGGCTGATCCTGATCACGCCTTACAACAGCCTGGAAAGCCTCGCCAAACAGCGCTTCCCGTTGTTTCCGGTGAAGTGGCTGCTACAGGATCGGTACGAATCGTGGCGATACGCGGCACACATCACAGTGCCGACGTTGTTGATCGCCGCCGGGCATGACGATGTCATACCGCGTTCGAGTACGCAGCAGCTCTACACCCATTTCGCCCCCGGCGTAGCCACGCTGAAGGTGATACCGGACGCGGGTCATAACTCCCTTTCCGACAGCCCTGAATACCTCAAATTACTGGGCGACGGATTATGATCACGAGGCCCTTCATAGACGGCATCGATCATACGGTAACGGAGAGTGATTGGACTCCACACCTGCTTGCTCTTAGCCTGCGCGCGACGCGAAATACCTGAAGGCAGAACTCCATGATCGTCAGACCCAAACCGAACTTCATCAATATCCTCAGCGCGATCAAGGGCTCGATTGCCAAACGGATTGCCTTGCGCAGCCTGATGGTCATGCTGCTGGCTTCGGTTATTGTGCTCATCGAAACAATGCACCCCAGCTACTTTTCCAAAGTCAGCGCAACGCCGTTTACGTTGCTGGGGTTGTCGCTGTCGATCTTCATGAGTTTTCGCAACAACGCCTGCTACGACCGCTGGTACGAAGGCCGCAAAGCCTGGGGCGACGTGATGGTTGCGATTCGTTCGATGATTCGCGAAACCGCGATCATCAAGGACGCCGACACGCGAAACGCCATCTTGAGTGACTTGTGCGGATTCGCCCATGCGCTGAAAGCCAAGCTGCGCCAGGAAAACGAACGGGCAGCGAGTGGCCGCTGGCTCGACCCGATCCCCAATGACAACGCGCCTGACTTCAGCGGGAGCATTTTGTTGCAGGTCGGGCAGCAGTGTTCGGCGCTCAGCGAGTCGGGGGTGATCAACGAATGGCGTTACACGATCATGGCCAATCATCTGGCCCACCTGACCCAGGCACAGGCCGCCTGCGAACGGATCAAACACACGCCGCTGCCGTTTGCCTACACGTTGTTGCTGCACCGCACCAGTTACCTTTTCTGCTTCTTGCTGCCCTTCGCCATGGCCGAACCCCTGGGCTGGATGACACCGATCTTCACCGCGATTGTCAGCTACACCTTTTTTGGCCTGGATGCGATTGGCGATGATCTGGAGGACCCTTTTGGTCGCGACGAAAACGATCTGCCGCTCGATGCGATCGTGCGCACCATCGAGCGGGAGATCTTGACCGCGATGGGAGAAACGCAGCTACCTCCAGTGCTGGCGCCGGTGGACTTTGTGTTGAGGTGATTTCACATCTGCTGCGCTGGTACATCGATGGCGTGACCGTTGATCCGCAAGTTTTACTTCTGCCTAATAAAAACATATTTTGATGCTTTAATTGATATTGTCGAACAATCCCACGAACAGAGGGTGCCGTGATGAATATCAAAACCTTGGCTTTATTGTTGTTGGCTCTGTGCGCTCAACCCGTCTGGAGCCAGACTCCCCCCGCCACACCACCCGCCGCCGACAGCGCGGCCCTCACCACTCGCCTCGCGTTGCGCGACCTGTGGGTCGAGCATATTTTCTGGATCAGAGACTACGTGATTGCCAACCAGGCGGGCGACAAGGCACAAGCCAAAATCGCTGCTGAGCAGGTCGTCGACAACGCCACCAAAATCGCCAACAGCATCGCCCCGCTTTACGGCCAGCCTGCCGCCGATCAGCTGCTCAAACTGCTGGCCGGTCACTGGGCCGCGGTGAAACACTACAGCGACGCCACCGTCGCCAAAGATGCGAAAGGCAAGCAGGCCGCCGTTGCCGAATTGACCAGCAATGCCAAGGCCATCGCGGCTTTCCTGGCCAAAGCCAACCCCAACTTGCCTGAAAGCACATTGGTCACAATGCTGTCAGCCCACGGCGGACACCATGTCAGTCAGATCGATCAAATCGCCGCGCATGACTATGCCGGCGAAGCCAGCACCTGGCACATGATGCGCGTTCATATACAGGCGTTGGCCGACGCACTGACGGCGGCACTGGTCAAACAGTTCCCGGACAAATTCTGAAACCGAGCGAGGACACGTCATGCTTGAAGGACTGGGCCGCACCCAGCAGGACTTGCTCAATGCGCTGCTGCACCATGCGAACGGCATGAGCATTGACGAGCTGGCGGAGCAATTGGCCGTCACCCGCACCGCGATTCGCCAGCACTTGGCGGCGCTGGAGGGTGCCGGCCTGGTCCTGCGCGGGGACACGCGCCCGACAGGTCGGCGTCCGGAGCAGCTGTATCGTCTCACCGAGCATGCGAAGGAGCTGTTTCCGCGCCAGTATCAACTGCTGGCCAGCGTCCTGATCGACGAAGTGGCCGACATCATCGGCCCCGAGGCGCTCGCGTCGCTGATGCGCAGCATGGGCCGCAAACTGGCGCTGGACCGTGAGCAACAGGTGGTGGACGAAGCCAAAATCGTGCAGCACATGAATCAGGCCGGGTACGAAGCCGAGGTGATCTTTCGCTCCTCGGGCGACAAGGAAATCGTCGCGCACAACTGCGTGTTCCACCGCCTCGCTGCCGCTCATCCGGTGGTGTGCGAGCTGGACCTGGCCTTGATTGGTGCATTGGGCGGTGGTGAGGTCGACCATACGGAATGCATGGTCCGGGGCGGCAATGTCTGCCGGTTCAAACTGCGGCCGATTGAGCATAAGGATGACGAAGGCTGACTCACCGCATAGTCCCCTGTAGGAGCTGGCTTGCCCGCGAAAGCGGCATGTCAGTCAACATTTATATCGACTGATCCACCGCTTTCGCTGGCAAGCCAGCTCCTACAAGGGATGGCGGCGGGCTGGCGTTTTTGGGCACGTAACGCGATGGCCAACGCCAGGACGATCAACCCTGCCGCAACCAAAAACGTGACCCGCATGCCATTGCCGGCAAACACCGCGCCCATCGCCGAGGCGCCGGTGATCAGCCCCAGATTGCGCGACAGGCTGAGCAATCCGGCGATCACACCCCGCTGATCCGCGCTGACGCCCGTCATGATCAAGGTGTTGTTGGCCGCCTGAAACAACGCATAACTGGCGGTGATCACCGCGATGGGCGCGATATAGCCGGGAATGCCGAAACCCGCCGGCATGATCGACAACGCCCCAGCGCCGAGCGCCATGGTGGAGAGCCCGAACACAGTCATGCGCTGCGCGCCAAAACGGTCCACCAGCCGACCGGCTGGAACGCCGGCCAGCGCCGCCACCAGCGGTCCGACTGACAAGATCAGCCCGACCAGCGCCGCGTTCAGCCCCAGCGTACCCGAGAGATAGAACGGCCCGACCACCAGCGTTGCCATCATCACCGTCGACACCAACGCGCTCATCGCCAGGCTTGCACTCAGTCCACGTTCACGCAATAGCGCCAACCTGATCAAGGGCGATCTGGACGTCGCCTCTATAAACAGGAAAGTCCCGGCGCCGACACCCGCGACCAGCAACAACCCCCAATGACCCAAAGTCATGGCCAACGCATACGTACCGAGCGTCAGCGCCAACAGCAGCATCCCCGGAAAATCGAATCCACCCCGCCGAGCCACTGGCCGATCCGCCGGTAAGCAACGATACGCGAGCACAAAGTTCAGAACGCCCAACGGCACGTTGACCAGAAAAATCGCCTGCCAACCAAAACCGGACATCAACACACCGCCCAGGGATGGACCGAGCGTGGTGCCCATCGCCGACATCGTTCCAAGCAAGCCCATGGCGCTGCCGGTCTGCGCCTTCGGCACCGTGTCCCCGACAAACGCCACAGTCAGCGCCAACATGATCGCCGCGCCGAGGCCTTGCACGGCGCGGGCCGCGACCAGCCAGCCCAAGGAAGGCGCGAGCCCACAGGCGAGTGAGGCCAGGGTGAAAATGACGATGCCGCTCAACAACAAGCGTTTGCGACCGACCAGGTCACCAAGTCGTCCGACGCTGACGATCAACGTCGTGATCGCCAGCAGATAAGCCAGGACGATCCACTGCACGTCTTCAAACGCTGCGCCAAAGGCCTGAACCAATGTCGGCAATCCGGCATTGGCAATGCTGGTATCGAGGGAAGGCATCAACATCGACAGTGAAAGGCTGGCGAGCGCCCAACGGACCGGGGCGGATGGCGTAAGGGTTTTCATGGAGGTGGCCGCTTCTGCAAGGTTGGCTTTCAGCGTATTCCCACGGCGGACAGGGCGGAAGACGCACCATTTGCACTTGATACATGCACACAACGCCATGTCACCGTACAGTCGTGCTAACGTTCAGCCATGACCACACCCGATCTGAACTTGCTGATTACCCTCGATGCCCTGCTCGCCGAAGGCAGCGTGGCGCGCGCCGCCCAGCGCTTGCGCCTGAGCCCGTCGGCGATGAGCCGGGCGCTGGCGCGTTTGCGTGAAACCACCGGCGACCCGTTGCTGGTGCGCGCCGGCCGTGGGCTGGTGCCAACCCCACGAGCGCTTGAATTGCGCGAGCAAGTGAGCCAATTGGTCCAGCACGCCGAAGCGGTGTTGCGCCCGGCCGAGCAACTCGACCTCCAGCACTTGGTTCGCACCTTCACCCTGCGCACCAGCGACGGCTTCGTCGAAAACTTCGGCCCGGCGCTCATTGCTCGCCTCAGCGCGGAAGCGCCCGGCGTGCGCCTGAAGTTCGTGCAGAAACTCAACAAGGACAGCGCACTGCTGCGTGACGGAACGGTCGATCTGGAAACCGGCGTGGTGGGCGACACCACCAGCCCCGAAGTGCGCACCCGCGCGTTGTTTCAGGATCGTTTTATCGGTGTGGTGCGCGCTGGACACGGGTTGAGCGACGGCGAGATCACAGCCGCCCGTTACGCCGCTGGCCGACACATCCTGGTCTCGCGACGCGGGCGGGACAGCGGGCCGATGGATGACGCCTTGAAAGCATTGGGACTGGAGCGAGACATCGTCACCATCGTTGGCGGTTTTTCTGCCGCACTGGCACTGGCCCGCGCCTCGGACCTGATCGCGACCGTGCCTGAGCGACATACTCAAAACCTGCGCGCCGGACTCCACAGTTTTCTACTGCCGATCCCGACGCCACCAATCACGATCTCCATGCTCTGGCACCCGCGCATGGATGCGGACTCGGCGCATCGGTGGTTACGCGAATGTGTTCGCGAGGTGTGTGCATCGGCAAACTGATTTTTGCGGCACCCGGGTCTAGACTTCAATCCTTGCCGATACGGTCTGCTGATGTGAGCAAAAGTCATGAGCGACAAAGACGATCTGCGCAAATACTCCTCTCAAGTCATCGACGGCGTAGAAGCCGCGCCCGCACGCGCCATGCTGCGCGCCGTGGGTTTCACCGATGCAGACTTCAAGAAGCCGCAGATCGGCATCGCGTCCACCTGGGCCATGGTCACGCCGTGCAACATGCACATCGACAAGCTCGCCCTTGAGGCCGAAAAAGGCGCCAACGCGGCCGGCGCCAAAGGCGTCATTTTCAACACCATCACCATTTCCGACGGCATCGCCAACGGCACCGAAGGCATGAAGTATTCGCTGGTGTCGCGCGAGGTGATCGCCGATTCGATTGAGGTGGTGGTCGGTTGCGAGGGCTTTGACGGCCTGGTGACCGTGGGCGGTTGTGACAAGAACATGCCGGGCTGCCTGATCGGGATGGCGCGGCTCAATCGCCCGTCGATCTTTGTGTACGGCGGCACCATTCGCCCGGGCGCAGGCCACACCGACATCATTTCCGTGTTCGAGGCCGTGGGGCAGCATGCGCGGGGGGATATCAGCGAAATCCAGGTCAAACAGATCGAAGAAGTGGCGATTCCCGGCCCCGGCTCCTGCGGCGGGATGTACACGGCCAACACCATGGCCTCAGCCATTGAAGCGTTGGGCATGAGCCTGCCCGGTTCCAGTTCTCAGGACGCGGTTGGCAGCGATAAGGCGTCAGACAGTTTCCGCGCCGGTCAGCAGGTCATGGAATTGCTCAAGCTGGATCTCAAGCCGCGCGACATCATGACCCGCAAAGCCTTTGAAAACGCAATTCGCGTGGTCATCGCCCTCGCCGGCTCGACCAACGCGGTGCTGCACTTGCTGGCCATGGCGAATGCCGTGGATGTCGACTTGACGCTGGACGACTTCGTCGAGCTGGGCAAGGTGTCGCCTGTCGTCGCCGACCTGCGCCCCAGCGGCAAATACATGATGAGCGAACTGGTGGCCATTGGCGGCATCCAGCCGCTGATGAAACGCATGCTCGACGCCGGCATGTTGCATGGTGACGTGCTGACGGTCACCGGCAAGACCCTGGCTGAAAACCTGAAAGACGTACCCGATTACCCCGAAGGCCAGGACGTGATCCTGCCCTTCGACAAGCCGATCAAAAAGGACTCACATCTGGTGGTGCTGCACGGCAACCTCTCACCCACTGGCGCGGTGGCCAAAATCACGGGCAAGGAAGGCCTGCGTTTTGAAGGCACGGCCCGGGTTTATCACGGTGAAGAAGGTGCGCTAGCCGGGATTCTCAATGGCGAGGTCAAGGCTGGCGACGTCATCGTGATCCGCTATGAAGGGCCCAAGGGTGGACCGGGCATGCGCGAAATGCTCTCGCCGACGTCGGCAGTCATGGGCAAGGGGTTGGGTAAAGATGTCGCGTTGATCACTGACGGTCGATTCTCCGGCGGCTCGCACGGTTTTGTTGTGGGGCATATAACGCCGGAAGCCTTTGAAGGCGGGCCGATTGCGTTGATTGAAGACGGCGACAAAATCACCATCGACGCCGAAACCCGGCAGATTACAGTGGATGTTTCCGATGCAGTGTTGGCCGAGCGTAAGAGCCGTTGGGTGCGGCCGGAATCCAAATACAAGCGAGGGGTGTTGGCGAAGTATGCGAAGACCGTGTCGAGTGCTTCGGAAGGGGCTGTGACGGATAAATACCTCTAAGACATCAGCTCTAAGACATCAGAGGCAACCCGTAAGACCGTTCGAGTACCGTGGTACATATCCAATCGCTATTAGACCGACTATCCGAAGAAAGCCTGGGTTTGTATAGACGACTAAAATTTACAGGGGGAATCACTTCAACGCGCCTTTGTAAGGCAGGAGGTTCTACGATGAAAATCGTATCTTCGCTGGCGTTGATGGTAGCGGCAGGATGCATCTCCGTGGCTGTAGCAACCCCGAAGCAGATCGACGCCGTTCCCTTGAACGCAACTACTTACAATGCCGGGCATATCGCTCAGGCCGTTCTAACCCCCTTGAACAGTAATGAAACGGAGCTCTCATTGTTCGTGGGTGGTGTACCCGATGGCACTTTGGTTCCGGCGCACTTGTATACCTATGTCTACTCGGGAAGCTGTGCCAAGCATGAGCCGAAACCGGCCTATTCACTCAACAGAGTCATTACTAACAACTTCAACGAAACAGAAGGAATCCATCTCCAGAAGACTGTGCCTCTGCCTTATGACACGCTGCGTTCCGGCCATTACTCGCTGGTGGTGCGCGATAGCCCGGCCGATGGCAATCACGATATTTTCTGCGGTGAACTTATCTAAAAACCTCTCCCCCGCTTCCACGCAACAGCGTGGGAGCGGGAAGGCGTGCGGGCCAGATGCCTGCCGTTGAAATCCGTCAGAGCCGAAACCGATCCACCGACTGCGACAGCTTGCCTGCCAGACTCGACAGCTCATCGGTCGTCGACGCGGTCCGCCCGATCACCTTGCTGTTGCCTTCCGACATCCCGGCAATCATGTCCACCTGATGGGCGATTTCGTTACTGGCCAGGCTTTGCTCGCCGATGGTGCGAGTAATGTCGTTGACCAGTTGCGTGGTGTTGAGCGTCGCGTCGAGGATTTGACGAATCGCGCGCTCGACGTCGGCGGTCACGGCCATGCCTTTGTCGACCTGCGCCACGCCGGCTTCCATGCTGGTCACCGCCTCGCGGGTGCTTTGCTGGATACGCGCGACCATGCTGGCAATTTCCTGGGTGGAGGCGCTGGTGCGGCCAGCGAGGCTGCGCACTTCATCGGCGACCACGGCAAAGCCACGGCCCTGCTCGCCGGCACGGGCGGCTTCGATGGCGGCGTTCAACGCGAGCAGGTTGGTCTGATCGGCGATGCCCTTGATCACCTGAATGATGTTGAAAATCCCTTCGGACTCCTTGTCCAGCGTACGGATCACCTGAGCCGACTGCTGCGCGGAACGGGCAATACCGTCCATGTCCTGGACGACCTGATGGATCACCCGGCCGCCATCCTTGGCCAGTGACTCGGCTTGATTGGCCATGTCCAGGGCACGTTCAGCGTGGCGGGTGATTTCCTCGATGCTCGCGGTCATTTCACTGGCGGCAGCGGCCATGGTGCTGGCGGCGGCGCTTTGCTGCTGGCTGCTGTCGGCGACCTGATGGCAACCGCTGCTCAATTGATCGCTCATGCCGCTCACCCCGTGAGCGTTGCTGCGCACCACCTCGATCATGCCGCGCAAGTCGCGCTGCATGGTCGCCAGGCTGCGGATCAATGCGCTGGCTTCGTCTTTTTGCGTCGGTTCGGCAATCGGTTCGCTCAAATTGCCATGGGCGATGCTTTGGGCAATCCGGCTGGCGGTCTGCAATGGCCCGATGATGCTCAGCATCACCCAGCGTCCCTGAACGAGCAGCAACACCAGGCTGGCGACCAGCACGATGCCGAGGGTGAATTTGGCGCTCTGGATGGCTTGCGCAGTGCCTTGGCTGGTCTGCTGCGTGTTGGTTTCGATCAACTCGCTGAGGGCCGCCATCTGGTCTTCCAGTTGGCTGAACACGGTATTGAAGGCGCCCAACTCTTTCTGCGCCGCTTCGGGATTTTCCAGCCCCAGGCCGACGATGCGCTCGGCCGCGCTGATGTAGGTGTCGAGGCTCGGTTTGACCTTGTTCAGTGCAACATTGAGGGTGTCGTTGACCGGCAGCTTGAGGTTTTCGCCCAGCACTTCGCGAAAATGCTTGGCATGTTCCTCGATGGAACTGTGCACCTCGGCTTTGCTGCTAGTGCTTTTGCCCAGGCCCACCAATATCGCCGACAGCACGTCGGCGCGCAGGGCGTCATGCATCATGTCGGCTTCGAGGTGATTGCGCAGCGCGGTCATGCTGACCTCGTTTTCATTCGCTGCTTCAGCCATCTGCGTATTTCCCACGTAACTGACCAGGCTCACGATGAGCGCGGTGAGCACACTGGTGCCAATCAACAAGAGTAAACGGAGTTTTATCGACACGGTGAAGCCCTCTGTTGCCACGTCGGCGTTATGAAAACGCTATCGACCGCGGCCGCCACATGTTTAACGCCGGACCGGGACTTTTAGCAATTTGCGACATGCGGTAGGCAAAGCCGCTCTTTTTGCCCCTCGCCCTCCTGAACCTAGTGTGCAAACCCCAGTCTTACTCCCGCCGTGAATTCCCATTACCACCCTCCTCTTATCAGAGCTGTCCGCCTCATGCACCCGACCGTCCTCGCCTTGCGCTGCGCCTCGCTGTGTTTCTTGCCTGTACTTGCTCTATCCGCCGCCCCCGCTCATGCCAATGGCGAACGTCAACTGGTAGCGGCGATCAACGACTATCGTGCCCACCCGCAACGTTGCGACAGACGCCCGGCCCAGCGTCTGGCACCGCTGGCGCTGAACTCCAGCCTGGCGCTGCCGATCGGCTATGGCGGCGGTTTGCGCGAACGGCTGAAAGATTCCGGCTATTCAGCGGTGGCGGTACGCAGCATTCGGGTGGTCGGCGCACAGGATGCCGATGAAGCCTTCGATATGCTGCAGGACGATTACTGCGGGGCGCTGCTGGACGGCCAGTACGCCGACATTGGCGTCAGTCGCTCCAGGACCGAATGGCAAGTGGTGCTGGCGCGGCCAGTGCTCGACAGTCAGATCGGCGATTCGCGAGCGGTCAGCAAAGCATTGTTGGCTCAGGTCAACGCAGCACGCTCCAAACCACGGATGTGTGGCGGCCAGCGCTTCGCCGCCGCTCGACCACTTGGCTGGAACCCCGCTCTCGGCGCCGCCGCACAAGGGCACAGCAAGGCCATGGCCTACGGCAATTACTTCGCACACCAGGACCCCGACGGTGATATGCCAGCGGATCGAGCGAGGGCTGCAGGCTTTCGCGGAAGGCAGATCGGCGAAAACATCGCCGCCGGCCAGAGTTCACCGAGCAAGGCCATGGCGGGATGGCTGGCCAGCCCCGGACATTGTGCGAACCTGATGAACCCGATGTTTACTCAAGTCGGCGCAGGTTATGCGGCGCAAGCACGCAGTGATAAAGGCGTGTATTGGACGATGGTGTTCGGGGCGCAATGACCGTGGTCATGCCTAATGCCGATCAGTTAAGCAATTTATGCGGCAACGCAATTTTTGTAGCAGCTGGCGAAGCCTGCGTTCGGCTGCGCAGCAGTCGCGAAATCAGACGATGCAGTGTTTCAGGAAGACCGCAAACTCAGGTTTTACGACTGCTGCGCAGCCGAACGCAG
>NZ_JAHBDK010000001.1 GCF_019956415.1 Pseudomonas sp. GL-B-19
CCTACACCACCAACACCGGTTCCACCAGCACGCTGGATATCAGCGTCACCCCGGTCAATGACCCAAGCGTCCTGACCGCGGATACCCAGACGGTCGATGAAGACCACGCGGCCACTGGCAACGTGCTGGGCAACGATAGCGATGTCGACAACGATCTGAGTGTCGCGACATTCACGGTTGGCGGCACCGAGTACACCGCAGGCGCCACCCCGGCGATCATCGCCAACGTCGGCACCCTGGTGATCGGGGCGAACGGTGCTTACACCTTTACTCCGGACTCCAACTACAACGGCACCGTGCCGACCGTCACCTACACCACCAACACCGGTTCCACCAGCACGCTGGATATCAGCGTCACCCCGGTCAATGACCCAAGCGTCCTGACCGCGGACACCAATACTGTCGATGAAGACCACGCAGCCACCGGCAACGTGCTGGGCAATGACAGCGATGTGGATAATCTCCTGAGCGTCTCCAGCTTCAGCGTGAATGGGGTCGACGGCAGCTTCACGGCGGGCCAGACCGCAACCATTACCGGTGTCGGAACGCTGATCATCGCCAGCAACGGTGCTTACACCTTTACCCCGGCCGAGAACTACAACGGCACCGTGCCGACCGTCACCTACACCACCAACACCGGTTCCACCAGCACGCTGGATATCAGCGTCACCCCGGTCAATGACCCAAGCGTCCTGACCGCGGATACCAACACGGTCGATGAAGACCATGTTGCAACCGGTAATGTGCTGACCAACGACCACGATGTCGATAATCTCCTGAGCGTGGCCACCTTCACGGTTGGCGGCACCGAGTACACCGCAGGCGTCCCGGCGACCATCGCCAACGTCGGCACCCTGGTGATCGGGGCGAACGGTGCTTACACCTTTACCCCGGCCGAGAACTGGAACGGCACCGTGCCGACCGTCACCTACACCACCAACACCGGTTCCACCAGCACGCTGGATATCAGCGTCACTCCGGTCAATGACCCGAGCGTCATGACCGCGGACACCAATACTGTCGATGAAGACCATGTTGCAACCGGCAACGTGCTGGGCAATGACAGCGATGTGGATAATCTCCTGAGCGTGGCCACCTTCACGGTTGGCGGCACCGAGTACACCGCAGGCGCCACCCCGGCGATCATCGCCAACGTCGGCACCCTGGTGATCGGGGCGAACGGTGCTTACACCTTTACTCCGGACTCCAACTACAACGGCACCGTACCGACCGTCACCTACACCACCAATACCGGTTCCACCAGCACGCTGGATATCAGCGTCACCCCGGTCAATGACCCGAGCGTCCTGGTCGCGGACACCAACACTGTCGATGAAGACCATGTTGCAACCGGTAACGTGCTGGGCAATGACAGCGATGTCGATAATCTCCTGAGCGTGGCCACGTTTACGGTTGGCGGCACCGAGTACACCGCAGGCGTCCCGGCGATCATCGCCAACGTCGGCACCCTGGTGATCGGGGCGAACGGTGCTTACACCTTTACCCCGGTGGATAACTGGAACGGCACCGTGCCGACCGTCACCTACACCACCAACACCGGTTCCACCAGCACGCTGAATATCAGCGTCACTCCGGTCAATGACCCGAGCGTCCTCGGAGCGGACACCAATACTGTCGATGAAGACCACGCAGCCACCGGCAACGTGCTGACCAACGATAGCGATGTCGACAACGATCTGAGTGTCGCGACATTCACGGTTGGCGGCACCGAGTACACCGCAGGCGCCACCCCGGCGATCATCGCCAACGTCGGCACCCTGGTGATCGGGGCGAACGGT
>NZ_JAHBDK010000003.1 GCF_019956415.1 Pseudomonas sp. GL-B-19
CGGCCCAGAGTGTGTAAAAACGCATTCGCGAACCCTTGCTATGATTTCTGAGGATTTCATCGCAGGGATCGCCCATGAAGCGCTTTATCCAAGGTGAACATCGAGGCCAAGGCACCTTACTTCCCGAGAGCCTCGACGACTACGTCAGCGATACCAACCCGGTGCGCGTAGTCGATGTCTTCGTCGATGAACTCGACCTGATCGTCTTGGGTTTTGACTGCGCTATTCCAGCTGACACAGGCCGGCCGGCTTACCACCCCGCAATCCTGCTGAAGATCTACATCTACGGCTATCTCAACCGTATTCAGTCGAGCCGACGACTGGAACGGGAAGCCCAACGCAACGTCGAGCTGATGTGGCTGACTGGACGTTTGCTGCCTGATTTCAAGACCATCGCCAACTTCCGAAAAGACAACAGCAAGGCTATCCGAGGCGTCTGCCGTCAGTTCGTTGTGCTGTGTCAGCAGTTAGGGCTGTTCGGAGAAAATCTGGTCGCCATCGACGGCAGCAAATTCAAGGCCGTCAACAACCGTGACCGCAATTTCACCAGCGCCAAACTTAAACGGCGCATGGAAGAAATTGAATCGAGCATCAGCCGTTACCTGACGGCACTCGATACTACCGATCGGCAAGAACCAAACTCCTCTGAGCCCAAGGCTGTGCGGCTGGAAGAGAAAATCGCCAAGCTCAAAACTCAAATGAAAGAGCTTCAAGCGATCGAAATCCAGCTCAATGAATCGTCGGATAAACAGGTCTCACTGACCGACCCAGACGCCCGCTCCATGATGACACGCGGCACGGGAATCGTCGGCTACAACGTGCAAACAGCGGTCGATACCCAGCACCATTTGATCGTTGCGCATGAGGTGACCAACGTCGGTTCCGACCGCGATCAACTCAGCTCGATGGCCAGGCAAGCCCGCGAGGCGATGGCGTCAGATACGTTGTCGGTAGTGGCTGACCGAGGTTACTTCAAAAGCGAACAAATCCTGGCTTGTCACGATGCAGACATCACCGCCTATGTGCCCAAGCCGATGACCTCTGGAGCCAAGGCTGACGGGCGTTTCAATAACGATGCGTTCATCTATGACGCGGCAAAAAACCAATACATTTGCCCGGCTGGCGAGGCGCTGATCTGGCGCTATTCCAACGTTGAAAAGGGCCTGAAGTTGCACCGCTACTGGAGTTCGAAATGCCAGGGCTGCGCGTTGAAATTGCAGTGCACACCGAGCACGGAACGCCGGGTTCGACGCTGGGAGCATGAAGCCGTATTGGAGGAGATGCAGCTTCGGCTGAGCAAAGCACCGGAGATGATGCGAGTCCGGAAACGGACTGTTGAGCATCCCTTCGGGACGCTCAAACAATGGATGGGCGCGACGCACTTCCTGACGCGAAAGCTGGCCGGGGTGAGTGCGGAGATGAGCTTGAATGTGCTCGCCTACAACATGAAACGGGTCATGAAAATCATCGGTGCCAACGGATTGATGAAAGCGCTGACAGCCTGAAAAAGGCTGATTTTGGCCCGTCCCAATAGCTGTAAAAACAGCGTTGGCGTGTTCCAGGTCGCGACTAATGCGATCCGCGGCATCGACTGCACAATCGCTCAGTCAACGAACGTCGATGATCGAAAGCGATGAGGTCATGAGCGTTTTTACACACTCTGGGCCA
>NZ_JAHBDK010000004.1 GCF_019956415.1 Pseudomonas sp. GL-B-19
CCCACGCCGAGGCGTCAATGCGCCACGGTGGCAGTCTAAGAAGCCAACGGCAGCGAGGGCGAGTCCATGAAAAAGAATACGACGCTTAAACAGTCCCTGTCTTCAACCGATGTGTCGGCCTGTACGACAGTGGCGGTCGATCTTGCCAAGCAGGTCTTTCAGGTCGCAGGCGAAGACGCTCTGGGCCAGGTGCTTTATGAAGAACGCCTCAAATCGCGTGAAGCTTTCCACGCCTTTTTGCGCAAGCTGCCGCCCAACATTGTTGTGCTGATGGAAACCGGGCCAGGTGCTCAAGCTTGGGCACGACAGCTACAGGCTCAGGGCAATTTGGCGCGAATTCTGCCGGCCCAGCTTGTAGCCAAGCACCGCACCGGCGCGAAAAATGATCGCAACGATGTGTTGGCCATTTTGCGTGCGAACCGGGACCAAAAAATTATCGCGGTACCGATCAAAAGTGCCTCCGCCCTGGCAATGCAGGCATTGCACCGTGCCCGGCAAGGTTATGTACGTCGGCGCACCGCCACCAGTAATCAGATGCGTGGGCTACTGATGGAACATGGCGTTGCCTTGGCACAAGGTGATGTTGCTATCAGTCAAACCCTGCCTCGGGTGCTGGAAGATGCCACCCAACCGCTGCCGGACATGTTGCGAGAGCTGATCGACGAGTTGCTGGGCGAATGGCGTCAGTTAGGCGAGCGGATCAACGTGTTGACCGGTCGCTTGGAGGCCGCTGCGAAGGAGGATGAAACAGCCAGACGGCTGATGACCGTACGCGGTGTCGGACCGATCATCGCCACGGCGATACTGGCCAAACAGACCGAGCCGGAGCGCTTCGCCGATGCACGTCGCTTCGCTGCCTACTTTGGCCTGGTGCCTGATCAGAACAGCAGTGGGTCGAAGGTTCGCCTGGGCCGGATGTGCAAACGAGGCGATGGCTACGTGCGCAGCCTGATGGTGCAGGGGGCTCACGCGGTATTGAGGCAGCTGCGCCCAGATTCGGAACAGCCCGACGATCGTCGCTTGCAACGCTGGCAGAGTCGGCTGGGACGCAAGGAAGCAGCGGTACGGCTGGCGAATCGCAACCTGCGAATCATCTGGGTACTGCTACAGAATGACCAGACTTATCGCCGCCAACCGGCCGATGGCCGGCCGGCGGCGACAAGTTGTTGATCGACAGCGTTCTGCCACCGGGGCGCAAGTGCGCTCCAGCCCCTGCTAGAAAACATTGACCCCAGGTCAGACCGTCGCGGATTGATGCCTGCGCTCCTACCGGCCTTCGAGGCCTGAATGTAATCGGCATACCGTGAGCTCAACCAATGTTGGCCAGAAGCCAAAGATGGCTTCCTCGAATAGGCCTTATACATAGATGCAACCGGGTAGCAGTGTTTGAAAAGCAGGTAGACAGTGGGGGCGAGTCCATACATAGGAG
>NZ_JAHBDK010000005.1 GCF_019956415.1 Pseudomonas sp. GL-B-19
TCCGCGGGTAGCGTCTTTGGTGCTTTGCCGTTGAACGTCGGTGAACAGGCGGATGATCGTCGCCTGGTGGAATCCACTCGTGCGTTGTTCAAAACCGGGTTCTTTCAAGATATCCAGCTGGGCCGCGATGGCAACGTCCTGGTCATCACGGTAGTCGAGCGCCCGTCGGTCGCCAGTATCGAGATCGAGGGTAACAAGGCGATCTCTACTGAAGACCTGATGAAAGGCCTCAAACAATCCGGTCTGGCTGAAGGCGAGATCTTTCAGCGTGCCACGCTCGAAGGTGTGCGCAACGAACTGCAGCGCCAATACGTCGCCCAGGGTCGCTACTCCGCCACCGTCGACACCGAGGTAGTGCCGCAACCCCGTAACCGTGTCGGGTTGAAGGTCAACATCAACGAAGGCACCGTCGCGGCTATCCAGCACATCAACGTGGTGGGTAACACCGTTTTCCCTGAAGAAGACCTGATCGACCTGTTCGAACTGAAGACCACCAACTGGCTGTCGTTCTTCAAGAACGACGACAAGTACGCGCGTGAAAAGCTTTCCGGTGACCTGGAGCGTCTGCGCTCCTACTACCTGGATCGTGGCTATATCAATATGGATATCGCTTCGACGCAGGTGTCCATCACCCCGGACAAGAAACACGTCTACATCACTGTCAACATCAACGAAGGCGACAAGTACACCGTTCGTGACGTCAAACTGAGCGGTGACCTGAAAGTCCCTGAAGATCAGATCAAGTCCCTGCTGCTGGTTCAGAAAGGCCAGGTGTTCTCGCGCAAGCTGATGACCACCACCTCGCAATTGATCACCCGCCGTCTGGGTAACGAGGGTTACACCTTCGCCAACGTCAACGGCGTGCCTCAGCCCCATAATGAAGACCACACGGTCGACATCACCTTCGCTGTGGATCCGGGCAAACGTGCTTACGTTAACCGTATCAACTTCCGTGGCAACACCAAGTCCGAAGACGAAGTGCTGCGCCGCGAAATGCGTCAGATGGAAGGTGGTTGGGCTTCGACCTACCTGATCGATCAATCCAAGACGCGTCTTGAACGCCTGGGCTTCTTTAAAGAAGTGAACGTCGAAACCCCGGCTGTGCCAGGTGTCGATGACCAGGTTGACGTGAACTACGGCGTTGAAGAACAGGCTTCCGGTTCGATCACTGCCAGCATTGGCTTCGCACAAAGTGCCGGCCTGATCCTCGGTGGTTCGATCACCCAGAACAACTTCCTGGGTACCGGTAACAAGGTCAGCATCGGCTTGACC
>NZ_JAHBDK010000006.1 GCF_019956415.1 Pseudomonas sp. GL-B-19
TGATCTGGTCCAGTAATTTTGGACATTGTTTTCGGTTCTCACGCCGCCATCTTTTCTGCCGCTACCGGCGAGTGGTAACCGTTGTAGCTGTGGCGCCTTACATTGTTGTAGCGCGCCACATATCGGTTGATATCTACTCGGGCCTCATATTCCGAGTGGTAGCCCTCTTCAGGCACCCATTCGGACTTCAAGCTGCCAAAAAAACGCTCCATCGGGGCGTTATCCCAACATTGGCCTTTTCGACTCATGCTCTGCTTTAGCTCGTGGGCCATCAGTTCGTCCCTGAATTTATGGCTGGTGTATTGGCACCCTTGGTCAGAATGAAACAGCACACCTTTAGGTCGTCCTCTCAATTCGACAGCCATACGCAGTGACTCGCTTGCTAGGGTCGCGTCGGCGACCAACGAATACGACCATCCCACCACTCGTCGTGCAAACAAATCCAAAACCACAGAGAAATAGAGCCAACGCTTGCCCAGCTGGATAAAGGTGATATCTGCGCACCAGACTTTATTGATATCAGCTACGTAAAACTCTCGGTCCAGCACATTCTCAGCCACGAGCGATTCAACACCCGACGACTTGTACTTATGGCGGCGGCGTTGGCAACTGGAAATCCCAGCCTCCTTCATCAAACGAGCAGCCATGTAGCGCCCCACCTTATGCTTTGCGCCCTGCATATCCTTGGAGAGAGTGCGGGCGCCCGCCGAGCCTTTTGATGCTTTGTGGTACTTGATCAGAGCAACCCTGAGCGCTTCGCGCTCGGGGTTCGTTTTTCCTTGGCGCTGACGCCAGGCGTAATAGCTGCTGCGGTTGACTTCAAACACGCGACAACAATCTGAAATGCCGTACTGTTCTCCTAGCTCGCTGATCAGAGGGAATGATCTTTGGAGTCCAAAAGCAGGAGAACACTGGCCTTTTTTAGGATTTCGATATCCCGGTCTTTCTGCCTGAGCAGAGCTTTGAGTTCCTGGATTTGTTTTTGGTCGGCGGTAATGGCTTTTGTTCCCGCTAGCGTCGAGCCTGCACGTTCTTTCCTGACCTGCTCGACCCAGCGGCGCAACGCAGTAGGGCCGATATCGAAGTTGGCGCAGACCTCAAGAATGGGCTGGTCTTCATCAAGCACCATGCTTG
>NZ_JAHBDK010000007.1 GCF_019956415.1 Pseudomonas sp. GL-B-19
GGCATGGGTTGGGGCTGTCCATCGTGCGGCGAATCATCCATTGGCATGACGGGCGGGCGTTGATCAGCAAGAGCAAAAGTCTGGGCGGGGCTTGCTTTAGCTTGAGTTGGCCGCGCAATCAGGAGAAGCGCTGAGATTGCGGCGCCTGTACTGGCCTCATCGCGAGCAGGCTCACTCCTACAATGGATCTGTGCGACACCGAAGATCCCCTGTAGGAGTGAGCCTGCTCGCGATGAGGCCCGATTAGGCTCCACACATCTTCAGGCCTTGATGCTGACCAGACTCAACAACTGCCCCTCCATCACCCCAAACTGCGCCTCCAGCTCGGTGCCATTGCGCCACTCGCCAGACAAATCCGTCAGCAAGCGCAACCGCACCTCACCGGCCTCGGTCCACTCCAGCACCTCGGCATGTTCAAAATAGAAGCGCTGCTGAACAATCGGGTACAGCGCCTTGAACAGACTTTCCTTCACCGAAAACGTCAACGTCACCAGCAGCGCCAGATCATCGCGACGTCCAGCCGCCATGCGCTGCAACTCCGGTGGCGTGAGAATTTCTCCCGCAAGGCGCTGGGCCCGTTCAGGGTTGAGCAGGTTTTCCAGGTCCATGCCCAAACCGCGCCAAGCGGTTTTCCTCGCGACAATCGCTGCTGCCCGGCCGGTGCTGTGGGTGATGGAACCGGCGATGTGCGCGGGCCACACCGGCGCCCGGTCTTCGCCGATGGCCGGGATACAATCCAGGCCTTCCAATTGTTGCAACGCGGCCCGAGCGCACACCCGGCCAGCCAGAAATTCGGCCTGACGTTTGGCGACTGAGCGCTGGATGCTCGCTGGCGGTTCGATGGCACTGCGCTGGAAATCATCGCTGGCCAGATGCGCGCTATTGAAGTGGGTACTCAGCAGCACCGTATCAGGCAGCACAAGCGGCAGCGGCCAATGGGCGTCGAGTGGGGTGCAGCAGGTGGGTAAGGCGGGGGCGGGATTCATGCCGGGCATTTTGCCGGGTTGCTCTCCAGCTGGGTAGTGCAAAGGTTTGGATTGGCGGCGCGGCCATCGCGAGCAGGCTCGCTCCCACAGGGGATCGCATAACCCTGTGGG
>NZ_JAHBDK010000008.1 GCF_019956415.1 Pseudomonas sp. GL-B-19
CAGGATGACAGGAGCCTGGCGATTCCCCCATTAACGGCGGGTCAGGAGGACGATGACAGCCGGCACTGAAAATGGCGGCATAAAAAACACGGCTGACGCAACAACTACCTTGCAAAACGCCGAACGATCTCTGTCAATCCATAGCTAAAATAAAATCCATACGAAATTAATTTATCCGATGAGTACCTCACATCGCCCTTATTTCCAGTGCCTCTAAACATTTTTCGCACGAGATATGGCACGAATATAGGCAGGCACAATGGAAAATTAAGTTTTCCAGCCGGCAAGCCTGCTTTAGCAGCTTGATAAAGCGCCCATAAACCAGCATACGTATTAAGCGGTTCATGATCACATGAAACAAAAAAGCACTCAGGAGATAAAAAATCTTTGCCCATAAAAAAAACAGCAGCAGCCGCTACATCATCCGCATGAACAATATGCGCACACTCGGCACCTTTTATAAATAGCTTTAGACGGCTTATAATATTAGCGTGTATTGCTAGTCCTAGTGCTCCCGGCCGATCCGAATCAATCACATTAGTAGGACGAAGAATGACAACGCTGGCGCCGTTAATACCTTGTTTAACAAGTTTTTCCGCAGCCAACTTGCTATGCTCATAATCATCCTGCGGATGACATAGCGTGTCTTCAGTGACAATTTTTTGATTGGTTCTGCCAACAACACCAGCACTACTCATATAACAGAAGTATTTAATTTTTTCAGCGCGGCACGCCTTCAAAATCTGCTCCGTGCCAATCACGTTGGCCTGCCACATAGCTGAAGGTATATTTAGCTCAGCAGCACAGTGAAAAACCGATTCAGCACCAGCAATGAACTTGATAAGCATTGACTCATCACTCACATCACCTTTGTAGTGCGTTACATTAGGCTCATCTGCATGATATTGACGACTCAAAACTCTGACGTCATAGCCAATTTCTACTAGCGCACTTACAATTCTTCGGCCAACCATGCCGGTTCCGCCAGTCACACACGCTATAGCTCTAGACATAAATTATCAAACATCTTATTAGTTAATTTGATTTCAATACAATTAAAATAAAACCATTACGCATTC
>NZ_JAHBDK010000009.1 GCF_019956415.1 Pseudomonas sp. GL-B-19
TATCAGTCGAAGAATCATCATGTACGACAATTTCATATTCAAAATCGGCCTTCTGAGACAGAAAAGACTCTATTGCCGAAGCAATAAATAATTCATGATTATATGTAACACATACAACACTTACAACACTTACAACACTTACAACTGGCTTACAATACTCCAAAACCTAACCCTCCACTTTATAAATATAAACACTTTTGGCCCTACCAGAAAACTTGAACACCATAAACAGCAAGAACATAGCTACTAGATAGTAAAACGCCGAGTACTGCCTCCTCCCAAGACACAATCTGAAAAACCAGAATAAACAACAGAAAATTAGAAAATTAGAAAATTAGAAAATTAGAAAATGGAAAAGATTACGTACTCCGCTATCGCTCTGATACTTACCTCAATCAATCAACCGAATCTTTAACGTAAAAATAAAATATCAAACCGGATAATTATTTTGACAACTTGAAGCCTCCAGAAAAACTACAACCCTAGCCCCCGCAGCAACATAAAGACCAGATGCACTTACAATAAATCTATCTCTCCCAAAAAGCACCTAATCTTCCGCACATTCATAATATTGCGCCTACCCCCAGAAAACAAAAGTTTAAAGAGCTCAAAAGAGCTCAAAAGAGCAAATAAAATACCTGAATGTGTTGCCGCTAACCGAAAACTGACCCAGTAAAGGCTGTTCTGCCGACTGAAAACTGACCCAGTGCTTCTCAAGCAAATGCTGCTTGATACCTATGAAGCTTTCGCTCGCGAGCAGGAAGTTAAGCAGGCCTACGAAACCCACATCGTTGATTTGAAAGAACAGATCAAGCTGTTAGGCGACCGTATATTCGGTCGTAAATCCGAGCAGACGGTTGAGCCCAACACCCCGCAACTGGCACTGTTCAACGAGCCCGAAAGCGAGCCGATGCTCGCCGTCGAGGATGCCGATAAAGAAGTCGTTGCTCCAGCTCCGCGCCGTGGCAAACGCAAGCCACTATCGGCTGATCTGCCGCGTATCGAAGTCATCCACGAACTACCCGAACACGAACTGACCTGTGCCTGCGGTTGCCGCAAACACGCCATCGG
>NZ_JAHBDK010000011.1 GCF_019956415.1 Pseudomonas sp. GL-B-19
GTTTCGGGGGCGGCGGTTCGTCGGGCGGCTGGTGATAACAATAATGAGCAGGCACTTTTAAACATGGCGTTACTGACAGAACACGAACAACGCAAAGTCGCCGAGGCGATTGCCCGGGTCGAGCGCGACACCGACGCCGAACTGGTGACTGTGCTTGCCGCCCGCGCCGACGACTATGCGTACATCCCGCTGCTGTGGGCCAGCCTGCTGGCGCTGATGGTGCCGGGGATCGTGCATTACCTGACCGGCTGGCTGACCCTGCACAGTTTGCTGCTGGTGCAATGGATCACCTTTATCGTGCTGTGCCTGGTGTTCCGCCTTCCAAAAGTCACCACGCACCTGGTCCCGCGCTCGGTGCGGCATTGGCGCGCCTCGAACCTGGCGCGCCGGCAATTTCTGGAGCAGAACCTGCACCACACGGTCGGCAGCACCGGGATGCTGATTTTTGTCTGCGAGGCGGAGCGCTATGTGGAGATCCTGGTGGATGAAGGGATTTCCAGACGGCTGGACAACAAGAACTGGGACGCGATAGTTGCGGCGTTTACCCAGCAGGTGAAGCAGGGACAGACGTTGCAAGGGTTCGTGACCTGCATCGAGGCATGTGGCGAGTTGCTCAAAGTGCATGTGCCGGTAACGCAGGAGAGGAATGAGTTGCCGAACCGGTTGGTGGTGTTGGGCTAAGCCGCAACTCATTCCCTGTAGCAGCTGGCGAAGCCTGCGTTCGGCTGCGTAGCAGTCGTGAATTCAGGCGCTGCGGTCTTTCAGGTAAACCAAGCATGCCGGTTTTATGACTGCTGCGCAGCCGGACGCAGGCTGCGCCAGCTGCTACAGATCGCACCGTTCGGTAAATAACTGCGTGTCCCGAACGGCCATCCCCCCTAAAATACCCGCCATTCCCCGATCCGCACCACCCGAGGCCGTTTTTTCCATGTCTGTCACCGTCACTCCCGCCAGCCTCGCGCCGGATCACCACGCCCAGTTCATCGACCTGCTGCAAACCAGCCTCGACGCCAACGCCTTCATTAAGCTGGTGCTGGCCAAGTACGTCGGCACTGAAGTGGATTTGCAGCGCCTGATCATCAAGCAACTGACGGTCAAGGATCAGCCTTGCCTGTCCTTCGTCTACCGCTACAAAACCCGTGACATCACCAAAAACTTGCCGCTTGAAGAGGGCGTCGCGACCATCGCTGCGTTGCTGCCAGTCTCGTTCAAAAATGCGCATTTATTGTCATTGACCGACGAAGCCCAGCTTGAATACAGCAAAAAGGGCAAGTCTTCGCTGTTCAAGAGCAAACCTCAGCAATTGCGTGAAGTGCCGTCCGCCGAGCACAACCGCGAGAAAAATCGCTTCCTCGACCTGAGCCGGCCGTTCCTCGCCGACCTCGGTGTGACCAATAGCAAGCACGAGCTGATCCCGGCGATGTCGCGCAAGTGGAAGCAGATCAACAAGTTCATCGAGGTTTTCAGCCATGCGCTAACCACCTCACCGCTGGTGCTGGACAAGCCGGTACAGGTGGCGGATTTCGGTTCAGGCAAGGGTTACCTGACGTTCGCCATCCACGACTACCTGCGCAACACCTTGAACGCCGAAGGCGTGGTAACGGGCGTCGAGCTGCGCGAAGAAATGGTCAACCTGTGCAACGCCGCCGCCGCGAAGCTTGAGCATCCGGGGCTGGTGTTCAAGTGCGGTGACGTGCGCAGCGTGGCGCCGAGCGAGCTGGATGTGATGATCGCGCTGCATGCCTGCGACATCGCCACCGACTACGCGATCCACACCGGCATCCGTTCCGGCGCCTCAATCATCATGTGTTCGCCGTGCTGCCACAAACAGATCCGCCTGCAAATCCAGAGTCCGGCACTGCTCAAGCCGATGCTGCAATACGGTCTGCATCTGGGTCAGCAAGCAGAAATGGTCACCGACAGTTTGCGCGCGTTGTTCCTCGAAGCCTGCGGTTATGAAACCAAAGTGTTCGAGTTCATCTCGTTGGACCACACCAACAAGAACAAGATGATCCTGGCGGTCAAACGCGCCGAGCCGGTGGACTCGGCCCAGCTGTTGGTGAAGATTCAGGAGCTTAAGGATTTCTACCACATCAGCGAACACTGTCTCGAAACCCTGCTCCGAGCCGACGGCTACCTCTAAACACTGTAGGAGCCCGGCTTGCCGGCGATGGCGATTTCGAGTACGCCATCGCCGGCAAGCCGGGCTCCTACAGTTTAGGCGGTGGCAATGCGTGCGGGTTTAACCGCGGTCTTGCGGCCCAACATGACGGTAACAATCACCCCGGCAGCAAACAGCCAGGTGATCGGCTCGATGTGTTCGCCGAAGAATAGTGCCGAGAAGGCGATGGTGAAGAAGATCTGCAGCAGCTGAATCTGGCTGACCCGAGCAATCCCACCCATGGCCAGCCCGGCGTACCAGGCGAAGAAGCCGATGAATTGCGAAAACAGCGAAACGTAACCAAACGCCCACCAGGTCTTGGCCGAAATCTCGCCCTGATGTTGTAGCGCCAGGTACACCACCGGCCCGATCAACAGCGGCGTCGACAGCACCAGCGCCCAGCAGATCACCTGCCAGCCGCCCATCTCCTTGGCCAGGCGTCCGCCCTCGGCGTAACCCAAACCACCCACCGCAATCGCCCCGAGCATCAGCAAATCACCGGCCTGAATGCTGCCCGCACCGCTGATCAGCGCATAACCGAGCACCAACGCACTGCCCAGCGCGGCGCAGGCCCAGAAGGCTTTTGAGGGGCGTTCGTGGGACAACCACGCGGCGTACAGCGCCACGCACAGTGGTTGCAGACCATTGACCAAGGCGCCATGGGATGCCGGCAAGGTTTGCATGGCCCACGCCGACAACACCGGAAAACCCAGAATGACCCCGGCGATCACCAATGTCAGGCCTTTGACCTGTTTCCAGGTTGGCCATTTCTCCCGACGCCACAGCAACAGTATCGCTGCTGGCACCGCTGCAAACAGAGCCCGGCCGAGGCCATTGAGCAGCGGATGCAGTTCCTGCACGACGATTCGTGTGAAGGGCAGGGTGAGGCTGAAGATCACAACACCGAGCAGGCCGAGGGCCATGCCGGTGTTTTCGCGCGAGGACATGATGGCAACCAGAATTCAGAGTGGGGGAAGAGTTTTCATCTAGCCACAAACTGCGCCGACTGCGCTGTTACAGCTAGGCGCAGAGTTATCCGTACAGTTTGAGGGCCCCTTCGCGAGCAGGCTCGCTCCCACATTGGAATGCGATCAACGGTGGGAGCGAGCCTGCTCGCGATGAACGATAACGCGGTAGTAGCAGGTTATTACCCGACCCCGCGGATAAGGACTACCTTGAATACTCCTGCGAATGTCCCCCAGAGGAGTCCTCCCCATGGCTGCTAAAAAAATCCTGATGCTGGTCGGCGATTACGTCGAAGACTACGAAGTGATGGTGCCGTTCCAGGCACTGCTGATGGTCGGTCATACCGTCCACGCCGTTTGCCCGGACAAAACCGCGGGCCAGACCGTGCGCACGGCGATCCACGATTTTGAAGGCGACCAGACCTACAGCGAAAAGCCCGGCCACTTGTTCGCCCTGAACTTCGACTTCGCAAAAGTCGCTGAAGCCGACTACGACGCGCTGCTGATCCCCGGCGGCCGTGCGCCGGAATACCTGCGCCTGAATGAAAAAGTTTTGGGTTTGGTGCGAGCATTCGACAAGGCCGGCAAGCCGATTGCTGCCGTGTGCCATGGCGCGCAATTGCTGGCGGCGGCCGGCGTTCTCGAAGGACGCGAGTGCAGCGCTTACCCGGCCTGTGCCCCGGAAGTGCGACTGGCCGGCGGTACGTTCATCGACATCCCGGTGACGCAGGGCCATGTTCAAGGCAATCTGGCCACCGCCCCGGCCTGGCCGGCGCACCCGAGCTGGCTCGCCGGTTTTCTCGGGTTGCTGGGTACCAAAATCACGCTGTAACGAGGGACTTGTCCATGTGCGAGCTCTACGTCAAGGCCGATCCGATCCTCTACGAATCGCGCTCCCGCTCGCTGCGCATCTGCGGGGTGGTCACCACCCTGCGGCTGGAGAATCAGTTTTGGGACATCCTCAGCGAAATCGCCGAAGTCGACGGTATGACCACTAATCAGTTGATCGCCAAGCTCTATGAGGAGGTGATGGATTATCGCGGGGAAGTGGTGAATTTTGCGTCGTTTTTGCGGGTGAGTTGTATGCGCTATCTGAGTCAGCGGCGGGTGGTTGCGCCGGAGTTGTCAGTGGTTCGGTCGGTGGTGAAGTAGCGCAGACCATGTTGACCCCTTCGCGGGCAAGCCCGCTCCCACAATGGACTGATACACGCAAATACACTGTAGGAGCGTGGCTTGCCCGCGAAGGGGCCGGAACAGGCGACAGATTTCCCTGGCTGGTCTTTACTCTGAAGCGCGAAGCCTCTCAATTGCCAAGGAGAAAGAGCATGTCCGGATGGTATGAAGTGAGCAAAACCAGCAGCGGCCAGTTTCGGTTTGTCTTGAAGGCGGCCAATACCGAAACCATTCTGTCCAGCGAGCATTACACCACCCGCAGCGCGGCCGACAACGGCATTGCCTCGGTGCAAAAGAACAGTCCGCTGGATGAACGCTACGAGAAAAAGACCACCAAGGATGGCCATCCTTACTTCAACCTCAAAGCCGCCAACCACGAAATCATCGGCAGCAGCGAAGCCTATTCCTCCGATGCCGCACGGGAAAAAGGCATCGCCAGTGTCAAGGCCAACGGGCCGACCACGGTAATCAAGGACAAGACCTTGCCGGTGCTCTAAACACACCGATAACCTATTGTGGGAGCGAGCCGGCTCCGGGCGGCGATCCGACGATGGCGGCAGCCGCTCCGGCACTAAACCTCGACTGGAACAGTCAGCTTCGGACTACCCAGCACATGCGTCTTCGAATCAAAAAACCGCAATTGCGATCCCGTCCCCTCAAACACCTTCGCGTAATGCCGCTTCTGATGCTGAATAAACGCTTTGCTGCGCGGATAAATCGAGATCGCCACCACGGTTGGTTTTGCCTGGCGTAGCGCATGAACGATATGACTGTCCTGCTCGCCCAACGCATGACCAAAAACGCACAACCCGTCGCCATGCCCCAATAACTGGTCATAACAAAACGACAGATAATCCGAGCTGCGAATCGTCTTGAGCTTGTCCTGCGCCGGCCCTTCGTTCACAAACAGCGGCACGTCATCCAGCGTCTTGATCGTATTGTTGATCGCGAAACTGCCGAGCAACGTGCCCTCGGTCGACATCAATTTACGCGCTGTGCCGTCCTGGTTTCGCACCAGATGCAAACCACCGTGCAGGTACAACAAACGGGTTTTCTCGGTCGCCGTGACGCTCAGGTCAAAGCCCGGCTCGGTGCCCTGGAACAGGTCGGTGATCGCGTCTGGCTGATGCTGGATGGACCAGTAATTAAGCAAGTCATAGTTAGTGGTGAACACCGTCCGATAGTTGCCCAGTTCCTGGCTAATAATCGCCAGGGTCGAAGGCACCACCAGCCGCCATGGAATATGCACGGCGTGCACGGTGTTGATCAGCGCTTCCTTGATCGCGTAATAACGATTGCGCGGTGCGGCGGAGCTGACAGCCAACGCCTTGTTGACCCGGCTGGTGGTTTTCAGCGCGCTCAGGACTTGTTCGAAACTGCGCGTCTGCATCGCCTCGAACACGCTCAGCTCGGATTGGCTCAGGGGTTTTTCTTCGACGGTGCGTGCATTCTCGAACAGCGAGTCGTAACCAAAATCGTCCCACACGGCGCGGCTGGCGCCGTTGCCTACCAGCAAGCCGCTGAACGAGGCGGTGGCGCGCAAGGCGTTCCAGTCTTCAAGTTGGGCATCAACATCCTGGAAATCGGTCATTGCGGTGGTCGTCTCGAAGCAAAGGGGCTAATGGGCGGCGACTTTATCACGGCCGGGCGTCGAGTCAGATCAACATGTAGGTTGGCGACCCGGCGCGAGCATCACGCAGAGCATCGCGCCCACCGCCAGCAACGTGCACAACAGCGACAGTGGCCACGCCTGCGGACTGGCAATCAGGCTGGCAATCGCGCCAATCACGGCAGCCATCAGTTGATGAATAAAGCCGCTCAGGGCCATCGCATAAGCGCCGCCGACCGGTGAGCCGTCGTTAGCCAGCGACAGGCTGATCGGGTAGGTCAGCGATTGCCCGAACACCGCCACGCAATAGGGCAACCAGAACAGCAGCGCAATGGCTGTGCCGGTGACGCTGCCCAATAACATCACCGCGCTGCCGGCCAGTACCAGTCCGACGCCGGCCGACATCAATCGGCGCTGACCGGTGCGCAGTACCAAGCCATTGACCCCCAACGCCCCCAAAAAATATGCCGCGCTGATCGGCCAGCCCAGCAGCCCGTATTCCACAGCCGACCAATTGAACGGACCTTGCAGAATCAACGGCGCGGCGGTGTTGAAGGCGACGATCACCCCATAACCGAGGCCGCCGGTGAGGGCCGGCAGCAGGAAGGCACGATCGCGCAGAATGCGCCCGTAACTCGGCCATGCGGACGACTGCACATTGTCCTCGGTCAGCAGCGCAAACGGGACCCGCGCCACAACCGTCGCCATCAACAGGCTCGCGCCCCCTAACAGATAGAAGATCGCTGACCAGCCCAGCGCCACCTGAATAACCGACCCCAAGTACTGGCCGATTCCCAGCGCCACCACAAATGAAATCGAAATCCACGACAACGCCTTAGCCAGCAGATCGCCGCGGAAGCTGTCGCGGATCAGCACCCGGGCCATCACCGAAATTCCGCTGGCACCGATGCCCTGAATCAGTCGAATCATCAGGAACGATTCAAGTGTCTGGCCCAGCGGCAGTGCAAGGTTGCCCAGCCCATAAATGCCCAGCGCCGCGAGCAATACCGGCTTGCGACCGATGCGCTGACCAAGGCTGCCCCAGAACAACATCGGCAGCGCCATCCCGATCAAGTACACCGCCAACCCCCAGGACACCTGCGAGGCGTCGGCTGACAAATACCGAGCCATTTCCGGCAGCGCCGGCAGGTAAATGCTCATGCCCAGTTGAGCGAGAAAAACCGTGCTGCAAGTGACGAGGAGGGTGGTGCTGCTCTTCATGACATCTTCCCTGGTGTTCAGTCGCCGACGACCCCGGCGGGTGTGCATAAAAGCTCAGTGACGAGCTCACAAAAGTGGCGGATCAGCATCGGTTCCATGTCCGCCCGCAAAGTGATTCTCAGAGCAGCCTTGCCTTGTGCGACCACCGGAAAAAACACCGCCGAGGTGAAGAAACCGAGATTGGCCAATGCGATGGCGATGCGGTTGGCCAGCACCGCTTCACCGCAGTGGATCAATCGAATTGGCATGTTGCTGCCGTGCTGTGCGGTTCGGATCAGGCTGTCAAAGAGCCGGATATTAACCTGAAGTTTTTCCTGCAACGCGGCAAAGGCCGGCGTTTGATGCAACTGGATGGAAGCTCTACCTGCACCGATGGCCGCGCTGTTCAGGCTTTGCGACCAATTACTGGGGCCGCCGTAGCGTTGAATCAGCTTTTTCTGCCGTTCATTGCCCAGCATCACCAGCCCGCCGCTGGCGCCAAACGATTTGGCCAATGAGGCAACGATCAGGCCGTCATCTTCCAGGGCCTGAAACCTGGGGCGCACCAGGCCGGCACCGAATGTGCCAACGGCAGACAGCGCGTGGGAGTCGTCGAGGTAGAGAAACAACCCATAACGGTCCTTCAGGTACAAAAGACTGTCCAGGTCGGCGACCCCGCCCATGCTGTACGCACCGTCGGCAACATACGCGACCCTGGTGTTTTGCTGGCACTGGGTTTCCAGAAAATCCATGTCGTTGTGCGGACTGGTCACGACCCTGGTTTCATCGGCGCAGGCGGCTTTGAGGTGATGCATCGAGTAGTGCGCCAATCGGTCAAACACCATCACCGGCGGCCGGTTTTCGGTGAACACGCCGCTGGCCAGCAGCGGCAGGATGCCGGCACTCGCCGCGCTGCACGACAAGGTGCTCAGGCAAGTGGCGCCGAACATCGCTGACAGTTCGGTATCGTACTGCTCGTGGATCGCCAGTTTGCAGCGGTTTTTTGAGTTGGCGACGCGCAGGGTGCCGGTTTCCCACAAGGTGGTCATGGCGCCGTCGAGCAGATCGGGATGGTGATCCAGGCCCAGGTATGAGCTGGTGCAGAAGTGATGAAACGCGCGTCCGTGCTGGTCAACCATGCGGTTGCTGCTTCTGATGTCGACATTCAGTCCCGCGACTTTCCCGGCTTCTGCGGTTTCCCAGTCGTGATCGGATAGCGCGATCAGTTTTCGATAGTTGGTGTAGGTATTTGCCGCGTGCGTTGTCTGGTCCATTTGAAGTGTCTGTCCTTGAGTGGTGAAGCCGTCCGTGTGTGTTGCCAGACTTTACAGAATGCGACATTGACGCTGAATCGGCCGTTTCCGCTTCGGTTGAGTGTTACAAGAGATTTATGTGTAGGGCGATGGCTGTGTGGATGTGGGGCAAAACCCGGTTATCCTGCCCATTCAGCCGCGCAGAAGTCATCGAGCCCTCCATGCTGCAAAAAAGCCTGATCCGCCGTCTCGACCTGATCACCCTCCAGCTGTTCGTTGCTGTCCACGAAGAGGGCACGCTGACCCGTGCCGCCGCGCGTGAAGCCATCGCTGTGTCAGCAGCCAGCAAGCGCTTGATGGAGCTGGAAGAGGCGCTGGGGATCAGTCTGTTCGTGCGCCAGGCCAAAGGCATGACCCTGACGCCGGCCGGCGAAACCTTGCTGCACCATGCCCGGCAGATGCTGTTCAACGTTGAGAAAATGGGCCTTGAACTGGGCGAACACAGCCACGGCATTCGCGGCTATGTACGCATGCTCGCCAACCTGTCGGCGATCATTCAGTTTTTGCCCGAGGACTTGCGGGACTTTTCCGAGCGTCATCCGCAGGTCAAGACCGACCTTGAAGAACGGCCCAGCGGCGGGGTGATTCAGGGGGTGCTGGACGGCGTGGCGGACCTTGGCATTTGCTCCATCGACAGCGACATCAAGGGGCTGCACAGCGTGCTGTACCGGCAGGACAAGCTGGTGGTGTTGATGCTGCCTGATCATCCGTTGGCGAGCCATTCGAACCTGGCGTTTGCGGACACGCTGGACAGCGATTACGTCGGTTTGCATGCTGCCAGTTCGATCAACATGCGCACCCATGCGGCGGCGCGTCAGGCGGGCAAAGTGCTGCGGTTGCGCATTCATGTGCCGGGTTTCGATGCAATGTGCCGGATGGTCCAGGCCAATATGGGCATCGGGATTTTGCCGCAAAAGGCTTATGAGTTGTTTGGCCGGGCGTTGGGGTTGCACGCTGTGCCGTTGACAGATGAGTGGTCGGATCGGGCGTTGATCATTGTGGTGCGGGATGAAGCGGGGTTGTCGCCGGTGAGTCGGATGTTGTTTGAGCAGTTGCGGGGGGCGGGCTGATATTTCTTTGTTGATTGTGCTGGCCTCATCGCGAGCAGGCTCACTCCTACAGGGGATTTGTGGACGCCGCAGATCCAGTGTGGGAGCGAGCCTGCTCGCGATGACTGACCTGAGGTCGCGGCAATCTTCCATTGCGTTCGCATTTCACGAACGCCCGTTGCCAACTGAAGGTTGGATTCCTCACCCCTCGCTCCTCTAGCCTTGGCTCATATTCCAAGAACAAGAGGTACCCCGCGATGACTGCCCCACTGAGCGCCATCAAAGTGATCGAGATCGGCACGCTGATCGCCGCACCCTTTGCCGCGCGCATGCTTGCCGAGTTCGGCGCCGAGGTGATCAAAATCGAAGCCATGGGCCAGGGCGATCCCCTGCGCAAGTGGCGAAAACTGCACGAAGGCACGTCGCTGTGGTGGTACCTGCAATCGCGCAATAAGAAGTCGCTGGCGCTCAACCTCAAATCCCCTGAAGGCATCGAACTGGTCAAGCAACTGGCGACCAGTGCCGACGTGCTGATCGAAAACCTGCGCCCCGGCGCCCTGGAAAAACTCGGCTTGGGCTGGGACGTTTTGCACGCCCTCAATCCCAATCTGACGCTGGTGCGGATTTCCGGTTATGGCCAGACCGGCCCCTACCGTGATCGGCCGGGTTTCGGTGCGATCGGCGAGGCCATGGGCGGGATCCGCTACACCACTGGCACCCCCGGTTCACCGCCAGCGCGGGTGGGCGTCAGCCTCGGCGATTCCCTCGCGTCGCTGCATGCGGTGATCGGCGCCTTGATGTCGTTGCTGCGGGTCAAGACCGGGCAGGGCGGAGGGCAAGTGGTCGATGTGTCGCTGGCCGAAAGCGTGTTCAATGTCATGGAAAGCCTGGTGCCGGAATACGACATGCTCGGCCATGTCCGTGAGCGCAGCGGTGGCGCCTTGCCGGGCATCGCTCCGTCCAATACCTACCTGACGGCCGATGGCGCTTATGTGGTGATTGCCGGCAACAGCGACCCGATCTTCAAGCGCTTGATGGAGGTCATCGGTCGGCGGGATCTGGCTGATGCAGCGGAATTCGCCCATAACGATGGCCGTGCATTGAAAAGTAATGTGCTCGACGCCGCGATCACCCACTGGACCAGCAGCCTGCCAATCGACGCTGTGTTGTCGGCGCTGGAAGCTGCCGAAGTCCCCGCCGGGCGCATCTATTCGGTGGCCGACATCGTCGCCGATCCGCATTATCAGGCGCGAGACATGTTGCTCAGTGCCGACCTGCCGGGCGGCGCCAAAGTGAAGATGCCGGGTATCGTGCCAAAGCTTTCGGAAACCCCCGGAGAGGTGAACTGGTCGGGACCAAGCCTGGGCCAGCACACCGACGGGATTCTCGCTGGGTTGGGCCTGACGGACTCCGACATTGAACGCCTGAAAACTGAAGGGGTGGTGCAATGATCACTGACTTTTCCCAAACCCTGATCGTTCAGGAAGTCTCACCGCGCGACGGTTTGCAGATTGAGCCGACGTGGGTCGAAACCGCCGACAAGATTGCCCTGATCGATCAGCTGTCGCTGGCCGGTTTCAGCCGCATCGAAGCCGGCTCGTTCGTGTCGCCCAAAGCCATTCCAGCGTTACGCGATGGCGAGTCGGTGTTCAAGGGCATCACCCGGCAACCGGGGGTGATCTACGTCGCGTTGATCCCCAATCTCAAGGGCGCGCAACGGGCATTGGCGACGCAAGCCGATGAGCTGAACCTGGTGATGTCCGCCAGCCAGACTCACAACCTGGCAAACATGCGCATGCGTTGCGAAGACTCGTTGGCCGCGTTCGGCGAGATTGTGCGCTACGTAAAGGGCACGCAGGTGCGACTCAACGGCAGCATCGCCACCACGTTTGGCTGCCCGTTCGAAGGCAAGATTGATGAGGATCGCGTGCTGCAAATCGTCGATGCCTATCAGGAACTCGGGATTCAAGGCATTACCCTGGCCGACACCACCGGCATGGCCAATCCACGACAGGTTGACCGCCTGGTCCGTCGAGTCCTGCAACGGGTTTCGCCCGTGGATTTGACCCTGCATTTCCACAACACCCGCGGCCTTGGCTTGTGCAACGTGCTGGCGGCCTACGAGGCCGGAGCCCGAAGGTTCGACGCGGCGCTTGGCGGGCTCGGTGGTTGCCCGTTCGCACCGGGTGCTTCGGGCAATATTTGTACCGAAGACTTGGTCAACCTGTGCGATGAAATCGGCATCCACACCGGCATCGATCTGCCGCTGCTGCTGCGCTTGTCCCGAGGATTGCCCGCGCTGCTGGGCCATGAAGTGCCCGGTCAACTGGCCAAGGCCGGACGCAATTGTGACCTGCATCCAAGCCCTTCCTGACCACACCGAACCCCTGTAGGAGCCGAGCTTGCTCGCGATGACAGAGTCACATCCAACATTGATGTCGACTGAACCACCGCTATCGCGAGCAAGCTCGGCTCCTACACATCTCAACCAGACAACAAAAACAATCGGACACCCACGGGAAGTCCGCCTGGAGAATCATCATGAGCCTCAATGTACTGGAGGCGGGTGCGAGCCCGTCCGTTAGCCACGACGAAGAAAAAGCCCTGGTCAGCAAGGTCGCCTGGCGCCTGATGCCGCTGATCATGGTCTGCTACCTGTTCGCGTTTTTCGATCGCATCAACATCAGCTTCGCCAAGTTCCAGCTGCAAACCGACCTGAGCCTGAGCGACACCGCTTACGGCCTCGGCGCCGGGCTGTTTGTGGTCGGTTACGTGATATTCGAAGTGCCAAGCAACATGATGTTGTACAAGGTCGGCGCGCGACGCTGGATCGCCCGGATCATGATGTCCTGGGGCCTCGCCACTGCTGCCATGGTCTTCGTCAACAGCGAATGGCAGTTCTACGCGCTGCGCTTTGTGATTGGCGCGATGGAGGCCGGTTTTGCGCCGGGAGTCCTGTATTACCTGACGCTGTGGTTCCCGCAGCACTATCGCGGACGTATCACGTCGATGCTGTTTCTGTCCTCGGCGTTTGCCGGTCTGGTCGGCGCACCGTTCTCCGGATTGGTGCTGCAACACCTCGATGGCTTCCTCGACATGCGCGGCTGGCACTGGCTGTTCCTGCTCGGTGGCGTGCCGTGCATTGGCCTCGGCTTGCTGGTGCTGACGTTGCTCAAGGACCGCATCGAAGACGCCCATTGGCTGACGCCGTCAGAGAAGACGCTGCTGGCCAGCCGCATCGCGCACCATGAACCGCACAAGAGTGGCGGCTCGCTGCTCGCCGCGCTACGTATTCCGGGTTTCCTGACGCTGGGGCTGATCTACTTCCTGATTCAAGTGGCGTCCTACGGTTTGAATTTCTGGGCCCCGCAACTGATCCGCAGTGCGGGCACTGAAAGCCCGGTGATGATCGGTTTGCTGACTGCCATCCCTTACATCTGCGGCGCGATCAGCATGGTGGTGATCGGGCGGTTGTCAGACTCGACCGGTGAGCGGCGCAAGTTTGTCGCAGGCCTGGTGGCGGTGGGCGCGGTGGGGTTCTTCTGCGCCGGGATCTTCGCCAACCACACGACCTTCCTGATTGTTGCGCTGGGCTTGCTCGGCGCCGGGATCATCGCGTCGATCCCAAGCTTCTGGACCCTGCCGCCAAAACTGCTGGCCGGTGCCGGCGCAGGGGCGGCGGGCGGGATTGCGGTGATCAACACCCTCGGTCAGTTCGGCGGCATCGTCAGCCCGGTAATGGTCGGACGGATAAAGGACCTGACCGGCAGCACCACTCCCGCGCTTTACGTAATCGGCGTCGCCGCGCTGATCGCCGTTGCGTTGTTGATGTGGGGGTTGCCGCAGAAGCTGCGTACGCTCGACAAGTTCTAAAATCTGCGGTGCTGCATGGGCCGCCATCGCGAGCAGGCTCGCTCCCACACTCGATCTGTGCCCCGCCGCCGATCAAAGGTGGGAGCGAGCCTGCTCGCGATGGCGGCCTGACAGTCAATATCTCACTGTCAGTTGTCCCCTCAACCCACCGTCACCAATCCCTTGGCCGGCGTCCCACTGAACTGAATAAGCGCCACACCGGCTATCAAAAAAACCGCCCCCAACACCCGCGGCAAGGTCATCTGCCGTTCCACCAACCCAAACAACCCAAAGTGATCCAGTACCAACGACGCCACCACCTGTCCCGCCAGCGCCAAAGCAATAAACCCCGAAGCCCCGAGCTTGGGCAGCAGCATCAGCGCCAACGAAATGAAACACACCCCAAACGCCCCTCCGGCCCACATCCACAGCGGCGCCTTGCTGATAAACCCCATCGACGGCAACGGTAAACGCAGCGCCACAATAATCGGCAACAACACCACAATACTCACCAGCAATGACGCGAGCGTCGCCCACAACGGATGGCCCAAACCGCGCGTGAGGTTGGCGTTGATCGCGCTCTGAAAGGGCACCACCGCCCCGGCAATCACGGCCAGCAGCAACAACCCGGCCCAATGCAACGTACTCATGGTCATTCTCCAACAGGTTTTGCTGGACTCTAGAGTATTCGTCGCGCAGATTTAAATTCCAAATTGCTATCCAGAACATGCATCAGATGAATGATCTACGGCGCATCGACCTTAACCTGTTGGTAATCCTCGACGCCTTGCTCAGCGAGCAGCACGTGACCCGCGCCGCCGAGCGCCTGCACTTGAGTCAGCCGGCGGTCAGCCATGCCCTGGCGCGATTGCGTGACCTTCTCGGCGATCCATTGCTGGTGCGCGCGGGTGCAGGTCTCGTTGCCACGCCGCGAGCATTGGAGCTCGTGGCCCCGCTGGCCGAAGCGCTGGCCCAGGTGCAATCGCTGTTGGCGCCGAACACCTTCGATCCGGCCACCGCCAAGCGCACCTTTCGCCTGGCCATGTCGGACTACGGCGCCGCGATTGTCTTGCCAGGGCTGATTCGAACCTTGCGCCGGGAAGCGCCCGGTATCGACCTGCAAATCAGCCACGCCAGCCGCGAAGGCATGCTTGATGGCGTGCTCAACGGCGACATCGACGTCGCGGCGGGCGTCTTTCCAGAGTTGCCGAACGAGTTACGCAGCACCCCGCTATTCGAAGAGCACTACGCCTGCCTCGTCGACCGCAACAGCCTGCCCGCTGACGGAGTCCTCGACCTGCCAACCTACCTCGCCCGCCCGCATGTCCTGCTGGAAATGCGCGGCAGCGGCACCCCGGAAATCGAACGGGCCCTGACGGCATTGCGCGAACGCCGTCGCGTGGCAATCAGCCTGCCGCACTGGAGCGTGGCGCCGGAATTCATCAGCGGCACGGATTTGATTCTGACTGTGGCGTCGCGTGGACTGCGCGACGTTGATGAGCGGTCGTTGGTGGTGGTGCCGCCACCGTTTCATATTCCGTCGTTTACGTTTGTGCTTGTGTGGCACAAGCGGCGGGGCGGGGATCAGGCGTTGAATTGGTTGAATGGGCGGATTGAGGACGGGATAGCGCGCAGTTGATGATTGTGGCGCGGGGGCTGGGATAGACTGGCGCCCATTCACCAAACAGTTCAAAAGGATTTCCCGATGACTCCATCGCTGCTAATGGCTGTTCTCGCCTCGGGCTTCATCTACGGCATCACGCCGGGGCCGGGTGTGTTGGCGGTGTTCGGCATTGGTGCTGCGCGCGGTCGGCGGGCAGGGGCGGGGTTCTTGTGCGGGCATCTGCTCGGGGATGTGGTCTGGTGCAGCACCGCGTTGATCGCGATTGTCGGCGCGCGGGAAATCGGCAGCACGGCGTTCGATGTCTTGGGCGTGCTCAGTGGCCTCTATTTGTTCTGGCTCGGTTTGCGCGCCGTGCGGGCGAAACACAGCAGTGCCGAGGCGCCTCAAGGCCCGGCTCGCCAGCCGTTCTGGCACGGCATTCTGTTCGGCCTGACCAATCCCAAGGCTTATCCGGTGGCGGTGGCCACGTTCACGGCGTTATTGTCGAGTCGCGCGGAACTGCTGCACTGGTCGATGTTGCCTTGGTTGATAGTCCTGAGCTTCGTCGGTGGCCTGATCGCCTACGCTATTCTCATCGGCATCGTCGGTGCGCGGCAGGTTCGTACCTTGTATCAGCGTCATGAACTGGCGATCACCCGGTTGTGCGGGGTAATGTTTATCGGTTTTGCCATTAACGCCCTGGCGCACGCTTTGCCGGGGTTGGTCGCGAACAAGGCTTGAATCTAGAGCAGGGCTCCATGGCAAACAGAAACTCCGCGCCGCTGGCGAGCTACATCGATCTGTTGCTGGACGCCGTTTGCGCGGTCGACAAGCAAGGTCGCTTCGTATTTGTCAGTGCGGCTTTCGAGCGCATTTTCGGTTACACCCCCGACGAAATGATCGGCCAGTCGATGATTGATCTGGTGCATCCTGCCGATCGCCAGCGCACCCTCGACGCCGCTCGGGAAATCATGGGCGGCGAGCCCAAACTCAACTTCGAAAACCGCTACCTGCGCAAGGACGGCCAAGTGGTGCATATCCTCTGGTCGGCACGCTGGTCGGAAGTCGATCAGTTGCGCATCGCCGTGGCCCGGGACATCACCGAACGCAAGCAGGCCGAATCCCGGCAAGCGGCGTTGTATGCGATCTCCGAGGCGGCCCACACAGCGGAAGATTTACTGACGCTGTTCAAACGCGTTCACTTGATCATCGGCGAATGGCTGCCCGCACTGAATTTCTCCGTGGCGCTTTATGACGAACACTGCGCGCAGCTGAATTTCCCTTATCACGTCGACGACGATGAACTGCAACCCGAGCAGCCTGACACCATGACCGGGCGCCTGTGTGCGGAAGTGATCCGCAGCGGTCAGCCGATTTTACTGTCCCCGGAACAGGACCATTCGCATGCAGGCTTCGAGATGTCGGTCGAAGGCCCGAATTCGCCGTGCTGGCTGGGCGTGCCACTGAACTCGAAAAACGGCACCATCGGCGCGCTCATCGTCAAAAGCGTGCCGGGGGGCGAGCGCTACACGGAGCAGGACAAGGAACTGTTGCAATACGTCTGCGCTCAGGTCGCGACCGCCATCGAGCGCAAGCAATTGCTTGCCAGACTGCAACAAATGGCGCAGTACGACCAGCTGACTCAACTGCCCAATCGCGGGCTGCTGCGTGATCGTCTCAAGGCTTCATTGGCGCTGGCTCGGGCAGATGGCGGGTGCATGGCGTTGCTGTACGTCGACCTTGATCGCTTCAAGGACGTCAACGACACCCACGGCCATACGGTGGGCGACATGCTGTTGCAAGCGGTGGCCAATCGACTGAAGGGTTGCGTACGCGAAACCGACACCGTGGCACGCATCGGCGGCGACGAGTTTGTGGTGCTGCTGCACAGCATCCACGCTTCGGAGGACGCTGACCGTGTGTCGGAAAAAATACTTCAGGTCCTGGCGCAGCCGCTGCGTCTGGACGGGCACAGCCTGAACATCCAGATCAGCATCGGCGTCGCTCATTTCCCCGAACACGGCACCGAAGAACAGCAGTTGCTCAGGCATGCCGACGAGGCCATGTACACCGCCAAACGCCAGCATCATCTGCGGCTCGAAGTCTGAAACTGCGCCGCCGTTCGTCGCTGCGTTTTCAGCTTTTCTAAACCTTTTGGGGCTCGTCGATTCTGATTTTATGCGGGCTGTTGCTCGCCTGGGTCATAACCAAGAGGTAGAGAATCATGCCTAACTCAAGAAACTCGAACTCGGGAAACTTCGCCAACGATCGAACTAAGGCGTCTGAAGCCGGTCGCAAAGGTGGGAAAACTACCACTACGACTGTTGATAAAGACTCTTCGAAACCCGAAATGGGCCGCAAAGGTGGTCAGAAATCCAAGTAGTGGTGTTGATTGAGAGGCGGGGGCGAAAGCTCCCGTTTGAATTTTTTTACAAGGAGGGCGCGACCATGAACAGGATGGCCACCCGAATACGTCACGCAGGTTTTGTCACGTTACTGAGCCTGTGTGCCAGCAGCGCTTTTGCCCAGTCCCCCGCAGAATTCATCAACGATGCTTCGGCCCAAAGCATGGCCGACATTGAAGCCAGTCGACTGGCACACCAGAAAACCGAATCCAAAGAGGTCAAGGACTACACCATCGTCGTCATCAATGACCGTACTACCGCCAACCAGCGTTTGGCGAAAATCGCCAAACAACTGGATTTGCCAGTAGCCCCGCGGGAAGAAGTGGTCGAGAAGGCCAAAGCCTTGATGCCGCAAGTGATGGACGGTGCAACCTTTGATCAGGCCTACGCCGCGAGTCAGGAGAAAACCACCCAGGCAGCCATTGAACAACTCCAACAGGAAGCGCAGACCACCGACTTGCCGGAAATCAAAGCCTTCGCTGAAGAAACCCTGCCCAAACTGCAAAACCATCTGCAAATGGCCAGGGCGTTGCAGGCCGGTCGTTAGTGACATTTAAAGAAAACGGCGCGTGACTCACATCACGCGCCGTTTTATTTTGCTCAGCACTCATTCAAATTCTGTTTGCGCTGGCTCGACGTCGCCAGCCCCGCCAGGTCATGCACCTCTTTTTCGCCCATGGCGCGATAGTGTTTGCGCAGCGCTTCCAGTTGCTTGAGGTCCAGTACCTCCAGCCCCAGCATCGCGTTCTTTGCCTCCTTGTTCACCCGCAGCAACTCATCGATTTTCAAATGCAGGATGTCGGTATCGCGGTTCTGCGTGTTCTGGATCAGGAACACCATCAGGAACGTGATGATCGTGGTGGACGTGTTGATCACCAGTTGCCAAGTGTCGTTGAAACCAAAAATCGGCCCACTCAAGCCCCACAGAGCAATAAGAATCAGCGCCCCCATAAACGTCTTGGGGCTTCCGGCCCACAGGGCGAGTTTCTGCGAGATTTTTGCGAATTTCATTGCCGTGTTCCTTATAGGGGTGCGCCTGAATTTCAGACAGCGACGGCGTGTTGAAAATTCTACTTACATTCCTGGATTTGGCGGTGAGGCGAGTTTTGTAGCAGCTGGCGAAGCCTGCGTCCGGCTGCGTAGCAGTCGTGAAATCATGCGGCTCGGTGTTTCAGGGAGACCGAGAACTCCGGGTTTACGACTGCTGCGCAGCCGGACGCAGGCTTCGCCAACAGCTACACAAAGGACCTGGTCATTGAGTCTTATTTCAACCGACCAACGATTGCGTTGGCCAAAGGTGGGATAGGGCAGACAGCCTCTGCCGAGGTATCGTATCGAACCGGTTGTCCGCCTCTGCCCACAACAACGCACCGACAGGAGAACGCAATGAGTTGGTCCGCCAAACAATACGTCGCTTTTGAAGATGAACGCACCCGCCCGGCACGAGATCTGCTCGCCGCCATCCCGCCCGTGGACGCGCGCTCGGCCATCGACATCGGGTGCGGTCCCGGCAATTCGACCGAGTTGCTGGTCGAGCGCTTCACCGGCGCCACGGTGCGTGGTGTCGACAGTTCGACCGACATGATAGAAGCCGCTCGCAAGCGCTTGCCAAACGTGCAGTTCGACACCGTTGATATCGGCACCTGGAACGATAGCGGCCCGTTCGATGTGATATTCGCCAACGCAGTGTTGCAGTGGTTGCCCGATCACGGGACGTTACTGCCTTCGCTGGCCTCCAGACTGACCCAGGGCGGCAGCCTGGCCATTCAGATGCCCGACAACCTCAACGAGCCGTCCCATCGCCTGATGCGCGAAGTGGCCGCCGAAGGCCCATGGGCCAGCAAACTGGCGGACGCGGCCGGGCAACGCACAGAGATGGCGAGTGCCAGCGATTACTACTCGATGCTGCAACCGCACTGTGCGCGAGTCGATGTGTGGCGCACCACTTACCATCATCCGCTGGCGGACGGTGCGTCGGGCGTGGTCGAGTGGTTCAAGGGCAGCGGTTTGCGGCCGTTTCTTGAGCCGCTGGATGATGCGGAAAAGGCGCAATACCTCAAGCAATACCATGCTGCGATAGAGCAGGCTTATCCGGCGTTGAGCGATGGTTCGGTGCTGTTGCCGTTTCCGCGGTTGTTTATTGTCGCGACTCGGTAAGAACACACTGAACCTGTGGCGAGGGAGCAAGCTCCCTCGCCACAGTGATACGTCACAATAGTCGGCCATGAAACGCAAAGGACGCCCCGAAAGGCGCCCGCTATCACGTCAGGATGGTTCCGCATCCATGCGTCGAGCGATGACATCCAGCACATCGCAACCATCGCGCAAAGGCACACAGCACAGCAATGCAAAATCGCTGAGGATGACCGAGTCAGTCGTGATATCACCTCGCATCGCGAGGTTTTCGAGGATCTGCGTCACGGCTCGAATTCTGTAACTGGCCGTGCTGAGCAGTGAGTGCAGCGGTTGGGTGGTATTGACGAATAACGAGGGGAGATCGTCGGCGTTGCTGGTTAAAGCCATATATTCTTTCATGCGTGATTACCGTTAGTAGGTGAAAGACCTACCACTCAATCGTCGCCAAACAATAGGGCGGTAGCTGTACGCAGGTTGGCGAACCGGACAACGGTAAAACCGGCAGACCCGAAGGTCTCCCACGCACAGCCACCAAAAAAAGCGCAGCAAAGTGCAGTCAGAAAATGCTCCGAAAAAACTCGGAGATTTCTGAATCGTTGTCATCGAGTCGCCAAACCCGATACGCCATTTGGGCGCGCTCGGACTATAGGCCTCGTGACAAAGGCACAGCAATGCGCAAGTGTACGGACAATTCCCAGTGTCGTGTAGGACGTTGCCTTTTCGAAAATTGGCCACTTTCGTGCCACCAGTGAATAGTTGATCGACACCTGATTTGGCAGGCGTTGACTGGCAGTTCACACAAATCCTGCCCACAAAAAACCGGTCACTAAGGACCGGTTTTTCGTCTTGGCCACTTGTCAGGCAACACCAGCGAGCAAACTCTCGTAAGGAATTCGTAATCCATCGTGCAGACGCTTGATCATCGACAGGCTCAGTTTGCGCTTACGATTCAGCACTTCGGATACGCGCCCGCTCGTACCGATGAACGGTTCCAGATCACGAGGGGTCAGGCCTTGCTGATCCATGCGGAATTTGATGGCCTCAATCGGATCGGAGGGCGGCATTGGATAATGCTCGTCTTCATATTTCTCGATGAGCAGTGCCAGAATTTCAAGCTCATCGCCATCAGGTGAACCGATTTCGGCACCCCACAGTTGCTCCACACGAGCAAATGCATCAGTCAGGTCTTCCTGGCTGCGAATAGGTTTAATGTTCATTACACGGTCTCCGCGTTGATCTGATCATATTGGGCGTGGGTGCCAACGAATCTGATGAAGCCGAGCTGTCGTTGATAGTCGACTGCCAGAATCACGCGATATTTGTTGCCGCCGATGTTGAATACAACCCTGCCGCCCTTGAGGATGCTGGCCGTTCTCAGCTCCGCCTTGACCTCTTGAGGCGTGCGATAAATAGCTTTTTCCATATGTCGATACCATTCAACAAGCGGCGTTTCTGCGTCAGTGTAGGCTGGACTGCTTTCCCAAAATTCCAGCAATGTCCCTTTTGCAATCACTCGCACCGCAAGTCCTCCCATTTTGGGAGATGGTAGTCTTCGCATTGACGAGATGCAACCTTACCAGTGCAATGCCATAACGGCCGCGAGAGCCCTGGAACCCTATTGCATTGACGAAATCCTTTATTGGCGCAAGAAAAACGCTAGCAGGGCCACTTTCGTGCCACCAGTGAATGGTTGATCTACACCTGATTTTGCAGGCACTGACTGGCCATTCAGCCCGAAGAAACTGTTCACTAAATCCCGCCCACAAAAAACCGGCCACTCAGGACCGGTTTTTTTCTATCTCTACATCCCCCGTCAAAACCACCTTAACGTGAGATCAAAATTCGATTGGAGCGGGTGAAGGGAATCGAACCCTCGTTATCAGCTTGGGAAGCTGGAGTAATGCCATTATACGACACCCGCTCAGAGCGGCTGACTTTGTACCAGATGTGCGCGTGGAAATGAAGTTTTTCTTTGCGCGGGATGACTTTAGCGCAGGTGAAACAGGCCGAAGACCGCGAGGCGGTCTTTCGCGGGCAAGCCACGTGCCTACAGGAATGCGTTCAACACTGTAGGGCGGGGCTTGCTCGCGAGGACGCTGTTTCAGATTGCCAGTGCATGGTTGTCCTTGACGTAGTGGTAACGCGTTCGGCTTTCATGCAGCGATGGTTTCAGGAAACCCAGCAGTGCATTGCGGCTGTCTCGGCAGGCGGCTTTGTGTTCCATGTCGAGAAAGTGGCCGGTCGCTTCCAGTGTCGTGAAGGTGGCGTTTTGAACGTGGTTGGCGAACAGTCGCGCGCCATCGGCGGCGGTGTATTCGTCCCATTCGCCGTTCATGAACAGCACCGGCACGTTGATTTTTTCCGAGGCTTTGAGGAAGCATTGGCGATCGCTGTGCAGCAGGTCGCTGATGTGGAAGTGCATCTGCCCGTATTCATGATCGGCCAGGCTGCTGACGTGCCGGTAGTTGAAGCGCTTGAACAGGCTAGGCAAGTGTTTGCCGATGGTGCTGTTCACCAGGTTGCCGACCCGGTCGCCGTCCCGGCTGCCGAGGTAATCGACGCCGCGCTCGAGGTAATCGAGCATGTGCGCATTGATCTCCGGGGAGAACGAGCTGATCACGGCTTTTTCGATCCGTCGTGGCCGATGGGCGAGGGCGGCCAGGGTCGCGGCGCCGCCCCAGGAAAACGACAGTACGTGTTCGGCGCCGAAGTGGTCGATCAGTTCCAGAAGGATCTGCCCTTCGACTTCCTTGGTCAGCAATTTCTCATGCAGGTTGTGGGCTTTGGACCTGCCCGCGTAGGGCTGGTCGTAGCAGACCACGTTGAACTGCGGATGGAGGTTTTTCACGGTTTGTGCAAACGACGCAGTCGTGGCCATCGAGCCGTTGACCAAGATAATGGTCTTCTCTGCGGCGTCTGCGCGATAGAACTCCGTGTAGACCCGATACTGACCCTGTATATCCAGCACAGCGATTTCTGGCCTCATGTCATATGACTCCTGGCAAGCGGGTATGCGCGCAAATGAGATTGCACGAGCTTTGTGACAGGTAGGCATACGCCTGGAATTTGAATGGCCCATGTCGATCCGGTACAGCAGGTCGACGGGTATTATTATTGGCGGGCAGTCTGTCGGTCTGAGGCGGAACCTGAGGGTTCTCTAACCGGCAAAAAGTTTCTTAGAAGTATGTGGTGACTCGTCAGTCACATTTCGGCTGACGACCTGATTCAAGCAGGGGCGACGCCTTCGCGCAAGAGCCATTCGTAAATTGTTCGACAACTTCTGCTGAGCGGTCGCCTGCTTAGATCAAATGAATCTCTTCGGTGCGCAAGGCGCGGTACTCGCCCGGTTTTAGCGCGTTATCGAGCTCCAGCGGGCCCATGCGCTCGCGGTGCAGGCGCAGGACCTTGTTGTCGAAGTGGCCGAACATGCGCTTCACCTGGTGATACCGGCCTTCGACGATACTCAGACGCGCCGACTTCGGTCCCAGAAGCTCTAGCTCGGCAGGCTGAGTGGTGAGGTCTTCGAAGGCGAAATACAGCCCTTCGGTGAATTTCAGCGCGTATTCCGGCCCGATATCTTGCTCGGTCTCGACGTAGTAGACCTTGGGCAGTTTGGTTTGTGGTTGGGTCAGGCGTCGCGACCAGCTGCCGTCATTGGTGATCAGCATCAGGCCGGTGGTGTTGAAGTCGAGGCGACCGGCGATGTGCAACTCGTCCTTGTCCGGCTCATCGATCAGGTCGAGGACCGTCGGGTGCTCCGGGTCGCGGGTGGCGCTGACGCAGCCGGGTGGCTTGTGCAGCATGAAGTAGCGTGCGGGCTTGCCGACTTGCAGGACCTCGTCGTTGACTTCGACGCGGTTGAATTCAAGCACTTCGGCGTGCGGGTCGCTGACGATTTTTCCGTCGATCCGCACGCGCTTTTCCACCAGCAACAGGCGTACCTGCTTACGGTTGAAGCGCGGCAGGTTGCTGAGGAAACGGTCAACGCGCATGGCAAGAGATCGGTGGGAAAAGGGCCGCGTATCTTACGTGAACGGCCGGGCGCTTGCTTACAGCAACGCTTCGACCTGTGCACAGCGTGGGCACAGGCAGGATTTGTCGCGCAGTTCAGGGGGCAGCGCTTCGAGCACGGCCGGGTCGATGCTGACGCCGTAGCACCAACACGCGCGATCAGCGGTTTGCGGTACAGCCAGGGTGCAGTCGTTGGACGCGCCGCAGGCCGGGCACAGTTCAGGCCGGTTCATAAAGGGTTACTCATAGCGCGAGTGAGACAGGTTGCTTGGCAGTGAGCCGATGGCAAGCATTCTAATGGAAAGCCGGGGAATAACTCTTTCATTTGTGCTGGGCACGGACCTTGTGGGAGCGAGCCTGCTCGCGATGGCGGTGTATCAGTCGACATCAATTGTGAAGTGCTGACGCTATCGCGAGCAGGCTCACTCCCACAGGGGGGGTGTTCAGGTCAGGGAGTGCAGATATGCACGCCATCCGCCGAGATGACTGATATCTACCGCTCCCTCCAACCCATACGCCTCACAGATAAACCCGCTCTCCCAACGTCCGTCCGCCAGTTGCACCTTACCCAACCCCAACGGCGCCGGAATCCCGGTCAAGAACGAGCCCAATTCACTGCTCGGCAGTTCCCAAACCTCCACCGCAATCGCCACACCGCCATCCTTCACCCGAACCATCCCCGGACGAAACGGCGGGCCACCGGCCAACGCATACAGCTGATAATCCGGCGAACTGAACGTCGTCTCGACCAACCGAGCCCCGCGCCGCTTCAACTGCCAGTTCAGCGCCAACCCATCCAGATGCGCGCCACACACCACCAACCGCGCCCGGTCGTTGCGCGCAACCGCCGTTGGTGCCGGCGTGGTCAGGCCTTGCTGGCGCTGGAAGGCATCCGCCACGCTCAACAAATACTGATCGGTAAACGCCCGACCAAACAGCGTCACGCCCCACGGCAGGCCATTGCCCATGAAAGCGCTGGGCACCGCGACGGCGGCGTAATCGAGCAGGTTCATGAAGTTGGTGTAGTAACCCAGTTCCGAATTGCGCAGCACCGGTTCGGCGTCCAGCTGCGCCAGTGTCACCGGGCGGCCGATGGTCGGCGTGACCACGCAATCGAGCCCTTCCAGTGCCTTGTCGCACAGCGCCTTCAAGGCCTGCAGCCGGTACTGCGCGCGGAAAGTTTGCACGCCCGTCACCGCCGGCGCCTTGGCCAGCACTGCACGAATCACCGGCAGCACCGCTTGCGGATTTTGCTCCATCAATTCCCCGGCCACGCTGTAGCGCTCGGCCACCCATGGCCCTTCGTAGAGTAAGCGTGCCGCCTCGAGAAACGGCGACATATCCAGTTCGACGGCTTCACCCCCCAACACCTTGAGTTGGTCGATGGCATCCCCGAACAACAGCGGGCCTTCGGGGCAACCGAAAAATTCCAGGTCCTGCGCGCGCGGCACACCGAAGCGCAAAGGGCGCGGTGAGCCGAACGCCGAGCCGTCATTCCACTGCGGGTTGCTGCGGCTGTATTCATCGCGCGGGTCGAGGTGTGCGGTGAGCGCGAGCAATTGACTGGCCTCGCGAGCCGTCGCGGTAAAGGTCGTCACGCAATCAAGCGTGCGACAGGCCGGCACCACACCCGCCGTGGAGATCAATCCTTTGGTGGCTTTCAGTCCCACCAGATTGTTCAAACCCGCTGGCACACGTCCCGATCCCGCCGTGTCCGTGCCCAACGAAAAACTCGCCACCCCCAACGCGACCGCCAACGAAGACCCGGCGCTGGAACCGCCCGACGGATACTCCGGCAACACGCTGTTCGGGCACGCGCCATACGGCGAGCGACTGCCATTGAGGCCAGTGGCGAACTGGTCAAGGTTGGTCTTGCCCAGAGGGATCGCGCCTAGCGCCAGCAGCTGCTCGACGATGGTCGCTGATTGCTCCGGCACATAGGCAAAGTCGGGACACGCCGCCGTCGTGGGAATGCCCGCCAGGTCGATGTTGTCCTTGATCGCGAACGGCACGCCGTACAGTGGCAGGCTGTCGATGTCGCGACCGTCGAGGGCGGCGAGATACGGTTCCAGTTCTTCGACACTGAGCAAGTGGATGAACAGGTGATAGTCCGGGTTCAGCGCGGCGGCTTTGTCGCGCAGGCTCGACAGCAGTTTTCGAGGTGTGGTGCTGCCGTCGCGATAAGCGCTGCGCAGGGCGTCGAGTTGCAGATTGATGTTCATGGGATTAATCCTTTTCGAAATGGGTTCAGTCGACTTCCAGCACCACGACGCGCTGTCCGGCGCGCACTGCGGAACCGGGCTGCACACGAATCTCACGCACCACGCCGGCCATCGGCGCCAGCAGCGGAATTTCCATCTTCATCGACTCCAGAATCACCAGCACATCACCGGCGGCTACGCGACTGCCGGTTTCCACCTGAACCTGCCAGAGGTTGCCGGCGATGTGGCTGTCGACGCTCATTTCACCGCTGACGAGCGCTGCATCTTCGGTCGCTTCCGGGACCCGTTCTTCGCTGTCGAAATGCGCCTGACCGCTGGCGATCCAGCGTTCGCGCTCGGCGTTGAACGCGCCTTGTTGTTGATCGCGAAACGCAGCGATGGTCTCGGCTTCTTGCGTCAGGAATGCCTGGTAATCCGCGAGGTTCAATTGGCTGTGTTCGATGTTCAGCTCAAAGCGCCCGAGCGGGAAGTCCTTGCGGATGCGCAGCAGTTCATCGGCGCTCACCGGGTAGAAACGGATCTGGTCAAAGAAGCGCAACAGCCACGGTTTGCCGTCGAACGCGGCGACTTCGCGGTAGCGATTCCACATCTGCAAGGTGCGCCCGACAAACTGATAACCGCCGGGGCCTTCCATGCCGTAGACGCACATGTAGGCACCGCCGATGCCCACCGAGTTTTCGGCGGTCCAGGTGCGGGCCGGGTTGTACTTAGTGGTCACCAGACGATGACGCGGGTCGAGCGGGGTGGCGACCGGTGCGCCGAGGTAAACGTCGCCCAGACCCATCACCAGGTAACTGGCGTCGAACACCGTGCGCTGCACTTCGTCGAGGTTGGGCAGGTCGTTGATGCGGCGGATGAACTCCAGATTGCTCGGGCACCACGGCGCGTCTTTGCGCACGGTGGTCATGTATTTCTCGATGGCCAACTGGCAGGCCGGGTCATCCCAAGACAGCGGCAAATGCACGATGCGCGAGGGCACTTGCAGGTCTTTGGCGGCGCACACCGCGTCCCATTCACCGGCGACGATGCCGAGCAGGTCGGACAGCGGCAGTTGCTCGGGTTGGTAGTGCACTTGCAGCGAGCGGATGCCGGGGGTGAGGTCGATCACGCCGTGCAGGTGTTTGCTTTCCAGTGCCTGCATGAGGGCGTGGGCGCGGAAGCGCAGGACCAGGTCGAGTTCCGGGGCGCCGATTTCCAGCAGCAGATGTGTATCGCCAGACAATCTCGCGACCAGCCGCGTATCTCCCTGACCGATATCCAATACAACAGGCGACACAACCTGTAGGAGCTGGCTTGCCAGCGAAGGGGGCTGTCCAGACACCGCATCAACTTCTTCGCTGGCAAGCCAGCTCCTACATGGGGAGTTCCATTTCAAGGCGAGGTTGCGGGCGGTCTGGAAATCGACGGGGAGGAACTGGATTTTGTCCCCAGCCTTGAGTTGCCCGAGCTGCCAAAGGTCCGCTTCGATCACCGTCACCGGGCACACAAAGCCACCGAGGCTCGGGCCATCCGGGCCGAGGATCACCGGCATGTCCCCGGTAAAATCCACCGCCCCGATGGCATACGGATTGTCATGAATGTTCGACGGATGCAGTCCCGCTTCGCCCCCGTCGGCACGCACCCATTCGGGTTTCGGCCCGATCAGCCGCACGCCGGTTCGACTGGAATTGAAATGCACTTCCCACTGGGTCGCGAAGAAGGTGCCGATGTATTTTTCAGTGAAATATTCCGGTGCGCCATGGGGGCCGTAGATCACGCGGATTAGCCGCACGCCGGGCAACTCAGTGATTTCAGGTAGTTGCCCACCGACGCTACGATCGCTCAGCGCCGGCACATGCAACACATCACCCGCCCGCAAGGCCCGACCACCATGCCCGCCAAACTGGCCGAGGGTGAAGGTGCTTTTGCTCCCCAGATAATCCGGAACCTGCAAGCCGCCGCGCACGCACAAATAGCTGCGGGCGCCCACACCAGCCATCGTGCCGAGGCTCAACGTAGCACCGGCCGGAATCAACAGCGCCGTATTCATCGCGACGGTTTCACCGTTCAGCGTCAGCGGGATCACCGCCCCGGTCACCGCCACCACAACATCGCAATTGAAGCGCAGCAACGGCCCGCTCATGGTGATTTCCAGCGCGGCGGCACCTTCTTCATTGCCCAGCAAAAGGTTGCCCAGACGCAGCGCGCGGCTGTCCATTGGCCCCGACGGCGGCACGCCCACCGCCCAATAACCGAGACGCCCCGGATAGTCCTGAACGCTGGTTTGCGTCCCGGCGCTGAGCACTTCGAAGGTGTTGGCCTGATAGACCAGACCTTCCAGGCAACGCGTCCACGGCTGGCCACTGGCGAATGGCGCATCGAGCAGAATTTGCCGCAAGTAATCGCGGTTGGTTTCCACGCCATAGAGCTGACTGTCAGCCAATGCCTGATGCAAATCGGCGCGCGCTTCTTCGCGGCTCGGTGCCCAGCTGATGACCTTGGCGATCATCGGGTCGAAGTACGGCGGGATCTCGCAACCGACCTCGACCCAGGTGTCGATACGCAGTTGGATGCCGTTGGCGGCAGGGAAACTCACGGCGGTGAGCAAGCCGGGGCTCGGCTGGAAGTCGCGTCCCGGATCTTCGGCATACAGGCGTGCCTGAATCGCGTGCCCTTTGGCTCTCAACCCTTGGCTAAACTCACGCAGTGGCGGCAAATCACCGGCCGCGAGTTCCACCATCCAGCGCACCAGGTCGACGCCCCACACTTGTTCGGTCACGCCGTGTTCCACCTGCAAGCGGGTGTTCACTTCAAGAAAGTAGAAACGCTGATCTTCGCTGTCGAAGACAAATTCCACGGTGCCGGCACTGCGGTAATTCACCGCTTTCGCCAGTTTGATGGCGGCTGCGCAAAGGTCTTCGGCCATGCCCTCGGGCAGGTTCGGCGCCGGGGTTTCTTCGAGGACTTTCTGGTTGCGCCGTTGTACCGAGCAGTCGCGTACGCCGAGGGCAATCACCTCGCCACGGCCGTCGCCGAACACCTGAACCTCCAGATGGCGCGCGCGCGGGATGTACTTCTCGATGAACACGCCCGCATCGCTGAAATTGTTCTGGCCAAGGCGTTTGACTGCTTCAAAGGACTCGCTCAACTCCGCCGCGCTGCGGCACACACGCATGCCGATGCCACCACCACCGGCGGTGCTTTTGAGCATCACCGGGTAGCCGACCTGTTCGCCTGCGATTAGCGCTGCGTCGAGGCTGTCGAGCAGTTCGGTGCCTTCAAGCATCGGTACGCCATGTTGTTTGGCCAAGGCGCGGGCGGTGTGTTTCAGGCCGAATACGCGCAGCTGTTCGGGTGTGGGGCCGATGAAGGCGATGTCGGCGGCTTCGCAGGCTTCGGCGAACGCGGCGTTTTCCGAGAGAAAACCGTAGCCGGGATGAATCGCCGTGGCGCCAGTGGCTTTGGCGATGGCGAGAATCTTGTCGACCGCCAGATAGGTGCTGGCGGCCGGGCCTTGACCGAGGCTATGGGCTTCATCGGCTTGCAGGATGTGCAGGCTGGCAGCATCGGCTTCGGAGTACACGGCGACACCCTTGACCTGCAATTCACGCAGGGTGCGCAGGATGCGGCAGGCAATGGCGCCTCGGTTGGCAATCAGGATTTTTTCGAACATGGCATAACCCCCGGAGGCGATAGCGCATCAGCCTCGACCTGGGATGCGGGCCGTCCCGCAGTTTTTCGAAATGCACCAGGGCCGTCCCCGATGACAGAAATTCACACCACAGGGGAACGGTTATTTGATGCACTGGCTTGAACGGGCCTGGCACAGGGCGAACAACCATTTACGCAACCGCGCCAGTTTCAGTTCCATACCAATAACTCCGCAGGTGTCGGGTTGTAGGCGTTGCACGGGTTGTTCAGTTGCGGGCAGTTGGAGATCAGCACGATCACGTCCATTTCGGCCCGCAGGTCGACGTATTTGCCCGGCGCCGAAATGCCGTCTTCAAAGGTCAACCCGCCGTCTGCCGTGACCGGCACGTTCATGAAGAAATTGATGTTCGGCCCGATATCGCCCTTGCCCAGTCGCCCGTCGTGGACGCAGGCGCGCAGGTAGTTGTCGCGGCAACTGTGCATGTAGCGTTTTTCCAGGGCGTAGCGCACGGTGTTGCTCTCTTGCGCGCAGGCACCGCCGAGGGTGTCGTGGCGCCCGCAGGTGTCGGCGACGATGGTCAGCATCGGTTTGCCGAGGTTGGAATACAGCACGCTGCCGGTGCTCAGGTAGACGCTGTTTTGTCGGCGCAAAGTGCGCTGCACGTCGTAGCGTTCCTTTGGATTGGCGATGCTGTAGAACAGGGTGTCGACGGCCTGGTTACCTTCCAGGTCGAGGATGCGCAAGGTCTGACCGGCCTTGACCTCCATCAGCCAGGGTTCGCCGGCGGGGATGGTGGCGCGGTAGATCGCAGTTTCCGGCTGTTGATGAGCGGTGGCGATAGCGAGTGACATGGCAGCGAACCTCAGGCGAACAAACGGTCGGTGTTGATGAAGCCGCGCTCGTTTTCCGGGCGCAAGGTGCGGCAGTGTTCGGCGACGCTGGCGTCGGCGTTCATCCAGCTGAGCTTCAGAGGTTTCGGTGCGTATTCGGGCGATGGGTCCATCGGGTGTTGCAGGGCGGTGAGTACCACCAGTGTGTCCATCGGTGCGTACAACTCGATGTAATCACCGGCCCTGGAATTGCCTTCGACGAAGTGGAAACGCCCGGCTTCATCGACATTGACCCGGCTGAACAGGTTGAGGGTCATCAGCAAGTCCGACAGGCCGAGGCCCCACTTGCCCAGCTCCACCAACAGGTTGTCGGTGCCGTTGCGGAAGAAACCGTTGCGCAGTTCCTGATAGCGGCCCGCGCCGTATTTTTCCGCGACTTCTTCAGCACAGAGCACACCGCCGAGGCTGTCGCTCCAGCCGCAGGTGTCGGCAGTGATTGCAGCCAGCACTCGGCCCATGTCCGAATACAAGCAATGGCCGCTGGTGAGCCTGGCGGTGTGTTGGCATTTGAGGCTGTCGGGCAGGTTCAGGCGTTCGTTTTTTTCATTGGCGTTGAGCAGCGTCAGGCTGACGTTGGCACCGCCACGCAGATCGGTTAGGCGCAGCAGTTGACCGCGTTTCAGTACGAACGAACGATGACCGCCACCGGGCAGCAATTCTTCGGCAAAGGGTGTGAACAGCAGGGTCGAATCAGTCATTTGCAGATTCCTCTAAGCGATACGAAGCTTGCCTGCCAGGGGCATCGGCAGGGCGTCGACGGCGGCACGGGTGGTGCGGCGGTCGCTGTTCAAAGGGATGTCGTAGGTGATGCGTGCGCCATAGGCGCCGGGGGCGTGCGGGTCGATACGGACCTTGTCGAACACCAGCAGACGCGTGCCGAGGCTGAAGCCTTCGGACAGGTCGTGGGTGACCATGAACACCGTCAGTTGTGTCTCGCGCCACAGCTCCAGGAGCAAGGCGTGCATGTCTTTGCGGATACCCGGATCGAGCGCGCCGAACGGTTCGTCGAGCAGCAACACTCGGGGTTTCATGATCAGTGCCTGGGCAATGGCCAGCCGTTGCTGCATGCCACCGGAAAGCTGCGCCGGGTACTTGTCCAGCGAGTGGCCGAGGCCGACTTTGTGCAGCAACACCGAGGCCTGTTCCCGCGCATCACGTTTGGCGCTGCCGAACAGGCGTCCGAGCAGTGGCGAACGCGGCAGTTCGAGACCGAGGGCGACGTTGTCCAGCACCGTTAAATGCGGGAACACCGAGTAGCGCTGGAACACCACGCCACGGCTCGAATCCGGTTCACCGGCCAGGGCCTGACCGTCGAGTAGAATCTCGCCTCGACTCGCACGTTCCTGACCGAGCAACAAGCGCAGGAAGGTTGATTTTCCGCAGCCTGAGGCGCCGACGAGTGTGCAGAATTCACCCTCGTTGACGTTCAGGTTCAGGCCTTCGAGCACCACCTGATCGCCGTATTGCTGCCATACGTTCTTTACGGTGATGAAGCTCATGCGCGTGCTCCTTCATACCAAGGGAAAGCACGTTGGGTCAGGCGCTTCAGGCCCCAGTCCATCAGCCAGGCGAGGAGGGTGATCCACACCACGTACGGCAGGATCACGTCCATCGCCAGGTAACGGCGTACCAGGAAGATCCGGTAGCCGAGGCCGTCGGTCGAGGCGATGGCCTCAGCGGCGATCAGGAACAACCACGCCGAACCGAGCATCAGCCGCAGCGAAATCAGCAAACGCGGCAGCAGTTGCGGCAGTACCACGCGCAGCATCAGGGTCCAGGTCGAGGCGCCGAGGGTCTGGGCCTTGATCAGCAACTCGACCGGAATTTCCCGGGCGCGTTGTTCCAGATCACGGGCCAGGGCCGGGGTGATGCCGATCACGATCAGCATCACTTTCGACAACTCCCCAAGGCCGAACACGATGAACAGAATCGGCAGGATCGCCAGCGGCGGCACCATCGACAGCACCGTCAGCAGCGGGGATAGCGGCGCGCCGAACAGCGGCAGGGTGCCAGCCGCCATGCCCAGGCATAGCCCGGCCAGCGCGCTGATACCGAGGCCGATAGCCAAGCGGCGCAGGCTCGAAGCGCTGTCCTGCCAGAGCAGGTACTCACCGGTGCGGGTGTCGGCCACGAAGGCCAGGCGTTTCACCGCGTCGGTCATTTGCACAGCGCTCGGCAGCAGCTTGTCGTTGGGGTTGTCCGTCAGCCGCTCGGCCGAGCCCATGAAGTAGGCGAACAGCACCAGGGCGAACGGCAGGATCACCAGCAACAGGCGACTCGGGCGATCCGGGTGGCGATTGATCAGGCGCATGGCCAGCTCCTCCTGCTTACAACTTGGCGTCGGCAGCCATCTGCACGAAGGTCGGGTCGAAGCGCAGCTTGAGGTTGGCCGTGTCGCCGCTGGTCACGCCATTGGCGAACGCCATGCCGACGGCGCTGGTGTCCTTGGCGCCTTCGCCGAGCAAGCCGTGCTGGAACGAAAACTCGGCCACTTTGCGCATGGTTGCCGGCAGTTGCTTGCTGGTGGAGAAGTCCAGGGCTTCTTTGGGCGTGGCGAACAATTTGGTGGTGTCGAGTTGTGCCTGGAAACCCGCCAGGTCAGTGCCTGAGGCCTTGGCCATGTGTTCGAGCGCGGCTTTGCTGGCGGCGTTTTTCGCGTTCATCAATTCGACGACTTCGAACCAGGCACCGGTCAGCGCTTTGCCCAGCGTCGGGTTGTCTTTGAGGGTGGCGCTGTTGACCACCATCATGTCCATGATCTCGCCGGGGATCTGGCTGGAGTTGAAGACTTCGGTGACGGCGGGCTTGGCCTTGATGTCCGAGAGCATCGGGTTCCAGGTGGTGACGGCGTTGACCTGTTCGGTGTTGAAAGCGGCCGAGATGTCGGCGTCGGAGGTGTTGACCACTTTGAGGTCTTTCTCGGTGAGGTCCACCGAATCCAGCGCCCGGGCCAGCAGGTAGTGGGAAACCGACAGCTCCACCAGGTTGACGTCCATGCCCTTGAGGTCGGTGATTTTCTTACCGTCACCCTTGAGCACGATGCCGTCATTGCCGTTAGAGAAATCGCTGACGATCAGCGCGGTGCTGTCGACGCCGCCAGCGGCCGGAATGGTCAGCGCGTCCATGTTGGTCATGGTGCAGCCATCGAACTGGCCAGCGGTGTATTGATTGATCGATTCGACGTAGTCGTTGAGCTGCACCACATCAATCTTGATGCCGTACTTCTTCGCCCATTTGTCGACGATGCCTTGGCTTCCGGCGTATTCCCAAGGCATCCAGCCAGCGTAAATGGTCCAGCAGACACTGAAGTGGTCTTTCTGGGCGGCCTGGGTCGAGAAGCTTACGAAGGCTGCGAATGCAGCGGCGAGCAGGGAAGGTAGACGAAGCTGGGACATGGGATGGTTCTCCAGTTGATCAGGGGCGAGCAGGAGTCAACGCGGCACCGCGAACGGTGGATTGTCTCCCGGGCTTTTGTCCCGCCGTGTAACCTCAACTGGAGGTCGCCAACTCTCGGACCAGCCACTCGCTCAAAGCGAGCCGGAACCCTAGTCAGCCATTGCAAATTGTGGTGCCGCGAACCTGTAAAGAACTCCTGCACGCTTTTACTAAAGCGAGAGACGTGCCAAGTCGGCTTGAGCGCTCTAGCGTGGGGGATGACGCGAGAGCCACGTCGGGAAGGGGCTGCACGGTTGCCTTGTGATGGTGCGCGACTGCACCGCAATGGGACGGTTTGGCCGCTGATCTGAAGGTATTTGCGGCCCAGCACTTGATGCCGTTTTTCAAGTCAAAAGCAATGTCAGCCGGCCGTTGTCGGCTGCTGTCCCAAGGTCTTTTCGGAGGCCGTCATGCTGCGTCGAATTGTGTTTACGGTGTTGTTCAGTTTGGGGATGTCTGGTTGCTATTACTACGCAGGCCCCTACGACGCATACGCCACACCTAATGACTACCCCGGTTATTACTACCCCGGTTATTACTCGCCTTACTACCACGGTGGCTATTACGGTCCACGGTATTACGGGGGGTATCGCTACCGTTATTACGGAGGCCACGGACCGCGTTATTACGGCGGTGGATATCACGGCTGGCACCATTAATCAGTGCGTGAATAGATGAAAAACCTTTCATCGGGCAGATGTTTCAATGTGTTTCATGGACGCACCAGATTTCGAAAAACGATGTCTGATCTTTCGACAGTCACCGATTAATTGACTGCCGCTCACCAGCGTCGCTGGTGTAGCTCACTCGCGGTCCAGGAGGCCGCCATGCTCTGTCGAAAACAGCTCCGCCGAATTCTTCTGATTGCTCTATCGGGATTGTCTCTTGGTGCGTGCGTGCCCTATTCCGATGGAGGAGCCAACTACTACAGTTCCGAGGTCTATACCTCGCCAGCGCCAACCTATTACGCCGGTGGCGGATCCTACTATTCAGGTGGCGGAGGTTATTACTCGCCACCGCCCCGGTACTACTCACCGCCAGCGCGGTATTACCAGCCGACTCCGCGCTATTACTATCAGCCAAGGATCTATCAACCGGCCCCGCGTTATTACCAATCCCGGAGCTATTACCGGTCACATCAGAATCAGGGCTGGGACGGTCATCACCAAGGTGGCTGGAGTAATGACAACCGAGGCGGCTGGAATAATGACAACCGAGGTGGCTGGAATAATGATTTCCGGGGGGGTGGACGCCATCACGGCGGACGCGGTGACCACATGGGCCGAGGCGGCCACCGGTAACCGTTCACACAAAAGCGGCGCACGAAGCGCCGCTTTTTTTGTGTCCGAATTTCAGTATTCGGACAAATCCGCCAGTGGGTGCCGACCTTCCCAGGCCTTCTGGAAGTGCGCGTCCACCACGGAATCCGGTACGTTGTTGATGTCCGGCCAGTGCCAGTGCGGTTTCTGGTCCTTGTCGATCAACCGTGCGCGCACACCTTCGCTGAACTCCGGATGTCGACAACAGTTGAGGCTCATCGTGTATTCCATCTGAAAAACCTGAGCCAGCGACAGGTGCCGGGCCCGGGCGATTTGCTCCCAGACCAGATGCGCGGTCAGCGGCGAGCCTTCACTCATGGTTTTTGCGGCACGGCTGAGTAGCAGATCGGAGCTGTCGCGTTGCAGGCTGATGGCCTTCCAGGCGCAACTCACATCACTGACGTCCAGCAGTTCATCAATGTGCTGGCGCCGTGGCAACCACTGGGCTTCGGGCATTTGCGCGACCGCTTCCTGCTGCAAGGCCTTGAGCAAACTGTTGAGCTGCATCGGCGTTTGTTCCTGCCAGTTCAATTGCAGCAACCCTTCGATCAGTTCCTCCTGTTGTTCATCGAGCAAGAAACGGTCGGCCAGGTCCAGGTCGATTGCATCGCGGCCGTTCATGTGGGCACCGGTAAGGCCCAAAAACAGCCCGAGCTTGCCGGGCATTCGCGACAGAAACCAACTGGCGCCAACGTCCGGGTACAGACCAATGCTGATCTCAGGCATTGCCAGCCGAGTGCTTGGTGTGACGACCCGGATGCTCGCGCCTTGCAACAAACCCATCCCGCCGCCGAGCACATAACCATGACCCCAGCAGATCAACGGTTTCGGGTAGGTGTGCAGTTTGAAGTCCAGGCGATATTCCGCCGCAAAGAAGTGCGCGGCCAACGGCGGCACCTCCCCGGGATGAGCACGACAGGCTTCCACCAGGCTGCGCACTTCACCGCCGGCACAGAAGGCCTTGGCGCCGTTGCCACGCAGTAACACGCAGACTATTTGCGGGTCCTTGGCCCAGGCGTCCATTTGATCACGCAGGGCGTTGATCATCGGCAGGGACAGGGCGTTAAGGGACTTTTCGGCGTCGAGGCTGGCGATGCCGATGCGAGCGCCGTCGGTGCCGGTGAGTTCTTCGAAGTGCAGATTCATCGTGACCTCGATCGGGAATTTGAGCGTTCAGTATGATCGCTGTACAGGAAAGTGCCGGATGTGCGTCAGATCAATTGACAAGCGTGATGGGCTTTCCTAGGGTTCGCCCCATTGTTTTTGCCGGATGTAACCATGACTGCTGACGACCGTATCAAACTCGAACCGAGCTGGAAGGAGGCACTGCGTGCCGAATTCGACCAGCCCTACATGGCAGAGTTGCGTGATTTCCTGCAACAGGAGCGTGCGGCGGGCAAAGAGATCTATCCACCGGGCCCGATGATTTTCAACGCGCTCAACTCCACACCGCTGGACAAGGTCAAGGTCGTCATCCTCGGTCAAGACCCCTACCACGGCCCGGGGCAGGCCCATGGTTTGTGCTTCTCGGTGCAACCGGGCGTGCCGGCGCCGCCGTCGCTGGTGAATATCTATAAAGAGTTGAAGCGCGACCTGAACATCGATATTCCCAACCATGGCTATTTGCAGAGCTGGGCCGACCAGGGCGTGCTGATGCTCAACACCACCATGACGGTTGAGCGCGCCAATGCCAATGCGCACAAGGATAAGGGCTGGCAGTTTTTCACGGACCGGATCATTGAGGTCGTCAGCCAGCAGCAGCCGCATCTGGTGTTTATGCTGTGGGGCGCACATGCCCAGAGCAAACAGAAGCTAATCGACGCGACCAAGCACCTGGTGCTGACGTCGGTGCATCCGTCGCCGTTGTCCGCGTATCGCGGTTTTCTGGGATGCGGGCACTTCAGCCGGACCAACAAGTTTCTTGAGCAGAATGGCGAGACGCCGATTGAGTGGCGGTTGCCGCCGGTTTGAAAAGCATCGCCAGCAGGCTGGCTCCCACATTGGTTTTACGGTGTTTAAAAAACTTGTGGGAGCCAGCCTGCTGGCGATGAATTCAACTCGGTCTTTACTCTGGATTGCGGTTCCAGTATTTGAACAACGGCTCCGCCAGAAACAGCACAAACAACAACCGCATCACCTGCATCGCCGTCACCAGCGGCACCGACAATTGCAGCGTCTCCGCCGTCAGGCTCATTTCCGCGATCCCGCCGGGCATCATGCCCAGGGTTAGCGAGCGCAAATCCAGATGGGTCAGCGCACTCAACCCCAGCGCCGCCGCCGTGGCGATCAACATGGTCAGCACCGTGCCGATCAAGGTCCGGCCCATGAAGGAAGGCGCACGCCGAAAAAACTGTCGGTTGAAGTGACAACCCAAGCCGCTACCAATCAGCCATTGGCCGATCTGGCTTCCGCCATTGGGCAAACCAATGTGCAAATCCCAACCGATGCTCACCGCTGCACTCACCAGCAACGGGCCGAACAGCCATGGATTGGGTTGACGAAGACGTTCCCAGAGCCACGCCGCCAAGGCGCCTGCCGGGAATAAAAAGGCCAGCCAGCGCCAGTCCACGGCCGTGGCGTGCAAAACCGGCGCACCGTCACCCAACAAATACTTGAACGCCGCCGGCACACACAACACCACCACAAGCACCCGCAAACTTTGTCCCGCCGCCACACGGCTGAGCACCGCACCGTTGCGAGCACCGAGGTTGACCATCTCTCCGGAGCCGCCGGGCATGCTGGAAAAGAACGCGGTGGCGCGATCTTCACCGGTACGGCGCATCAACCAGACCCCGACCACGGCCGACAGGCTGGTGACCAACGCACCGAAGAAGATCAAACCGAAATGCCCCAACACCTGCTCCATCACCACCGGGGTGAAGTGCAGGCCGATGCCGATGCCGACAATCCACTGGCCGCACTTGCGGCCGCCAGGGATTTCCGCCAATTGCCATGGCGTGAGGCAGCGCACGAGGATGATCGCCAGCAACGAGCCGACCATCCACGGCAACGGCCAGCCGATCTGGCTGGCGAGATAACCGCCCAGCAGACCGACCAGCGGTGTTCCCCACCAGGCTTTGAGCGGCGTTCGATCAGACATCGGCGATAGCGCGTTGAGCGGCCGAACGTTTACGCCAGATCCGCAGGAGTGGCATCAGCAGCATGATCGCGGTCAGTACCCAGCAGCCGAAGGTGATCGGGCTGGACCAGAGGATTTCCAGTGCACCGTTGGAAATCGACAGCGCGCGACGCAGGTTTTGTTCCATCAGGCCGCCGAGGATGAAGCCCAGCAAAATCGGCGACAACGGGAAGTCCAGCTTGCGCAGGATATAGCCGAAGATGCCGATGCCGATCATCAGGAACAGGTCGAACGTAGTGGCGTGCACCGCGTAGACGCCGATCCCGGTGATGATCGCGATCACCGGCACCAGCGCCCAGTTAGGCACGGCGAGGATGCGAGTGAAGACACGGATCATCGGAATGTTGAGGATCACCAGCATGATGTTGGCGATGAACAACGAGGCGATCAGGCCCCAGACGATGTCGGGTTGTTGTTGGAACAGCAGCGGCCCCGGCGTGATGTTGTACAGAGACAGGGCGCCGATCATCACCGCCGTGGTGCCAGAGCCGGGAACACCGAGGGTCAGCATCGGCACCAGTGCGCCGCACGCTGCGCCGCCGATGGCGGTTTCCGGTGCCGCGAGGCCACGCATGTCGCCCTGGCCGAACGTGCCTTTGGCACCGGCGATACGTTTTTCGGTCATGTAGGCCACGGCGCTGGCGAGGGTCGCTCCGGCTCCCGGCAACACGCCCATGATGAAGCCCAGCACGCCACAACGCAGGTTCACCACGAACACCGCCGAGGCTTCCTTGAAGTTGAACATCATGCGGCCGGTAGCTTTCACTGCTTCCTGACCATGATGGGTTTTTTCCAGCAGCAGGAGAATTTCACTGATGGAGAATAGACCCAACACCAACACGACAAATTGGATGCCGTCGGTCAGATGGATGTTGTCCCCGGTGAACCGGTAAACGCCGCTGTTGGCATCGATCCCGACGCTCGACAGAAACAAACCGATCAACGCCGCAATAAAGGTTTTCAGCGGTCGGTCACCGGCCATGCCGCCAAGGCAAACAATGGCGAACACCATCAGCACGAAATATTCCGCCGGACCGAAGGCAATCGCCCATTTCGCCAGCAGCGGGGCGAACAGCACCATGCCGCAGGTGGCGATGAACGCGCCGATAAACGAACTCCACGCCGACAACGACAGCGCGACACCGGCCAGGCCTTTGCGGGCCATCGGGTAACCGTCCAGCGTGGTCATGACGGTAGAGGCTTCACCGGGAATGTTCAGCAGAATCGAGCTGATCCGTCCGCCGTATTCGCAACCCAGATACACCGCCGCCAGCAGGATCAGTGCCGACTCCGGTGGCAGGCCGAGGGCGAATGCAATCGGGATCAACAATGCCACGCCATTGATCGGGCCAAGGCCTGGCAGCAGGCCGACTACGGTGCCGATCAGGGTGCCGCACAGGGCGGTCACCAGGTTGTACGGGCTCAGCGCGACGCCGAAACCCTGACCCAAATAGCCAAGCGTATCCATATCAGTTCTCCAGAACGTCGAGCACGCCCAAGGGCAGCGGCACGTCCATCAACTTGTCGAACAACAGATAAAGGCCGACGGCCATTAGTGTGATGATCACAATGCTGGGCACCCAGCGACCGCCATACAGGCGCGCCATTGGAATGCCGATCAGGATGCTGGCGACGATGAAACCAAGGGGTTCGAAGGTGCCGGCAAACACCAGCAACAGCACCACGCACAGGCCGATCTTGGTCAGGGTTTCGCGGTCCATCGGTGGTTCGTCAGCGTCGTGCTTGATCGGTGCGGGACGGAACACCATGTACAACAGCGCCAGGCCCATCAGCCCGAGCATCAACAGCGGAAAGGCTCTGGGTCCCACCGGTTCGTAGGAAAAAGCCGCTTGATACGGCCAGGCCATCAGCGCCAGGCCAACACAGGCGAGCATCAGCACCGAAGCAAAAATGCGTTGTAAGAGCATGGAAAACTCCTGTGCCGCGGCCTCGAAGAACGAGGCCGCAGCCGCTAGACAGAGGCAATCACTGGATCAGGCCGAACTCTTTGGCCAGCACTTTGTAGTCCGCAACCTGCTTCTTCACGTAGGTGTCCAGCTCCGGGCCGGTCATGGCGAACGGGAACAGTTCACGTTGATCGCGCAGCTTGGCGAAGTCTTCGGACGCCAGCAGCTTGTCGAAGGCGTCTTTCCACCAGGCGTAGTCTTCGTCGCTGACTTTTGGCCCGAGGTAGAAGCCGCGAACCACCGGCCAGACGATGTCGTAGCCTTGCTCTTTGGCGGTCGGGATGTCTTTCATTTCCGGCTCGTCCAGGCGCTTCTCGGCGAACACGGCCAGCAAGCGCATGTCACCGCTCTGGATGTGCGGCATGGAGTCGGAGATGTCGGTGCTGCCGACCTGAATGTGCCCACCGAGCAGGGCGGTGGCGATTTCACCGCCGCCTTCGAGGGCGACGTAGCGCAGGTCGCGCGGGTTGATCCCTGCTGCCTTGGCGATCAGTGCGGTTTGCATCCAGTCCTGGCTGCCGACGGTGCCGCCGGAGCCGATCACCACTTTGCTCGGGTCTTCTTTCAGCGCTTTGACCAGATCGTCCAGGGTCTTGTAGGGCGAATCGCTTTTCACCGCGATGGCGCCATAACTGGTGCCGACGGCGGCCAGCCAGCGCACGTTGGTTTCATCGAATCGACCAAACTTGCCTTGCGCCAGGTTCAGCAGCGAGCCGCTGGACCAGGCCACCAACGTGCCAGCGTCGGCGGGGCGCTGAGCGACCACCGCGTTGTACGCCACTGCGCCGACACCGCCGGGCATGTAGGTCACGCGCATCGGTTTGGTCAGCAGCTTTTCGTTGATCAGCGCGCTCTGCGCCAATTTGCAGGTGAGGTCGAAACCACCGCCCGGTGAGGCCGGGGCGATGCATTCCGGGCGTTTGGGTTCGGCCATCAATTGACTGGCGAACAGCATGCAGCTGGCGGCGAGGGCGAAACGGCGCAGGGATCGATTCATTATTGTCTCCATGGGAGTTTTTGTTTTTGGGGATGTTTCAGGTGCGGCGGTTTCGCGTCGTGCAGCCGGCAACGGCGCTGGCAAGCGTAAACGACGGGATTCTGGGGAAAAGGTGGGACGGACAAGCCTGAAGCTGCGTAGACAGCATGGTGCAGTACCTCATTTATTGTTCTTATTGACGAAAACGCGTCATGGCGTTTTTCGGGAGCTACATTTCAAAGCACTATTGGAGGGTCTGCATTCGAAACCATCCGTGGGCCGACTCTAACGGGCCAACCTTTCACTAACCTTTCAGCAGGCTTTCACGGTTTACAGGCTTCACAGCAGCGGATGCGGCTGTAAACTTCGCGCCAAAGAATGGCGTCGACCATCCCCTGAATGAGGTAAAGATCCATGCGTGTTCTGCTCGTCGAAGACCACTTGCAGCTTGCCGAAAGTGTCGCCCAGGCGCTCAAGAGCACCGGGCTGACGGTGGACGTGCTGCACGATGGCGTGGCTGCAGACCTGGCCTTGAGCAGCGAGGAATACGCCATGGCGATTCTTGATGTCGGTCTGCCGCGCATGGATGGTTTTGAAGTGCTCGCACGCTTGCGCTCCCGGGGGAAAAACCTTCCGGTGCTGATGTTGACCGCGCGTAGCGACGTCAAGGATCGGGTCCATGGCCTGAACCTTGGTGCTGACGATTACCTGGCCAAACCCTTTGAACTGACCGAACTCGAAGCGCGGGTCAAAGCCTTGTTGCGCCGCAGTGTGCTGGGCGGTGAACGTCAGCAGCGCTGCGGTGTGCTGGCCTATGATCTGGACACCCGGCGCTTCACCCTCGGGGAAGAATTGCTGACCCTGACCTCACGTGAACAGGCCGTTCTCGAGGCGCTGATCGCCCGGCCCGGACGGGTGATGAGCAAAGAGCAACTGGCCTCCCAGGTGTTCGGTCTGGACGAAGAAGCCAGCCCTGACGCGATCGAAATCTACGTGCATCGCTTACGCAAAAAACTCGACGGCCAACCGGTCGCGATCGTGACCTTCCGCGGTCTTGGCTACTTGCTGGAAAGCCGCGATGCATAAGCCCAGCAGCCTGCGCTGGCGGTTGCTGTGGAACCTCGCGCTGTTGCTGGTGGTGTTAATGCTTGCCAGCGGTTTGAGCGCGTACTGGAATGGTCGCGAAGCGGCCGACACCGCCTATGACCGCACTTTGCTGGCGTCGGCGCGAACCATTGCGGCGGGTGTCACCCAGCGTGACGGCACGCTCAGTGCCGACGTGCCCTACGTGGCGCTGGATACGTTTGCCTACGACAGTGCGGGGCGAATCTTTTACCTGGTCAATGACATTCACCAGAATTTGATTTCCGGTTACGAAAACCTTCCCGCACCACCTCCCGGAACGCCGCGCACCGATGACTACCCGGCGTTGGCACGGTTTTACAACGCCACGTATCGCGGGCAGAACGTGCGGGTGGTCAGCCTGCTCAAACCGGTCAGCGAGCCGAATATGAATGGTATGGCGGAAATTCGCGTTGCGGAAACCGATGAGGCACGGGTCAGCATGGCGCGCAGCCTGGCGGCGGATACGTTGCTGCGGCTGGGCATGCTGGCGATTGGCGCGCTGCTGTTGGTGTGGTTTGCGGTGAGTGCGGCGTTGCGCCCGCTGGAACGCTTGCGCACGGCAGTGGAAGAGCGCCAGTCGGATGATCTGCGGCCATTGCCGTTGGTGGAAGTGCAACACGAGTTGTGGCCGCTGGTCCGCGCGCTCAATCACTTTACCGAGCGGCTGCGCGAGCAGTTCGAGCGTCAGGCTCAGTTCATCGCCGATGCCGCCCATGAACTGCGTACGCCGTTGGCGGCGCTCAAGGCGCGGCTTGAGCTTGGCCTGCGGGCGAGTGAGCCCGAAACCTGGCGCAACACCCTGGAAACTGCTGCCCAGGGCACGGATAGATTGACGCATTTGGCCAATCAATTGCTGTCGCTGGCACGGGTCGAAAACGGTGCCCGAGCCATTGCCGAGGGCGGGGCGCAGTTGCTGGATTTGAGTCAGTTGGCGCGGGAGTTGGGCATGGCCATGGCGCCGCTGGCCCACGCACGCGGTGTTGCCCTGGCACTGGAAGCGGACGAGCCGGTGTGGCTGCGCGGTGAACCGACGCTGCTGAACGAACTGCTGAGTAATCTGGTGGATAACGCACTGGCCCATACACCGTCGGGCGGCAATGTGATTCTGCGGGTCACTGCACCGGCGGTCCTGGAGGTTGAGGACGACGGGCCGGGGATTCCGGTTGAAGAGCGGGAGCGGGTGTTCGAGCGCTTTTACCGACGTAATCAGCAGGTGGCCGGGTCGGGACTGGGGTTGGCGATTGTTGGCGAAATCTGCCGTGCGCATCTGGCGCAGATCAGCCTGCATGATGGTGAGACGAAGGGGTTGAAGGTTCGGGTGAGTTTTATTGCCGGTGAATGATGGTGCCTGTTTTGGCCCCATCGTCGGAACGCCGCCCGGAGCCGGCTCGCTCCCACAGGGATCTTCCGTGTTACGGAGATCCATTGTGGGAGCGAGCCTGCTCGCGATGGCAGCGACACGGTCTCGGCTAGTAAAACATCGACCGCGATTCTTCCAGATCCCGGCACATCGCCTCGTTCTGCGGATCGATCCCCAGCTTCTTGAACGACGGCACGTTGAACACATCGATTCGAGCCAGCGGATGATCGGTATCCTTGTGGCAATACAGACTGGCCACTTGCACCAGATCGACATAATCAATCCGGTCAGACTCCCGCTTGAAGTCCAGGTATTGCCCTGGCACCTCCACCAGTTTCTCCGGAAACTCCCAAACCCTGAGCAGTTTGTCGCCGATCAACGGATGAATCTGATCGATCACATGGTTGAGGCTGACCGGGTCAGAAAGCAGCTGATAGTGATCTTCGGCGTAGGTCAGAATCGGCAACACGCCGATCTGATGCACCAGACCACCGAGGGCGGCCTGGTCGGGTTTGAGTTGTGTGTAATGGCGGCACAAGGCATAGCTGACCCCGGCGATTTCCAGGCTTTTGCGCCAGACATCGCGCATTTTCTGTTGCACCACCTCGGAGCGGGCGTGGAAAATCTGTTCCATCACCAAGCCGATCGCCAGGTTGCTGCTGTAGTTGACGCCCAGTCGCGTGATCGCCGTGTGCAGGTCGTTCACTTCTTGAGTCGCACGCAGCAGCGGGCTGTTGACCACTTTGATCAGGCGCGCCGATAACGCCGTATCGCGGCCGATCACTTTGCTCAGTGTGCTGACACTGATTTCCGGGTCTTCGGCGGCCTTGCGAATCTGCATGGCCACTTCCGGTAATGTTGGCAGAACCAGGTCATCGTTATCGATGGCCTCAACCAAATCCTGTTGGACCTTTTCCGCCAGATCGTTCATTTCGTTTCTCTAGGGTGTTGCAACAAATGCTGCGGTTAACGCTGGATTTCGCGGTCGCGATCCAGTGAGTAAGGCAGGTCGAGCAAGTTCAGGGCTGGTCCTTCGAGAGTGCCGAGATGAATGTCACCACCCTCAGCTGCTTCGGCTTGCAGCACGGCCAGGAGTTCAATGTGTTGTTCCGCGTTGGCCGCCAGGACCACTTCGCCGATGGAACTGCCATGGGACGGGGAAAACAGCGGTGTGCCGGGGGCGGGCAGTGCGCTGGCATCGAGGGTCAGACGATACAAGCGGCGCTTGAGTTTGCCCAGGTACTGCATGCGCGCGACGATTTCCTGGCCGGTGTAGCAGCCTTTCTTGAAGCTCACGCCACCGACGGCTTGCAGATTGAGCATCTGCGGGATGAACAGTTCACGTGTCTCTGGCATGACCTGACCGATCCCTGCGCGGATCTGGCCCAGTAGCCATTGGTTCAGATTGCCTTCGGGCAACATGGCGGTCAGCTTGCCTTTGATGGCATCGGCCTGATCAGCGGCGACCCACAGTTCAGCGCGATCCGGTGAAACGCGGATGGCGATCAGACCTTCATGACGCACGACACTGTCGGTGTCTGCCAGCAACTCAAGACCGAGGCTGCTCAGCGCGGCATCGCCATGATCAAGGCCGAAGCGGACCCAGGCGACGCTTTCGTCGGTCAGTTTGGATTTGGAGAACACGGCGTACTTTTTCAGGTCCGCCAACTGCGGTTCCAGCAGCTCGGTGGCCATCGCCATCAAAACGCCGTCGCCTTCCAGCAGAATGCGGAAACTCGACTGCATCCGGCCTTTTTGCGTGCAACGGGCGCCCAGACTGGCCTGGGTATCGCTCAGGTAATTGAGGTTGCAGGTCAATTGGCCTTGCAGGAATTTGCCGGCATCCGCGCCGCGGACCGCGAGAACGCCTTCGTGAGACAGGGTGCAGAAAAAAGCAGAGTCGGCCATGGGTCATCGCAGGGTAAAGAGTCTGGGGGACATCATAAGGGGGCGACCATGAAATGGGTAGTTCACAAAAGGTCGGCAGTGCCCGACCAAAGCTGACTGTTCGACGCTGCCCGGGGCTGTATACTTGCCGCCTATTTGAGGAGCGCTCCATGGTCGAAGATGTTGAACTGAATCGCCTCTACTGGCACAGCCGCCGCGGCATGCTTGAGCTGGACGTATTGCTGGTGCCGTTTGTAAAAGAGGTCTACCCGCACCTCAATGATGTCGACCGCGATTGCTACCGCAAGCTGCTTGAGTGCGAAGATCAGGACATGTTCGGCTGGTTCATGGAACGCGCCGAATCCGAAGATCCGGAGCTTCAGCGCATGGTTCGCATGATCCTGGATCGTGTCCAGCCCAAGTAATACGTTCGAATGCCGCTGGCATGCCTCTCGGCAGTTGCTGGCGGCGTATCTCCTGGCCCAGCTATTCGCGTTGGGTTCGTTGTTTCTTCTGTCTATACCGGTCTGGGCCAGTCTGCTCGGCGCTTTTTGCTGTCTGGCGCATGGCGTTTGGGTATTGCCGCGTCAGGTTTTGCTGACACACCCACAGGCATTTCGCGGCTTGCGACGCGACGCCGAGGGTTGGCAGTTATGGAATCAGGCGCAGGGTTGGCAGCCGGTGCAGCTGCGCCCGGACAGCCTCGCGCTGCCATTGATCGTGGTGCTACGGTTTCGCCTGCGCGGCGAACGGCGGGTCAGATCGATCTGCGTACCCCACGACTCTCAGGCGGCGGATGTGCACCGACGCCTGCGGGTTCGACTTGCGTTCAGTCGACGTAGGTGGGCGGCACCAGAATAGTGTCCAGGGCAACCGGGAGCATATTGGGGTAGTCGAGGGTGTAATGCAGGCCCCGGCTTTCCTTGCGCTCCATGGCGGACTGGATCATCAGTTCTGCTACCTGAGCCAGGTTGCGCAACTCGATCAAATCGCGGCTGACCTTATAGTTGCTGTAGAACTCATCGATTTCGTCCAGCAACAGCTGCACACGGTGCTGGGCCCGTTGCAAGCGTTTGTTGGTGCGCACGATACCGACGTAGTCCCACATGAATCGCCGCAGTTCGTCCCAGTTGTGCGCAATGATCACGTCTTCATCGGAATCGGTGACTTGGCTCGCATCCCAAATGGGCAGCGCGACTGGCATTGGCACGTGCGGCAGCTGTTCAATAATGTCCGCCGCCGCTGAACGGGCGTAGACGAAACACTCCAGCAGCGAGTTGCTGGCCATGCGGTTGGCGCCGTGCAGGCCGGTGAAACTGGTTTCGCCAATGGCATACAGCCCTGGCACGTCGGTGCGGCCGTTCTGATCGACCATCACGCCACCGCAGGTGTAGTGCGCCGCCGGAACCACCGGGATCGGCTGCTTGGTAATGTCGATGGAAAACTCGAGGCAGCGTTCGTACACCGTTGGAAAGTGCGACTTGATGAACGCTTCGGATTTGTGGCTGATGTCCAGATAGACACAGTCGACACCCAAGCGCTTCATTTCATGGTCGATGGCCCGGGCAACAATGTCCCGTGGCGCCAGCTCTGCGCGCGGGTCAAAGCGCTGCATGAACCGTTCACCGTTAGGCAGCTTCAAGTGTGCACCTTCGCCGCGCAGGGCTTCGGTGACCAGGAAGCTTTTTGCCTGTGGGTGGTAAAGGCAGGTGGGGTGGAACTGGTTGAACTCCAGATTCGCTACCCGGCAGCCCGAACGCCAGGCCATGGCGATGCCATCACCGCAGGCGCCGTCCGGGTTGCTGGTATAGAGGTAGACTTTGGCCGCGCCACCGGATGCGAGGATGACGAAGCGTGCGCCGTAGGTGTCGACTTCGCCGGTCCCGCGATTGAGTACATAAGCGCCAAGGCAGCGGTCGCCTTCCAGACCCAGACGTTTTTCGGTGATCAGGTCCACCGCGACGCGCTGTTCCAGCAATTCGATATTAGGCCGTTGTTTTGCCTGGGCCAGCAATGTTCTGAATATCGCGGCGCCCGTGGCATCGGCCGCATGAATGATGCGCCGATGGCTGTGGCCGCCTTCGCGGGTCAGGTGAAACTCGAACCCGCCGTCTTCGGTGCCGGATTGTTCATCGCGGGTAAACGGCACACCTTGGTCGATCAGCCATTGGATCGCTTCTTTGCTGTGTTCGACGGTAAAACGAACAGCGTCTTCATGGCACAGGCCGCCGCCGGCATTGAGGGTGTCATCGACGTGAGACTCGACGGTGTCGGCGTCATCCAGAACGGCTGCGACGCCGCCCTGGGCCCAGAAAGTCGAGCCATTGGCGAGGTCGCCTTTGCTCAGTACCGCGATGCGCAAATGATCGGGCAAGGTCAGCGCAAGACTCAAACCGGCAGCACCGCTGCCAATCACCAGAACATCATGTTGAAACTGTTGGCTCATTTCAGGATTCCGCTCAAAGCGACCCGGGTCGGGGTTGGCGCATGACTGCTGGAACGGCGAGTCAGTCGGCCACACAGCCCACTAGTATATAGAGGGGGGGCGCGGCACAATACCCGAGCGCCTATGGCATTGTGAAACTACTGTGACGGGAAATACCCGACGCTTCGTCGGATGGTTTTTTGGTCGAATCGACGACAAGACGACTGTATCGTCGATTTAACAGTATTTTTCTATTCACGGTTGCACAATCTCGGTGCCGTCCATTTATAAATATGGAACTTTTGCCAAAGGCCCAAGATCAATAGACGGTTGCCAGATTCAAGGGACAGTGTCGGCTTCAGGGCAGGATCTGTAGTTTGATCCTTGCTGGCGAATCCGATGACAAGATTATTCGCGCAGCCGGGTAAACCGCGCTGCGCTTTTCGTGCGTGCCAAATCAGAGCCCGCAGGAAACTTGCTTGGAGGGGGAGAACTTTTGCGAAAAGCCCGAGTCTATGTTTGCAAGTCTGGTCGTTCAGTTATGCAAGCCTCCTCCGAGCTTATCGAGGAGTGTTCATGCTAACCCAGGAAGAGGATCAGCAGCTGGTCGAGCGCGTTCAACGTGGCGACAAGCGAGCTTTCGATCTGCTAGTGCTGAAATACCAGCACAAAATTCTCGGGTTGATCGTGCGTTTCGTGCACGACACCCATGAAGCCCAGGATGTGGCGCAGGAAGCCTTTATCAAGGCGTACCGAGCGCTTGGAAATTTTCGCGGAGACAGCGCGTTTTACACGTGGCTTTACCGCATCGCCATCAACACGGCGAAAAACTATCTGGTTTCACGCGGTCGTCGGCCGCCGGATAGTGATGTCAGTTCCGAGGATGCAGAGTTCTACGATGGCGATCATGGCCTCAAGGATCTCGAGTCGCCAGAACGTGCGTTGCTGCGGGATGAGATCGAAGGCACCGTCCATCGAACCATTCAGCAACTGCCAGAAGATTTGCGTACGGCTTTAACTTTACGTGAATTTGATGGTCTGAGTTACGAGGACATTGCGGCAGTCATGCAGTGTCCGGTGGGTACCGTGCGCTCCCGGATCTTCCGCGCTCGGGAAGCCATCGATAAAGCCCTGCAGCCGTTGTTGCAGGAAAACTGAGACAGCGGCGATAGCCAAGAGAGGAACGCCATGAGTCGTGAAGCCCTGCAGGAATCGCTGTCCGCAGTGATGGATAACGAAGCGGATGAACTGGAATTGCGTCGGGTATTAAATGCCTTGGACGATGTTGAAACCCGTGAAACCTGGGCTCGTTACCAAATCGCTCGGGCAGTCATGCACAAGGACTTGCTGCTTCCACGCCTGGATATCGCTGCGGCAGTGTCTGCTGCGCTGGCCGACGAAGCTGTGCCGGCAAAAGCCTCCCGTGGTCCATGGCGCAGCCTGGGTCGTCTGGCAGTTGCCGCTTCGGTCACACTTGCTGTACTGGCTGGCGTTCGTTTGTACAATCAGGACGAGATCGCTGGTGTCGAACTGGCTCAGCAATCCAATCAACCAGGTCTGGCCGCTCCTCAGGTTAAAGGCCCAGCTGTATTAGCAGGCTACAATGAGAGTTCGGATGCCACTGGCCCTATGGCCAACGGCGTTTTGCAAGGTCAGCCAGGCTGGCACGATCAGCGTCTGCCAAGCTACTTGCGCCAACATGCTCAACAGGCTGCATTAAAAGGCACTGAAAGTGCGCTGCCATATGCTCGTGCAGCAAGCCTGGAAAACCGTTAAGGAGGATCATGCGCTCCATACCTCTACTTTCGCTTCTACTCGCAGGCTGGTTTGTTGTTCCAGCCCACGCTGATGAGGCCCAGGATTGGTTGACCCGTCTGGGTCAGGCCGAGCAGCAGCAAAGCTTTCACGGTACTTTCGTTTACGAGCGTAACGGTAGTTTTTCTACCCATAACATCTGGCATCGCGTCCAGGATGGCAAAGTCCGCGAGCGTTTACTCCAGCTCGATGGCTCAGCACAGGAAGTCGTGCGCATTGATGGGCATACTCAATGCGTCAGCGGCACCCTGATAGCAGGACTGGGTGATTCGCCCAATTCTGCTGCTCGTGCACTGGATCCACAAAAGTTAAAGAATTGGTATGACCTTGCCGTCATCGGCAAGTCGCGTGTGGCTGGGCGTGCGGCAGTGATTGTTTCGCTGACGCCACGTGATCAGCACCGATACGGTTTTGAGCTTCATCTGGATAAAGAAACCGGCCTGCCGCTCAAGTCATTGTTGCTCAATGACAAAGGGCAGTTGCTGGAGCGATTCCAGTTTACGCAATTGGATACCACCAAGGTGCCGTCTGACAGCGACTTGCAGGCAGGCGACGATTGCAAGGCCGTCACTCTCGACAGTGACAAGGCTTCCGCCATTAAAACGGCTCAAGTCTGGCATTCGGACTGGTTGCCACCTGGTTTCGAGTTGACCAGCAGCAGCGCTCGCAAGGACCCGCAGACCAAAGCTCAGGTCAACAGTCTGATGTATGACGACGGTCTGACGCGTTTCTCGGTATTCCTTGAACCATTGAATGGCGCAACTGTGACGGACACCCGCACACAGTTGGGACCCACTGTCGCTGTATCCCGGCGCCTGACCACGCCTCAAGGCGAAATGATGGTGACCGTGGTCGGTGAGATCCCGATAGGCACTGCTGAACGGATTGCGCTGTCGATGCGCACCGATGCCACTGCAACCAAGTAGTGAGTGAATGTCGAAATGTTTGGTGAACATTTCAATTTGCAAACAATCCTGAATTTTTCTATAGGTTAGAGTTTCACGGCTCTAGCCTTGTTTTGTTGTTTCCGGAACAAAAATACCGGCGTATTGTTCCCGGTGTCCCTTGCTCCATATCGCTCAACCATGCTCGTCGTAACGGGAGCCGTATGTCGATACCACGCTTTAAGTCCTACCTCGCCATTTTTTCCACCGTGCTGATACTTGGTCAGGCGGTCACTGCTCAAGCAGCCGAGTTGCCGGATTTCACCCATATCGTCGAGCAGGCCTCGCCTGCCGTGGTGAACATCAGTACCACACAGAAACTGCCTGACCGCAAAGTGTCCGGGCAAATGCCGGACCTTGAAGGCTTGCCGCCAGCACTGCGCGAGTTCTTTGAAAGGGGCATGCCTCAACAACCGCGTTCGCCACGCGGTGATCGCCAGCGAGAAGCTCAGTCCCTGGGCTCGGGTTTCATCATCTCGCCTGATGGTTATATCCTGACCAACAACCATGTGATTGCCGATGCCGACGAAATCCTCGTGCGTCTCGCTGATCGCAGTGAACTGAAAGCCAAACTGGTCGGCACCGATCCGCGCTCCGACGTGGCGCTGCTGAAGATCGAAGGCAAGGACCTGCCGGTTCTCAAACTCGGTAAATCCCAGGACCTGAAAGCCGGTCAGTGGGTCGTCGCCATCGGTTCGCCGTTTGGTTTCGACCACACCGTGACCCAAGGCATCATCAGCGCCATCGGGCGCAGCCTGCCGAACGAAAACTATGTGCCGTTCATCCAGACCGACGTGCCGATCAATCCGGGTAACTCCGGTGGTCCGCTGTTCAACCTGAATGGCGAAGTGGTCGGGATCAACTCGCAGATCTACACCCGCTCCGGTGGCTTCATGGGCGTATCGTTCGCGATCCCTATCGACGTCGCCATGGATGTTTCCAATCAACTGAAAGATGGCGGCAAAGTCAGCCGTGGCTGGTTGGGCGTGGTGATTCAGGAAGTGAACAAGGACCTGGCCGAGTCGTTTGGTCTTGAGAAACCGGCCGGTGCACTGGTGGCTCAGATCCAGGACGACGGCCCGGCTGCCAAGGGTGGTCTGCAAGTCGGCGACGTCATTCTGAGCATGAACGGCCAGCCGATCATCATGTCAGCCGATTTGCCACACCTGGTGGGCGCGCTGAAGGCGGGCTCCAAGGCCAATCTTGAAGTGATTCGTGAAGGCAAGCGCAAGAATGTCGAGCTAACGGTTGGCGCGATTCCTGACGAAGAAAAAGAAATGGATACGATGCCTAAATCGGGCGTTGAAATCAGCAGTAATCGTTTGGGTGTCTCCGTCGCCGAGCTTTCCGATGAGCAGAAGAAAACCTACGACCTCAAAGGTGGTGTGGTGATCAAGGAAGTTCAGGAAGGCCCTGCATCGCTGATTGGTTTGCAGCCAGGTGATATCATCACTCACCTGAACAACCAGGCCATCGGCTCGAGCAAGGAGTTCACCGACATTGCCAAGGCACTGCCGAAGAACCGTTCGGTTTCGATGCGGGTTCTGCGCCAAGGTCGTGCCAGCTTCATCACCTTCAAACTGGCTGATTAATCCGGTTGTTGGCTGAATAAAAAAACCGCCTCGAAAGAGGCGGTTTTTTTGTGTCCGGCTTTTGAAGCTGAAAGTCAGCCCATCATGTCCTTGATCATGCGCTCCTGTTCCATCAGCTCACGTTGACGTGCATCGATGCGCGAAGACAGAGGGAAGTTGCTGCCGGCCTTACGTTTGGCGAAATCCAGTTGCTGGATGGCCTGGCGAAAGTCGCCGACCAACGCAAAGTACTCCGCGCGAGCCTGATGCAAGCCGATGATGTTGCCCGACAGGCCGCGAGTCTCGGCCACCTGATACCACACGTCGGGATCGTCAGGACGCGACTTGAGCAGACCTTCCAGTGCCTTTTCAGCATCGGCGGTGCGGTCCTGTTTCAGCAGCAAATCGACACGTATCTGATTGAGCGGATAGTTACCGGGGTACTGAGTGAGCATCCGGTCGACGCGAGATTGAGCATCCGGCAGACGATTGTTGGTCATGTCCAGATCGATCTGCGCCAGGTTATAGATGATCTCGTTCGGCGATTTTGCCAACAGCAGCTTGAGGTTCTCCCGAGCCTCATTCAACCGGCCTCCCTTGATTTGGGCAATCGCCAAACCATAGCGTGCGACATCATTTTTCGGGTTTTCATCAAGCAAGGCACGGAAGCGCTTGGCGCCCAGGCCGGGGGTTTCTTCATAGAACAACTGGACTCGTGCACGAATCAGCTGATAACGCATGGTGTCTTCGATGCCACCCGGTGGGGCCTGTTCGGCGCGGTTGCGGGTGTCGGCGATCCGCGACTCGGTAACCGGGTGAGTCATCAAAAATTCCGGCGGTTTGGCGTCGAAGCGGTACTGGCGCGCCAAGCGCTCGAACATGCTCGGCATCGAGCGTGGGTCGTAACCGGCTTTTTCCATATTTACAATGCCGATGCGGTCGGCTTCCTGTTCGTTCTGACGCGAGAAACGCCGTTGCTCCTGAATGGCCGCCGCTTGAGTACCCGCAATGGCCGCAATCCCGGCATTGCCGCCACCGGCTGCCGCAATCACGATCCCGGTCAACAGGGCGGCCATCATCGGTACTTGCATGCGCTGCTGGGCTTCAATGCCACGGGCAAAGTGGCGTTGCGACAAGTGAGCCAGTTCGTGAGCCAGCACCGACGCGTATTCGCCCTCGGTCTGCGCATTGAGGAACAAGCCGCCGTTGACCCCGACAATCCCGCCCGGCGCCGCAAAGGCGTTGAGTTGCGGGCTGTTGATCAGGATGAATTCCAGTCGCCGGTCACTCACCTGGCTGGTTTCCACCAATCGGTAAACGCTGGATTCGACGTAATCCTTGAGTTGTGGATCGTTGAGTTGCGCAACCTGGCTGCGCAACAGTGCCAGCCAGGCACGGCCCAACTGGTATTCCTGTTGCGGCGAGACGATGGCAGAACTGGCGTCGCCAAGTGACGGCAGGTCGTCGGCAAAGCCAGGTGAGGCAAGCAGGCAAGCGAGCGTCAGCAGGGTAGGGCGCAAAAAAGTCATGCACAAAGCCTTAGTCGACAAAGTCCTTACTGTAGCCGGACACTGGGCTTGCGACCAGATATTCTAAGCCTCTCAACCACGTGCCCGGAGAGAAGTAATGACCGACGCTGTAGCCCATGACGCCGAACTGGACGCCAGCGGCCTGAATTGTCCGTTGCCGTTGCTCAAGGCCAAGCTGGAACTCAATCGCCTGGCCAGTGGCGCGGTGCTCAAGGTGATCGCCACGGATGCCGGTTCTCAGCGCGATTTCCGCACCTTTGCCCGATTGGCCGGTCATACGCTGCTTCGTGAAGAAGATGAGGCGGGTGTTTACCGCTACTGGTTAAAAAAAGCCTGAAACCTGCTGCGTTCGTTTCTAAGGATTATTGATGTTCAAAGTGTTACGCGACTGGATTCAGCGCTACTTTTCCGATGAAGAAGCCGTGGTACTGGCTGTGTTGCTGATTCTGGCATTCACCGCCGTACTCACCTTGGGCGGCATGCTTGCGCCGGTATTGGCCGGGATGGTGCTGGCGTATCTCATGCAGGGCCTGGTGGCCACCCTCGAACGCCTGCGCATGCCCGGTGGCGTGGCGGTGGGGCTGGTCTTCGCGCTGTTCATGGGCGCGCTGCTGGTCTTCTTGATTGTCGTGGTGCCGTTGCTCTGGCATCAATTGCTTACGCTGTTCAACGAGTTGCCCGGCATGCTCGCAAAATGGCAGTCGTTGTTATTGCTGTTGCCCGAGCGCTATCCGCATATGGTGTCTGATGAACAGGTATTGCAGTTCATCGAAGTGGCGCGCGGCGAAATCGGCAAGTTCGGGCAGTGGGCGCTGACGTTCTCGTTGTCGAGTCTGCCGCTGCTGGTGAACATCATGATCTACCTCGTTCTGGTGCCGATCCTGGTGTTCTTCTTTCTGAAAGATCGGGAAATGATCGGCCTGTGGGTACGCGGTTACCTGCCCCGTGAGCGGGCACTGATCACCCGAGTCGCTCACGAAATGAACCGGCAGATCGCCAATTACATTCGCGGCAAGGTCATCGAGATTTTCATCTGCGGTGGTGTGACCTATATCGGCTTCGTCGTTCTGGGGCTTAACTACGCGGCGCTGCTGGCCTTGTTGGTGGGCGTGTCGGTGGTGGTGCCGTACGTCGGTACCGTGGTGGTGACCGTGCCGGTCATGCTGATTGCGCTGTTCCAATGGGGCTGGAGCGATCAGTTCATCTACTTGATGGCGGTCTACGGGATTATTCAAGTGCTGGACGGCAACGTGCTAGTGCCATTGCTGTTCTCGGAGGCGGTCAACCTGCACCCGGTCGCGATTATTTGTGCGGTGCTGTTGTTTGGCGGGTTGTGGGGGTTTTGGGGGGTGTTCTTTGCGATTCCGCTGGCGACGCTGTTCAAGGCCGTGCTGGATGCTTGGCCGCGCAAGGAGCCGGAAGTCGCGCCGCTGCTTTAAGCATCATTCTGGAAAATGAGGTGAGGCAAAGGGCCTCTTCGCGAGCAGGCTCGCTCCCACAGATGATTTGTGGTGAACACAAAACCAAGGTGGGACCGAGCCTGCTCGGGAAGGCGTCCGAACAGGCGCCGAAGAGATCAGACTTTGTTTAACGCCTGAGCAGCCGCCAATACCGCATCCACATGCCCCGGCACCTTCACGCCACGCCATTCCTGACACAACACACCGTTCTTGTCGATCAGGAATGTGCTGCGATCAACGCCCATGTATTCTTTGCCATACAGCTTTTTCAGCTTGATCACATCAAACAACTGGCAAAGCGCTTCTTCCTTGTCGCTGATCAGCTCAAAGGTGAACGCCTGCTTGGCCTTGAAGTTCTCATGGGACTTGAGGCTGTCACGGGATACGCCGAACACTTCGGTGTTGGCCGCTTTAAAAGCCTCAAGCTGATCGCGAAAGCCCTGGCCTTCAGTGGTGCAACCTGGCGTGCTGTCCTTAGGGTAGAAGTAAATCACCACCTGCTTGCCTTTAAGGCCCGCGAGGCTGACGGTCTGTCCATTGGTGGCGGGTGCTTCGAAGTCGGCGACCGGTTGGTCGATGGCAACGGCCATGAAAGCTTCCTTACATTGGGTTTTGTGGGCGCCACGGTTCGATCAGGGCATCCAGGTTCAGCGCGTCGGCGAAATCCAGGAACTGATCGCGCAGCCAGCTGATTTGCACGCCGGCCGGCAAGGTCACGGTAAACGTGGCGTTGAGCATGGTGCCGCCTGTCTGTGGCGCCTGATACGTGTCGCAGGTCAGGTTTTCCAGTTCGACGTTGTGGTCCATGAAGAACTGGCACAGTTCATTGATGATGTCCGAGCGATAGGCCGAACTGACATAAGCCACGTAAGGCAGCGCCTGAGGACGATTCTCCAGCGCCGCGCTACGCACCACGTTGACGGTGAATGCATGCTTTTTGGAGAGGCTCGGCAGGCTGCCTTCCAGGCGCGCCAGGGCGTCCCAGCTGCCGGAAATCTCGAGGATCAACGCACTGCACTCGCCATGACGGGTCAGGCGGGAAGTGACCACGGCGCAGCGATTTTCATGGCTGGCGCGGCACAGGACGTTAGTCAGCTCCATGGGGTTGGCGCCGAGGGCACTGATGACAAGGAATTGTTCGCGAACTGTGGGGGTGGACATGCAGCATTCCTAAAGCGATGAGCGGTCGATACGTCAAAAGGCTTTTTTCCGGGAACGAGCCTGCGGATGCGAATTCAGAAAACCCGAGCCACAAGGTTGCAACATGCTCCAGTGAGGCAGGAGCGAGGGGTGGCAACGCTGGATCGGGGCTTGTGATGCCGTAAATGGAGGCTGGAAACTGGCGTACGAGCTTATCAGTACCGATCAAAGTCTGAAGGGTAGCGAAAAGCAGCGCCAAGGGGAATGGCGGCAGCGCAGTACTTCGCTTGTACAAGCATCTTGGCGCCAGTACCATTACGGCTCTCTTTTTCCGGCAGGAGCGGTTGCATGATTGCGGGCAGTATGGTGGCACTGGTCACACCCATGGATGCACAAGGTAATCTCGACTGGGACAGCCTGAGCAAACTGGTGGACTTTCACCTGCAAAACGGCACCCACGCCATTGTGGCGGTCGGCACTACAGGTGAATCGGCCACCCTCGACGTGAACGAGCACATCGAAGTGATTCGTTACGTGGTCAAGCAGGTTGCAGGGCGCATTCCGGTGATCGCCGGGACTGGCGCGAACTCGACTCGCGAAGCTATCGAGCTGACCACCAATGCGAAGAACGCCGGTGCCGACGCTTGCCTGCTGGTGACTCCGTATTACAACAAGCCGACCCAGGAAGGCCTGTACCAGCACTTCAAGGCCATCGCCGAAGCTGTCGATATCCCGCAAATTCTCTACAACGTGCCCGGCCGTACAGCGTGCGACATGCTGACCGAAACCGTGATCCGCCTGTCGACCGTGAAAAACATCATCGGCATCAAGGAAGCCACCGGCGACCTGAGCCGTGCCAAGGCCATCATTGATGGTGTGAGTAAAGATTTCGTGGTGCTATCCGGTGACGACGCCACCGCAGTCGAGCTGATCCTGCTTGGCGGCAAAGGCAACATCTCGGTCACCGCCAACGTTGCGCCGCGCGACATGAGCGACCTGTGCAACGCTGCCCTGAAAGGCGACGCCGTGACCGCTCGCGCGATTCACGAAAAGCTGATGCCACTCAATAAAACCCTGTTTATCGAATCCAACCCTATTCCCGTGAAATGGGCTCTGCATGAAATGGGCTTGATGCCGGACGGTATCCGTCTGCCGCTCACCTGGCTCAGTGCTGCCTGTCACGAACCGCTGCGGCAGGCCATGCGCCAGTCCGGCGTACTGGTTTAATTGAGGAAGTACAACGCATGAAGCGAATGGCCGGACTTTCCGCACTTGCCTTGATTATCTCCAGCACAAGTGGCTGTGGATGGGTCTGGGGCCCGGAAGGTTATTTCCGTGACCGTGGTAGCGATTACCTGGAAGCGCAACAGACTCCACCGATGCAATTGCCAGCGAATATCACAGACGCCAAACGTCTGGACCCGCTGCTGCCGATCCCGCGTAACGTGGCTGATGACACCGCCAAGGGCGAATACGTCGTTCCTCGTCCACAGCCGTTGTCGGCGTCGGTCGATGCCAGTCCTTACTCCCTGCAGAAAGTCGGCGATTCGCGCTCGATCCTGGCGCAAAACCCACCGGCCGAAATCTGGCCAGTGGCTGTGCAGTTCTTCCAGGACAACGGTTTCCGTCTGGATGAACAGCGTCCGCAAACCGGTGAATTCACCACCACCTGGCAACATTCCGACGAACTGTCCGCCGCAATGGCCAAGCGCCTGAGCGCAGCCGGCGTGAGCACCGACAGCCAAACCCGCGTGCGGGTACGTGTCGAGCCGGGCGTGCAGCGCAACACCAGTGAAATCTATGTGGTCAGCGCCGAACGTCCTGCCGGCAGCACTGCCGACGTGGAGTTCACCAACCGTTCGCTCAACACCGGCCTGGACGCGGCACTGACCAACGACATGCTCGCGAGCATGAGCCGCATTTCGGAGAAGGGCGGTTCGGTCTCCATGCTGGCTTCGCGTGATTTCGATACACCAAGTCGTGTCAGCCTGAGCGAAGACGGTAGCGGCAACCCGGTTCTGAACGTCGGCACCGACCTGGATCGTGCCTGGTCGAGCGTCGGTCGTGCGCTGGAACAGGGCGAATGGCGCGTTGAAGACATCAACCGCAGCCTGGGCCTGTACTACATCAACTTGTCTGAAAAAGCCGAGAATAAAGACGATAAACCTGGTTTCTTAAGCAGCCTGTTCGGCACCGCGCCGAGCAAGGAAGAAGTGGAAGCCCGTGCCGAGCGTTATCAGGTTCGCCTGAGCAAGGTCGGCGAAAACGTCCAGGTCACCGTCGAGAAGAACATCAACACCGTTGCACCGGCAGACGTGGCGCGCAAAGTGTTGAGCGAGATTCAGGACAAACTGGGCTGATCACATGCGTTTTGCCGTTCTCGGCAGCGGTAGCCAAGGGAACGGCACGCTGATAGCCAGCGATGATACGTATGTGCTGGTGGATTGTGGTTTCTCCCTGCGAGAAACCGAAAAACGCCTGCTGCGTCTGGGTGTAAACCCGGCGCAGCTGAGCGCGATACTCGTGACCCACGAACATGCCGACCACGTGCATGGCGTGGGTTTGCTGTCTCGGCGCTACAATCTGCCTGTGTACCTCAGTCGCGGGACCCTGCGCGGGATGCGCAAACCGATTGAACCGGCTGGCCTGTTGGCCGGCGGCGAGCAACTGCAGATCGGCGCTCTGAGCATCGGTGTCATTGCCGTGGCCCATGATGCACAGGAGCCGACGCAATACGTCTTCAGCGACGGTGAGCGGCGCTTCGGCCTGTTGACCGACCTGGGCTCGTATTGCAACAAGGTGCTGGATGGCTATCGGGACCTCGATGCGTTGATGATCGAGTCCAACCATTGCCGTGACATGCTGGCTCGCGGTCATTACCCGTACTTTCTGAAGCAGCGGGTGGGCGGTGAATTGGGACATTTGAACAACCACCAGGCGGCATTCCTGGTGTCCGAGTTGGGCTGGCAAGGCCTGCAACACCTGGTCCTGGCCCATCTGAGCAGCAAGAACAACCTGCCGCAGCTGGCCCGGCAATGTTTTGTCGACACCCTCGGGTGCGATCCGGACTGGCTGCAACTGGCCGATCAAGATTCAGGGCTCGACTGGCGACACATCGCCTAGCCCACCTACTTAGCAAGCGGAGCCCATCATGGAAAAACGTGAAGAACTCTACCGCGGCAAAGCCAAATCGGTTTACAAGACCGACGACGCTAACCGCTTGATCCTGCTGTTTCGCAACGACACCTCGGCGTTCGACGGCAAGCGCATCGAGCAGCTCGACCGCAAAGGCATGGTGAACAACAAGTTCAATGCCTTCATCATGCAGAAACTCGAAGCCGCCGGCGTGCCGACGCAATTCGACAAACTGCTGGGCGACAATGAATGCCTGGTGAAAAAACTCGACATGATCCCGGTCGAGTGCGTTGTGCGTAACTACGCCGCCGGCAGCCTGGTCAAGCGCCTGGGCGTCGAAGAAGGCATGAAGCTCAATCCTTACACCTTCGAACTGTTCCTGAAGGACGACGCCAAGGGCGACCCGTTCATCAACGAATCCCACGTCGTGGCCTTCGGTTGGGGCACTGCCGAGCAACTGGTTCGCATGAAAGAACTGTCGCTCAAGGTCAACGAAGTCCTGAGCAAACTGTTCGACGACGCCGGCCTGCTGCTGGTCGACTTCAAACTCGAATTCGGCGTATTCCACGACGGCTCCATCGTCCTGGGCGACGAATTCAGCCCGGACGGTTGCCGCCTGTGGGACAAGGCCACCGGCAAGAAAATGGACAAGGACCGCTTCCGTCAGGGCCTCGGTGACGTCATCGAAGCCTACGAAGAAGTCGCCAATCGTCTGGGCGTACCGCTTTAATCGACGCAAGCATCTGATAGCACGGAAAAATTTCGCTTAGGGGGTTCGCTTCCTGCGAAAGTGTTGTTATGATGCGCGCCGTTGGAGAGATGCCAGAGTGGCCGAATGGGACGGATTCGAAATCCGTTGTACCTTCACCGGTACCTAGGGTTCGAATCCCTATCTCTCCGCCATTACATACAGAAAAAGCCCAGTTTTGCTGGGCTTTTTCGTATCTGTCTGTTTTGTTCCCCCATTTGTTCCCCCACGTTTGTTGTGCGTCAGCTCGAAGGCCCCTACAGCGATTTTTATTGTTGAGAATATAGCTGTACGGCAGCGTCACTTCTTTGTCGTTTGCGACAATGCCCATTTTTCTAAAAAACCTCCAATCCAGTTCTCAATGCGCAAGAGACCTTCACGCCAGCATCTTCTGCGACAAGGCACCAAAAAGACCTAACGTATGGGTAGGGCGTTTTGCGTGATGTAGATGACATTGCCGCTCCTCGAAATGCATAGGCTCTGCAATACTGATCCTGGTAAGTTTGGGTTTCTTAAAAGGCGAGCTTGGCTAGGCCTAGGCGCACGCTCGTCTTAAGCAAGTATGGATGACAGAATGGAAATAGCAGCCAAATGGGTTTGACTTTGCTGACGGAGTATCAGTGCCAGTACTACGCTTGGATGCTGACTCGGCGTGCAGCAAGCGACAGTGTGGAGTCGCTGGCGTCTACCCTGGTCGACTCTCAGGTCGATCTCAATCCCCACCAAGTGGACGCTGCGCTCTTTGCGTGCCGCAACCCACTCTCACGCGGTGTCATCCTTGCGGATGAAGTGGGGCTTGGTAAAACCATCGAAGCTGGATTGGTCATTTCTCAACGTTGGGCTGAGCGCAGTCGAAAGATTCTTATCATCGTGCCGGCCAACCTCCGCAAGCAGTGGCATCAGGAGCTACAGGACAAGTTCCATCTGCAAGGGGTGATTTTGGAGGCCAAGAATTACAACGTCCAGCGCAAGCAGGGAAACAACAATCCCTTCGTGCAGTCCGGCGGTCCTGTTATCTGTTCGTATCAGTTCGTTAAATCCAAGGCAGCCAATATCAAAGCGGTCGAATGGGATCTTGTTGTGATGGATGAGGCTCACCGACTGCGAAATGTCTACAAGTCAGGCAATGTCATCGCTAGAACGATTAAGGATTCGCTTGAGCATGTGCATCACAAAGTTCTACTGACTGCGACCCCACTGCAAAACTCCCTTTTGGAGTTGTATGGGTTGGTCAGCATGATTGACGACCGTATCTTTGGAGATGTCGAAAGCTTCCGTACTCAGTTTACTCAAGGGGGTAGAGAGCAGAGCTTTGCAGCGCTGCGCTACCGTATTGCGCCACTTTGCAAGCGCACTCTGCGCCGACAAGTGCAACAATACGTTTCTTACACGGCACGTAAGGCCATCGTTCAGGAGTTCACGCCTACCAACGAAGAGCAGTTTTTGTCATCGCTGGTGGCGGACTATTTACGCCGTCCCAATCTCTATGCCTTGCCTGATGGACAGCGCCAGCTGATCTCCTTGGTCCTTTGGAAACTGTTGGCTTCGTCCACACATGCGATTGCTGGCGCACTGGAGACTATGGCCAACCGTCTGCAGAAGCTGCTAGACGAAACTGATGATGTGCCAGATCTGGCAGGGGAGCTAGATGGCGACTTTGAAGTGCTTAATGAAACTGCAGATGAGTGGGATGAAGATAATTCCTCCGGTCAGTCTTCTTCGGAAAATTCCCGAGAAGCCATCCGAGTGGAAATTGCAGAGCTTCGCCATTTCAAGGAGCTGGCCAGCAATATTCGTGACAACTCAAAAGGAAGGGCGCTGCTGGTTGCGCTAGAAAAGGCATTTAGCGAGCTTGATCGATTAGGCGCGGCGAAAAAAGCCATAATCTTCACTGAATCAAAACGCACGCAGACTTACTTACTTTCTCTTTTGGTAAATACCTCTTATAGCGACGGCATTGTGCTTTTCAATGGTACTAACAGTGATGAAGGTGCTCAAAATATCTACAAGGAGTGGCTGAAAACACACGAAGGTAGTGATCGTATTTCTGGCTCAAAAACAGCCGATACTCGCGCCGCTTTGGTGGAGTACTTTAAGGAAAAAGGCACTATCATGATTGCCACCGAGGCAGGAGCGGAGGGCATCAACCTCCAGTTTTGTTCGTTGGTGATCAATTACGACTTGCCATGGAATCCGCAACGCATTGAGCAGCGAATTGGTCGCTGTCATCGGTATGGTCAAAAATTTGATGTGGTTGTTGTTAACTTTGTAGATCTCAGCAATGCCGCCGACGCTCGCGTATACCAGCTCTTGGCAGAGAAGTTCGAGTTGTTCGAGGGGGTATTTGGTGCAAGTGATGAAGTGCTTGGAGCCATTGGGTCAGGGGTGGATTTTGAGAGGCGCATTGCGGATATCTACCAGAACTGTAGAGAGCCGGAGGCTATTTATGCCAGCTTTACACAGCTGCAAGTTGATTTGTCCGGTGAGATCAACGAGGCGATGGTTAAAACTCGCCAGCTCTTACTGGAAAATTTCGATGAAGAAGTGCAGGAAAAACTAAGGATAAATGCCGAAGCAAGTCGTTCTACGCTAAATCGCTACGAACGTATGCTGATGGAAGTTACTCAGGCCGAACTTGCTCGGTACGCTGATTTTGATGATGAAGGATTTATTTTAAATAGACTGCCCGAATCTGATGTTGATGGCGTAGTACTGGGGCGTTACGAGCTGCCTCGACGTAGCGGGGAAGCTCACCTATATCGCCTTGGTCATCCCTTGGCTGAATGGGTGACTACGCAAGCCAAGGGGCGTCCTCTCGGTGAGGCCTGCCTTATTTTCGATTATACAGCCTACGGCAACACCATAAGTTCTTTGGTGCGATATCGCGGAAAGTCAGGCGTGCTCACGGTACTTCTGTTGACGGTAGAGGCGCTCGGTCAGCAAGAGCAACACTTACTTGTGTCAGCCGTCACAGTTGATGGCGAGGCGATGAATGATGATGTTCCCGAGAAGCTTCTGCGTATTCCAGCAGGTGTACATGCTTGGCTTCCTAGCGACGAGACACGTACTCAAATTAACTCGTTGCAGAATGATCTTCTTTTCCGCAAGGATGCGTTGTTGCGTAAAATTAATCATCGTAACCTGGGCTACTTTGAGCAAGAGGTCGAGAAGCTAGACTCTTGGGTGGACGACTTAAAGTTGGGTCTTGAACAAGAGATAAAAGTGGTCGATATCGATATTAAAGAAGTCCGTCGTACTGCAGCTATATCGACTACATTGGAAGAAAAGCTGGCGCACCAAAAGACGCAGCGCGAGCTAGAAGGAAAACGTAATAAGTTGAGGCGTGAGCTTTTTACGCGGCAGGACGAGATTGAGACTAAACGAAACGAATTGATTGAAATATTAGAGATCCAGCTGCAGCAGCAGGTTCAAGAGCAAACACTATTCACAGTGAAATGGAAGCTGTGTTGATGGTTTTACTAAAGTCACAGTATGCGGAAAGTATGCATATTGTTTTTTTAAATTCATTTGCTATTTTGTGTGTTTGTCTTTGCAATATTAAGACTTCAATGACAACTCAGATAGCTCGGCAGCCCTTGAGCGAAAACATCGCCTTGTCTTTTACTAATCCGTCTCGCAATCAGCAGGCCGATTGCTTTAAGCACTATGCGCCGCAATATGAGCGAAAATTATGCTGATCAAGTCTAAAAAATGGCGTTGCGTCGGATCTGAAAATCATTTGGTGGTCGAGGTGGTTTTCGATTCTCACGATATCAATGAGGCCACAAGTGTTGCTAATGCTAAAATGGATTTCATAAATGTACATAATCCAGGTGGCATTCAAAGAACATCTGAGGTTATTAAAAATAGAATAATTGCAGGTAAGCTTGCGGACTCAGCTGTGTTGGAGATGTTAAATCGATGTATAGGGGCTTGGGGATTAGGGTCGGTGTTTGCTGTTAGTGAATACGATAAGTCCAGGTCTGACAATTTCGAAAACCCCGACCCCTATGATCTTGAGTTACATAATAAAATTACGCAGGCTACGCAAAGTATTGAAGTTAGGTCTTCTTTTTGCTATAAATTGGCTCCGGTAGAGAAAATTTTAGAGAAGCTTTCTGTTTACGGATGGTATACATCAAAGAACAAGCCAATAGAGCCTCCTAGGGATTGGTATTTTCAGGTGGTTTATTATTTGCGGCCGAGAGATGTAGCTCAGGAAAACAGTTTAAAAATGAAGATATTTGAAGATCTTCTGGAAAGTGGTTCGGTTACAGGTTTTGTAGTCGGTGGCGCGAGCAAAGAGCTTTTGCACGAGCACGGCATTAATCGTTTAGATCAAGATGGTGCCTCATATCGTGCAATATCACCAATCTACCAGGCAAGTGATTGCAAGTTTATGCTCAACGCAGTGTTGCCAAGAAATAATCAGGTGTCTAAATGAAAAATAAGCTCGAACTTACTTGGGTTGGTAAAGAAAAGCGACCCAAGGTCGAGCCGCGAATTCTCATCGAGGATCAGGCAAGGTCGTATCATGCTAAGCAGCGAGTCTCGGATTTAGATATCTTCGATAATCGGCTAATATTTGGAGATAATCTACTCGCGTTGAAAGCACTTGAACAAGAGTTTTCAGGTCAGGTTAAGTGTGTTTTCATTGATCCTCCGTACAATACGGGTAGTGCGTTCACTCATTATGACGATGGTCTAGAGCACTCCGTTTGGCTGGGGCTAATGCGGGATCGGTTAGAGATTATAAAAAAATTACTTTCTGATGATGGTTCACTTTGGATCACTATTGATGATAATGAAGCGCACTACCTGAAGGTGCTGTGTGATGAGATTTTTGGGCGAAACAACTTTGTTTCAACGGTTATTTGGCAAAAAAAATACGCACCAAAGTCAGACTCCAAATATTTCTCTACCTCTCATGATTTTATTTTAGTATTCGCTAAGGATCTGAACAAATTCAACCTTGGGCGTCTCGCGAAGACGGAAAAGCAAACTGGGCGGTATACGAACCGAGATGCGGATCCTCGCGGCCCCTGGAAGGCAAGTGATGTGTTACGTAACGAAGCGAGAGATTACGCAATTTTCCCTGTGACTCTACCTTCTGGACGAGAGGTCTTTCCGCCTTCTGGCACTAGTTGGCGTTATACAAAAGAAAAATTTGCAGAGTTAATTGCGGATGACCGCATTTGGTTTGGGGTCAATGGGGACGCTAGACCAGCGTACAAAAGATTTCTTTCGGAAGTAACCGATACCATTCCGAGTACAACAATTTGGACTTATGACGAGGTCGGTCATAATGACGAAGCGAAAAAGGAGATGCGCTCAATCTTCGGCGAAATACTTTTTGATACTCCAAAACCGGAAAGGCTGTTGGAACGGGTTTTAGCTTTAGCAACGCAGCCGGGCGATTTAGTACTTGACTCCTTTGCGGGCTCAGGAACTACCGGGGCGGTAGCTCAAAAAATGGGTCGTCGCTGGATCATGGTCGAGCTTGGGGAGCACTGCCATACGCACGTGATCCCAAGATTGAAAAAGGTCATAGACGGGAATGATAAGGGCGGAATCACTGAGGCTGCTAATTGGGTTGGGGGGGGCGGGTTTCGCTATTACAAGCTTGCCCCTAGCCTAATTGTTGACGATCGTTGGGGTAACCCAGTGATCAATCCTGAATATAACGCTGATCAACTAGCTGAGGCTTTATCCAAGTTGGAGGGCTTCACCTACAAGCCATCCGAGTTCCACTGGTGGCAACATGGCTACTCTAGCGAGTGTGATTTTATTTATGTTACTACTCAGAATTTGTCAGCTGAGCAGTTACAGGTGCTTTCTGATGATGTGGGTACTGACCAAAGCCTTTTAGTTTGCTGTGCGGCCTTCCACGGTGTGACTGGTCTCAAGGCGTCTGAGCGCTGGCCAAATTTGACCTTGAAGAAGATTCCGAAAATGGTTCTGTCACGTTGCGAGTGGGGGCACGACGATTACAGTTTGAATGTGGCGAATCTACCGATGGCAGACGAGCCGATTCCGGAGCTAGAGGTAGTCCAAAAAACACTAGAAAAAATAGTTGTAGCACCTGTCCAGGGCGGCCTGTTTGGTGGTGATTGAGCATGAATGCCAAGCACCCACGGAGAGAGTTGATGCTTTCCCAACCGAGGATGCAAAAATACGACTTCGGGCGTGTTTCGTGGCATATGGCCGGTGGCGTGGATACCAGATCTGCATGCAGAATATGACTCAGCTCACACCGCTTGAAAAGAGCAGGAAGCCTTCGAGTTTGCCTATCCAGAAAAAAGGAAAAGTAGCATGAGTTCGCGCGTTCAAAATCATGTGGCAGGTCGTTTGTCGCTGCGCCCCCCTCAGGCTGAATCTTTAGGTAAATTAGAGCAGGCTCTGACAGCTGCTCCTGAGATGCTGGCGCACAATCAGAATTTGCCAGCCATCCTTGCCTCCCTTAAAGCACAGTTCGCGACATTGGAGGATTTTGAACGCGATTTTCCGTCACTTTGCTTTGCGCTGGCTACAGGCGTAGGCAAAACCCGTCTTATGGGTGCGTTTATCGCTTATCTTCACCTGGAACATCAGATTAACAATTTCTTTGTGTTGGCCCCCAATCTGACTATTTACAATAAGCTGATTGCCGACTTCACTCCCAATACTCCGAAGTATGTGTTCAAGGGCATCGGTGAGTTTGCTATTAACTCCCCCCGAGTTATCACTGGCGACAACTACGATCAGCAGAACATCACTGGTGGTGAGCTTTTTGGCGAAGTGCGCATCAACATTTTTAACATTTCCAAGATCAACTCTGAGGTGCGTGGTGGCAAGGAACCACGAATCAAGCGTATGCGTGAAGTGCTTGGTGATAGTTACTTTAATCACTTGGCGAGTTTGGATGATCTTGTGCTTTTAATGGATGAGTCACATCGCTACCGTGCGAGCGCTGGAGTGCGCTCCATCAATGATCTCAAGCCGTTGTTCGGCCTTGAGGTTACTGCGACACCTTTTGTTGAGTCCGCTCGTGGTCCTGTGCCGTTCAAAAATGTGGTGATGGATTACCCGCTGGCCTGTGCCATGGAAGACGGTTTTGTCAAAGAGCCAGCAGTTGTCACACAGCGTAACTTCGATGCCAAGGCCCATACCCCGGACGAAATTGAGAAGACTAAGCTGGAAGACGGCGTACGGCTGCACGAAATGACCAAGGTAGAGTTGCTGACTTATGCCCGGGAAAATGGCGTTAAAGTAGTTAAGCCTTTCATGTTGGTGATTGCGCGTGATACCACTCATGCGGGGCAGTTGTTGGCACTTTTGAAGTCGCAGGCATTTTTCGAGGGGCGCTATCAGGGCAAGGTCATTCAGGTCGATTCGAGTAAAACAGGTAAAGACGAAGAAGAGGTAATTGCTCGGCTGCTCGCTGTCGAGAGCGTGGACGAACCTACAGAGATTGTTATTCACGTCAACATGCTCAAGGAAGGTTGGGACGTGACCAACCTTTACACCATCGTTCCATTGCGCGCTGCCAATGCACGGACGTTGATTGAGCAGTCCATTGGACGTGGTCTACGCCTACCATACGGTAAGCGAACTGGTGTGGCGGCGGTAGATCGTCTGAATATTGTTGCCCACGACAAGTTCCAAGAAATCATCGACGAGGCTAACCGGGGTGATTCTCCGATTCGCCTGAAGCAGGTGATTCTTGATGCGCCTAGCCCAGACGATAAGAAAGTCAGCGTACAGGTCGTATCCGGAGTTATGGAGCGCTTGGGTTTGACGGACGCATCTTCACAGTCCAAGGCCGGTAGTTCAATCTCTGCGTCTGGTGAGGTAGGTACGATTGTGGCCCCCGCTACAGAAGCGGGTTCTTCCAACTCGGGACCAGTTTTTACAACACTTGCGGAGAAGCAGGCTGCCCGTGCTGTGATGGAGGTTATTGGCAAATATGAGACTAGGCGTGATCTGGTTCCTACCAGTGAGTCCCTACTGAAGCCTGGAGTACAGCAGAAAATTCTGGCGGAGGTCGCTGAGCGTCTAAAATCTACGCAGGGAAGTCTGTTGGAAGGTGTTGATGAAAACACGCCTGCAATCGATCTTGCGTATGTTGTAGCGAGAACTACAGAAATGGTGGTGCAGCAAACCATCGATATTCCTCGTATCGCGGTTGTACCGACCGGGGATGTGACCACTGGATTTCATCCTTTCAAGCTTGGAATGTTGCCAAACTTCCAGCCTGGGCAGCGTGAGATCGTTGGGCAAGAATTACGTACAAATGATCAGTTCACAATGAGCCGAGAGAGCGGAATTCGCGAGAGATCTCTTGAGGATTATATCGTCAAGAAGCTGATCGACTTCGATGACGTCGACTACCTCACCCAATCAGAGCTTTTGTATGACTTGGCGAGACAGGCAGTTGATCACTTTCGGGATCAGAGCTACTCGGAGACAGAGCTTCATGAGATTCTGGACACTTTTGGCGGAGAGCTAGCCAGGTTGATTCATGCCGAGATGATTGGACATTTCTGGGAAGAAGCTACCGGATATGAAGTGCAGATCAGTCGTGGCTTCACAGAGCTTAAACCTTGTAATTACACTGTCACTGCGGGTCATGCCGCTCATCATTTCCGCGAGACGGTTACCGAGACTAGTCGTATCAAGCAGATGCTTTTCGGTGGCTTTACTCGCTGCTTGTATCCGCTGCAGAGGTTTGACTCGGACACAGAGCGTCGTTTTGCTGTCATCCTCGAACGTGATGCTTTGAAGTGGTTTAAACCCGCTAAGGGTCAGTTCCAGATCTACTATAAGTTGGGAACTGAGCAGCCGGAGTACATCCCGGATTTTGTTGTTGAAGCGGAAAATTGTGTTCTTTTGGTAGAAACCAAGGCAGCCAATGAGCTTGATTCGCAAGATGTGAAGGCAAAGGCCGAAGCTGCTGCTCGCTGGGCTAAACATGCCAGTGAGCATTCACTGAGTGTTCAAGGCAAGCCTTGGAGGTATGTGTTAATCCCACATAATGAGATTTCGGAATCCAAGCGTTTGAGCGATTTTTTAAGGTTTGAGCTTAAATCTTCAGTTGCTATTTGCTGAGGGCTTCGGTGTCTGTAATGATCATCTCCGTGAGATAGCGAACATTTTCAGGCACGTACGTCATTGGGGGAACCAGGATAATGGATCAGCAACTTTTCAAGCTAATGCGGGACGAGACGGAAAAAAAGAGGATCGTAGCCCGTGAAGGTAAGTCATTCCTTATCTATTACGTCCCCCAAAGGGCGTGGGCTGCCGCATCGGAATCCAAGGTCCGAGTCTTGCAACAGGCATTGCAAGACCTGATGGATTCTTCTCCCAATGCGGCTCTCAGTCTCGCTTTTGATCACCGCACTTTTCCAACAGGGCCGATTCCAATGGATCTTCGCGTCCCCGACGAAGGTCTTTATTGCCGGCTTACATGGCGCGAGACGACTGTGGATCCCCTGGTAAAAGAGCGCATTGCTCAAGAAGTTGTAGACGTCTTTTCTCAGGCAAATCTTCAGATTGTTGATGTGACCGAAGATCTTGATAGGGTATTTTTGTTTGTATTCGGTCAATAGGGCCGCTAATCCGGGGTGACACTCGATCCAGATGACCTTGCACGATTAGGTGGATATCCAGTACTAGCATTAGATCGACCGATTTTACGCGCCCTACGCAGCGGGCTGCTTGAGAGCGTCCTTCAGATGCAGTCAACATTCCCTCTGAGAGGCCTCAGAACTTCCGGTAACGGGAATAGGGTGCTGCTTGTAATGGGATGTTTTCAAGGACCCAGTATCGGTAATGCTGGGCAGGACCAGGTCTAGTCGTTCAGAAGTCAGATTGCAGCTTTGGATTTTAACAAACGGAAGAATCTTCGTGGAACTCAAAAAAAAGCCTGAAGGGCTGCCCGCTTGGTGGGCCGGTTCGTCAGGCTTTTTTGCGTATGAAATGCTGTTTAGCCGTTTCTCCGGCGGAGCGGTTCTGGCAGGCGTTCGCGGCGCTGATTAAGTCATGGATCAGCTTGTCCGATCTGCTCAAGCGAAGTGCCGTTGATGAGTAATTCGCCCCCAGTTCTTGCAAGATACACTGGCAAATAGCTTTGGACACTCCGCTTTGCACGCAGCTAAAAGAACTTCTATAACTCAGGTTATTCTTCTGTCCAGGGTGCATCGTTGTTTGCGGCGCAAGAAGATTCCCATTCTGCGGTCTGGTCTGCGTTAATTACTGCAGCATCGCCATTAGCTTTGTGAAAGTTGTCGATAAAGTTGGTGAGACATGTGTTGGTGGAGGGCTGCGCTGAGTGCAGCTTGTCTTCGATAATTGCATTGCGCTTGTAAATATAATCTGAAATCAGGGAGCCATCAGGGTCCCAAGTTTTGCTCTCCCCTGTCTTAGCGCCGTGATCAAACGTTGTAAGCCCTATCATTCTATTGTTGTTGATGTCCCACTCATAAGCTATCCCGTGCGGAACGCCTTCGTCGTAGGGTATTTGCTTAATGATGGCTCCTTGAGCATTGAATGCTTCAACTTTTCCTACCGTCAAGCCGTCCTTGGATTCATTCCGATAAATGACATTGCCAGTGATTTCGTCGTAGTTTTCTTGCTTGCCATCTGGTTTGCCATTTTGGTAATTTCTTACTTGGACTGGCTTTTCTGTGTTTGGACTGAAGATTGTAGCTGAGCCGTTGAGTAAATCCTCTTTAAACGAAGCTTTTGCTATTGTGCGTTTTTCATCAAGGGAGAAGACCTGCATATCGCCATCCATTTTCCCATCTTTGTATTGCGCTGTGTATCGGAGGCTGTGCGTTTTTTGATTGTGACAAGAGACATTGCCAGAGATATATCCATCTTTTACTTCAGCATCACAAGAAAAGGTTTTGCCCCAGAACGCGTTTGTTTCGGATTTTATGTTTTTTAGTGCGTCGTTCATGTTGCTTATGAGCGTGTTGTATCCGCTGCTGGTATGGACGAAGCTTTCAGGGATATTAGTAATGAAACCACTAAATGGTTTGTTTGCTTTGCCTTCATATATTTTTCCATTCGAAGTTTGAACATTTCTGAAGTCTAGTTCGCTGGAGCCGCAGCCAGTCAGGGAGAGAAGTCCCACTGAAACGGCAAGTAGAGAAATGTATTTCATGACATAAAGTTCCTGAGTTCTTCTAAAAAGTAAGGCTTTAAGTTTTTGGTGGAGTTATTTTTTCGGCGAAAGAAAAATGTGCTTTAAAGGCTGCGACCAAAAAAGGGTCGTAAATACCGTGGCTGTAAACGCATCATAGCGCGACGATTTCTTCCATGGCAAGAATCTCAGCGAACCTCGATAAAGACGGCTATTTAGTTAAGCTTGGTGCGGCAGTTCGCGCACGACGGCTTGGGCTGGCCCTTTCGCAAGAAGCCCTGGCGGATGCTTCCGGGATTGATCGTTCCCACATGGGGAAGATCGAGCGAGGAGAGAGAAACGTGACATTTCTCAACATTCTTCGGATTGCAACGGCTATGCGGTGCAAACCGTCTGATTTGTTTGTTGACGCTGGACTCTGATCGGCCAACGCGGTTTCAAGTTTTTATCCCGCGTTGCCTGTTAATGTCGCAGAAGGCTCTGATGCTCTTGGAGGAAATTAATCTCCAGAACAGCAAACAAGTGAACGCTACTGTTATGAGCAAAAGTGGGAAGCGTGCCATCAGGCAGAGGGCTGCCACCAGCACGCTGCTACCGGCGAGCAAGCAAATGAAGAGGAACAACTTAAGAAAAAAGCGAAGCACGGTCATGGACGTCTTTCCTGTTGTGGGAATTTAACGGGTGAGTGATGGAGAAGGTTTGCCGGCTGGGATAATTTAGAGATAGCCGATTTCGGCGAACGACACACAGCCTTCCAAGCCGACCACGACATGGTCGAGTGTCCGGGTGCCAACCAAGGTGAGTGCCGCTTTTAGCGCCTGCGTCAACTGGCGATCTGCTTGGCTGGGCGCGGGATCGCCAGAGGGATGGTTGTGCACCAGAACCACTGCCGCTGCGTTGTGCGCCAACACCAGCTTCACCACTTCCCGTGGATGGACGCTGGCTTCATTCAGGGTGCCGCGAAACAACTCATGAAAGCCGAGCACGCGGTGTTTGCTGTCGAGTAACAGCAGGGCAAACACTTCGTGCTCATAGTGTTGCAGGAGTACTTGCAGGTGGCTGATGACTTGGCTGGGTGTGGTCAGCAATCGACCTTTGGCCAGGCGTTGACGGGCCAACTGCTGAGCCATGCGCAGAATGTCGCTTTCGCTGACGGGCGAGTCGATGTGGTACTGGCCAGCAATGTCACTGGCTTTGAGCTTGTGCAGTTTCATCCCGGATCTCCTTGGGCTCAGCCCACAAGTTGCAGGGCTGCATGCAACGCTTTCTGTTTGATCACCGCCCCTTCGCCAAACCAGGCGGAATCCATTCGGTACTCCGAGTTGCGGGCGCGGCGTTCGTGATCCACGTACTCCGTCACCGCGTTCAGTAAACCCCAAGCGGTGCCGCGTGCGGATGACAGTTCCGCGCCTCGGCCTTTCCCTTCGAATAGCGTTTGCACCTTCTCCATTGCCCGCTTGTTGGGTAATGCATCAGGAATAGGGGAGTGGGCGCTGGTGTCGCACAGCACGTCCATAAAGAAGCCGAGGGCTTCTTTGGTCTGAACCTTACGTTCGGCGAGGGTACGCATCCGGTACAGGAATTCGTCCCATTGCGAGACGGCGATGCCCAATTGCTGTTTGACCGTACGCGGATCAAAGCGCGTGCTGTGTGGAACCTTGATGGCGTGAGTAGCGCCGTCCAGGGAAATACTCAAGGTGTTGTTGCAGACCACGCGCACCGTGGTGGGCGTGGCGGTGGTGGCCAGTGTGCCGTCGCAAGAGGTGGCCAGCAGCAGGTAGCCGTTGACCTGATCATCGCCCTTCAGTGCCGTGGCCTGACCGGTTCTGGCGAGGGCCCAGAACTTGCGGCCACCTTTGAGCACGCCAGCGGTTTCCAGCTCGTAACCGGAGAACTCGGTCAGGTCTCGGTAGAACTCCAAAACCTGACGAGGCTGCACCACCTGATAGCGATGTGAGACCACCGACAACGGCGCTTTGGTGTCGGAGCGATACAATACCTTTTGTTCCGGGAATGAGTGAATGCTTCCCAGATGGCCAGCGGCCTCGGCCTTGAATTGCACCGGGCTGTCCTGGATCTGCCAATCCATCCCCGCTTCACGCTGCCAGACTTCCAGTGGTTGTTTTTCGGTGAGACGGCTACCCAGGCCATGCCAAGGGGTAGCGCCAACGTAAGCCATTTGTTCGATGAGATGAGCCATGGGAGAGATTCCTTTGGATGCAGGTCGGCATAAGCGCTGCGCAGAACGCAGCGCGGACCGGATTAGTGTGGGGAAGTTGAAAGGTGCGCTGATTAAGTAGGCAGATTGAAGCGATGCCCGCAGACCAAACAGAGGTTGTTGGACAGCACATGACGATCCAATTTTTCGCCGAGTTGGGCGCCAAGCGCGCAGCCACCGGCACCCCCAGCCAGTCCACCGAGGATGGCGCTAGAGACTGAACCGATACTGATGCCAGGCGGGCGGATAAGGGCGCCGAGAGTGTTCCCGATTTGACTGCCGGCGAGTGCGGAGCTCGCGCCTCGTGCCGCTCCTCCGATGGAGCCAACAAGGGCGCCAACCGTCATGGCTGTTCTGAGGGAAGCGATTTTTCTGGAGTTACAGCAAGGGCACTGAAGTGACATGGGGCGAGTTCCATGAGGGATATTCAGTGTCGTGATATAGGTGCGAAATTCGTTTCAATGCATCAACTGGAAGGCTTGTTATTTCGGGGGTTAATTCGTCCATTCAAAATAGGTCTCGCACCCTAATTATCACCAATAAGTCCAAACAAAACTCTTCGAACCAGCCAGTTGCGTACAGGGGGGTAGCAGTCCCCATATGAGTTTTCATATGGAGAACTTTGATGTCGAACAAAATCTGCGCTTGCTGTGGCCTGGCGTTCGAAAAACGTCCACAAGTACCCAATCAAACCTACTGTTCGCTACCAGCCTGTCAGCGAGCACGACGCCAACGCTGGCAACGCGACAAGATGCAAACCGATCCTGATTATCGGGATAACCAGAGCCGCAATCAGCGTGCGTGGCTGGATCGCCATCCAGAATATTGGCGCAATTATCGGGAAGCCAATCCCGAATACGTCGACCGAAACAAATCCCGCCAGCGATCCAAACACGATCTGCAGCAGGAAGTCGATCTTGCAAAGATGGACGTGTCACGGGGCATGGCGCTGCGCCCCGGGCTCTACAGAATTGAGCAAATTTCCAACGGTGACGCGGCCAGTAGTGAGGCATGGATCGTCGAGATCACTCCATTAAACATCGATTGCCCGTGCAAAAAGGACGGGTGCAAAGATAGGACGTGATGGTCATTTCGCGGGTCAGGCGCTAATTACGAAACCAAATAAGTTCTCGATCATGCTGCGTGGCAGCTATCTCAACGACTTGCGCTTCGGCCGGTTTTTCTTTGGCCGAGGCCCACGCGAAGATGTGAAAGGCAGACCCGAGAGCAAGCACACGAATAACGGCGAGCGATCGGGTCCTATGCAATCAGATGATTCTTCACTTGCGATGGCGGATAGGCCGGTGGCATTACGTGCCGCCGAATACGTCAGAATGTCGACTGAGCACCAGCAGTACTCGACCGAAAATCAGTCTGACAAGATTCGCGAGTATGCCGAACGGCGCGGAATGCAGATCGTCCGTACCTATGCCGATCAAGGCAAAAGCGGGCTGCGCATCGATGGCCGACAGGCCTTGCAGCAGTTGATCAAGGACGTCGAGTCTGGAGCGGCAGACTTCCAGATCATTCTGGTCTATGACGTCAGTCGCTGGGGGCGATTCCAGGATGCTGACGAAAGCGCCTATTACGAGTACATTTGCCGCCGGGCGGGCATTCAGTTTGCCTACTGTGCAGAGCAGTTTGAAAACGACGGCTCTCCAGTCTCGACAATCGTCAAAGGCGTCAAGCGCGCGATGGCGGGCGAGTACAGTCGGGAGCTGTCGGCCAAGGTGTTCGCGGGCCAGTGTCGATTGATCGAGCTGGGCTTTCGCCAAGGGGGACCTGCGGGTTACGGTCTGCGGCGAGTCCTTATCGATCAGGCTGGCTTAATAAAAAGTGAGTTGGCGAGGGGCGAGCACAAGAGCCTGCAAACCGACCGAGTGATCTTGATGCCTGGGCCTCACGCCGAAGTGCAGGCGGTGAACCAGATCTATCGCTGGTTCATCGATGAAGGGTTGCCGGAATCCGAAATCGCCTCCCGCCTTAACAACCGTGGCATACACACCGATTTGGGACGGGACTGGACACGGGCCACTGTGCGCGAAGTGCTGAGCAATGAAAAATACATCGGTAACAATGTCTACAACAAGATTTCCTTCAAACTCAAAAAACACCGGGTCACCAACCAGCCGGATATGTGGATCAAGAAGGAAGGGGCCTTCGAGGCCATCGTGTCACCGGAGGCGTTCTATACCGCCCAAGGAATCCTGCGCGCCCGGGCGCGTCGGTTCAGCAATGAAGAGCTGATCGAGAAACTACGCAATCTTTACCAGCATCGCGGCTTCCTTTCGGGCCTCATCATTGACGAGACAGAGGGGATGCCATCGGCCTCGGCTTATATCCACCGGTTTGGTAGTTTGATCAGTGCCTACCAGGTCGTAGGATTCACGCCGGATCGAGACTATCGCTTCCTTGAGATCAATCGATTTTTGCGAAGGCTACATCCGGAAATCGTCAGTCAGACCGAACACGTGATTTCCGATATCGGTGGATTGATCGAGCGCGATCCCGCGACCGACCTATTGACGGTCAATCGGGAATTTAGCATCTCTCTGGTCCTGTCTCGTTGCCAGTCGCTGGACAGCGGACGCAGGCGCTGGAAGGTTCGCTTCGATACCAGCCTGGCCCCTGACATTACGGTCGCCGTCCGTCTGGACGACACCAATCAGGCGCCGCTCGACTATTACCTACTGCCACGGTTGGACTTCGGTCAGCAGGGTTTCAATCTTGCCGATCACAACGGAATTGAATTTGAGAGTTATCGCTTTGACAGTCTGGATTATCTCTACGGCATGGCCGCACGCGCACGTATCAGGAGGGCGGTATGAGCAAGGAGCATCTGTCCAGCGAACTGAAAATGATTCCGCTCGAATTCATTGAGGTACTGAATACGCGAGAGCGAAACGGACGGGTTTTCGACGAGATCGTCGGCAACATCAAAAACATCGGTCTAAAGAAGCCGATCACCGTGACCCCTCGCTCCGACGCAGATGGATCAGAGCGTTACCTACTGATTTGCGGTGAAGGACGGCTCAAAGCCTATAAAACGTTGGGCGAAAGCAGAATTCCCGCAATGGTGGTGAGCGTCAGCGACGAGGACGCCTTTCTTATGAGCCTGGCGGAGAATATTGCACGCCGCCAATGCCGACCTCTGGAGTTGCTAGCAGGTATCGAGCGGTTACGTGACCAAGGCTATGACAAAAAGACCATTGCCCAGAAAACTGGCCTTAGCGCCGACTATGTCTATGGCATTCTTCAGTTGCTCAAAAGTGGTGAGGAGCGCCTGTTGGTGGCGGTCGAAAGCGGGCGTATTCCGCTGAATGCCGCTCTTGCTATCGCGGGGGCAGGCAGTGATACGGAGGTACAGGCCGCCCTGCAAGATGCTTACGAATCAGGGAAGTTGCGTGGCAAACAACTGATCCAGGCTCGTCGGGTCATTGAGCGCCGCCGGTCACTGGGGCGATCCATTGCGCGTGGTACACCGCGTAAGGCGGGTGAGGTCACCTCATCCAGCCTTATCCGTAGCTACCAGAAAGAGGTCGAGCGGCAAAAACTCATGGTCAAAAAGGCCGAGTTCGCTCAACAGCGGCTGCTCTTTGTGATCGAGGCCCTGCGCCAGTTGCTGTCCGATGACAACTTCACCAACCTGCTGCGTGCTGAAGGATTGGATACGCTACCGAAATACCTCGCCGAGCGAGTTTGGATAGGAGCCCATACGACGTGAGCCAATTGCCCCTTGGTTTTGTTCCGCAGCCACTATCAGTTTCGTTGGATCTGATCCTGCCCTCGCGCAAGGTTCCTAAAGGGCTGATCGGCTCTAAAAAATTCAAGCAGATTCAGTCGTCGATTGATGCCGTCGGATTAATCGAGCCACTGACGGTCAGCAAGGCCGACAATCAATCTAGCCAGCATACGTTGCTGGATGGGCACATTCGTTTGTTGGTGCTCAAGCAATTGGGCTTTATCGATGCGCCGTGCTTGGTCGCCGTAGACGATGAGACCTACACCTATAACAACCGGATCAATCGTCTTTCCACTATTCAAGAGCACTTCATGATCCGGCGTGCGGTCGAGCGCGGCGTGACACCGGCCAGGCTCGCCAAGGCGTTGAACGTCGACATCAGTCTCATCATCAAGAAAATGAATCTGCTGGATGGCGTATGCGTTGAAGCGGCCGAGATGCTTAAGGATCAGCACTTTTCCGCCGAAATCGGAGCGGTGTTGCGCAAACTCAAACCGACCAGGCAGGTGGAGTGCGTGGAGCTAATGGTGGCCATTAACAATATCACTGTGCCCTACGCTCAGGCACTCATGGCCGCCACGCCAAGCAACCTTTTGGTGGGCGATGCCAAGCCCCGCAAGCTCGGTGGCGCAACGCCCGAGCAGATGGCCAAAATGGAACGTGAAATGGGAAACCTGCAAGGACAGTTCAAGCTGGTCGAGCAATCCTACGGTCAAGACGTGCTCAATCTTGTGCTAGCCCAGGGCTATCTAGTGAAGCTACTGGATAACGACGCGGTCATCCGTTTCCTCACCCAAAATCAACCCGACGTGCTAGTTGAGTTCGAAAGGATTGTGCAGGCGGTGTCGCTGGACAAGTGAATGAACAGCGATGGAAAAACCGCCACTTCGTTGCTGACAATTTACTTGGTGCACCTACATTGTTGTCATGACTGCTGAGCTGCTTTATTGAGACAGCGAAGTTCGAGTCCTAGGGTTGGAAGTATGTACATTAGCTAATACCGGAATCGCGGTACCAATTATTCGTCCAGCTCTGCCTGGCGCGCCCTCGAAGGGATGTACTTGATATTTTACCGTGCATCACAGGCGCGCCCTGAGGGCGTCTACGATGGCTATACCGAGAACAAATCCCTCAGCAAGGAGGCGGCGTGTCGCGTATGTAGTACGGGGCGGGCCACCCAGCCGATGGCTTCTCGGTCGCAGCAGCCCAGGGCATAAGTCACGCTGCATTTTTGGCGAATGCAGGTTCGGTGCATAGTGCAGCGTCACGGCACATTAGGCTTTCGACAAGTGCTCGCTCCGCCCTCGCGAAGGACTGCTGATGGTGCCCACAGGCGCAGCCGATTTCATGGTCGGTTGTAGGCAAGCAATTTTTCTGGAGGTACAGCAAGGGCACTGAAATGACATGGGGTTGGATTCCATGAGGGATATTCAGTGTTGTGACGAAGGTTTTAAATGAGTTTCAATATCGTTTGTAGGTGAGGGGGCGAAATTTGTCAGTTAACCGCCATACGGAGTTAGTTCTTAAACCCTACGGAGTTAGTTCTTCCGGGCCAGAAAGCGCTTTTTTTGGGGGGGGGCAGGTGTTCGTAGAGGGATTCTGCCTTATCGGCTCGCGAATGGGAAATTACTCCAATAGCTAATGATGTGTTCGGTCTCCGCGATCATCTTGCCCCTCCAGCCGGATCAACACCGACAAAAAATAGAACGAAGTTGCGGAGCTTAGCCCCGAACATTGCGACAGGATCTTTTCGCAAACCAGACGCCAGAGGGTGTAGTGCGTCAGGCTACGTCGATGGCGGAAAGGTGGTTGGGGCCGCTCCCGCAAACGTCATGCAGGTAGTGAGCTCCTACGTTCGAGACGCGTTGCCCATGCTCAGGGAAAAAATACTTGCCGCTGCCGGTATTCTTGTTGGAGCGAACACGGCCTAAAGTTGCATCACTCCCAAATACATAACGAGCAGGAAAGTGACCAATACCCAAACTGTTTTCTACCCGAGGATCGTACGTCTCAAGCAATTGACCGAGCGTATCGGCCTCGGGCGGTCAACGATCTATGACCGCATGGACGTCCAGTCGCCGAGGTACGACGCTACGTTCCCCAAACCGATCAAGCTGGGGGCTGCGGCCATTGGCTGGATCGACTCCGAAATCACCACGTGGATTGAGCAGCGCATGTCTGCTAAGGAGGCGTGCTGATCATTCGACGGCCTCTTCACCGGTGAGTAGGCTGAAATTTCTCTGGCCTTTTTGAACTGAATTCGAACACCAACTCCGTATAGCGTTTTAATCCGTAGTTTTATAGCGAGGTGTGCTACTGGCAGTGCTTTGATCGGGATCGGCTTGCCCTAATATTTCTGGCTTATATGTTATTAGTATTACCAATGCCCATTTATTGAGTATTCCCAACACTCACTCATTTAGTAAAGAGATGTGTGTCTAGTAGATATCGCAGGGGGAGGGGATTGACTTGATCCAAGCAAGTCAATCAGTAATTCATCAGACTTGTTGAGTGTTTGAAGGTATGAAGGGGTGTGTAAACGTATTGAAGGATGAGCGCGAGATTGCGCTCCTGAGTAAGTGTCGCATCGAAACAGGCGATGGCGACGTACAGGGTGAGCTGGATATCGGCTTAGTCAGTGAACTGAAGCTAGCATCGGTATGGGTTCAAAAACTTATCAAGACCGAGGGGGATGCCTATAGCCTGAATGATACGAAGGGAGACACTGAGGTTAGTCTACGACGCAATATTCCGGGAGCCTTCCTGTACAAGCTGTTAAAAATGAATGTGTCTCAAGATAAAGGGCTGCGGAGCCTTTACACGTTCGAGCCGTATATCGCATTGATGGTCAAGCAGGTTGAGGCGTTTGGCCTAAGTATTAACCAGTTGCGTGCCATACACAGGGGTAGCGAGGATATCGTGCCCCTCGTTCAGAAACTGAACTCGTGTGTTGACAGCATTCGACAGGAGGCTAGCTCCAAAGCCTTTCAGGGCAAGCTTAAGAACTACCAGCGATCAAGCAATAAAAACTACAAGGAACTGACATCGTACGTTGATGCGCTGTTTGAACACTATTCTAGGCTACTGGTGGTGAGAGTTGACTTGAGCTACCAAAAGCAGCACGCCAAGACGACACAGGCGGAAGCCAAGCGGGATCGCGAACACTTGTTACAGAACTCGAGGTCGAACAAATTATTTGATGACATGGTGGGTTATATCTGGAAGCTGGAGCATGGGGCGGAGAAGGGTTTCCACTACCACATGATATTTTTCTTCGATGGTTCGAAGGTCCGACAGGACATTACCAAAGCCCTCCTGATAGGCAAATATTGGACGAATGTTGTCACGAAAGGTCGTGGGTTGTACTACAACTGCAACGCGGACAAATCGCGCTACAAGAGCTGTGGCATCGGCATGGTCCACAACGCGGATAGTCTGATGCGGGACTCACTGACCAGCTTGGCGGTGCCCTATCTGACCAAGACCGATCTCTACATGAAGCTTCAAACCACTGGGCGAGGCATGGGGAAGATGGAACGACCGCGTCAGAAAGACTCTCGCGGTAGGCCAAGGGTTGCTCCCACTGACCGCGTGTGCGCGGCATAGGGGAGTGCCATCTACGGCTCTCAGCGGTACTGAGGGCCGTAGGTCAGTACCGCCCTTGTGATAACCTAAACTCCTATAGTTCATCACGCATTTGCATGCTTATTCTTTTCCCAGGCAGGATTAACGAGTTCGTCTCCACGGAGCCATTCTTTTAGCCATGTATCAATATTTGAGATGCGTATACCCAGGATATTATTTTTTTCGATAAACCCAGTTAAAGGTGTTTCAAGACCGGTAACGACTTTTTCCTTGGATGGCCACCCTGCTTCAGGTCGTTTCTCCTCAAGCAGCCTTGCTACTTCTTCTTTGACCTGTAAGGTGGCCTTGTTTCGTCCTTGGGCATTTTTACTGTTTTGGATTGAGCGAGCATCTCTGTTCATCTTGTTGATGACCGCCGCTGATTTTTCTGTAACCTCACCAACCATCACACTTGCATAGCAGGTAAAGGCCCAAGCGCGGTCGCGGTCATTATGTGTCTCAGCGGCTCTTGCCAGTTCGAGGTATAGGCAGGCATATCTTGCGTCTTGCAGCAGTGTCTTGATTTTTTCACTCTGCTGACTGTCTTCGTCCATCCAGCGAATTTCCAACTCGGCTTGCAGTGCGGGGTTGTCTGTGATTGCGCGGATGTCCTCCAGTAGTTTCTTATATTCTTCGAGCCCAAGTAGTGGATGGAAAAAACTATCCAAAAGCATGTCGTGGTTTCTAGCGATGGCTTTATCGACTGTGGTGCTGCCTATGTTTTCATTCGTGCTCATTGTGATTTGGATCGGTGAAAAGAGTGCAGGTTTCGTTTCTTTCATTTTGTCTGCTGGTCTTTGAATGGTGCCAACGTGGCAACTGATGAGCTTTCGTAAGAAAGGGTTATTGATTTGGGCATGAATTTATGAAGCTTGCCCAATCCGTCATCATAGCTCGGCGTTTTTCAAATAAATCGCCTCGAAAATATGCCGCTTCGGCTTTGTCCTGACGTACATGCGCTAATGCTTGTTCACACACCTCCCGAGGATAGTTCGTCGACTCAGCAGCCCAGTCTCGAAATGTTGAGCGGAAGCCGTGCATGGTCAGGTCTTCACGTTTCATACGGCGTAGAGCCATCAGCATCGACATGTTGGATAAAGGCCTACCTTCTCGTGCTCCCGGAAACACGTAGGAATTGCTTCTTATCTGAGCTAAGCCCTTCAGTACGCTCAAAGCCGCATCGCTCAATGGTACTCGGTGCTCCTTTGCGGCTTTCATTCTGTGAGGGGGAATTCTCCATACCTTCTTCTCCAAGTCGAACTCGGTCCAGGTAGACCCTAGAACTTCGTTGGTCCGGCAGGCCGTCAGAATAGTCAGCTGCATTGCTTTGTAGCTGAGATCATCGTGCTTCGCGATTTCTTTCATGAAGGCAGGTATCTCAGACCACGGCAGTGCAGGATGGTGAACAACAACCTTGACCTTCGAACGTGGTGGAAGCAGCTTATCAAGATGTCCGCGCCATCTGGCTGGATTTTCTCCTTCGCGCAGACCTCTGGCTTTCGCGGCATCGAGCACCATTTCGATGCGGTTACGCACGCGAGATGCTGTTTCTGATTTTGATTGCCAAATGGGGGTGAGTACATGGAGCACGTGTTCAGTAGTCACGTCTTCCGTGTTCAAATTTTCCAGAATGGGGAAGGCGTAGGTGGTTAAAGTGTTTTCCCACTGCTGAGCATGTTTTGCGTTTTTCCAGCCCGCACGGTGAGCAGCGATGTAATCAAGGGTGACCGACTTGAAGGTTATCGCTTTAGCCTTCTGAGCCTGTTCGGCTTTTTGCTGTGCAAGGCGAGTGGCGTCACGCTCCGTGAGTGGATCGATTTTCTGCTGAAGCAGTTTTCTTTGATCTACAGCCTTCGACCGCGCCTCCTTGAGCGTTACATCAGGAAAGCCGCCTAGGCCCATCTCGCGGCGTTTTCCCGCGAGCTGAAACCGCAGTACCCAAGACTTTTTCCCACTTGCTTTTACTACCAGGCGCAATCCTTCGCCGTCTTCGTATGTACCGGCCTCGGTTACGTTTTCAACTTGTTTGGGATTTAGTTTTCCCATGATCTTTCACCGTGCTGACGTTTATGATGTCGAGACGGTTCCCCCATTTGTTCCCCCACAAGGTGTAGGAAGTAATGAGGTGGCGTCGGACAGGAATGGACGGATACTAGGTGCATGGCCTAGTATTATCTACGTGTAACGGATTTGTTCGGAAAATTTAGGATGCCAGTGCGGGGGACTATCTCTCCGCCATTACATAGAAAAAGCCCCGTAACTGAAAAGTTACGGGGCTTTTTCGTTTTTGGGGTTTCGTTCAGGGCATTTTTAGCTGCGCTTTCAACCAGAGTTGGAGGCCCCTGATATCTCGGGCGAATACTCAGAATGACGAGCCACTAATTTGCTGTCTTTTCGCTCTTCCAAACAGGTCGTGGCGAAACCGCCTTCACCACATCATCGATCAGCGCTTTTCCCATCGCCGTCAAATAGTGTGCAGCCCAAGCATGACGGTCGGTGTCTTTTGCATAAGCTGCGTCCTCTGTGAGTGCCTTGGCCAGGAACAGGAAATCCGAGGCCTGTGCTAATGCAGTACTGACGGGCACTCCCGCGCTTACGTGGAACATTGCATTGTCTGAGCAATAAATGGGGGTGAAGCCGATCGTTTTTGCTTCTGCAGGTTCGGTCATTTTCCACCTCCAGTGAGGGGGCGGTTTTGGAAGAGGGCGAGCGATGGAGCATTACGCAACATGGAGTCGCGCGGAGAGAAAAGACCAGGTTTGTTCGGATTTACAGTGTGCATTTGTCCAACTCCTTGACATAAGGAGCTGCCACTTTCGTTACCAAGCGAATGGGTGGCAGCTGCGCGCAGGTTGGTAAACCGGGAGTCAAGGAAACCGGCACGCCAGAAGGCGTCCCACGCACAGCCGCCATAACACAAGTTCGCAGGCGTAAGACTGCCAGAAACTGTGAAGGAAGCGCTGTTGCGTAACTCGACGGGTTACCAAGCCCGATCGCTGAATGTTCAGCGACGACTGGAGAGTATCCCGCCGAATATATGGCCAACAAGGTGGCAACCTGCTCAAAAGCACAGCAAGCGTACCCCCTTACGCAACTCTCGGATTTTGCCTACAACTTCATCAAGAGTCACCCGGATAGTCTGGTAATCGTGCAAAACCGGAACGCCAGAAGCAAAACCCTACCTAGTTCGTGATGCGCGGGCTTTCCTTGAACAAGCAGGAGTCACCCCATGAACGTAATGAGTTACCAAGGCTATGCAGCCCGAATTGAATACAGCGACGAAGACAGCCTGTTTGTCGGCCACATCGCGGGCCTCAAGGATATCGTTGGCTTTCATGGCGAGTCAGTACGGGAGCTTCGAAAAGCCTTCGAAGAGGCCGTCACTGATTATCTGGATACGCGTGCCAAACTCTCGGCCCGGGTAGCACGCAATACTGACTGACGGTCGCTAAAGTCCACCAATCCGGTATCGCTCCCGCTCAGCGAGAACCAAAGCACCATTCCAAATTGAGAAAACAAGGCAAATCCACGTCATTAGCTATCATGCAATACACAGCAAATGCCCGGATGACGGAGGAAGAATGAACAAATGGCAACGGCTTTGGTTGTCTGTGAAGCTGATAGCAGCCGTAGCGGCCTGTGTGGCCGTTGGTGTTCAGGCTTTTTTCTACATGATGGACGGCTCTGACGCAGAGCAAATCCACCCGTTGAGTATTCTGGTTGTCGGGCTGATCTTCGGCTTCATCACCTTTGGCCTCCTCACATTCATTGAAAGAGGTGTGCGGCGATTAGCAGCCCCTTTTGTCACCGCCAGATCCCAACCTCAAGAGAAGGCTGATACCGATTCGGAGCTGGTAGCGCAGCCACTCATCCTGTCTACTGACGATTCAGCTCAACAGAAGAGTCTGTGAGCTGACATTGGGCAGCCAATGCCAAACGCTCAAAACGTAGGCGGCGTAACCACCCAAATCACCACCGCATCCACATCCCCCGGATTCCCATACCGATGCGGTTCCTGGCTGGAAAAGCTGAAACTATCCCCTTCACCCAGCAAAAAATGCCGTTCCCCCACCCACAGCTCAAAACTCCCCGACAGCAAATACCCAGCCTCTTCGCCTTCATGACTGTAACTCTGCTGGCTATAAGCCCCCGGAGGAAACCGCGAGTGCAGCATCTCCAACTGCCGATTCGGCTGCGGCGTCAGCAGATGATCCACAATGCCGTCTTCGTAATGCACGCTCATCCGGGTATTTTTACGCACGACAATGCCGTCATCTTCCGGCGCCGTTTGCGTTTCGCTGGCGAAGAACCATTGAATGGTCACGCCCAGGCTCCGGGCGATGTTGAACAGGGCAGGGATGGAGGGATAGGCGAGGTTGCGTTCTAGCTGGCTGATGTACCCCGCCGTCAACTCGCTCATCTGCGCCAGTTCGGCCAGGGTCATGCCCCGGCGTTTGCGCAGGCCACGAATCCGGGTGCCGAGGAAGTGCGGCTCAGCAGTGGCGCTGTCCTGTATGGGCGCGCCGGTGGCAGGCTGCATCTTGCTGCTGTTGCTCATGGCGTGCTCCAAACCGGGATCTGTCAAAACCCCGGAGTATAAACAGCCTTAAAGCTCCCACGCGACTTTCAAACCTTCGTAAATGGCTTCTTCGGCGGTGCGTGGGGCGAGGCAGTCGCCGATGCGGCGAAACTCCACAAGGCCTTGCAACTCTGCGCCGAGGGTATCGACAGGTTGATGGCCTTGGCAGAGCACCAATGTGTCGATGTTTTCGAAGAGCATCGGTTCGCCGCTGGCGGTGTGTTGCAGGTAGACGGTGTTGTCGTCGCAGCCATACAGGCGGGCGTAGGGGGTGATCGGGATGCCGAGTTTGTGCAGTTCGCCGGCCAGTTGATCGCGCACGTAAAGCGGCAGGTTTTCGCCGCAATGGGTGCCGTTGACCGCCAGTTGCACTTGATGTCCGGCGCGGACCAGGCGTTCGGCGATGCCGGGGCCGATCCAGTCGCAGCGCCAGTCGACCACCACCACGGAACGGCCGATTTGCACCTCGTCGCGCAGCACTTGCCAGGCGTCTACCACCTGCAATTCACCGCCGCGCTCGAACGCCGGCCAATAGGGTTCGGCGCCGGTGGCGACGATTACCATGTCTGGCTGTTCGCGTTCCACCAGTGCCCGGTCGACGCGGGTGTTGCGCACGACGCGCACGCCGGCCAGTTCCATTTCGCGTTGCAGGTTGGTGCTGGCGCCGCCGAATTCCGCACGCTTGGGCAAGAGTTGCGCGAGCAAGACTTGGCCGCCGAGTTGCGAACTGGCTTCGTAAAGGGTCACGTCGTGTCCGCGCTGGGCGGCAACGGCGGCGGCTTTCATGCCTGCGGGCCCACCGCCCGCGATCATGATGCGTTTACGTTGCTTCGCCGGTTGCCGTTGTCCGAAGATCAGTTCGCGCCCGGTTTCGGGATGCTGGATGCAGGAGATTGGCAAGCCTTTGTGGAAGTGGCCGATGCATGCCTGATTGCAGGCGATGCAGGCCCGCACATCTTCGACGTGGCCGGTGTCGGTTTTGTTGGGCATTTGCGGGTCGCAGATCAGGGCGCGGGTCATGCCGCAGACGTCAGCCTGACCGCGCGCCAGAATCAGTTCGGCTTCCTGTGGCTGGTTGATGCGCCCGGTGACGAACAGCGGAATCGACAGACTGGCCTTGAACGTGCCGGCTTCCTTGGCGAGGTAGGCCGCTTCGATCGCCATCGGCGGCACGATGTGCACCGCGCCACCCAAGGAGGCCGAGGTACCCGCGACGATGTGCACGTAATCCAGCAGCGGTTGCAGCGATTGCACGGCGGCCAGGGATTCATCTTCGGTCAACCCTTCGGGATCGCGCTCGTCGGCGGAGATGCGCAAGCCGATGATGAAGTGCTCATCGGTGTTGGCGCGCACGGCGGCGATCACTTCGCGCAGAAAGCGTAGACGCTGCTCCAGTTCACCGTTGTAGCCATCGGTGCGACGATTGACCCGCGGGTTGATGAATTGCGCCGGCAGGTAACCATGGCTGGCCACCACTTCCACACCGTCGATTCCAGCCTGATACAGACGTCGGGCCGCAGCCCCATAACCGGTGACGATCTCATCGATCATCGTCTGATCCAGCGCACGCGGCATCACCCGAAAGCGCTCGTTGGGCACCGCCGAAGGTGAATACGCGACCGCCAGCAGCCCATCGCTGGACTCCATGATTTCCCGCCCCGGATGGAAAATCTGTGACAGCACTACCGTACCGTGAGCATGGCAGCTGTCAGCGATTTTTCGATAACCCTCGATGCACGCGTCGTCTGTGGCCATCAGCACGTGCGAGGTGTATCGCGCGCTGTCATGCACCCCGGCCACTTGCAGCACAATCAGCCCGACACCGCCTTCGGCTCGCGCGGAGTGATAGGCGATCAGTTGCTCGTTGACCAAATTGTCGGTGGGCATCGACGTGTCGTGACCGCTGGACATGATGCGGTTTTTCAGGCGTTTTCCCCGCAACTGCAAGGGTTCGAACAGGTGTGCAAAGGCGGCGGAAGTGGACGGCATGGTGCGGGTACTCCAGGCGGGCTGAAGCCGAAAGGCCGGGTTTTCGGCGTTGTTATTATTTGCCTATAGAAATTTACCTTCAGTAAAAAATCAACTTGTTTTTTTACTTGCGCTCGAAGTAGATTCATTTGGCGCCTGCACCTGGGGCGAACCTCACAACAATAAAAAGGGGTCACGGCGGCATTGAGTCGCATGGCACCCGCAAGAGGAACCACTGATGAAATCGAACACGCTCAAGCACGGTTTTTATCCCTTGATGCTGTCCCTGGCCATGGGCTTGGGCAGCGCTCAGGCAGCGCCGGACATGGTGGTGGTGGGTTACGGCGGTGCCGGCCAAAAGGCTCAGGATGTGGCGTTCTTCCAACCATTCAGCGTCGCGGATCACAGCAAGCTTATCCAGAGCGAATACAACGGCGAGATGGCTCGGATCAAAGTGATGGTCGACACCGGCAATGCCGATTGGGACGTGGTGCAGATCGAAGGCCCAGACCTTATGCGCGGGTGCGACGAAGGCATGTACGAGAAACTGGACTGGACCAAACTCGGCCGTGCCGAGCAATTGATTCCCGATGCCGCGCAGGCGTGCGGTTCGGCGGCGCTGGTGTGGAGCGTGGCGATTGCCTACGACACGCAGAAGCTGGCGCAGGCCCCGACGTCATGGGCCGATTTCTGGGACGTACAGAAAATCCCCGGCAAGCGCGGCCTGCGTAAACGTGCGGTGTACAACCTGGAATTCGCCTTGCTGGCCGACGGCGTGAAGGTCGAGGACGTGTATTCCGTACTGAATACGCCGCAGGGTGTCGACCGCGCCTTCGCCAAACTTACCGAACTCAAGCCCTACATCCAGTGGTGGGAAGCCGGCGCGCAACCGGCGCAATGGCTGACGGCCGGAGATGTGGTGATGACCTCCACCTACAGCGGACGTGTGGCCGCAGCTGCGCAAAGCGGTAGTCATCTCGACCTGGTGTGGCCGGGCAGTCTGTATGGCATGGATTATTGGGCGATCATCAAAGGCTCCAAACATGTCGATCAGGCCAAGCGTTTTATCGCCTTCGCCAATCAGCCGGATGCACAGGTCAAGTATGTGGAGCAAATCCCTTACGGTCCGACCAATACCGAGGCTGCCGCGAAACTGGACAGTAAACTCGCGCAATGGGTGCCCACCGCGCCGCAAAACCTGAAGGGTGCGCTGTCGATGGACGTGGCGTTCTGGGTTGATCACGGTGAGGAACTTGAAGAACGCTTCAACGCCTGGGCCAGCAAGTAATCGCAAGCGGCTGGACGTCGTAGCGCGTCCAGCCTTACTGTTTCGCCCAGTCGATCAGCCTGGAGACTTAAAAATAATGAACGAGATCGCCACGTTTTCTCAGCGCAGCGCCACCGAGCAACGCCTGCGCGAGGAATTGGCCGCCTGTTACCGATTGATCGCGCACTTTCGCATGACCGATCTGATCTTCACCCACATCTCGGTGCGTCTGCCGGGGCCTGAGCATCACTTCCTGATCAATCCGTATGGGCTGATGTTTGATGAAATCACCGCGTCCAATCTGGTGAAGATCGGCCTGGATGGCCGGGCCGTTGAGCCGTCGCCGTATCCGGTGAATCCGGCGGGGTTTGTGATTCACAGCGCTATTCACGGGGCTCGTGAGGACGCGCAATGCGTGCTGCACACCCACACCAAATCCGGTTGTGCAGTCGCTGCGTTGAAGTGCGGGTTGCTGCCGGTGAATCAGATCTCGATGGAGTTCTATGGCCGGGTTGCTTACCACGACTATGAAGGCGTGGCGCTGGACATGAGTGAGCAGCAGCGTCTGGTTCAAGACCTCGGTGACAAACCGGTGTTGATGCTGCGCAACCACGGTTTGCTGACCGTGGGTGACACCGTCAGCCAGGCCTTTTTGCGCATGTACTACCTGGAAAAAGCCTGCGAAATCCAGCTTGCCGCGCAAGCGGCCGGTGAATTGGTTTTGCCGCCGGCGCAGGTTTGTGAACACACCGAACGTCAGTTCAACGACCCTGGCCGGCCGCTGGACGAAGGCGAGTTGAGCGACCCGGATGCTATGCAATTGGCGTGGGCTGCGATGCTGCGCCTGCTTGATCGGGTGGCGCCGGGTTATCGGGATTGACCTTTGGCTCTGTACTGGGTGGGCTGGCCCCATCGCGAGCAGGCTCACTCCCACAGGGTTTTGTGTGTCGGGCATCCATAGCCGGTTTACACAGATCAAATGTAGGAGTGAGCCTGCTCGCGATGGGCGCGACACGGTCTCAGAGCCATGCAACCGACTAGAGACTTGCCACCCTCTTGCTGTACAGTCGTTCAGCGCGCGGATTAACCCACCGCGTCCCTAACGATTGATCCACGGAGAGTGTCGCGCATGAGTCAGGAAGCCCGTTTTTCCCGCATGGAGCCGGAGTTGCGCAAGGCCAATCTGATCGAGGCGACGCTGGTGTGCCTCAAGCGCCATGGCTTCCAGGGCGCCTCGATCCGTAAGATTTCCGCCGAGGCGGGCGTCTCGGTCGGGCTGATCAGCCATCACTATTCCGGCAAGGATGAACTGGTGGCCGAGGCCTACCGGGCGATTACCGGCCGCGTCATGAGCTTGCTGCGCGACGCCATGGCACACGCGGCACCCAACGCCCGCGAGCGTCTGTCGGCGTTCTTCCGCGGCTCGTTTTCCGCCGAATTGCTCGATCCGCAATTGATCGATGCCTGGTTGGCGTTCTGGGGCGCGGTACGCACGGCGGAGTCGATCAATCTTGCGCACGAGCATTCCTATGGCGAGTACCGCGGCATTTTGCGCAAGGTACTGACCGAATTAGCGCAGGAAGAAAGCTGGGAAAATTTCGACGCCGATCTGGCCGCCATCAGCCTCAGCGCATTGCTCGACGGCTTGTGGCTGGAGTCGGGGCTCAATCCCGGCACGTTCACGCCGGAGCAGGGCATCCAGATTTGCGAGGCCTGGGTCGACGGATTGCAGGCCGGTGGTCGCCAACGGTTTTGCGTCCAGACGACGGGTTGTTGATCGGTCGTTCAGCTGTCGATACTCTCTGGCGCCAATGCAACAAAACACTCTAATAAGAAATACGCCTTCGGGCATACGCGGGACACCATGCGATGACTCCTCGGGTATTGATCGTCGACGACGATCCGCTGATACGCGAACTGCTGCAGGCCTACTTGTCCCAAGAGGGTTATGAGGTGCATTGCGCCGCCACGGCGGAGCTGGCCGAAACTTTCCTGGCGAGCCAGACGGTCGATCTGGTAATGCTCGATATCCGCCTGCCGGGCAAGGACGGCCTGACCCTGACCCGGGAGCTGCGGGTGCGCTCGGAAGTCGGGATCATTCTGATCACCGGGCGCAACGACGAAATCGACCGCATCGTCGGCCTTGAATGCGGCGCGGATGACTATGTGATCAAACCGCTCAACCCGCGCGAACTGGTGTCGCGGGCAAAAAACCTGATACGCCGGGTTCGTCATGCGCAAATCCCTCAACCAGTGGCGGCCATCGCCAAACCGGTCAAACAATTCGCCACCTGGGCGCTGGACACGGACCGCCGACGGTTGATCGACCAGACGGGCAGCGAAACCCTGCTGACCCACGGCGAATACCAGTTGCTCAGCGTGTTTTTGCGCAACAGTGGCCACACCTTGAGCCGCGATCAACTGATGGACCAGATCCGCAATCGCGAATGGGTGCCTAACGACCGCTCCATCGACGTGCTGGTCGGACGCTTGCGCCGCAAGTTGCATGATGACCCGGCCGAGCCGCAGTTGATCATTACCATTCACGGCGCCGGTTACCTGTTTACCGCCAGCGTGGCGGCCTGAGCCCGATGTTGCGTGTGCTTGGCCTGCTGTGGGCACTGGCCGCGAACAGCGCGATGGCGGTGGAAACAGTTCGCTACTGCGACTATCCGGTGTACCCGCCGATCTCCTGGAGTGACGGCAAACACGTGCGCGGCCTGGCCCCGAGTGTGGTGAAAAACCTTTTTGGGCGACTGGGCTACGACGTCGACATCATCGTGCTGGGTAACTGGAAACGCTGCCTGCTCGACGCCGCCGAAGGCCGGGTCGATGTGGTGTTGGCCTACAGCACCGCGCAACGTGAACAGAGCATGGTTTTTTCGACGGTGCCGGTGTTGCGTGAGGAGGTTGCGTTGTTCATCAATCGTCAGCACCCGGTGAAATTCGAGCGTCTGGAGGACCTGGCAAATTACCGTGGCGGGTTGTTGTTCGGTGAAAGTTACGGCGTGGATTTCGACCGTTTGGTCGCCCAACACCAGAACATCGAATGGGTTTCTGACAGTGGCCAGAACTTCGGCAAACTGATTCGCGGGCGAATTGATTTCATCACCTCGGAACGGCGCACCGGGCAGCTTTACGTCGAGAATCTGCCGGGCGCGAAAGACATCGTCGCGCTGCCCAATGCCTTGAGCGTCGACTATTTGCGGGTGGCTGTGTCGCGCAAGTCGCCGTTGGCCAAGCGCATGCCGGACATCGATGAGCAACTGAAACGCATGGTCGATACCGGGGAGGTCGAGCGTTTGTTGAATGAAAGCGAAGTCACCTACCGCGACATGATCAACCTGCCGGCGAATTCCAAATGATCCGCGCCCGGCCCGGTGGACTGTTGCGGCGTCTGCTGCTGTTCATTCTGTTGTTCAGCCTGTGTTTCACCGTGCTGGCGAGCACCGTGCAGCTGTACTTCGAGTACCGCCGCGAAATGCGCGACATTGACTCACGCATGGAGCTGATTCGTGCCGGTTATCTGGCCAGTCTGGAGCGCAGTCTTTGGGACTTGAACCAGGAACAATTGAACGTGCAGCTGCGGGGGCTGGTGGACTTTTCCGACGTGGCGCGGGTACACCTGACCAGCCCCGATTTTGATCTACTGCAAGGCAATCCCGAACCGATCGGGCCATTACGCATCGAGCGTTTTGAACTGGATTATCAACCGCCGACCGGGCCTTCCCGGCACTTGGGTCAGTTAGAAGTCAGCACCGATCTGGGTGCGGTGCATCAGCGCCTGTACGCCACCGGTTTGACCAGCCTGTTGTGGATGAGCGTGTTCCTTTGCGGTCTGGCGGTGGCGTTGTCGGGGCTGTTTTACCGCTTGGTCACCCGTCACCTGCAAGTCATGGCCGAATTTGCCCGGCGCATCGCCGCCGGTGACTGGCACGAGCCCTTGCACCTGGACAAGCGTCGGCATACCCACGAAGACGAAATCGACACCGTGGCCCACGCGCTGGACGATATGCGTCGGGCGATTCTCAGTGACATTGACCGCCGCGAAACCGATCGGCTGGCCCTGCAAGACAATCGCGATGAACTGCTCAGGCTGGTCGAGCGCCGCACCGCCAGCCTGATGCGCGCCAAGGACGAAGCCGAGGCCGCCAACCTCGCCAAGTCGCGCTTTCTGGCGACCATGAGCCACGAGTTGCGCACCCCGCTCAACGGGATTCTCGGCATGGCCGAGTTGCTGCGCGGCGCACGTCTGGATGAGCTCGACGGCAAACGGCTGGATGCGCTGTACAAGGCCGGGGAAGGGTTGCTGTCGATTCTCAACGAGGTGTTGTATTTCGCCCGATTGGAGGAGGGCGTCAGTCATCCGGAACCGGTCGATTTCTCGATCCGGCAACTGCTCGACGAGGTGTTGACCCTGCTGGAACCGCGCGCGTTGAGCAACGACACAACGCTGCATTGCCGATTCGATCCGCAGGTTGCCGACCGGCACCACGGCGCCGAGCAATTCTTGCGTCAGGTGTTGAGCAACTTGCTGGCCAACGCGATCAAGTTCACCGAAGGTGGAAAGGTTGAGGTCGAGGTTGCGCTGCTGGCCCAAGTTCCGGGACAGAGCGGGCAACGCTTGCGCGTAAGCGTCACGGACAACGGCATCGGCATCGCCCCGGCCTTGCAGGAAAAGATTTTTGAGCGCTTTACCCAGGCCAGCGAAGAGGTGGCGCAACGCTTTGGCGGAACCGGGCTCGGGCTGGCGATCAGCAAGCATCTGGTCGAACAATTGGGCGGACGGATCGGTGTCGAAAGCGAAGTCGGGCGGGGCAGTTGTTTCTGGTTCGAGCTGACGTTGCAGGCGTCTACCGGCATTACAGTTGTGGTGCAGAATAGCGAAACCGTGCGGGCACTGAATATTCTGGTGGTCGAGGATGTGGCGCTGAACCGTGAAGTGGTCAGCGGCTTGTTGCAGCGCGACGGGCATCAGGTTTGGCTCGCCGAAGAAGGAGAGCAGGCGCTGGTGCAATGTGCCGGGCAGACGTTCGATTTGATCCTGCTTGATGTGCACCTGCCGGGCATCAGCGGCGTCGAGCTGTGCAAACTGATTCGCCACAACGCAGGTCCGAACCGTCACACCCGGATTTTTGCCCTGACCGCCAGCGTGCAGCCGGCCTTGATGCGCGGTTATCTGGAGGCCGGGATGGATGGCATTCTCGCCAAGCCGCTGAAGCTCGAAAACCTGCGACAAGCGCTGGCTGGGCAATTGCCGGTATCTGCGCCGCAGCCTGTTGACGAGGCGATGGATTGGCCGTTGCTGGACACCCATCGCACCTTACTCGGTGAACAGAAACTTCAGGGCTTGCTGGCGGTGTTGCGCGATTCGATCAGTCAGCATCGCGAAGCACTGACCGAAGCCATCGAGGCCGACGACTGCACCGAAGTCGCGCACCTGGCGCATCGCCTGGCTGGCAGCAGCGACTCATTGGGATTTCGCGCTTTGGCCAATGTGCTGCGCGCTTTGGAAGAGGCCGCGATGGTCAACGACGAGTCGGCATTGCGGGCGTTGGCGCCCAAGGTTCATGCGCAACTGCAGCGTTCGCAACAGACGCTGGCTGAGTTGCTGCACCGCTGACGTACAAGTTTGTTACGACTTTTTACAACTTCGATCTTTACGGTCAACGGGACCTTACATGGGCTTCCAATAATCGACGCAACCGCCACAGCGCGGTCTTCGAAGCTTATTGGAGATAATAATAATGAACTGCCGTAAAGCTGATCTTTCCCCGCGCCATGCCGCGCACCTTGCTGATAATTGAGGTGTGGACATGAGCAAATCTACCGAAACCAAAGGCATCCAACTGACCCGCGCCCTGAAAAGCCGGCACATTTTCATGCTGTCGCTAGGCGGCGTGATTGGCACCGGGCTGTTCATGGGCTCTGGCGTGACCATCAATCAGGGCGGCCCGGTGGGAGCGATTCTGGCGTATCTGGTTGCCGGTTTCCTGATGTACCTGGTCATGGTGTGCCTGGGCGAGTTGTCCGTACAAATGCCGGTGTCCGGCTCGTTTCAAACCCACGCGACCAAATTCATCGGGCCGGCCACCGGTTTCATGATCGGCTGGGTGTACTGGATGAGCTGGGCGACCACCGTGGGGCTGGAGTTCACGGCGGCGGGCATGTTGATGACGCGCTGGTTTCCTACGGTGCCGATCTGGTACTGGTCGGCGTTGTTCGTGGTGGTGCTGTTCGGTTTGAACGCACTGGCGACCCGCGCCTTCGGTGAAGCGGAATACTGGTTCTCCGGGATCAAGGTCGCGGCGATTCTTGGCTTCATCGTGGTCGGCGTGCTGGTGATCTTTGGAGCAATCCCGCTGACCAGCGGTGCACCGGCACCGATGATGAGTAACCTTATAGGCGACTCACTGTTCCCCAACGGCCTGTCGGCGGTGTTCGCGGTGATGATGACCGTGGTCTACGCCTTCCAGGGCTGCGAGATCATGGGCGTGGCCGCCGGCGAAACTGATCAACCGGAAAAAAGCATCCCGCGTGCGGTGCGCAACGTGGTGTTTCGCGTGTTGATTTTCTATGTGCTGGCGATTGTGGTGCTGTCGGCAATCGTGCCGTGGCAGCAAGCCGGTTTGATGGAAAGTCCGTTCGTACAGGTGTTCGACATGGTCGGCATTCCGTACGCCGCTGACCTGATGAACTTCGTGATCCTCACGGCGATTCTGTCGGTGGGTAACTCCGGGCTGTACGCCTCGACGCGCATTCTGTGGGCGATGTCGAAGACCGGTATGGCGCCGAAAAGCCTGTCGCCCTTGAGCAAGCGCGGCGTGCCGTTACGAGCGCTAAGCATCACGTTGTGTTTTGCGCTGGTGTCGCTGATGACCAGTTTTGTCGCGGCAGACACGCTGTTCATGGTGCTGATGGCGGTGAGCGGCATGTCGGGCACCGTGACCTGGATTGTGATTGCGCTGGCGCAGTACAAATTCCGCAGGGCGTATCTGCGTGATGGCGGAAAACTCAGTGATTTGAAATACCGCGCGCCGTGGTTTCCGCTGCTGCCACTGACGTGCATTGCGTTGTGCTGCTCGCTGTTTGTGTTTCTGGCGCTGGATGAAACGCAAAGGCCTTCGTTGTACTGGGGCTTTGGGTTTATCGCGCTGTGCTATGGCGCGTACTTCCTGATTCATCGCAAGCGCGAAGCGGTGCTGGCGCCGAGTTTGCCGACCGTTTAAATCTTTGATTCAAAGCGCATTCCCTGTGGGAGCGAGCCTGCTCGCGATAGCGGTGGATCAGTCAACAGAGATGTTGAATGTGATGCCCTCTTCGCGAGCAGGCTCGCTCCCACAGTTGTTTTGCGGTGGGCAAGTGCGTTGTGGTCAGTTGTTCAAAGTTGTAACAGATCTCCTGCGATGAAAGCTCACATAAGAAAATAAACTAATTAAAACAATGACTTATTAGATTTATTTGGCTGTTACAGCCAATTCCATCCCCAATTGCCGCCTTACTGAACACTCGTTTAGTATGGCCTCAAGTCGCATCACCTCAGACCAATCAAAATAATTCGAGGATTCGCATGACTACTCAATCTTCTCTGCTCAGTCAGGTCGAAGCCGGCATTGCCTGGATCACCCTCAATCGCACTGCTCAGCGCAATGCGTTGGACATCCCGACCCTGAAAAACCTCCACGCCTTGTTGGACATTTTTAACGCCGACCCCGCCGTGCGAGTCGTTGTGCTGACCGGCAGCGGTCGCAGCTTCTGTGCCGGTGCCGACCTCGCCGAGTGGGCCGAAGCCGAAGCCCGTGGCGCCCTCGAAACCTACGGCTGGACCGAAACCGCTCACGCCTTGATGAGCCGTTTGTACAGCCTGGACAAACCCACCATCGCGGCCATCAACGGCACCGCCGTCGGCGCGGGGATGGACCTGACGTTGTGCTGCGACCTGCGCATCGCTGCGCAATCGGCGCGCTTCAAGGCAGGCTACACCAGCATGGCCTACTCGCCGGACGCCGGTGCCAGTTGGCATCTGCCACGGCTGATCGGCACCGAACAAGCCAAGCGCCTGCTGTTCCTCGACGAGTTGTGGGGCGCCGATCGCGCCCTGGCTGCCGGCCTGGTCGGCGAAGTCTGCGCCGATGAGCAACTGTTCGACGTCACCACTGAACTCGCTTCGCGCCTGGCCAACGGCCCGACATTCGCGTTTGCCCAGACCAAAAAACTCATGCGTGAAGGCGCCCAACGCAGCCTGCCGGAGCAACTGCAAGCCGAGTTGGCCGCCGGCCTGTTGTGCGGTCGCAGCGAAGACGGCAACGAAGCCCTGCGCGCCTCCATCGAAAAACGTCCGGCCAGTTTTATCGGTCGATAAGCCCCGACACCACATTTAGTACACGAACAACAGGTAGCCCCATGAATTTCCAACTGACCCAAGAACAAGAAATGTTGGTGGACGCGGTACGCAGTTTTGTCGCCAAGGAGCTGCTGCCGCATGAGGAAGCGGTCGACCGTGCCGACGAAGTCTCCCCGGAGCTGGCGGCACAGATTCGCGGCAAGGCCATCGCGGCCGGTTTCTATGCCTTCAACATGCCGGAAGAAGTCGGCGGTGGCGGTCTGGACTACCTGTCCCAGGCGCTGATCGAGCGTGAACTGTCGAAGGTGTCATGGGCGCTGCATGTGTTCGTCGCACGGCCGTCGAAAATCCTCATGGCTTGCACCGGTGATCAAATCAATGACTACCTGTTGCCGTGCATCCAGGGCGAGAAAGTCGACTGCTTTGCGCTGACCGAACCGGGTGCTGGGTCTGACGCCAACGCGATCAAGACCCGCGCCGTACGTGAGGGTGATGACTTCATTCTGAACGGTAGCAAACACTTCATCAGCCATGCAGGTCACGCCGATTTCGCCATCGTCTTCGCGGTCACCGACACCTACGAACACAACGGCCGCAAGCGCAACGCCGTGACCTCGTTCCTGGTCGATCGCAACACGCCGGGCATGACCATCCGCCGTGGTCCGAAGTGCGTGAGCAACCGCGGTTACCACACCTACGAAATGTTTTTCGACGACTGCCGCGTACCTGCTTCCAAAGTGTTGGGTGAAGTCGGCAAGGGTTGGGACGTGGCCAACGCCTGGCTGACCGCCGGGCGTGTCATGGTCGCCGCCAACTGCGTCGGTCAGGCGCAACGCGCGCTGGATGTATCGCTGCAATGGGCGGCGGATCGCAAGCAGTTCGGCCAGCCGATCGGCACCTATCAGGGCATCTCGTTCAAGCTCGCCGACATGGTCACGCAGATCCGCGCGGCTGAACTGCTGACCTTGCACACCGCCTGGAAAATGGACCAGGGCACCATGACCGATGGCGAAGCCGGCATGGCCAAACTGTTCGCCAGTGAAGTGCTCGGCAAAGTGGCCGATGAGGCGGTACAGATTTTCGGTGGCATGGGCCTGATGGATGAATGTCCGGTGGAGCGCATCTGGCGTAACGCGCGGATCGAGCGCGTCTGGGAAGGCACCTCGGAGATCCAGCGCCACATCATTTCCCGCGAATTGCTGCGGCCGCTGTTGCGCTGATCGGCCCGGAGAATATTTATGTCGCAGACGATTCGTGACAATCTCAAACGCCTGCTCGCGCCGCGCCATCTGGCGTTTGTCGGTGGCCGCAGCATGGCTCGCGCACTCAAGCGCTGCGCCGAAGGTGGCTACCTGGGTGAGATGTGGCTGGTCAATCCGCAGCACGACACGCTTGAAGGCGTGCCATGTGTGCACAGCATCGCCGATCTGCCGTGCGGCCCGGACGCGGTGTTTATCGCGACCAACCGCGAGCTGACCCTGACCTGCGTCGCCGAACTGGCGGCCAAGGGCGCAGGCGGAGTGATCTGCTACGCCTCCGGGTTCGCCGAGACCGGCGCCGAAGGCCTGGCCTTGCAGCAACAGTTATTGAAAGCGGCCGGCACCATGGCTTTGCTCGGTCCCAACTGCTACGGCTTGCTCGACTACCTGCACAGCTCCGCGCTGTGGCCGGTGGCCCATGGTGGCAAACCGGTGGAGAAGGGCGTCGCCGTGCTGACCCAGAGCGGCAACTTCGCCTACAACTTGTCGATGAGCGACCGTTCGCTGCCGGTGGCCTACATGGCGTCGGTCGGCAATCAGGCACAATTGGGCATCGCCGAACTGATGGACGTGTTGCTCGATGAGCCGCGCGTCACCGCCATCGGCTTGCACCTCGAAGGCCTGAAAAACGTGCCGGGTTTCGCCCGCGCCGCGCACAAGGCGCTGGAGAAAGGCATCCCGATCATCGCCCTGAAAACCGGCGTGTCGCAGATTGGTGCCGAACTGGCACTCAGTCACACCAGTTCGCTGTCCGGCTCCGATGCGCTGTACGACAGCCTGTTCGCGCGCCTTGGCGTGATCCGCGTCAGTGGCCCGGTGAGTTTTGTTGAAACCCTGAAAGCGGCAGCGTGCGGCAAGTTACCGGCGGGCAACAGCTTGATCGCGCTGGCCTGTTCGGGCGGCGATGCCGGGCTGATTGCCGACTACGCCGAGCGCAATGACTTGAGTCTGCCCAAGCTCGATGAAGGCCAAGTCGGAGAACTGGCGCAGGTGCTGCCAAGCTACGCCAACCTGGTCAATCCGCTGGATTTCACCACGGCGATCTGGGGCGACGGCGAAGCCTTGAACCGCATGCTCGACAGCGCCCTGCGCACTGAAGCCGACGCAGCGATGCTGGTGCTCGATTACCCGGCGCAGTTCACCGGCGAACGCAAGGAATGCGACCTGCTGCTGGAGTTGTTTTGTGCCGCGCTGGTCCGCCACGGCAAGACCGGTTTCGTCACCTCGGCGTTTCCGGAACTGCTGCCGGCCCATGCTCGTGAACGTCTGCATGCGCAGGGCGTGGCGGCGTTGCAAGGGGTGGAGGATGGCTTGGCGGCGTGGGGCCGGATCGCCGGTTATCAGCGCAATCGTCAGGCGCTGCTGGCGCTCGGTGAATCGGCGCTGGTGCCGTTGTGCCCGCAGGCGCTAGAAGGTGATGGTCACTTGCTCAACGAGTGGGATTCCAAAAGCGCATTGCGAGCCTTTGGCCTGCCGACGCCCAACGGCGTATTGAGTACGCCGGATAAAGCACTGAGTGACGCCAACGCGCTGGGTTATCCGCTGGTGCTCAAAGCAGTCAGCGCGCATCTGCCACACAAAACTGAAGCTGGCGCCGTGGCGCTGAACCTCAAGGACGCCACTGCCCTGAGCGCCGCGCTGGAAAAAATGCGCGCAAGTATTGCCGAGTACGCGCCGCAAGTTCCGTTCGATCAAGTGCTGCTGGAGCCGATGGCTAAACCGCCCTTGGCTGAATTGATCGTCGGCATCAAGCGTGAAAACGACTTCGGCCTGGCCCTGGTCATCGGCGCGGGCGGGATTCTGGTGGAGTTGCTCAAGGACAGTCGCAGCCTGCTGCTGCCGACCACCGACGGCGCCATTCGCAAGGCGGTATTGAGCCTGCGCAGTGCGGCGTTGCTGCAAGGTTTTCGCGGACGCGAAGCGGCGGATCTGGATTCGCTGGTCGCGGCGATCCGTGCGGTGGCCGATTACGCCTGCGAAAACGCCGCGCAGTTGCTGGAACTCGATGTGAACCCATTGTTGGTCGGTGCCGCCGGCACGACTGCGGTCGACGCGTTGATTCGCCTCGGCCACGAATGAGGAATTGAATATGCAAACCACAACATTGACCGGCGGCCAGGCTCTGGTACGTCTGCTGGCCAACTACGGCGTCGACACCGTATTCGGGATTCCCGGCGTACACACGCTGGAGTTGTATCGCGGTCTGCCCGGCAGCGGCATTCGCCACGTCCTGACTCGTCACGAGCAAGGCGCCAGTTTCATGGCCGACGGCTATGCGCGGGTCAGTGGCAAACCGGGCGTGTGCTTCATCATCACCGGCCCCGGCGTGACCAATGCCGCGACCGGTATCGGCCAGGCATATGCCGACTCGATTCCGATGCTGGTGATTTCCAGCGTCAACCACACCGCCAGCCTCGGCAAAGGGTGGGGCTGCCTGCACGAAACCCAGGACCAGCGCTCGATCACCGCGCCGATCACCGCCTTCTCGGCGGTCGCATTAAGCGCCGAAGACCTGCCCGAGTTGATCGCCCGTGCTTACGCGGTGTTCGACAGCGAACGTCCGCGTCCGGTGCACATCTCGGTGCCACTGGACGTGCTGTCCGCAAAAATCACCCGTGACTGGAGCAACGACGTCGTGCGCCGTCCCGGGCGCGGCGCCGCGTCAACCACGGCATTGGAGGAGGCCGTAGCCAAACTGCAAAACGCCAAGCGGCCGATGATCATTGCCGGTGGCGGTGCGTTGAATGCGCAGCAATCACTGCAAGACCTCAGTACCCGACTCGCTGCACCACTGTTCACCAGTGTTGCCGGTAAAGGCTTGCTGCCGCCGGATGCACCGCTGAACGCCGGCTCGACTTTGTGCGTGGAACCCGGCTGGAACCTGATCGCCGAAGCCGACGTGGTGCTGGCGGTTGGTACCGAAATGGCCGACACCGATTTCTGGCGCGAACGTTTGCCGCTGAATGCCGAACTGCTGCGCGTAGACATTGACCCGCGCAAGTTCAACGACTTCTACCCGTGTGCGGTGGCGTTGCACGGCGATGCGCAGCAAACCCTCGCCGTGTTGTTGGAGCGTCTGCCGTCCACCGCGCGCGATGCCAGCGTGGCGATTGCTGCCGTCGCGGCTTTGCGTGACGCAGTGAAGGCAAGCCATGGCCCGTTACAGTCGATCCACCAGGCAATTCTCGACCGTATCGCCGCCGAGTTGCCGGAGGATGCGTTCATCAGCACTGACATGACCCAACTGGCCTACACCGGCAACTACGCCTTCAACAGCCTGGCGCCACGCAGTTGGTTGCACCCCACCGGTTACGGCACCTTGGGCTACGGCTTGCCGGCGGGCATCGGTGCCAAGTTCGGCGCGCCGCAGCGGCCAGGTCTGGTGTTGGTCGGCGACGGCGGTTTTCTCTACACCGCGCAAGAGCTGGCGACCGCCGTCGAAGAACTCGACAGCCCGCTGGTGGTGCTGCTGTGGAACAACGACGCGCTGGGACAGATCCGCGACGACATGCTTGGGCTCGACATCGAACCGATTGGCGTACTGCCGCGCAACCCGGATTTCGCCGCCCTTGGCCGCGCGTTCGGTTGCACCGTGAACCAGCCGCAAAGTCTGGCCGAGCTGCAAACCGATCTGCGTCACGGTTTCAAGCGTAACGGCGTGACCTTGATCGAACTCAAGCACGCGTGCGCGCACTGATTTTCATTTTCTGGCAGAGGTATCGCCATGCGCTTTTCCGATCTGACTCAACGTATCGCCGGTGACGGCGCCGCCGCGTGGGACATTCATTACCGCGCACTCGCGCTGCAAGAGCAGGGTGAAGACATTCTGCTGCTGTCGGTAGGCGACCCGGATTTCGACACGCCTATGCCGATTGTGCAGGCCGCCATCGACAGCCTGTTGTCCGGCAACACGCACTACGCTGACGTGCGTGGCAAACGCGCCCTGCGTGAAAGCGTCGCCAAACACTACGGACGCCGCAGCGGCCAGCAGGTCTCGGCCGATCAGGTCATCGTGCTCGCCGGCGCGCAATGCGCGTTGTTCAGCGTTGCCCAATGCGTACTCAACCCCGGCGATGAAGTGATCGTCGCCGAGCCGATGTACGTGACCTATGAAGCAGTGTTTGGTGCCTGTGGCGCGGTGGTGGTGCCGGTGCCGGTGCGCCCCGAAAACGGTTTCCGCGTGCTGCCTGAAGACGTCGCCGCCCGCATCACACCGCGCACTCGGGCACTGGCGTTGAACAGCCCGCACAACCCATCCGGCGCCAGTTTGTCGCGCGCCACCTGGCAAGCGTTGGCCGACCTGTGCATCACCCACGACCTGTGGCTGATTTCCGATGAGGTCTACAGCGAGTTGCTATTCGACGGTGAGCACGTCAGTCCGGCGAGTTTGCCGGGCATGGCCGAGCGCACCGCGACGCTCAACAGCTTGTCGAAATCCCACGCCATGACCGGCTGGCGAATCGGCTGGGCGATAGCACCACCAGCCCTTGCTGCGCACCTGGAAAACCTCGCGCTGTGCATGCTCTACGGCTTGCCGGATTTCGTGCAGGACGCCGCCGTCGTCGCCCTCGAAAGCAACTTGCCAGAACTGGAAGCGATGCGCGAAGCCTATCGCCAACGCCGCGATCTGGTTTGCGAATGCCTGGCCGATTGTCCCGGCGTGCGTGCCTTGAAACCCGATGGCGGGATGTTCGTGATGGTCGATATCCGCGACACCGGGCTCAGCGCCCAGGCATTTGCCGACCGCTTGCTCGACCGCCATGGCGTCTCGGTGCTGGCCGGTGAAGCGTTCGGCCCGAGCGCCGCCGGGCACATTCGCCTGGGGCTGGTGTTGGACGCGCAACCATTGCGTGACGCTTGCCAGCGCATCACCCGTTGCGCCACTGAACTGATGGAAGCTCACGTCTATGCATAACCACACAACGCTGTTTATCGATGGCCGCTGGCAAACCCCATCGGGGCAGGGCATCGCCGAGGTGATCAACCCGGCCACTGAAGAGATCGCAGGCACGGTGCCGCTGGGCAATGAGCGCGATGTCGACAACGCGGTGGCCGCCGCACGCAAGGCGTTCAGTTCATGGTCGCGCACGCCGTCGAGTGTGCGTGCCGGTTACATCCGCGCCCTCGCCGAGCAGTTGCGCGCACGGGCCGACGAGATGGCATCCGTCATCACCGCTGAGTTGGGCATGCCGGTGCAATGGTGCCGCTCGGTGCAGGTCGACGGCCCGATCATCGGGCTGGAGCAATACGTCGAACTCGCAGGCCTGATGGACGAAGTCCGCGAGGTCGGCAACTCGCTGGTGATACGTGAAGCGGTGGGCGTATGCGCCTTCATCAACCCGTGGAACTACCCGTTGCATCAACTGATCGGCAAGCTCGCCCCGGCGCTGGCCGCTGGTTGCACCGTGGTGGTCAAACCCAGTCAGGAAACCCCGCTGCACGCCTTTTTTCTGGCGCAGATGATCGAGTCCATCGGCTTGCCGGCCGGTGTGTTCAACCTCGTCAGCGGGCCGGGTTCGAAGGTAGGTGAAGCGCTGGCCAAACACCCGGACGTGGACATGGTGTCGTTCACCGGTTCCACCGGCGCCGGGGTTCGTGTGGCGCAAGCGGCCGCGCCATCGGTGAAACGGGTGTGTCTGGAACTGGGCGGCAAGTCGCCGCTGCTGATTGCCGAAGACGCGGATCTTGCTGCCGCTGTGCGCTACGGCGTGCAGGACGTGATGATCAACTCCGGGCAGACCTGCACGGCGCTGACCCGCATGCTGCTGCCGGCCAGTCGTTACTCCGAAGCGGTGGAACTGGCCATCGCCGAAACCCAGAGCTTGCGCATGGGCGATCCGCTGGACCCGCAGAGTTTCCTCGGGCCGATGTGTTCGGCGGCGCAACGGCGCACCGTGCGTGATTACATCCAGGTCGGCCAGCAGGAAGGCGCACGGCTGGTCTGCGGCGGCGACACGGCTGGCGAATTCGAGCGTGGTTTCTACGTCAGCCCGACGCTGTTCGCCGACGTCGACAACCGTATGCGCATCGCCCAGGAAGAAATCTTCGGCCCGGTGCTGTGCCTGATTCCTTACGCCGATGAAGCGCAGGCAATTCAAATCGCCAACGCTTCGCCGTTCGGCTTGTCCAGCGGTGTCTGGGCCGGCAGCCCTGAGCGCGCCTTGCATCTGGGGCGGCAGTTGCGTGCCGGGCAGTGTTTCCTCAACGGAGCGGCGTTCAATTATCAGGCGCCGTTCGGTGGCTACAAACAATCGGGCAATGGTCGGGAGTGGGGCGAAGAAGGACTCAACGAGTTCGTTGAAGTGAAGGCGATTCAGGTGTGACCGTTGACGATTCAATTGATCTGCGCACCGGGCCATGGCCCGGTGCCTTGCGTGGCTTTAAACCGGCAATTCATTACTTACGCTGCTTTTGATCGGGGGCAATGCAATGAGCGATAACAAAAACAAGATTACTCAAGCGAACCATGAATTCAGTTTTCCTCGTCGGGACTTCCTCAAATACAGCGCCGCTGCTGCGGCCGTAGCGGGGGCGTTTTCCATGGGGTTGCCGATGGGGGCTTTTGCGCAAGAAGCGACGCCAAAACCCGGCGGCGTGTTGCGCCTCGGCCTGGCGGGCGGCAGCACCACCGATTCGAAAGATCCCGGCTCCTGGAGCGACACCTTCACCTTCGTCGGCTTTTCGGCGGTCTATAACACCCTGACCGAAATCTCGGTGGACGGCAGCGCGATTCCGGAGCTGGCCGAGAGCTGGACGTCGACCCCGGATGCGCGCATCTGGACCTTCAAATTGCGCCCGGGCGTGACCTTCCACAACGGCAAAACCCTGACCGCCGAAGACGTGGTCGCCTCGATCCAGCATCACCTCGGCGAAAAATCGACTTCGGCAGCCAAGACTGTGTTGGGCGATGTGGCCAAGGTCAGCGCCCAAGGCAGCGACAGCGTGGTGTTCGAATTGCATTCGGGCAACGCCGATTTCGCCTATGTCGTCGCCGATTACCACTTGGTGATCATGCCGGCGAAGGACGGCGTGCCGGATTGGCAGGCAGGTGTCGGCACCGGCGGTTATCGCCTCAAGGACTTCGAACCGGGCGTTCGCATGGGCCTGGAACGCAGCCCCGATTACTGGAAAGCGGGGCGCGCGCATTTCGCCAGCGCCGAATTGATCGCGATCTCCGACGGCGCGGCGCGGATCAATGCGCTGGTCACCGGGCAAGTCGATGTGATCAACAAGGTCGACCTGAAAACCGTGGCCTTGCTCAAGCGGAATCCGAACCTGGTGATCGAAGAAACCAAAGGCGCCCAGCACTACACCTTCCCGATGTTGTGCGACAGCCAGCAGTTCCAGAACAGCAACATTCGCCTGGCCATGAAGCACGCGATCAATCGTGAAACGCTGCTGGCCTCGGTGCTGCATGGCTACGGTCTGGTGGGCAACGATCATCCGATCCAGCCGGGCAGCCGTTTCATCAACAGCGCGCTGGAGCAGCGTGCTTACGACCCGGACAAGTCGCGGTTTTACCTGCGCCAGGCCGGTGTCGATTCGCTCAAGGTCAAGCTGCAAGCCTCCGACGCAGCGTACGCCGGGGCGGTGGATGCGTCCGTGCTGTTCAAGGAGCAGGCGCGTCAGGCCGGGATCGATATCGATGTGGTTCGTGAGCCGGCGGACGGGTTTTTCTCCAACGTCTGGATGAAGCAACCGTTCACCACCTCGTTCTGGTACAGCAGCCTGACCGCCGACCGGATGTTCAGCATCGGTTACGCCAAGGGCGCGGCGTGGAACGAAACTCATTGGGACAACCCGCGCTTCAACCAGCTGCTGAATACCGCCCGTGGCGAGATGAACGACCCGCTGCGCCGTGAGATGTACAACGAAATGCAGGCGCTGTGCCGCGACGATGGCGGGGCGATTGTGCCGTTGTTTGCGAGCTCGGTGGCGGCACGTTCGAATCGCGTCGCGCACGGCGGCCAGACTGCGCCTTACGGCGAACTGGACGGCCTGCGCGTGATCGAGCGCTGGTGGCAGGCGTAAAGGGTTTTTGTAGCAGCTGGCGAAGCCTGCGTCCGGCTGCGAAGCAGTCGTGAATTCAGTGCATGCGGTGTTTCAGGTAAATCGAGCAAACAGGGTTTACGACTGCTACGCAGCCGGACGCAGGCTTCGCCAGCTGCTACCGGGTCGAGTAACGGCGTAAATGCCTGTCGGCTACAACGAGGAACTTTGCGGTGAATAGTATTTTCAAGTTGCTCCTGCAGCGCCTGGCCCTAGGCCTGCTATCGCTCTTCGCGGTATCCGTCATCATCTTCCTCGCCGTCGGCATGCTCCCGGGTGATATCGCCCAGGCCATGCTCGGCCAATCCGCCACCCCGGAAACCGTTGCCGCATTTCGCACGCAACTGGGACTGGACCTGCCACCGCTGACCCGCTTCGGTCACTGGATCTGGCACCTGCTGCAAGGTGATCTCGGCGTCTCGCTGGCCAATCAGCGGCCCATCGCCGATCTGGTTGCCTCGCGCCTGGGCAACACCTTCAGTCTGGCGGCGCTGGCGGCATTGGTTTCGGTGCCGCTCGCGTTGTTGCTGGGGATGCTCGCAGCGTTGTACCGCAACAGCTGGTTCGACCGTTTGCTCAACACCAGCGCCCTGAGCGCGGTGTCGTTTCCGGAGTTCTTCGTCGCCTACATCCTGATCCTGGTGTTCGCGGTGAAGCTCAACTGGTTCCCGAGCATTTCCAACCTGACCCCGGACGCCTCGTTCGGCAGCGTGCTGGAACGCTCGGTGCTGCCGGTCGCGACCCTGAGCCTGGTGGTGATCGCGCAGATGATGCGTATGACCCGCGCATCCCTGATCAACCTGCTGGCCAGCCCCTACATCGAAATGGCCCGGCTCAAGGGCATCAGCCAGTCGCGGATCATCTTTCGTCATGCGTTGCCCAACGCGTTGGCGCCGATCGTTAACGTGGTGGCGCTGAACCTAGCGTACCTGGTGGTCGGCGTGGTGGTGGTCGAGGTGGTGTTCGTCTACCCGGGGCTCGGCCAATTGCTGGTGGACTCGGTGGCCAAGCGCGACATCCCGGTGGTTCAGGCATGCAGCCTGATCTTCGCGGCGACGTACATCCTGCTCAATACCACGGCGGATGTGCTGTCCATCGCCAGCAATCCACGCCTGATGCATCCGAAGGGGTAGAACATGAACCTGCTCAAACAATTAGTGCGGGCGCCGTTGAGCGCCCAGTTCGGAATACTGGTGATCATCCTCTACATCCTCGTGGCGCTGTTCGCCCCGTTGCTGGCGCCGTACGGCGAAACCCAAGTGGTGGGCGAAGGCTTCGCACCGTGGAGCGGCGAGTTTCTGCTGGGCACCGATAACCTCGGTCGCGACATGTTCAGCCGTCTGGTCTATGGCGCGCGCAACACCTTGGGCATTGCCTTCCTGACCACGGTGCTGGCGTTCCTGCTCGGCGGCTTGAGCGGGTTGGTCGCGGCGATCAAGGGTGGTTGGGTCGATCAGGGATTGTCGCGGATCGTCGATATTCTGATGGCGATTCCGCAGCTGATCTTCGCTTTGCTGATCCTCAGCGTGGTCGGCACCACGGCGACGTCGCTGGTGCTGGTGATCGCGCTGCTGGACGCGACGCGGGTGTTTCGCCTGTCGCGGGCGGTGGCGATGAACGTGGTGGTGCAGGACTTCGTCGAAGCTGCGCGTTTACGCGGTGAAGGCCTGTGGTGGCTGGTGACCCGCGAGGTGTTGCCCAACGCTGCCGCGCCGCTGATTGCCGAGTTCGGCCTGCGTTTTTGCTTTGTGTTTTTGTTCATCAGCGCGCTGTCGTTTCTCGGCCTGGGCATTCAACCGCCCACCGCCGATTGGGGCAGCATGGTTCGCGACAACGCGGTGCTGATTACCTTCGGCGACATCAGCCCGTTGCTGCCCGCCCTGGCCGTGGCGTTGATCACGGTCAGCGTCAACTTCGTCGTTGACTGGATGCTGCACAAATCCAGCGGCCTCAAGGAGTGCTGAACATGAACGCGATTACTAATGAAAAACCGCTGCTGGAAATCCGCGACCTGCACATCGAAGGCCATTACGAAGACGCCTGGCATCCGCTGATCAAGGGCATCGACCTGACCCTGCAACGCGGCGAAGTGCTGGGGCTGATTGGCGAATCGGGAGCCGGAAAATCCACACTGGGTCTGGCCGCTATGGGCTATACCCGCGACGGTTGCCGGATCACCGGCGGCTCGGTGCAATTTGACGGAATCGACCTGCTGCGCGCCAAACCCGAAGCGCTGCGCAAACTGCGTGGCTTGCGCATTGCCTATGTCGCACAAAGCGCTGCAGCGTCGTTCAACCCGGCCCACCGACTGATTGATCAGCACGTGGAAACCGCCGTCAAAAACGGTGGCATGAGCCGGGCCCAGGCGATGGCCGAAGCGGTGGAGTTGTATCGGGTGCTGCGCCTGCCCAATCCGGAGCAGATTGGCCAGCGATACCCGCATCAGGTGTCCGGCGGGCAGTTGCAACGGGTCATGACCGCGATGGCCATGGCTTGCCACCCGGACTTGATCATATTTGACGAGCCGACCACCGCCCTCGACGTCACCACGCAGATTGAAGTGTTGGCGGCCATTCGCGATGCGGTAGCCACGTACGGCAGTGCGGCGATTTACATCAGCCATGACCTGGCGGTGGTCGCGCAAATGGCCGATCGCATCATGGTGCTGCGCCACGGCAAACTGGTGGAAGAGGCCGAGACCCGCAAGATGCTCGGCGACCCACAGGAGGATTACACCAAGTCATTGTGGGCGGTTCGCAGCTTCCACACCGAACCGAAACCGTGCCCGCAGCAGGAAAAACCGCTGCTGGAGTTGCAGCAAAGCTGCGCCAGTTACGGTCATCAACCGGTTCTGCATGATATCTCGCTGAGCTTGTATCGCGGCCAGACCCTGGCGGTGATCGGCGAGTCTGGCAGCGGCAAAAGCTCCACGGCGCGTTTGATCACCGGCTTGTTGCCGCCAACGTCGGGTCAGGTGCTGTATGACGGCGAGGCGCTGCCGGCTGACTTTCGCCAGCGCAGCAAGGAGCAACTGCGGCGTATCCAGATGATCTACCAAATTCCCGATACGGCACTGAACCCGCGTCAGCGCATCGTCGACATCATCGGTCGGCCGCTGACCTTTTACCTCGGCCTCAAAGGCAAGGCGATGCGTGCGCGGGTGGCCGAGTTGCTGGAAATGATCGAACTCGACCCGGCGACGTTCATGGAGCGCCAACCCCGCGAACTGTCCGGTGGTCAGAAGCAACGCGTGTGCATTGCCCGGGCCTTGGCGGCCGATCCACAATTGATCATTTGCGATGAAGTGACCTCGGCGCTGGACCAATTGGTGGCCGAAGGCGTGCTGAAACTGCTCAACCGGATACAACAGCAACTGGGCGTCGCTTATCTGTTCATCACTCACGATGTCGCTACCGTCCGGGCCATTGCCGATGAGGTGCTGGTGATGCAGCGGGGCAGGGTGGTCGACCATGGTTCACGCAGCGCCATCTTCACGCCGCCGCATCAGGATTACACCGGGCTGCTGTTTTCATCCGAACCGCAAATGGACCCCGACTGGCTCGACCGGTTGCTGGCCGCGCGCGCGTTACCGACTTCAAACTCAACGCTGGTAAATGTTTAAGGAATTGTCATGAAAGTATTGATCGTCCACGCTCATCCAGAGCCGAAATCCTTTACCGCCGCGTTGCGCGACCAGGCTGTCTCGACCCTAGAATCTCAAGGGCATGAGGTCCAGGTCAGCGACTTGTACGCGATGAACTGGAACCCGGTGGCCAGCGCCGATGATTTTTCTTCACGGGAGAACCCGGAATACCTGGTGTATGCGCTGGAACAACGTCTAGGTGTGAAAAGTCAGTCGCTGGCGCCGGATATCCAGCAAGAGCTCGACAAATTGCTGTGGGCTGACTTGCTGATCCTCAATTTTCCGATTTTCTGGTTCTCGGCCCCGGCCATGCTCAAGGGCTGGATTGATCGGGTGCTGGTGTCCGGGGTTTGCTATGGCGGTAAGCGCTTTTACGATCAGGGCGGGTTGAGCGGCAAGAAGGCGCTGGTCACTGTCACCCTGGGCGGGCGCGAGCACATGTTCGGTGATGGCGCGATTCATGGTCCGCTGGAAGACATGCTACGGCCGATCCTGCGTGGCACGCTGGCGTATGTCGGCCTCGACGTGCTGCAACCATTCGTGGCCTGGCACGTGCCGTACATCAGCGACGAGGCTCGCCAGGAATTCCTGAAGAACTATCAGCAACGACTGGAGCACGTGAGCGATGACCAGCCGATGCAGTTTCCGCGTTTGGCTCAATTTGATGAGGCGTTGTATCCGTTGCCTGTCTGAAGCGGGTTTTTACCCAGGCATTTGATGGTGTTCTTTGCGGCCCCATCGCGAGCAGGCTCACTCCCACAGGTTTTGCGGATGACGCAAATCCACTGTGGGAGCGAGCCTGCTCGCGAAGGGGCCACTGAATCCAGCCCAAAAAATCAATGGATAACCGCATGCCCAAGCCAAACACCTCGGGCATTGGCTATCAGGCTTAGATCTCCTTCACCGGCGTTTCCCCCTCAACACCTTTGATCAACCCGATGGCGTGCAGGCAATCGGCCTTGTTCACATACGACTCGCCGCTGGCGATGGTCTCGTGATTCCCCGCCCTCAGGCGCCAGCGCCATTGTCCTTTGCCGGTGCTCGGGGTGCCCTTGGATTGCCTGTAAATCTCGAAATACATACTGCTCGCTCCATGCGATGGGTTATTGCGACAACCTGTGTGACGCGTCGGGGGCAAGCCTAGCGGAGCTGGCTTTTTTGGCCACCGGGCATTTGTTTCCAGGCATTTGAAAATATTTCTGCCGACGCCGGCGGGCCGGTGGGAATGGCCAAAACCCCCTCGGATTCGCCCTTGCATCACCACCCTCGGTCCTGCTTAATACGACTCGGCTCATGGCGTCGAGAAACCGGCGACAGCCCCGGATTGTAGAAAAACCACTATAAAAAAGAGCAATCAATTGACTCATCAGCACGGAACGCAACTGACCGGGCCTCTGGCGTTATCGCTCGTCATCCCGGTGTTCAATGAAGCAGCCACCGTCGATTTGTTCATCGCGCGGATTAATAACGTCTTCAAGGATGAAGTGCTGATTGATCTGGAGATGGTGTTCGTCAATGACGGCAGCACCGACACCACACTGGACCTGTTGCTGGAACGCCAACTGACGGACCCGCGCTTGCGCATCGTCGATCTGAGCCGCAATTTCGGCAAGGAAGCGGCGTTAACCGCGGGTTTGCAGACCGCCACCGGCCAGGTCGTGGTGCCGATCGACGTTGATTTGCAGGACCCGCCGGAGGTCATTCTCGAGATGATTGCCCGCTGGCGTGAAGGCTTTGAAGTGGTGCTGGGCCATCGCGTGAGTCGTAAAACCGATTCCTGGGCCAAGCAGACCTCAGCCAACTGGTTCTACCGCCTGCACAACAAAATCGCCGAGCAACACCTGCCGGAAAATGTCGGTGACTTCCGGCTCATGGACCGCTGCGTGATCGATGCCTTGCAGACCTTGCCCGAATCCCGGCGCTTCATGAAAGGCCTGTTCGCCTGGGTCGGTTTTCGCACCACCCACGTCAACTACGAACGTCCTGAGCGGGCGGCCGGAGCGACCAAGTTCAATGGCTGGCGGTTATGGAACTTCGCCCTGGAGGGCATCACCAGTTTCAGCACCGAACCGCTGCGGATCTGGACCTACCTCGGGCTGCTCGTTTCGCTGATTTCCTTCTCGTTCGCCATCTTCATCATATTGCGCACCCTGATTTCCGGTATCGACCTTCCGGGTTATGCCTCGCTGATGGTGGCGGTCACCTTTCTGGGTGGCCTGCAATTGATCGGCATCGGTGTGCTGGGTGAATACCTGGGCCGAACCTACATCGAATCCAAACGCCGACCGGTGTATCTGGTGCGGCGTGTCTATGACCCCAAGGACTGAACCGTGGATCTCAAGGAAACCGACATTCTCGGTTCAAGCATCGATCAGCATTGGTATTACGCCTCCAAAGCGGCGGCGACCACGCGGTTGCTCGGCAGCACCCCGTTCAAGAAAATTCTCGATGTGGGCGCAGGCTCCGGGTTCTTTACTCACCATCTTCTGAGTCATTCATCGGCTGATGAAGCGTGGTGCGTGGACATCAGTTACGACGCCGACTCGGACGCCGGCACCGCCGGCAAACCGGTGCATTACCGTCGCGCCATCGATGCGGTGGACGCCGACCTGGTGTTGCTGATGGACGTGCTGGAGCATGTCGACGACGACGTCGGGTTGCTCAAGGCCTATGTCGACAAAGTCCCGTCCGGCAGCCGGTTCCTGATGACGGTGCCGGCGTTCCGGTTTCTGTGGAGCGGGCACGACGAGTTTCTCGAACACAAACGCCGCTACACCTTGGCGCAACTGGAAACCGTGGCCCGGGACGCCGGATTGACGGTGCAGCAGGGCGCTTACTACTTCGGCCTGGTATTCCCGATTGCCGCCACGTTGCGATTGCTGCCCCAAGGCGCGCAACCCTCGCCGCCGCGTTCGCAACTCAAGCGCCATCACCCGCTGGTGAATACGCTGTTGAAGTCCTTGTGCCGCATCGAGTTGCCGTTCATGAACGCCAATCGTCTGGCCGGGTTGACGGTGTTTGTACTGGCGCAGAAACCGTGACGTCAGCCGAAAAATCCGCCCTGATCCAGCGTGGCCTGCGCTTTGCCGTGACCGGGTTGTTCGTCACGGCCTTGCATGCGCTGGTGGCCGTGCTGTTCATCAATTACGTGTTGCCATTGCCGCCGTTGGCCAATGGCGTGGCGTTTGCCGTGGCGACCGTGGTGTCCTACGTGATCAATACCACCTGGAGTTTTTCCGCGCGGTTGCACGGACGGACACTGCTGCGTTTCATGATGGTGTCCGTTGCCGGATTTCTGCTGGCGATGCTGGTGGCCTGGGCCGCGCAAATGGCCGGCCTGCATTATTTGCTGGGGATTGGCGCGGTGGCGCTGACCATTCCGGCCTTCACCTTTGTACTGCATAACTTCTGGACGTATCGATGAAGGACTTGGCTAAGCGGCTGCCGATCAACCTGTTGCCTTTGTTGATCGGTGTTCTAGCCTTTTTCATCGTCGTTGGGCCAAGGGCGCTGAACCCTCAAAACATTGCATGGCTGGGCAACGGTGATCCGGCGACGCATTACCTGGGCTGGGTGTTTTTCCGGCAGTCACCCTGGGCCTTTCCAATCGGGCTCAATCCTTCCTATGGACTGGAATTGGCCAATGGCATCATTTTTTCTGATTCCAATCCGCTGCTTGCTTTGCTGTTCAAACCGTTCGCCTCACTGTTGCCAATGCCTTTCCAGTACTTCGGACTCTGGTTCCTGACCTGCTTCGTTTTGCAGGCCTGGTTTGCCTGGAAACTGGTGGGGCTGGTGTCGACCCATGTGGGTGTTCGTGCCGTGAGTACGGCGTTGTTTCTGTTTGTTCCACCCATGATCATGCGCATGCCTTTCCATTTGTCCCTGGGCGGGCATTTTCTGGTTCTGGCCTCGTTGTATCTGGCGCTGCATCCGCAATTGCGTCGTCGACGCTTGGCCTGGGGGTCGTTGCTGGCGGCGGCTGCGTTGATCCATGCGTATTTTCTGGCGATGGTGGCCGTGATCTGGATCGCCGATCTCACGGCAGGCTATTTCAGGAAAAAACTGACGCTGCAGTCTGCTGCCATCGAATTGATCGGGCTTTTTTCGCTGGTCAGTTTTTGCTGCTGGCAGGCGGGCTATTTTTCGGTGGGCGGGGACGGCGCGATATCGGCCGGTTTTGGTCTGTACGCCATGAATCTGCTGTCACTGATAGATCCCGGGAACTGGTCGGGGCAGTGGTCCTATGTACTGAAGGATTTACCCGGCGTTCAAGGGCTCGGCGATGTTGAAGGGTTTCTTTTTCTGGGCCTTGGGCTGATGACGCTGGGCGTTTGCGCACTGGTGGGGTTGCTTCAAGGCAATACCGGTTTTTTCCTGCGACTGCGGCGGTGGCCACTGTTGCTGGCGGCGCTGGTGGGGCTGAGCCTGTTTTCGATTTCTAACCATGTGGCAATGGGTTCGCTCGAATTGACCTATCCACTGCCACCCTTGGTGATTTCAATCGCCAACATCTTCCGTGCGTCAGGGCGGATGTTCTGGCCGGTCTACTACGCGATAATCTTCGCCATCATTTTCCTGGTGATTCGCGCCAATACCCCGCGCACTGCCGTGAGTCTGTTGTCCCTGGCGTTGCTGATCCAGGTGCTCGATACCCACGCCGGCTGGATAGGCGTGCGCAAACAATTGATGGTTGAACCGGCGTCGAAGTGGGTGTCGCCCATGGTCGACCCGTTCTGGAACAGTGCTGCGACCCATTACCGGAACATTCGCTGGATCGTTCCGCAGAATCTGTCCCCGAAGTGGATGTCGGTGGCTGATTTTGCCGGTGCCCATGGCCTTGCCACGAATGCCGTTTACCTGGGGCGGATGGACACGGCCAACTGGATCAAATCCGAGCAGGAGACGGCGCGTGAAATGGCCTCGGGCAAGTATGCCGCCGACTCGTTGTACCTGCTCGATGAGCGGGCGTTGATCCAGGCGGTGAGAAACGTTGATACCCGAACGGACCTCTTCGCCAGGATTGACGGGTTCACGGTGCTGGCCCCAGGCTGGAAACAATGCAGCACGTGTTTGCAGCTGGCCTCGCAAATCAACCCGCTGGATCTTGTGCCCTCCGTCGAGCCCGGACAAAAGACGCTGTTCAATTACGGCGGCAAGGGCGGGGCATTGCTCGCCAATGGATGGTCCGAGCCAGAACTCTGGGGCACCTGGTCGAAAAGTCCCGACGCCGAAGTGATGTTCCGCGTCCCGACGTCCGTGCATTCCTTACGTCTGGAAGCCACGGCGTTCCTGCCGCCGGGGCATGCGCGGCAAAGTGTCGTCATCAACATCAATGGCGTACCGGCCGTGAATACCCGGCTTGAACAGGCTGATGGCAACATCATCGATGTGGCCCTTACGGCCGAGATGCAGCGACGGGTGTCGAGTCAGGGGGTGTTGATTGTGCAATTGCAGTTCGCCGATGCCGTCAGCCCGAAACAGTTCGGGATGGGGCCGGACGTTCGACCGCTTGCCTTCGGATTGAAATCCTTGACCGTCAATTGATGTCCGCTGGACATAGACGCCTCCTTCGGGCCTTTCTACACTGCCTCAAGTGTTGGGGACCGGGGGCAAGGAATGAATCGTAATGAACTGCGCAAGGCGGACATCAACCTGATGGTGGTGTTCGAATCGTTGATGCTTGAGCGCAACGTGACGCGGGTGGCGGAGAAGCTGTTTCTCGGTCAACCGACCATCAGCTCCGCGCTCAACCGCTTGCGGACGATGTTCAACGATCCACTGTTCATCCGCGTCGGCCACCGCATGGAGCCGACAGCCCGCGCCGAGGAGTTGATTCAATACCTGTCGCCAGCGCTGGATTCGCTGTCGATGGCATTAAGCCTGACCCACGATTTCGACCCGGCCAGCAGCACCATGACGTTTCGCATCGGGCTGTCGGATGACGTCGAGTTCGGACTGCTCCCGCCGCTCCTGCGCGCCTTGCGCCAAGAAGCCCCGAAGGTGGTGTTTGTGGTTCAGCATGTCGATTACTGGCGCATTCCCGATTTGCTGGCGGCCGGCGACATCACCGTGGGCATCAGCCAGACCCGTGGCCTGCCGGCCAACGCCAAGCGCAAGTTGTTGCGGCACATCATGCCGAGCATCCTGCGCGCCGATGCGTCCGACACACCGCTGACGCTCGATGAATATTGCTCACGCCCTCATGTGTTGGTTTCCCACACCGCGAACGTCAGTGGTTACGCCGATGAGTGGCTGGCGGAGATAGGGCGTACGCGCCAGGTCGTCCTTTCCGTGCCGCAATACAGCTCGTTGCCGGCCTTGCTCGCCGGCACCGATTTGATTGCCAGTTTGCCCGATTACGCGGCCGAAGCCATGGCGGCATCCGGTTTGCTGTTCAAGGAACCGTTCCCGTTCAAGACCCCGACCCTTGACCTGTCGATGGTCTGGCTCAGCCATGTCGATACCGACCCCGCCGAACGCTGGTTGCGTTCGCGTCTGGAAGTGTTCATGAGTGAGCGCTCGCCATTGCCGCAGCCCCAGTGAGTAAGACGGCGCTGTGTTATACGTAGGATCTTTCTGCCCTCTATCTGGAGCCGCCACATGCCACACCTGCACATGGAATACACCGCCAATCTGCCCGAGCTGAACGCCGACGTGGCATTGATCCGACTCAATAATGCCTTGGTGGCTTCCGGTCAGTTTGCTGCGGAGTCCGACATCAAGAGCCGAGCACTGAAGGTCGAGACCTTCAAGGTCGGTACTGCGTTGAGTGAACGGGCGTTTGTGCATGTGAAGCTGGCATTGTTGAGTGGTCGCTCACCGCAGATTAAACAGCAGCTGTCCGAAAGCCTGCTGACGGTGGTCCAGGACCTGTGCGAATGGCCTGCCGAGGTGGAAGTGCAGCTGTGCGTGGAAATCCTCGATATCGATCGCGAGTCCTACACCAAGACCGCCATCAGCGGCTGAATCTCAGGCCATTGCCTGCTCGGCGCAAACGTCGATCACCTGCTCGCGCAGCCAGGTGTTGGCACTGTCCTGATCGGCGCTTTGACTCCACTGCATGTCCAGGGTGAAACCCGGCAGGCCGTTGGGGGCTTCGCAATGATTGAAGATTGCCTCGTTGGCCAGCAATTGCTGGATACGGCGGGGCAGAGTCAGGATGTAGTCGGTGCCAGTGATCATCTTCAATGCCGCGCTGTAGCTGTTGGCACGCGCGACAATCTGTCGTTTGTGCGCCTGTTGCGCCAGCCAGCCGTCGACCATGTTGGTGCTGGACGTCCATGGGGTTGGAAACACATGCCGGCGTTGCACAAAGGCTTGCAGGCTTAACCGCGGCTCCAGCGGCGTGGCGCGTTTGTCGAACACGCAAACCAAGTCATCTTCCAGTAACAGCCGGGATTTGAAGTCGGTGTGGCTGCGATGGAAATTCGGGCCGAAACAGATCGCCAGGTCGAGACGGCCATCGCGCAACTCGTCGGCCGGGATGTCGGTTTCGAACTTGTACATGTTGACCATCACCGGCAGGTCGGCGAAATCGAAGCGCTTGAGCAGACGCGGCAAAATCAGCTGCTCGAAATACTCCGGCGCGCAAATATTGAAGGTCACTGCGTGCAGGGTCGGGTCAAATGCCGGGGCGCTGGCGTGGCACAGGTTGATGCTTTCGAGGATTTTCAGCACAGGCGTGTACATGGTGCTGGCTTTGTAGGTGGGGCGCATACCGGTGCGGGTTTTGATGAACAACTCGTCGTCAAAACCGGTACGCAGCTTTTTCAGGCAGTAACTCACCGTGGACTGGCTGACGCAGAGCGCCTCCGACACACCGGTGACGCTGCTTTGCTCGTACACGGCGACAAACACCATGAGGTCCTGCATATCGAGCTTTCTAAGCAAGTTACTGTTCAGCATCCGTTCTGTCTCGCTGTGCTCCTTGCGCTGACAGTGCGCAAACGTGTGCGAAAGATCCTAACGGAACGATGGTGCCAAGAGAATGCCCTGTAGGAAGTTTCTACTCCGATCAGCGGATGTGTTGGCTGTAATGCCGCGGGTTGAAGCGCAGGACCATCAGGATCATCAACCCCATGACCCCGGTCAGCGCCCACCAGGCCCATTCGAAACTGCCCAGTTGATCGCGAATCATCCCTGCCATTAGCGGTGAGAGGCCGGCGATCAAGTACCCGATGCCTTGCACGAATGCCGTCAGGGCGCCGGCGCGTTGCGGATTGTCGAGGTGATCCAGCGACACAATCAGGCTCATCGGGAACAGCCCGCCGATGCCGAGCCCCAGCAGGCACGGCCAGAGCAGGCTCAGCTGTTGTGGGCAGAGAATCAGCCCGCAGAAACCGGCCATGATCAGTGCCAGCAACACCACCAGCACCAGACGCCGGTCACGGCTGCGATTGGCAATGGCAGGCGTTACCAGCCCGGATAACACTTCCATGGCCGTCAAAAAGCCAAGCAACAAACCGGCGTGTTGTTCGCTCCAGCCCTTTTCCACGTAGTACGGCGCGAGCCACGCCAATACGCAGGTGTAAGACGCGGTGCCCAAACCGAAGAAGATTGCGAGTAACCAGGCGCGGGAATTGGCAAAGAAGCTCGGCTGGCGGGCTGATTGCGTCGGGCGAGCCGTTGATCCACCGCGCTGGCCAGACCACAACAGCAGGGCCACCACGGCCAGCGCCGCCCATATCGCCAGGCCGATGCGCCAGCTGCCGGTTTGGTTCATGACCAGCGGCGCAAACGAGGCCGCAATCGCCGCGCCGCCCATGATCGACGTGACATAGAGCCCCATGCACATGGCGACGTTGTCACTGAACCGGGCTTTGATCAGTGCCGGCATCAGGGCCTGGATTAGCGCAATACCGATACCTGCCAGCACCGCACTGAGGATCAGTTCGGCGGCTGAATCGAGAAACAGCCGCGACGTAGTGGCCACGCCAATGATCAACAGCGACAGCACCACCGTGCGCTGTTCGCCGAGGCGTTGGCTCACCCGCAAGCCGAAAAACATCGCCAAGCCCATGGCCATGACCGGCAGCATCGTCAGCAGTGAGGCCAAGCTGAAACTCAGCGCAATGTCCGCGCGAATCGACGACAGCAAAGGCCCGACCGCCGCCATCGATGGACGCAGGTTAAGGGCGACGAGCATGATGCTGAACATCAGCCAAAGGGCAGGGCGGGTCGTAGCGCGAACGTTTTCCATCAAACAGGCCTTCAAAAACAAGGCCTCGATTAGGCGCGCAATGGCTGGCGGCGGCAAATCAGATAATCCCCGGCACTATTTAAAAATTAAATACTTCAGCCACACCACAGATCCCCCCTGTAGGAGCCGAGCTTGCTCGCGATGGCGGTGCGATAGTCGATATTCATGGTGACTGACACGATGCCATCGCGAGCAAGCTCGGCTCCTACAGGGTTGGACGGTGCATGGGAGATGATTGTTTAGCCAACCCGCAACCAAAGTTCTTCAAATCCAGATTTAAAGACCTGACCGCCCGTGTGACGCTGCCACTCATCTGTCCTCTACGGTTTTACCTATGGGCGATTGTCCCGTCGCACTTCCCTCCGAGTTGGCCTTCTGGGCGCTGTGGCACTGTCGTCACGCACGCCCACCGGATTCCTGCATTTCCCGTTGATTGTTCTGACAGGTCCGGCGCCCGGCGCTGGATCACATCGGCGACGCCTGCGCGTTTGCCTGACGCGGAAAAAAGAGAATTCCCATGAGTTGCGCCACGACATCGTTCGCCTCCCCGCAAGAAGCCCTGACCTTTCTCGAACAGAACCCGGATATTGAAATGTTCGAACTGTTCATCCTCGACAACAACGGCGTGCCCCGGGGCAAGTTGTTGCATCGCGATGAACTTCTGGCGGTGTACGACAGCGGCCGGCCGTTGCCGAGCACCATTCTTGGCCTGACCATTAATGGCGATGACGTGGAAAACTCCGGACTGGTCTGGGATGTCGGCGATATTGACTGCCGCGCCTATCCGGTCAGCGGTAGTCTGACGCGCATGCCGTGGCGGTTGATTCCCACGGCAGCGGTGCAAGTCAGCATGCATCCGAAAGAAGGCATGCCGGCGACGATCGCCGACCCTCGGCACTTGTTGGCGAAAGTGATCGAAGGCTTGCAGGCGGACGGTTATTACCCGGTCATGGCTGCAGAGCTTGAGTTTTATCTGCTGGATCAGCAGCGCGACAGCCAGGGGCGACCGCAACCGGCGCGGGATGTCGATGGCGGGCGGCCGCGCACGACGCAAGTCTACGGTTTACGTGAGCTGGAGCAGATCGAGCCGTTTCTGGCTGATCTCTACAGTGCCTGCAAGTTGCAGGGGATTCCGGCGCGTACGGCGATTTCCGAATATGCGCCGGGCCAAGTGGAAATTACCCTCGAACACCGCACCGACGCCCTACAGGCGATGGACGAAGCAGTGCGCTACAAACGGCTGGTCAAGGGCGTGGCCCACAAGCACGGGATGACCGCCTGCTTCATGGCCAAACCCTTCGACGACCTGGCGGGCACCGGGATGCACATGCACGTCAGCCTGGCGGACAAGGAGGGCAACAACCTGTTCGCCAGCGAAGCGCCGGACGGTACACCGCTGCTCAGGCAAGCCGTCGGTGGGATGCTCAGCACCTTGCTCGATTCGTTGCTGTTGTTCTGCCCGAATGCCAACTCCTACCGTCGATTCCAGACCAACAGCTACGCTCCCCTGGCGGCGACCTGGGGCGTGGATAACCGCACGGTGAGCTTGCGCGTGCCAGGCGGGCCGGCGTTCTCCCGGCACATCGAACACCGTATTTGTGGCGCCGACGCCAACCCGTACCTGGCCGCTGCGGCGATCCTGGCCGGTATCCATCGCGGTATCCGCGAACAACTCGACCCGGGTGCGCCGGTGGAAGGCAATGGATACGCCCAGGCCACGGAATTGCTTCCGACCGATTGGCTGACCACGTTGCGCGCACTGGAAGGTTCGACCTGGGCGCGTGAAGCGTTCGGACAACCTTTCCTTGGCGTTTACCTGGCGGTGAAACGCGCCGAGTACCGACAGTTCATGGGCGAGGTCGGTGAGCAGGATTGGCGCTGGTATCTGCATCAGGCCTGAACAAGGTCTGAACCAGTCTCAAAGGGTCAAGACGTTGGTCGCAGGTTTAATAAGCCAACTAATCGTTGGCTTCTTTTTCACAAAAAATTGATGGATGGGTGCCTAACATTGGTGTTGTCTCGGTCAATGAAATTTTCACATTTGCCGGAGGCACTTCTTTTCAGGAACAACCGATCACCATGTTGAAGATTAAAGCCGTGCGCCCGGAATGGGTGACACTGATTGCCAGCGCCTTTTTGTTAACAGCCTTCAATTTTGTGCTGTGGCAGCACCTGTTTGAAATCACCGCGTCCGACGGTAAAGGCATCGTCATGCGCGTGGCATTCGGTGCGATGATTCTGGCGGCTTTCAACATTTTTCTGACCTTTGTGGCCTTCAAACGTGTGTTGAAGCCGGTCCTGACGCTGCTCTTCGTGATCAGCGCCAGCGTGGCCTACTTCATGAGCCAATACGGTGCGCTGATTGACACCGGTATGTTACGTAACTTTGCGCAAACCAATGCGACAGAAGTACGCGACTTACTCTCGTTAAAGTTGTTGGCTTATATCCTGTTTTTGGGCGTATTGCCGTCGTGGTTGTTATGGAAAACGCCGATTAATTATCGCCGCTGGCACCATGAGTTATTAAGTAAGGTGTTAGTGAGTGTTGCCTCGGCTGCCGTCATCGGCGGTGTTGCCCTGATTAACTATCAGGGCTTGTCCTCATTGTTTCGCAATCACCACGAGTTGCGCCTGATGGTTGTGCCGAGCAACTACATCGGCGCCTCGGCCGGCTATTTGCGTGAACAAGTGGTTTCCGCCCGTCAACCCTTTGTCAAAATCGGCGAAGACGCGCAGAAAAATCCGGTCTGGCAAGCTCATGGCCGCAAATCCCTGACGGTATTGGTAGTTGGCGAGAGCGCCCGGGCCGAGAACTTCGGCATCCTGGGGTACGACCGCGACACCACCCCGAAGCTGAGTAAAGAAGCCGGCCTGATCGCGTTCACCGATGTGCATTCATGCGGCACGGAAACCGCCGTGTCCGTGCCGTGCATGTTCTCTAACATGGGCCGCAAGAACTACAACGCCAGCAAGGCAAAGAATGAAGAAGGCCTGCTGGATGTGCTTAAGCGTGCCGGTCTGGACGTGATCTGGCGTGACAATCAGTCGGGCTGCAAAGGCACGTGCGACCGCGTCACCCTTGACGATGTGAGCAACTTGAAAGACCCGATACTGTGCGCCAACAGCGAATGCCGCGATGAAATCCTGCTAAAAGGTTTACAACACTTTATCGACACACTCGATAAAGACACCGTGTTGGTCTTGCATCAAATGGGTAGCCATGGCCCTGAATACTTCAAGCGCTACCCGAAAGAATTCGAACGGTTCACGCCAGTTTGTGAAAGTAACGCCCTGAACAACTGCAGTCGCGAAAGTATCGTTAATGGTTACGACAATACGCTGGTGTATACCGACCATGTGCTGTCGAGCCTGATCGATCTGTTGCGCAAGAACCAGGAAAAAGTCGACACCGCGATGCTGTACCTGTCCGACCACGGCGAGTCGCTGGGTGAATACAACCTGTTCCTGCATGGCACGCCTTACATGTTGGCGCCCGAACAACAGAAGCACGTGGCGATGTTGGCGTGGTTCTCCGACAGCTATCAGAAGTCGTTCTCGGTGGACACCCAATGCCTGCAACTGACTCGCGACAAGCCATTGAGCCAGGACAACCTGTTCCATTCGATGCTGGGTCTGCTGGAAGTCAGCAGCAAGGTCTACAACCAGGACCTGGACATGTTCGCCGGTTGTCGTGGTGCGGCTATCGACGGCGTGTTGGCCAAAGATTGAAGGTTTCAACCCTTTTACGCGCAGGCCGCTAGCCAGCGGCCGGTAGAGTCACCACCAAGAGTCATTGCACATGTCTGCGCAACCCACATCCGCCATCGAGCTTGAGTTCGCCCGGCGCTACGATCAGGAACACGCCCGCGTCTGCCGTCAGCCGCAACCGCGAAACCTGACCGGGCGTCTGGCGTTCTGGCGCGAGCAAAACCTGGTGCGCAATGCGCTCAAGGTGGCCGGCGAGCCGGGGTTGATCCTTGATGTGGCGTGCGGCGTCGGGCGCTTCTGGCCGGTGCTGGCCGAGCACGCCAACCGCGTGATCCTCGCGTCGGACCCGTCCCAGGACATGCTTAACCATGCGCAGACTCACCATCCACAGAGCCTGCTCAAGCGAATCAAGACCTTTCAGAGCTCCGCCTTCAACCTTGGCTTGTCCGCCAATGCAGTGGACTGCATTTTTTGCATGCGACTGTTTCAGCACATCAGTTGCCCCGAGCATCGATTGGCCATGCTTCAGGAGTTCCACCGGGTCAGTCGCGACACCGTGATTGTGGCGGTGCGGGTCGACGGCTATTTCAAGCCGCGCCGACTAGAGACGGAGGCCTCTCAGGCCCCACAGCCGGTCAGCAAGGTCGAGGTTGAAGCTGAGTTCAGGCAGGCAGGTTTCCAAGTGCTGAGCCATCAGGGTTTCCTGCCGGGCTGCGCGTGGATGCGGGTCTATGTGCTGAGTAAGACCAGTTAGTCTCCGCTTGTCAGACATTTCTTGATGTCGGGCAGGTCTTTTCGCTAAAGCTCTTGTTCAGTGGATGCGCGGAAATCGCTGGCGGCGATATATACTGCGCGCCATTCTTCAAGGGAGAGCCGTGTGGCCATCGATATTCACTGGATTCGCGACAACGATAGCCTCGGTCAGTTTTGCGCCGAGTGGCAGCAGCTGCCATTCGTTGCCCTCGACACCGAATTCATGCGGGTCGACACCTTTTACCCGATCGCCGGTCTGCTGCAGATCGGCGATGGCGTACGCGCTTACCTGATAGACCCACTGACCATCGACAACTGGCAACCCTTGGCCGCGTTGCTGGAAAATCCGGCCGTGGTCAAAGTCGTCCATGCCTGCAGCGAAGACCTTGAGGTCCTGTTGCGCCTGACCGGCAGCCTGCCGGAGCCGCTGTTCGACACGCAACTGGCGGCCGCTTACCTGAACCTGGGTTTCTCCATGGGCTACTCGCGATTGGTGCAAGAGGTGCTCGGCATCGACTTGCCCAAAGGCGAAACCCGTTCCGACTGGCTGCAACGTCCGCTTTCCGATACTCAGATCAGTTACGCCGCTGAAGATGCTTTGCACCTGGCGGAAGTTTTCGTACAGCTTCGCCCGAAGCTTTCTGACGACAAGTACGCCTGGGTTCTGGAAGACGGCGCCGAGTTGGTGGCCAACCTGCGCCGCGAGGTCGACCCGTACGAGGTCTACCGCGAAGCCAAACTGGCCTGGAAGCTGTCCCGCGCCCAACTCGCCGTGTTGCGGGAGCTGTGCGCCTGGCGTGAGCGCGAAGCCCGTGCCCGTGATTTGCCGCGCAACCGCATCGTCCGTGAGCATTCCCTGTGGCCGCTGGCGCGGACTCAGCCGGACAACCTCGGCGCGCTGGCGAAAATTGAAGACATGCACCCGCGTACCGTGCGTCAGGATGGCGAATTTCTGCTTGATCTGATCAAGCGCTCTGGCAGTGTGTCGCCCGATCAATGGCCGCCCGCCGTGCCGGAGCCGTTGCCGGTGGATGCCGCCGTGCTGGTCAAACAGTTGCGCGCTATCGGCCAGGCCGAAGCCGAGCGCTTGAACATCGCGCCGGAACTGATGCTGCGCAAGAAAACCCTGGAAGCGCTGCTCAAGAGCGGCTTCCCCAATGGTCCTTACCAATTGCCTGATTCGTTGCGTGGCTGGCGCCGCGAATTGATGGGCCAGGCACTGCTCGACAGCCTGGCCACCGCCGGAGAACAGCCTTGAAACGTATTTGCTCGATCTACCGAAGCCTGAAGAAAAACGAGATGTACCTCTATGTGCTCAAAAGCGATGCACTGGAGCGTGTCCCGGAATCACTGATGGCGGCCTTCGGCAAACCGCACCACGCGTTCGATCTGGTGTTGACGCCCGAGCGCAAGCTGTCACGGGAAGACATCACAGTGGTCCTGGAAAACCTTGAAAAGCAGGGCTACCACCTGCAAATGCCGCCGGCCGAAGACGAGTACATCGAACACTTGCCGGAAGAATTGCTGCGCCGCAACGATCCGATGTGACCCGCAGACAGGCTCTGTTCAGAGTCTGTGTGAAACACTGGAATGATTTTTGGCGATGGCCGTGACGAGAGAGCGATGCTCCGTGCGCGGCCGTCTGCACGGTTTTTGAAAGGTTTGAAACATGCGCGTTCTGATTGCCGAACACGACCACCCGGTGTATGCACAATTGTTGCGTCAGGCGGCGCCTGAGCTGGAAGTGCTCACCAGTGGAGACTCCGCTGAACTGGCTCGTCTGGCGGCTGATTGCCCGGTCTGGCTGGGGCAGCCGGATCTGCTAGCCACTTTGTTGCGTCAGGGCCACGAGCCGCAATGGCTGCAATCGACCTGGGCGGGCATCACGCCACTGCTGGCCGACGGTTTGCCACGTCACTATCGCCTGACCCGCGCGGTTGGCATTTTCGGTCAGGTCATGGCCGAATACGTGCTGACCTACATGCTTGGCCACGAGCGCGAAGTATTGGCGCGGCTGGTCAGCCAGGTCGAGCGCAAATGGGACAGCCGCCATGGCCAGAGCCTGGCGGGGCGCAAGGTATTGATCGTCGGCACGGGTGACATCGGGCAGACGGTGGCGCAGTTCCTGGTGCCGTTTGGCGTCGAGTTGTACGGCATCGCCAGCGAAGCCCGCGAGCAGGCGCCGTTTGTTGAAGTCGGTGCGTTGACGGATTTGCCGCGTTTGGTCGGGGAAGTCGATTACGTGGTCAATCTGCTGCCCAACACCCCCAATACCCACGACCTGTACGACGCGGCGCTGTTCAAGCAGTTCAAACCGACCGGGTTGTTCATCAACGTCGGTCGCGGTGTTGCGGTGGTCGATGCGGATCTGGTGGAAGCCTTGAAAGAAGGGCATCTGGCGGGCGCGGTGATCGATGTCTGCCGTCAGGAGCCGCTGCCGCAACGTCATCCGTTCTGGACCGCCTGGGGCTTGTTGCTGACCGGCCACAGCTCGGCGCCGACGTCGCCATCGATGATGGTGAACCTGTTTGTCGAGAATTTGCGGGCGTATCAGGCGGGTGAAGCGTTGCGCGGGGAAGTGGATTTCGATCGCGGTTATTAAACCCACCCCTCGCTCGAATTTTATGCAAAAACCTGTAGGAGCCGAGCTTGCTCGCGATGGCGGTGTCATAGTCAACATGGATGTTGAAAGTGCCGGCCTCTTCGCGAGCAAGCTCGGCTCCTACAGTAGATCTTCAGTGTTGATTAGAGGGTGAAGTCGCCCTCGGCGGCCAACTCGCTCAACGGACGACGCGGGCTTGGCTCTTCACGCGCTTGCAGGTAATCCGCCAGCGATGCCTTGTCGCCCAGTTTGCCCACCGCAATGGCCGCGTGCAGCGCATAACCTTCAGGAATGTTCAGCTCCTTGCGGGTCAGTTCCTGATCGAAACCGGCCATGCCATGGGTGTGCCAGCCGCTGATGCTCGCTTGCAACGCCAAGTGACCCCACGCCGAGCCGGTGTCAAAGGTGTGCCACAGGGCCGGGGTTTCTTCGGTCGCGCCCGGCACGGCGAAGGTGGTTTTCGAGATCACGATCACCAGCGCCGAGGCGTGTTGTGCCCAGCCGCGGTTGAATTCGTTCAGCAGGCCCAGGTAACGCTCCCAGTTTGGCGTGTCGCGACGCGCATAGAGAAACCGCCAAGGCTGCGAATTGTAGGCCGACGGTGCCCAGCGGGCGGCTTCGAAGAAGCTCAGCAGGGTTTCTTCCGGGATGGTCTCGCCGGTGAACGCGCGGGGTGACCAGCGATCGGTGAACTGCGGGTGGATGGCGTAGTCGGCAACGCGTGGATTAGCACTCATCAAGAGATTCCTTGCTACGTTTGAAAGTGAGGGAGCGACGCGAAACCCTACTGGGCGGCGCAAAAACTGACAAGCCTGTTTATACCGGCAGTCGCCAATGCTTGGCCCACAAGGGCCTTGGCACTAGACTGGCGGCCTTTTCACCACCTGATGTTGATGCTTGAGCCATGGCCGCCAAAGTCGAACCGTTCTGGATACGCAAAACCCTCGATCAATTGGATCAAGAGGAATGGGAGTCGTTGTGCGACGGCTGTGGCCTGTGCTGCCTGCAAAAGCTCGAAGATGAAGACGACAACAGCGTCTATTACACGCGAATTGCCTGCAAACTGCTCGACCTGAAAACCTGCCAGTGCACCGATTACCCCAACCGGCGTGACTTCGTCCCGGACTGCATCCAGCTCACGCCGGGCAAGGCTGACGAGTTTAAATGGCTGCCACCGACCTGCGGCTATCGCCTGGTCAGTGAAGGCAAGGACCTGCCGCTCTGGCACCATTTGGTGTGTGGTGATCGCGATGCGGTGCACCACGAGCGTATTTCGCAATCCGGGCGCATGCTCGCCGAAGGCAGCGTGCCTGAAGATGATTGGGAAGATCACCTGATATTCCGCGCGGGTTAATGGCTGACAGATTCAGCTTCACGAAGGAGTGTGTATGGCTGTGGGATTGCGGCTGGCGTTGGCAGTTGGGCTACTGGCCCTGAGTTCGTCCGTGTGGGCGGCGAAGAAAGTCGATCTGGATTACCACGTGCGCCTGTTGCCACAAAGTGATCAAGCTGAGGTGCGCCTGACGCTGGCGCAGGGTTCGGCGGTGCGCAGCCTGGATTTTGACCTGGGCGACGGCAGCCGCTATAGCGACTTCAAGGCCGACGGCCAATGGCAACTCACACCGGGCAAAGTGGCACGTGGGGTCTGGCATCCCGCCGCCGACAAGGCGAGCCTGACCTACCGCGTACGCATCAGCCATGGGCGCAAGAGCGGCAGTTTCGACACGCGCATGACGCCCGGTTGGGCGCTGATGCGCGGTGACGATCTGGTGCCGCCAGCCAAACTCGATCAACAGGATGGTATCGAGCTGGTTTCGCGCCTTGAGTTCGAGTTGCCCAGCGGTTGGAAAAGCGTCGAAACCGCCTGGCCGCGGATCGGCAAGAACAAATTCCGCATCGATAATGTGTCCCGACTGTTCGACCGGCCCACCGGCTGGATGCTCGCGGGCCACCTCGGCAGTCGTCGCACGCGGCTGGGAGAAACCGAAGTCACCGTCGCTTCGCCACAGGGTCAGGGCATGCGCCGCATGGACGTGCTGACCCTGTTGACCTTTGTCTGGCCGCAAGTGCAGGCCGTGTTCCCGCGTCATCCAGGCAAATTGCTGATTGTCGGCGCCAACGACCCGATGTGGCGCGGTAGCCTTGCCGCGCATGAATCGATCTACCTGAACACGCGTCTGCCGCTGGTCAGCGAAAGCGGCAGCAGTGCGCTGGTGCGTGAGTTGGTGCAGGTGTTCGGGCGGATCAACGATAAACAGCGCAGCGATTGGATCACTGAAGGTTTTGCCGAGTATTACGCCATCGAACTGGTGCGCCGTGCCGGCGGCATGAGCGATGAGCGGTATGAAAGCCTGCACGGCAAGCTGATCAAGGACAGCCAGAAGGTCACGACCCTGCGTGGCGAACAGATCAACCCGGCGCAGGTGTCGAAAGCGGTGGTGTTGTTACAGGAACTGGACCGCGAGATACGCCTGAAGACACGCAACAAGCGTTCGCTGGATGATGTAGTGCGCGGGGCGATGCATCTGGAGAGTGTGGATACCAAGGAGTTTGTTCAACTGGCCGAGAGCGTCATCGGCGAGCCTTCCAAGGTACTCAATACTGAGTTACTCCAGTGATACTGCCATCGCGAGCAGGCTCGCTCCTACAGGATTTTGTGTACACCGCAAATCAACTGTGGGAGTGAGCCTGCTCGCGATGAGGCCCTAAGCCTCACAGCATCTTCCGGATCAAACCCCGGCTTTGGGCGACTTCAACGAATCATTCCCCGTCACCGTAGCGGTTTTAGTCGCCGCCTCGGCATTCGCCTTCAACTTGCTCAACTCTTCCCCGGCCCGTTCAATCTTCGCCCGTACATTGTCCATGTCCTGGCGGCTTTTCTCGATCATGCTTTTGACCGAGCTGTGCCCGGTAATCCCGCGAGCCAGTGCCACGCCGCCGATCGCCACTTGAATCAAGCCGAAAATACCGCCGCGACGCAGGCCCTTGCCCATCATCACGATGCCACCGGCCACGGAACCGGCGCGTTCCCAACCGTGAACGTTCTGCTCGGAAGGGGACTGAAGCGGGGTGGATTCGATGCGCTCTACGCGTTTGAGTTCGCTCATGATCTTTCTCCTGGCAGGAAGGCTGCGTCGTCGTGGATAGTTAAGCTGACTGCCGAAGCCGGCGGCTTGTTCCATCGAATGTACGTTGAATCAGCGAAATTTCGCCCCGGAACGGGTGTTGAGCCCTTTGGACATGCGGTCGTAAAGCACGACGTTGACGGTGGCCGCCAGGTTCATGCAACCGGTGGTCGGGATGTAGACCACGTCTTCGCACCAGTCGCGAATCTCTTTATCCAGCGAGCCGTCTTCCGGGCCGAAGATGTAGAGCGCACGATCCGGGTGAGTGTATTCGGGCAGGGAGCGGGCGCCTTCGACCAGTTCCACGGCAACCGGCACGCAGCCCAGTGGCAGGATTTTTTTCAGGTCGTCGATACCGATCAGCGGGATGTCGTAGTGGACGCGCTTGGTGTCGGTGACGAAGTCGGCGGCGCGTTCATAACGCTTGCCGGTATAGAACACGGACGCCACGCCATAGCAGCCGGCGGCGCGCATGACCGAACCGACGTTTTCCGGTGATTTGGGGTTATACAAACCAATGCAGCTGTACCGTTTGTCTGCCACGAGCGGGGTGCCTTCGGGGAAAAAACGGCGATTATACGGGGATTGGGGGAGGGGTGTTCGTTTGAGATTGGTGGTGTCTGGGCGATCGCCTTCGCGAGCAGGCTCGCTCCCACTTTGGACCTGTGTGTTTCACAAGATCAATGTGGGAGCGAGCCTGCTCGCGAAGGGGCCGGAATTAACACTGAAGATCTTCAGTCTTCCTTCTTCATCAATCCCGCCAACGCCGCAAACGGGTTGTGCGTCGCCTTGGCGATTTTCGGCGTGCTAAGCGAGCCTTCATCGAAATACTGCTGATCGGTATACCGCGAGTGTTCATTGTCGTGGCAGTACAGGCACAACAGTTCCCAGTTGGAGCCATCCTGCGGGTTGTTGTCGTGGTTGTGGTCGCGGTGGTGCACGGTCAGTTCGCTCAGGCGCTTGCCGGAGAATTCACGGGCGCAACGGCCGCACACGTGCGGATACATCTTCAGGGCCTTGTCGCGGTAGCCCATTTCCTTGTCGCGCTGGTTGTCGGCGAGGATGCGGTCCAGCTTCGAAGTATTGGTCGGGGTGGACGAACTCATGGGTTCACCTTTGTAAAAAGACTAATGACGGTATTAAGCGAAGTTTAGCTCAGCCCTTGAGCTTCTCGGCAATCCAGATGGTGTGGCGTGTGCCCTTGTTGCCGTGGGCGAAAACTTGCACTTCCTCGGCCTTGAAACCGGCCTTTTTCAATTTGTCGGAAAACTGCCTGTCAGCGCTCGCCGACCACACCGCCAACACGCCCTTGGGGCGCAGGGCCTTGGCGCAGGCACTCAGGCCACCGGCGGAGTAGAGCCAGCTGTTGGCTTTCTGGGTCAGGCCTTCGGGGCCGTTGTCGACGTCGAGCATGATCGCGTCGAACCCTTGCGGCTCGGCTTGCAACACCTTGGCCACGTCTTCCATGCGAATCACGGTGCGCGGGTCGAGCAACGGGTTGCCGGCTTTCTCGCCCAGCGGCCCACGGTTCCATTCCACCACGCCCGGCACCAACTCTGCGACCACCACTTCTGCGGTCTTGCCCAAATGCTTGAGCGCCGAGGCGAGGGTGAAGCCCATGCCCAGGCCGCCGATCAGCACACGCGAATTCGGGCGACCCGCCACTTTGCGGCAGGGGATCTCGGCCAGGGCATCTTCGGAGCCGTGCATGCGGGTGTTCATCAGTTGTCCGCCGTCGCCACCCTGGATCTTGATGACGAAATCCTCACCGTATTCGAACAGGCACAGGGCACCGCCGTTTTCAGGAATGGGCGTGGTGTCGAGCAGGACGAAACGTTTCATGGGGCTCTCTTGAGAAAGTCTTGCATAAACTGGGAGGGCAAACGGACGCAGTTGGGAGTAGCCTGAAAGGGACAACAAGGCCAACGGAGCCATTGATGAAGCGCACTATTCTAACGGCCATTGCTCTGGCCGCGCTCTCGATTACTGCAGTGCAGGCGCAAACGCTGCAAACGATCCCCGTCAGCCCCGCCCCCATGCCCGGTTCGCCAGGCACCGCGACGCCGACGCCGTACCCGCAAATCACCGCGCCCTCCTTGCCAAAAACTGGCCCCGGCAGTAGCGGTCCGCCGTTGGTACCGATTGAAATGCCGAGCCCGCCGACCAAGGACCAGCCTGTGCCGGGGATCGAGCAAAACCCGACGAAAGTCAAATCGCCGGGCGGTTAAACCTGCTGCGAAAGCAGTTGCCCGTCGGCCATGCGCAAGCGTTTGGAGAGAGAGACAGCGAGGGCGCGGATGATCTTGGCGGCGACTTTTGGCGCGTCGTTGATCATCTTTTCCAGCGAGTCCTTGCCCAGGTTCAGCAACTGACAGTTGCTCGCGGCCACGCAACTGGCTGAACGCCGTTCACCGTCCAGCACCGCCATCTCGCCGAACGAGCGACCGCTGCGCAACGTGGCCATGGTCACGAGTTGCCCGTCACCATTGGTTTTTTGCACAGCTACCTGTCCGGTGTGAATGATGCACATGAAGCTGCCGGCATCGCCCTCATGGAAAATCTGCTCGCCCTGCGCCACGGTGCTGATGCTGAAATAGCCCGAGGCCGCCGCAAAATCGGCGGGCAGCAATTGATCGAACAGGCCGCAGTCCATCAGCCAGTCGCGAATTTCGTTGTTCAGTAAGGTCGGTTCTGACATGTCGTTATTCTTGTGTCTGTTGCTGGGTCGAATTTGAAGTCACCACAAATCCCCTGTAGGAGCCGGCGGTGCGACGATTCGACTTGCCCGCGATGAGGCCATCACATTCAACATCAATATTGGCTGTGACACCGCAATCGCGGGCAAGCCCGGCTCCTACAGGAATGTGTGTTGCCTCGGGCCAGGTGTCTGGTCTTAAGACCGGCACCCCGCGCCAAGTTCCTCAGGCAATCCCCAAAACCTTGAACAAAAATGCGTATTCGAGCGCTACGTCACGCAATCCCTGATAACGACCGCTCATCCCGCCATGTCCGGCGCCCAATTCAGTCTTGAGCAGCAGAGGATGGCTGTCGGTTTTGGTCGCGCGCAATTTCGCTACCCACTTTGCTGCTTCCCAGTACTGCACACGGCTGTCGTTGTAGCCGGCGATCACCAGGGTCGCCGGATAGGCTTGCGCGGTGACGTTTTCGTACGGGGCGTAGGCCTTGATCCGATCATAAACGTCCGGCTCTTGCGGATTGCCCCATTCGTCGTATTCCGTGACGGTCAGGGGCAGGTCAGGGTCGAGCATAGTGTTGAGCACGTCGACGAACGGCACTTCGGCAATCGCCGCGCCGAACAACTCCGGCCGCTGATTGAGCACCGCGCCAATCAGCAAACCACCGGCACTGCCGCCGCTGATCGCCAGTTGTGGTGCGGTGGTGAAGCCATTGGCAATCAAATGTTCAGCACAGGCAATAAAGTCGCTGAACGTGTTGTGCTTGTGTTCCTGCTTGCCAGCCCGATACCAGGCCTCGCCCAACTCGCCGCCGCCGCGCACGTGCGCGATGGCGAAGGCCATGCCGCGATCCAGCAGGCTCAGGCGGGCGTGGGAGAACCACGGGTCGAGGCTTTCGCCATAGGCGCCATAACCGTAAAGGTACAAGGGCACGGGTTGGCCCAGATGTTCGCGTTTGACCACCAGGCTGATCGGCACCTGTGTACCGTCCGGTGCGGTAGCCCACAGGCGCTGGCTGACGTAGGCATCGGCGTCGAACGGGCCGAGCACCGGGGTTTCCTTGAGTACTTTCTGCTCGCCGCTGTCCAGTTCAAGCTGGCGAATTTGCGCCGGACGGTTCAGGGCTTCGTAGCGCAGGCGGATCCTGTCGCTGACGAACTCCAGGCTGTTCTGGACGTGCAGGCTGTAGGCCGCATCCGGCAATTGCACCCGAAAAGGCGTCAGGCCTTTTGGGTGGACTTCGATGATCGGCAAGCCACCTTTGCGCAGGCTCAGGGTCATGGCACCGGTGTTCAGGCTCATGCCCTCGATCATCACGGTGTCGCTGTGGGGGATCAGGTTTTGCCAGTCGGCTTCGGTGGGCGCCACGCCGGTGTCGACGGCGCGGTACAGCGCAAAGTTGATGCCGTCGCGGTTGGTGCGAATGAACCAGGTCCATTGGCCATCGAGGGCGCCGTGGTCGACGTCGTACTCATGGTCCTCAACCCGTGGCGCCAGGCAAGTGAAGGCCTGGTGCGGCTGTGAGGCGTCAAGCACCCAGACTTCACTGGTGGTCTTGCTGCCAAGGGACAGCAGCAGTTGCAGTTCGGAGCTTGAGCGGTAGCAATGCAGGAAGAATCGTCCGTCCGGCTCATGGAACACTTCTTCGGCGGCCGTGCCGTCCAGTCGGTAACGGAATAGTTTGTGCGGGCGATGGGTGTCGTCCAGCTCGCCGAAAAACAGCGTCAGGCTGTCATTGGCCCAGGTCATGCTGCCGTCGCAGTCCTGGAACTCCAGTTCGCTGACGCGACCGTCGGACAATTCCTTTACGAACAGCGTGTATACCTCGTCGCCGCTGGCGTCGATGCTGTAGGCCAGGCGCTGGTGATCGGGGCTGATACTGAACGCCCCCAGGGAAAAGAAGCCGCCGTTGGCCAATTCATTAGGGTCCAGCAGCAGCTGTTCCTGGCTTTCGTCGAGTTGCAGGCTGTCATCGGCCGGGCGCGGGCAGCGGTAGTGCCGGGCGTATTCGTCACCGGCGGTGATCCGCGTGTAATACAGGTACGGACCCCAAGGGGAGGGCAGCGACAAGTCCGTTTCGAGAATCCGGCCCTTGATCTCTTCGTACAGGGTCTCGCGCAGGCCTGCCTGATCGGCGGTTTGCGCCTCTTGATAGCTGTTTTCAGCCTTGAGGTAGTCGAGCACCGCGTCGGTGTCGCGCTCCTGCAGCCAGGCATACGGGTCATCGCCTTCGGCCTTGTGGGCAATCGGGGCGGTGGAAACGTTGGCGGATAAAGGCATGGATGGCTCTCGACAATGTACGAAATAGGGCTACGCAGGCAGCATGCAAGTCTGGAGGTCTCTGCAGATCCTGTGGGAGCGAGCCTGCTCGCGATGGCGGACTGCCAGACAACATTGATGTTGAATGCACTGACCTCATCGCGAGCAGGCTCGCTCCCACAGGTTCTGTGTCTTGACCGGCTGGTATTGGGACAAGCCTGATGTGCGAAAAGTCGTTACTATAAGCGCCTCTTTGCCTGCCTTGCCATGGACACCATGACCGAGAACGACTATCTGATCGCTTGGGGCCTCTACGCCTTTGCCGCTTTAGGCTGCCTGTTGGTATGGATGCGCTTGACCCGCTGGATGTGGCGCTGGCTGCGCGAGCCGCTGCGGCTGCTGGTGGCTGTGTTGCTGTTCAGCCCGACGATCATCGATCCGGTGAAGGATAAAGTCGCGCCGGCCATCGCCATCACGGCGCTCGACCTGTTGTTCAAGGTCGGCAACAACGCGTGGCGGGCGATTTCCGATCTGCTCATGTACGGCATGATCGCCTTTGGTCTTTATCTGGTCATGGTGGCGATCCGCATCCCCATCGAGCGCGCCTCCAATGCTCGCAAGGAACAAGCGGCCGCCGCCAAGGCTGCGGCCAAAGCCGAACACCCTGAAGACGATCATCCCTTCGGCGGTGCCGGCGATGATCGTTACGGCCGCCCGCCGGTTCCGAGCAATCCTCAGCGATTGCGAGTCGAGCCGCGTTTGTAACCTTGCCCCTGCCTTTTCATCGAGAGTCCGAACATGTGTGAGTTATTGGGCATGAGCGCCAATGTGCCGACCGACATCGTGTTCAGCTTCACCGGGCTGATGCAGCGCGGCGGTCGTACCGGCCCGCACCGTGATGGCTGGGGGATCGCGTTCTATGAAGGTCGCGGTCTTCGATTGTTTCAGGACCCGGCCGCCAGCTCCGAGTCTGAAGTCGCGAACCTGGTGCAGCGCTATCCAATCAAAAGTGAAGTGGTGATCGGGCACATCCGCCAGGCCAATGTCGGCAAGGTCTGCCTGTCCAATACGCACCCGTTCGTGCGCGAACTGTGGGGGCGCAACTGGTGTTTCGCCCACAACGGCCAGCTCGCGGACTTTCATCCGACCGCCAGTTTCTACCGTCCCGTCGGTGATACCGACAGCGAGGCGGCGTTCTGCGATTTGCTCAACCGCGTGCGTGCGGCGTTCCCGGAACCGGTCGAGGTTGAAAAGCTTCTGCCAGACCTGGTGGCGGCCTGCGCCGAATACCGTAGCAAAGGCGTATTCAACTGCCTGCTCAGCGACGGTGACTGGCTGTTCTGCTATTGCTCGACCAAATTGGCCCAGATCACCCGTCGGGCACCTTTCGGTCCTGCGCGCTTGAAGGATGTCGATGTGATCGTCGACTTCCAGGCCGAAACCACGCCCAACGACGTGGTGACGGTGATTGCCACCGAACCCCTGACTGAAAACGAAACCTGGACCCGCTACGAACCGGGCCAATGGAGCCTCTGGCGACGCGGCGAATGCGTCAGTCAAGGCAAGACCGAATAAGGATCTCCCCCCCGATGTTGCTCAGTTATCTACGGCTGGTGTTATTTGCGGCGGGCCTGTTGATCGGTGTCCAGGTGCCGGGGTTTATCAGTGATTACGCCAAGCGTGTCGAGGCGCACCTGATCGAGGCGCAGACCGGTTTGAGCGGTTTCCAGGGCACAGCCAACCAGTTCTTCAAGGGCGACATGCAGGCGCTGGTTGCACATTACCGCGCCAGCGACGACCCGATCTTTCGCAGTGATGCCGACAGCCTGAGCAACCTGCTGACCCGTCAACTGGCGTTGGACAAGCAATTCCAGGCCATGCAAGGTCCGTGGTACATCCGCTTTCTGCAAGTGGTGCTGGCGGCCGACCCGGACATCCGCAAGGAAACCTGGAATGGCTACAGCTACCAGATCCTGCTGACGCCGGAAGCGATGATCTGGGGCATGAGCGGCGCGATGCTGCTGTCGTTCGGCATCGAATGCCTGTTCCGCTTGATCGACTGGGTGGTGCTGGGCGGCAAACGCCTGCGCCAGAGCCGGCCGATTGAAGACCGGGATGTGCGCGGCCTGTAACCCTGTAGCCGGTTTGCCGGCGATTGCCGCGACACGTATGTCTGGCAGATCGCATCGCTGGCAAGCCGGCTCCTGCTTTTACCAGTCGACCGAGTAGCTCATGCTCAGCGTGCGGCCTTCGGCGTTGGCGAACGGCATTCTGGCGTTGGCCTGGGTGAACAGGTTTACGTACGTACGATTCGTCAGATTAAACACCCCGCCTTCAAGACGACCGACCGGCAGTTGCACGGAACCGAGCAGGTCCACCAGCGTATAACCGTCGATGTCGCGTCCGTTGTTGTCCTTGGCGGCGGCGTCATAACTGGACAAATGCATGCCTTGCAGGCGCAGGTTGTAATCCTCTTCGATATAGCCGACGAACAGCGTGGTCTTGGCCGGTGAGATGCGCGTGGCCGGCAGATCGATCCACTTGCCGTTCTGCTCGGTCTCGCCTTTGGCCCAGGCGTAAGTTCCACCCACCGACCATTGATCGGTCACGCGGTAGTTCAGGTTGTTTTCAATGCCGCGAACGCGCTCTTTCTGGTTGATCAGGCGTAATACGCGATCATTGGCATCGTAGAACTGGGTCACGTCCGAGGTGTTTTCATACACAGTGACGTCGGCCTGCCACCGGTCCCAGTCACCACGCCAGCCCACCTCGTAACTGTTGACCTTGATGGCCTGGGCGTTGAGGCTCTGGATGTCGAAGGTGCTGCTGACGTCACGCATGAAGCGCTGGATATCCGGCAGCGAAAACCCCTGGCTGAAATTGGCGAATACGTCCTGACTATCACTCAGGTGGTAGACCGCGCCCAGGTTGTACAGTGTGTCATCGTATTTGAGGGTGTCGCCGGGCAGCGTTGCGCGTACGCCGGTCTGGACGATCTCACCATAAGCGATGCTGTCGGAAACGTCGCTTTCGATCCATTCACGGCGTACACCGCCACGTACGGTCCAGTCACCGATGTCCCATGACATCTGCCCGAACAGCGATTTGGTAGTGGTTTCGATGTCCGGGCCCAGCTCGTAGGTGGTGCCGGTCTTGGTATAGGTCAGACCATTGAGCGTGTATTGATCACCTCGTTGGCGGGAGCGCTCATTATCATAGTCGGTGCCCCAAACCAGGTTGCCCGTGGCACTGCCGATGGCCGGCAGCGGCGTGTCGATGGCTGCGCGCAGGCCGTAGACATCCTGCACGCTGTTGTTGTCGGAGATCCCGGCCTTGCCCCGTGACAGGTCCGGGAAGAATAGTGCATCGGCGCGGCGCCAGTAACTTTCCAATTGCAGGCCTTGACCGTAGAAGTCCGCGTCGGTGTAGTTGAGGTTGACTGCCTGGTTGTGGGTATAGGGTTGCTCATCCAGTTTCAATCCCTTGACTGCCACGGCTTGCTGCAGGTTTTTCGAGTCTTTGGTGTAACCCGTGTCCTGCTGATCCTTGTAGTCCTGCAGCGACAGGCTGAGTTTTTTGTCAGCATCCAGTTCGTAACCGAAACGACCTTGCAAGTCATAGGTTTCGGTGTCCATGCTGCTGCCCTGAGAGGTGTCCTGAGGGATGCGGTTGCCGTTGCCGTCGTACATATCGTTACGCTGGATCAGGTCGGCGGAGACGTACCAGTCCAGGGCATCCTTGCGCCCGGTCGCGCTCTGAAAAGCTTCATAGGCGAAGCCTTTGCTATTGAGGTTGTTGCCGCTGGTCAGGCCCAGTTTGCTGCTGTAGGCAATGTCCTGACCCTGATTGCGCTTGGTGATGATATTGATGATGCCGCCTGAAGCACCGGCGCCATAGATGCTGCTGGCGCCGGAGACCACTTCGATGCGTTCGACGCTGGCCGGGGTGACGCTGTTGAGCTGGCGGAAGTTGTCGCGTGTGGCGTTCTGCGATACGCCGTCGATCAATACCAGCATGTTGCGCCCGCGCAGGGTCTGGCCGAAGTTGCTCATCCCGCCGCTGGACGGTGCAAGGCCGGGGACCAATTGCCCGAGAATGTCGGAGATCCGGCGACCTGCGCCGCTCTGCTCACGGATCTGCTGTTCGTCGATCACCAGGACCGAACCTGGAATCGAGGCGATGGTCGCTTCGCTGCGAGTAGCGGAGACGACGGTGGCTTGCATATTCAAAGTGCCGGGCTGCTGCTCGGTATCCTCGGCCCAGGACTGGGCGCTGAAGGTCCCGAGCAACGGGATCAGCAGGGGGAGTTTGATTCGGGTCATGATGAGGACTTTTTTGAGTTGTGATTAGTGTGGGCAGACAAGGTTGAGCGGTCAGTTGTGGCGTTGAGTGATCGCACACAGCGGATCCCTATGGCGGCTACGGCGTAGGTCAGCGCCACCAGCCAGAAACTATTGGCCAATCCGACCAGCCCCATGCCGACGCCGCCGAGAACGGCACCGAGCAGAGCGCCAGCCTTGGCCGCGCTGTTGCCGAGGCCGAGCGCAAAGCCTTGTTGGTTGGCGGATACGGTGTTGGCGATCAGTGCATAAGCCACCGGCAGCAGGGCGCCTTGCCAGATGCCCCAGACGAGTCGACTGACGAGAAATCCCAGCCATTCGTTGGCCAATGCCGTGGCCGCCAGCGTCAGGGCACACAGCCAGGCCACGCCTTCGATGACGCGTAAGGTGTAGGCCGGCTGCCAGCGGTCGAACAGGCGTCCCCACAGCGGTGCGGAAATGGCCAGGGTCGCGGCGCTCGCCGCGTAGGTGGCGCCGATCAGCCAGCTCGGGGCGTGCAGAATGTCCGCGACGTACAGTGCGTAGAACGGTTGCGGCATCATCTTCGCGGCCTGAATCAGCACGATCACGAACAGGATTCCACTGAGCCAGCCTTTGGGCAGTGCCACGGGTTCAACAGGTTTTTTCTTTGAGGCGCGAGCCTTGTCGGCCGGCAGGAAAAAACTCCCCAAGGCGCACAGCAGGCAAATCGACGTCGCGCCATAACAAAGCAGGGCAAATCCCGAGATGTCCATGAGCCAGCCGCCCAGTATCGGGCCGATCAACGAGCCGACGGCAGTCGCCGATTGCAGGCGGGCCAGGGTGTGACCCCGTCTGGAACTGTCGCAACAGGCCAAGGCATAGGCTTGCGCGGCGGCGAGAAACCCGGCCAACGCGCCTTGCATCACGCGAATACCCACCAGCAGCCACGGGTCGAGGGTGATGGCCGCCAACCCTTGGCACAGCGCGAGTGCCAGCAACGCCCGAACAATCATCGGTTTGTGTCCGGTGCGATCACCCAACCGGCCCCACATGGGCGTCAGGAGCATGGCGGCCAGCATTGGACCGGCATAGACCATCGCCGATAACAGCGCGGTGTAGCCGGCGCCCTCCGGCCCGAGCAAATGCTGGATCTGCAGGGGCCAGAACGGGCCGCTCATTTCCATGGCACCCATGGAGACAAACTGGATAACGATCAGCAGTCGCAAGGCGCGACCGTCAGCGAGCATGGGTGATGGGTCGTAGAGGGTTACTCAGGCGTCCGACGATGTCGGCATGACTGTCGAGCAAGCGCATGCGCATGAACGATTTGGCAGGCCAATCCTGTTCCAGCAAGGCTTGGCGTTCACTTTCCCAGCGTGCCGGTTCAACGCGCTCGCGCAAGGTCTCGAAACACTGCGCAACGTGCGCTGCCAATCGCTCCCAAAGGATATTTTCCGGCACATTCCAGTGGCGGGCACAGAGCAACGTCAGCTCGCCGAGGTGGCACATGAACGTGGTGTGCAGGAGTTTGTCGCGGACAAAACCGGACTCGTCATACAGGGTCATTTTCGGATCGTGCAACTGGATGTCCAGGCCCTTGGCGTGCAGGGTTTTGCGATCGATACGCACGTCGCCAAAGTCACGCAATAACAGCCGATTCAGCTGCCCGTCAGCGCCCATCACCATGAAACTGTTTTGCTGGTGCGCTTCGAACGCCACGCCATACATCAGGTAAATGCCCAACAGACTCGGTACCGCAATCGACAGGTAATTATCGAAGAACGCCAACATGGCCTCGCTGTCATCACGGCCCTGAGCCAGTCTTACCCAATCACGCAGCAACGGTTGTTCGAATTCGTTGACGGCGAACAGACTGCCGACCGGCACCGCCAACTCGCCTTCTTGCAGCAGGGTAAGCGGGTTATCGCGATACAGCACGGCTGCATGCCGGGAGCGTTCGTCATCGGCCGGTTGCGGCGCGTAGTGCACGCCGACGCGCTCCGGAACGATGTTCAGCAGACGCTGAATCTGCGGCTCCTGATCGAGGATTTTCAATATCAGTTGGCTGATGCGCGGCCCCATCCGGGCCGAGCGCGGCGACACCGTGCGCTGCACACTGGTCAGGCGCAAAGCCACCGGCAGTTTGACCATCGGCGCAACGCGGCTGGCGTCCGGCAGGACCGTGCGGAAGGACATGGTCGGGTGGCCGGTAAAAGCGACGATGTCAGTGACGATCAGCAGGTTGTCGGCGATCTCATTGGCGAACGAATCCGGCAGTTCTTCATGGGCTTGCCATGGGTGCGACGGGAGCGGGAGGTAGTCCTTTACCTCCAGGCCCAGTTGCTGCAAATGGCGCTGCAATTGTTCGGCGGCCTGTGGGAAGTGACCTTGCCACCAATCCCAGTAATCGGCGGTCCCCGCCAGCGCTTCGACGTGTGCGTACTGGCGGTGCAGGGCGCACAGCACAATCGGAAAACTCGCTTCGAATTCCGGCGAGAAAGCGATGACCTGAGCGGCGCTCAAACCCAGTTTGGTCTTGTAGTTCGGGTGCCATGGATGGCCGAGAGTGCCCCACTGTTCGAGCAGTGACGTAGGGTTCTGATGACTGGGGTCGGCTTTGAGCCAGGCGAGCAGGTTGTCGTCGTACTCGGTGTCGATCTGCTCTCTCAGGCGCTCAGTCCATCCATGATGAAACGCCAGGCACAGGGTGTCGTTGCTGAAGCTGTCATCCAGTTCCCGGGCCAGACGCTCCAGTACTTGAGGAGAGGCTGGCGGATTGAGCTGAGTGCTGAGGTGAGCGAGCAATTCGCTGGGCAGCTGAATTTTGTGGGGCAGTCTGTCGGGGGTGTGCAGGACGATGCTGCCGCGCACGTCCCAGCTGTTCATCCTGGTGCCAGACAAGTGCTCGAAGCACAGGTGCGTGCCATCGCCGAGCGGTAGCCAGCAACGGTTATTGTCGTCGTATTCGCAAGCGTCGGGGTTGATCAGATCTTCACGAAACAGCGCCTGGATCAGGCGTTGGAAGCAGCGCTGGGCGGCGGGCTCCAGCGCATTGCTCAAATGGTCGAGAGTGATGCGGTGGGACTGGAAAGCCTGAGTGCCAAGGGCTTCGCTCCAGTGAGCGAGCAATTGCTGCTGTTTTTGCGTGTAGGCGCGCATCTAGTCCGACTCCTTCTGGACAGTTGATTAGCTGAAAGCGCGCAGAGAATACCGTTTTGAAAAATTAATGCAAATGATAGTGGTTCATATTTACAATATGGGAAATATCCTTCAGATTCTGGCCAAGGGTTTGCTCAAAACGATGTAGTGCTCGCCCACTTTCTGCGCATAGCGCTCCACGACGTTTTGACACAACGCCACGATTTCTTCGACCCACTCCACGCCGACCCGCCATGACACCACCACTTGCAGGTTGGGCGGCCGTTGATCGATGGCCAGCAGAGTCAGCTCACCGCGCGCCAGTTCCTCGGCCACCAGCACCGGTGGCAGCGCACCAATGCCGAAACCATCGCGCAACAATCGGGTAATCGCCGACACCGAGTTCACGCAGTTCAGGCGTGGCGTCATCACGCCATGGGCCTGCATCAGGGCGAGCACCTCTTGATGCGGATGGGAGTTTTTCGAATAGGTAATGATCCGCTCGCGCGCCAGATCGGCGATGCCCGAATACTCGCGGTTGTAGAGGGAATTACTCGCCGCGATCCAGCCCATGGGATGACTGGCCAGTTCAAGGCTGCGCACGCTTTCCTGGCGCATCAGGTCGGTTTGCAGGATCAGATCGAGAAAGCCTTTTTGCAGCTGATCGCAGAGGTTGAGCGAGGTATCGGCCACCAGTTCGATTTCCACCAACGGATAGAGATCCGTCATCTGCGCCACCAGAGGGCTGAGCCAGGTGTGGATGACTGTGTCCATGACGCCAATCCGCACCCGCCCGACCTTGCTCGAACGGGTCTCGATCGACTGTTTGAGCGCCTGCATGGTGTCCATCATCTGCTCGGCATAATCGAGCACTTTCAGGCCTTCGGGCGTCAGGCTGACGCCGCGTGAATCGCGCAAAAACAGCTTCACCCCCAGCTCACTTTCGAGCACAGCGATGCGGCTGGAAATCGAGGCCTGGGTGGTGAAGAGCTTGTCGGCGGTCAGGCGAAAGCTCTTGAGTCGGGCGACCCAGACAAAGGTTTCGAGAAACTTCAAATTCATGGGATCAACTTTTTCTTATGCCTAAGCCCGGTTTTTATTAGTTGGACGCAGCAGGGCCGGGCGCCCAAAAATCGGCACATCCGGTTCCCACGATAGGCGTCGTCGGGGCTCAGAACAATACCAATAAAAACTAGCGCGGAGATTTGCCATGAGTGCGCCCGACACGCTCGATATCCCTAAAACCACGGCTCGCCCGGGGCCTTTCGACTGGTACCGCAACATCAATCAGCAGGAACGCCGCACCTTCTGGAGCTGCAAGATCGGCTATGGCCTGGACGGCATGGACACCCAGATGCTCAGCTTCGTGGTGCCGACCCTGATTGCGATGTGGGGCATTACCACCGGTGAAGCCGGACTGATTCACACCAGTACCCTGATTGCTTCGGCCATCGGTGGTTGGGTGGCGGGGATTCTCTCCGACCGCATCGGTCGCGTGCGCACCTTGCAACTGACGGTGCTGTGGTTCGCCTTCTTCACCTTCCTCTGCGGCTTCGCGCAAAACTACGAACAACTGCTGATCAGCCGCACCCTGATGGGCTTCGGTTTCGGCGGTGAATGGACCGCCGGCGCGGTGCTGATGGGCGAAGTGATTCGCGCCAAGGACCGTGGTAAAGCGGTGGGCATGGTGCAATCGGGCTGGGCGCTGGGATGGGGGCTGACGGCAATTCTGTATGCGCTGCTGTTTTCGTTGTTGCCGCCGGAGGATGCCTGGCGTGCGCTGTTCCTCCTCGGCATCGTACCGGCGATTTTTGTGATCTTCGTTCGTCGTCTGGTCAAGGATCCGGAGATCTACCGCGAAGCCAAGGCCAAACAGGAACCGAGCAATCCTGCGAAGTTCTACGAGATTTTTGCCCCCGGCATCCTCTTCACCACGATTCGCGCTTCGGTGCTGACCACCGGCGCCCTGGGTGGTTACTACGCGATCACCTCATGGTTGCCGACGTTTCTGAAGAACGAGCGGGGTTTGAGCGTACTCGGCACGGGCGGTTATCTGGCGATGGTGATCGTCGGTTCCTACGTTGGATATGTCATCAGTGCGTATTTGACTGACATTCTCGGGCGCAAGAAGAACTTCATCCTGTTCGCGGTCGGCTCGTTCACCATCGTGTTGCTCTACACCCAATTGTCGGTCAGCAACGGCGTGATGTTGTGGCTGGGTTTCCCGCTGGGCTTCTTCGCCTCGGGGATCTTCAGCGGCATGGGCGCGTTTTTGACTGAGTTGTTTCCGACACGGATTCGCGGTTCGGGCCAGGGGTTTTGCTACAACATCGGTCGGGCGCTGGCGGCATTGTTTCCGCTGTTGATCGGTTTGCTTAGCCAGAAGGTGCCACTGAGCGTCGGCATCGGGGCATTTGCGGCGGTGTCCTACGGGGTGGTGATCCTCGCGGCGTTGAGCCTGCCGGAAACCCGTGGCAAACAACTGGATGCGCAGTAATCTGCCTGCCTCTAAAAAGAATAGAACCTACAGGAGTGTTCTCCTTGAGCCGCCTGCTATTGAACTGTGACATCGGCGAGAGTTTCGGCAGCTGGACCATGGGTCTGGATGCCGAAGTCATGCCCTTCATTGATTGCGCCAACATCGCCTGCGGCTTCCATGCCGGCGACCCGAGCATCATGCGCAAGACCGTCAGCCTGGCGCTGAGCAACGGCGTGCAGATCGGCGCGCACCCGGCCTATCAGGATCTGGTCGGTTTCGGCCGTCGCTCCATGACGTATACCGCTCAGGAACTCCAGGACATTCTGCATTACCAGATCGGTGCTCTCGACGGAATTTGTCGGGCTCAGGGTGGGCGTGTCAGCTACGTCAAACCCCACGGCGCGATGTACAACGACATGATGGCCAACCCGGCACAGTTGCGTGCTGTGCTTCAGGCCGTGGCGGCTTATGACCGAACGTTGCCGCTGATGTTGATGGCGACCCGCGACAACAGCGCCGCGCAGCTACTGGGTGATGAATATGGCGTGACCTTGTGGTTCGAAGCCTTCGCCGACCGCGCTTACGACAGCGCGGGCATGCTGGTTTCGCGACAACTGCCGGGTGCAGTGCATCATGATCCTGAGAAAGTCATTGAGCAGGCGCTGACCATCGCCCGTGGCGAGCCTCTCAGCGCCAGCGACAGCAGCGCATTGCACTTGCAGGCCAACACCCTTTGCGTGCACGGCGACAACGCCAGTTCGGTTGCTGCTGTGCGACGGATTCGCGAAGCCCTTGATCAGCAGAGCGCACCATGAAGCTGCGCGTAGAGGTGGTGGCGCTGGATTGCCTGATGGTGCGTCTTTTTGATGAGATCAGTGAGGCCAATATGCCGTGGATGCTGGCGGCCAGCGAAAACCTGCGAGCTGCGTTCGGCGGGCATCTCATCGATCTGGTGCCGTCTTACACGACGTTGATGGTGCATTATGATTTGACCGCGCTAAGCCCGGCTCAGGCTCGGGAATTGATCGCCGAAGCGCTGATCGACCTGTCGCCCAACACCCGCACCGGCGGTAAATGTCATGTGCTGCCGGTCTGGTATGACTTGAGCGTCGGTCCGGAGCTGAGCCTGTTGTCACAACGCAGCGGGCTGGCGATGGAGGAGGTGATCCGCCGTCACAGCGGGCGCGAGTATCAGGTGTTTGCCTTGGGTTTCGCGCCGGGTTTCGCCTTCATGGGGTTGGTGGAAGAAGTGCTCGCCGCGCCACGCCTGAACACCCCACGCAAAAAAGTCGCGGCTGGCAGTGTCGGCATCGCCGAGCGCCAGACCGCCGCCTATCCGGTGGTATCCCCCGGCGGCTGGAACCTGATCGGCCGCACCCCGGCCAAACTGTTCGACCGTGAACGTGACGGCTATAGCCTCATGCAGCCAGGCGACACAGTGCGCTTTGAAGCCATCGGCCATGCCGAGTTCATCAATCTGGGCGGTGACGACACGCCGTTGGAGGCGCAGGCATGAGCCGTCTATCAATAGAAGCGAGTACACCACTGTGTTTGTTGCAGGACGCCGGCCGCTTTGGCGTGCGGCATCTGGGCGTGACGCAGGGAGGCGGGCTGGATTGGCGTTCAATGTCCTGGGCCAACTGGTTGCTGGGCAATGACCTGAATGCTCCGGTGATTGAAATCACCCTCGGCGGGTTCACGGTGGTGGCCGAAGAGGATTGCGTGCTGGCGTTGGCCGGGGCGGATCTGGTGGCTCAAGTCGAAGGCGAGGCACTGGCGCCATGGCGCAGTTTCAGGCTGCATAAAGGTCAGCGATTGCAGTTCACACAGCCGAAGCTAGGGGCTCGGGCTTATCTCGCGGCACCGGGTGGGTTTGAGGCCCCAAGCGTCTTGGGCAGCCGTTCGACCGTGGTCCGTGAGGAACTGGGCGGCCTGGATGGCCGGGGTCGTGCGTTGGTCAACGGTGCGCAGCTGAGTTATGCCGGGAGTGCGTTGCTCCTGCTGCGGGAGTTGCCGGCGGAGCATCGACCGGACTTCACCGACAATTCGCCGCTGGATCTGGTGTTGGGCGCACAGATCGGCGAGTTCGGCGGGCAGAGTCTGTTCGACGCGTTCAACAGTGTGTGGACCCTCGACAGCCGCGCCGACCGGATGGGCATTCGCCTGTTGGGCACGGCGTTGCAATACCAGGGAAAGCCGATGATCTCCGAAGGCATCCCGCTCGGCGCGGTGCAGGTGCCGCCGGACGGGCAGCCGATCGTGTTGCTCAATGATCGGCAGACCATTGGCGGTTATCCGCGACTGGGGGCGTTGACGCCGCTGGCCCTGGCGCGGCTGGCGCAGTGCTTGCCGGGGACGAAGGTGCGGTTGCGGCCGGTGGTGCAGGATGTGGCGCATCGAGAGCAAATCGAATATCTACATCGATTCCTGAAAAGCTAAAAGCTTCGCTGGCAAGCCAGGCTCCTACAGGGATTGAGGTGGTCCACATACTTTGTGAACCACCTCAATCCCTGTAGGAGCCTGGCTTGCCAGCGATGGCGGCCTGAAGGGCTTCCAAGATTACTTGGAAAGAAACCGCATCCCTTCCTCCAACCCCCGAAGGGTCAGCGGATACATCTGATCATCAATCAAGTCCCGCACAATATTGGTCGACGATGTATAGCCCCACGTATCTTTCGGATACGGGTTAATCCAGATGAGTTTCTTGTACTTCTCCCTGAACCGTTGCATCCACACATACCCGGCTTCTTCGTTCCAGTGCTCGACGCTGCCGCCCGCCTGGGTGATTTCATAAGGCGCCATGGCGGCGTCACCGATGAAGATCACTTTGTAGTCGGCGCCGTACTTGTGCAGCAGGTCCTGGGTTGATGTGCGTTCGGAGGTGCGACGCATGTTGTTCTTCCACACCGATTCATAGATGAAGTTGTGGAAGTAGAAGTACTCCAGGTGCTTGAACTCGGTCTTGCAGGCCGAAAACAGCTCCTCGCAAATCTTCACGTGCGCGTCCATCGAGCCGCCGATGTCGAACAACAGCAACAACTTGACGGTGTTGCGCCGCTCCGGCCGCATCTGGATGTTCAGCAACCCGGCATCTTTGGCGGTGTGGTCGATGGTGCCGTCGATGTCCAGCTCTTCCGCGGCACCCTGACGGGCAAATTTTCGTAAGCGGCGCAGGGCGACCTTGATGTTGCGCGTGCCCAGTTCCACCGAATCGTCGAGGTTTTTGTACTCGCGCTGATCCCAGACCTTGACCGCTTTACCCTGACGTTTTCCGGCATCGCCGACCCGAATACCTTCCGGGTTAAAGCCGCCGGAGCCGAACGGACTGGTGCCGCCAGTGCCGATCCACTTGTTGCCACCGGCATGGCGTTCTTTCTGTTCTTCGAGGCGCTTCTTGAACTCTTCGATCAGTTTGTCCAGGCCGCCAAGGGACTGAATCGCCGCCCGTTCTTCGTCAGTCAGGGAGCGTTCGAACTCCTTGCGCAGCCAGTCTTCGGGAATCAGTGCCTGAAGGTGATCGTCGAGTTTTTCCAGGCCGTTGAAGTAGGCCCCAAACGCCCGGTCAAACTTGTCAAAATGCTTTTCGTCCTTCACCAGAATCGCCCGGGACAAATAATAGAACTCGTCCATGTCGGCAAAGGTCACGCGCTGTTTCAGTGCGTTGATCAGGTCCAGCAGCTCACGCACCGAGACCGGCACCTTGGCGGCGCGCATTTCATTGAACAGGTTGAGCAGCATGGCATCAGCCTCTTAGCGGGTGCCGCGACGGCTCATGAACGCAAGGCGCTCAAGCAACTGCACGTCCTGTTCGTTCTTCACCAGCGCACCGGCGAGCGGCGGAATGGCTTTGGTCGGATCGCGTTCGCGCAGTACCGCTTCGCCAATGTTGTCGGCCATCAGCAGCTTGAGCCAGTCCACCAGTTCGGAGGTCGATGGCTTCTTCTTCAGGCCCGGCACTTTGCGCACGTCGAAGAACACGTCCAGCGCTTCGCTGACCAGATCCTTCTTAATGTTTGGGTAGTGCACATCGACGATCCTCTGCATCGTGGTGCGATCCGGGAAGGCGATGTAGTGGAAGAAGCAGCGGCGCAGGAAGGCGTCCGGCAGTTCTTTCTCGTTGTTGGAGGTAATGATGATGATCGGGCGCTTCTTGGCCTTGATAGTCTCGTCGATCTCGTAAACGTAGAACTCCATCTTGTCGAGTTCTTGCAGCAAGTCGTTCGGGAACTCGATGTCCGCCTTGTCGATCTCGTCGATCAGCAGAATCACCCGCTCTTCGGATTCAAAGGCTTCCCAGAGCTTGCCCTTTTTCAGGTAGTTGCGAACGTCGTGGACCTTCTCTGTGCCCAGTTGCGAGTCGCGCAGACGGCTGACCGCGTCGTACTCGTACAGGCCCTGATGCGCCTTGGTGGTGGATTTGATGTGCCAGGTGATCAACTTGGCCCCGAAGGACTCGGCCAGTTGCTCTGCCAGCATGGTTTTGCCCGTGCCCGGCTCGCCCTTGACCAGCAGTGGACGCTCCAGGGTAATGGCGGCGTTGACCGCCAGCTTCAGGTCATCGGTGGCGACGTAGGCCTGGGTGCCTTCGAACTTCATCTGCTAATCCTCGAACGGTAACGCCGACCTGAATGAGGCAGGGCGGGGCGCAATAATGGTGATGCCCGACTATACCGCGCTGCCCGGTCGACTGTGAACGCAGACGGCTTATTCAGTCTCTGAATGGGGCGTCACATCTTGACTCAGTCTCGGCTGCTGGCCAGTATTGAGCTATCGCCATTTTGGCGATAGCTTGCGGAGCATGTCTACTAAATATCGATTTCGCGATACCTACCGCATTCAGTTGCGCGAGAAGGATCATCCGCCACCCCATGTCCAACTTACAGGTGGCGGGCTGGATGTGATGCTCAGCCTGGAAACCGTCGAAGTGATGGTCGGTAAGGCGCCGCCGTTGATTATCAAGGAAGCGCTGGAATGGGTCAGGGCCCACCAAGTGCAATTGTTGGAGGATTGGAAACGATGTTACCCATGAAACGACCACGGCTGTCAGCCGTTCAGACGTTGCCGGATAACCGTCTGGCGCTGACTTTTATCGATGGTCAGCAGTTAACACTCGATTTGAGCCGTGACCTGCACGCCTATCCAGGATTGCAGCCAGTGCTGGCGCCGGGCGCGTTCGACGGTGCGTCTCTAGGCGATGATGGCTGGAGCGTCGAGTGGCCTGAGCTGGACATTCAAATCGGGGCAGACACCCTGTATCTGGATGCACTCGCACAAAACGCATCCGACGAAAACACTCGTACGTTCATTGAGTGGCGCGCTCGCACCGGCTTGTCACTCAATCAGGCGGCTGAGGCGCTTGGGGTCAGCGCCCGCAGTATCACGCGCTACAGCAGTGGTCGTGAAGTGGTGCCGCGTTCATTGGCATTAGCCTGCCTGGGCTGGGATTTCCTTCAACAGCAATCGACGTCTGCACGGGCAGCTGAAGAAACCGGTCGCTATACCGTCACACGCAAACCCTAACCAGCCTCTGGCTTCGGACGCTCATACTGGGCGTTGAACGCCTGGATGAAACCATTGCGCAAAATCTGCAAAAACGCCTGGAACGCACTGATATCCTGGCGATGCACGTTGCCTTTCAGTTCCACTCGGGTCGCGAACTGGTTTTTGCCCTGGTTTTTCAGAACGGTTTCAGAGCCTCCGACGATGGCCTCCCAGATCGATCGGAAAATCCCTTTGTCCTTGTTTTCAACGTCTTGCTGCCAGTTGAACACGTCGACGTCTATGAGCAACGGTTTGATGTAACCGGTCAATTGGGCTTTTTTGGCTTGCGCTTCAATGACCACATCGCCATGACCCGCGTTGAAGTCGAACTTGCCATAGGCCGAGGCGAAATCGTTCATGCGCTTGAGTTCGATGCCTTCGGCGCGCAGACGAAACTCAAAGTCTTCGAAATTGCTAAGTGGATCGAACGTCGCGGTGGTTTCCAGAGGTGCGTGTCCGAGCAGCAGGGCCTTGCCTTCGAAGCGAGCGTCACGCTTGCCTTGTTTGTCGACCACATTGGTCAGGTTGTAAATGTTGGCATTGACCTGAGTGGCGTTCATATTCACGGGAGGCTTGGAATTGAAGTTGCGAAAACTGAGTTTGCCGTCGTGGATCCGCACTTCGTCCAGGGTGACGGGTAACAATTTGCCCAGTTGCGCGCGCCAGTCGGTGCCTTGACCGGTTTGCGAATTTTGCTTATTGGCGCCACCGTCGACGAAGTTCACCTCGGGGTTGAAGAACTGCACTTGGGCGACCACTGCATGGTCATGCCAGAGCGAATGCCAACTGACGGAGAGGTCGATGAGCGGTGCGTTGACGAAGGGCACCGGGACCTTGCCGTCGACCTTGACGATTTTCAGTCCGTTGATTTTGTAAGCCCCGCGCCACAGGGCCAGGTCTACGTCGGTGATCTGGCCACGGTATTCGCCCATGTCCGCCAGTTTGTCGTTCAGGTAGTCGCGCACCATATAGGGCAGGGCGATGTGCAGGGTAATCAGCAGCACAACGAGGCCGGCGAGCGTCCACAGGGGCCAACTGTATCGACGTTTCATGGTGGTAAATCTCTGGCGTTGTAAAGCGATTGACTGCGCTGACCACCGGACGTTCGACCTGACTGGACGCCTAGGGGCAAGAGGCTTACCTTGATGCGCTAATTCCATGCTGTAGTTAAGGACCCGGACATGAGCCGTATCTTCGCTGACAACGCCCACTCCATCGGCAATACGCCCTTGGTGCAGATCAACCGCATTGCCCCGCGCGGCGTGACCATCCTGGCCAAGATCGAAGGGCGCAACCCCGGTTATTCAGTCAAGTGCCGGATCGGCGCAAACATGATCTGGGACGCCGAAAGCAGCGGCAAACTCAAGCCTGGCATGACCATCGTCGAACCGACCTCGGGCAATACCGGCATCGGCCTGGCGTTTGTCGCCGCTGCCCGTGGCTACAAGTTGATGCTGACCATGCCGGCATCCATGAGTATCGAACGACGCAAAGTACTCAAGGCGCTGGGCGCGGAACTGGTGCTGACCGAGCCGGCCAAGGGCATGAAGGGCGCGATTGAGAAAGCCGGCGACATCGTTGCCAGCGATCCAGCCAAATATTTCATGCCTGCCCAGTTCGACAACCCGGCCAACCCGGCCATCCACGAAAAAACCACCGGTCCGGAAATCTGGAACGATACCGACGGTGCGGTCGATGTGTTGGTGGCAGGGGTCGGAACGGGTGGAACCATTACCGGTGTTTCGCGATACATCAAGAATACTCAGGGCAAACCGATTATCTCGGTGGCCGTTGAGCCTGCGGCTTCTCCGGTGATTACCCAGGCCATCGCCGGCGAAGAGATCAAGCCGAGCCCGCACAAGATTCAGGGCATCGGTGCCGGTTTTGTGCCTAAGAATCTGGACCTGTCGATGGTTGATCGGGTTGAGTTGGTCACCGACGAGGAGTCCAAGGCCATGGCCTTGCGCTTGATGCAGGAAGAAGGGATTTTGAGCGGTATTTCGTGTGGCGCGGCCATGGCTGTTGCTGTTCGCCTGGCGGAAACCCCGGAAATGCAAGGCAAGACCATCGTGGTAATCCTGCCGGACTCTGGCGAACGCTATCTTTCGAGCATGCTGTTCAGCGATCTGTTTACCGAACAGGAGAATCAGCAATAAGCGCACTTTGGGGGCTAAGCGTCCATTGATGAGTTGGCGGGATTGATTAAGGTCAGTCCTCGTTCAGCTTCCTAATGCTAAGAATTGCTTGTTGCGCATTTATTACTGAATGTTGCTTCAGGCGGTTTTTCCCGGGATCAGGGAATGTTTATGATGGCCGGGCGCCACGCCGGGTAAAGGGCGTTGAGCGATAAGTCTATTTTCAAGGAGTCGTAGATGAGCTTTTCCATTGCCGCGAAAGCGTCGGTGTTGCTGCTGTTTCTCGGCAGCACGCTCTATGTCCATTTGCGTGGCCAGGCACGATTGCCGGTTTTACGGCAATTCGTCAATCATTCGGCGTTGTTCGCTCCCTACAACGCCTTGATGTACCTGTTCTCCAGTGTGCCGTCCAAACCCTATCTGGACCGCAGCAAGTTTCCGGAACTGGACGTGCTCAAGGACAACTGGGAAGTCATCCGCGACGAAGCCATGCACTTGTTCGACGAGGGGTATATCCGCGCTGCCGAGAGGAACAACGACGCCGGTTTCGGTTCGTTTTTCAAAAAGGGCTGGAAGCGCTTTTACCTCAAGTGGTACGACAAGCCGCTGCCTTCGGCAGAAGCCCTGTGCCCGAAGACCGTGGCGCTGGTAAGCAGCATTCCCAACGTCAAAGGGGCGATGTTCGCGCTGCTCCCAGGTGGCAGCCACCTCAATCCGCATCGTGATCCGTTTGCCGGTTCTCTTCGTTATCACTTGGGGCTGTCGACCCCCAACTCTGATGATTGCCGCATCTTTGTTGACGGCCAGGTGTACGCCTGGCGCGATGGCGAAGACGTGATGTTCGATGAAACCTATGTGCACTGGGTCAAAAACGAAACCGAGAAGACCCGGGTGATCCTGTTTTGTGACATCGAGCGCCCATTGAGCAGCCGCGTCATGACCTGTATCAACCGGGGGATCAGCGGTTTTCTCGGGCGCGCCACCGCTCCTCAAAACCTTGATGATGAACGCGTCGGCGGGATTAACCGGGCGTACGCCTGGAGCAAGAACTCCAGCGACAAAGTCAGCGGGGTGGTTAAGCAGTGGAAGCGTCGTCATCCCAAGGCCTACCGCGTGATGCGGCCGGTGGTGGCGGCGGGGGTGCTGGCGTTGTTGGGGTATTGGTTGTTCGGTTGATGTTGGTCGTGAAACCAGAAACCGCTCCTTATGAGCGGTTTTTTGTGCGTTTCAAGGGCGCCCGGCGAGCAGGCCAGGTTCTTCGGCTTCGGTGCCCGTGACAAGTATTTGTAAAAGACGCCGCTGACTGGCAGTCAGTGCGCTCAAGCGCAACGGCCCGATTCGCCAGGCGTTCGAGATTACGTGTCGGATGGGCATCAACAGCTACTGATCCACAATTGCCAAAAACAACATAGATCCTGTAGGAGCAAAGCTTGCTCGCGATAGGGATGGCACGATTTTCAGGAATACCGCGTCACCGCTCATCGCGAGCAAGCTTTGCTCCTACAGGATCAGGCAAAAGAAAACCCCCGATCAATCCAGAGGACTGATCGGGGGTTTTTGAGTAAGCGCCTTTCAGCGCCCACCGGCTCAGCTTATTGGCAAGCTTCGCAATCCGGCTCGTCGATGGCGCACGCCTTTGGCACTGGAGCAGGGCCGGCAGGTGCTGCCAGGACCGAATCTTCACCGTGGTTGCCGCCGCTGGAAACAGCGTTCAGCTTGCCGGTGTTGATGGTCGACTTCTCGGTGCTGGTCGCGGCCAGGGCACGGAGGTAGTAAGTGGTTTTCAGACCACGGTACCAGGCCATGCGGTAGGTCACGTCCAGCTTCTTGCCCGATGCTCCAGCGATGTACAGGTTCAGCGACTGAGCCTGGTCGATCCACTTCTGGCGACGGCTTGCCGCGTCAACGATCCACTTGGTGTCCACTTCGAAAGCAGTCGCGTAGAGCTCTTTGAGTTCTTGCGGGATGCGTTCGATTTGCTGCACCGAACCGTCGTAGTACTTCAGGTCGTTGATCATGACCGAGTCCCACAGACCGCGAGCTTTCAGGTCGCGAACCAGGTACGGGTTGATCACGGTGAATTCGCCCGACAGGTTCGATTTCACGTAGAGGTTCTGGTAGGTCGGTTCGATCGACTGCGAGACGCCAGTGATGTTGGCGATGGTCGCGGTCGGTGCGATGGCCATGATGTTGGAGTTACGAATGCCTTTCTGAACACGGGCGCGAACCGGTGCCCAGTCCAGGGATTCGTTCAGGTCAACGTCGATGTACTTCTGGCCACGTTGCTCGATCAGGATCTGTTGCGAATCCAGCGGCAGAATGCCTTTGGACCACAGCGAACCCTGGAATGTCTCGTAAGCGCCGCGCTCGTCGGCCAGATCGCAGGAAGCCTGGATCGCGTAGTAGCTGACCGCTTCCATCGACTTGTCGGCGAAGTCGACGGCCGCGTCGGAACCGTAAGGAATGTGCTGCAGGTACAAAGCGTCCTGGAAGCCCATGATGCCCAGACCGACCGGACGGTGCTTGAAGTTGGAGTTCTTCGCTTGCGGCACCGAGTAGTAGTTGATGTCGATCACGTTATCGAGCATGCGAACGGCGGTGTTCACGGTGCGTTCCAGCTTGGCGGTGTCCAGCTTGCCGTTGACGATGTGGTTCGGCAGGTTGATCGAGCCCAGGTTGCAAACGGCGATCTCGTCCTTGTTGGTGTTCAAGGTGATCTCGGTGCACAGGTTCGAACTGTGAACCACGCCGACGTGCTGCTGCGGGCTGCGCAGGTTGCACGGGTCTTTGAAGGTCAGCCATGGGTGGCCGGTTTCAAACAGCATGGACAGCATTTTGCGCCACAGGTCTTTGGCCTGGATGGTTTTGAACAGTTTGACCTTGCCTGGGTATTCGGTCAGGGCTTCGTAGTACTCGTAACGCTCTTCGAAGGCTTTACCGGTCAGGTCGTGCAGGTCCGGCACTTCGGATGGCGAGAACAGGGTCCACTTGCCGTCATCGAAGACACGCTTCATGAACAGGTCAGGGATCCAGTTGGCGGTGTTCATGTCGTGGGTACGACGACGGTCATCACCGGTGTTCTTACGGAGTTCGATGAACTCCTCGATGTCCATGTGCCAGGTTTCCAGGTAGGCACACACAGCGCCTTTGCGCTTGCCACCCTGGTTAACGGCGACGGCGGTGTCGTTCACTACTTTGAGGAACGGTACAACACCCTGGGATTTACCGTTGGTGCCCTTGATGTACGAACCGAGCGCCCGAACCGGCGTCCAGTCGTTGCCCAGGCCACCGGCGAATTTCGACAACATGGCGTTGTCGTGGATCGCGTGGTAAATGCCCGACAGGTCATCCGGCACGGTGGTCAGGTAGCAGCTCGACAGCTGTGGACGCAGAGTACCGGCGTTGAACAGGGTTGGAGTCGAGGACATGTAGTCGAAGGACGACAACAGGTTGTAGAACTCGATGGCACGGTCTTCTTTCTGCTTCTCTTCGATCGCCAGGCCCATGGCCACGCGCATGAAGAAGATTTGCGGCAGTTCGAAGCGGATACCGTCCTTGTGGATGAAGTAACGGTCGTACAGGGTTTGCAGGCCCAGGTACGTGAACTGCTGATCGCGCTCGTGGTTGATCGCCTTGCCGAGTTTTTCCAGGTCAAAAGTAGCCAGGACCGGGTTCAGCAATTCGAATTCGATACCCTTGGCGATGTACGCAGGCAGCGCCTTGGCGTACAGGTCGACCATCTCGTGGTGGGTCGCGCTTTCGGCAACGTTCAGGAAGCTCAGGCCTTCGGCACGCAGGGTGTCCATCAGCAGGCGGGCGGTGACGAACGAGTAGTTCGGCTCACGCTCAACCAACGTACGGGCAGTCATCACCAGGGCGGTGTTGACGTCGGTCAGGGCCACGCCGTCGTACAGGTTTTTCAGGGTTTCGCGCTGGATCAGGTCGCCGTCGACTTCTTCCAGGCCTTCGCACGCTTCGGTGACGATGGTGTTCAGGCGGCCCATATCCAGAGGTGCAAAGCTGCCATCGGCGCGGGTGATGCGGATCGATGGGTGAGCGTTGACGGCTTCTTCGGCCGGAGCGTGGGCGGCGCGTTGTTTCGAACGGCCGTCACGGTAGATCACGTAGTCGCGGGCTACTTTCTGCTCGCCGGCACGCATCAGGGCCAGTTCAACCTGGTCCTGGATTTCTTCGATGTGGATAGTGCCGCCTGATGGCATGCGACGCTTGAAGGTCGCGGTGACTTGTTCGGTCAGGCGGGCAACGGTGTCATGGATTCGCGACGAGGCGGCAGCGGTGCCGCCCTCAACTGCGAGAAACGCTTTGGTGATCGCGACGGTGATTTTGTCGTCGGTGTAAGGAACGACAGTGCCGTTACGCTTGATCACGCGCAGCTGACCAGGCGCGGTGGCGGACAGATCCGAAGTCGAATCAGCGGCCTGCGGCAAGGTGCCCTGCGGGTTCTCGCGAGTTGTGTCGGTTTGCATGGGGGGTTGTCTCCACATTCTCTATGTTTGTTTGGGCACCGTCACGGTGCCCACCGTTCTGTCCAAAAGCACTACAACCGACGGGCGTCGGGCATAACAACTTCGGGACAGTAGGAAAAAGGCTAATGAGGCCGCGTCCTTGCCGAAGTTTTTTGGTTGCGAGCCTGGGCTCGAAACCGGATTCCTTTCGGGGTGCCAGTACTGACTGCAACACCCGTACCGTTTTGGCTGTTCGGGCCTGAAAAAACGGTGCCATCCGCCAGTGCGGTTTGGTCTTGTAAAATCACGCTGTGTTCAACCATAAACAGGCAATAAAGCGCTTGAGTTTCTGGTCTGAAATGTGGTTGGGCTTTTAAGCTAAAACCCTACATGTAGGGTTTTTTTAGCGCCGGGGTACAAGATAGTGCGTTTTTGGAGGTGTTGCAACGTACTGCCTGTGGATAAACCTGTGTGTAAATTGTGTGTGAAAGGTGGAACCGGCGTGTAGGCCGCGACCTAGCGGGACCGAGGCATTTTTCATCGATTTTCAAGGATTGAAAACTGCCGTCCGGATTTTTAAGGGCGCGAACCCTACCACAAAAAACCGACATGTCCGAACGCATTTGCCGGCTTGTGTTCTCGACGGGCGGCGTTTATACAATCGCCTCATGGTTACGCATTCTTATCCTCCCAATCATTACAAAAAGACGGGCGGATCCTTCCTTATTAGTGTAGTTGGCAAGCAGAGGTCACCGTGGAGCAAGAAGCCTGGCAGGTATTGATTGTGGAGGACGACCAGCGTCTGGCCGAACTGACCCGCGACTACCTGGAAGCCAATGGCCTGCGCGTCTCGATCGAGGGCAATGGGGCGCTGGCGGCGGCTCGCATCATCAAGGAGAAACCGGACCTGGTGATCCTCGACCTGATGCTGCCCGGCGAAGACGGCTTGAGCATTTGCCGCAAGGTTCGCGACAAGTATGACGGCCCGATCCTGATGCTTACCGCCCGCACTGACGACACCGACCAGATCCTCGGCCTGGACCTCGGTGCCGACGACTACGTGTGCAAACCGGTGCGCCCGCGCCTGTTGCTGGCGCGCATTCAGGCCCTGTTGCGTCGCAGCGAAGCACCGGAGGCCCTCCCGGGAAAACAGCGGCGCTTGCAGTTTGGTCCGTTGGTGGTGGACAACGCGTTGCGTGAAGCCTGGCTGCATGACAACGGCATTGAGCTGACCAGCGCCGAGTTCGACCTGCTCTGGCTGCTGGTGGCCAACGCCGGGCGCATCCTGTCCCGTGAAGAGATTTTCACCGCATTGCGCGGCATCGGGTACGACGGTCAGGACCGGTCCATTGATGTGCGCATTTCGCGCATCCGCCCGAAAATCGGCGATGACCCGGAGCACCCGCGGCTGATCAAAACCATCCGCAGCAAAGGTTATCTGTTTGTTCCTGAAGCTTGCGTAGACCCGTCGCTGTGAATTCGATCTTCCTGCGCATTTATGGCGGCATGTGTGCGGCGCTGATTTTGGTCGCGGTGCTGGGCGTGCTGGCGTTGCACTTGCTCAACGAGGTGCGCGGCGAGCAATACCGCGAGCGCCTGGCGCACGGTACGTTTTCGTTGATGGCCGACAACCTCAATCCGATGAACGAAACCGAGCGTCATCGCGCCTTGCTGGTTTGGGAGCGCTTGCTCGGGATTCCATTGGCGCTGACCACGTTTGCCCAGACCGACCTCGACCTCACCCAGCGCACCCGCGTCCTGCGCGGTCAGGCGCTGGTGGAACAGACCGGCCCGCACGCGGCGAAAGTCTATCGGCTGGTCAGCGACAAGGAACAGCTTGTGCTGACGGGTGAGGTGCAGCAGATCAGCGAGCAACTGGCCCGCGCCACTATTTATCTGCTGGCCGATGAACTGGTGCGCTACCCGGTGGCCGAGCAGCCCCAGCGGCTGGCGCTGTTGAAAGAAGAGAAAAGCTTTGGTTTCGACTTGCGCCTGGTCAAGGTCGAGCAGGCGGACATGGACGAAGACCAGAGCCGTCGGGTGTCCGAGGGTGATACGGTGATGGCGCTGGGCAAGGGCGGCGACTCGATCCGGGTGTTTGCCGGCATGGTCGGTACGCCGTGGGTGCTGGAGATCGGCCCGCTGTACCAGATGAATCCATATCCGCCCGAATGGCTGGTGTTGATCGCCGCCCTCGGTTTGAGCCTGATCGGTCTGATCGTCTACCTATTGGTGCGGCAACTGGAGCGCCGTTTGCGCGGTCTGGAAGCGGCCGCCACGCGGATTGCCCAAGGCAGCCTGGAAACCCGCGTACCGGCGCGCGGCGCCGACTCGGTGGGGCGACTGGCCGCGGCGTTCAACGGCATGGCCGAGCACTTGCAACAATTGCTGGCGATCCAGCGTGAACTGGTGCGCGCCGTGTCTCACGAGTTGCGCACGCCGGTGGCGCGCCTGCGTTTCGGCCTGGAGATGATCGGCTCGGCCACCACGCCGCAGCAGCTGGAGAAATACCGCGAGGGCATGGACCACGACATCGAGGACCTCGACAAACTGGTCGACGAGATGCTGACCTATGCGCGTCTGGAGCAGGGCTCGCCGGCGCTGAATTTCCAACGGATCGATCTGGACGCACTGGTCAATCAAGTCATCGAGGAACTGGCGCCATTGCGCGCCGAGGTCACGGTGCAGCGCGGCTTGTGTTTGTCGGCCGCTGATTGCGATGACGCCTGGGTCGAGGCCGAACCGCGTTACTTGCATCGGGCCCTTCAGAACCTGGTCAGCAACGCCATGCGCCACGCCTCGTCGCGGGTGACCGTCAGTTATCAGGTGGGGCAGCAGCGCTGCCGGGTGGACGTCGAGGATGACGGGCCGGGTGTGCCGGAGTTGGCCTGGGAACGAATTTTCACGCCGTTCCTGCGCCTGGATGACAGCCGTACCCGCGCTTCGGGCGGGCATGGGTTGGGGC
>NZ_JAHBDK010000012.1 GCF_019956415.1 Pseudomonas sp. GL-B-19
ACCGATATGTGGCGCGCTACAACAATGTAAGGCGCCACAGCTACAACGGTTACCACTCGCCGGTAGCGGCAGAAAAGATGGCGGCGTGAGAACCGAAAACAATGTCCAAAATTACTGGACCAGATCAGCTCCGCTCCTACAGGGGAATGGGGGGTGTAGTTACATCTCGGATATAACGATAGTCCGCATCGATATAAGTGGTTATAAGAAAAATCGCTATGCTGCGGGCCAGATTTCTCCTGCGGTCTTTGTGGACGTATCAATGGAATTAGTGAACATCGGGTTGGTCATTGCCGGGTTGGTCGTTGGCTTTATTGTCGGCATGACTGGCGTTGGTGGCGGGTCGTTGATGACCCCGATTCTGCTGTGGTTCGGCATCAACCCCGCGACGGCGGTCGGTACCGATCTGCTGTACGCGGCGATCACCAAATCCAGTGGCGTGCTGGTTCACAGGAAAAACAACAACATCGATTGGGCGATTACGGGTTGGCTGACTCTTGGCAGCGTGCCGGCCGTGGCGTTGACGCTGTGGTTCCTGAGCAGTTTGCACACCGCGCCAGAAACGATGAATGCCATCATCAAACAGGCGCTGGGCTTCGTCCTGTTCGCCACGGCGTTGGCGATTCTCTTCAAGAAGCGCCTGCTTGAGTTTGCGCACAATTGTGCCGGTGGTAACTACAACCCCAGTGGCAAACGCCTCAACGTGATGACGGTCATCACCGGCCTGGTGCTGGGCACCATGGTTGCGCTGACGTCCATCGGTGCTGGCGCCCTTGGCACCGTGGCATTGTTCATCCTGTATCCGCTGCTGCCAACCCGTCGCCTTGTCGGCACGGAAATCGCCCACGCCGTACCGCTGACCCTGGTCGCCGGGCTTGGCCATGCGAGCATGGGCAACATGGACTGGCACGTGTTGGGTTACTTGCTGATCGGTTCGCTACCCGGTATCTGGTTGGGCAGTCATTTGACCGGCAAGATTTCCGATGAAGTACTGCGTCCTTGCCTGGCGACGATGTTGGTGATGATCGGTTACAAACTGGCGTTCTGATTCCCACTGATTCGCCAGTGTCACTCGCGGGTGAATATCTCCAGCAGATGCCCGTCCGGGTCATCGAAGTACACTCGCCGTCCCCCGGCGTATTCATTGATTTCCTTCGGCTTCTGCTTGCCCGGGTCCGCCCACCACGGCTGGCCGTGTGCTTGCAGGCGCGCGAAGGCCTTGTCGAAGTCGTCTTCACCAATCAAGAACGCATAGTGCTGGGACGCAATCGGCGGCTCGTTGTTGTAGAAATCCAGCGACACGCCGTTGTCGAACTTGACGATCAGCATTGGGCCGAAAGGCTCGGGGGCGGGCAGGCCGAGGAGTTCGGCGAGGAAATTCGCCGATATCTGCTTGTTGCGACACCAGACGATGGTGTGGTTCAGCTGAGCGCTCATGGAGAAGTCCTCACGGCGATTCAGGTGGATCGACAGGAGCTTTGAGATTAGCCCAGCCTGTTGCGCAATGACCGCCCTGACCTAAGCTTGGGTCAAGGCGAAACACATTCGCGGTGCGTCACCCGGAACGAACGTCGCGATGCGCAATCATTAGAGCGTGGTTATCAAAAGGAGATGCGCATGCTCATCAGGTTTTTGACCCTGACAACCTTGCTGGCTTTCGCCGGTCCCTTGCTCGCAGCCGAAAGTGATTCACCGTTGGACATGGATAAAGGCAGGTTCCGGCCACTGATTGTCATTGCGCCCAGCACCGTCGACCCGGTCTGGGCGGGCCTGAAAAAGTCGCTGAACGATCCGGCTAACAAGGAGGGTATCGCCCAGCGCAATATCAGGGTGTACAGCGTGCTGAACATGTTCGGGCAACTCGACGGCAAGGATCTCGGTCAGCAGGACACCATGGCACTGATACGCGCCCTGAAACTCGGTGCGGGGGCGTTGCCCAAAGTGATCCTGATCGGCAAGGACGGCGAGAAGAAGCTTGAGAGCTCGGGGGATGAATCAAAGTCGGTCGATTTGAAGAAGATTTTCGACACCATTGACGCCCTGCCAGCGGCAGAGAAAGAAGCCCCCGCGCCCACGGTAGCGCTCCCCGTTGTAGCCGATCCGGTCAAAGATGCCCAAGGCACCAAGGCTGCCAAGCATGGAAAATCGGGCAAACCCGCCAAGGTTCCGGAAATGCCGGATGACTGACACTCCACCGAACCCCTGTGGTTATCAGTTATAGCGATACCCGACTGTCACGATCACCCATTTTTTTTGCCGGTGAAGTATCCGCCTTCATTGGCTTCGGAAATTTCCTTCAAGTCGTGTAGCACTTGATGAACTGGTGCCCTACAGCGCGCACCGCTAGCCTTTATGGAAGTCCGCGATATTGAGGGACCCAAGGACGAAAACACCCGTGGAAAAAAGGAGCCTCGCCTGTGAAAAAGTTAAGCAAACCTCAACAACCGCAAACCCCAACCGATGCCGATCATCCCGCTCCCGCGAAGGTGTGCGAAACCGCAAAAGTGGCGGTCACGCAGCGCCCCAGGCGTGTTTCTTCGCCCCAGCAGATATTCGCCATTGCCCCCGGCGTCGACACACTGACCCTGCTAAAACAAGCCTGCGAAACCCTCGCGTCACTGAATGCCCTGCTCGAGAATTTTGCCGCAAAACTGGAAGGGCCGAACCGCGGTGAAGTGTTTTCGATTCAGCAGTTGGCGATGGTCGCCGAGTTGTTGGTGACTCAGGTGCGGGACAATCTTGCTTCGCGTGACGATGCGTCTGCCGGCCAGCCAGTGACTCGGCATTAAGCAGGCATCCAACGAAAATGGACGACCTCAAAGGGTCACCCATTTTTAGCCGCCTGCAGCTGCTACAGGGGCCGGGGTTGCTTGAGGAGTTTTTGAAACTCTTCCACCGGCAACGGCCGGCTGTGTAAATACCCCTGATAAAAATCGCAACCCAGCCCCTGCAAAAACTCCAGTTGCTCCGGCGTTTCCACCCCTTCGGCAATCACTTTCAGCTCCAGGCTGCGAGCCATGGCGACAATGGCGCGGATGATCTCGGCGTCGTTCGGATCGGTAGTAGCGTCGCGAATGAATGACTGATCGATTTTCAGGGTGTCGACCGGCAAGCGCTTGAGGTAGGTCAGTGAGGAGTAGCCGGTGCCGAAGTCGTCCATCGCGAAACTCACGCCGAGTTTTTTCAGGCGGCGCATTTTGTTGATGGTGTCTTCCAGGTTCTGGATGACGATGCCTTCAGTGATTTCAAGTTTCAGCAGCGAGCAGGGCAGTCCGTGGCTGGTGAGGCAGTGTTCGATACGCTCGACGAAATCGGTTTGACGAAATTGCCTCGGGCTGATGTTCACGCACAGGCTGAAGCTGAGCGGGTTGACCAGGCCTTTGGCGACCAGCTGTTTGAAGGCCCCGCAGGCTTCGTCGATTATCCAGGTGCCAACTTCAAGAATCAGGCCGCTGTCTTCCAGCACCTTGATGAACTCGGTCGGGGATTGCGCGCCAAGTTCCGGGTGATCCCAGCGCACCAGCGCTTCGGCGCCGACAATGCGATTGCCCCGGGCGTCGACCTGAGGTTGGTAATGCACATGAAATTCTCCCCGGGAAAGGGCCAGGCGCAGGTCGGTTTCCATGCGCAGGCGTTCGCTGGCGGCCTTCTGCATGGCGTTGTGATACATCTGCGAGGTGTTGCGACCCGAGTCCTTGGCGCGGTAAAGCGCGATGTCGGCGCGTTTGAGCAGGTCGGTCGGGGTCGAGCCATGGTCCGGAATCAGTGCGATGCCTATGCTTGGTGTCACTTGCAGGCGCTGGCCATCGAGGAACATCGGCTCCGACAGCAGTTCTCGTAACGTGTCGGCCTGTTCTTGAACCTCAGCGCTGACTTCATTGCGCGAACCTTCCAGACCGCTGAGCAACACCACAAATTCGTCACCGCCCAGCCGCGCCACGGTGTCTTCCATGCGCACGCTGGCTTCCAGTCGCGCGGTGATGATTTTCAGCACCGTATCGCCGACCGGGTGACCGAGGGAGTCGTTGATGTGCTTGAAGTGATCGAGGTCCAGGAACAGCAACGCACCCCGCAGATTATGGCGCTTGAGTAAGGCGATTTGCTGGCTCAGGCGGTCCATCAGCAAGGCGCGGTTGGGCAGGTTGGTCAGGGGGTCGTGGTAGGCCAGGTGACGGATTTGCGCTTCGGCGTTTTTCAGCAGGCTGACGTCGCGAGCCGTCAGCAACAGGCAGGCGGTTTCGTTGAGGGTGATCGGCTCGACCGAGACTTCGACGGTCAGCAACTCCCCGCCTTTATTGCGCCCGAGCATTTCCCGGTGATGCACACGGCCCTTGATCTGCAGCTCGGTCAGCAATGCGGAACGTTGTTTCTCTTCGGCCCAAATGCCCACTTCATACACCGTACGACCGATCACTTCTTGCGCGCGGTAGCCGGTCAGGCGGCAGAAACCGTCGTTGACCTCCAGATAACGCCCGGTATCGCGCTCGGTAATGGTGATGGCGTCGGGGCTTGAGTGGAACGCCTTGGCGAACTTCTCTTCACTGGCCTTGAGCGCCGCTTCGGAGCGTTGCTGGTGGGAGATATCGCGCAAGGTGGTGACGATGCAGGGTTGGTTGCCAACACTGATCTGGCGGCTGGAAATCACGCAGGTCAGGGATTGCCCGTCCTTGTGCTGGGCGACGATGTCGACATTGTCCAGCCCTTGTTCACGGATGATCTGTTCGATCCGTTGAGGGCTGTTCGCCGCCGCGTCCCACAGGCCAATCTCGTCGGCGCTGTGGCCAATCACTTCGGCGGCGCTCCAGCCAAAGGTCTGGGTGAAACTGGAGTTGATCTCGATGAACTGGCCGGTGTCCTGGTCTGTCACGCAAATCGGGTCCGGGCTGACCTGGAACAGCGTGGCGAATTTCTCTTCGGAAGCCACCAGTCGCTGTTCGCGCTCTACCTGATCGGTGATGTCCAGCAGGGTGCCGGCCATGCGCAGCGGCAAGCCGTTTTCATCGCGGTAGAGGCGGGCGCGGCTTTCCAGGTAGCGCGAACTGCCGTCCGGCAGTTGTACACGGTAGGTCAGTTGATAATTGCCGGCCGGGCCTTCGCGCAGGCTGCGATAGGCGTTGCGCATGGTGTCGCGATCTTCGCCCGGCACACCTTCGAAAAAATCGTCGAAGGATTCATGGAAGGGTTTGGCCTCCAGCCCGTGCAACTGCGCGGCCCGCGCCGAGCCGTAGAGCATGCCGCTGGGAATGTGCCAGTCCCAGGTGCCGAGTTGCGCCGAATCCAGGGCGAGGTCGAGACGCTCCTGGCTGTCCTTGAGGGCTTGTTCGGCGATTTTGCGTTCAGTGGTGTCGAGGAAGGTGCTCAGCAAATACGGCTGGCCCTCGAGTTCAACCTTTTGTGCACTGAGGATGCCATTGTGGATCTGTCCGTTGCTGGCACGAAACTGTACTTCCATGCTGATCAACCCACCTTTGGCCTTGGTGGCCATGGCCAGTTCGGCGCGTTGCTCTGGGTGCACCCAAAGGCCCAGTTCCAGCGTGGTGCGGCCTATCGCGTTTTGCACCGGCCAGCCGAACAGGCTTTCAAAGTACTGGTTGGCTTCGGTGATCAGGCCGTCTTCCAGGCGGGTCAGCAACACCATGTTCGGGCACAGGTGAAACAGCGTGGCGAAGCGTTTTTCCGAGCTGCTCAGGGCTTGTTCGCGCTGACGCTGGTGAGTGATTTCGCGGATGACACCAATCATGCGTGGCCGACCGTTCATGTCCGGCAGCAGGCTGCCGCTGATTTCCAGCCAGTGCAGGCTGCCATCGGGCCAGCGGATGCGGTGGCGCATCGCTTGTGCAAGGGGGGCGCCGGCAATCACGGCATCAAACGCCCGGACGGTTTTCGCGCGATCTTCCGGCGGCACCAAATCGAGGTATTGCAGGTCTGCGGGCAATGGCACATGCGGATCGAAACCAAACAGCGCCTGAGTCCCCCGTGACCAGCTGATCTGTCCGCGCTCGATGTCCCAACACCAGGCACCCAGCCGAGCGCCGTTCAAGGCGGCGAGCAATTGTGGCGCGCTTTGCCAGCTCAGCTCGGACCGTTTAGGGTCAAGTGCCTGAATGCGCGGCATCGAGGGGATTCGGTCAACAGATTTCGGCATTGGCAACAGGCCTTGGGCGGAAATGGGCGTTAAGCGTAGAGTTTTTCGGCTCTATAGGCGTAGTACACGTTAGCCCTGAGTCCCTGGCAGATCGATTTGTGCATCCAGCAAAGCCATAAATGCCCTTGCTGCATTCGATAGCGTCCTTTCGGTGTGTAGGATATAGCCTAGCTTGCGAGTCAGTTGTATGCCGGGTAAGGGTATTCGCGCAACCTGTTCATCCAGCATCGTGCGCGGCAATACGCTCCAGGCCAAGCCGATTGAGACCATCATCTTGATCGTTTCCAGATAATTGGTGCTCATGGCGATGTTCGGTGTCAGGCCTTGCGCCTCAAACAGCCGCTGAACGATGTGATGAGTAAAGGTGTTGCCGCCGGGGAAGACCGCCGGGTGCAGGGCGATATCTGCCAGACTCACCGGGCCGTTGCTGATCAGCGAATGCTCCGGGGCAACCACGAAATCCAACGGGTCGTCCCACACCGGCGTCGCCTTGACCAGCGTGTGCGGCTCCGGCGCCAACGTAATCACTGCCAGCTCCGCGCGGCCATGGAGGATTTCTTCGTAGGCCACTTCCGAATCGAGGAACTGAATATCCAGCGCCACTTGAGGGTAACGCCGGGTGAACTCCCTTAATAAGGGTGGCAAACGGTGCAGGCCGATATGGTGACTGGTGGCCAGGGTCAGACGGCCGGACACTTCGCCGGTCAGATTGGTCAGGGCGCGCCGGGTGTCGTCCAGCACGTTCAGTATCTGATAAGCCCGAGGCAGCAGGGCGCGGCCAGCCTCGGTCAGGCCGACTTCACGGCCCAGGCGATCAAACAGCCGAACCTTCAGTTGCTGCTCCAGCCCGGCGATGCGCTTGCTGATCGCCGGTTGAGTCAGGTGCAGCCGTTCACCTGCACCGGAGAAGCTCCCGGTCTCGGCAATCGCGATAAAGGCATTGAGGTTGGCCAGATCCATTGTTGTATTCCAGTTGGTTATCCAAAGCATAAAAAATATGAATTTGAGTTATTTAATGTAACCCCCTAGGATCGACCTCACAAGCCAAAGGGTTATTGAAGCGTTCAAGACCCAGGGCATAGAAACAAGCTGATGAGGAAACCGTCTGATGGCCGGCAAAACGCTCTACGACAAGCTCTGGGATTCGCATTTGGTCAAACAGCGCGACGATGGCTCGGCGCTGATTTATATCGATCGTCACATCATCCACGAAGTGACCTCGCCGCAAGCCTTTGAAGGCCTGCGTCTGGCCGGGCGCAAGCCTTGGCGAATCGATGCCAACATCGCGACCCCGGACCACAACGTACCGACCACACCAGAGCGCAAGGGCGGCATCGAAGCCATTGTCGACGAGGTCTCGCGTTTGCAGGTTCAGACCCTCGATGACAACTGTGATGAATACGGCATCGTCGAATTCAAGATGAACGACATTCGCCAAGGCATCGTCCACGTTATCGGCCCGGAGCAGGGCGCGACTTTGCCGGGCATGACCGTGGTCTGCGGCGACTCCCACACCTCGACCCACGGTGCGTTCGGTGCCCTGGCTCACGGTATCGGCACCTCCGAGGTCGAGCACGTGCTCGCCACTCAGTGCCTGGTCGCCAAGAAAATGAAGAATATGCTGGTGTCGGTCGAAGGCCAATTGCCGTTCGGCGTGACAGCCAAGGACATTGTCCTTGCCGTGATCGGCAAAATCGGCACCGCTGGCGGTAATGGCCATGCCATCGAATTCGCCGGTAGCGCGATTCGTGACTTATCCGTTGAAGGCCGCATGACCATCTGCAACATGTCCATCGAGGCCGGCGCACGCGTTGGTCTGGTGGCAGCGGACGAAAAAACCGTGGCCTACGTGAAGGGCCGTCCATTCGCCCCGAAAGGCGCGGAATGGGACTTGGCCGTCGAAGCGTGGAAAGACCTGGTGTCGGATAAAGACGCCACGTTCGACACCATCGTTGAGCTCGATGCGACCCAGATCAAGCCGCAAGTCAGCTGGGGCACCTCGCCTGAGATGGTGTTGGCTGTCGATCAGAACGTTCCGGACCCTGCGAAGGAAATGGACCTGGTCAAACGCGATTCGATCGTTCGCGCCTTGAAGTACATGGGTTTGACCGCCAATCAGGCGATCACCGACATTCAACTGGATCGCGTGTTCATCGGCTCCTGCACCAACTCGCGGATCGAAGACTTGCGCGCAGCCGCCGTGATCGCCAAGGGCCGCAAAGTAGCGTCGACCATCAAGCAGGCCATCGTGGTGCCGGGCTCGGGTCTGGTGAAGGCGCAGGCCGAAGCGGAAGGTCTGGACAAGATTTTCCTCGAAGCCGGTTTTGAATGGCGTGAGCCTGGGTGCTCGATGTGTCTGGCGATGAACCCGGACCGTTTGGAGTCGGGCGAGCATTGCGCTTCGACCTCCAACCGCAACTTCGAAGGCCGTCAGGGCGCCGGTGGTCGTACTCACCTTGTCAGCCCGGCGATGGCCGCCGCCGCTGCTGTAAACGGTCGTTTCATCGACGTCCGTGAATTGATCTGAAGGAGCGCAGCATGAAAGCTTTTACCCAGCACACTGGTCTTGTCGCGCCTTTGGATCGTGCCAACGTCGATACCGATCAGATCATTCCGAAGCAGTTTTTAAAGTCGATCAAGCGCACGGGTTTTGGCCCGAACCTGTTCGATGAATGGCGTTATCTGGATGTGGGGCAACCGTATCAGGACAACTCCAAGCGTCCGCTGAACAAAGACTTTGTCCTCAACGCCGAGCGTTATCAAGGCGCCAGCGTTTTGCTGGCTCGTGAAAACTTCGGTTGCGGCTCCAGCCGTGAACACGCGCCGTGGGCGCTGGAAGAGTACGGTTTCCGCAGCATTATCGCGCCGAGCTACGCCGACATCTTCTTCAACAACAGCTTCAAGAACGGCTTGCTGCCGATCATCTTGAGCGACGCTGAAGTGGATGAGCTGTTCCAGCAGGTTGAAGCGAATCCTGGCTACCAGTTGCAGGTTGATCTGCAAGCCCAGACCGTGACGCGCCCGGACGGCAAGGTGTTGAACTTTGAGATTGATGCGTTCCGCAAGCATTGCCTGTTGAACGGTCTGGACGATATCGGCCTGACGTTGCAGGACCATGAGGCGATTGCGACGTTTGAGGCCAAGCACCGGGCGAGCCAGCCGTGGTTGTTTCGCGACGCTTGATTTTGCGTAAGGCGTGATGCCGCTTTCGCTGGCAAGCCAGCTCCTACCAGGACAGCGTAATTCCTGTAGGAGCTGGCTTGCCAGCGAAGAGGCCCACCCAGACAACACAAGACTAAACCCTGAAAAAGGAAGTCCCCATGACCAGCACCGCCCCGCACAGCCAGGTAGTCCAAAAGCAATTCGGTGAACAGGCCTCGGCCTATCTGAGCAGCGCCGTTCACGCTCAAGGCACCGAATTTGCACTGCTACAGGCCGAACTGGCCGGGCAGGGCGATGCTCGGGTATTGGACCTGGGCTGCGGCGCCGGCCATGTGAGTTTTCATGTGGCCTCGCTGGTCAAGGACGTGGTGGCCTACGACCTGTCCCAGCAAATGCTCGATGTGGTTGCCGGTGCTGCCGTTGATCGTGGCTTGAGCAACGTATCGACGGTCCTCGGTGCCGCCGAGCGCCTGCCGTTCGCCGATGGCGAGTTCGACTTCGTGTTCAGCCGATATTCGGCGCACCATTGGAGCGATCTCGGCCTGGCTCTGCGGGAAGTTCGTCGGGTGCTGAAACCGGGTGGCGTGGCGGCGTTCATCGACGTGTTGTCACCGGGTAGTCCGTTGTTCGACACTTACCTGCAAAGCGTCGAAGTGCTGCGCGACACTAGTCACGTGCGCGATTATTCCGCCGGCGAGTGGTTGCGTCAGGTCAGTGAAGCGGGGTTGCATACCCGCAGCACCACGCGTCAACGGCTGCGTCTGGAGTACACCTCGTGGGTTGAGCGCATGCGCACACCTGAAGTGATGCGCGCTGCCATCCGCGAGTTGCAGCAGTCGATGGGTAATGAAGTACGCGAATATTTCGAGATTGAGGCCGATGGTTCGTTCAGTACAGATGTGCTGGTACTGATTGCAGAACGATAAGCTCCGGACGATAGAATTTTTCCGGGTGCGCCCCTGGGCGCACCGACTGATGACATGAGGAAAGCATGAGCAAGCAGATTCTGATTCTCCCGGGTGACGGTATTGGCCCGGAAATCATGGCCGAAGCGGTCAAGGTGCTGGAGTTGGCCAGCGACAAGTACAGCTTGGGCTTCGAGCTGAGCCACGACGTGATCGGCGGCGCGGCCATCGACAAGCACGGCGTGCCATTGGCCGACGAAACCCTGGAGCGTGCGCGCGCAGCCGACGCTGTGTTGCTGGGTGCCGTGGGCGGCCCGAAATGGGACACCATTGAGCGTGACATCCGCCCTGAGCGCGGTCTGCTGAAAATTCGTGCGCAACTGGGCCTGTTCGGCAACCTGCGTCCGGCGATCCTGTACCCGCAACTGGCCGAGGCTTCGAGCCTGAAGCCGGAAATCGTGGCCGGCCTGGACATCCTGATCGTTCGCGAACTGACCGGCGGTATCTACTTCGGCGCGCCACGCGGCACCCGTACCCTGGAAAACGGCGAGCGTCAGTCCTACGACACCCTGCCGTACAGCGAAAGCGAAATCCGCCGCATCGCCCGCGTCGGTTTCGACATGGCCATGGTCCGCGGCAAGAAACTGTGCTCGGTGGACAAGGCCAACGTGCTGGCGTCCAGCCAGCTGTGGCGTGAAATCGTCGAGGAAGTGGCCAAGGATTACCCGCAAGTCGAACTGAGCCACATGTATGTCGACAACGCCGCCATGCAACTGGTGCGTGCGCCGAAGCAGTTCGACGTGATCGTCACTGACAACATGTTCGGCGACATCCTGTCCGACCAGGCCTCGATGCTCACCGGTTCCATCGGCATGCTGCCGTCGGCGTCCCTGGACACCAACAACAAGGGCATGTACGAGCCGTGCCACGGTTCGGCGCCGGACATCGCCGGCAAGGGCATCGCCAACCCGTTGGCGACCATTTTGTCGGTGTCGATGATGCTGCGTTACAGCTTCAACCAGCAGGCTGCGGCCGATGCCATCGAGAAAGCCGTGAGCCTGGTGCTGGACCAAGGCCTGCGCACGGGCGACATTTGGTCGGCAGGTTGCACTAAAGTCGGTACGCAAGAAATGGGCGACGCAGTAGTCGCCGCGCTGCGGAATCTGTAATCTCTCGGGCCCGCTGCCACTTTCAACTTCGAAAGCAGCGGCCCACTTTTTAAGAAGGTGTAGTTGCGATGAAACGTGTAGGTCTGATCGGTTGGCGCGGTATGGTCGGTTCCGTGCTCATGCAGCGGATGCTGGAAGAGCAGGATTTCGATCTTATTGAGCCGGTGTTTTTCACCACTTCCAATGTCGGTGGCCAAGGCCCGTCCGTGGGCAAGGACATTGCTCCGCTCAAGGACGCTTACAGCATTGAAGAGCTGAAAACCCTCGACGTGATTCTGACCTGCCAGGGTGGCGACTACACCAGCGAAGTATTCCCCAAGCTGCGCGAAGCCGGCTGGCAGGGTTACTGGATCGACGCCGCTTCCAGCCTGCGCATGCAGGATGACGCGGTCATCGTCCTGGACCCGGTCAACCGCAAGGTCATCGACCAGCAACTGGATGCGGGCACCAAGAACTACATCGGTGGCAACTGCACCGTCAGCCTGATGCTGATGGGCCTGGGCGGTCTGTTTGAAGCCGGTCTGGTCGAGTGGATGAGCGCCATGACTTATCAGGCGGCCTCCGGTGCCGGCGCGCAGAACATGCGTGAACTGATCAAGCAAATGGGCGCGACCCACGCTGCTGTCGCGGATCAACTGGCTGACCCGGCCAGCGCCATCCTCGACATCGACCGTCGTGTGGCCGAAGCCATGCGCAGCGAAGCGTACCCGACCGAAAACTTCGGCGTACCGCTGGCCGGCAGCCTGATCCCGTGGATCGACAAGGAACTGCCGAACGGTCAAAGCCGCGAAGAGTGGAAGGCCCAGGCCGAGACCAACAAGATCCTCGGTCGCTTCAAGAGCCCGATCCCGGTTGACGGCATCTGCGTGCGCATCGGCGCCATGCGCTGCCACAGCCAGGCGCTGACCATCAAACTGAACAAAGACGTGCCGATCGCCGACATCGAAGGGCTGATCAGCCAGCACAACCCTTGGGTCAAGCTGGTGCCGAACAACCGCGACATCAGCATGCAGGAGCTGAGCCCTACCAAGGTCACCGGCACCCTGAACGTGCCGGTTGGCCGTCTGCGCAAGCTGAACATGGGTTCGCAATTCGTCGGTGCCTTCACCGTCGGCGACCAACTGCTGTGGGGCGCGGCCGAACCGCTGCGTCGCATGCTGCGGATCCTGCTTGAGCGTTGATCGATTGAAGCAATAAAAGAACCCGTGCCTTGAAAGAGGTGCGGGTTTTTTGGTTGTTGGGGGTCTGTTAAGCCGCCATCGCGAGCAAGCTCGGCTCCTACAAGTGCGACACCGATCCTGTACGAGCCGAGCTTGCTCGCGATGAGGCCGGCACAGACACCACAAATCCCCGGCAGAAATTGCCTGCACGCCACCCACCCGGTAAAGTGCCGCTCCCCCCGTTTCGCCTGAGGTAGAACCATGAGCCAGTCCTTTGATATCGCCGTGATCGGCGCCACCGGTACTGTCGGCGAAACGCTGGTGCAGATTCTTGAAGAACGCGACTTTCCGGTCGGCAACCTGCACCTGCTGGCGAGCAGCGAATCGGCCGGTCATTCGGTGCCGTTTCGCGGCAAGAATGTGCGGGTGCGGGAAGTCGATGAGTTCGATTTCAGCAAAGTCCAGTTGGTGTTTTTCGCGGCTGGCCCTGCGGTGACTCTCAGTTTTGCGTCGCGCGCTAGCGCCGCCGGTTGCTCGTTGATCGACCTGTCTGGCGCTTTGCCGGTCGATCAGGCGCCGCAAGTGGTACCGGAAGCCAATGCCGAGGTGTTGGCTGGCTTGAAAAAGCCATTCCAGGTCAGCAGCCCCAGCCCGTCGGCCACCACCCTGGCCGTAGTGCTGGCGCCGTTGCTTGGGGTGATCGACCTGCAGCGGGTCAACGTGACCGCCAGCCTGGCGGTCTCCGCCCAAGGGCGCGAAGCGGTGACGGAACTGGCCCGGCAAACCGCCGAGCTGCTGAATGTGCGTCCGCTGGAGCCGACGTTCTTCGATCGGCAAATGGCCTTCAACCTGCTGGCTCAGGTCGGCAAGCCGGATGAGCAAGGCCATACGCTGCTGGAAAAACGCATGGTGCGTGAGTTGCGGCAGGTGTTGGCGCTGCCGTCATTAAAGATTTCCGTTACTTGCATTCAAGCCCCGGTGTTTTTTGGCGATAGCTTCAGTGTGACCTTGCAGTCAGCGAGTGCTGTCGACCTGGCGAAAGTCAACGCGGCGCTGGAAGATGCGCCCGGTATCGAGCTGGTCGAGGCCGGCGATTACCCGACCGCAGTGGGCGATGCGGTGGGGCAAGACGTGGTGTACGTCGGTCGGGTTCGCAGCGGTATCGACGACCTGTCGGAACTTAATGTGTGGCTGACGTCAGATAACGTACGCAAAGGCGCCGCGCTGAATGCTGTGCAGGTGGCTGAATTGTTGATAAAAGACCTGCTGTAAAAGATACTTGGCAACAATTTGCAGAATGATTCTAACCGGGCGCTATGCTTGGCCGCGGTGCTAAAGGAAAGCCACCTTGCGGGGCTTTGCGGAGCATGCAAGAAATGATCGCGCGCGATGACACGTCGACGCCGCGCGCAATGCCTGACGGCAGCGACTATCAAGACCTTCTCGCTGGCCGAGGAATGTTTAAACAAAGGATGAGGCTATGGTTCAAGTTCGCAAACTGGTGTTAGCAATTGCGGCCGCCTCGGCGCTGTCCTCCGGCATGGCACATGCCCTCGGGCTCGGGGAATTGACCCTGAAGTCGACGCTGAACCAACCCTTGGTGGCGGAAATCGAGCTGCTTGACGTCAAGGACCTTACGGTTGCCGAAGTGGTGCCGAGCCTGGCCTCGCCCGAAGACTTCGCCGCGGCCGGTGTCGACCGCCAGGCATTTCTCAATGACCTGACCTTCACACCGGTGCTCAACGCCAGTGGTAGAAGCATCCTGCGTGTGACTTCCAGCAAACCCCTGTCCGAACCGATGGTGAAATTCCTCGTTCAAGTGATGTGGCCAAACGGTCGGCTGCTGCGCGATTACAGCGTGCTGCTCGATCCGTCCAAATTCTCGCCGCAGACTGTTGATGCGGCTACGCAGCCAGCGCCGACTCAAACCGTCACCGCCCCGGTGACCGGTGCGACTAAACCGACTCAACACACCACCTCGCCGCGCGACACCCTGTGGGAAATCGCCGCGAAGGCGCGCAACGGTGGCTCGATTCAGCAAACCATGCTGGCCATCCAGGCGTTGAACCCGGATGCCTTTATCGACGGCAACATCAACCGCCTGAAAACCGGTCAGGTGCTGCGCCTGCCGGATCAGGCACAAACCACCAGCCTGCCACACCCCAAGGCAATCGCTGAAGTAGCCGCGCAAAACACCGCGTGGCGCCAGGGTCGTCGTTATGTGGCGAAACCCGGCACCGGCCAGCAACAACTCGATGCCACCAAGCGTGGTAGTGCTGACGCCGGTACTGCACAAGACTCCAAGGACAAGCTGAGCCTGGTCTCGGCCGAATCCGGCAAGGCGGGTGGCAAAGGCGCTGCGGGCGATGCCAAGAATCTGAGCAACAAGCTGGCCGTGACCCAGGAAAGCCTCGACACGACGCGTCGTGACAACGCTGAACTGAAAAGCCGCATGACTGATCTGCAAAGTCAGGTGGACAAGCTGCAACGCCTGCTCGAGCTGAAGAACAATCAATTGGCCAAGTTGCAGGCCGAAGGTGCGGCGGGTGCACCTGCTGCAACGGCTGCTCCGGCCATATCGGCTGAGTTGGCAGCTGACCCAACGACGGCTCCGGCTGACGTAGCACCGACTCCGGCAGCACCTGCGCCAGAAGCAGCTGCCGCTCCTGCCGAACCGACAACCGAGCCGGCACCGGCTCTCTCCGACAACCAGAAATTCAACGAGCTGCTGTCCAACCCGGTGCTGTTGGGACTGATCGGTGGCGGTGCGGTGGTTCTCGCGCTCTTGCTGCTGTTGCTGGCACGTCGCCGCAAAGCTCAGCAAGAAGCCGATAAACACCTGCGCATGGCCCGTGCCTTGTCAGAAGGGCAGGATTTGTCCTTTGACAGCGACCTGTCGGATAGCAGTTTCGACGGTCTGGAAGTTCCGCCACCGAGCGCAAAATTCGCCACTGCGCCGACCCCGGCACCTGCGCCAGCACCAGTGATTGCGCCGGTTGTAGTAACTGCGCCAATAGCTGCACCGCTGGTGTCGCCTGCAGCCGAGCCTGATGACGATGTGCTGAGCAAGGCGCAGTCGCACATCACTGCCGGTCGCCTGAACCAGGCTGCCGCGTTGCTGGAAGACGGCATCAAGCAAGAACCGCAACGCAGTGAGCTGCGTTTGAAACTGATGGAGGTTTACGGTCAGCAGGGCGATCGTGATGCGTTCGTTGGTCAGGAGCGCCAGCTGGTCGCCAACGGCGACAACTTTGCCCAGGTCGAAAAACTTAAATCGCGCTTCCCGGCTATGGCCGTGGTCGCCGCAAGTGGTCTGGCCGCAGCGGCTATCGCCGCAGAGCTGGACGCTCAGTACGTCAAAGACTTGCTGCTGGACGAGCCGCAAGCCCCGGCACCCGTCGATGACGACTTCGACAGCGCTTTCGACTTGAGCCTGGACGACCTGGAAGTCGCTTCACCGGCTGTGGTTGCGCCAGAAGCAGACGCATCGACTGAGCTGGACGAGTTTCCGCTGGATGACGATTTGAGCTTTGAATCGGTATTGCAGCAGCAAACCGACATCAAGGAAAACCTCGACGACCTGTCGGACTTCGATCTGGACATGGATCTGGGCGCAGATCCGTCGCCGGCCATTCTCGCCGAAGACGACTTCCTGCTGGATCTGGACGAAGGCGTGAAGGATTTGCCTGTCGTGCCTGAAGTGCCGCAGGACGATCTGGAGCTGCCTGCCGATTTTGACCTGTCGCTGGCTGATGAAATGGACGTGACCCCGGCCGAGCCTCGCGCCACTGAGATTCCGGACGCTTTTGAAGCTGAGCTGGATGACGTCAATGACGAGCTGGATCGTCTGTCCCAGAGCATTGGCGAACCGAGCTTTACCGCAGAAGACGCCATGGCTTCGGCGGCTGACGAGCCGGACTTCGACTTCCTCTCTGGTACGGATGAAGTCGCTACCAAGCTCGATCTGGCCCAGGCCTACATCGACATGGGCGACAACGACGGCGCACGGGACATCCTCAATGAGGTGGTGACCGAGGGTGATGCCGGGCAGAAGAGCGAAGCCAGGGAAATGCTTTCGCGTCTGGCTTGAGTGATCAGGCAGGAGTAAAGAAAACGGCAGCCCATTTAGGCTGCCGTTTTTGTTTTCGCGATGAGCCGGCGGTGTTGGGGCTATTGCTTTCGCGAGCAGGCTGCTCCCACAGGGTATGCATTTCAATGTGGAAGCGAGCCTGCTCGCGAAGAGTCCATCACATTTGACATGGATGTTGAGGCCAATTAACAAAAGACATACGCCTCTGGCGTCCCGCTCCAGCGGCCTTATAATGCCCGCCTTTGCGCACATCAGCAGGCTGTCACCCCTTGGCAAATATAGATAATCCGGCTGCCGAAATGGCGGCCGATGGCTTTTTCCGGATCGCATTGGGCGTTGAATACAAAGGCTCGCGCTATCGTGGCTGGCAACGCCAGGCCAGCGGCGTGCTCACTGTGCAGGAAACCCTTGAGAAAGCCTTGTCCAAAGTCGCCGACTCACCGGTGTCGCTGCTGTGCGCCGGACGAACGGACGCTGGTGTGCATGCGTGCGGTCAGGTGGTGCATTTCGACACTCAGGTCGAGCGTTCGATGAAGGCCTGGGTCATGGGTGCCAATATCAATTTGCCGCACGACGTCAGTGTCAGCTGGGCCAAGGTCATGCCGGCGCATTTTCATGCGCGTTTCAAGGCTATTGCCCGGCGCTACCGCTACGTGATCTACAACGATCAGATCCGGCCGGCGCACCTCAACGAAGAAATCACCTGGAATCACCGCCCGCTGGACGTTGAACGCATGGCTGAAGCGGCGCAGTACTTGGTGGGTACGCATGATTTCAGTGCGTTCCGCGCCGGGCAGTGTCAGGCCAAGTCGCCGATCAAGGAATTGCATCACCTGCGAGTCACGCGTCACGGCAAGATGATCGTGCTGGACATCCGCGCCAGTGCGTTCCTGCACCACATGGTGCGCAACATTGCGGGCGTGCTGATGACCATCGGTACCGGCGAGCGCCCGGTGGAGTGGATGAAGGAGGTGTTGGAAAGCCGCATTCGCCGTTCCGGCGGGGTGACGGCGCATCCGTTCGGCCTGTATCTGGTGCAGGTCGAGTACCGTGATGAGTTCCAATTGCCCGAACGTTACATTGGCCCACACTTCCTGACCGGTTTCACGGAACTTGACGGCTGACGCCCTCGAATGCATTTGTTACCATCCGGGACTTTCCCGGATTTACCCTGAGGATTTATCGACATGTCTGCCGTTCGCAGCAAGATTTGCGGGATCACCCGCATAGAAGATGCGTTGGCGGCGGTCGAGGCCGGGGCCGATGCCATCGGGTTTGTGTTTTACGCCAAAAGCCCCCGGGCTGTGACGTTTCAGCAGGCGCGCGACATCATCAAGGCGCTGCCGCCTTTCGTCACCACCGTGGGTTTGTTCGTCAATGCCAGTCGTTGCGAGCTGGGCGAGCTGCTCGATGCCGTGCCGCTGGATCTGTTGCAGTTCCATGGCGACGAAACGGCCGCCGAGTGTGAAGGCTGGCACCGGCCGTACATCAAGGCGCTACGGGTCAAGGCGGGTGACGACATCGCGGCAGCCTGCGATGCGTTCCCCAGCGCCAGCGGTATCCTGCTCGACGCCTACGTTGAAGGTGTACCGGGTGGAACTGGTGAGGCATTCGACTGGTCCCTGATACCGCAAGGCTTGAGCAAGCCGATCATTCTGGCGGGCGGTTTGACCCCCGAAAACGTCGCTGGGGCGATTACCCGGGTCCGGCCTTACGCCGTGGACGTCAGCGGTGGGGTAGAAGCAAGCAAGGGCATCAAGGATCATGCAAAGATTCAGGCATTCATCAAAGCGGTACGTACCTTGATGTGACGGCTGGCAGACTGCCGCCGTCCACAGGCATGGCTGAGGATTTATGGGTTGTACGCAGGTCGCTTTCGCTGACCCGGCCACCCGACCAATCATCGCCACACATATGAATTTAGCTCAAGGGCATACGCGGGGCTGCGAACCAGAGCGTTCGGGCCGCCGGTACTGGAGAAAGAAAGCATGAGCAACTGGTTAGTAGACAAACTGATCCCTTCGATCATGCGTTCCGAGGTCAAGAAGAGCTCGGTGCCTGAAGGTCTGTGGCACAAATGCCCATCTTGCGAGGCTGTGCTGTACCGTCCGGAGCTGGAAAAGACCCTGGATGTTTGCCCGAAGTGCAACCACCACATGCGCATCGGCGCCCGCGCCCGCATTGACATCTTCCTCGACGCTGAAGGCCGTGCCGAACTGGGCGCGGACCTGGAGCCGGTTGACCGTCTGAAATTCCGTGACGGCAAAAAGTACAAGGATCGCCTGACCGCTGCCCAGAAGCAGACCGGCGAAAAAGATGCACTGATTTCCATGAGCGGCACCTTGCTGGGTATGCCGGTGGTGGTGTCTGCGTTCGAATTCTCCTTCATGGGTGGTTCGATGGGCGCCATCGTTGGTGAGCGTTTTGTTCGCGCCGCCAACTACGCGCTGGAAAACAAATGCCCGATGATCTGCTTTGCCGCTTCCGGTGGCGCGCGGATGCAGGAAGCCCTGATCTCCCTGATGCAAATGGCCAAGACCTCGGCGGTACTGGCGCGTCTGCGTGAAGAAGGTATTCCGTTTATTTCGGTGCTGACCGACCCGGTCTACGGCGGCGTTTCCGCCAGCCTGGCGATGCTCGGTGATGTCATCGTCGGTGAGCCAAAAGCCCTGATCGGCTTCGCTGGCCCACGTGTGATCGAGCAAACCGTGCGTGAAAAACTGCCGGAAGGCTTCCAGCGCAGTGAATTCCTGCTGGAGCACGGTGCCATCGACATGATCATTCACCGTCAGGAACTGCGTCCGCGTCTGGGCAACCTGCTGGCGCAAATGATGGGTCTGCCGACGCCGAAATTCGTCGCTGCGCCAATCGAACCAATCGTGGTTCCGCCGGTACCTGCGAACGTATGACTGAGCGCACCCTTGGCGAGTGGCTCGCCTACCTTGAGCAGTTGCACCCTTCGGCCATCGACATGGGCCTGGAGCGTTCGCAGCAGGTAGCGTCTCGCATGGGGCTGGGTAAGCCGGCGCCTAGGGTGATTACGGTCACAGGCACCAACGGCAAGGGTTCGACCTGCGCATTCGTGGCCTCGTTGCTGCGGGCGCAGGGCCTGAGCGTTGGTGTCTACAACTCTCCGCACCTGCTGCGTTACAACGAACGGGTGCAGGTCAACGGCGTCGAAGCCGCGGATGCCGAGCTGTGCAAAGCGTTCGCCGCAGTCGAGGCCGGTCGTGGCGACACGTCCCTGACGTATTTCGAAATGGGCACCCTGGCGGCGTTCTGGCTGTTTCAACAGGCCGGTCTCGATGCCGTGGTGCTGGAAGTCGGCCTTGGCGGGCGTCTGGATACGGTCAATGTGGTGGATGCCGACATGGCGCTGGTCACCAGCATCGGCGTCGACCATGCGGATTATCTGGGTGATACCCGTGAGTCTGTAGCCTTCGAGAAGGCCGGCATCTTCCGTCAGGGAGCGCCTGCGCTCTGTGGTGATTTGAATCCTCCACAACCTCTGCTGGACAAGGCGCGAGAGCTGGCTTGCCCGTTTTTCCTGCGTGGTCGCGATTTCGACCTCGGCGTGACTGATCACAACTGGCAATGGCGCGGGCTCGACGCTCAAGGGCGAGCGGTCGAGTTGTACGATTTGCCGTTGCTCGATCTGCCTATGGAAAACGCCGCATTGGCCCTGCAGGCCTATCTGCTGCTCGGTTTGCCTTGGGTGGACGCACAGATTATTGAAGCGCTGAAATCGACGCGGGTGGTGGGTCGTCTCGACCGCCGTCAGTTCGACTGGCAGGGCAAGCGCCTGAACCTGTTACTGGATGTGGGGCATAACCCTCATGCCGCCGAGTACCTGGCTCGCCGCTTGGCCAGTCGACCGCCGACCGGCAAGCGTCTGGCAGTGTTCGGTTTGCTGGCTGACAAGGATCTGGATGGTGTTGTCGGTGAATTGAGTGCTAGTGTCCAGCATTGGGCTGTCGCGCCGCTGGACTCGCCGCGTGCGCGCCCGGTTGCCGATTTGCAGGCTGCGTTGCAGAACCTTGGCGCGTCGGTAACGTCCTATGACAGCGTGGCGGCAGCCCTGGAAGGGCAGAGCGCGCTGGCGACGAGCGACGACGAGATACTGTTGTTCGGATCATTTTATTGTGTCGCCGAGGCCCTTGAATGGTTGGCCCGGCGCTCCACGGAGGAAGCGGCAAATGGCATTGCTGGATAAGGCCTACAAACAACGCATGGTCGGCGCGCTGGTGCTGGTGGCGCTGGCGGTGATTTTCCTGCCGATGCTGTTTTCCCGTCAGGATGAGCAGCGTCAGGTGACAGTCGATGCGCCGGCGATGCCGCATGCACCGGAGCTGCCGCAAGTGCAGGTCGAGCCAGTAGCGGTGCCTGAGCCGCAGGCACTGCCTCAAGAGCCTGTGCCTAGCGATGATGAAATCGCTCAGCAGGAAGCGCCGTCGACGCCCGCTGCAACGACGGCCCCTGTGGCTCCGGTACCTGTCGCCAAACCGACCGTCCCGGCACCTGTGCCAGCCGCCAAGGCTTCGACGCCGCCCGCTCAGCCTATCGCAGCTGCACCGACCAGGCCGGATACCACTCAAAGTCGCATCGATGCCAATGGCCTGTCGGTCAGCTGGTCGATTCAAGTGGCCAGCCTGTCGAATCGCGAAAGCGCGGAAAAATTGCAAAAAACCCTGCGCAGCCAAGGCTATAACGCCTATATCCGCTCGGCCGATGGCAAGAATCGGGTGTTCGTCGGGCCGCTGATCGAGCGTGCCGAAGCCGATCGTCTGCGCGATTTGTTGAGCCGCCAACATAACCTCAAGGGTTTTGTCGTGCGCTTCCAGCCCGAACGCGGTTAAAAACTATCGCTCCGATTTGAAATGCACTGACAATCGCCGCTTACCGATCAGCATGGGCTCTGCTAAAATGCGCCGCCTTATCCGTCTGTAGGCTGCACTGTGCCATTTACCTGGGTTGACTGGGCGATCGTTGCAATCGTCGCCATCTCCGCATTGATCAGTCTGAGCCGCGGCTTCGTCAAAGAAGCGCTGTCGCTGGTGACCTGGATCATTGCAGGAGCCGTTGCCTGGATGTTCGGTGGTTCATTGTCCGAGTACCTCGCCGGATATATCCAAACGCCGTCGGCTCGTGTGATCACGGGCTGTGCCATCATGTTTGTCGCCACGTTAATCGTAGGCGCAATGATCAATTATCTTATCGGCGAATTGGTTCGCGTCACCGGGCTTTCCGGGACCGATCGATTCCTCGGCATGGCCTTCGGCGCCGCGCGTGGCGTGCTGCTGGTGGTCGTGGCGGTCGGGCTGTTGAGCCTGGGGCCGGTACAGCAGGACGGGTGGTGGAAAGAGTCACAGCTCGTGCCAAAATTTCTATTGGTCGCAGACTGGTCCAAAAACCTGATTCTCGGGTGGAGCAGTCAGTGGCTTGCCAGCGGTATCAGCGTACCCGCTGAGATACCGTTCAAGGAGCAACTCTTGCCAATGGCCAAAACGCCTCAGTGAGTGTTGTTCAGTTCAGATCCATTAAGTAGGGGTTGCGTCGCATGTGTGGCATCGTCGGTATCGTCGGTAAGTCGAACGTCAATCAGGCGCTGTATGACGCGCTAACCGTCCTCCAGCACCGCGGCCAGGACGCTGCCGGTATCGTGACCAGCCATGATGGCCGGTTATTCCTGCGCAAGGATAATGGCCTGGTGCGTGACGTGTTCCATCAGCGTCACATGCAGCGCCTGGTCGGCCACATGGGCATTGGCCATGTGCGTTACCCGACCGCGGGCAGCTCGACCTCGGCCGAAGCTCAACCGTTTTACGTCAACTCGCCTTACGGCATCACGTTGGCGCACAACGGTAACCTGACCAACGTTGAACAGCTGGCCAAGGAGATTTACGAATCTGACCTGCGCCACGTCAACACCAACTCCGATTCGGAAGTCCTGCTGAACGTGTTCGCTCACGAACTGGCCCAGCGCGGCAAGTTGCAGCCAACCGAAGAAGACGTTTTCGCCGCTGTTACTGACGTGCACAACCGTTGCGTCGGTGGCTACGCAGTCGTAGCGATGGTGACCGGTTACGGCATCGTCGGTTTCCGTGACCCGCACGGCATCCGCCCGATTGTCTTCGGTCAGCGTCACACCGACGAAGGCGTCGAGTACATGATCGCCTCCGAAAGTGTCTCCCTGGACGTACTCGGTTTCACCCTGATTCGCGACCTGGCGCCGGGCGAAGCGGTCTACATCACTGAAGACGGCAAGCTGCACACCCGTCAGTGCGCGACCAACCCGTCCCTGACCCCGTGCATCTTCGAACACGTCTACCTGGCGCGTCCAGACTCGATCATCGACGGTGTTTCGGTCTACAAGGCCCGTCTGCGCATGGGTGAGAAGCTCGCCGAGAAGATCCTGCGCGAGCGTCCGGATCACGACATCGACGTGGTCATCCCGATCCCGGATACCAGCCGCACCGCGGCCCTGGAGCTGGCGAACCACTTGGGCGTCAAGTTCCGCGAAGGCTTCGTGAAGAACCGCTACATTGGCCGGACCTTCATCATGCCGGGCCAGGCCGCACGGAAAAAATCCGTTCGCCAGAAGCTCAACGCGATCGAGCTGGAATTCCGTGGCAAGAACGTCATGCTGGTGGACGACTCGATCGTTCGCGGCACGACCTGCAAGCAGATCATCCAGATGGCCCGCGAAGCCGGCGCCAAAAACGTCTACTTCTGCTCCGCCGCACCGGCCGTTCGCTACCCGAACGTCTACGGCATCGACATGCCGAGCGCCCACGAACTGATCGCCCACAACCGTTCGACCCAGGACGTTGCTGACCTGATCGGCGCTGACTGGTTGATCTATCAGGACTTGCCTGACTTGATCGAAGCGGTCGGTGGCGGCAAGATCAAGATCGACAAGTTCGATTGCGCGGTGTTCGATGGCCAATACGTCACCGGCGACGTCGACGAGGCTTACCTGAACAAGATCGAGCAGGCACGTAATGATGCCTCCAAGGTCAAGACGCAGGCAGTCAGTGCGATCATCGATCTGTACAACAACTAAATCTCTACCGGCCTGTAGGAGCTGGCTTGCCAGCGAAGGCAGTATCACAGGCAACGAAGATGTTGAATGTGATGCCCACTTCGCTGGCAAGCCAGCTCCTACATAGGTGTCTCTCCTCAAGGCCGGTTTCGTATCTACTACCGAATAAGGCAAGGAGTGAGAACATGAGTCAGGATTGGGATGCCGGTCGGCTGGACAGCGACCTCGAAGGCGTAGCGTTCGATACCCTGGCCGTACGCGCCGGTCAGCACCGCACGCCGGAAGGCGAACACGGTGATCCGATGTTCTTCACCTCCAGCTACGTATTCCGTACCGCTGCCGACGCGGCGGCACGCTTTGCCGGTGAAGTGCCGGGCAACGTCTACTCGCGCTACACCAACCCGACCGTGCGTGCATTCGAAGAGCGCATTGCCGCCCTGGAAAGTGCCGAGCAAGCCGTGGCCACTGCCACCGGCATGGCCGCGATCATGGCGGTGGTGATGAGCTTGTGCAGCGCCGGGGACCATGTGTTGGTTTCTCGCAGCGTGTTCGGTTCGACCATCAGCCTGTTCGAAAAGTACTTCAAGCGCTTCGGCATCGAAGTCGATTACGTACCCCTGGCGGACTTGTCCGGTTGGGATGCGGCGATCAAATCCAACACCAAATTGCTTTTTGTCGAGTCGCCATCGAACCCGCTGGCAGAGCTGGTGGACATCGCCGCGCTGGCGGAAATTGCTCACGTCAAAGGCGCGATGCTGGTGGTCGACAACTGCTTCTGCACCCCGGCATTGCAGCAGCCGCTGACAATGGGGGCGGACATTGTCGTGCACTCGGCAACCAAGTTCATCGATGGCCAGGGCCGTTGCATGGGTGGTGTCGTGGCCGGTCGTAGCGAGCAAATGAAAGAAGTGGTCGGTTTCCTGCGCACCGCCGGACCAACCCTCAGCCCGTTCAACGCCTGGATTTTCCTCAAGGGCCTTGAAACCCTGAACCTGCGGATGAAGGCGCATTGCGCCAACGCCCAGCAACTGGCTGAGTGGCTGGAGCAGCAGGACGGCATCGAGAAAGTCCATTACGCCGGCCTGAAAAGCCATCCACAGCACGAACTGGCTCAGCGCCAGCAGAAAGGTTTCGGCGCGGTGGTCAGTTTCGAGGTCAAGGGTGGCAAAGAGGGCGCCTGGCGCTTTATCGATGCGACCCGCCTGATTTCGATCACGGCCAACCTCGGTGATACCAAGACCACCATCACCCACCCGAGCACCACCTCCCACGGCCGTTTGGCGCCGCAAGAGCGTGAAGCGGCGGGCATTCGTGACAGCCTGATCCGCATTGCGGTCGGCCTGGAAGACGTGGCTGACCTGCAAGCCGACCTGGCGCGCGGGTTGGCGGCCTTGTGATCGAGTTGCCTTCGCCGAAAATCGGGTCCAATGGCCGTGTTGCACTGGTCACCGGTGCGGCGCGCGGCATTGGGTTGGGGATTTCGGCCTGGTTGATCAGCGAAGGCTGGCAGGTGGTGCTGAGCGATCTGGATCGGGTGCGCGGTTCGAAAGTGGCGAAGGTGCTGGGCGACAATGCCTGGTTTATCGCCATGGATGTCTCGAATGAAGGGCAGGTGGCGTTGGGCGTCGCCGAGGTGCTGGGCCAGTTCGGGCGCCTGGATGCGCTGGTGTGCAACGCGGCGGTGGCAGATCCGCACAACATTACGCTGGAAAGCCTCGATCTGGCCTACTGGAACCGCGTCTTGGCGGTGAACCTCAGTGGGCCAATGCTGTTGGCCAAACACTGTGCGCCGTACCTGCGCGCGCACAGCGGCGCGATCGTCAACCTGGCCTCGACCCGCGCCGGGCAGTCGGAGCCCGACACAGAGGCTTACGCGGCGAGCAAGGGCGGCTTGTTAGCGCTGACTCACGCATTGGCGATCAGTCTTGGGCCGGAAATACGTGTGAATGCGGTCAGCCCTGGCTGGATCGACACGCGAGACCCTTCTGTGCGGCGTGCCGAGCCGCTGACGGATGCCGATCATGCCCAGCATCCGGCGGGCAGGGTAGGGACGGTCGAAGATGTCGCGGCGATGGTAGCGTGGTTGCTGTCGAAGAATGCCGGTTTTGTCACGGGTCAGGAATTCGTGGTCGATGGTGGCATGACCAAGAAGATGATTTACAGCGAATAGCCCTAAAGCAGTGGCTACTACAGGTTGATGTTGGATGTGCCGGCCTCTTCGCGAGCAGGCTCGCTCCCACAGTAGTTCGCGTATCTTCAGGGAGGATGCATTTCTAATGTGGGAGCGAGCCTGCTCGCGAAAGCTGTCTGGCAGTTGTCTGGATTGACACGATTTTGTCTTTTTCAGAAAAACTTCAATCCTGCTATTGACTTAGGTTCGGTACCTGCGTAAATTTCGCGGCCTCGGAGATGCAAACGGGTGATTAGCTCAGCTGGGAGAGCGTCTGCCTTACAAGCAGAATGTCGGCGGTTCGATCCCGTCATCACCCACCACTTCCGAGAGTCTTGCGAAAGCAAGATGGAAGCTGTAAAAAGCCTCCACCGACGCGCAGCGGTAGTTCAGTCGGTTAGAATACCGGCCTGTCACGCCGGGGGTCGCGGGTTCGAGTCCCGTCCGCTGCGCCATATTTTCCGGATCAGATTTATCTGCTTCGAGATTGAAAAGCTTCTGAGTTTTCAATCAGACGAGTTACTTGGACGAAAGTCCAAAGCGATACGCAGCGGTAGTTCAGTCGGTTAGAATACCGGCCTGTCACGCCGGGGGTCGCGGGTTCGAGTCCCGTCCGCTGCGCCATATCTGCTACAAGGCCCACTGAACGCCTTGGAGCTACGAAGAAAGCCGCTGGTTATGCCAGTGTTTACTTCGAGTCGATAGCAAAGACCCTGGTCGAAAGACTGGGGTTTTTTGTGTCTGAAATTTGGCTTTTCCTTCTCTTTTATTCTCCCTTGCCGGGGCTTTCTGCCTACCTTTCTCCTTGACCTTCTGTAGGTCTTTCGCGACGACGACGTCTGGCAGGGTTGGCCTTGGCCTCACAACTGCTGACCTCATCAATTCTTGTAATAAAAAAATCACAATATTTTAATTCTCCGGTCAGTTTTTTGTATTGGGCTGTTTGCCGCAAGCGCATAAGCCTATAAACTTAACCTTTCGGTCAGCTTTGCAATGTCATTTCAGCCCTTTGTTTCGTCAATAAGGGTTTCTGCACGACTCGAGATTTCCAGTACATAATCAAAAGGGCGGGTCCCTAACCGCCCAGAGGATGATCCATGTCCAACCGTGATATATCCCGGCGCTCGTTCCTTCAGGGCGGGCTGGTAGCGGGTGTGAGCGTGACGCTCACGCCATTGAGCAGCCAGGCGCTGGCAGCCTTGATGGAAAACAGCGTGACCGTGCCGTCCGAGCAATGGCTCGGCAACAACGGCAAGGCGCGCTCGCGCAACGATGCCTTGTCGAAAGTCTGCGGCAGCAAAGTCTTTGCCCGCGACATCCGCGCCAAGGACATGCCGGGCTGGCCGCAGCAGCAAGGCCACGCCATGCTGCTGAAAACCATCAAGGCCGACCGCATCTACGCGGGCATGGACCTGTCGTGGCTCGGCACCGAGTTGCAGCCTGACCGCATCGTCACCGCTGCCGACCTGGAGAAAGACGGCATCGTCTTCCCGGAAGAGCACGCGCCAGATCCGCTGCTGCCGGAAGGCAAAGTGCCAATGTTCATCGGTCACCCCGTGGCGATCCTGATCTGGAACGACTTCGAGCGTTTCCGGCAGGCCAAGGCCAAGCTCAAATTCAATGACAAAGCAATCCGCTACGGTGATATAGCGCCGTTCTACGAACGCGATCCCTACGGCAGCTTCCGCTATGTGCGCGTGGGCGGGGCGACCTCGGCGGACGAGGACGAATTTGCCAGCCTCAAGGACTCGATCCTGTTCCCGATGCTGCGCAACCGTCGCCCGGTGTGGAATTCCCAGCCGAACCTGCACGGCAATCTGACCGAGCGCGGTTTGTTCTACGCTGATCGCATGAAGCAGCAGATCGACACGCCGCCTGACAACTGGCTGGTATTCGACGAGCGCTACAAGACGCCATCGATTGAGCCGGCCGCGTTGGAGCCGGACAACGGCAACGGCTGGTACGACCCTGCAACCAAGACCCTGCATTTCGTCGTGGCCACTCAGTGCCCACTGGAAGCCGCGACTGAAACCGCGAAAATGATCGCCCCGTCGCGTTTCGGCCTGGCGCACCTGAACATGCACCCGGGTTACACCGTCGGCTACGGCTCCAAAGACCACAATATTTTCGTCTACTACGCAGCCCTCGCGGCGTTGTACGGCGCGGGCGTTCCGGTGCGTCTGGCCAACGACCGGTACGAGCAGTTTCAGAGCGGCATCAAGCGTCACCCGTTTGACATCCACTACCAGTTGGCGGTGGACAAGAACGATCACAGCTTCAAGATTTTCCGCGCCGACATGAGCGTCGACGGCGGCGGGCGAGTGAACTACAGCGCGTCGGTGGCGGCGGTTGGCGCCACGGCGGCGCAGTCGATCTACTACATGCCGCAGAACGATTTGCAGGTCACGGCCTATCATTCCCGCGCCGTTGAAGCCGGCTCGATGCGGGGTTACGGCACACTGCAAAGCATGGCGTCCACCGAAATGATGGTCGACGAAATTGCCGATCGCCTCGGCATCGACGCCATCGATCTGCGCAAGAAAAACGCTATGGTCTCGGGTATGAAAAATACCCAGGGCGCGGTGCCGGCGGGTGCTTTGCGCTTGCACGAGATTCTCGACAAGGCTGCCGTTCACGACGTCTGGAAAAACCGCGACGCGATCAAAAAGCAACGCGAAGCGCAGGATCCGGACAACTGGTACGGCGTCGGTTTCGCCATCTGTCAGAAAGACTTCGGCACGGGTTCTGAAGCGCCGATGGCCAGCATCGAGTTCACCGCGCAAGGGCACGTCACCCTACGCCACATCGGTATCGAAATCGGCACCGGCATGTCCACTTCTCAAGCTCTGGTCGTGGCCGATTTCCTCGGTGTTGCGGCGACCGAAGTGAAGACCGGCGAGACCGAATGGAAGGAGTTGCAGCTGATCAGCGGCGGCAACCCTTACATCATGAGTCAGGCCGAGCAAGACAGTTTGCTGCGTAACCCGCGCTGGGTCGGCAAGATCGCCTCGGCCTCGTCGGCCACCAACTCGGCTTATTACTTCAGCCACGCCACCCGTGAAGCGGCGCGCGTGCTGTTCAACCACGGCTTGTGGCCGGCAGCGATGCAGATCTGGAGTCAGGGTCCTTATGGTGGTGCGGCCAACCCTTATGTGGTGCGTCGCGAAGATGCGCATTGGGTCGACGGCAAACTCACCGCCAACGGCATGCAGCCACTGAGCTTTGAGCAACTGGCCAAGCACGCCCACGAGCGTGGCCTGGTCACTGGCGCAACCGTGCACGGTTTCAACCGTTGGAGCTGGGCCGATGCCGAGTTCAGCATCGATGGCGTGCGCGAACGTCTGCCGCTCGATGGCCTGGCGGTCAAGTACGGCGACGGCGCTCCGAGCGTGAAAAAGGCGCAGATGAACAGCGCAGGTTTCCATCTGCTGGATCGCCAGAACGTGCATTACCCCGACACTCAGCTGAACAACGCGGCAGTGACTTACTACAGCCCGGTCGCGACGCTGGTGGAACTGAAAGTCAACAAAGGCTCGGCCGAAGTGCAAGTGCTCAACCATCATTCATGGGTTGAGTGCGGTCGGGTGCTGGTGGAAGAGCTGGTCAAGGGCCAGGTCGAAGGCGGAATCGCCATGGGCATTGGTCATGCGTTGATGGAAGAGATGCCGCTGTACGAAGGCGGGCCGGGGGAGGGTGACTGGAACTTCAACCGTTACCGCCTGCCGATGGCGCGTCATGTGGCGGTCTGGAAGCAGACGTCTGAAATCCTGCCGCCGCTGTCGCCAAGCGATCCATCGAAGGGCATTGCCGAAGTGGTGATGATCCCGGTGGTCGGTGCCATCGGTAACGCTGTGGCACACGCCATCGGCAAACGGGTCCGCGACCTGCCTATCACTTCTGCACGCATCAAGGAGGCCCTCAATGGCTAACCGTCCGCTCCAACTGACCCTCAACGGTCAAACCGTCGGCCCGGTGGACATCCCTGATGACCTGCCGATGATCGATTACCTGCACGAATACAAAAACCTCACTGGCTCGCGTTTGGGTTGCGGACAGGGTATTTGCCATGCGTGCGTGGTGATCGTCGATAACCCGGACGGCACCAGCGAAGAAGTGCGCACCTGCATCACCGGGGCGCATTACTTTGAAGGCAAAAAAGTACGCACCATCGAAGGCCATGCGAAACGCGACGAGCAGGGCAAAGTCACTGAGCTGAACCCGATCCAGCAGCGCTTCGTCGACGAATTCGCCTTCCAGTGCAGCTACTGCGCGCCGGGTTTCGTAAATGCCGCGACCGTGTTGGTGGAAAAGCTGCAACGTCAGCCCATCGTCAAAAGCCAGCTGGAAAAAGTCATCGAGGACAGCCTCGGACACCACATCTGCCGTTGCACTGGCTACGTGCGCTACTACAGCGCGACGCGCAATGTGCTGACCGATCTCGGCCTGGTCAAGGAGGGTTAAGCATGAAGCAGCTACTTTCCCGCCTGGCATTGGCGGTTGGTTTGAGTGCGCCGGTATTGCTGGCTCACGCCGACGATCAGGTCAAGCGCGGCAAATACCTCGCCCGTGCCGCAGACTGCATGGCTTGCCACACCGCGCCGGGTGGCGCGCCGTACGCAGGTGGTCTGCCGATTGTCTCGCCGTTTGGCACAATCTACGGCACCAACATCACCCCGAGCAAAGAGCACGGCATCGGCCTCTACACCGATGAAGAATTCTTCGCTGCACTCACCGAAGGCAAGCGCCGTGATGGCGCCAACCTGTACCCGGCAATGCCGTACACCTCGTATCACCTGATACCGCGCGACGACTCCGACGCGATTCACGCGTACCTGAAAACGTTCGAGCCAATTGAGCGTGCAGCACCGGCCACCAGCCTGAGCTTTCCGTTCAACGTGCGTCTGGGCCTGATGGGCTGGAACATGCTTTATGGCAAGGATGTAAAGCTGACGCCTACCGAGGGCAAAAGCGAAGCCTTCAAGCGTGGCCAGTACATGGTTGATGTGCTCGGTCATTGCGGCGAATGCCACACCCCACGCGGTTTGCCGGGTGCGATGCAACAGGACAAGCGCCTGACCGGCGGCGTGCTCAATGGCTATCTGGCGCCTGGCCTGTTGGCCGATGACCTGGCGGCTCGCGGCTGGAACCATCAAGACCTGAGCTCATTCCTCAAGCACGGCATGAGCGCTCAGGGCACGATGTTCAACGAGATGTTCCCGGTGTTCCACAACAGCACCCAGGGCCTGACTGATCCGGATCTGGCGGCGATGGCGACCTACCTGCTTGGCGATCAACCGCCGGCGGCGAAGGTGCTGACTGACGTGCCGTTCGACAAGCTCACTGCAAGTGCCCAGCGTGGCCGTCAGGAATACCTGAACGTCTGCGCCGGTTGCCATGAGGTTGGTGGTGACGGCAAGCCGCACATTGCTGTGGCCATGCGCGGCAATACCACGCTGCGCCTGGAAGATCCGCGCAACCTGGTGCGGGTGATTGATGACGGTATCGGTGAGCAGAAATTTGCCGGGTTCGAACACATGCAGTCGATGCCAGGTTTCGCTGAGAAGCTCAGTCACGAGCAACTCACGGATCTGCTGAACTACTTGCGTCAGAGCTGGGGTGGTCAGCCGGGTGATCTGGCGGTCAACGCTGTGCAAACGTTGCGTGCCGATGCGCCGCCGCTTGAGCACAAGGCGCACTGACATGCAGCATCTCGATCTGCAAGTGGTGCGCCGGGCGCTGGAGTGGTCAACGGCCGGCCAGCGCCTCTGGCTCTGCACGGTGCTCGCCACCTACGGCTCGGCGCCTCGTGCGCCGGGTTCGCTGCTGGCGGTAAACGCCGACGGGCATTGGATCGGATCGCTGTCGGGTGGCTGTGTTGAGGAGGATTTTCTCGAACGAGTCGCCGAGGGTGCGTTTCTCGAAGCGGTCAGCGTTGTTCGTTATGGCGAGGGCGACGATCCGCGTTCCCGGGTGAGTCTGCCCTGCGGCGGCGTGCTCGATGTGCTGGTTGAGAAGCTTGAACCGGTTTGCGAGGTACAGGCGCATCTACGGGAGCTGGAGTCGGCGCTGTTGGGCCAACGTCGGCTGATCCGCGAGGTCGATCTGTCCAGCGGTGCGCGGAGTCTGTTCGATGATCGTGAGCAGGGTGTGCGAATCGAACGTGAGATCGATCGGGTGCGCGTGCGGATCGGCGCGGCCCAGCGGTTGCTGCTGGCGGGGTATTCCTCGGTTGCTCAGGCGTGTGCAGAGTTTGCCGTCGGGCTGGGTTTCGAAGTGATTCTGTGCGACCCGCGTGACGAGGTGCTGGAAGGCGTGGTGCTGGAAAACGTCGAGATTCGTCGTCAGCTGCCCTCAGTGTTCATTGCTGACGGTGGCTGCCACAGCGATACAGCGGTGGTGGCGTTGACTCACGATCCGCGCATTGATGACCTGGCGATGATGGAAGCAGTGCGCACTGAGGCGTTTTATATCGGCGTGATGGGCTCCCTGCAGACGTCGCAAAAGCGCTTCGAGCGGTTGCGCAGGATTGGTGGTTTGGGGGAGGCGGAGCTGGCGCGGATTCATGCGCCCATCGGTTTGAACCTGGGCAGCAAGACGCCTTCTGAAATCGCCCTCGCCGTACTCGCCGACATTCTGCGAATACGTAGCGGCATCGCGCGGGATCGACTTTGAAACCATGCGCTGAACCCTGTAGGAGCCGGGCTTGCCCGCGATGAGGTCATCCAATTGATACCTGCGTTGGCTGACCTGCCGCTATCGTCGGAGCGCCGCTCGGAGCAGGCTCGCTCCCACTGGGGGGGGCTGACTTCCCAAGCTGATACAAAAAAGGGGCCGCATTCAGCGGCCCCTTTTTTATCAGTATCCGAACTTGTCCCGTAGCCCGTAATACCAGGCACCCAACGCCGCGAACGGTGTGCGTAACAATTGTCCGCCGGGGAACGGGTAGTGGGGCAGGTCGGCAAACGCGTCGAAACGCTCGGCCTGACCTCGCAGCGCCTCGGCCAATACTTTGCCCGCCAAATGCGTGTACGTCACGCCATGACCACTGCAACCCTGGGAATAGTAAATGTTGTCACCCAGTCGCCCGACTTGCGGAAGGCGCGACAGGGTCAGCAGGAAATTACCGGTCCAGGCGTAGTCAATTTTCACGTCCTTAAGCTGTGGGAACGCCTTGAGCATCTTCGGCCGAATGATCGCCTCAATGTTCGCCGGATCCCGCGCGCCATACACCACACCGCCGCCAAAGATCAGGCGCTTGTCGCTCGTCAGGCGGTAGTAGTCGAGTAAGTAATTGCAGTCCTCGACGCAGTAATCCTGCGGCAGCAGGTTGTTCGCCAATTCGTCGCCCAACGATGCGGTGGTGATGACTTGAGTCCCGCAGGGCATCGACTTGGCCGCCAGTTCCGGCACCAGGTTGCCCAAGTAGGCGTTGCCGGCGATGATGATGAATTTGGCCCTGACCTTGCCCTGTGGCGTATGCACCACCGGATTTGCGCCACGCTCGATGCGCACTGCTGGCGACTGTTCATAAATGGTGCCGCCCAGCGACTCCACGGCCGCCGCTTCGCCCAGCGCCAGGTTGAGGGGATGAATGTGCCCGCCACTCATGTCGAGCATGCCACCGACGTACTGATCACAATTCACGACCTCACGGATTCGGCGTTGATCCATCAGCTCAAGCTGCGTATGACCGAAGCGTTCCCACAGGCGTTTCTGGGATTCGAGATGGCCCATCTGCTTGGCAGTGATGGCCGCGAACACACCACCGTCCTTCAAGTCGCACTGGATATTATATTTGGCGACCCGCTCACGAATAATCCGCCCACCCTCGAACGCCATTTGCCCCAACAACTGAGCCTGCTTGGGACCGACGCTACGCTCGATCACATCGATATCGCGGCTATAGCTGTTGACGATCTGGCCACCGTTACGGCCCGACGCGCCAAAACCTACCTTGGCTGCTTCCAGAACCGTTACCTTAAAACCGTTCTCCAGCAGAAACAGGGCAGAGGACAGACCGGTATAACCGGCGCCGATCACGCAGACATCAGTCTCTACATCACCCTGCAAGGCCGGCCGCGGCGGAACCGCATTGGCCGATGCGGCGTAATAGGACTCTGGGTAGGGAGTGTTCTCCATCCTGCAGCCTCTGTTTAATATATTTTACGAGTGCATTGATCCTACTCGAGTTAAAAATCGACCGCCAGCCACCGGAAAATCTTCTTCGTAACCGCAAAATTAAATATTTTGCATATTCATAGGGTTAGCTCGAAAAAAGGTGTTGACACCCCTCCGGAATTCCGTAGAATGCCGCCTCACAGCAGGCACGTAGCTCAGTTGGTTAGAGCACCACCTTGACATGGTGGGGGTCGTTGGTTCGAGTCCAATCGCGCCTACCAAACAAAATCCGCTCTGCTGGGCGGTCTAGAAGGGCTCACCGAAAGGTGGGCCCTTTTTTGTTGTCTGCGATTTGCAAAACTTTTGCAAAACTTTTGCAAAACTCCCACCTCAAAACACCAACTCGGCGCCCACCACCACGTATTCGATCTTCTTCTCGCCGTGCCCCTCCTGATAGTGCTTCGTCATCTTCTCGTCCGCATGACCCATCAACGCTTGAATGTACTCCTGTGGGAATTTCTGCTGTTCATACAGCCATGCCCCCAAAGCGCGGATTTCGTGAAAAGTGGGGCGCTCGCCGGCCGGCACCTGGTCGTAGGCGTGCGCCGCGTCCCTGGCCTTGCTGAACTCCTTGGTCAAATAATCCGGCGTGACCGACGTCCAGTGATCTTTGGCGTCGATCTGCTCCCGGCGGCGGGCCTTTGGCTTGTAGTGGATCAGGTAAGGCGAAACCAGCGGCGACCGCAAGCACTCTCCGACAACCTCACGTAGCGCGGCCCCCATCGTGATCTTCAGGTGGACCGGGTTGTCATATCCCTGAGTCTTACCGGGCGACACCGTCAACGTGTTCTTGTCCATGTCGACGGCCGACTTCAACCAGGTGACGATGTCTTCGCGGCGCTGAAGGCTGGCGAGGGCCAGGCGGATTGCACGCTTAAGCCAAGGCGGCGTGGTTACAGCGTCGATGATCGTCGTCAGCCCTTCGAGCGTGTGCCGTTGGCGCTTCTTCTCGGCTTCTTTCTTTACCAACGTCAGTTCGGCGTTGTTGCGCTCGGCCAAGCCCTTGGCCACGGCGAAGGCGAAGATCTGAACCCAAAGACCGCGGTGCTTCGTGTAGGCATTGTTGCTGAACTGGTCGAGGTATTCGGCCATGGACAAGACGTCTAGTTGCCCGATCAACCGATCACCCAAGTCCTGCCGGTACCGCTCGAGCTTGAATTTGATTTCTTCCAGAGTGCGTGCGGCGTAGGTTCTGTCCGGCAACCACTCTTCTTCGAAGCGTTTCAGCAGGTTGCTCACTATCGGCAATCGATCCCCGGTCAGGACCGCCAGCAGCGAGCCGTCGTCCACCACTAGCTCCGCGAACTTCAGGTTTGCCGCCCTGGCCAGTTTGATCGCTTCCTCTAGAGGTCGGTTGATGCTGGTCATCACGCCGGTGACGGGGTTTCGGTACCGCCAATACTTACCGTTCGGGTAAAGGTTTGGCGGCAACTTTCTGTTTTGAAGCGTGCGTGGCCGGGCAGCCATCAGCCTATCTCCAGCATCTTGGCCAGCAATGGGTCACTTGAGCCCATTATTGCCGCCTGAACGTCAACGAAATACATCCCACCTTTTACCTCTCCAATCACTTCGCCTTCCTCAATCCATTTTTTCAATTGTTGCAGGCTCGGCTTTCCGCCGACGTACCGTAGCTTTCTGTATTCGCCTGCCTCCATGAGGCGCGGCAACTTGACCGTAATTTGGGCCAGAACTTTTGCCATGATGATGCTCCATGCGCGCGTGGCGGCAGAAGGTGGTTATTCGGTTTTGGCGGGGAACCACTCGGTGTCGTATTCAAACGGGCTGACCAACTCCGGTGTGATGCTGGGCAGCTGGCGCTCAAAAGTCAGGTAGCCGTAAGGCTTCTTGAGCCACTCCGCTGCCTCAGGCATGAAGCGCTCCTTGTAGATTCGAAGCAGGTGGTCAGCGGCCGCCTCGTACTGGTCTTCCCGGTAGTTGGCGACGCAGACCCCGCCGCGACAGACACGCCAAACGGTGCGTTTCGGTTGTGCTTCGGCTGCTTTGATCTTGTCGTCCATGGCGGTACGCGCATATTCAGCTAGTTCTTGCTGGATCAGGGCAGACCGCTCGGGAGGCAAATATTCTAGGAAGGCAGCTGTTAGACGGCTGAGCACGATCGTTGCGTACTTGGTGCAGCTGGCTCTATCCAGATCAGTGCTTGGATGCATCAGGACGAGCCTGGTAGCGAGCCCGATATTGCCTTGGTGTGTAACGGCTACGACCGCCGCCTCTATCCGAGTACTCACTTCAGGAGGCAGGATCGCTGGGTAGGAGTGAGTGCTCGCATCGCTGTTGAGCTGAAAGATATCTGGATGGCGCTCATGCAGCGCCTTTACTGCGCCGGCCCGTTCGACCGGCACCAGAATCAGACCCATATCAAAAAGCTCTTTCAGGTATTCCGCGTCGCCCCTTCCAATGAGCACGCATCGCTTGGACTCTGGGTCCATTGCTGCCACTGAATCTTTGGTCATGTGCCTTTCCTCTTGGTCATCCCAAAGCACCCTCGCAAGAAGGTGCTTCAGTGATGCTGTCCGTCCTATTGCCGCCGGAGGGGGCGGGGCGCATTGCTTGCCGGGTCATTCACACGGTTCTGGCGCTTCACCATCGAGCAGCCGTCCAGGTTGTTCCTGTCGTTGGCAGGCTTTCGGGCCTGTCTGCTCGCCGGTCGCCGGTAGAGGCAATGCGGTCTGTTGTTTGTTGCGCTGACTTTTAAAGAGCGGCGCGGCTTTCGCTGCTGGCCGTAGTTGTTTCGGCTTGAGTAAAATATAGGCTTACCTTTATTTTGTGTCAACAGGCATGCCTTTAGTTGTTAGGTTTTGATATTGGGATGCCTTTTTGTCATTCCGCAGACAAAAAAAAGCCCCTCGCTAGAGGGGCCGTGCTGGATCGCGTTAAATTCAGATTTTGCGTGGCGAGCGGCGGACAGTGGACCACCAAAATACTCGACCCAACATTTTCACTTCTTCCCGGAATTCTTCAGAGCCCATGATCTCGTCCGGATAGTCTTCTGTGTTTTCACTTCGAATTCGAATTGCGCCGGCTGGAAGGCGATAAAGGTACTTCACTCGTAGCATGCCGCCATGGTTAAAGGCATAGATCTCTCCGTCAATAATTGAAGTGTCAGATCTATCAAAACCTATAGCTGCCCCGTGAAGGATCAATCTTTCCATGCTGCGCCCATGAACCCTGGCGCACGCTGCGCTTTTACAATCGACCCCGGCGGAGCGTAGCGTGGCATTACTAAAGCGTAGCTTCCGATCAGTAATCTCAATGACCTCGGTCATACCGTCGCCACCGGAGAACTCCACCTGGTCGTAATAGGGCACTTCGCAATCATCTTCGTCCAGTGGGTCTTCATGATCCCAAACGGACAGATCTCCCAATAACTCAGCGTTCGGTTGGGCTTGAATTTTGTAGCCGCCTTTTATGCGCTCGTGAGCAGCGGCATATCCCTCGGCAAGCCAAATAGGATCGACCTCGCAAATTTGAGCCAGCTTCACAAGGTGGCCGCTAGTGCGCGAAAGACCGCGTTCAATTTCCGAGATAGACGATTGCTTGATACCCGCCAGCTCCGCGAGTTGGGCTTGGGTAAGGCCTGCGTTTTTCCGGGCTTGTTTCAATCTGTCTTTGAGTTCCATACCAGACAATTTATAGGCCAGCCTTTATGTTTGCAAAAAGGTATACCTTTGTTTAGAGTAAAGGAATACCTTTATGCCGGTCGGAGTTTTATGAACGCGACATTTAAAAAGCTCGTAGCTCATTTCGGATCTCAAGCGAAAACAGCGAAGGCGCTGAAAGTGAAACAGGGCTCCGTAAGCGGCTGGATCCGTGGGCTTCATGGCTGCTCAGCTGAAGTGGCATTGCGTGCCGAGCGCCTCACAGGCGGAAAAATCAAGGCTGCCGACCTTCGCCCCAGCCTTTCTTCAAAAGCCGCTTGAACAAGATTGCTTGGTGCAACTGAAGATTGCCATCGCGCCGACTAGGTCACCACGGAAACAAATTTGAGGTTTTACGAATGGAAGATTTCTTGAGGGCTTGTCACACCACAATCAAAGAAAGCGGGGCAGAGGAGCTGGCCGGAAAAATGTGCATGGCGCACGTGAGCCTGCTTCAGCGTTCGAACCCGGACAACGCTGCGCACCATCTGACTATCGAGCATCTGTTCGGGATCCTGCTGCACACCGGTGACATGCGCCCATTGGTGACGCTGGCTGATCAGTTCGGTTTCGACCTGATTGCGCGGGAAAAGCCTGCGGTAAAGCCATTGATGGTTGCGCTTGGGCAGCTTTCGGCTGAGTGCGGAGATGTTGGCCGGCTGATCTTTGATGCTGCCGAGGACAACCACATCAGTCAGCACGAAAAAGCCCAAGGCGAGAAGGCCATTCTTGAAGCGATCGATGCGCTGCAAGTTCTGCGCGAATCCCTCAAGGCTGCCTGAATTCCAGACACAAAAAAGCCGACGTACGAGGTCGGCTTTTTCAACAGCGGCAAAACTTTGTGGAGATGATTATGCACAACCAGATCACCCCCGGCAATACCAGCCATGTCGCGACACTTTTAGGGCATTCGCAAAACGTATCGCGTCACACCATGTCGTCACGCGAGATTGCCGAGCTGACCGGCAGCACGCACGACAATGTCCTGAAAACCATCCGTGGCTACGTTTCCAAGGGTGTCGTTTCTTCAAACGACACCCCCTATGTCCACCCGCAGAACGGCCAGGTCTACCGCGAGTTCTTGCTTTCTCAGCGAGACACTCTCGTGGTCGTATCGGGTTACAGCGTTGAGCTGCGCGCTCGGATCATCGACCGCTGGCAGGAACTCGAAGCCCAAGCGGGCCAGTTCCAAATCCCGGCCACATACGCCGAGGCGTTGCAAGCAGCTGCCGATCAGGCCCGAGACAACCAGTCGCTTAGATTGGTAATTATCGATCAAGAGCCGAAAGTCGCAGCCATCAAGCGCCTGGCTGCTGCCGGCGGTGCGATCTGCATCACTGACGCCGCCAAGCATCTGCAAGTCCAGCCGTCGAAGCTCTTCGCCTGGCTGGAACAGTACCGCTGGATTTTTCGGCGCCAAGGCTCAGGCCGGTGGACTGCCTACCAGCCGCGTATCACGTCCGGCTACATGATCCACAAAATCACTTCCTTGAAGGCTGATCCTGAAACCGGCGTTGAGCGCGCAGCCTTCGATCCATTGGTCACGCCGAAAGGTCTTGCCCGTTTGGCTGAAATCAATATCGGAGCCTCGCTGTGAGTGTTCAAGCAATGTCATGGGCGCTCTCTCTGCCCACAGAATCCCTGAAAGATTCAAGCGCACGTCACGTGCTGTTGTGCCTTGCCAACTACGCCGGTTCGAACGGTGCTGGCGCCTTTCCATCCGCCTCTACGTTGGCTCAAGACACCGGGCTGTCTGAGCGCACCGTGCGCTACAAGTTGGACGATCTGGAGAAGTCCGGTTTGATCCAGAAGGGCAATCAGGCCATTGCCGCCGTGCATATCGACCGTCACGACCGCCGGCCAGTCGTTTACGACCTTCAACTATTGCGGGGTGCAAATCCTGCACCCCGTACAAAACGGGGTGCAGATGGCGCCGCGGGGTGCAACTCACAACAGAACGGGGTGCAGCCTACGACAGAACGGGGTGCAGCCACTGCACCCAATACATCAATTATCCATCAAGTAACCGGAGAGCAGCAGCGCGAGATTTCCGAAGTTATCGCCGAGCAGGATCGTCAGGCCCTCGCCGCCGATGATCGCCAACGCTTCGCCATGTTCACCACCTGGGCGCCAAGTGATAAGGCGTTGGCTGATCAACTCACCATCGCTGGCTTTCCTGACGACTCGGTCACTGTCGAACTTCTCGCAGGGTTCAAGGGTTTCTTCGTAGCCAAGCCTTCCACCGTCGACAGCGCTGCTGGCTGGTGCTTCCGCTTGGTCGCCTGGGTCAAACGTGAGCGCGTCAAGGCAGCAGGAACCGCATCGAGTGCCGCTGCGGATGAGTACGACGACGAAAACACCGAATGGATGAATGGGGGGGCGAAATGAGAGCAGTTTCCACGGTAGCGGCACAGGCAGTGACCAAGGTTCGCCACGGCGAATTCATCGACGCGACCACCGAAGTTTCGGTGCAGGCCCAGCAGGATCAGGCCCACGAAACCGGCAAGGTGATCAACCAGCTGTTCCGCCAGCTGCGTTCGATCCGCACCGCATGGCGTCAGGCTTGGCCGGACGCGAAGGCCTACAAGGAATCGAAAGCCACCTGGTTACAAGCGTTCATCGAAAACGGCATCTGCACCCAGGAGCAGATTGCTATCGGCCTGATCCGCTGCCGCGCCGAACCTTCCGATTTCATCCCGAGCGTCGGCAAGTTCATTCAAGGTTGCGTGCCTACGCCGGAAATGCTCAACCCACCTCTGCCGAACGTGGAGACGGCATACAAACAGGCCCTGCGTAACTGCCACCCAACGATGCACGGCGTTGCGAAGTGGTTTCACCCGGCCGTCTACCACGCAACCGCCGCTGCTGGGTTTAACAGCCTGCCACTGCTTAGCCGAGAGCTGGGTTTGATCAGCTTCGAGAAGCGGTATTTGGAACAGGTTCGCAAAGTTTGGATGGGCGAGCAGCTCGGCCCAGTTCCGGTAGCTGAGTTGGCTGCACCGGCTGCTGAACGTACCCCCGAGGTTGGCAATCAAGCGTTGGCCGCTCTCCGTGCAATGCGCTCGGGAGGTGTTGCCCGTGTCTGATTCCCGACTTGCGCCGACCAATCCCGCCGAGTACCGCTTTGCCGTGCACAGCTGCGGCTACAAGTGGGACCTCACCGACAAACCCGATCGCGCGGTCGCGCTGTTCGAGCACCAATCGATTGCCGAGAAATTCGGCAACCTGATGTGGCCGAGCACCTTTGAAGTGATCGACCGATTTACCGGAGAAAAAGTATGACCCCCGCCAAACCTAGGCTGTTTAACCAGAAGGCCATCCGCGCCAAGTCAGTCGACCGTGAAGGGCAGGAGCAGGCCGCGTTGATGACAGAGCTGCGAATCCGTATGCCAGATGTAGCCGACCTGATTTATCACGTCCCCAACGGCGGTCACCGGCACGTACTTGTGGCGATGAAGCTGAAAGAGCAGGGCGTGGTCGCCGGTATTCCCGATCTGGTGCTGACCATGGCTCGCGGTGGCTACTTCGGCTTGTACATCGAGTTCAAGGCCACGCCGCCGAACGATGCCCCGATCTCACCGAGTCAGCACGAACGCATTCGCAAGCTCAATGACCAGGGGTATCTGGCGGTGGTGTGTCGCGGACACTTCGACGCGATGGAGCAGATCCGCGCGTACCTTCGCATGCCACCTACCGTGGTGGCAGCATGAGTAGCGCCGCGGTCAAGATCACTGATGCCGAGATCAAGCGACAGGCTGTCGGTGACGTGCGGGATCTGCGCGACATCGAGAACCGTGGCCTCTACCTGCGTTTCACCCGAGCCCGAACCCGGGCTTCGTGGTACCTGGTGCGCAAGGGGAAATGGAACCTCGTCGGCAGCTTCCCAGACCTCAATGCCAAGCAGGTCGTAGCAGCACTGCCGGCGATTCGTCTGCGGCTCGATGCCGGTGCCGGTTCAAACCTTTCGAAGTGGGTCCTAGCCGGTGAGCTGCTGGACTGGTACGCCGACCGGATGGCCCGGGATCGTAGCCTGTCGAGCAAGCGCAAAAAGACCGGCGCATCGCTGATCAAGTGCCACCTAAAGCCGCTCCTAGGTGCCGTGCCGCTGGCCTCAATTGACAAGGCCACCCTGGACGATCAGTTCATGTGGCCTGCGCAGGAGGCCATCGGCATTGACTACGTGCGCTCCGCGTTCCAGCTGCTTGCCTTGGCATTCCGCCAGGCGTTCAAGCTTCGGCTGATCTCGGCCAACCCGATGAAGGACGTCAAGTTCAGCGACTTCTCCAAGGCCAAGGTGGGTGTGAAGCCGTCACGGTTGCGGGTCACCCAGCTTCAGGACCTGATTATCCTGCTGCGGGATGCCATGACCAGCACGCCTGCTGACGCCATGCTCGCCCTGATGATGCTGTGCCACGGCACCCGCATTGGTGAGACCCGGCAGACCCAGTGGTCGCATATCAGCCTTTCTGAGCGGGAGTGGTTCATTCCGGCCGAGAACACCAAGACCGGCGTCGAGCACCATTTGCCGCTGACCGACCAGGTACGGCAGATGCTAATCGGTTATCGCGAAACCCAGCGGGCGAACGGCTACGACGGTCAGTTCCTGTTTCCATCCCGTAATGGCAAGGCATTGAGCGAAGGTCAGGCGTGCGCTGTATTCACGCGCCTGGGTCAGGGCGAGTGGACCAGTCACGACCTGCGGAAGGTGGCCCGTACCGGCTGGGCAGACATCGGCATCGACCATCTGATTGGTGAGCTCCTGATCAACCACGCCATGGGGCACAACGTGAAGGTGTACATCCAGTCCGATGTGATGAGTCGCAAGCGTGATGCCTTAACACAGTGGCACCACTTGCTAGACAGTCGCGGCTTCAAACGTATTCACGGATTGACCGGCGTTAGATCGGGAGATTCTGGTAATGCGCTGGAAGCCACGGAACACAAGGCTTTCGAGGCTATTCAAGAAACAACCATAGGCGAGGTTTAAAACGATGAAAAAACAGCATGGCCCCGCCTTTAGCGCTGATCAGCTCGACCTGGCTCAGTGCTCAATCTGCCGGGGCAAGGCGGTTGTGAAGGGCGTCTTTCACGAATTGGCCTGCGTCCAGTGCAACGCCTCCGGCTGGGTGTCGGCAGATACCGGCGATGCGCTGCCGCTGGAGGTGCTGGTAACCCAGCTGAGCATCCGGCTCCAGGCCGCCGAACACCAAGTTGAACTATTGAAGCGCGAGCCGCAGATGTCTGATCCGGCTTCGCAGTACGAACGGAATAACCGCCGCGGCGCCGGCGGCACCAACTTCACCGGGGATTGAGGGGAAACCATGGGCATCTATAAAGACGTAATGGGCACACTGGTTCGAGTACTGGCCGCCGACAACATCGACAACAGCACCAAGCAGTCGTGGCAGAGGCTGATCGACGCTGGCCTTCGCCAAGGTGGTACCGGCAGTTCGCTGTCCGTGCGCGACAAGTTCGACTATGACTGCTGCCTCTATGCGCTGCTGCACCGTCAGCTGGAACCGGCCCAGTGGGATGTGCTGGTCGCCAAGTACTCGACACACAAGGCCAACAAAGTTGCCGCCATCGGCCGCCTGGTGGCCCGCATGGTTTCCCCAGCGCCACAACTGTTCATCTACAAGGCGCTCACTGCCTGGGCCATCCCCAAGCTGAAGGGTGTCCAGACCGGCAAGCGCTCCACCGACATGATCGTGCTACCGGCCGAGTTTTACGACATGAACACCTGGGATGTAGAGGGCAAGCCAGAGTCAACGCGCCGTCGCTGGAAGACTGGCATTGCCAAGCGCCTTGAGTCGTTGGAAGAGGCCGCAGTAATCCGTACGACAGAGATATTCGACCGGGAAGAAATCTTTATTGATGCTGCTTGACGTAGTGGCGGAATGATCGTAATTTGACCCCATCATGTCGATCTTGCGCGTTATGAGAGACGACTTACAAAGCCCAGCCATCTGCTGGGCTTTTTCGTTTCTGAAGCGATTGGGAAGAAATATCGCGAGCTGGTCGGTTTTTAGACGGGCTGCTAGGTTCATTGGTAGGGATACGGCATACTGATGGCTCAGTGCTACCGCATGCTGGGATTGCAGATGCTAGATAAAATTGGACACATCAAAAACCCATTAACCGTGATTGCTATGTTTGCAGGTATAGCAGAAGTAAGTGGAACGGTAGTTTTGCCGTTTCTTGATGTGAGCATTCAAGGTAGGTATGTTTGGTTTTTAATGAGTTTTCCATGTTTTTTGGTTGCTTTGTTTTTTCTTATGCTTTGGAAAAAACATCATGTGCTTTATGCTCCTTCTGACTTTAAGGAGGATAAGAGCTTCATGGATGCTAATTTTAATCGGCATGGTGAGTTCTTGTCTGTCGATGTGAGCACTCTCTATCCAGATATGAGCGCTATACCAGTCTCAGATAAAAATGAAGCAGGTGCTCAGAATGATGAGCAAGTTGTAGAGGCGCCTCTACGTGAAGAGCCAAGTCAAGAGCTGCCTAAGGAGCCAGTTGATAAAGTAATTGATTCAGTGGGAGAGACGACCTCTCCCGTTGAGGCACGGCAATCCAAGGTGTCTCCCAGAAAAACTCTGGGGGATATCATTAAGGAAGATTTCTCTAGAAAAAGCAAAGTGGTCCGGGACCTTGCGTATCTTTTAGGTGGCCGGTTCGAAATAAATGTTGAGCCTAAACAGTTGCCAAATATTAGGTTTGATGCAGTTATTGAGTCATCCAGTATATGTGTTGTTAGTTTTGTAGAAGTATCTGCTGATAGGCCAGCTTTTATAGATGAGGTGGAAGATAAGTTTGCAGATGCTAAAAAATTCTGGGACACCTTGAATGATGAGGATAAGTCTAGGTTTGTGTTTCATTTGGCTTTGATGTTTGGACCTTCTAGTAAGACAGTAAATGCTGTATCAATGAAGGATGTTGTTGCCTCAAGAACAAGGTTGCCATTTAAGACGGAGGTTGCTTTGTATGAGTATGACGAGGCAAGAATGACTAAGTACGTTGTAGTAGGTTAGCGCTAGGTGACAGGGTCTATATATTTTGCCTTTTTCACGGTTAAAGATTCATAAAAGTCGAAACAATTATTTTAATGTTGAATCGTAGCCCGCCTTTGAGCGGGCTTTTTTTTTCTGCTCCCCGCAAGGGAGGATGCCGGATGTCACATATGCCAGAGAAGAACCCAGAGACCTGGCTCATTGTCATGGCCTGGCTCAGCCAGCACGCCCCAATGTTCTATGCCGCTGCGCTGTCGTGCTGGATCGCCTTCTTGCGTGTCATCTACGGTGGAGGCGGCCGGCGACAGGCCCTGCTTGAGTCGTGCCTGTGTGGCGCGATCACCGCCGGGGCATTCCCGCTGCTTGAATACTTCAACCTCCCATCGAGCCTTGCAGCTGCCGTCGGCGCATGTATCGGCACCCTCGGCGTGAAGAAGGTTGCCGCCTTGGCTGACCGATTTACCGACTTCAAATTGCCCAAGCGGCAGGAGTGACCCATGCAACTGATCGACAACTGGAAACAAGCGCTGAGCATGACCAGCGTTCAGGCGGGCGGCGCTATTGCTGTGTTGGGTATCGCTGAGCAGCTGATGCCGCAACTGCAACCCGTGCTGCCACCGGTGGCCTATGGCGTGCTGGGCTTCCTGGTGATGGTTGCTCGGGTGATCCTTCAGCCGAAGTTGGCCAAATGAGCAGCGTCACTCGGTTACATCACGCATTGCCACTGAGCCCAGCCATCAACAAGGCCATCGCTGATCTGGATAGCGTCATCGCCAAAGCGGTCGACACAGCCAAGAATGCCGGCTTACCTCAGGGTTTGGTCGTATCTCTCTTGCACGGGCACGCCCAAGTACAGACCAACATCATGGTGAGCTGAACTGTTCAATGCTCTGGATTGATCTGTCAGTACCAGCTACTTTGAGATTTCACGCAAGGAGTTCGGACATGGCAGATAAATATGTTGGGAGAATAGTTGGGGTTGGCACGGATAACGTGGAGTACGTGATTAACATTTATCAGGACGAGACCATTGAGCGCTCGTCACACGGCATGGTTCGACATGAAGGCCTGAAACATTTCGAAATGCAATCTGGTGGTGACGTGAAAAAGATTTCTGAGACTGAGTACGAGATTGTGGCTACGGGAGTGAGGGTGACCGTGCGTGATGCTCAAAGCTAAGAAAGTCGGTTTGTCATGTGAGCACTTGAATGAGAGTGCCGCAAGGTAGGTCGAAGCAATCTCCCGTTCGCCACCATATGAAAACAAGTGTGGCCAAAGGGGATCGGCTCTGAGGATTCGCCTAAACCTTTGCCTCAAACCACTACGTTAATCCTTAACCTGCGGGGAATGAATCAGTTTTCCGTCATAGCTCTGACTCCTTCGTTGAATTAATCCCCGCCAGTATCCGTAGCCACGCCACCATTTCAAACATCTGAGTACACCCATGACAACCAAGCAACCTCACTGGGAGGCAATGAACGAGCCTGCCGGGTCGGTCAAGCTGACGGTCTCCTACACGGTCGCTGGCTCTCGGGCGAGGAATTAGGGGGACGAGTGATGACTTGTAGTGGATGCGTTGCCCGGCGTGACTGGACCAAGAAATGGTTGAGGGTTGGATATGAACGAGCAACTGAACTATTTAACAAACCAGCTGAGCCAGATGCTGACCGAGCAGAAGAAGCAGACAGCACTCCTCGAGCAGATGGTGAAACAACAGGGTCTACTGATCCAAGCGCTGGCAGAGGACCAGACTGAGCAAGACCCCGACGCGATGCCGTTGACCTACATGGATGGCTCGCCATGCCGCTAAGGCCGAAGAAGCCGTGCAATGCTCAAGGCTGCAACGCACTCACCCGCAACCCTCGCTATTGCGATGACCATGCTCGCCTACTGAAGAGCGCGGCCCGAGCCAAGCCAAGGGAGAGCAGCACCAAGCGCCACTACAACTACAAGTGGCAACAAGCCCGTGCTGGGTTCCTTGCCAAGTACCCGCTGTGTCGTCATTGCTCTGCTCGTGGCCTGGTGGTCGTGGCTACCGATGTCGATCACATCGTTCCGCACAAGAGCGACATGGCTCTGTTCTGGGACAAGACCAACTGGCAGAGCCTGTGCGGCCCGTGCCACTCGGCCAAGACGGCGGCCGAGGATGGTGGGTTTGGCAATGTGCGGCGCTGAAATGCAAAAAATCCTCAAAAAAACAGAAAAAATCAGCCGAAAATGACGGTTTCAGGGCTTGGGGAGGGGGAGGGTCGAAAGTCTAGACCTTTTGGCTTCTAGACCGCGCCCTCAATCGTTTTCTTACACCCGCGAAATTAAAAATTCAGGAGTTGCGCGATGGGAGGCACCGCCACGGTCGCCGGCCGTGGTCGCAAACCCAAGCCGACGGCGCAGAAAAAACTTGCTGGGAACCCCGGAAAGCGGGCGCTCAACAATGATGAGCCCCAGTTCACGACCGTCAGAAATATTGATCCGCCGGAGTGGTTGAGCGATCGCGCCGCCACCATGTGGAAGATGCTTATCCCTGAATTACTTCGGGAAAAAGTTGTTGCGCTGACCGATCTGCACAACGTCGAGGCGTTCTGCACCGCCTATGACAAGTGGCGAATGTCCGAAGAAGCCGTCCAGAAGTTCGGCATTGTTGTCGAGTCTTCCCAGGGCAGCCCGATGAAGAACCCTGCACTCACCGCAGCGAATGAATCCATGCGCCAGTTGGTCACCTTCGGCTCGCTGCTGGGACTCGACCCAGCCAGCCGGACGCGAATCATCGGCGGTAACAAGCAATCATCCACCAACGAATTCGCCAAACTACTGAGTTCCTGATGACCAAAGCTCTGCACGCCAATGTCGATAAGGCGATGGCGTGGGGCCGTTCCGTGCTGCGCGGCAAGGTGCCGGCGTGCCGATACATTCATCAGGCAGTGCAACGGCATTTCGACGATTTGGCCGCCAGCCGCAAACGCGGCTTTCGTTTCAAGTTCGATCCAGTCAAAGCCGAGAAAAAGCTCAAGCTGATCCAGCTGTTGCCGCACACCAAGGGTGAGTGGGCGTTCAAGCGTCAGCTCATCACCCTGGAGCCATGGCAGCTTTTCGGCCTGGCCGTTACCTTCGGCTGGGTGAAGAAGAAGGGCGGGCACCGCCGGTTCCGAGAGAGCTACTGGGAAGTGCCCCGCAAGAACGGTAAATCCGTTGTCGCCGGCGGCGTGGGCATCAGTATGTTCGTTGCTGACGGCGAGTTCGGCGCCGAGGTGTACTCAGGTGCGACTACCGAGAAACAAGCATGGGAGGTTTTCCGTCCCGCGAAACTGATGGTCAGCAAGTCACCGCATCTCATCGAGGCAGCCGGCATCGAGGTCAACGCCTCAAACATGAACATCCCGTCCGACTTCAGTCGCTTTGAGCCTCTGATCGGCAACCCGGGCGACGGTGCATCCCCCAGCTGCGCGATCGTCGACGAATACCACGAACACCCGACGTCAGCCCAGTACGACACCATGCTGACCGGCATGGGTGCACGTCGCCAGCCGCTGATGTTCATCATCACCACCGCCGGCGCCGACATTGAAGGCCCGTGCTACGACAAGCGTCGCCAGGTCATTGAGATGCTGGAGGGCACCGTCCCTGACGACGAATTGTTCGGTTGGATTTGGACGCTTGACGACGGCGACGATTGGACCGACCCGAACATGCTGGCAAAGGCCAACCCGAACCACGGGGTTTCGGTATTCCAGGATTACTTGGAAAGCCAGCAGGCGAGGGCGATCCGATCAGCCCGCTTCACCAACACGTTTAAAACGAAGCACCTCAACCTCTGGGTGAGCGCGAAATCCGGTTTCTTCAACATGGAAGACTGGAAATCTTGCGAAGACACCACGCTTACCCTGGAACAGTTCGAGGGGCAGGAGTGGATCGCGGGCTTCGACTTGGCGCGCAAGCTGGACATGAACTCCCGGGCGCGCCTGTTCTGGCGTGTGATCGATGGAAAAACGCACTACTACAGTGTCGGGCCAAAGTTCTGGGTTCCCTACGACACCGCATACAACAGCGACAACAAGCGTATGTCCGAACGGTTCCAGGCCTGGATCAACTCCAAGCATCTGGAAATCACCGACGGCGCCGAGATTGATTACCGCGAGATCCTCGAAGACACCAAAGAAGCCAATCACCAGGCCCCAGTGCGGGAGAGCCCGATCGACCCGCACGGCGCGACTGGCCTTAGCCACGACCTCGACGACGAAGGCTTCAATCCGATCACCATCACTCAGAACTACACCAACATGTCCGACGCCATGAAGGAGTTGGAGGCGGCGATCTCCTCATTTCGCGGTAACTCGATGACACCCTCTCTTCCGGGTACGTCGGGCGGAACGAGCATTTTTCTGCGTGCCAACCAAGTAGTATCGGCTGGCGCCTCTCGGTCCACTTTAGGCAGCTATAACCTCGAGTTTGTAAACATCGTGGGCGGAGCACATACCTCGTGGCGCATCCTGTGTATGCGAACCAAGACTGGTGCCAAGACCAAAATTTTCGACATCACCAACGGCATCAGCTTGGAAGGCACCGATATTACACAGCGTCCGTTGGTCGACGCGCTTTTCCGAATCGGAGGCGCGACCGTCGATTACAGCGGCGAATCCGATATTTCCGCAGCAGCAATCTACTCTGCCTATCTGACGGATTCGGAGATCAATGAGGTGGCAGCGGTGATGCGCAAGCGCATGACGCGCTTAGGGATTGCTGTGTAACTAGCAACTATCATAGCGCTTGGCGTGTTCAGGGTTTTTAGCGATGAAGGTAGTAGCGAGATGCGTGGGAGGATATACTATGTGTGATGCTTCATAAGTTTTAATTTTATATGCGGGGGTAAAAAGTTGACGGTGTTAACGAAGATAGGACATTATCAGGACGATAAAGGCAATGTGATTCTCTCGTCTAGCACTTTCAACTCTGGCATTAAGGTTGTTTTTAAGGGCAATAACAACAAGCTGGAAATCCATCGAGAAGCAGTTCCTAGTAATGTGGTGGTTTTATTTGATTGCGATAATGGTACTTGTATTATAGGAAAAAATCACTTTAGCGGAACTATTCGTGTCGGTCTTGATTGTAATGTAAAGATTGGCGCGGGAGTGACCTGTACGTCCCCTGCGTATATTTCAACTGCCGAGCGATCAAGTGTTAGCATTGGTAATGACGTTATGATTGCCGGAGCAGTAGAAATAAGGTCTGATGACGGGCATCCTATATTTGATGTGGTTAGTCGGAAAAGAATAAATTTTCCGAAAGATATTGTCGTCAAAAATCACGTTTGGCTTGGTGCATCCTCAAAGATTTTAGGTGGGACAGTTCTTAAAGAGGGCTGTGTTGTTGGGATAGGTAGTATTGTTAAAGGGCGGTTTCCAAACAATTGCGTAGTTGCGGGGGTACCTGCAAAGGTGGTTCGCAGAAATATTGCTTGGGAGCGGCCGCATCTTACCTTGGCACCACCTTTTTATAAGGAGGACCCTGATGCTATCCCATTAACACCGTATTGGAATTTAACGGTGGATGATGACCCTGAGAGTGACGCTGGATAGATCCAGTAGCTATGCGATGTGGCATGCGGCGCCATGATTGCCGCTTGATTTATTTTATGGGGTGTATGGCGTGGATGAGAAAGAGTTGGTGAGTGCTATTTCGCAAGCATTTCCTATACTTGCTGGACTTAGCTATGGGCAGATTTTTCTCGTAGCCATAGTTTTTGCTATTATCGCGTTTGTAGCTCCTTACCTTGCTAGCAAAGCGCAGAATACTGCAAGCAAAGAGGACATTCAGGAGTTAACAAGGCTGGTGGAGGCAGTCAAGGCAGAGATGCAAAAGGACTGGATGATTGCTGAAACGAAATTTAAGCTGAAGCACGAAGCTTTATTGGGTTCTTTGGTCGTGCTTGATGGGTATTTCAGCAGCGTGTTGGTTGAATTTGGAAAGCCTCCTGCAGCAAAACAATATTCATCAATAAACGATGTCCGGCAATGTCACAGCAAGTTGTTGCTTACGTGTGATTCCGCTGAGCTGGTGAACACATTTGTAAGTCTTATGTTTCCTTGCGAAAATGACACAACATCACCAACGGTAAAATTGAATCACTACCGGAGGCTGGTGAGGAAAGAGCTTGGTTTTGGAGATGGCTTTAATTTTTCTGAAGATTGTGCTTTTGTGTCAACGATAAGTTTTGAAAAGATATAGTTTATTTGAATTTGTTTAAGCCCGCCAAGTGCGGGTTTTTTTACGCCTGGAGAAAAGTAATGACTCAAACAGAAAGCGACCGCGACATCCTCGCCCGAACGCTATGGGGCGAGGCCCGCGGCGAATCTTTGGCCGGCCAGATCGCCGTAGCCTGGACGATCCGCAACCGCGTGAACGATGGCAAAGCCAAATCCTGGTGGGGCGAGGGCTATGCCGGCGTTTGCCAGAAGCCGTACCAGTTCAGCTGCTGGAACAAGAACGACCCGAACTTCGCCTGCCTGAGTGGCGCCAAGCCGATTCCATTCCGCGAGCTGGCTCAGGCGCGGATCGCTGCTGACCAGGTGATCGATGACAAGGTGGCAGATCCTACCGATGGCGCCACGCACTATTACGCGACCACCATGTCCAAGCCGCCGACGTGGACCAACAGGGCCAAGCAGACGTTTAAGCTCGGTCACCACGTCTTCTTTAAGGATGTGCCGTAGAAGGTCATGCTGTACCTTTTATTGATAGCGCTCGAACCTGCTTTTCAAGCTGATCATTAATGAAGGTGAGGCGTTGAATCTCGCCCAGCTGTACCGTGGTTTCAGCTTCACGGTTTGCCAGCCAGGTGCGAGCTTTCGTCAGGTCCGCCGATAGCTGGTCGTTCACTTCAACGAGGCCCGTAATATTTTCCTTCGCTGCACGGAGTTCCCGTTTCAACGCCTGAAGGTCCTCTTCCAGCATGCTTGCGTAATGCTTTACGGTTTCCAGCCTGGTCGGGCTGCCGAGCCAGTCACTGGTGTCTTCGATTTCGTAGGAGTCCATGCTCAGGCCTTGCGCGTGCTGTTTATATATACAGTAATCGAGGCGAGACATTTCCGCGAGAGTGAGGCGACGGGGAGTGGTTTTCGGGTGGCAGAACGCCGGAGAGGTCTGGGCCAATTCTTGGGCCAATTTTTCGGGGAAGGGCGGAGTAATGCGGGGAACCTTTGGGAATCTACGCTTGAATTCAAAGGCTGATTCCCCGCTCAACCCCATGTTGACGTCATAATTAAATGTCGCGCCCTTCATGAGCAGGGTCCTGAAATGCAAAGCCCCGAAGGTTCGCGGCCCCGGGACTTCTATTTTCGCCTGCATCCCTTAATGCCTGGCAAACGTGGCGGCGAGAATACCAGCGTGATTCACTACTGCGATAGGGGGATTGTGTTCGATCAGCGGAAACGCCGTGAAGGGGGAAATGCCGTCTAAAACTACCTCGACCTTGCTCGGTTTCATTGGCCCGAAAGGCGCCTATGTCGGGTTAGCGTTTTAGACAATCGACAATACATACCGTTGAAACGCAGGGCCTGTAGGTCATTCCCAATAGTACTGCTGCATTAGTGGCGTGTCGGTCCGTTGCGGATAGCTAGACTATTCAGAAAATCCAGGGTCGATCCAATGCGAACGAAACTGATCATTGCTGCACTTGGGCTGTTTGCTGCTACAGGGGTCTTGGCAGAACCGAGAAAAATTGAGGCAGTACCTTTCTGCATGATAGGCAGCGAATCGTTGAATATCAGAACGGTTTTAGAGATGGTGGAAACGCCTAAGGGAACACGAGCTAATGACTCTCCTCATGCTTATAGGGAGTATTGGGTCATCGATTGCGCGATGGATACCGGCCGCTGTGTGGCGTCAGAGCTTGATCTCGATTCTGTGGATGCGGGTAAACCTATTGACACTTTTAGTTTGTCTCAGGCTAACGAAATGAGGCTTGCTTCTGTGGCAGGAGAAATTGCAACCATAGTTTTGGGAAGAAAAACGTTCACGTTAGATATGCCCAAGCAGCTAGTGACTGTCAGGTTTTCTAACGAAGAATCGGACACCGTCGGTTCTGGTCCTTGCGCGCCCTGACCTATCTGCCGTGAGAGGGTTACTACTGTAGGAATATACAACGCTAAGTTATTGATTCTTATAGGGTGAAGTGGCGGTTTTGAATCCCATGAAAATCACCTATTTTCCCTTACGAATCAATTGGTTGTGTCGGTTTCGGGGTCACCTTGACATGGTGGGGGTCGTTGGTTCGAGTCCAATCGCGCCTACCAAACAAAATCCGCTCTGCTGGGCGGTCTAGAAGGGCTCACCGAAAGGTGAGCCCTTTTTTGTGCTTTGGATTTCTAGCAGAACGTTTACAAAATATAGGGTTCGTTCACACTGGGCAATGTGAATGCCTATAAGACCTGTCCTGAGCTGGGATTCTTCTTGTTGCAGGGGAAGTTGTGTTGTCGAGAGGTTTTGGTGAGCGTGGGAAGTAAGGGTTCGAATCCCTATCCCTTCGTCATTATTCTAAAAATCCTGTAATTCAATGGGTTACGGGGCTTTTTATTTTCAGATTTGTACTGCTCAATTGTACTGCTCATCGCATCCCGCCTTTTGTCACTCCAATCTAATCCCTTCGCCGTCCCGTTTTCTTCGTTTCGCTCGCAAATCCCTCGATAGCTATCACTAGTCAGTTCGCACCCGTAGACATCACGCACATGGGTCCACTTGATCTTGTGAAAAGGTGAATCATGTCGCCCACAGGGTGAATTAAGTTACTCTTGCCTCTAGGCCGCGTCTCGTGTGTCTTTACTACGTTAGCTCAAATCGCTCTAATGCATAATCCTTGCCTGCCAAGGTAAGTGAAAAAGTGGTGGAGCCAAACGTACCTCGTGTCGCACTTCGCTTCACAAGGCGTTTAGCTTCGAGTTGCTTTAGGCCGGCTTCAACTTCCTGCGTGCTGAGTGAGACAAGTTTGCAAACCGAGTCTAAATTTGCAATTTTTCTGAAGTTTGCATGATAGGCTAAAGCTTCCATCAGTAGCGTTTGGTTATCTGTCAGTTGTGGAAACTGAGGGTTGTTTTTTTTGTAAACTTTTCGCTCTATCTCATGTAACTCGCCGTAAGCTCCGTCAGTGGTGCGGGTGTAGTAAATCGCTACAGACAGAGTGCTGATTAAAGCCGCGATAATCATCAGTAGCGACCAATTCGGCATCGGCGTTTCCAGCAAAAGCCAATCCCAAACACGTAGCAGCCAGCTCTTGGTATCTGCCAGCAATGTCAGGTCGAAGTAAGTGTCGAGCAGCTTTGTGACAGCCCAAACGACAAGGAAGCCTCCGGCCGAGTAGGCCATAGCCTTGAAAGTGATCGGGGATCGCTTGCCTTCTGCTGCCATGCTGCTCGTCTCTAGTGTAGGAAACAGGTGTTATCAGCATAGCAGTGGAAAAGTGGCACCCTGGCATTGGCACGGATGGGGGAGGGATTGTTACAGGTAGGAGGGTGTAGTGGATCAGGTACAGCGACACCAGCGGTGAACGCAGACACTCACCGACAACCTGCTCAGCCGGAGCTTTTGGAGCCGCTGCAGTATGCCTGCCTGTCGGCCGCCTGGTTCTGGGCCGCCAAGGGGCTGAACACCTCGGCCGATGCCGACAAATTCATCGCTCGGCGAATCAACGGTGGGGTCAATGGCCATCCGGATCGGCTGAAGTTGTCGGCGAAGGACTCGGCGGCGCCGGCGTGATCTCGCTGTCGCGGCCCGGCTGCTGGTGGCATGCCAGTCGTACGTGCAGGAGTTAAATTGACAGGATTTTCGGGCGAATATGTGTAGTCTTCGTCATCTCGCAGGTGGCTATACCAGCCATACAGCGCTACCCCAAGGGTGACAACGATCATGGCTATGAGGATAAAGATTAGATAACGCATCGTACTCGGCTGCCTTTAGTGGTGCGAGTGTGGGGTTGAGATGCGTCCTTGCTGGTGAGTGATTTAAGCCAGCTAGGCAAACTGCTGTCTGTAGGGGCGCGCCCTATATGACGGGTTTTTTCCCTTAGAAGAGGCTAGGGCCTCCCGCTAATGGTGGCCGTTAAAACTGATTCACTCGGGCGCCATGAGCACCGCGAGCGTCATCTTGAAGAGCGCGAGTTCGTTTTCGATCATCTGGAGCAGCAAGGAGGGGGGCAGGTATGAATTTGGCACGCACTAATTCTCCGTGGACGAAGAAAGCGTATTAGTCGAAAAAATGATTTGGATGGAGTGGTGTTCGGTCGGCAGGACGCCGGACGAGGGGACTTGAACTGTCTGTTTTTCAGGTGATTTCCAAGCGTTAAAAGGCGATACCTAATTTTACGCCATACTCATCCCTGGTTTGTTTGTCGAAGGCGGTCGCTGCAAATTGCCCATCCAGGTCATAATTGAACCGGTTGAAGTATAGTGATGCTACAACCGGAATCGATTCGTGCGGATTAAACAGGAAACTCAGCTCAATAAAAGGATTGGTGCTGTTTTTTAGATCCAGAGTCTCGCTACTGACCCCATGGAGTTTTAGTTGCGCATCACCATTTATTCCCTTTCGAATTCCCGCTTCAATACGCACGATTGTAGTGCTGAATTGATGATTGTAGCCTGCAGTTGCTTTAGCGAAAGAAGTGCGGTTGGTGAGATCAATGTTGTATTTGTTAGAGTCAGGTTCAAATCGATTCCATTTGTATCCACCGCCCAGCAAAAAATCTATAAAATTGCGTGAATTCAAAGCAATCCTCCAGCCAAGATCCAAGTCAGCTTGGCCGTCCTTTACTTTTTGATCTTGTTTTTCAGAGTATTGCCCACTGATTTCTGCATGACAAACAAAGCCGGCCTGGGCCGTCATTTTGTTACCGTAGTTGAGAAATAGTCCTCCTTCCGGCATGTGCTCGGTGTTGGAGCTTCTGTGTCCGGAGAATTCGAGTACGCTGTAGCTTCCCAGTAAGCCAAATGCAAAAATCGGATCTGTAAGAGTAGCAGCGCTAGAAGTTGTTGGTGCGATTCCCGCAAGAAGGGTGGTGACCGCTGCAGTAAAATTCCTTCTGTTCATAGAAACTCTCCATCAGAACACTATTGGTCCAGAGTGGGCCGATACATACAACGATAGCCGTTTTCTAGTGTTGAACCAGTTATTGGGAGGGGGTGGTGTATTTTTCGCTTCGGGACTTCTATTTTCGCCTCCATCTCTTAATGTCTGGCGAACCTGGTGGCGAGATTTCCAGCGATGCTTTAGTGGTTCACTACTGCGTAAGGTGAATTGTGTTTGGTCGGCAGAGAGCCGGAGGTGGGATTTTCTGCGGGAAATGCTTCCCCAAAATGCAACCGTTTCGACCAATGTTTATTGGTTTCTAAAGGGTCGCAAAAGGCGATGGCTCTTGTGGCTGCTTTGCTGAATCTCACCAGTGAATCATTGAACAGACTCACGGTCATATCGGCGACCTTTGTCTTTAGGACGTTCAAATGAAGCGTGCAGTAATAATGTTCATGGCTATTTCAGGCTCTCTCCTGTTGGGCGGCTGCGGGCCTCACTGGGACGATGGAGAAAGGTACGGGCGTGATCGGGGTTATGATCATGGTCGAGGGTATGACCGAGGTTATGACGATGATCGAGGGCATTACCGCAGATATGATCGTCGCGACAATGATCAGGGGTATGAACGAAATCGCGATCGTGATCGTGACGATAGGGACGACTAACCCGCTCTGATCTCCATGATGTGTTTCCCTTTGGTCGATCCCGCTACACCCTGCCACTCTTACTTTTCAAAATGGCTTCAGTAGCACGGGTAGTTCACGATTCGGGCGTAAGATAGCGGTGTTACCTCACCAAAAGGAGCCGCATATGATCGCCGATCAAATGAACAAGCAGGCATCTGAAAGCAGGGCTGTTTGGGATCAGTATTTCTGTGCTGCGTTGATTGCGGAAAGCAATCTGACGGCACCGGTCGTAGGAGGGGCTACTCACGAAGACAGGCAGAACCTGTTGATTGAAAGAGCCAAGGCCCTCGCCGACAAGATGATGGAAAACAGAAAATAACCAGAGCCCAGCCGTCGCGCTGGGCTCGTCACATCTGGCGACCTCAATGACGGGCAATGTGGGTGTTCTGAATCAGGCAATCAGGTCTGCTGATTTGGCGTGCGATGGCTTGGCGCAGCTATAAATTTCCAAAGAACCATAAAAATAGTGTGGATATTTAAAGAGTTACGATTTTTATTAACCAAATAGTGAGAGAAAATATATTGTTACAAGTGATCTGTTGGGATATTATCGCCCCGCGTTCACCACCACGGTTTATGCATTTTTAAGTCCCAAGCTTCCATCAGCTGCTTGGGATTTTTTTTGCCTGAAATTTGTCCTGAGTCCTTCGAGCGCCAGTGCCGTCCATCGCCGGTAGTCATACATGCGCGAGCGCTTGTTGCCGATCCATTTACTCGATTCCTATCAAGGCGCCGCCCGCTCAAATCGGGTAGATCCCGCGTTTTTGGGCTATTACTGACTGGCCATACTCAAACTCGGTCTGATGGGAGTCTATCGATGCTGGTTCATTGGTGTCTTGCGGCAATTCACTTGCTGGCTTTTGCGTTGGGCTTCTGGGCGGTTTTGACCCGAGGCACGGCATTCAGCCGACTGGCGGCCGGGACGGGGGAGGCTCGTCGCGTGCTGGTGGCCGATAATCTGTGGGGGATTAGCGCAGCCATCCTCCTGGTCACCGGTGGGCTGCGGGCCTTTGGTGGGTACGAAAAAGGTACCGATTACTACCTTCACCAGCCACTGTTCCATCTCAAGATGACGCTCTTCATACTGATTCTGCTGCTTGAGGTCGCTCCAATGGTGGCGCTGATCAAGTGGCGAATTGCGCTTGGCCGTGGCTCGGCAATTGATACCAGGCACGTAAAACTGTTTGCCCGCTTCAGTCATGTCGAGGCATTGCTGGTGTTGCTGATGGTCATAGCGGCGACCGGCATGGCACGTGGTGTGACCTTTGGTTAGCCGGTTGCGGTATATCCTTCCTCGGGGTAAATCAGAAATGTCTGACAGCTATGGCCTGGGGCATGCCGGTACTATCAGCTGCATGTTTTGGCGAGAGAGGGTAATGAGTAAACGGCGGGCAATACGGCGCTCGAATCTTTAGCCAGCCGATGTTCTGGGCGAACGGGCTGGCTACTGACTGCAACGGGATTCAGGGAGTTTGCGGCTTGTCCGGCGCGGTGAGGCCAGCCTGAATGCGCTGATAGATTTCTTCACGATGCACTGCAACGTCTTTCGGGGCGTTGATGCCAATCCTGACTTGCTGGCCGCTCACGCCCAGGATAGTGATCGTAATATCGTCACCGATGTTTATGCTTTCACCGACTTTGCGGGTGAGTATCAGCATGGTCTTCTCCTTGATTGCTTTGTAGGGCACCTGATTTGAACAGTGCAGAGGTCGGTGGTACGTATAGATTAGTGCGAAGTCTCACGGTTTGGGTGCCTCTTTCTGACGCGCAGATGCTGCATTAATTCCCAAGGTGTAACTATACAGAGGCCGCCACCATCATTCTCGTTGTTTTGTGCCCATTTTGCGGCACTCGGGAAGTATTCATGAATGTTAAAATCGCCGCTTTCAGCATTCAGAGGGAACCGTTGTGCGCAAAATGGTCTTGGTAATCGTTCTATTGGCGTTAGCAGGGTGCGGTGAGGGCAAGGATGTTGACGCTCAAAAGTCTAAACCTGCAGTCGTTTCCGCACCTGCGTCTGAACCGGCTGCGGCTAGCGGGCCGCAATGGGATCTCGAAGTGCGAGGCGAAACAACCCAGGCTGTCAGCGATCTGAGTGGCTGGTTGATCGAGCATAGCTTCGTTTCCAACGTCGTCATGGAAAACGGCAAGGCGCGCATTTTGATGGGGCCATTCAATTCGAAAGCCGAGACCGAGGCCAAGCAGGCAGAGGTGGCCGCGGCGCTTGCACGGGCCAAGAAGCAGAATGTCGAATTGCTGGTGCTTGAGCGTCCTGCGGCCCAGTAACGCAGTCGGCTAGAAACGCAAAAGGCCTCGGGTACTACACCGAGGCCTTTTTACTTTTCAGCGGGCGATCAGCCGCAGGCTTTCATATTCACCGGCCCGACAAAATCGTTACCGCGACCCATGACGCACGCCACGCTTTGGTTGCGCTGACGCTCCCAGGGTTCAACCGGATAGGTTTTGTTCCAGGCCTCGTATAGTTGGCGATCCTGTTTCGACAAGCTCAAACCGTACTGCTTGCTCATGTAAAAATAAGTCCGGGCGATCATGCCGCGAATGGAGGGGCGGGGCATGACCTTCTTCGCCTTGAAGTCGACCTGAGTCAGGCACGAGCCATATTGACCGGTCTGCACCGGCAACCAACCAAAACTGAAGTTATTGCGATCGCCATTTACCTCGCCAATGCTCGGCACCAGGTTGTGCAAATCGGCTTCAGCCTTCTGGTAAACCGGATCGTAACGGGTGCAGTTCTTGCGTCCACCTGCCTGCCAGCACTGGCGCTGATGGCCGATCTGCCACGCCGGGACAATGTGTTCCCATTCGATGCGAGACGCGCGTTTGGCGTTTTTGCGCGGCACATAACCACAGGCCGCCAGGTTCACCTTGTTGCCGGTGTATTTGCAGCCACAATAGAACTCGGTGGATTGCGGCGCGTATAGCTTCCAGGCGACTTTTTTGGCTTCGCTGAAGGTGCGTGGGGCGCCAGCCTGGGCCCCGAGAGTGACGAGCAGAAACAGCAAAGCAAACCAGCGGACACTCATTGACTCAATCTTCCTTCGGCACAACCCAGAAAATCTGCACACCGCCATCGTCGCGATAGGCGAGGGTGACGTTGTCGTTCTCGTCGATTTCTTCGAGCAATTGTTCCCACTCATCCACCGGTTCGTCCGGAAGTCGGAAGATCAGTGCGGCTTTGGCTTTTTGAGCGGTGGGGGAATTGATGATTTTCTGAACGCGCAGACCCATGCGTGCATAGGTGTCAGGGGAGGCGGAAGTGGTGTCCACAGGATTATCCTTATTAAGCTGTACGTGCATACAGTATTTAACTGTAAGCATTTTCGCAACTGCTTAAAATTCAAGAAAATCCTCTGACAGCAGTTTTTCCCGTTTGGTGTAGGAAGAGGGGAAAACTTTTATCGGAGTTTTGCGAGGGGCGTGAACCACTCGTCAACGCTGACGAGTGGTTAAGAAAGTGCCCGACCAGAACCGGTCGGACGAGGGTGAATCAGTACTCCCAGAACATCCGTTGCAGCTCTTTGCTGTCGTTGGTCTTGGTCAGTGCAACCATGGCCAGGATGCGGGCTTTTTGCGGGTTCAAGTCGTGCGCGACAACCCAGTCGTATTTATCGTCAGGCTGTTCGGCATTACGCAGTACGAAGCCGCCGGCGTTGACGTGGGAGGAGCGAATGATTTGCACGCCGTCCTTGCGCAAGGCTTGCAAGGAGGGAACGACGCGCGAGGAAACCGAACCATTGCCGGTGCCGGCGTGGATGATCGCCTTGGCGCCGGACTGTGCCAGCGCCTTGTACGCCGTGTCGCTGACGTTGCCATAGGAATACGCGATTTCTACGTCAGGCAGGCTCTTGATGGTTTTGATGTCGAATTCCGAGTCCATGGTGTGGCGCTTGGCCGGCAGACGGAACCAGTAGGATTTACCTTCGACCACCATGCCCAATGGACCCCAGGCACTTTTAAACGCCTCAGTCTTGATGTTGATCATCTTGCTGACGTCGCGACCGGACTGTATCTCATCGTTCATGGTCACCAGGACGCCTTTGCCGCGCGCTTCTTTGCTGCTGGCGACGGCAACGGCGTTGTACAGGTTGAGCATGCCGTCCGCCGACATCGCGGTGCCTGGGCGCATGGAGCCGACGACGATAATCGGCTTATCGGTCTTTTCCACCAGGTTCAGGAAGTAGGCGGTTTCTTCCAGGGTGTCGGTGCCGTGGGTGATCACGATGCCATCGACATCTTTGCTGTCGGCCAGTTCGGCCACGCGACGGCCCAGTTGCAGCAGGTTGTCATTGGTGATGCTTTCCGAGGCGATCTGCATGACCTGTTCGCCACGAACGTTAGCCAGTTGGCTGAGTTCCGGAACGCCGGCAATCAATTGCTCGATACCCACTTTTGCCGCTTGATACGTCGCGCTGTTCGCAGCGCTCGCGCCGGCGCCGGCGATGGTGCCGCCAGTGGCCAGAATGACCACGTTCGCCAGTTTCTGTTGGGTTTCGACTTCTTTAGCCTGAAGGGCAGTAGGCAGCAGTAGCAGGAGGGCCAAAGCGCCCGGAATAAAAGTGTTGAAAGCAGATTTCATTATTTTCTCTCTAGTAGTCAGACGGTGCTGATGCAAGTTCATCTAGATACGCCCGCGGCAGCTCTGAACACCGTGGGTGTATGTGAAGAGCAGGATCTGTACCAGTCATGCGTTGAATGAGAAAAACTTTTAACTATCTGATTTATAAGGTTAATTTTATAAAATTCGTCAGCGTTGAAAATGGCGATGTCCGGGTTTCCGAATAAGTTGATCGTTTACGTTCGGCTCTCCGAAAACTCCTACGACTAATGTCGAGAAGGTCGCCTTGCGAAATCAAGATTCAGCGCTAAAGAATCCCGGGCATAGGTCGATGCCCCTCAAAGGTTATTTTTCTTACAGGAGTTCCCATGTCCTTCTCTATCGGTTTTCCCAATGCGGGTGCGATCACCATCGGTGGCCAGGCCCCGTCGACGATCAATGCCCTGAACGAAGCGACGGCAGATGCCGCCACACAGGTTTTGGGTAAGGGCGAGGGGGGTGAAAACCAGGTTCGAACCGGTGGCGGCGCTCAGGAGGAGGCCAAATCCGAGAGCGGCAGCACCCAAAGTATTGCGGTGCAAACGCTGCTCAAGCGAATGCAGGAACTGCAACAACAACTGCGCGAGCAACAGCAACAACTGGCGGCTGCTCAGGCAACGACTTATCCGACCCCGGAAGCCAAGGCTTCAGCGGTGATGTCTATTCAGGGGCAAATAGCCGACACCAGCGGTGCGCTGTCACAAGTGATGGGCAATCTGGTGAAAGAATTGGCCAAGGACTCCAGCACGGGAGGCCTGGTCAGCACGGCCGCTTGAGGAACAAGGCTGGTTTTTTACCTGCCGAGACACAAAACCGGTCGTTGACAATTCCCGGCCGGATTCGCATAGTTCGATCTACGCAAACGTTTGCGCTACCTGTTGGTGGCTCGTAACACCGACGATCGGAGTCCAGGCGTTACTCCAGTGCAAGCGTTGCTCACAATAATCATAAGATCGGGGTGAATCCATGAAGCTGCCATTCGCTGGACGTCTTCTTGCTGTCGCTATGCTGGCTGTCGCATCCGCCACGCTGCCTGTTACATCGGCCTTCGCCGAATCTCCTGAAAAACCCAAAGTCGCGCTGGTCATGAAATCCCTGGCCAATGAGTTCTTCCTGACCATGGAAGATGGCGCCAAGGCGTATCAAAAAGACCATTCCGGCGAATTCGAGCTGATCTCCAACGGCATCAAAGACGAAACGGATACTGCTGGCCAGACACGCATCGTCGAGCAAATGATTCTGGCCAAGGTCAATGCGCTGGTCATCGCGCCAGCGGACTCCAAGGCCATGGTTCCTGTGATCAAGAAAGCCATCGATGCCGGTATCACCGTGATCAACATCGACAACCAGCTGGATCCGGCCGTCGTCAAAAGCAAGAACATGACGGTGCCGTTCGTAGGCCCGGATAATCGCAAAGGCGCGCGTCTGGTCGGTGAGTACCTGGCCAAGCAGCTGAAGGCCGGTGACGAAGTCGGCATCATTGAAGGCGTCTCCACCACTACCAACGCTCAGGCCCGTACCGCAGGCTTCAAGGATGCGATGGAAGCGGCGCAGATCAAGGTCGTTTCGGTGCAGTCCGGTGACTGGGAGATCGACAAAGGCAACAAAGTTGCCGCTTCGATCCTTAGCGAATACCCGGATGTCAAAGCCCTGCTGGCCGGTAACGACAGCATGGCCGTCGGTGCCGTTTCCGCCGTGCGTGCAGCGGGTAAGGCCGGCAAAGTGCAAGTCGTCGGGTACGACAACATCAATGCCATCAAGCCAATGCTCAAAGATGGCCGCGTACTGGCAACTGCTGACCAGTTTGCCGCCAGGCAAGCGGTGTTCGGTATCGAGACTGCGCTGAAAATCATCAAGGGCGAGAAGGTCGACAGCGGCACCAACGGCGTGATCGAAACGCCGGTTGAACTGGTCACCAAGTAAGCCTTCTGGCGACACAATAGTGCTCGCCCGCTCGGGAGAGCACATGGAGAGTTTTATGTCCGTTTGCGCACCGAACGTTGTCCTCTCGGTCAGCGGTATCGGTAAGACCTACGCCCAGCCGGTGCTGACCGGCATCGACCTGGCGCTGATCCGCGGCGAGGTGCTGGCGCTGACCGGCGAGAATGGTGCGGGAAAAAGCACGCTGTCGAAGATCATCGGTGGGTTGGTGACGCCAACCACCGGCCAGATGCAGTTCCAGGGCCAGGACTACCGCCCCGGCAGCCGGACCCAGGCCGAAGACCTGGGCATCCGCATGGTCATGCAAGAGCTCAATCTGTTGCCGACCCTGTCGGTGGCGGAGAACCTGTTCCTCGACAATTTGCCCAGCCATGGCGGCTGGATCAGTCGCAAGCAATTGCGCAAAGCGGCGATCGAGGCCATGGCCCAGGTTGGCCTCGATGCGATCGACCCGGACACCCTGGTTGGCGACCTCGGCATTGGCCACCAGCAAATGGTTGAGATTGCCCGCAATCTGATCGGCGACTGCCATGTGCTGATCCTCGATGAGCCGACGGCGATGCTCACCGCGCGCGAAGTCGAGATGCTGTTCGAACAGATCACTCGCTTGCGGGCTCGCGGCGTGGCGATCATCTACATTTCCCACCGCCTCGAAGAATTGGCGCGGGTCGCCCAGCGCATTGCAGTTTTGCGCGATGGCAACCTGGTCTGCGTCGAGCCGATGGCCAATTACAACAGCGAGCAACTGGTGACCTTGATGGTCGGTCGTGAGCTCGGTGAACACATGGACATGGGGCCGCGCAAGATCGGCGCTCCCGCGTTGACGGTCAAAGGCCTGACCCGCTCCGACAAGGTTCGCGATGTGTCCTTCGAAGTGCGCGCCGGTGAAATCTACGGGATCTCTGGATTGATCGCGGCAGGGCGCACCGAGTTGCTGCGTCTGATCTTCGGTGCCGACACCGCCGACAGCGGCACGGTGGCGCTGGGGTCACCGACTCAGGTGGTGAGTATCCGTTCGCCAGCCGACGCGGTGAGTCACGGCATTGCCCTGATCACAGAGGATCGCAAGGGCGAAGGTTTGTTACTGACCCAATCGATCAGCGCCAACATTGCCTTGGGCAACATGCCGGTGATTTCCAGTGGCGGTTTCGTCAATAACAGCGACGAGATGTCTTTGGCACAGCGTCAGATCGACGCCATGCGCATCCGCAGTTCAAGTCCGACACAGTTGGTTTCCGAGCTCTCGGGTGGCAATCAGCAGAAGGTCGTGATCGGCCGCTGGCTTGAACGCGATTGCTCGGTGATGTTGTTTGACGAGCCGACCCGTGGCATCGATGTCGGCGCCAAATTCGACATTTATGCGTTGCTCGGAGAACTGACCCGCCAGGGCAAAGCACTGGTGGTGGTGTCCAGTGACTTGCGCGAGCTGATGCTGATCTGCGACCGGATCGGGGTGCTATCGGCTGGGCGCCTGATAGAAACCTTCGAGCGCGACAGCTGGAACCAGGACGACTTGCTTGCCGCCGCTTTTGCCGGCTACCAAAAACGTGATGCGTTGCTCAATGAAGCAGCGCCTAGGGATCTTCCATGAAAACTGCAACTTTTGCCGGCAAACGTAGTGGCAATTTCTACGGTCTGGGCACCTATCTGGGTCTGGCGGGTGCGTTGCTGGCGATGATTGCGCTGTTCTCGGTATTGAGCAGCCACTTTCTGTCTTATGACACGTTCAGCACCCTGGCCAACCAGATTCCCGATTTGATGGTACTGGCGGTCGGCATGACCTTCGTGTTGATCATCGGCGGCATCGACCTGTCGGTCGGTTCGGTGTTGGCACTGGCGGCATCAACGGTCAGCGTGGCCATTCTCGGCTGGGGCTGGAACGTGCTGCCGGCAGCGCTGCTCGGCATGGCGGCGGCAGCTCTGGCTGGGACCATCACCGGTTCGATCACCGTGGCCTGGCGGATTCCTTCGTTCATCGTGTCCCTGGGTGTGCTGGAAATGGCACGGGGCGTGGCGTATCAGATGACCGGATCACGTACGGCCTACATCGGTGACGCTTTCGCCTGGCTGTCCAATCCGATTGCCTTCGGCATCTCGCCGTCGTTCATCATCGCCTTGCTGATTATTTTCATCGCCCAGGCCGTGCTGACCCGAACGGTGTTCGGTCGCTACCTGATCGGCATCGGCACCAATGAAGAAGCGGTGCGTCTGGCGGGTATCAATCCAAAACCTTACAAGATTCTGGTGTTCAGCCTGATGGGGCTGCTGGCCGGCATTGCCGCGCTGTTTCAGATTTCGCGACTGGAGGCGGCAGACCCGAATGCCGGCTCCGGGCTGGAGTTACAGGTGATCGCAGCCGTGGTCATCGGCGGCACCAGTTTGATGGGGGGCCGTGGTTCGGTGATCAGCACGTTCTTCGGGGTCCTGATCATTTCCGTTTTGGCGGCCGGTCTGGCGCAGATCGGCGCGACCGAGCCCACCAAACGCATCATCACTGGCGCGGTGATCGTGGTGGCGGTGGTGCTTGATACTTATCGCAGTCAGCGCGCAAGCCGGCGGACCTGAATCATGGCAACGATCAAGGATGTAGCTGCACTGGCTGGAATTTCCTACACCACGGTGTCCCATGTGGTGAACAGGACCCGACCGGTCAGTGAAGAGGTGCGGATCAAAGTCGAGGCGGCGATCAAAACCCTGGACTACGTGCCGAGCGCCGTAGCCCGTTCGTTGAAGGCCAAAACCACCGCGACCATCGGTTTATTGGTGCCAAACAGCCTCAACCCGTACTTCGCCGAGTTGGCGCGAGGCATTGAGGATTACTGCGAGCGTAAGGGTTATTGCGTCATCCTCTGTAACTCCGACGACAACCCGGACAAGCAACGCAGCTACCTTCGCGTGTTGCTCGAAAAACGTATCGACGGTTTGATTGTCGCTTCGGCCGGCGGCGATGCGGGGCTGGCGGAAGGTCTTGCCGGTGTGCGCACGCCGATGGTCATCGTCGACCGCGGGCTGGAGGGCGTTGATGTCGATCTGGTGCGCATCGATCACGAATACGGTGCGTATCTGGCCACTCGACATCTGCTGGAGCTGGGGCATCGGGACATCGCCACCATCGGTGGTCCGGCGGGTACGAGCGTGGCGCAAATGCGTCTGGCCGGTTATTGCCGTGCCTTGCAAGAGGCGAGCGTCGAAGTGAATCGCGAACGCATGCTGGAAAGCGACTTCACCAGCACCGGCGGATACAACGCGGCAGCGATTTTGCTGGAGAAGAATCCGCCCAGCGCGATCTTCGCGGGTAACGACATGATCGGCATCGGTGTGCTGCGAGCGGCTGCAGAACGCAATGTTCGCGTACCGTCCGAGCTGTCGGTGATCGGCTTCGACGATATCCAGATGAGCCGTTATGTCTACCCGGCGCTGACCACGGTGGGGCAATCGATCCTGCAGCTCGGAGAGATGGCGGCTGAAGTGCTTTTGCGCAGGATCGCCACACCGGACATGGTCACCGAGCAGCGAATCGTGACGCCCAGTATTGTCCTTCGGGAGTCGACCGCGCCGCTCGCCGGCGTATTCGCCCAGTTCCGTTGAAACAGAAAGCCGCAATACCCAAAGCGCCGCAGAAACAGAATTGATGAGTAGCGATGTATGCCAGCAAAAGTAGTGGTGATAGGCAGTCTGAACATGGACCTGGTAACCCGGGCTCCAAGGTTGCCGCGAGGCGGTGAAACGCTGATCGGTCAGTCGTTTGCCACGGTTTCCGGTGGTAAGGGGGCCAATCAGGCTGTCGCGGCGGCCCGATTGGGTGCCGATGTGTCGATGGTCGGTTGTGTGGGCAGCGATGCTTATGGCGCGCAATTGCGCGGGGCGCTGTTGGCCGAACAGATCGATTGTCAGGCGGTCAGCACCGTTGATGACTCCAGCGGTGTGGCGTTGATCGTGGTCGATGACAACAGTCAGAACGCCATCGTCATCGTCGCGGGTGCCAACGGTGCGCTGACGCCGCAAGTCATCGACCGTTTCGATGCCGTATTGCAGGCGGCAGATGTGATCATCTGTCAGCTGGAGGTGCCGGACGCTACGGTTGGCCATGCCCTCAAACGAGGTCGTGAACTGGGCAAGACCGTCATTCTCAACCCGGCACCCGCCAGTCGCCCATTACCGGCGGACTGGTTTGCCGCCATCGATTACCTGATCCCCAACGAGAGTGAAGCCTCTGCCCTGACAGGTTTGCCGGTGGATTCCCTGGAATCGGCAGAAACCGCCGCGACCCGACTGATCGCGATGGGCGCGGGCAAAGTGATTATCACCTTGGGTGCCGAAGGTTCGCTGTTTGCCGATGGCACACGCCTGGAGCATTTCCCGGCACCGAGGGTCAAAGCCGTCGATACCACGGCCGCCGGGGATACCTTCGTGGGTGGTTTTGCTGCCGCATTGGCCTCCGGGAGCAGCGAAGCCGAAGCGATTCGATTCGGCCAGGTAGCCGCGGCACTGTCGGTTACCCGGGCTGGCGCGCAACCCTCGATTCCCACCTTGTCCGACGTACAGGCGTTTAAAGCACCATGAAAAAAACACCGCTGCTCAATGTCGCGTTGTCGCGGCTGATTGCCTCGCTGGGTCACGGCGACATGGTCGTCATCGGCGATGCCGGTCTGCCGGTGCCGCCAGGCGTCGAGTTGATCGATCTGGCGCTGACCCAAGGTATTCCGGACTTCATCAGTACCTTGAAGGTTGTGCTCAGCGAAATGCAGGTCGAAAGCCATGTTTTGGCCCAAGAGATTCTGGACAAGCAGCCGCCGGCAATGAGCGTTCTGGACGAACTGAACGTCGATGGCGTTCTAGGTTCGCGCGAATGGCTTAGCCATGACCAGTTCAAGGTCCTCAGCCGACAGGCGCGGGCGATTGTTCGTACCGGCGAATGCGCGCCGTACTGCAACATCGTGCTGGTGTCGGGGGTGACGTTCTAGCGCACTGAACACATTCGGTTCCCCCACGCACAAGGAGTGCGATATGTACCGCTATGCTCAGAAACTGCATCACCTGCTTTGGAGTCTGCTGCTTGTGTCCCTGATTACTGCAACGAGCGCCCAGGCGGCGGAACAGATCGACTTGATCATCGACACCGATCCGGGTGCCGACGATGTGGTCGCCTTGCTGTTCGCGCTGGCTTCGCCGCAAGAGCTGAACATTCGTGCGCTGACCACCGTGGCGGGCAATGTGCGTCTGGACAAGACGTCGCGTAACGCACGGCTGGCCCGTGAGTGGGCGGGGCGCGAAGACGTGCCGGTTTACGCCGGTGCCCCGAAACCGCTGATGCGCACGCCGATCTATGCGGAGGACATTCATGGCAAGGAAGGTCTGTCGGGCGTCACCGTGCACGAGCCAAAGAAAGGGCTGGCTGAAGGCAATGCGGTCAATTACCTGATCGATACCTTAAAAACCGCCAAACCCCACAGCATCACTATCGCCATACTCGGTCCACAGACCAATCTGGCCCTGGCGCTGATCCAGGAGCCGGAGATTGTTCAGGGCATCAAGGAAGTGGTGGTCATGGGCGGCGCGCATTTCAACGGTGGCAACATTACGCCGGTAGCGGAGTTCAATCTGTTCGCCGATCCACAGGCCGCTGAAGTTGTGTTGAAAAGTGGTGTGAAGCTGACCTATCTGCCGCTGGACGTGACCCACAAGATCCTCACCAGCGAAGCTTGTCTGAAACAGATCGCCGCGCTGAACAACAATGCCAGCAAGCTGGTGGGCGGTATTCTCAACGAATACGTCAAAGGCGATATGGAGCACTACGGTCTTTCGGGTGGCCCGGTGCATGACGCAACCGTCATTGCCTACCTGCTCAAGCCTGAGCTCTTTACCGGTCGCTCGGTCAACGTGGTCGTTGATAGCCGCGAAGGCCCGACCTTTGGTCAAACCATTGTCGACTGGCATGACGGCCTGAAAGCACCGAAGAATGCTTTCTGGGTTGAAAGTGGCGATGCTCAGGGCTTCTTCGACTTGCTGACTCAGCGACTGGCTCGGCTGAAGTAAGCCGCCCGCAGCAGGTGCCAACCTGCGGGTTTTACGCCTGTCGTGCCTCCGCTACGGCCTTTTGGTCCGCCAGGTGTTTTTCAAAAATCTGCTCGATGAAGTCCTGGGCGGCCTCGGCTCCAATGTCCCTGACCAATAGATCGATACTGATAATGGCAAGCTCTTCCGTGCTGCCTGGGCTGTAAGAACTGTGCCCGTCTTGCCACTTGGCTTTGATGTCGGCGTCGATACTTACAGTGGTCATGATGGCGCTCGTGAGGTAGGGGAGGTCTGGGTGTCGAGTTAACCATTTTGCGCGGCGTTTAGCACTCCGACTTAGGCATGGGGGAAGGGCTATGCGACACTTGGTCTTTGACGAATTTTCAAGGACCGCGCTGTGCAGATCGATTTGAACACTCCTGACAGTTTGACCCTTGAGGCTGTGCGCCAGCTGTTGGCGTCCGCCAGTGACGATGAACACACTCAACTGCGGGTCACCCAAAACGGTATCGCCTACATCTCTTCAGGAGTCGTCGGCGGTACTGACATCGGCGGGCTGCGATTTCGGCTAGAGACGTGGGCCAAAGGCTCGGGCTATGTAGGATTGGTCGCAGCCAGTGACGAAGTCTGGGTCATGCAGATTTTCAATGCGCTGAAAGAGAACTGGCCGAACCCACCATACGACTACATCGACGTTTATTGAGCGCTGTTCATATTCAGTCACGATTGAGTGATGAAGGGCGGGGCGATGCTCAGGCAAACTTGGCACTTGTCCGGATCAAGGTAAGGATGGCATTTGCCTTGAAACCTGTCGCCGTCATCGCGGTCGCACGATCTCAGCTCAATTATTTACAAAGGAGGCTTCATGCCTTGGAAGCTCGCGTCATTGGGTACTTTGTTCGCCGTCACTCTGCTGGCAGGTTGCAGCAGTACGTCATCCGAGTCGACAACAGACCCTGTAGCGACGACTGACACGGGACATAGCCGCTGTGAGGCAAAGGCTGCCGAATTCACCCTCGGCAAAGCGGCTTCGCCCGAACTGCTGGAGCAGGCGCGCACTCGCGCAGGCGCACAGAATGCACGGTTCCTGTCGCCCAATGACATGGTGACGCTGGAATACCGCTCTGATCGCTTGAACCTGCACACCGATGCCAATCGGGTGGTCACTCGCGTCAACTGCGGCTGAACGCGCAAGGCTTTTGTTTCGCCCATAAAAAACCCCGTCACATGGACGGGGTTTTCTTAGTGCGCCAGAAACTTACTCTGGGCGAACTTGTGCAGCTTGCATACCCTTTTGGCCTTTCTCAGCCACGAAGGAAACGGTCTGGCCTTCTTTCAGGCTTTTGAAACCGTCGCTTTCGATAGCTTTGAAGTGTACGAACAGGTCGTCACCGCCACCTTGAGGAGTGATGAAGCCGAAGCCTTTTTCATCGTTGAACCATTTAACGGTGCCGGTTTGGCGATTAGACATGGTGTATCTCCAAGAAACATATATTTTCAGTAGTGCTGTGCTGCTCAGGCCAACTGGGCACACCGGAGTATCATAGTCGAAATGTTCGCTTTGGGAGCCCCCCGGACGTGCTGTTTGCCTCGCTGTCGAGCGTTCTTTGGTGCTTCAAGTGGCTGAAAGCCCCGATTTTAAAGGCTTTCAGCCGAAAGTAAAGACGATAAAAAAAGCTGTAAAACCTTCAAAAAATGTCTGACAAAGCGACATTCGGGCAGTTTTTTCGGTCATTGCAGGTGAAAAAATGAATGCGTGAAGCTTATTTTTTCGCGCCGGTATCGACCCTGCAAGTGGCGATTTTCTGCATCGCCTGATTTGCCAACTCTTGACTGGCTTTGCCGTCCATCAATGCCTGGAGGTCTTTGGCTGGATACGATTTGAGCTGGTCGGCGCCGCAACCACAGACGGCTTTTGCCTTCGCATCACCGATCTTGTGTGCCGCCGCAGGGACGCACTGCGCCATGTATTTCTCGCGCTCGCCCTTTGGCCAGTCGGCATGGGCGGCCAATGGCAGCAGCAGAACGATGGGGGCGACTACGGCGAATAAACGGTTCAGACGCATGCTGGGATGCTCCTTTTGGGTCAATGACGTGTTATCTGAGGTGCAAAGCGGTGCTCAAGTTCAGCACTCTGGCATAAAAATGCCCGATTTGCCCCCGCACAAAGCCTGCTTGCGTCGACGACCGTTCATCTGTGCTAGCATGCCTCGCTCGGGCGTTTGCAAGCTCCGGATGACCTTCAGTCCCGGTGGCGGCAACTGCGCGAATAACCCTGATTTGAATCCCAGTCACTCTGGTTCGGTTTTCCGGTTGGCCGCAAGGCTCCTGCCGCTGTAAGGCAGGCGTTCGTCATTGAATGGCCTGGATCGGATCTTGTACTGGCTCATCCCAACCCACGTGACCTTTGGTAGGGGTCACCACTAGGAGAGGAGGCGCCATGCCAACTATTACTCTTCCCGACGGCAGTCAACGTTCATTCGATCACCCGGTTTCCGTAGCCGAGGTCGCCGCATCCATTGGTGCGGGTCTGGCCAAAGCCACCGTGGCCGGCAAGGTCAATGGCAAGCTGGTAGACGCCAGCGACAGCATCGACAGCGATTCCACGCTGCAAATCATTACGCCAAAGGATGAAGAGGGGCTGGAGATCATTCGCCACTCTTGCGCCCACTTGGTTGGCCACGCGGTCAAACAGTTGTACCCGACCGCCAAAATGGTGATAGGGCCGGTCATTGACGAAGGCTTCTATTACGACATCGCCTTCGAACGTCCTTTCACTCCGGACGACCTGGCCGCCATCGAACAGCGCATGCAGCAGCTGATCGAAAAAGATTACGACGTGATCAAGAAAGTCACTCCGCGCGCCGAAGTGATCGAAGTGTTCAAGGCCCGTGGCGAAGACTACAAGCTGCGCCTGGTCGAGGACATGCCGAACGAACAGGCCATGGGCCTGTACTATCACGAAGAATACGTCGACATGTGCCGCGGCCCGCACGTGCCGAACACGCGTTTCCTGAAATCCTTCAAACTGACCAAGTTGTCCGGTGCCTACTGGCGTGGCGACGCCAAAAACGAGCAATTGCAGCGCGTTTACGGCACCGCTTGGGCAGACAAGAAGCAGCTGGCGGCTTACATCCAGCGCATCGAAGAAGCTGAAAAGCGCGATCATCGCAAGATCGGCAAGCGCCTGGGCCTGTTCCACACCCAGGAAGAGTCGCCGGGCATGGTGTTCTGGCACCCGAACGGCTGGACTCTGTACCAGGTGCTCGAGCAGTACATGCGCAAGGTACAGCGCGACAACGGCTACCTGGAGATCAAGACTCCACAAGTCGTTGACCGCAGCCTGTGGGAGAAATCCGGGCACTGGGCCAACTACGCCGACAACATGTTTACCACTCAGTCGGAAAACCGCGACTACGCCATCAAGCCGATGAACTGCCCTTGCCACGTGCAAGTGTTCAATCAAGGCCTGAAAAGCTACCGCGAGTTGCCGATGCGTCTGGCTGAATTCGGTGCTTGCCACCGTAACGAGCCATCGGGTGCGTTGCACGGCATCATGCGCGTGCGTGCGTTCACTCAGGACGACGCCCACATCTTCTGTACTGAAGAGCAGATGCAGGCCGAATCCGCTGCATTCATCAAGCTGACCATGGACGTTTATGCCGACTTCGGCTTTAAAGACGTCGAGATGAAGCTGTCCACTCGTCCGGAAAAACGCGTTGGTTCCGACGAGCTGTGGGATCGCGCCGAAGCGGCATTGGCTGCAGCCCTTGATAGCGCTGGCCTGCCGTATGATCTGCAGCCGGGCGAAGGTGCTTTCTACGGTCCGAAGATCGAGTTCTCGCTGAAAGATTGCCTTGGCCGTGTCTGGCAGTGTGGTACCCTTCAGCTCGATTTTAACCTGCCTGTCCGTCTGGGAGCTGAATACGTCTCCGAAGACAACAGTCGCAAGCACCCGGTAATGTTGCATCGGGCGATCCTGGGCTCCTTCGAACGTTTCGTCGGAATTCTGATCGAGCACTACGAGGGTGCATTCCCTGCGTGGTTGGCTCCGACTCAGGCAGTGATCATGAATATCACTGATAAACAGGCTGATTTTGCCGCCGAGGTTGAAAAAACTCTCAACGAAAGCGGATTTCGTGCCAAGTCTGACTTGAGAAATGAAAAGATCGGCTTTAAAATCCGCGAGCATACTTTGCTCAAGGTTCCCTATCTCTTGGTTATTGGAGATCGGGAAGTCGAGATGCAGACTGTCGCTGTGCGTACTCGTGAAGGTGCTGACCTGGGCTCGATGCCCGTCGCCCAGTTCGCTGAGTTTCTCGCGCAAGCGGTTTCCCGGCGTGGTCGCCCAGATTCGGAGTAATTATTATTAAGCGTGAAATGAGACAAGATAAACGAGCTGCACCGAAAGCCCCGATCAACGAGAATATCTCGGCACGCGAGGTTCGGTTAATTGGGGCTGAGGGTGAGCAGCTTGGGATTGTGTCAATTGAAGACGCGCTTCTTAAGGCTGAAGAGGCCAAACTGGATCTGGTGGAAATTTCCGCCGATGCAGTACCCCCTGTTTGCAAGCTGATGGACTACGGCAAGTCGATCTTCGAGAAGAAGAAGCAGATTGCTGCGGCCAAGAAAAACCAGAAGCAAATTCAGGTTAAAGAAATCAAGTTTCGTCCAGGGACGGAGGAAGGGGATTACCAGGTAAAACTGCGCAACCTGGTACGTTTCCTGAGTGATGGGGACAGGGCCAAGGTATCCTTGCGATTCCGCGGCCGTGAGATGGCCCACCAGGAGCTGGGGATGGAACTCCTCAAGCGAGTTGAAGGTGACTTGCTCGAGTACGGTTCGGTCGAACAGCATCCTAAGATGGAAGGACGCCAGCTGATCATGGTCATCGCCCCGAAAAAGAAGAAGTAATCAACAGGGCACGGCAGGCCTTCTGATTATGTTTATCAACTGAATGCGGAGTATCCGAACATGCCAAAAATGAAAACGAAAAGTGGTGCTGCTAAGCGGTTTCTGAAAACTGCTAACGGTATCAAGCACAAGCACGCTTTCAAGAGCCACATCCTGACTAAAATGTCGACCAAGCGTAAGCGTCAACTGCGCGGTAGCAGCTTGCTGCATCCGTCTGACGTGGCAAAAGTCGAGCGCATGCTGCGCCTTCGTTAATTTTAGTCAAGAATAGAGGAAGTAACTCATGGCTCGTGTAAAGCGTGGCGTCATTGCCCGTAAACGTCACAAAAAAATTCTGAAACTTGCTAAAGGCTACTACGGCGCTCGCTCGCGCGTATTCCGTGTTGCCAAGCAAGCGGTAATCAAGGCAGGCCAATACGCCTACCGTGACCGTCGTCAGAAAAAACGTCAGTTCCGCGCTCTGTGGATCGCTCGTATCAACGCTGGTGCACGTATCAACGGTCTGTCCTACAGCCGTTTCATCGCCGGCCTGAAAAAAGCGTCCATCGAGATCGACCGTAAGGTTCTGGCTGATCTGGCAGTGAACGAAAAAGCGGCGTTTGCTGCGATTGTCGAGAAAGCTAAAGCCACCTTGGCTTAAGTACCCCCGACAGTCACCCGGCCTCACCTCTGTGGGGTCAGGTGTTAAACGTCATAAATAGGGGAAGAGCCTTCAAGCTCTTCCCCTATTTTGTATCTGGAGTCTGTACATGGAAAACCTGGATGCGCTCGTCTCTCAAGCACTAGAGGCTGTGCAAAGCGCTGAAGATATCAATGCCCTGGAGCAAATCCGGGTTCACTACCTTGGCAAAAAAGGTGAATTGACTCAGGTGATGAAGACCCTGGGGAATTTGCCGGCAGAAGAGCGTCCGCAAGTCGGCGCCCTGATCAACGTTGCCAAGGAGCGTGTCACAGAGGTTCTCAACGCTCGCAAGGCACTGTTTGAAGAGGCCGACCTGGCCGCCAAACTGTCTGCCGAGTCGATTGACGTGACCCTGCCTGGCCGCGGTCAGACCTCGGGTGGTCTGCATCCGGTTACCCGCACTCTGGAACGTATCGAACAGTTCTTCACCCACATCGGCTACGGCATCGCCGAAGGCCCTGAGGTCGAAGACGACTATCACAACTTCGAAGCGCTCAACATCCCAGGCCACCACCCGGCCCGGTCGATGCATGACACCTTCTATTTCAATGCCAACATGTTGCTGCGCACCCATACCTCGCCGGTACAGGTCCGCACCATGGAATCGAAACAACCGCCGATCCGCATCGTCTGCCCAGGCCGTGTGTACCGTAGCGACTCCGATATCACTCACTCGCCGATGTTCCACCAGGTTGAAGGCCTGCTGGTCGATCGCGATATCAACTTCGCCGACCTGAAAGGGACCATCGAAGAGTTCCTGCGCGTGTTCTTCGAAAAAGAACTGGCCGTGCGTTTCCGTCCTTCGTACTTCCCGTTCACCGAGCCATCCGCCGAAGTCGACATGGAGTGCGTGATGTGCAGCGGTAAAGGCTGCCGCGTCTGCAAACAGACTGGCTGGCTGGAAGTGATGGGCTGCGGCATGGTTCACCCGAACGTGTTGCGCATGTCCGGGATCGACCCGGAAGAGTTTTCGGGCTTTGCCTTTGGCATGGGTGTTGAGCGTCTGGCCATGCTGCGTTACGGCGTGAACGACTTGCGTCTGTTCTTCGACAACGACTTGCGGTTCCTCGCGCAATTTCGCTAGCCGTAACGAATTCTTAGGAGAGCAGGATGAAATTCAGTGAACAATGGCTGCGTGGTTGGGTAAGCCCGCAGGTAAGTCGCGACGAGCTGGTTGCTCGTCTGTCGATGGCCGGTCTTGAGGTCGATAGCGTAACGCCGGCCGCCGGTGTTTTCAGTGGCGTGGTCGTGGGCGAGGTGCTGAGCACCGAGCAGCACCCGGACGCTGACAAGCTGCGTGTTTGCCAGGTCAGCAATGGCTCGGAGACCTTCCAGGTAGTCTGTGGCGCGCCAAACGTGCGCCCGGGCTTGAAGATCCCGTTCGCCATGATCGATGCCGAGCTGCCGGGCGATTTCAAAATCAAGAAAGCCAAGCTGCGTGGCGTTGAGTCCAACGGTATGCTGTGCTCACAAGCCGAACTGCAAGTGGGCGAAGGCAACGATGGCCTGATGGAATTGCCGGTCGATGCGCCGGTCGGTCAGGACATTCGTGAGTACCTGAACCTGGACGACGCCAGCATCGAGGTCGACCTGACCCCGAACCGCGGTGACTGCCTGTCCCTGGCCGGTCTGGCTCGAGAAGTCGGCGCGCTGTACGCCGCCGCCGTCACCCGCCCGGTCGTTGCGACCGTTCCAGCCGTGCACGATGAAGTGCGTTCGGTTGAAGTGCTGGCACCGGCCGCCTGCCCGCGTTATCTGGGGCGTGTGATCCGTAACGTTGACCTGTCCAAGCCAACACCACTGTGGATGGTTGAGCGTCTGCGTCGTTCCGAGGTGCGCAGCATCGATGCGGCAGTCGACATCACCAACTACGTGATGCTGGAGCTGGGTCAACCGCTACACGCGTTCGATCTCGCCGAAATCAATGGCGGCATCCGCGTACGCATGGCTGAAGAAGGCGAGAAGCTGGTACTGCTCGACGGTCAGGAAGTGACCCTGCGTAGCGATACCCTGGTGATCGCCGACCACACCCGCGCTCTGGCTATCGCCGGCGTCATGGGCGGCGAGCACAGTGGCGTGAACACCGCGACCACTCGCGATATTTTCCTTGAAAGTGCGTTCTTCGATCAGATCGCAGTCGCTGGCAAGGCTCGTTCCTATGGCCTGCACACCGATGCCTCGCACCGCTATGAGCGCGGCGTGGACTGGCAGTTGGCCCGTGAAGCCATGGAGCGCGCCACTGGCCTGCTGCTGGACATCACTGGCGGCGAAGCCGGCCCGATCATCGAAACCGTCAGCGAGCAACACCTGCCGAAAATCGCGCCGGTCACTCTGCGTGCGCAACGCATCACCCAGATGCTGGGCATGGAAATGGATTCGGCCGAAGTTGAGCGTCTGCTCAATGCTTTGGGCCTGACCGTTTCCGCCGAGGGGGCAGGGCAGTGGCGTGTAGAAGTGCCAAGCCATCGCTTCGACATCAGTCTGGAAGTCGATTTGATCGAAGAGCTGGCCCGTCTGTACGGCTACAACCGTCTTCCGGTTCGTTATCCGCAAGCTCGTCTGGCGCCGCAAGCCAAGGCTGAAGCGCGTAGCGATCTGCCTGAGCTGCGTCGTTTGCTGGTCGCCCGTGGTTATCAGGAAGCGATCACCTACAGCTTCATCGATCCGAAACAATTCGAACTGTTTAATCCGGGTGTGGAACCGCTGCTGCTGGCCAACCCGATTTCCAACGACATGGCTGCCATGCGTTCGTCCTTGTGGCCAGGTCTGGTCAAGGCGCTCCAGCACAACCTGAACCGTCAACAGGATCGTGTCCGACTGTTCGAAAGCGGTCTACGCTTCGTTGGCCAACTCGAAGGTCTGAAGCAAGAGCCGATGTTGGCTGGTGTTGTGTGCGGCAGCCGTCTGCCGGAAGGTTGGGCGCAGGGGCGCGATGTCGTGGATTTCTTCGACGTCAAGGCTGACGTGGAAGCGGTGCTGGGCTTCGCTGGTGCGCTGGACTCGTTCACTTTCGTGCCGGGCAAACACCCAGCGCTGCACCCGGGTCAGACCGCGCGCATCGAACGTGAAGGCCGTCTGGTAGGTTTCGTCGGCGCCATCCACCCTGAATTGTCGAAAACCCTCGGTCTCGACCGTCCGGTCTTCGTTTTCGAGCTGGTTCTGGCAGAAGTGGCGTTGGGCAAAATGCCTAAATTCCAGGAGTTATCGCGCTTTCCTGAAGTGCGTCGTGACCTTGCACTGATCGCTGAAAAAGACGTCGCCGCCAGTGCCGTACTGGACGTAATCCGTGAAAATGCAGGGGAATGGCTGACGGACCTCAGGCTATTTGACGTGTATCAGGGTAAAGGCATTGATCCTGATAGAAAAAGCCTTGCCGTCGGCTTGACCTGGCAGCATCCATCGCGCACTCTTAATGACGATGAGGTGAATACCACGACGCAAAACATCCTCACCTCGCTCGAACAAAGGTTGAACGCCACGTTAAGGAAGTGACGTATGGGGGCTCTGACGAAAGCTGAGATGGCGGAACGTCTGTATGAAGAGCTGGGCCTGAATAAACGGGAGGCCAAGGAATTGGTCGAACTGTTTTTTGAAGAAATCAGGCACGCTCTTGAAGACAACGAACAAGTCAAATTGTCCGGTTTCGGCAATTTCGACCTTCGGGACAAACGCCAGCGGCCTGGCCGCAATCCGAAAACGGGGGAAGAAATCCCGATCACGGCTCGCCGTGTGGTCACCTTTCGTCCAGGGCAGAAGTTGAAGGCCCGAGTTGAGGCTTATGCTGGAACCAAGTCATAACGACGAGCTCCCCGTCATCCCAGGCAAACGCTACTTCACCATCGGTGAAGTCAGCGAGCTGTGTGCGGTAAAACCGCACGTGCTGCGCTATTGGGAACAGGAGTTTCCTCAACTCAACCCCGTCAAACGCCGCGGAAACCGCCGGTATTATCAGCGACAAGACGTACTGATGATCCGGCAGATTCGCGCGTTGCTTTACGATCAAGGATTCACCATCGGCGGCGCGCGCTTGCGCTTGTCCGGCGATGAAGCCAAAGACGACACCACCCAATACAAACAGATGATTCGGCAGATGATTGCTGAGCTGGAAGATGTGTTGGTGGTTCTCAAGAAATAATTTACTGCGTTTGAATACTTCCAGTTTTCAAAAGCTTGGGATATATTCTTGAGCGTTCCTCGAGGTGAGGGACGAGTTTCACGCCTAGTCGGGGCGTAGCGCAGTCCGGTAGCGCACTAGCATGGGGTGCTAGGGGTCGAGTGTTCGAATCACTCCGTCCCGACCATATTTTTCAATGACTTAGCCGCTTTCGAGCGGCTTCGTTGTTTCTGCCATAGTGACTTTCCGAGTGACCCTGGCCTTTTCGTTCATGCTTCTCTCCTTTTCAGAATCGTCAGCGCTGGTGCGCGCGAGTCGGTTGCTGATACCTTATTTGCCGCCGCAATGAGCTGATCCAGTTCCGCTGCTGAGTAGTGACTGGTGATGCTTCCGTTCTTGTGGCCGAGCAGCGCTTTGCGATCCTCCTCAGTCACACCTGCAGCACGCAGCCTTCTCCCAAAGGTATGCTTCAAGTCGTGAATGCGGATTCTGGCAAAGCCATCATGTGCCGGCCGCAAGAACTTCTCTTGCCACTTCTTCGCCGCCCTGATCCGTGCCTTCTTCCAGGCCGAGTCATTCATGCGGTGAACCGTCGTTTCATTCCCCTCGCCATCTGGCTTGCCAAACGGGAACACATAGAGCGGATGATTGCCGCGCTGCTTCTCGATCACCGACTTGGCCACGTCATTCAAGACGACGAGACGCTCGTCTCGGTTCTTCACCCCAGACCTGGCGCTTCTCCCGCCGAATCCTGCTGGGATCAAGAACACGCTCGTTCCCAGTTCCGGTACCGCAATTTCCCAATTCCACTGAAGTTTGCAAACTTCCTGCTCCCTGCACCCCGTGTTGACCTTGAACATGGCCATGGTCTGAAGGTGCGCCGGGAGTTCGGCGAACAGGATCGATTGCTCTTCCCATGAAAGCGGGTAGGGCTTCCGACTGTTCGTTTTCTCATCCAGCAGAGAGATCATCGGGACCACATCGAGCAATGGCCGACGCTCTTCATCCCGCCACTTCCGCGCACAAAGGTTCAGCACTCGGATCACCCTTTGCAGTGCGATGTTCACTGTACGGTTCGTGACTGGCCTGCCCTCAGCCGGATGTAGCTTCGACTGGATGTAAGGGGCGAGCGCGTCGTCGTCGATATGTGTGAGCGGCATTTCCCCAATGAATGGGTCGAGCTGCTCCATATAAGTAGCCGAAATGTGGATCGAGGCCTGGTCCTTCACTTCGAGCAGGAAGCGAGTTGCCACCTCCCTCCACGTTCTGACCCGCCGAACGCCGTACACCTTCTGCTGGCGAAGTTGCTCCAGCTTGTGAATCAGATACTGCTCTGCTTCGGCGCGGTTACAAGTGCCAGTACTCTCTTGAATTCGTTCTCCTCTGTATTTTTTGTCAATCTTCCAGATGCCGTTCGGCATTTGCTGGAGGCCTGTGATTGCTTTTTGGGCCACGGCAATTCTCCTTTCTTCTTGCCCTGGCGCTCGCTGCGAGGGCGATTGTTGTCCTGATTCGCGGCCTTTTCAATTGCCATGGCTTCGATATAGGCGTCTGCCCACTGGTCGAGCTCGATCCGGTCGAAGCCAACTCCCTGTTTTCCGATGGGAAACTCCCGAACGTTCGGCCGGACTGTTTTGTTGAATACGTCCCGGCACATGCCGAGGTAACCAGGCGCATCCATGGCTCTGATAAAACGGGGAGGGACGGGCGCGACTTGGGCCGCGCTTCGATTGGACATAGCGATTCCTCGCCCGCCGTTCATCGGCAGGCTAAATGGGAAGGTGGAATAGGCTTTAGAGCTGGTGCGAATCAGGCCCTCGACTTATCCTTTTCGGTCAAATAAAGGAGAGGCTGTTATGGAGTTTGCTGGTCCACAAGAATTGGCTTTGTTGCGAAGGTGGGTGTGCAATGGCAAAAGCGCGGCGGATGTCACTAACGGTGATGCGACATACTTTCACAGCGTAATGTGGGATGTTTGCATGGGTAAGTATGAAGCTTGGCAGCTTAAGCATTACCTGATCGAAAAGGATCCGCTTCCTATGTTAGTTTTTAAGGAGTTTGAAGCAGTGTTCATGAAGCGCTGCTGACTTTGAAGGTGGAGTTACGGGTAGTTGGCGCTGATGCGCTTGGCGATGGCTTCGAGCTGCTCGGCCATGCCCCACATGTCGTTGTTGTCGCGGCGAGAAACGACTGCGGCCCGGTGAACGTTCCGCCCGATCAGGATCTTTGCTGCCAGCAGGATAAGCCAGGCTTCGAACTTTCGGCGGATGATCCGCTTCATGCTGCCACCTTCGGCGTGTAGGTCAGCGTGCCGTTGAGGATTGCTTCCTTGATGGCTTCAAACTCCCAGGCGTAGTACTGCGATTCGACGTAGACGCGCATCTCGCCGTAGTCGTGCTTTTTCCGGCGGATGAAAGCCTCGGCTGCGTCCTTCGTGAAGTGGCTATTCACGATCTCCCAGCGCTTGTTCCATCCGGTGACAGTGTGATCATCAAGCTCGCCGAGCAGCTCCCACTGATCATCGGTGTCGAGTTCCAGGAAGTCGCATTCGTTGTCTTCTTGGACCCTGGCGTTCAATGCAGCCTGGTCCTCTTCGTCGCAGTCCTCCCAGTATTCTTCAGGGCTGAACCACGAACAGTCCTCCCGACACACCACCAACCCTTCCGCATAGTCCAGCTCGAAGCCGTAATCGATTCGCTTGGTCTGTACGGTGAAAAGCGCGGCCGCTGTGTGGTGCCATTTAACGCCGGCACCGTTGCAGTCATGGCGAAGGCGTTCTACGAAGTCGGTCCAGGTCGCCGCATTGAGGTCGGCGCCGGTCGCCAAGCTCGGTAGCGGTTCGGCCGATTTGTTTTCTGTGGGCATGGGGCGTCCTAACCGGGTCATACCCGGGCGGTGGAGGGTGGTGAGGGATCAGCTACAGTAGAGCAACTTAATAAGGGGTGACATATGACGCTTGCAGTCGTTTGGTATCGAGAAAAGTTTGGTGAGCTATGGTGTGCAGCGGATACCCGCATCTCAGGCGCCGAGGGTGTGGTGACTGACAGCGGCCCAAAAATTTTTCCGGTCCCTGTCATATGTCATGAGCATTTAAAAGAAACAAAGTGGCGTGTTTGTAAACGCCATAGTTTTGGGTTTGTCTTTGCTGGAAATACACTGTCAGCCACAAGTACACATGCTCTCGCTTCTGCTTGTACTCAAAATTTCGCGCAGAAAAAAGGCTACAGCAAGCCAGTGAGTTTAGAGTCGATAGCCCAGCTATATGCTGAAATTGGTGAGTGCCAGGTTAAAGATATGTCCTTCCGATCAGGCGGGGCTGATGGCTTCCGGTATCTATTTACCGCTGTGATTTTTGGTTTTTGTCCCAGCGAGAGCAGATACATGGCATTCGTTTTATCTCCCAGCATGCCGGAAGGAGTTTTTCGCATGGCGGTAAAGCGTATTGTCATTGAGGCCGGAAGATACTTCCCAATTGGAAGCGGTGAGGCGGACTTTGTAGCGCTTATGGGGCAACTTGAGGATGAGCCAGAAGCAGGTGTTATGACTACGTTTCGTGAAATGGTAAAGAGGGAAGTAAATCAGGGTGTTGGTGGGCACTTGCAGATTGGAGTTGCAACCAAGCAAGGATTTAAAGTTGTTCCAGTGTTGGACACTTCAGCTGGACCGGGGGAAGCGGTTGTAAGATTTCTTGGGTGGAACTCAACTGACTACAAGGGGGTTGACGGATACACCATTGGATATAGGGCGATTAAGCCGTAAGCTCACTCAGCACAATAGGTGAGGGAGGATCAGGCGGCCGCTGTCGATTCCGGTGAGTAGTCCATCCACGAAAGCTTCGTCGGCGACTTTCGCCTCAAGTCGTTCTGCAGGAGCTTGATCTTCGCCCTGATGATTACGTCACGGCACCGCCCAAGATTTCGGATGCGCTCGGCGTAGTCGGCGGCGTACTGGGGGGCATCGAACATGCTGCTGAGTTGAGCGACACGCTTGCCATCCATGATCTTGATGACGCGTTCTTCGACAGCCTGGAGCCATTGGCTCATGGACAGTTCGATCCTCTGGCCTTTCTCAATCTTGAAGTCGCGAACCTTGCGCTTCGCCTCTTCGCGGGCGAAGTGTTCATTCATTCCAAACACTGCGAATGTGCTCATAGCATCACTCCAGGCAGTCGAGCGCTTTTTGCAGCAGCGCATTCAGTGAAAGCTCCCGGTCTTCCGGGTCCATTGCTCGCTTGATCCAGGTGCAGGCCTCGTCAACACCATCTCGTAGGTTGTCCAGTTCGTCCTCGCTGTCCTCGATACGGCTTTCGAGCTGGCGAATGTCTTCTCGCAACTCTTCACGCTCAGCGCTCGGATCAATACTGTTGTCGGCAATGCGCCGGGCGAGCTCGGTGGCGGCGCCCGGATCCAGCGCGGCATAGTGCAAAAGCTCGTCGTCTTTCAAAGCGTTCACGGGGATGCCCATGGCTATCTCCAGGCAGACGCCTGCCTCGTCGGCTGGCGTGATTCGTTGAAGTGGGGTATTTGTGTTCGGCCCGGCATGTAGCCGGAAATGGAGATGTCTGTGGCGGAATTACTTCTTGATGATGCGCGAGGTTACTGGCGGGATCTGTCCGCTGAGGCATACGACGAGTTCTGGACTGAGTATCAGAAGGATCTTCAGCCTGACGTAAAGCATCTGTTACGTGTCTACAGAAGGCTTCTATGCGCGGCGCTTTTACTCAACCATCAAGCGGACAAGGTCGCCCCGCTGCACGGCTTGGATGGCGGCAACAAATTTATGGATCTGATAGCAAAGTCTGATAAAGAAATCGGGCTCAAACTCCATGCCTGTCGACATTTCGCCAACGATGCCAAGCACGAAATGAAGCGAATCCAAGAGGCGCGCACCAGGCCGAGAGACCCAGAATACGACCAAGAAGGGCAGTTTGAGATATTTGAAATCCACATGCTCGCTCTGGAGGGCGAACTCTATGACATGTGTCTCGTTGCCGGTGATGTTTGGCGGTTCTGGATTAGCTATTTCGATGGCTCGGCAACAGTTAGCTTTCGGCAGACGCTGAGTCAACTCAAGCTCGGCGACAGTACCTCGTCCCCTGGATCCTGCTGAATCATCAGCAGGCTCTTGTGGTGGAAAAGTCGCGACACGTTTTCGCTGATCGTGATTTCGTGTCGCAACATGGTGGAAAAGCGGGCTGATTCTTCGGCCGGTGCAGCGGCGAGGTTGATCAGGAAAGTCGAAACCGTTTCCTGCCACTCCTCGAAGTCGTGGCGCTCGCCCAGCACGTGGAGTGCATCAGCCAGCGCCTTCGACACAATCAGCGACCGCTTCTCGGCGCCGATCCGGTCGAGCAAGGCCTTCTCCTTGGCTCGCTTGTCCCGCTGAATATCCGCATTGCTCTTGGCCATAGCCCGCCTCTTCAATTCCGTGGGCCGGTAGATCCAGCCATGTCTGTCGTCGGCGCTGGCGCACCTGGTTGCTTAGGCGCTTCACGATGTGAACTTGAAGCCGTTTTCACGGGCGATCAGGCGGGCGCGCTTGGCTTCCATGCCGCGCTCTCTGGCGGCCTTGGCGACGGGCGTGCCGGCCTCGGCCAACGCCTTAAGCCTGGGCGCGATCTTGTCCCGCTTGGCGCGCAGCTTGTTGCTGTGCGGCGTGGTGCCGAAGTGGGGCGCTTCAGCGCTGACGCCTGATGCGATCTGCTGCGCTGTCTTGCCAGAGCCGAAGAACTGATCCAGCTTTCGGTTGAGGTCCTCGATGATCGAGTCTCTCGGGTTGGGCATTGGTACGCCGATCATTTCCGTTCACCTGACAGCGAGACCTTGATGCCGTCGGCGCGCGCTTCCAAAACCTGAGCAAAGTTGATGGCTTCTTTCCACGTCCAGCGAAAGCCTTTGGTCAAGCCGGTGGAGCGCTCGACAATGTGATAGGCGTTGCCCTTGGTGACGACCTGGTAGCGAATTTCTTGCACAGGCTGCCCCTTGCCAATCAGGGCGTAGAACGCGGCGGTGGCAATGCTTGCACGAGCACGCAGGGCGGCAACCCCGTCGACTCGCTGCTGAAGTAATTGATGCATGGCGATTCCTTGCTGTGGGGTTGCGTTTATTCGTCAGCACTCGGGCCTCCTGCTGGCTGCCGCTGGGCGCAGGGGAGAGTGCTGGCGGATAAAGGCAGGCGTAAAAAAGCCCGATCGGAACCGGGCTTTTGTTTGCGTCACGAAGACCTCCCTACGTGATCGCAGGTGCCGCCATTGAGCGGGCTTCGATATCTGTCGGTTACATGGCTGCTAACGGTCAACGTGTTCAAGTCGGACGGGCAGCAGATGTCGGCGGCGCTGACCAACTTGGGCGCGACCGCCACGTCGGCGAACATTCCATTTGCCGAGCAGTTGGCCATTCTCGGCCAGCTTCAGCTAACGATGTCCGGTTCTGAAGCGGCCACCAAATACCGATCGTTTATCGGCGCGGCCGCCGGGGCCAGTGAAAAGCTGGGCGTCTCTTTCATGGATGCCAACGACAAGCTGTTGTCGATGCCGGCGATTCTGGAGGTGCTGCGCGACAAGTACGGCGACACCCTGGACGCGATGGAAACCCAGGAGATGAAAAAGGCGTTTGGTACTGACGAAGCTATCGCCTTGATCCAGCTGCTGTACCCCGAAATTGATTCGCTGAAAAAGAACATCGGCGGCATGGGCGAAGCGCTGAAAACGGGGATGTCGACCACTGAGCGTATGGCTCAAATCATGAACAGCGGCCCGAACGAGTCGTTCAAGTTGATGAGCCAGCGCATTCAGAACGCCAGTGTGAGCCTGGGGGCGGTGTTCGCCCCGGCGATGATGTTTGCCGCCGCCGGCGTGGGCCAGCTGGCCAACCTGATCGGCAGCCTGGTCGAGCGCTTCCCGTTTCTCTCCAAGGTGATTGGTTTCGCCTTAGTCGGTTTGGTGGGCCTGAAGATCGCGTCGATTGCCGCCCGCTTTGGCTTCGCGTTCCTCTCCGATGGGCTGATGCTGGCCGTCGCTGCGCTGAAATACTTCACCGTGGCCAATCTGCGCACGCAAGCGGCGTTACTCGTAACGCGGGTTCGGGCTATGGCGGCCGCAACAGGGGTGTTCCTGCTGGGCACCGCCAGTCGAGCGTTTGCCGTAGGGGCGGCGGTGATGACGGCGGCGCAATGGGCGTTAAACGTGGCCATGTCGGCCAACCCTATCGGCCTGGTGATTGCCGGCATGCTGGCGTTGGTGGCTGTAGTGGCCTTGGTGGTGCGCTATTGGGAGCCGCTGAAAGGCTTCTTTGGCGGGCTGTGGGACGGCATCAAAGTTGTGTTTAGCGCGGGCTGGGAGTTCATCAAGGCGCTGTTCAACTGGTCACCTGTGGGCTTGGTGGCGGCCGTATGGCAGCCGTTGGCGTGGCTCTTCACGACGCTGTGGGACGGCATCAAAGTTGTGTTTAGTGCGGGCTGGGAGTTCATCAAGTCACTGTTCACCTGGTCGCCCCTGGGCATGGTGACTGCCGCGTGGGAGCCGCTGACGGGGTTCTTCACGACGCTGTGGGCGGGCATCAAGTCTTCCTGTGGTTCGGCCATGGAGTGGATCGCACAAAAGACTATGGCGCCTATCACGGCCATCAAGGATTTCGCCGGCGGGTTGTTTGGCAGTGATTCGCCGGTGGCGGCGGCCGGGCCGAGTAGTGCCGTCGGTGGGGTCCCGCCCGGTGCGTCGGCTGTCGGTGGTCCGCGTGTCCCGGCGGCGGCACCCGTTGGCATGGTGGCGTCGCCGGCGGGCATGGCCGCTGCCCCGCAGCAGGTCAGCCAGTACGGTGACATTGTCGTGCAGACGCAACCCGGTATGTCTGAAGAGGCGGTCGCCAAGAAGGTGCGCGCCGAGCTGGATGCCCGCGACCGTCAGGCCAGCCGGTCGCAGCGCGGCCGCCTGGGTGATGGCCAAGGCTAATAAGCGAAATAGCGAAATAGCGAAATAGCGAAACCGCCCCGGCGGTTTTCGCGGGGAGGGGTATGTCTGAAGTAATGATGGCGCTGGGCGACTTTCGCTTCAGCGTGGCCACGGCCGAATATCAAGGGCTATCGACCTCGATGGCCTGGCGCTGGGCGAAAAAGGATCGTTACGGGGCCAAGCCCGGGAAGCAGTTTCACGGCCCTGACAGCACAAGCAAAACCTTCGATATCACCGTTTACCCGCAGTCGCGCGCGGACGTGTTGCTGTTCGACCGCCTGCGCATGATGGGGGACGCGGGCGAGCCGTTGCGCCTGGTGTCGGGAGGGACGGCCAAGGTGGAGGGCCAGTTAAAGCAGTCGGGGGCCGACCTGGGGTTGTGGGTGATCGACGGCTTGACCGTGGCGGACGAATTTTTCCTTAAGGACGGAACGCCCCTGGCGCGCAAGGGATCGCTGTCAATTTCCGAGTACGGGGAGGATGAAGCATGAGGACTTACCGCACCCGGCCGGGGGACATGCTCGACGCCATTTGTCATGTGCATTACGGCGCTCGCCCGGGGACCGCCGAAGCGGTTTTAGAGGCCAACCCGGGGCTTTGCCGGCGGGGCGCGGTACTGCCTGAAGGGCTGTTGATTGAATTGCCAGACCTTGCCCCGGCGCAAGCGCCCGGGCAAGTGTCGCTGTGGGATTGAGGACGACCATGAAAAAAGCTGACTACCGAATCACGGCCAACGATGCCGACATTACCGCCATGCTGCGCAAGCGCTTTATCAAGCTGACTTTGCAGGATTCCGCCGGTGAAGACAGCGACACCGTGGCGATTGAGCTGGATAACCGCGACAACCTGATTCGTCTACCGTCGACGGGCGCGGAACTGAAGGTGTGGATAGGCGAACCGGGCGCCCTGGTGTTCAAAGGCGCCTATCAGGTCGACGAACTGGAAGAGCCGTTAGACGATCAGGCCCTGGTGATTCACGGCAAAGCGGCCAAGATGCTGGGCGGGATCAAGGCCCCGCGTGACGCCACGTTCGACGGGATTACCCTGGGCGCCCTGGTCGCCAAGATGGCCAAGGAGCATGGTTACATTGCGGCCGTGGCGCCGGATCTGGCAAAGCATGTTTTCAGCCATATCGACCAGCGTGCCGAATCCGATATGAACCTACTGACGCGCCTGGCTCGTGAGCTGGGCGCCGTGGCGAAGCCGATTGGCGGTCGCCTGGTGGTGGTGCCCAAGGGCGTGGCCCAGACCGTCACGGGCGCCGCCCTGGCGACCATTGTGATCAGTGACCCGGAGAACAGCAGCGGCCGGGTCACGATCCAAGAGCGCAACGACTATCAGTCGGTGGTCGCGTATTGGTTCAACGAAGCCGAGCAGCGCAAGGTGCCGGTGGTCGCGGGCATAGTTGCCGGCGCGGTGTCGGTGTACGGCGATGCCCCGGACAACGGCAGCGAGGCGACTGAAGACGCCGATAGCCAAGCGGGCCCGCGCTACATCATCCGCAAGACCCATACGGATCAAAAGAGCGCCCAGGAAGCGGCGGCGGCGCAATTGAAGAAGCTGCAGCGCGGCAAGTCGACTATGTCCATCACTCGACCGCTGACGCCTAGAATTGTCGCCGAGGGGCGGATCGATGTGCGCAACCATCGCACCAGCGCGAACAGACTTTGGCAGGTCGAGTCGGTCACGCATGTCATTGGCTCGGGTGGAGTGGCGTCCTCGTCGGCCGAATGTGTGACGCCGGCTTGAGATCAGCGAGGAGGACGTCACCAACAAATTTTCTGGGAGTGTGGGTAACATGTGACGCAGTCGTGTGGCGCCCTTAAAGGGCCGAATGGAACGGTTCAGAGAAAGGTGCAAGAAATGAAAAAGATGTTTCCAGGGTATTTCGCAAGCGATGCCGAAAATTTGAAGGTTATCTGGGAGCAATGCCTCTTCGTCTTGGATGCAAACGTATTATTAAGTTTGTATCGTTATTCTGATTACACTCGATCCGAGCTTGTCGAAATATTTCATCTGTTGGGTGATCGCGTTTGGGTTCCTAATCAGGTGGCTGGTGAATACTTGATAAACAGAATTGGTGTTATCAATCAGCAAGTTAAGGTTTATGATGATGCTATAAAAAATGTTGAGGAGCTGAAGCGTTCGTTTGAAAATCCAAGGCAGCACCCGTTCGTGAAAGAGGCCACTTTTCGTGAGCTCGGTGCTTCGTTTGATAAGGTTGTAAGCGAGCTTAATGAAAATAAAAAAACATACTTGGGTAAAATTGAGTCGGATGATGTTAAAGCTGAGCTAGAGAAGTTGTTGGATGGGCGTGTCGGTTCTCCTTTAACCACCGAAGAAATTAAAGACGTATTGAGTACTGGTCAGGATCGCTACTCTCAGAAAATCCCACCAGGTTACAAAGATGCAAAAAAAGGCGGGGATTCTGACGTTATTGCAGAAAGGCTGAAACCCTATGGAGACTATATTGTTTGGCGGCAGACACTTGACAAGGCTAAGGCGGAAGGTGTCCCCGTTGTCTTTGTGACCGGGGACAAAAAGGAAGATTGGTGGACAATATTTAGTGGGAATCCTATCGAGCCGCATCCGCAGCTGGTTGAGGAGTTCGTCAGGGAGGTAGGGCATGGCTTCTTCATGTATCTCCCTGAGAAATTTATGGAGCGAGCAAACGAATATCTGAATCGAGCTACATCCCAACGAGCTGTTGATGAAATCGTAGATGTTCGGTCTGAAGACCTGGTAGAGGATTTAGCTAGTTCAGCTAGTTCAGATAGTTCAGATGGTTTTGGTCGTTTTGGTGGTTTTGGTAATTTTGGTAATTTTGATCGTTCTGGTAGTTTGCAAGACTTTCATGATTTTTTGAATAATTCCAGTGCTGCAAATATGACGGTGTCACAGAAGGTAAGATTGCAGCAGCTATATTTGGAGCGTGAATCGTTTGAACGTAGATTGGTTACTATCCAGCCTAGGATGAGTTCCCTTGAATTTAAGATCGAGGCTACGGAACACGAACAACTTGACTTGGTTGCTCGCCAAAAGGTTTCGCTCGAAGGCAGTAATGGAGTGGAAAGTGCGCACTCAAAAAAACTTGGTGATAGAATCAAAGCGTGTATTTTTGAATCGGCTAAGTTGCAGCAAGAACTGCTGCGCATGAAAGAGGAATATAATAAAGTCTTGCAGCAATTGCTTGAGCTGAAATGGGAAGTTGCAGCCGTTTTTGGAGAAGATTCGCTTCAGTAGTCATGCGGTAGACGCAGTATGCTGTCATGATGCTGTCTTTTGCATGGGAGCATCAGAATGCAACTTGAGACTGTCTGCTATGTCAGTGAGGAGCCCAGGAAGAATTGGCCTTCCATTATTCAGATTCAGCCCTTATCGATGCCTAGACCTCCAGCTATCCCTGGCCTCATCAACGGTCAATCGGCTTCGATATGGGTTTCTTTGAGACTCCAACATCTTCAGCACCAATGGAGCGGACTCCTAGAACACTTCACGCGTGGTGAGTTTCAAGACTACCAATTTGCCCTAGAGGCTACCTTGGTGTCGATGAAACGAGTAATCGACGATTTAATAATGGGCTCTTATTGTATTCATAAAGAGCTTGAGATCAACGACACGCGAAAAATTGAAGTCGATGGTTGGGGTGTGCTTTTTCGCAAAGGTAAGCCTACTACGCTTGGTCGTGAAATCATCGAGCAATATGTAGGTGAGTATGATTCATTTCCTGATATTTTGAATGATCTCGTGAACGCTCTGAAACACAGTTATTTGATGCCTGAGGCACGCAATGATTGGAACAACCATTTTCCATTAGTTAAAGCTATTTCCGCACCGCATAACGACTATAGCGGAGTCGTAAAAATTCATGATCACGACATGACTGAACTTGTATTAGGTTTTAATAAATTTGTTAAGCAGGTGGTTCGTAAGATGCACCCGCAGTCCGTCGGTCCCGTAGTTCCGCTTAGTTTTTGATCTGTTAGGCAGGACACGGTGGGCGCTGTAGCGTTTTTTTCATCGACCATGCGCACCGCTTTTAATTCTGATGCTGCCCATCGAAGATGGCATCCAACTCGAGAAGACTCTTGCAGTTATCGTTCACTCTGTATCTGCTTGGCTACCCACATTGGGCACCGGGGAAGGGGACAAAATGGCTCAGTGACTTTCCGAGTGACTTTGTAAAACGCGGTTGCGCACTGTTGGGCATCGTTGCAGCGAGCGCCAAGCGCGAAGCCTTGTGTTTGGCGGGTTCCAGCGGTCTCCGCACGCATGGGGTGCTAGGGGTCGAGTGTTCGAATCACTCCGTCCCGACCATATTTTTCAATGACTTAGGCCAATGTTCACAGCATTGGCCTTTTTCATGTGCGTGAGATTTACGTGACTCCTCGATTTTTCACGCTCGTTTCCTTTTTAAGATTGTTAACTTGCGGCTGCTAGTTTCCACGTCCTGCATGCTGATCAACGGTGCCGCCTCTCTGGCACAAGCTGAGGCGATTTCTCGCACCGAAAGCAGACCCGCTTGGAGGAGCTGTTCGATGCGCCCACGAGGCATGTAAAGCCTGAGAACGCTCCCGTGCCGACCGACCGAGCTTCGCGCTCACCCGAGCCAAAATCATAGGCGATTGTGCGCAGCATCCGAGCCGTATATCGCCGCCTTCACGCCTGAGCTCAAGCACCTTGACGGTCAATCAACGCACCCTAAATGTATGATTGCGCAGTAATCACATCGGTGAATTCGAATGCGTTTTGGTTGCAACAAACTGCTCATCGGATTTTTAAGATACTCACTTGATCTAGTGGCTAGTAGCCGCTATTCCTTAAGTCACTGACATGTGAGCACTGCAGGGAAAACCAATATGGCGAGATTCGTGGTTGTCCCCTCGATTCCAAAGGAAACCGGATCAACCCGCAGTGGGGCACGCTTCTACTGCACGACGGCGCCTATAGATTTCGACATCTACGATATTGAAGGTAAGTGCAGGCTAAAAATCTGCTATCCGACACGAATTGAGGCCAATGCAGAATGCGAGAGGCTGAATTCGGAAATTCTTGAAAGCACGCTTGCTGAATACTCATGCGTTAACTCATCATGATCTTCGACACCCAGAGCAGCAATGACGTTGCCAGCGTGAACGCTGTTCATGCTCGGTGCTTGTTCCCGGTTCGATCACTGCTGTGCTAAAGCATCCACTTCATCAGGATATGAGAGGCGATCCAGGGTGAAGCCTCGGCTACGCACCATGCAATTGTTAGAGTGACAGACAAGTAAGCTGCAAAAAACTTGACCACTGCTCGCGTTTCCATCGCCCTCATCCCCTTGATGCGATTCATTTCCGTTGGACGCAATTCAACGCTCTCGGTTCAATACCGGTCATCGCGGGAATTAGGGGCGTGCCTGATTCCATGCTTATCCGGTAAATGGCATCCGCTAAAGCGTCGCGAATTCGCAGAGGGGCACTTGCGTGGAATACAAGCAGGTAGGAGAGAGGGAGTCTGAAAACAAAAAGCCCGCACATGGCGGGCCTTCTGTATGGGGTCAAATCCTTTTGTTTGCTCAATCTGCGCTCCATTATGTGAGCGCTTCGTGAAAAGTATGTCGCAGGAACGAAAAAGCCCGGCGCTGTGGCCGGGCTCTTCATACACGTAGCCAAATCCTTTTGGCTGATCGCATTGTGCCGGGTGGATGTGACGACGGTGTGACAGAGTCAGAAATTGGGCATTTCGATCTGCGCCGCAGAACGAAACGACGTTGCCAGGTGCCTCTTCGGTAGATGCTGATCAGTCGGTGTTAAAACCAGCTGCGATCATCCTCCAGCTCTTCGCGGCACTGCTTGAGTTGCGAATCGTAGTTCTTTGACTGCTGCTCTACTTTGCGTGCCACCTGCATCAACCATGGCTTGCTGCGATAGGTGCCACGACGAAAGCCGCCACGCCCTTCATGGTAAGCCAGGTACTGGTTGTAGGCGTCCCCTTTGGAGATTCCAAGCTGGCTGTGGGTGCCAGTGGTGTACCAGCCGATAAACATGATCGCGTCATCATAGTTGTCCCGCGAGCCGCCATTGCCGGTCATATCCTTGTACTCACCCCAGACAGGGTCTAGGGCTTGCGCATAACCATAGGCAGAACTGACTCGCCCCCAGGGAATCACTCCAAGCACGTAGTCACGGGGAGGCAATGCATCGGAGACGAAACTGCTCTCCTGCTTCATGATCGCCATCGCAACGTGTTGAGGCGTACCCCATTCTTTCTGCATCTCTAGCGAGTCTTCGTACCAGTCAGGGTACTCACGATAGATATTGCACAGATTATTTTGATCCTTTGGCGGCACCGTCGTGCAGCCCGTCAAGATCGCAAATACTAGCAACAGCGCCCAAACTCGCCCTTGTTTCATCCATAGCCCTCAGAAAAATAAGGGCGTTAGTAGCCCTCCGCTTGCAGCACAGAACCTGTGTAAAACAGACCATTCGATGTCACGGCGCAAGTGATAGGGCGCCAGCGAATGCCGACTGCTGGAATGGCAGATTTGCCAGTGGTGACGCGCGGCGCGACAGGGCAAGTCCGGCGAGGATGATGGTCTCAGGGTGTGCGTTGAGCGACCCGCATGGCCGCTCAATGCAAGTTGGCGTTAAAAGAGAATAAAAGCAGAGGCCGTTGTTTGATTCAGGTCGATGTCGCCGACCTCCAGTACTTCATATTCAGCGCGGATACCAATGTTGCGAAACACATCAAATTCAACACCGGCGCCGTAGGTCAGATCCACCCCGGTGTCATCATCGCTGGCATTGCCGTCAGCATCCCAGGCATGAGCACCGACACTGCCGTAAAGGCGTATCCGGTCTCCCAGTGGAAAGCCGACATGGGCGCTGGCCTGGACAGATTTGCCATCGAAATCAAGATTCTTGTCCTCGAATTGACCGAGATCAACGAAGGCGCCTTCGAAGGCCAGATAGCCGTTGAGACGATAGCCGGCAAAAACCTTATAGCTGGAATCTTCATCGCTCAGACTGGATTTGTCGGTTTCAATGTTGCTTACGCCAGCTCCAAGATACAAACCTCTGTCATCCTCCGCGACTGCCTGAAAAGACAGCAACGAAAGCAGTGAAACGAAGCCAAGGTTTCGAAAAAACATGTGAGGTGGAATCCTTCTACAGATTGTCGATTGTGAGGTGTTCGCCGAGAATTTGAGTGATCGCGAAGACTGATAGAAGTCATTGATTGATATTTTTGAGTGACTTCAATCAGTGTGGGGACTGATGTTCGCTGGTAATTGAAAATACCGTCTTGCCAATGCACGAACAGGGAGCTCTTTGGAAAACAACCAGCCTTGCGCCAATAACACACCTTCTGAAGTCAAGTGCGGTAGTTGCTGTTGAGTTTCGACGCCCTTGGCGACAACGTTAAGTTTTAGAGTCTTGGCGATTTTGGCAATATGTCGCCACAAGGCATCCTTGGCAGCGATGGTGTCGTGGTTGATGAGCGTAAGATCTATTTTCAGTATGTCGACAGGTACTGATTCGATGAGCGAGAGGCGGAAGTAGCCGGAGCCGACGTTATCAATGGCAATACGATGCCCGCGTGCTCGAAGTCTGTGCAACTGAGTCGCTGCACTTTTTTGGTCTAACAAGGTTTTCTCGGTAATTTCAAAGACGATGGCGGTGGCTGGCAAGTTGTACGCTGCCATGATGTTGGCCACAAAGTCTGGAAAGGTTGGATCGAGAATGTCTTGAGTGGAAAGATTGACTGTGATGTAGAAATTCTTGCACGCCCAAAGATAGGTGCTGTAATCCTCCGCAACCCGGCGTATGACCGAGCGCGTAAGCTCGCAGATCAAGTCGGACTTCTCTGCCGCCGCGATGAATACGTCCGCCGGAATGATGGCTCCTTTAGAGCTCCAGCGCGACAGCGATTCGGCACCGACCAGGTTACCCGTCCGCAAATTAACTATAGGCTGGTAGTGAACATCCAGCTCATTCGCCCTTATGGCCTTGCGAAGCTGAATGGCGGTTGAGGTGTAATACCTTTCAATCTTCCGTGCACTGTAGAGCAATACGCCCAGCATAAACGCCAGGGTAATAAATAACTTCCATCCGAGAGCCAGATGCTCAGCAAGACTCCCGGTACAAAACCATGCGACCGAGCCCGCCGCAGCCGTTACGCATAAAGCTACCGTGTGCCTTCTAAGCAAAGCTTTATACCCCGTAATCATAAAAAACTCCGAAATACACGACTTCAACTTGGTGGGGGCGGCCTGAAGAATTAAAGGTGCGCTTGTTAATAGTCAATCAACCAGGCCAGTGCTACACCACATAAGTAGGCGAGAAGACAAAAGATAATTTTTTGCTTAAGCGGCAGTGAATTTAATCGATAGCTCATGCTTACCCCCTTGAATTAGAAGTAATCAATATTGGTGGTTAAAATGGATGGATGAAAATTATTGATTGTTATTTTTTTGGAATTACGTTGTCTAGGCGGTGCGCTTGTTGCAGTGAATGAAAAGCGCCTGCAGTATCCCGCATGAGTAGCATCACCTTACCATTTCTAATACTCAGCAGTTGGACGCCGCCAGTTTTGCAGCGTTGCGCCTGGTGGTTTCGGAGGGTGTCACTCCATAAGCATCCTGGTAGGCCTTGGAAAACCGACTTAGATGCTGGAAGTTCCAGAACATTGCGGTTTCGGTAACCGTTGGCCACGTGTTGCGGATCAAGTCTCGGCGGACATTGGCGAGTCTTAAATTTCGAATGTAAGCGATCGGAGAAATTCCAAATGTTTCGACGAATCCATGATGCAAGGTGCGAGTCGTAGTCTCAAGTTGTTTTACTAGCGCCTTCATGCAGAGCGCCTTTTTCAGGTTGTCATGAATGTATTCTATCGCTGCCATCGCAACCTTTCTTCTGGTCGGGATTTTTAGCGAGGAGCGACCAGCAGGTGTCAGTACCCGGAGTAGAGAAATCAGCAGCACACTTTCAATGGAGGAAGTATCAGGGCGGTCGCGCTGTTCTAAAGGTTGATTGTTGACGTCGTTAACGCACGCGTTGATGGCTTGGATGGCAGACTGAATTAATTTGAAATTTGGAACCTGAAAGCGGTATTCTTTTCGATTTGCAAGCATATCGATAGTTGAATTGTTTTCCAGGCACTGTTTGTAGTGTTCTAAAGTCGTGGTGAGTGTGAAAAGAGTTTCATTTGGCTCGCAAGTGTAATGCACTGGCTCGTCGCTAGTCAGTACGATGATTTCGTTAGGTCGTAATTCATGGTTATTTATAGTGGGGCGACCAACGGAAGCTTGTGAAATGGCAAAGGTGACATAGCCGTGAGGCACAGAGCTGATAATAGTCACCGCTGAATCAAACTCCAGTCGACTGCATTGAAGTTTGGGACTATTAATGAGCTTATGCTGTCGAATGCTTGCTTCACGCTCTGATGGGACAAGGCTCATCTCCCATCGGCCAATTGTTCTATGGGATTTGTCCGCAGGCGTAGAGGTTACACGAAAGACTTCATTGGGGATGCTCATGGAGTTGAACGCTCTTCAGCTAAATGGATAGTGCTAAGCAATGTGTGTCAACGACTGTGGTGTCGGTCGTTAATGCAACTCAGTCGAGAGAGTTTGACGAGCGATCCATTTGATCGCTCCTTGACAGTGACGTCCAAAGAAAATAAGCGCTGAGTGTGACAATTCTTTTACTTCTAAATTTTCACATTCAGCGTATAGACTATGACGCAAACGCACCTGGCTCGACTTCAGCGCTGTCGTCATTTTTGTCCGTCAATGACTCCGGCATCAGATCCAACGCCGCTGAAAAAACATACGCATCGTTCAATGGTATATCCAATAGGCTTTGAAGTTTGCACGGCGCTATTTTCGAACCAAAGATGGCCGTTTTTTGACTTGTTGGGCCGATGGCTGCGGCATCATAGGCAAACAAATCATTGACACGATAGTTGGTGCAAATTTTATATCTGGCTTTTTCATCGCTCAGTGCTTTTTTGTTGCTTTCAATACGTGTCAGGTCGGCACCATGAGGTTCGTCTTCATAGGCCATGGCCTTGACAGAAAGCAATACACCAAACGATACGGTTGCGAGGTTTTTTAGCTGCATTGACGTGCTTTCCTTATGAATGGCTTTTCAGGCAGAGCATAGTGTCAGCCGCATCACTGCCACGGCTTGGCCTCTGGATAGTCTCGCTCCAACGAGGCTTATCAAAGTCAAAAACTCATATTTTCGGAGTGGTCGGTCTATTTGCAGATGACGTCAGGAGCAGCTTTCACTGTATTGAGAGGCTATGCAGCCAGAAAAAATATTATCAAAGTGGAATGAGTGATAAATCTTGACGCTCATTAGTCATGTTTTTGGGGGGGGAGGGGCGTTGGTCGTTTGTCGCCTCTTCCTCCTCGTGGAACTCATTTTCAGAGTAGATTTTTAGATGCGACAATTTTAGTTTCTCATTCGGACTCAATTCTATTTCATAAATTTCGATTTCCGCGCTACCGATAGAGTACTCATTGTGGGCCATCGAATGAAATGGTATTGCAGCCAGAGATAGAGCTACCAGGATCTTGGATATCATCGATTTTACGGCTCGCAAAAAAATAGTTGTTTTCATCTACCACCCCAGGAAAAGTTGTTTTGAAGGAGTATGAAGCTGAAACATAACTTTACAGGCGGTCATGAAGTTTGTTTGGAGAAGCCGGGAGCCGGTCTTTGTGCTGAGAGATAGCAGGCACGGCTCCGAAACTATAGAGGAGAGACTTTGAAGGGAAAGGGCGCCTGACTCAAATCAGTAATTCTTATTTTTTTGTTTGAGTCGGCTTTAGCGGCGCAAGGAGTATCAAGTCCTGTTGCCTGGTCGAATATGCGTGACGTGATTGACAATAGATGGCTTAGTGATTCATGCAGCGCAAGCGGCCAAAGTCGTGCACATAAAAGCATACGGCTTTTTTATCGGTGGTAGGGATTAATTCGTAGTTTAGAACAGCGCCTTCTTGCAGAGCGAACTGGCGCCTGAAAAAGAGATCGGGTGTTTTTTCAATGGCGAATAGCTCGTCATCCTGGCTAAGTTTGACATTACTTACTTTTATCTGAACGTGATGATAGCTTTCTCGGATGACATCCGCCGTGATCGTAGCGTTGCGGATCTTTCCGTTCAGGCTTTCCAGAGTGGTTTGCGTAAGTCGGCCGTGCCCGATGGTCAGATATTCTTCAGAGTTGAGTTGATTTAAATCTTCGAGCCATTGTCGAGTGATTGTTTGATAACTGGTATTTTCCATGTAATAAGATGGCGAATACATCAACGAAAAAATACAGGCAGCGTTGATAACTCCCAGCACTATCCAGTGAGCAATTGACGGTATTCTTAGCTTCATGGCGTTGCTTCCAAACATTGTTGGATCATCACGGCGAGGTCTTTTTGGTTGCTATTTAACTGTAAGTTTGCAGTGCTTAGGTCCGGACGAACGCACGACACGGAATAGTTTGTTTTAAAGAGATTCAACCAAACCTGACCCTTTAAATTTGGCGAAAGCTGTTGAACCTGTTTAGCCGAAAGATCCCGCAGTGATTGAGCTTCTGCGACGCTGTTACCTACTGCATGAATGACCAATTCGTTCACTTGTACACTGGAAATTTCTATTTTCGGTGTGTCGAAGCCCGAATGGAAACCAGTGAAGGCGCATACTCCCAAGGTCAAGACATAAGCGACTGACAGGGATTTTTTAATGTAAGTAGATTTTATGGTTTTTCCTGATGACTCCAGGACACCATCATTTTCGGTTAGCGGAAGCGCTTCAATGGCGGGTACAGCAGGTTGTGCGGCTTCATCGGAAGGCGTCAGAAAGTCTGTTTGTACATCGACAACATAGTGACGGTTGAAGCAATAGCCTCTTCGAGGAACCGTCATCAAAATCTCGTGATCTCGACTGTCATTCAAAATGTTTCTAAGTGAGAAAACGGCCTGATTCAAACTGCCAGAGGCGACGACGCGGTCATTCCAGGTGTAGTCGATGATTTCCTCACGGCTTTTAGTCTGACCGGGTTCCATAAGCAGCAGGTCCAGTAGACGCGATTCAGCTCTACCTATCGTGGTGTTTTGCACATCTCCATAGGGTGTCGTGATGGAAAGCAAGGCGGTGTCTGGGTCAAAAACGGCCATGGAACCATTTTTCAACTTGAAGGCGTAACGCATGAGAATCCTTCGATCGGGTGGATCTGGCTGGCTATTAAGACAGTTTTGATAGGCCGGATTTGACGTAATACATATTTGTCAGGGGATGAACGGCTACGAGCGGGCATACGCGGAAGGTGCAGAGAGAGCCACTAGACAATGCTGGGACAGCCTATCAAAAATCTCACTGGAATCAAGCAAGGGTAATCCACGAGGGTTCAATCGAGGTCCATGATGATGCTCGGTACGAATAATGTGCGCTATCCGAAAACTGCAAGGCAGGGGGTTGAGACTGAGTTCTATTTGACACACAAGCCTGCGGTTTGGCCGAACTGATTCCCATTTGCTGACAGGACATTTTTGCCCCTCAAGCAGATTGAAGCCATGTATTTGAGTGAGATACAGGCGAGGGTAGGGGATAAGGGAAGTGAAGTTCCTTCAGAGGCAGGGCGAACTTAAATTGTTGATCGCATAACTGGGTAATTACATCGGAACATCAATTAAGTTATCCGGAAAAATTGTCAGTTCGCAACGTTGATATCGGGGTATTCGAAGAAGAATAACCATCGGGATCAAGGCAAAACGTTGTAGCCACGCTGTTGCAGGCAACTGCTGTACACCGAGTTGTTGGCGGTGATGCTTTGCTCGGTCGCTCCACTGTTTTGTCTGCGCTCCTGGCGTTGTCTTGATCCCCCGACCACCGCGCCAGCTACCGCTGCGCTGTGTGCACGGTTCTGGCGATAGTCTTGCTTGATATCGTCGTCGATCTGGTCATAGACGTTGTCATGTTGGTTGCCCCGAACCTGCGCTGCAGTGGCTCCGGCGACGGCGGCGGTGGCAGCGCCTTTTACCCGACCACCGGATGGCACGGTGTTTTGTATCGGGAATTGAGCATTGGCCTGTGATTGGCAGGTACTGGTGTCTTGCTGAATTGTCTGGGACGTTTGCCCTTTTAGTGGAACCACCGTCACCGCCAACGCGCCAGAACTGGCGAGCAACACTAATGACGATAAGGTAAAGGTCAGTATTTTCATCAAGTCGGACTCTCGTTAGATATCGTTACGTGGCCTAACGGTTTGTTTAGGGAGACGCGGCTCAAACCCCATGCTCGCGATGCAATCCCATGACAATGGATGGCAGGCAATTCAACGTTTGCAATGGGGTATTACGCGGTTATTACTGCTTGGAAAGCAGTGCCTGCATGTCGTTCGTCATCTCTTTGAGTGCGGCCTTGAAGTCATTGGCAGCTATTGGCTGGCTGGCATTATCCAATGTCTCGCCGAACACCTTGCGTACCACCTTGACGACGGGCAAACCGGTTTTTGCATCGATCAGGTCGGCTTCGATATACATTTCGGCTGTCTGATCGCGATGCCCGGTGGCTGCTTGTGTTGCCCCGACAATAGCAGAGATCGGTACGGCCTCATACCAATGCATGCCCTCGTTGGTGGCGCTGACCTCGGTGATCGCCGCATGCAAGATCAATGTCCGAGAATCGGCGGGTGCTTGCTGTGCATCCGAGATGATTGTGTAGGTGGGGGCAAAGGCGTTCTTGACACTGTTGCTCGCCATGGTCTGCACGTCTTGCAGGGTTTTCAGGTTGATGCGATCGCTCGGCTTCGGCGCTGGATACAGCTCTACCTGCTTGAACACGACAGTGGAATAAGCGCGAGGATCAAACCCTGGCTTTACCCAGCGCAGCACCTTTTTTTCGCTCGGCGTAGTTTGCTCTTCCAGTCCCTGATAATTGGCCAGGAAGCCCGAATATTGCTCCTGCTCAGTGACCTTCGAGACACAGCCGACCTGAAACACGCTACTCAAAGCAATTCCCACTATCCATTTATTCGACATGCCCATGTGTTCTGTTCTCAAGTGATGAAAGTTGTCATTCAGTTTCCGACCTGGTCCCAGGTGCTGACCTGAGCTACGCAAAGCGCGAGCTTGTACGTCGGTCAATGCGGGGCGCATCCTGCCCGGAGTGGCTGGATAATCCGAATCAATAACCCTCAAAAACTATTAAACTGAACCGCCAGAGTGTGTCCGTCCCGCAGCCCCCTATGGCAGGCGGCTATTTGCGCAGAACGTATCGGTCTGATGAGCGAGCCCTGATCGCAAAGGCGGCAGGTCAGCGTTGCCGCATGATGTCCATTAATACCTGTTGACCAGCAATTCTCCTGTCGGGCGTTGCCGCGCGCATTGATGCAGAGGCTGAACCACCGTCGCCCGACCATCCGCCACTGGCATCCATATCTCGCAACACCGGGCCTCTGTCACGAAATGAAAAGCCATTGTCGTCTGATGAGAAGCGGCTCCAGAGGCAGCAACCTACAGTCCAATCAGCGCAATTCGACGCAGCAAGCCAACATTGCAGATTGGAGAATAAGAAATCATGGCCAAAGCCGTTCGCTTTTACGAAACCGGTGGTCCCGAAGTCCTTCGTTATGAAGACGTCGAAGTCGGCGATCCTGGTCCAGGCCAGGTTCGTCTTCGTCATGTAGCGGTTGGCCTGAACTATGCCGACACCTACTTTCGCAATGGCACCTACCCGATCCCTATGCCAAACGGCATGGGCGTTGAGGCTTCCGGTGTGGTCCAGGCTATCGGCGAAGGTGTGACCAACGTTCAAGTGGGTGATCGCGTCACCTACACCGGTTTCCTCAACACCTTGGGTGCCTACAGCACCGAGCGTCTGATCGCGGCCGCGCCGTTGATCAAGTTGCCGGAAACCATCAGCTTCGAAACGGCCGCGGCCATGACCATGCGTGGTCTGACCTCGTCGTACCTGATGCGCCGCATCTACGACTTCAAGGCCGGTGACACTATTTTGCTGCACGCCGCCGCTGGTGGTGTGGGCCTGATCGTTTCGCAGTGGGCCAAGCTGCTCGGCGTGAACGTTATCGGGACCGTGTCCACCGAGGCCAAGGGTGAAATTGCCCTGGCTCATGGTTGCACCCATGTCATCAATTACAGCCATGAAGACGTTGCTCAACGCGTTCGCGAGATGACGGACGGTGTGGGTGTCAACGTTGTGTTCGACAGCGTTGGCAAGAACACCTTCATGGGTTCCCTGGATTCGCTCAAGCGTCGCGGCTTGATGGTGTGCGTCGGCACGGCGTCCGGCCCGATCCCGGCCTTCGACCCGGTAATGCTGGCAATGAAAGGCTCGCTGTTCCTGACCCGTCCGGCCCTGGCCGACTACATCGCAGACCCGGCGGAAAAAGCCGACCTGGCTGGCGAGCTGTTCGACCACGTCGGCAGCGGTCGGATCAAGATCGAAATCAATCAGCACTATGCCTTGCAAGACGCTGTCCAGGCCCATCGCGACCTAGAGTCACGCAAGACTACTGGCTCGTCGATTTTCGTCATTTAAGGAGCTACCAGCCATGAAAGTCGAACAATTGACCTGCAACATTGGCGCCGAACTGATCGGCGTCAACCTCGCCGATGCGGTGCATGACGACGGTCTTTTTGCCGAGATTCGTGCCCAGTTGCTCAAGCATCGTGTGGTGTTCCTGCGAGATCAGGACATCAGCCGCGCCGAACACGTGGCCTTCGCCCGACGTTTCGGCGAGCTGGAGGATCACCCGGTGGCCGGCAGTGACCCGGATCATCCGGGACTGGTGCGCATCTACAAGAATCCGGACCAACCAATGGACCGCTACGAGAACGCCTGGCACACCGATGCCACTTGGCGCGAGGCCCCGCCGATGGGGTGTGTGCTGCGTTGCGTAGAGTGCCCGCCCGTGGGCGGCGACACCATGTGGACCAACATGGTGGAGGCGTATGCGCGCCTGCCGGAAGACGTAAAAGTGAAGATCGCCGACCTGCGTGCCCGTCACAGCATCGAAGCGAGCTTTGGCGCGGCCATGCCGATCGAGAAACGTCTGGCGCTCAAGGCGATGTACCCGGATGCCGAGCACCCGGTGGTGCGTACTCACCCGGAGACTGGGGAAAAGGTGTTGTTCGTCAACGCCTTCACCACCCACATCAGCAACTACCACACCCCTGATCGGGTGCGTTTCGGCCAGGACGCAAACCCTGGTGCGGGCGAGTTGCTGCGCTACCTGATCAGCCAGGCGTACATCCCTGAGTATCAGGTGCGCTGGCGCTGGAAACCCAACAGCATCGCGATCTGGGACAACCGCAGTACCCAGCATTACGCGGTCATGGATTACCCGCCGTGCCATCGCAAGATGGAACGCGCCGGGATTATCGGTGACAAGACGTTCTGATCAACGCCCTCTGTATTAGCACTCGTAGAGTCGCCTGCCAGGCATGACCGGCAGGCGGACAACCATAAAAACTGGAGTAACTCATGCAATTCTTCGACGATTCCCTGCACCCGGAAAACATGGACAAAGTGGTCATCACCGTGGCCCCGTACGGCCCCGAGTGGATGCCGGAAGACTTCCCGGAAGACATCCCGCTGACGATGGATGAACAAGTTCAGAAAGCGGTCGAGTGCTACGAAGCCGGTGCCACGGTTCTGCACCTGCATGTGCGTGAGCTGGACGGCAAGGGCTCCAAGCGTCTGTCCAAGTTCAACGAATTGATTGCCGGCGTACGTGAAGCAGTGCCGGACATGATTATCCAGGTTGGCGGTTCGATTTCGTTCGCACCTGAAAGCGATGGCGAAGCCGCCCTGTGGTTGTCCGACGATACCCGCCACATGTTGGCCGAGCTGACGCCAAAACCGGATCAGGTCACGGTGGCGATCAACACCGTCCAGATGAACATCATGGAGCTGCTGTATCCGGAATACCTGGAAGGCACTTCCCTGGCCAACCCGGCCTATCAGGCTGCCTACAGCGAAATGACCGTGCCAGCCGGCCCGGCCTGGGTTGCCGAGCACCTCAAGCGTCTGATGGCCAACGGCATTCAGCCGCACTTCCAACTGACTGGCATGCATTCCTTGGAAACCCTCGAGCGTCTGGTGCGCAGGGGCGTCTACAAAGGCCCGTTGAACCTGACCTGGATCGGCATTGGTGGCGGTTTCGACGGCCCGAATCCGTTCAACTTCTTCAACTTCCTCCATCGCGCGCCGGACGGTTCCACTGTGACCTCCGAATCGCTGCTCAAAAACGTAATGCCGTTCAACACCATGTCGATGGCCATGGGCATGCACCCACGTGTGGGCAATGAAGACACCATCATTGACCACAAGGGCGACCGTTTCGGCTCGGTTGCGCAGATCAAACAGACCGTGCGCATCGCTCACGAACTGGGTCGCGAAATCGCCACCGGCAAAGAAGCCCGCGAGATCTATCGCATCGGCGTGCAGTACGAAACTATCGAAGAAACTCTGCTGGCCAACGGCATGGCCCCCAACCGCAAGGCTGGGCAGAAAGGTGTGCCGCAACGCGGCTGACCGGCAGCGAGGGCGGGAGGTCGGTGACCTCTCGCTCGCTGTTTTGCAATTCGCTCGATAACAAAAATAAAACGAAGTTTCGAGGAGGCTGCATGGCCTTTCACCCAATCGCCGCCGGCGATGACGACACCAGTGGTGTCGGTATTGCGCGCAAATATGCCTGGATCGTCTTCGCACTGACGTTCGGCTTGTTGATTTCCGATTACATGTCCCGCCAAGTGCTGAACGCCGTATTTCCGATGCTCAAGGGCGAGTGGGCCCTGACTGACGGCCAACTCGGCCTGCTCAGCGGCATTGTGGCCTTGATGGTCGGCTTGCTGACCTTTCCATTGTCATTAATGGCTGACCGCTTCGGCCGGGTTAAAAGTCTGGCGCTGATGGCGCTGTTGTGGAGTATCGCCACGCTGGGCTGCGCATTGGCGCAGGACTACCAGCAAATGTTTATCGCCCGCTTCATGGTGGGTGTCGGTGAGGCTGCCTATGGCAGCGTCGGTATTGCTGTAGTGATTTCGGTGTTTCCGAAACACATGCGAGCAACGCTGGCCAGTGCCTTCATGGCGGGCGGTATGTTCGGCTCGGTGTTGGGCATGGCCTTGGGCGGCGCTATTGCGGCCAAGCTGGGCTGGCGCTGGTCGTTTGCCGGTATGGCTCTGTTTGGTCTGATGTTGGCGGTGCTGTACCCGATCATCGTCAAGGAGGCGCGTATTGCACCTCAGCGTGCGGCACAAGCCGGCAAAAAAGTCAGCGCGGTGGTCAAGCGCCCATTGCGCACGTTGTGCTCCAGCCCTTCGGTGATTGCGGCTTACATCGGCAGTGGCTTGCAGCTGTTCGTCGGCGGCACCGTGATTGTGTGGATGCCCAGCTACCTCAACCGTTACTACGACATGCCGACCGACAAGGCTGGCGGTATGGCGGCGATTATTGTCCTGTGCAGCGGTGCCGGGATGATCCTGTGCGGCATGCTCAGTGATCGGATGTGCCGCCAGTCGGCAGAGCGCAAGGTCGCTCTGGCCATCGCCTATTGCCTGGGCAGCTGCCTGCTGTTGTCAGCGGCATTCGCCTTGCCGCCGGGACCTGCGCAATTGTTGTTGATTTGCCTGGGCATGTTGATTGCCGCCGGCACCACCGGGCCCGCCGGGGCGATGGTTGCCAACCTGACTCATTACTCGGTGCACGGTACGGCGTTTGCCACGCTGACCCTGGCCAACAACTTGCTCGGCCTGGCGCCGGGGCCGTTCATTACCGGCAAGGTATCCGACATGATCGGCTTGCAGGCGGCCTTCCAGTTAGTGCCGCTGGTGAGCATCGCGGCAGCAGCCGTGTTCTTTTATGCCAAATGCCATTACCAGAAGGATATTGCCCGGCTGGCGGGTGAGCATGTCAACGATTCGGTAAGTGAAACTGCGGTAGAGGTGAAGGTGTGAGTGGTCGTTTACGTATTGATGTGTTTTTCGATTTTATCTGCCCTTGGTGCTTGATCGGAAAACGCCAACTGGAGCGCGCTCTAGAGTCGCTGCACTCGCTGCAACCGGAAGTTCTGGTGACCACGGTGTGGCATGGGGTGCAGTTACTGCCTCATATACCGGTACAAGGTGAACCGTTCGCCGAGTTCTATCTCAATCGTCTGGGCAGTGCCGAAGCGGTGGCGATGCGTCAGGCCCAAGTGCGGCAGGCCGCGCAGGCGGTAGGGGTGCCCATCGATTTGAGCCGCATCGCCACGATGCCTAATACGGCTGACGCCCATCGTTTGCTGGCGCACGCCAACACACGGGGGAGCGCAGCTCAGCGCGACTTGTTGCTTGAGCGCTTGTTCGCCGCGTACTTCCAGAACGGCGAGGACCTGGGTTGCCGCGAGACGTTGATCACCATCGCCCAATCGTGCGGTTACGACGCTGACGCGGTGAAGGACTACCTGCAAGACGAATCCGGTCCCTTTGTCGGTAACGAGATTGGGGCCTCCAGCGGTGTGCCGAGTTTTCAGTTCGATAGCCAAATAACGATGACCGGCGCGCAGCCTGCCGAGGTGCTGCTTGGCGCCATGTACGAAGCCTTGGAGCGCCAGCGCATGCGGTCCCCGTCATGACGCGTCGTGTCCCCGTACCTGCCGGAAAATTTCCACAGGCGGGCGGTCGTGCGCTGTTTGAGTTCGAGAACAAAAGCCTGGCGTTGTTCAACGTCGAGGGCGAGCTGTTTGCCATCGATGACAGTTGCCCGCATCAGGGCGCTTCGCTGTGTGGCGGGCGTCTGGACGGCAGGGTTATTCAATGTTGCGCCCATGGCCTGCGCTTCGATCTGCGCAGCGGTTACCTGCTCAATTCCACCCAGCTCAAGGTCCCAAACTACCCGGTCGAAGTTGTCGACGACCAGGCCTTTATCGTTTTAGTTTCTGAGGAGTCCGCGCCATGAGCGCCATCGCTCTTACCCGTATCCATAGCCGAACACGCGAACTGGCACCGGGTTTTATCGTTAGTCTGATCGTGGCAGCCGCCGCTACTTTTTTGTCCGAGCACTACGGTGCGCCGGTGATGCTGTTTGCCTTGCTGTTGGGCATGGCACTGAATTTCCTGGCCGGTGAGGGCGTCTGCAAGGCCGGCATCGAGTTTACGGCGCGCACCGTATTGCGCATCGGCGTGGCCTTGTTGGGTATGCGCATTACCCTTGAGCAGATTGCCGGGCTGGGCTGGAAGCCTGTAGCACTGGTGGTGACGCTGGTGGTGGTGACCATTGGCGTTTCGGTGATCGCGGCCAAGCTGCTGGGTTTCCAGCGTTTGTTCGGCATGCTCACCGGTGGCGCAACGGCGATCTGTGGCGCTTCGGCGGCGTTGGCGCTGGCGGCGGCATTGCCCAATCATCCGCAGAAAGAACGCGCCACACTGTTTACCGTCATTGGCGTGTCCGCCCTGTCGACCATGGCAATGATCGTTTATCCAATGATTGCCAACTGGTTTTCATTGTCACCGCAAATGGCGGGAATATTCCTCGGCGCCACCATCCACGATGTGGCCCAAGTGGTTGGTGCCGGTTACAGCATGTCGACCGAAACGGGTGACACGGCGACGGTGGTCAAGCTGATGCGGGTCGCGATGCTCCTGCCGGTGATCGTCTGTGCGGCCATGGTGACGCGCATGCAGGGCGCCGACACCGGAGGCAAACGACCACCATTGCTGCCGTGGTTCGCCGTCGGTTTTCTGCTGCTGGCTTGCATCAACAGCACGGGATGGATAGCGCCCGCCGTGCAAGGCACGGTCAATGACCTGTCGCGCTGGTGCCTGGTGGTGTCCATCAGTGCCCTGGGCATGAAGACTCAGCTCAAGGAGCTGGCCTCCGTCGGCATCAAGCCCATCCTCCTGATGGTGGGGGAGACGGTGTTCCTCGTCGTCCTGGTGCTGCTGTTGCTGCGCTGGGGGTTCTGAGCCCGACCTGAATCCGTTTTACGTAGTGCCGCCTTGCGTTTGACTCCTCAGCGCTTTGCGGCACTCGGTCGGTGTCACAAGCATCGGCTTTTTGCGGCGACTGTAACAACAGTCGCCGTTTTTTCGTTGGCTCGAAAACACTTCATCACCAACTGCCATAGGGGATGCCGAAACGTTCGATGTAGCGTTGGGAGGAGTCTTTGATCTTGCCGTAAAAGCCGTTGTATTTGCCTTGATCGGGTCCTAACGGTTCGATGCCGACTTGCCCTCGGTCGACTTTGTGGGCGCGGAAGCAGTCGTCGCAGACCCAGACCTGAATGATGCCTCCCGGCGCCAGTCCCAGATTCAGGGCTGCACTCAGGTTAGCGGTGAACTGAGGGGTTTCGTGGCAGCGCTGGGCCGTCGAGTTGCGCATCATTTCACGGGTGGATTCGGAGATATCGATCCAGCCGGCGTAGGTCTTGCGTTCGACTGTCGATTGCCAACGCACGAAGATGCGTTTCGGCAGGTCTGCGCCCAGCACTGGCATGCCGGCACCGCCAATACCCACCCAACCCCGCGCATTTTCGGTTCCATCTTCATGATCACTTCTTGCGGCTGCACCCGATGCGACAGAGTGAAATATCCGACCATTGATGTCTTCGACTGCCGAGGTCTCGACCCACACCGTCATGTGGGCGGGTTCGGTAAAACCGATGTACCACCACCGTGTTTTGGGGTCGTTTTTGGCCGATAGTGGATCGACAGGATGGCATGCACTTATCGTTGCGAGTGCGAACAAAGCGGTCAGAATTTTCATGGTTACAGTGTTCATTCCGGTACATGAGGGGGGTGTATCCGTACGGCATCCCTCACCAACTGCCATAGGGGATGCCGAAACGTTCGATGTAGCGTTGGGAGGAGTCTTTGATCTTCCAGGCGTAGCGCCCTTCATTTTTGCCAAGATAAGGGCCAAGAGGCTCGATACCGACTTGCCCTCGGTCGACTTTGTGGGCGCGGAAACAGTCGTCCCAGACCCAGACCTGAATGATGCCGCCCGGCGCCAGTCCCAGATTCAGGGCTGCACTCAGGTTAGCGGTGAACTGAGGGGTTTCGTGGCAGCGCTGGGCCGTCGAGTTGCGCATCATTTCGCGGGTGGTTTCGGAGATATCAATCCAGCCTGCGTAGGTCTTGCGCTCGACTATCGATTGCCAGCGCACGAAGATGCGTTTCGGCAGGTCTGCGCCCAGCACTGGCATGCCGGCACCGCCAATACCCACCCAACCCCGCGCATTTTCGGTTCCATCTTCATGATCACTTCTTGCGGCTGCACCCGATGCGACAGAGTGAAATATCCGACCTTTGATGTCTTCAACTACCGAGGTCTCGACCCAAACCGTCATGTGGGCGGGTTCGGTAAAACCGATGTACCACCAACGTGTTTTGGGGTCGTTTTTAGCTGACAGTGGGTCGACGGCCTGGCAGGCTCCTATCGATAAAAACACTAAAAGTGAGAAAAGTATTTTCATGGTTACAGCGTCCATTCCGGTACATGAGGGTGGTACACCCGTACGGCATCCGCCGTCGGGACATGGGCATAGGCCAGTTGAAATGTGGTGGCGCGTGGTCCCGAGAGAAAGGTCGGGTTCCAGTGCGCTGACTGATGGATGTAGTGCAGCTTCAGTAATTTCTCCTCACTCGACGTAATGTTGTAGTCACCCGCGACGAATCGCTCACAAAGACTTTTCAAGTCGTCCGGCACATCGGTTTCTGGCTCGTCTGGGATGGGTAAGAATTCACAGCCGTGTTTTTTCGCCGCCTCATACATCACCCGCAGGTACACCAGCGACAATCCAGCGCCGATCTTGCGCCGTAGCTGCAACCCGACAAACACGCGCTTTTGTTTCGGCGCATGTTGCTCTCTTGGTTCAGGCCGTAGCGTTACCGGGGCAGGGGTGATCAGCTCCAGCATCTCCAGTGGCCAACCCTTGGTGTGCCACTTCGCCCGTTCCTGTTGGGCTTCGCAGTAGATCGAAGTGGTTTTTACGTCGGTGAATTCGCCAACCTCCAAGGCCTGCATCGGGCTGAGTAAGACGCACTCTTCGATTTCATCGCGGTAACCACCGCCGATATCCGAGTGAACGCCCGGCAGGCTGATTTCCGAATGATCCGGGCTGACGCTGTTGAGGGCGAAATTGGCGCGGTACTCGTCCCGTGCTACCAGTTGCACAACATTGGGAAAGAAGCGCGGCATCAAATACAACTTGACCCCCGGGGCTGCCGGGCTGCGCACATAGCCCAGGTTACTCAGGCCGCCCACAGACGCGACAGTGTCGAACAGGCCGATAAACCCGGTGCTGACCCCTTCACCAAACACCTTGCTGAACCCTCGGGCGAACAGGCTGTCCGGCAGGTTCAGGGTTTCCCTGAGCGCATTGTCGGACCTGTTCAGGCACAAGCAGGCGAAATGTCGGGCGGCGGCCGCACCACGGCTGAAGCCAAAGACATCGAAGATCAGGCGCTGAATCTGGATGTTTGGGTTGCGACTATGAAAGATGCGTAATCGTTGTTTGATCAGATCGAACGCGAGATTCACCCGTGCTTCGATACCTGTATCTCCTCGGCCCAATGCCGCACCGAGTAGGCTGTCTTGCTCGCCAGCCGTTGTGCCAATGCCTTCGATGTAGACCTTATCGAATGCCAGTTTCTTCTGAATAATTTCTTGTGCTGTCGACTCCAAGTACAAGTCATACAACCGCTTAACATTCGTCACTTCCCCTCCATAACTACTGTCAGGGTCTTGCATGTACGGCTTGCAACTCCCATCCATATCCTGCTTGGACACTGGATGATGAGCGCCGCACTTTCGCCCCATCTCGACATTGAACGGGTTGTTGCCAGTGCCATCGAAAAACACCCCGATACGCAGAGTGATCTTCACCCGCGAGGCTTCCTCACGTGCTTCCCTGGCTTCCCAGGCTGTGTTGAGCGCCTCTTCCCTTGTCCGTTGTCGGGCCATTGCTTCGTCATATTTGCGTTGTTCCGCTGCCTGGTCCGGTCGCGGGCCTCGACTGCGGCTGCGGCAAATCGCACATTGGCAACCCCCAGAGCCATTTTTCATGGATGCATCCCTCGAGCGCAAAGCCCTTCCCTGGGCGCCAGATCAAATGATTGGTGTCAGGGAGAAACGATGCGCTCTTGGGAATGGGCGACGCTGCCAGTCGCAGCCTGATTACTTGTAGGATCGGGATGGGATGCTTGAAGCCCGGGGATGTCAGAAAAGGCTTCAGGCAATGAACAGTGGCGAGGGAGCTTGTTGTGGCGAGGGGGCTCGCCCCCGTTCGGTTGCGCAGCAGCCGTCGTTTTTTGGGGCTGCTGCGCGGCCCAACGGGGGCGAGCCCCCTCGCCACAGGAAGCGGTTACGCAGCGGGCTCGATGTGATCCAGCACCCGGTTCGCAGTGATCTCCGCCACCATGATGCTGTTGGAAATACCCAGTAGGGCATAACGCGACTCACCCTCCAGATGATCGACCAAGTGATGGACCATTACATCCACCGAGGCCAGCGTCTCGACCAAGAAAACCGCCAGGGTTTCGGCTGTCGCCTCCGGGTCCACGGCAAACAGTTTGCTGGGTTTACGCGCGGTGGCTTTGATGTCGGCATTCGACGGGAAGTGGAAGTTGAGCGCGCACTCGGCGGCCTCGTTGAGTTTTTTTGAATCGGGTTCGTACGGGGAAGCCGGATCGGTGTCTGGCGGATTAGGCGTTACTTTGAACATGGTGAAGCTCCTAGAGATATGGAGCTGCCACGATTCGCTGCGAAACGAAAATAAGGTGGCAACTGTACGCGGGTTCGCAGACCAGGACTCTAGGAACCCGGCAGACCCGAAGGTCTCCCACGCACAGCCGCCATGACAATAGAGACAGACCTGACGAAGCATCTGTTCATGGACGGTAGACGTTGTGCGTCTAGAGATTACCCGGGCTGCGAAACCCGATCACTGATGGGCAGTGACACGAATCAAGTTACCGAGCGGCCCCAAGGCGCACAAGCCGGCGGATTCTGGCGTAGCCGTAGGCAACGGCGCAAGGTTTTGTGGCTTTCAGGACGTAACCTGGAAGGGTTTTAAACAACCCCTTTCGGGCGATGTTTAATACCCCAAGTCCCCAGGGTGGGAACTCGAAGATTTGGCTGGCTCAGGATTCGTTGTGACCAGAGACGGGTTTTGAGGTGGTTTGCTTTTGTGCGCGCCAAGTGGCGGGCGGCATGCCGAACTGGGTGATGAACCAGCGTGTGAAGGAGCTCGCCATGGAATACCCGAGCATGTCGGCGATGCGCCCCAGCGAATAATTCGGATTGTCCAGGTAACGCAGGACCAGATCGCGGCGCACGTCGTTGATCAGATCGTTGAAGGCGCAGCCGTCATCTTTGAGGCGACGTTGCAGCGTCCGTACGTTCATGCCCTGGGTCTGGGCGATCTGCTCAATGGTGGCGCGCCCCATTGGCAGCAGCACGTAAATGGCCTTGCGCACCTCGAACAGCAACGACGGTCCTTCATCGCTCAGCAACGAGTCCAGATAACCCTGCGCGTAACGTGCCATGGCCGGGTCGGCATGAGGGTTGGTCACGTCCAGGCTGGCATTGGGGCAGACGATGCCGTTGAACTCGCTGCCGAACTCCAGCGTGCAACCGAACAGGCGGCGATGCAGTTGCAGGTTGTCCGGAGGCTGGTGCGTGAAGTTGACGCTGTAGGGATGCCAGTGCGCACCGAGCAGGGCCGCGCACAAACGGAACATGACACCGATGGCCAGCTCGTTGGCTTGCCGGGAGGGCATGGGCGTGTCGGTCACCACCTCCTCGCGAATGATCACCATCTTGCCGGCCTCTTCAATGAAGATCGCCAGTGAGTCGTTCATCAAGTGACGGTAATGCACCACGACCTGCAAGGCGTCCCGCAGCGTACGCTGGTGAGTGAGCAGCAGGCTGACCACCCCGAAATCCGAGAGGTGGCGCGACTCGGCCATGCTCAGGCCGAAGCTCTGGCAGCCACTGGCGACGGCTGAATCTTCCAGTACGCGCACCGCGGAATCGATGGGAATCCGATGTTCCGGTGCTAACAACTGAGCCCTGCTCAAGCCACTGGCAGCCAGTACATCGCGCGGGTTAAACCCCAGGTACTGGGTGACCTCCAGGTAGTTGGTCAAGACGGCGGCGCGAACAAGCTTGGTCATGCGTGGGTCTTCCCTGGGCCGGTTAAGGTGGAAATGAGCGTGGCGACTATATCCAGCACGTCATGAAATGGAAAGTTGTTGCGTAAGCGCCGGCGAGCGCCCGTTGCTTCCTCTAATCGCCCCGTCTCATCGAGATAAATCCGCTCACGTATTGATTACAGTGGCCTTGGGCAAACCTGCTGTGGTTTTCGACCAGCGGGCACCTCATGTCGGCACCGTGAAATTTGTCATGAAAAGAAAAGTGACTGACGTCCAATGAAAAGCGCCCGGGGTGGGGGGTCTTTAATGTCAGCACAACAAAAATCTCTGACCAACGAGTCAGTAGAGTCATCGAGAAAGCGTAGGTGCTGACGTGGACAAACTGAATACTGTCGCAACCGTTTTGATCGTGCCGGGCCTGCGTGAGCATGTGGCCGAGCATTGGCAGACATTGCTTGAAGCCAGACTCTGCAAAGTACGCAGCGTCCCGCCGCTTGAAACCGACAAACTCGACTGCGCTGCACGGGTTCGCGCGATCCAGCACGAACTGGATCAGATCGAAGGGCCGGTGATTCTGGTTGCCCACAGTGCCGGTGTGTTGATGGTCGCGCACTGGGCAGCGTTGCACAGTCGTCCGATCAAGGGTGCTCTGCTGGCCGCGCCACCGGACCTCGAGGCTACTTGGCCGCAAGGCTACCCCACTTCTGAATCCCTGCGGGCCCATGGCTGGGATCCGCTCCCCCAAGGTCCGTTGCCGTTCCCAAGCCTGGTGGCCGGCAGCACCAATGATCACCTCGCCAGTCTGGACGCCGTCACTCGCATGGCTCAAGGCTGGGGTGCCGAACTGCGCAATTTTGGCGCAGTGGGTCATCTCAATCCAGCTGCAGGATTTGGCCACTGGCCAGAAGCGCAAGCGCTCATCCTGGAACTGGACCGATAGTTCAGGCGCCGACTGGCTGTTAGCCAACCGGCATTTGCCCTCACTCCTGAGAAGCGCAAGTCCCTGGTACAAGGGACTGCGTGAGGGCTGCTGCGCTTAAAACAAATACAAAAAGGCGGAGAAACATCGCAATGCACAACAATAAGAGTCAAGGTTTCACGGTTCCGCGTTACACCTTGCTGGCTTCGGCCATCCTGGCTGCTTCCATGCCGACCGCCCAGGCGGTTGAACTGGATACGGGCAACCCGGACTGGACCGCGCGTATCGATAACACCGTCAAGTACAACTACGGTGTGCGCACCGAAAGCGCCGACAAGCGCATGTTGGGGACGCCAAACAACAACGATGGCGACTACAACTTCCGCAAGTCCGGAACCAACATCACCAACCGTGTTGACCTGTTGACCGAGATGGACGTGGTCTACAAGAACGCCATGGGCTTTCGTGTCAGTGCTGCCAGCTGGTACGACAAGGCTTATGAAAACACCGGTTCCAACTCCAACCCGTTCGTCAACGGCAATGACTCACGGTCCGGTCTGGTCGCTAACGACCCACGCCTGGCCGGCGTCACCAACGACAACGTCGGCTTTGGCAGCCCGCACCTGAGCAACTACGCCCAGCGTTATTACACCGGTCCGTCTGGCGAAATTCTCGATGCTTTCGTGTTCTACAGCACTGAAGTGGGCGAGGAGTCTTTGTTCAGCGCCAAGGCCGGTCAGCACAACGTGTTCTGGGGCGAGACCATTCTCAACCCGGTGCACTCGATCAGCTACGGCCAGTCCGGCCTCGACCTGGCCAAACTGGCTGCGTCGCCGGGTACAGAAGCCAAGGAGTTGTTCGTTCCGCGTAACCAGTTGTCGATGTCGTTCACCGTTAACCCCGAGTTGACCGTCGGGGCCCAGTACTTCATGGATTGGGACGCCGCTCGCCTGCCTGAAGCGGGCACCTACTACGGTGGTTCCGATCTGTTGGGCTTTGGCGCGAAATCGTTCCTGTTGGGCAACACCAACGCCGTGGTTCCGGGCAGCCCGCTGGGTTGTGGCCTGGCACCGTGCAACGCGTTGACCAACGTGCGTCGCGGTCATGACCTGGATCCGCACAACAGCGGTGACTGGGGCGTGATGGCCAAGTGGTCGCCGGCCTGGCTGGACGGGACGCTCGGCGTCTACTACCGCGAAACCTCGGACATCCTGCCGCAAGCCTGGCTGGATGCCAGAGGCATCTCCTCGGCCAACCCGAACGGCACCCGGCCAGCCGGGCAAGTGCCGGCGGTGGTCAACACGCTCAACTCGTTGAGCACCGCCACCTATCAACTGGCCTATGCCGACAACATCAAGATTGCCGGTCTGAGTCTGTCCAAGGATGTCGGTGGTGTGAGCGTGGGTTCGGACCTGAACATCCGTCACAACATGCCGCTGGCCAGTATCCCGGCCATCGTCAGCACCACCAGCCCGCTGGGTCTGGGCCAAGGCCTCGGCCTGTTGCCGGCGCGCACGGCGTCCACGGGTGTGATCTACGACACCCCGAGCCGCGGCGACAGCATGAGCGCCACTGGCGATACCTTGCACTGGACGCTGAACGGTCTGATGACCCTGCCGAAAACGCCGGTGTTCGATTCGGCAACCCTGCTGGGCGAGCTGTATTACAGCAACCTGCTCAAGCTCGATGACAAGAACGAAGCGCTCTACAAGGGCAAAGGCACCTATCGCGGCATCGACCAGCCGACCCGGGACAACTGGGGCGTCGCGGTCAACTTCACACCGACCTGGTACCAGGTGTTTCCCGGTGTTGACCTCAACGCGCCAATGTCCGTCAACGTCGGCCTCGCCGGCGTGTCACCGGTCTCCGGTGGCGGTGCCAAGGACACTGGAAACTATGCGTTGGGCGTCGGCGCCATTGTGTACAACAAATACTTTGTCGACCTGAAGTACGTGGACTCCTTCGGCCAAACCGACAAGTGCAATAAAAGTGGCGTGAGCACTGGCCCGACCGGTGGCGATGGCTCTACTCCGAACGCCTTTAGCGGCAACGAAAACTACGCCTGTTTCGCCGGTGGCTACTCGTCCTTCTCCGGTGGTGGTGCAACGACTGAGGACCGTGGCGCCGTGTACCTGACGATGAAAACAACCTTCTGATTCACAACTTTGATTCACCACTGATTTGCTCAATGCAAGCAGGAGAATAACAATATGAAATTTGCACAAACCGTGTTGGCTGCCTCGCTGGCGATGATCGTCGCCGCCCAGGCACACGCCGCTGTTTCGGCTCAAGACGCCGCCAAACTGGGCACCAGCCTGACCCTGGTCGGCGCTGAAAAAGCCGGTAATGCCGATGGTTCCATCCCCGCCTATGACGGCGGCTTGACCACGCCGCCGGCCAGTTTCAAGGCCGGTGACAGCATGCGTCCGGACCCGTTCGCTGCTGAAAAGCCGCTGCTGGTCATCGACGGCAAAAACGTCGATCAGTACAAAGGCCTGCTCAGCGCCACCACGGCGGAACTGGCCAAGCGTTTCCCGACCTTCAAAGTCGAGGTGTACCCGACTCACCGCACCGTCGCGCTGCCTAAAGCCATCCTCGACAACGGCGTGAAAAACGCCACCGGCGCCAAGTCCCTTGAAGGCGGCCTGGCCATCGACAACGTGCTGCCGGGCGTGCCTTTCCCGATTCCGCAATCGGGTAACGAAGCGATGTGGAACTTCCTGCTGCGCTATCAGGGTGTGAGCATCAACTCCAAGTACGACTCCTGGAACGTTGACTCCGCAGGCGTTCCAAGCCTGGCGACCACCGGGATGGCGTTCATTTCTTATCCGATCTACGAAAACCTGGCGCAGCCGATCAGCAGTGCTGACGTGTACTACCAGATGAAGTTGCAGTACACCGGCCCGGCGCGTCGTGCCGGCGAAGCGGTGATGCTCAAGGACGCCGCCAACCCGCTGCAACAACCACGTCGTGCCTGGCAGTACTTGCCTGGTCAGCGCCGTGTGAAGCTGGCACCGAACCTGGCCTACGACACGCCTAACCCAGGCACCGCCGGCGCCGGTACATACGACGACGTCTTCGTATTCAACGGTGCGCTGGATCGCTACGACTGGAAGTTGGTCGGCAAGCAGGAAATGATCGTGCCTTACAACACCTACAAGCTGACCTACGTCCAGGATCCGAAGTCGATCACGACTCCGAACCACCTGGCCCCGGACTTCGTTCGTTGGGAAAAACACCGTGTATGGGTCGTCGAGGGCAACCTCAAGGCTGGCGCTCGTCACATCTACCAGAAGCGTCGCTTCTACCTTGACGAAGACAGCTGGACCGCTTTGGCCTCGGATCAATATGACGCTCGTGGTCAGCTCTACCGTGGTTCGTTTGCCTTCCTCAGCCAAAGCTATGACAAGCAGGTCCCTGACTCCACTCCGTTCATGATCTATGACCTGGTGGGCGGTTCCTACAACATCAACGGTGTAGTCGGCCCGTACGGCGGCATCAAGTACATCGATCCGCTCTCCAAGGCGCAGTGGTCGTCGGAGTCCCTGGCGGGCGCCGGCATTCGCTAAGCAAACCGCAACAAAGCGTCCAACGGTCCACGGCCCACAAGGCCGTGTGACCGCGCGAGGGTCGGTGCAAGCCGATCATCGCGGCGACAGTTTTTAACGTCGGGCTGCACATTGCAGTCCCTGACGCGGTTTTCCCAAGAGGACGCGGTATGGGTTCGTACAAAAAGTACCTGCAGTTGGCGTTTGGCGCCGTGCTTGTCTTGTCGCAGGGCGTCACTCAGGCGGCCGGCTATATCGATGTGCTGGATCTGCCCGCCAAAGTCAGTGCGTTGGCAGTCAGCAGTCCGTTGTCCGGCATGACCCGCGCAGGCGACCGATTGGTAGCCGTCGGGCAGCGTGGACACATTCTCTATTCAGATGACAGCGGCAAACACTGGCAGCAAGCAGCTGTGCCAGTGAGTGCCGATCTCAGTGCTGTGAATTTTCCATCGGCCAGGGAAGGCTGGGCGGTCGGCAATGATGGCGTGGTGTTGCACAGCAGCGATGCTGGCGTGACCTGGCGCAAGCAATTGGACGGCCGTCAGATCGGTGAATTACTGGTCAAGCATTATGGTGCGTTGGCGAGTGCCGAACCTGACAACGAAGAATGGTCGCATTGGGCCGCCGAAGGCCAGCGACTGATGGAGCAGGGCGCGGACAAACCCTTGCTCGACGTCTGGTTTGCCAATGAGCAGGTCGGCTATGTGGTCGGCGTGTTCAACCTGATTCTGCGTACTGAAGACGGTGGCCAAACCTGGACCCCGTATCAGGACCGCACCGACAACCCGCAAGGCTTTCACCTCAACGCCATTGCCTCGACCGGTGACGGCTTGTACATCGCCGGCGAGCAGGGCCTGTTGCTCAAATGGGATGACGCCAGCCAGCGCTTCGCCGCCGTGCCGACGCCTTATCAGGGCAGCTTTTTCGGCGTGCTCGGCAAGCCAGGGGAAGTGCTCGTCTATGGCTTGCGCGGCAACGTATTGCGCAGCACCGACGGCGGCCAGAGTTGGACCGCGCTGGACAGCGGCCTGCGCATCAGTATCACCGCCGGCCTCATCGATGACCGTGGCGACTACCGCCTGTTCACCCTGGGTGGGCAGATGCTGGTCAGCCAGGGCACTGGCGCGCAATTGCACCTGGTTCAGCAACCCGTACCGACGCCGGTAGCCGGCGCCACCGAGGCCACCAACGGCTCGCTGGTGGTGGCTGGTTTGCGTGGTGCCTTGGCGCTGTCCGTCGATAAGACCTCGAACCCTTAAAGCGAGAACCCAGACATGGGCAATATAAAACAAGAAGCCATGCCGGTGATCCGCGACATGCGTGATTTCGACCGTCGCTCCGGCAACCTGCTGGAACGGCTGGTGTTTAACTACCGCCCTGTGTTCATGCTGATGATGGCGCTTGCCACCGTGGTGCTGGGCTTCATGGCGGTCACTCGTCTGGAGCTGCGTCCCAGCTTCGAAAAAATGATTCCGCAGAGCCAGCCGTACATCCAGAATTTCTTGGAAAACCGCCAGTCGCTGCGTGGTTTGGGCAACTCGGTACGCGTGGTGGTGGAAAACACCCAGGGCGATATTTTCGACCCTGAATACCTGGACGTGCTCAAGCAGGTCAACGATCAGTTGTTCCTCACCGAGGGCGTCGACCGGGCCTGGATGAAGTCGTTGTGGAGCCCGGCCGTGCGCTGGACCGAAGTCACCGAGGAAGGTTTCCAGGGTGGCTCGGTGATGCCCGACACCTACCAGGGCAACCCGGAAGAAATCGAGCAACTGCGCCAGAACATTTCCCGTGCCGGTATCGTCGGCAGCCTGGTGGCCAGCGACTTCAAATCCAGCATGCTGATCGTGCCGCTGATGGACAAGGCCTCGGCCACTGGTCAGAGCATCAATTACCATCAGTTCTCGCAGATGCTCGAAGAGCAGTTGCGCGACAAGATCGAATACGGCGGTGACAGTGCCGCGCGCAAGTCCGGCGAAGAAGGCAAGGGCCACTACAAGGTCCGGGTGATCGGTTTTGCCAAATTGATGGGCGACCTGATCGATGGCCTGATTCAGGTGATGATGTTCTTCGGCCTGGCCGTGATCACCTCGCTGATCATCATTTACGGCTACACCCGTTGCGTGCGCAGCACCCTGCTGGTGGTCGGCTGTTCGCTGATCGCGGTGGTCTGGCAGCTGGGCATCGTCGCCTGGCTGGGCTATGCCATCGACCCGTACTCGGTGCTGGTGCCGTTCCTGATCTTCGCCATCGGCGTGTCCCACGCCGCGCAGAAGATGAACGGCATCATGCAGGACATCGCCCGTGGCACCCACAAACTGATCGCCGCGCGCTACACCTTCCGCCGTCTGTTCATTGCCGGCGTCACCGCGCTGCTGGCCGACGCTGTGGGCTTTGCCGTGTTGATGCTGATCGACATTCCGGTGATCCAGGACCTGGCGATCACCGCCAGTATCGGTGTCGCGGTGTTGATCTTCACCTCGCTGCTGCTGATGCCGGTGGCGCTGTCGTATGTCGGCGTCGGCGCCAAGGCGGCCGAACGCGCCCTGAAGATCGACACCCGCGCCGACCGGCACAAAGGCTTCGGCAAATTGTGGGACGCACTCGACCGCTTCACCACCCGCAAGTGGGCTACCGGCGCGGTACTGGTCGCGCTGTTGATGGGCATCGGCGGCTTCATGGTCAGCCTGAACCTGAAGATTGGCGACCTGGAAAGTGGCGCACCGGAGCTGCGTGCCGATTCGCGCTACAACCGTGACAACGCCTACATCACCCAGCATTACGCGCTGTCCAGCGACCTGTTCGCGGTGATGATCAAGACTGCGCCGGAAGGTTGCCTGAACTACAAGACGCTGGTGCTGGCCGACCGTCTGGCCTGGGAACTGCAACAAGATCCGGGTGTGCGGGCGACGACGTCGCTGGTCAACGCCGTGCGGCAAATCACCGCCGGGACCTACGAAGGCAACCCCAAGCTCAACAGCATCCAGCGCAACCAGGACGTGCTGAACTACGCCGCGCAGCAAGCCTCGGTCAACTCCCCGGAGCTGTTCAACAACAATTGCTCGCTGATGCCGGTGATTGCCTTCCTCAAGGACCACAAGGCCGAAACCCTGGACTCGGTGGTCGCCATCGCCGACAAGTTTGCCAAGGAAAACAGCACCGAAGATCGCCAGTTCCTGCTGGCCGCCGGCAGCGCCGGTATCGAAGCGGCGACCAACATCGTGGTGCGCGAGGCGAATCACACCATGCTGCTGTACGTCTACGCAGCGGTGACCCTGTTCTGCCTGATCACCTTCCGCAGCTGGCGCGCGACGCTGGTCGCGCTGTTGCCACTGGTCCTGACCTCGATCCTCTGCGAAGCCTTGATGGTGGCCATGGGCATCGGCGTGAAAGTGGCGACGTTGCCGGTGATCGCGCTGGGGGTGGGGATCGGCGTGGACTACGCGCTGTACCTGCTGAGTGTGCAGTTGCATTTCCAGCGTCAAGGCTTGTCGCTGTCCGAGTCGTACCGTAACGCGGTGTCGTTCACCGGTCGCGTGGTTGGCCTGGTCGGCATCACCCTGGCGGCGGGCGTGGTGTGCTGGGTCTGGTCGCCGATCAAGTTTCAGGCGGACATGGGCATCCTGCTGACGTTCATGTTCCTGTGGAACATGCTCGGCGCACTGATCCTGATTCCTGCGCTGTCGTATTTCCTGCTGCGCGAAAAATCGCTGGAGACTCATCCAGCTGCGGATGACCTGGGGGTGCCTGCCAATGAAGCCGGCACCTCCCACGCTCCGCTTGTTCCTCATGCATTGACTACTCCTGAGTAAGTTCACTATGTCCGAATACAAAGCTCCCTTGCGCGACATGCGCTTCGTCCTCAATGAAGTCTTTGAGGTGTCCAAGCTATGGGCCAGTTTGCCTGGCCTGGCCGAGGTCATTGACGAAGAGACGGCTGCCGCGATCCTTGAAGAGGCCGGCAAGATCACGGGTGAAGTGATCGCACCGCTGAACCGCAGTGCCGACGAACAAGGCTGCACCTGGACCAACGGCGCGGTCACCGCGCCAGACGGTTTTGTCGCCGCGTATCAGGCGTTCGCCGAAGGCGGTTGGGTCGGCGTCGGTGGTGATCCGCAGTTTGGTGGCATGGGCATGCCCAAGGCGATTTCGGCTCAAGTCGAAGAGATGGTCAACTCGGCCGGCCTGTCCTTCGGCCTGTACCCGATGCTGACTGCCGGCGCGTGCCTGTCGATCAACGCCCACGCCAGCGAAGAACTCAAAGAACGTTACCTGCCAAACATGTACGCCGGCACTTGGACCGGTTCGATGTGCCTGACCGAGGCCCATGCCGGTACCGACCTGGGCCTGATTCGCACCCGCGCCGAGCCTCAGGCCGACGGCAGCTACAAGGTTAGTGGCAGCAAGATCTTCATCACCGGCGGTGAGCACGACCTGACCGAAAACATCATTCACCTGGTACTGGCCCGACTGCCGGATGCGCCGGCCGGCCCCAAGGGTATTTCCCTGTTTCTGGTGCCCAAGGTGCTGGTCAATGCCGACGGTTCCCTGGGCGAGCGCAACGCGCTGTCCTGCGGCTCCATCGAGCACAAGATGGGAATCAAGGCCTCCGCCACCTGCGTGATGAACTTTGACGGCGCCACTGGCTGGATCGTCGATGCGCCGAACAAGGGCTTGGCGGCGATGTTCACCATGATGAACTACGAGCGTCTGGGCGTAGGCATTCAGGGTCTGTCGCTGGGCGAGCGCTCGTATCAGAACGCCGTCGAATACGCCCGTGACCGTCTGCAAAGCCGTTCGCCAACGGGTGCACAGAACAAGGACAAGGTTGCCGACCCAATCATCGTCCACCCGGACGTGCGGCGCATGTTGTTGACCATGAAAGCCTTGAACGAAGGCGGTCGTGCGTTCTCCAGCTACGTGGCCCTGCAACTGGACACCGCCAAGTACAGCGAAGACCAGGCAACCCGCAATCGTGCGCAAGAGCTGGTGTCGCTGCTGACCCCGGTGGCCAAGGCGTTTCTGACCGACATGGGGCTGGAGACTACCATCCACGGCCAGCAGATTTTCGGCGGCCACGGCTATATCCGCGAGTGGGGCCAGGAGCAACTGGTGCGTGACGTGCGCATCACCCAGATCTACGAAGGCACCAACGGCATCCAGTCGCTGGACCTGGTCGGGCGCAAGATCGTTGGCAGTGGCGGGGCGCTTTACCGCTTGTTCGCCTCCGAAATTCGCGACTTCGCCGCCAACGCCAGCGAGGAACTCAACGAGTTCAGCAAGCCGTTGAACGCTGCCGTGGACACGCTCGACGAGTTGACCGCATGGGTGTTGGACCGGGCAAAAGCCAACCCGAATGAAATCGGCGCGGCCTCGGTCGAGTACCTGCAAGCCTTCGGTTACGTGGCCTACGCCTACATGTGGGCACTGATGGCCAAGACCGCCATCGGCAAGCAAGCCGAGGACGACTTCTACGTCAGCAAACTGGCCACCGCACGCTTCTACTTCGCTCGCCTACTACCGCGCATTCATTCATTGAGCGCTTCGGTCAAGGCCGGAAGCGAGTGCCTCTACCAACTGGACGCAACGCAGTTCTGATTGCCAGGCCCCCGCGACTCCCGGCACCGCGTCGGGAGTCGATTGCACCTGTGTGCACCGAGGGGCACTGAGCCAACAATAAAGGACCAGGAACTCTAATCATGATGGCGACAAAAATAATTCCGCCCGCCGAAGGCGCCTATGCCTACCCCTTGCTGATCAAGCAATTATTGCTGTCCGGTGTGCGCTACGAGCCGGGTCGGGAAATCGTCTATGCCGACAAACTGCGCTACAGCTACGAGACGCTCAACAAGCGGATTCGCAGACTGGCCAACGCCTTGACGGCAGCCGGCGTGAAAGCCGGTGACACCGTGGCGCTGATGGACTGGGACAGCCATCGCTACCTGGAATGCTTCTTTGCCGTACCGATGATTGGTGCGGTGTTGCATACGGTGAACATCCGTCTTTCTCCGGATCAAGTGCTCTTCACCATGAACCACGCCGAAGACGATCTGGTGCTGGTGCATGATGACTTCCTGCCTTTGCTCGAACAGATCCAGGGTCAACTCACGACCGTCAAAGGTTACCTGCAACTGACGGACGACACGGCTACCGAAACGTCGTTGCCGGTGTTGGGTGAGTACGAGCACCTGCTGTCCCAAGCGTCAGACCAATATGAATTCCCCGATTTCGATGAGAACTCGGTCGCAACCCTGTTCTACACCACCGGCACCACCGGCGACCCGAAAGGGGTGTATTTCACCCACCGCCAATTGGTCCTGCACACCTTGAACGCCGTCGGCACCCTGGGTGTCTATCAAGGCCAGCCGCTGCTGCGTTCCGATGACGTGTATATGCCCATCACGCCGATGTTTCACGTGCATGCGTGGGGTGTGCCGTATGTCGCCACCCTGATGGGGATCAAACAGGTGTACCCGGGCCGCTATGAGCCCAACACCCTGGTCAAACTTTATCGTGAGGAGAAGGTCACCTTTTCCCATTGCGTACCGACCATTTTGCAGATGATCCTGAACTGCGAAGCCGGGAAACAGACTCGTTTTGATGGCTGGAAAATGCTCCTGGGCGGCAGCGCGCTGACTCTCGGTATCGCCAGCGAAGCCAGCGCCAAAGGCATGGTGGTGCACAGCGGTTATGGCATGTCGGAAACCTGCCCGCTGCTGTGCCTGAGTTACCTGCGTGATGACGTGCTCAAACAACCCATGCAAGAACAATTGGCTACCCGCATCAAGACCGGCACACCGGTGCCCATGGTTGACCTGAAAATCATCGATGCCAGCGGCAACGATGTTGCCCATGACGGTGAGTCGTTGGGCGAAATCGTGGTCCGCGCGCCTTGGCTGACCCAGGGGTATTTGAAAGAACCCGAAAAGGGCGCCGAGCTCTGGCTCGACGGTTGGATGCACACGGGCGACATGGCTTCGATCGACCCGATGGGTGGCGTCGAAATCAAAGACCGCATCAAGGACGTGATCAAGACGGGCGGCGAGTGGATCAGCTCGCTGGAACTGGAGAGCCTGATCAGCGAACACGCCGCAGTGATGTCCGTCGCGGTCGTCGGCATCGTCGATGAACAGTGGGGCGAGCGGCCCATGGCCATGGTGGTGTGCGAGCCGGGGCAGTACCTCGACAAGCAGCTACTCGAAGCGCACCTGCTGACGTTTGTCGAGTGTGGGCGCATCAACAAATGGGCAATCCCCAAGCAGTTCAAGTTCGTCGCCGAGATCCCCAGGACCAGCGTCGGCAAAATCAACAAGAAGCTGATTCGGGAAACCGCGTCGAACTGACGGTTGAAACCGCTGGGTTCTAGCCTCCTGAGGTAGATAAACAAACGTGGCGTGAGGGAAACCTCACGCCACGTTTGCGTTTTAGCTTGCCTGTTGTTTGTGGATGCATATTTACGGATTTTCCCTACAGGCATCGCCTACTTCTCTGACTTCTTTCCTGACTGATCCCCTGCAAAGTCTCGCGCGCCCCATTTTCTGCGCGAGGGATTGCTCATGTTCGACCCGATTTTCCACTCCACTCCATGCCGTTCGGTGCGTTGATGACCCACATCGCCCGCATCGAGCAGGAACTCGACAGTTTTCCGCACACGCTGACGCTTTATCGCGAACAGTTGAAGGGTTGGTTTAACCAGAAGGCGGACCAAGCCAGCCGTGTGGCTGATTTGCCGTCGCTGATGGGCATGGAGCGGATCATCCGATTCGGTGATGCCAGCACCACGGTGAGCAGTGGCGACGACGAATTTTTCTCTACCGTCGTGCAGTGCTCGAAGGGTGGAAAGCTAGAGATCGAGAGCAAGTTCGAATCGGTTTACGACATCCCGTTGGGGAATATCTCGGTTGATGTGATTGCCATGGATGGCGGCGAGAGCAAGTCGATCACGCTCGATGAAAACGGTAAAGGGCAGTTTAAGGGGACCCCCGGCAAGTTCTACCGTGTTCATGTTCAGAGTGAAGTCACGCCGAAGCAAATCGACAAGCTTTTTGATTCTTATAAAGGCCTGAGCGCAGCGCTGGAGGGCTGGCTGCGCAGTGAGTGGGCAGGGTTTAAGCCGCAATGGTCACAGTCGACATTTGCGGCCGCCGGGAACGGATTGCTGGCGGGAGGTTGGGCCGCGGTCATGGGTGTTTGGGATGGTCTGAGCCTTGTCTTTGACATCCTTAAAAATCCTGGTGCTCACCTTGAACAGCTTGGTAGCAGTGCGCAAAAACTCATCGAGCTGGCGGAGCGATCCCCTGCCGCGATGGAAAAAGCCATGCTGCTGGCAAGTGATGAAGCGGCGCTTTGTCTGCTGTTTCGTGCCGCGAGTATGTGGCTTTCAGCGTTACCACCTAGCGAAATTGCTGGTAACTCGGCGGAAGTGGCCAGTCACGTCATCGTTACAGTGCTGATCGATATTCTGATTGCGTCGGCGCTGGCTTTTACGGGTATCGGTGTGCCCGCAGCCGTAGCCTATCTGAAGCTTCGTGGCATCAAGTACGGGATGGTGTTGGCGGGTCTCGCGATACGTTTCGTCGAGGCGACTTTCAGCATCCTCACGACCTTCATGAAGTACGTCGACCAGTACAAAGCCGTCGCCGCGCGCGGTGTCGCGGCAGGTCTGAAAAAAGGCCGGATGCAGTTGCGCTGGGATGCCAAGCGCAACACCACCCTCAAGCAAAACGAACACCACGACAACGTCCCGGATCAGGCGACAAACCCCAACGGCGACAGTGCCGATTCCGCCAACAAAACCGCCACCAACAAATGCCCGGTGTCGATGGTCACCGGCGAAGAACTGCTGACCCTCACCGACGGTTCGCTGGGCGGCCTCCTGCCGTTCGACTTCACCCGGCTTTATCGCACCAGCGCCGCCGAGATCGACTGCGGCCTCGGGTTTGGCTGGAGCCATTCCTTATCCCATTGCCTGGAAATCGACGGCGACACGGTCATCTGGATCGACCACGAAAACCGTCGCACTACATTCCCGCTGCCGTCCGCCGAACGCCCGGCCATTCACAACAGCCTGTCGCGCGCCGCGATTTATCTCGGGGCTGAACCCGAAGAATTGATCCTCGCCCGGGCCGGTGACGACGCGCGGTTTTATCACTTCCGTAACGGTCGATTGACCACGATCAGCGACGCCTACGACAACCGCCTGCGCATCAGTCGCGACCGCCAGGACCGCATCCAGCGCCTCAGCAACGGCGCAGGCCGCGCCTTGCGCTTGCGCTATGAACGCAGCCATTTGGTCGCCATCGACTATCAGGTCTTTGTCCCGGCGCAGACCCTCGAGGCGTGCTGGAAGACTGAGCAAACCCTGGTCAGTTACGCCTACGACGAACGCGCGCAACTGATCGAAGCGAGCAACGCCGCCGGCGAAAGCGAACGCTACGACTACGACGACCAGCACGTCATTCTCCAGCGGCAACTGGCCGGTGGCGCGAGTTTCTTTTGGGAGTGGGAACGGTCCGGCAAAGCGGCGCGTTGCATCCGCCACTGGGCGTCGTTTGCGCAGATGGACGCACGCTATGTCTGGGATGACGCGGGCAGCGTCACCGTGCACAACCTCGACGGCAGCGAAGAAGTTTACGTCCACGACGACCAGGCGCGGCTGGTGCGCAAGGTCGAACTGGATGGCGGCGAACAGCTCAAGGCCTACGACGATCAGGGGCGGCTGGTTGCCGAACAGGACCCGCTCGGCGCCGTCACTGAATACCGCTACGACGAAGTCGGACGGCTGGTGGCGCTGATTCCGTCAGAAGACGAGCCGACGGCCTACGAGTACCGCAACGGTTTCCTGCACGCACGTTATCGCGGCAAAGCCGTGTGGACCTGGCAGCGCAATGCGCAGGGCGATGTCACCGAGGCCATCGATCCTGACGGTCAGGTCACCCATTACCACTACGACGCCAAAGGTCAGCTGCTGTCGATCCGTTACCCGGACACCAGTCGACATGTGTTCGTCTGGAACGCATTGGGGCAGCTGGTTGAGGAAACGTTGCCGGACGGTGGGCAGCGGCGGTTTTCCTACGATGCCTTGGGGCGGCAGCTTACCCGTCAGGACGAACACGGTGCGGTCACGAAGTCGCAATGGGATGCCGTTGGCCGACTGATCCAGACGATCCTTCCCACTGGGGCGAGCCGCGCCTACAGCTACAACGCCTACAGCAAAATCACCGCCGAACGCGACGAACTCGGCCGCATCACGCGCTACGAATACCTCGACGACCTGCACCTGGTCAGCCGCCGCCTCAATGCCGACGGCACCCAGCTGCAATACCGCTACGACAACGCGCAGCTGCTGCTCACGGAAATCGAAAACGAATCCGGCGACAAATATCGACTGGACTACACCCCCGGTGGATTGATCCGACAGGAAACCGGTTTCGACGGCCAACGCACGGCCTACGCCTACGACCTCAATGGCCATCTGCTGGAGAAAACCGAATTCGGCGCTGACGGTTCGCAGCTGATCACCGCTTACGAGCGGGATGCGGCGGGGCGGTTGCTGGTCAAAACCCTGCCCGACGGCATCCAGGTCAAATACCGCTACGACAGCCTCGGTCGGCTGATTGGCGTCGACGACGGCCACGACCATCCGCTGGAATTCGAGTACGACCCACAGGACCGGCTGATCACCGAGCATCAGGGCTGGGGCACCCTGCGCTATGGCTACGACGCCTGCGGCCAACTCAAGCGCCTGCGCCTGCCGGACGGCAGCAAACTCGACTACCACCACGCCAAGGGCGGCGCACTCACCGCCATCGACCTCAACGGCGCACGGCTCACCACTCACCAGTTCGCCTTTGGGCGCGAGCAGCAACGCCAGCAAGGCCAGTTGCTCAGCGAATATGCCTACGACGATCAGGGCCGTCTGAAGGCTCAGGCGGTCAGCCAACAGCAGCAACCGCTGTATCGCCGCGACTATGCCTACAGCGCTAACGGCAATCTCGACAGCCTCGCCGACACCCGCCACGGCCAGCGCAACTACACCTACGACCCACTCAACCGCCTGACCCGCGTCCGCCACACCCGCGACGACCCGCCGGAAACCTTCGCCCACGACCCGGCCGGCAACCTGCTGATGCAGGACCGCCCCGGCGCCGCGAAAGTGCTGGGCAATCGCCTGCTCCTGCAAGGCGACCGCCATTACGACTACGACGCCTTCGGCAACCTCATCCGCGAACGCCGCGGCACCGCACAAAAACTCGTCACCGACTACCGCTACGACTGCCAGCACCGCCTGGTCGGCGTCACCACCCCGGATGGCCGCTGCGCCAACTATCGCTACGACGCCTTCGGCCGCCGCATCAGCAAAACCATCGACGGCCACACCACCGAGTTCTTCTGGCAGGGCGACAACCTCGTCGCCGAAAGCAGCCGCGAACACTACCGCAGCTACGTCTACGAACCGGGCAGCTTCCGCCCGCTGGCGATGCTCGACGGCAAAGGCCCGCGCAAGGCTTGCCCGTTTTACTACCAACTCGACCACCTCGGCACACCGCAGGAACTGACCGATTTTGGTGGCGAGATTGTCTGGTCGGCGAAGTACAACGCCTACGGCAAGGTCACGCACCTGGCGTTGGGCGGGGGCGAGGAGCTTGAACAACCGTTGCGCTTTCAAGGGCAGTATTTCGACGCCGAGAGCGGCCTGCACTACAACCGGCATCGGTACTATGATCCGGATGTTGGACGGTATCTGACGCCTGATCCGATCAAGTTGGCGGGTGGGTTGAATCAGTACCAGTACACGCCGAATCCGACGGGGTGGGTTGATCCGTTGGGGTTGAGCGGGAACTGTCCGCAGTCGGGTAAGTCTGGGTGTCAGGCGCCGGATGATACGACTGGCGTTAAGGTTGATGAGGGTGAGCCGGCGCTGCCAAAGCTGACAGGTGATCAGCGAAGGGCGCGGATTGATGAACTAGCGGAAGCGAATGCGAAGCGGCGTGTTACGGAAATGGAAGAAAAATATGACATGCACACAGTCAAAAAACACAGCTCAGAAATATCTGACCAAGCGCTCAAACAACGAGCAGTTAATGGTGCCGATCCTCATACCGGTGAGGTTGCGAGAGGCGCTAGAGGGAACTTGAGCTCTCAATTCAGAAACTGGCGTATGCATTTGGGAGCATTGAATAAAGCTATGACAAGGGAAGTGTTAGGTTTGAGCCCGCATACAGGGAAGGATCACAATAATTACCCGATTGTAAGGATGGAGCTACCTGGGGCTGGGCGTGGTTATAAACCAAACAGGAGAGACGCTCGCAACCCAACACTAAATGAAGATTTGAATTGGTTTGAAATTAAGTTCGATAAGGACAATGTGCGTCGGCCTTTTACAGGTTTTCCTGCGGAGAGCAAATAATGTTGCGAGATCCATTTTCAAACGAAGAGTTCCAGCCCGATTTGATGTGGTTTATTGGCGTCTTTGATGTTTATGATCGCGAGGAAACTCGGGGTGTGGAGCTGGAAGTATTTAATCCTAATGATCGCTTTGACAGAGCGGAGCTGATCAAAAGATACAGCTTGAATCTAGGTTATCTGTCCTATCGACATAAGCTCGTGCTGCTGGATTTTCTTGCGGAAAAGCTAAGCGATGCGTCTTATGATTTTCAGAGTTTGTTTGATATAAACGAAGAAGATGCGGGGAGTTGGCCGCGTGGCGAGTGGTATGCATTGGAGGATTCCCGTGGATTTCTTCAAGATGTCTATTTGTTGGCTCAGGAGGCCTGGAAGGAAGACCTTCTTAAAGCGAGTCTTGAGGATCGGGCCAACTGGTGATGGAGCAGGTGGCGGCTGTCAATCTGGAATCCCACGCATCGGCATTCTCAATGCCAATCGCCAGCACTACGGCATGTTTAAGTTCTTTTTAACACAATCGTTATTATTACGAAATTTCTGGACAAGTTCGTCGGAAGTTTCCTTCAACCTGCAGCGGTTTCCATGAACTGGTGTGAAGTGAGATCCATGGATAGTCTATGGCTGTCGCTGCAAATGCAGCGGCAGGGTGTAGGAACCCTTACTCCAACGTGCATCAGTACTGTCGATTGATTGCGGCGCTTATATCGAGTCCGTAATATCCTTCGCGGCGGCTGTGTGCGGGACACGTTTCGACGTGGCTGAGTTGGAGTATCTCAGTTTCCTACTCCCGCGCACGGCTGCCACCCAAGCCCGTAGGAAAGGCCGTTGGTAGCTTCAAATACATACTCCAAGGTCTCTAAAAAATGAAAACACTTCACCCCGATCCACCCTATGAAAAACCAACCCCCCACCCCAACAACCGCTTCATGGCCCTCACCAGCAACTGCACCGACATGCCCACGCTGTTCGTCGATACCCACGCTCCGCTCGATGTTTTGTATGACGCCGCCAACTATCGAATTCGTGCCGTCACGCAGGTGCTGGAAAACATGTCGATGCGAGGTTCGGTTGAGTGTGAGTCGTTCATCCTTAGTGATTTTGCGATGCTGTGCGCCATTCCATTGCGGGATGGATGCGACGTGCTGGATGTGATTGGGCGGCGGTTGCGGGCACGGCCTTCGGAGTAACTCCGCTGAATGATCGTTCCCACGCTCTGCGTGGGAATGCAGCCCCTGACGCTCTGCGTCAAATCGGTGCCCGGCTCGACGCCGGAGGTGTGACTGGAACGCGGAGCGTCCCTGGAGGCATTCCCACGCGGAGCGTGGGAACGATCATCGGCTCGTCTTCAGCGCACCAAATAAGTGCGCAAGAAGTGGTCATCAATCGATTGGTGCCACTTCTTGGTGCGCAAACACGCTCAGAGCTGGTAGGCCGGTACCTGTCCGAGGTGGTTGTCCTGCACGCCAGCCATCAGGTGCAGTGGAATATGCGGTTGTTCTTCCAGGCAAGGGACTTCGAAGCCACCCACAATGTGCACGTGCCGCTCAATCAATCCGGTCGACTCTTGTACCTTTGTTTTAGCCATTCTCGCGTGGTTCGCTGCGATTTCACTGAGGGTTGACACGTTAAATCTCCGGGTGACTCACCAAGCGTTGCGCTGGGGTCCTTAATTATTAATTTGATTGTTGCCGCGTCAGAATTACGTCGTTTCCGTGCGGCTACGGCCGGCCTGTGCAATCCCCGCGCCAGACACTTGGAGCATTTGCGTCCAGGGTTTCCCCATACGACGAATGGTTGTAGTGCACGCAAATTTGGCGATGGCATGACGGTTTTATATTCAAAAAAGGAATAAATAGATAATTATTTATTCCTTTTGTTGTTTGTGCCGGTGGTGCACTTTGAGGGCCTGCGCATCCGAACGGATACGCCCGCCATCAGACAGGAAACCTCATCATGACCATCAAAGCGATCAACGTCCGTAATCAGTTCAAAGGCGTCATCAAGGAAATCGTCCAGGGCGAAGTGGTGTCCGAAATCGACGTGCAAACCGCCTCTGGAATTGTTACCTCAGTGATTACCACCCGCTCGGTGCGTGACCTCGAATTGAAAGTGGGCAGCGAAGTGATTGCCTTCGTCAAATCCACCGAGGTCTCGATCGCCAAGCTCTGACCCCGACAGTCAGTTCAGCCAAAACGCACTTTGTAGCAGCTGGCGAAGCCTGCGTCCGGCTGCGCAGCAGTCGTGAAACCTGAGTTTGCGAGGTCTTCCTGACACGCCGCATCGTCTGATTTCACGACTGCTGCGCAGCCGGACGCAGGCTTCGCCAGCTGCTACGGACTGTGTCATTCCTTAACTTATCGGCATTAGAGGCTCAGTCACCTTGAGGTTTTCATGACGACACCTTTCAAGCGCAACGCATTGACCCTGTTGGCCACTTCCGTGGCGGCGCTGAGTGCGTTACTCAGTCCTGTCGTTCAGGCCGAAGGCAAAATCAGCATTGCCCAGCAATTTGGTATCGGTTACCTGATTCTGGATGTGGTGCGCGACCAGCAGCTCATCGAGAAACATGGCAAGGAGCAGGGCCTCGACATCAAGGTCGACTGGAACAGCATCTCGGGTGCCACCGCAATGAACGAAGCGTTGCTGGCCGGCGTGCTGGATGTTGTCTCGGCAGGCGTGCCGCCGATGTTGACGATCTGGGACCGGACCAAGGGCAAACAGAACGTCAAGGCCATCGCTTCACTGGGGTCGATGCCCAACTACCTGCTGACCAATAATCCGAACGTAAAAAGCCTCAAGGACTTCACCGAAAAGGACCGCATCGCGGTGCCGGCGGCGGGGGTAGGGTTCCAGTCGCGCACTTTACAGATCGAAACGGCCAAGCAGTTTGGCGCGGACAATTTCAAAAAGTTTGACGACATCTCGATCAGCTTGGCCCATCCCGATGCGACGTCGGCGCTGATTGCTGGCGGTTCGGAGATCAACTCACATTTTTCCAGCCCGCCGTTCCAGTACCAGGAACTGCAAAGTCCCAACGTGCACAAGGTGCTGAGTTCCTACGACGTGCTGGGTGGCCAGGCCACGTTTAATGTGCTGTACACCACTGAGAAATTCCACGACGAAAACCCGAAAACCTATAAGGCGTTTTACGCGGCGCTGGCCGAGGCCGAGAAAATCATCAAGGCCGATAAGTCGGCGGCAGCCCAGACCTATATCCGTGTGGAGCAATCGAAACTATCCTTACCCTTGGTTGAGAAGATCGTCGCCGACCCCGAAATCGACTTTACTGTGGTGCCACAGCGAACCTATATCTACGCCGAGCAACTGCAGGCGTTAGGTGTGCTGAAAAACAAGGCTGACAGTTGGAAAGATTACTTCTTTGAGGAAGCACATGGCGGTGCAGGCAGTTGAGAAAAAATCGCACATCATGCAAACACCGACCTATCAACTACTGGAAGTCGCCCACGGCAAACCGATCAAACTCTGGACCGAAGGCGTCCCGGTAGAAAACGAAGCCAGGCAACAGTTGATCAACACCGCGAAGATGCCGTTCATCTTCAAACACCTGGCGGTTATGCCTGACGTCCATCTGGGCAAGGGCTCGACCATCGGCAGTGTGATTCCGACGGTGGGCGCGATCATTCCGGCTGCCGTCGGGGTCGACATTGGCTGCGGCATGATCGCCGCATGCACCACGCTGACGGCGGCTGATTTACCCGACAACCTGCACGGCTTGCGCTGTGCCATCGAAAAAGCGGTGCCCCACGGCCGCACCATGGTTCGTGGCGCTCGGGACAAAGGTGCCTGGGACAGTGTTCCGAAACAGGCCAATCAGGCCTGGGCCGCACTGGATTCACGCTTCAAGGCGATCACCGCCAAGTACCCGAAACTCGCCAACACCAATAACCGCGTGCACTTGGGTACGTTGGGCAGCGGCAACCATTTCATTGAGGTGTGCCTGGATGAGACCAACCGGGTCTGGTTCATGCTGCACAGCGGTTCACGCGGGGTCGGTAACGCCATTGGCAACCTGTTCATTCAACTGGCCCAGGCCGACATGCGCCAGCACCTCGCCAACTTGCCGGACCGTGACCTGGCCTACTTCAACGAAGGCAGCCGCCACTTTAATGACTACGTCGAAGCCGTGGGCTGGGCCCAGGACTTCGCCAGACAGAACCGTGCATTGATGATGCAATCGGTGATTCAGGCGACACGCAAAGTGATCAGCAAGCCCTTTGAGGTGGCGCTGGAGGCGGTCAACTGCCACCACAACTACGTGCAAAAAGAGCGGCACTTTGGTCAGGACATACTCGTCACCCGCAAGGGCGCGGTGTCGGCGAAGAAGGGCGAGTTGGGGATTATTCCCGGATCGATGGGCGCGAAAAGCTTCATCGTCCGCGGGCTTGGCAATGAGCAATCGTTCTGTTCCTGCAGCCACGGCGCCGGCCGCACCATGAGTCGCACCAAGGCGAAAAGCCTGTTCACCGTCGAAGACCAGATCCGCGCCACCGCCCACGTCGAGTGCCGCAAAGATGCGGCGGTCATCGATGAAATCCCGATGGCCTACAAGGACATCGACCACGTCATGCACGCCCAGCGCGAACTGGTGGAAGTGCTGCACACCCTGCGTCAGGTGGTGTGCGTAAAGGGCTGAGCCCTTCGGCAATAGTGAGTCAGGCCAGAAAACCCAGCTATTTCAGGCTAATGCCGATCAGTTAAGGCGTTGAACGCAGCAATCCTTGTGGGAGCGAGCCTGCTCGCGAAGACGGTGGCACAGTCAACACTTGCGTTGCCTGACAATCCGCCATCGCGAGCAGGCTCGCTCCCACAGGTTTTACGCCTTAACTGATCGGCATTAGCCATTTCAGGTTGGGCTTTTTCATGCCTGACGGTCACTGATCCTTCTCGCAATTGACCATCCACGACACACCAAAACGGTCCACCAGCATGCCGAAACGCGCCGCCCAAAACGTCTGTTCCAGCGGCATTTGCACGGTGCCGTCTTTCGACAAGGCCGCGAAGACGCGTTCAGCTTCCGCGATGCTGTCGACATTCAGCGATACCGAAAAACCGGCCATATCATCGACAGGACGATCCGGAGTGGTGTCGGACCCCATGATGGCCTGATCCCCCACGACGAGTCGGGTGTGAATGATCAGGTTGTGAAGATCCGTCGGCACGTGTTCGCCGGCCGGCGTCTCGCCGAAGGTCATCATGGCTTCGATCTTGCCGGGCAAGCTTTGGGCATAGAAGGTGAAGGCCGCTTTACAGTCGCCGTTGAAGATCAGGTAGGGATTGATTTTCATGATTTGCTCCCGGTAGCGAAGGAAGCCGAACGAGGTTGGATTAACCGTCAGCTCCGCAGTGATTGGACGCCATTAGCAAAGCGTTAGAGGGAGTGATTGGCAAAATTTTTTTAGATGTTTTTTCTATTGAAACGCTGGGTTTTATGACGTTTAGCGGCCTCGGTGTGCTGACATTGCGTCAACTCCTCAGGCCACTGCACGCGGTGCCGAGGGCCGAAGCAGGCGCTCAATGGCCCCACTCACCAGGTTCTCCAGCAGTTCATCATGCTCATGTTCGTTCAGCGAATGTTGCATCAACCAACTGGGGGCGCTGTTGAGCAAGTTGGCGATGGCGTGCGCAGTGGCACGTTGCGCCTGTTCACCGACCCGGGATTTGGTGCCGATCATCAGCAGTAATCGCTGTTCGTATTGCTCGCGCAATTGCCGGACGCGCGCTTGTTGCTCGTCATTGAGGCAACCGGCGTCACGCTCCGCCAGACGGAAATGCCAGGGCATTTCCCGGTGCAGATTCAAATGCGCGCGGATCAGGCTTTGCAGTTTGTCGCGTTTGGCCGGGCCCTTTTGATCGAGGCGACCCAAGGTCGCCAGCAGTTCTTCGTAGAACTCCTCAATCAGGTCGAGCAGCAAGTGCTGCTTGCTCGGGTAATGGTGATACAACGAGCCCGGGGAGAGCCCCAGGCACGCGGCCAGTTCACGCATGCCGACCTGACCGAAACCCTTGCTGGAGAACAACTCCAGCACTTTGTCCCGGTACTCGGCAAAGCGCGAGCAACGTTCAGGCATAGGCATAGAATCCACGTCCTGTTTTGCGCCCCAGATAGCCGGCGGCGACCATTTCCTTGAGCAGTGGAGCAGGGCGGTACTTGCTGTCGTTAAAGCCGTCGTGGAAGGCTTCCATAATGGCCAGCAGGGTATCCAGACCGATCAGGTCCGCCAGGGCCAGCGGGCCGATCGGCTGGTTGCAGCCCAGACGCATGCCAGCGTCGATGTCTTCGGCACTGGCCAGACCTTCCTGAAATACCAGAACCGCTTCGTTGATCATCGGCACCAGAATCCGGTTGACCACGAAACCCGGGCGGTTGCCGGCGGTGATCGCGGTTTTGCCCAGGGTTGTCGCCATGTCCAGGGCGAGGGCATGCGTGCTGTCGCTGGTTTGCAGGCCGCGAATCACTTCAATCAGGCCCATCACCGGCACCGGGTTGAAGAAGTGCAGGCCGATGAAGCGCTCAGGCTGGCTGACGCTGGCGGCGAGTTGGGTAATCGACAGCGACGAGGTGTTGGAAGCAATCACGCACTCGGCACTGACCTGCGCGGCAATTTGTTGCAGCACGCGCAGTTTCAAATCGAGGTTTTCGGTGGCCGCTTCGATCACCAGTTGCGCGTTCTGCAGGCTATCGTATTGGGTGCTGGTGCGAATCTTGTCGAGGGCTGCGTTCTTCTGCTCCTCGGTCAACGTTTCCTTGGCGACCTGGCGATCAAGGTTTTTGCTGACGGTTGCCAGGGCCTTTTGCAGGGCACTGTCGGAGATGTCGATCAGGGTCACGTTGAAGCCAGCCAGCGCACAGACCTGCGCAATGCCGTTGCCCATGGTGCCCGCGCCGATCACGCCAATGTTTTGCAGATTCATGTTGCCGTCCTTCCGGTCATACCGTGCGATACCTTGGCCGTGACAACGGTCGAAGGCGTACTATTGGCCGCGAGTCTAGAACCGGCAGCCCGGTTGTCCTATGCCGCAACTGTTCAACGGTGCTGGCGTTTTTTGCCAGTTCAAGTGTTAGGGAGAGAAACGTTCACATGCGGGAAAACGACTCGGTTGCCGTTTATTTCGTGCAGGCAATGATCCATGCACTGGCGCAAGATCCGCAGCGCCTGAAGGCTGCGCTGGAGCAGGCCGGTATCGACCCGGCGTTGTTGTCTGAGCCCACGGCGCGGGTGTCGGCCAGCGCGTTTGCCGAGCTGTGGTTGATTCAGATCCGCGAATTGAACGACGAGTTTTTCCGCCTCGACTCCCACGGCATGCCGCCGGGCAGCTTCGCGTTGATCTGCCGTGCCTTGATTCAGGAGCCCGACCTGCACAAAGCCATGCGCCAGTGCCTGGCCAATTTCGGTCTGTTCCTGCGCGACTTTCGCGGCACCCTGACCGTGCGCGGCAAGCGCGCAATCATCAGCCTGGAGACCCATGCGCAAAACGACGATCTCAGCCGTTTCGGCGAAGAGACGTTCCTGGTGCTGATGATCAGTCTGCTGTGCTGGCTCGGGGGGCGACGCATCCCCATCGATCGCGCGGACTTCCGTCATGAACGCGTGTCCCTCAGCGATGACCGCCTGCTGTGGGGCCCCAACCTGACCTTCGGCGCCGAGCGCACCGAAATCGAATTCGCCAGCCACTACCTGCGCCTGCCGGTGGTTCAAGATCTGGCCTCACTGAAAGTATTCCTGCGCACGGCCCCGCAATGGCTGGTGATCCGCTTCCGCAACCAACATGGCCTGGCCTCGCAAGTCCACCAGCGCCTGCGCAACAGCGACTACAGCGAATGGCCGACCTTGCAGGACTTCGCCCTCGAGCAACACCTGAGCCCCAGCACCTTCCGCCGCAAATTGGAGCGTGAAGGGTGCTCATATCAGGAGATCAAGGACGAAGTGCGGCGAGGCGTGGCCTTTGAGCAATTACGCCAGAGCAAGGCGAGCATCAGTGATATCGCTGAGCGGCTGGGCTTTCAGGAACCGAGCGCGTTCCATCGGGCGTTCAAGAAATGGACGGGGGAGAGCCCGGGGCGGTATCGGGCGCGGTTTCAGGTGGAGTGTTCGGGGTGATCCCCATAGTTGGCCGCTTCACCGCCTTGTTCGACCAGGCCCGACGCGCCTTGCTGCTGGTCTGGGGCACCTCTCGCGGATTATTCCTCGGCCTGGTCCTGGCCACCCTGATTGCCGGTGTTCTCCCGGCGCTGGCCGCCTGGATAGGTCAACGCATCGTCGACGCAGTGGTCAGTGCCATGCAGTTGCACGCGCAGCAAGGCAGTGCGCCGTTGTGGCCGGTGGTGCGTTATGTGTTGATGGAGGCGGGGGTGCTGGCGTTGTTGTCTGGTACTCAGCGGGCGTTGTCGGTTCAGCAGTCGCTGTTGCGGGTGCAGTTGGGGCAGAAGGTCAACACGATGATTCTGGAGAAAGCCCAGACGTTGTCGCTGATGCAGTTCGAGAATTCCGAGTTTTACGACAAGCTGGTGCGGGTGCGGCGCGAGGCTTCGACCCGGCCGCTGGCGTTGGTGATGAAGTCGTTGGGGTTGATCCAGAACCTGATTGTGCTGATCAGCTTCGGCGTGTTGCTGGTGCACTTTTCGCCGTGGGCGCTGGTGCTGTTGGTGGTCGGTGCATTGCCGGTGTTTTTCGCCGAGGCGCATTTTTCCGGGGATGCTTTTCGGCTGTTCACCCGCCGGGCGCCGGAGAGTCGGCAGCAGAATTACATCGAGACGCTGTTGTCCCACGAGGGGTACATCAAAGAGGTCAAATTGTTCGGTTTCGCGCCGCTGTTGTTGAAGCGTTATCGCGACACGTTCGCGCGTCTCTACGCCGAAGACCGCCGGTTGACGTTGCGTCGCGATGGTTGGGGATTTGTCCTCGGCCTGCTCGGCACGTCGGCGTTTTACCTGGCGTATGCGTGGGTGGTGGTCGATACCGTTCACGGCAACATCAGCCTGGGGCAAATGACCATGTACCTGGTGTTGTTCAAGCAGGGGCAAACCGCGGTCAGCAGTAGCTTGAGCGCCATCAGCGGTCTCTATGAAGACGGCCTTTACCTGTCGAGCCTTTATGAATACCTGGCCGAACCGGTGGTGGCCGATTCCGGACATCTCACCGAGGGCGCGGTGCCGGGCGATGGTTTGCGTTTCGAGAACGTCAGTTTTCGTTATCCGGGTGCGAGTCGTGCGGCATTGGAAGGCATCGATCTGCACCTGGTTCCGGGGCGCAGCCTGGCGCTGGTGGGGGAGAACGGCTCGGGCAAGACCACGCTGATCAAGTTGCTGACCCGTTTGTACCGACCCGATCAAGGCCGTATTTTGCTCGACGGCAGCGATTTGCAGACCTGGAAGGAGGACGTGCTGCGACAGCGCATCGGCGTGATTTTTCAGGATTACATCCGCTACCAATTCTCGGTGGGTGAAAACATCGGCGTCGGCGACACGTTGGCGTTCAATGATGAACAGCGCTGGCAGGACGCGGCGGCGCAGGGCATGGCCGCGCCGTTCATCGAGCGTCTGGATCGCGGGTATGCCACGCAATTGGGGCGATGGTTTGCCGGTGGGCAAGAGCTGTCCGGGGGGCAGTGGCAAAAGATCGCGCTATCGCGTGCTTACATGCGTCGCGACGCCGATATCCTGATTCTCGATGAACCGACGTCGGCACTCGATCCGGCGGCGGAAGCGGCGGTGTTCGAGCATTTCAGCGAGCACACCGAAGGTCGCATGACGTTGCTGATTTCCCATCGGTTTTCCAGCGTGCGCAATGCGGACCACATCATTGTGTTGGACCAAGGGGCGATTCTTGAACGTGGCGATCACGACAGCCTCGTGGACGCGGGCGGACGCTACGCGCAGTTGTTCAACCTGCAAGCCCGGGGTTACCGCTAGGTTTTGCTTTCATCAAACCATCGATTGCCTGGCGATATTGGCTTCCACCCAGACTCATGCTGTTGTTATGCGTACCACCGGGCACCAGCAGCAGGCGCTTGGGTTGATTGGCGGCGTTGAACAATTGCTGGCTGAAACGTGAAGGCATTAGCGGGTCGGCCAGGCCGTGAACCACCAACAGCGGCATGTCGATGTCGACAATCTTGTCGATGGAATCGAATTTTTGCGACACCAGCCAACGCACTGGCAGCCATTTCACCGGCAGGTTGTTGTCGGCCACTTGCGCCACGGCATCGCCCAGCGTGGTGAACGTGGACTCGATCACCAGGCCGCGCACCGGCACCGCGACATGCTGTTTTTTCGCCTGTGCGGCCAGGTCCGCCGCGAGGTCGATGGCCACCGCGCCGCCCAGGGAATGGCCGTAGATCAGACGCTTGCTGGCGTCCGGCTGCATTTGGGTGAAGCGTTCCCAAGCGGCTCGGGCGTCTTCGTAAACGCTGGCTTCCGAGGGCAGATCACCTTGGCTTTGGCCGAACCCACGGTAGTCGATGGCCAGCACCGAGTAGCCCATGGCGCGCAATTGCTCAATGCGAAACGCCTGGCCCGTCAGGTTCCAGCGCACGCCGTGCAGGTAGAGGATCGACGGCGCATCACGGCGCTCGGCGGGCCACCACCAGGCATGCAGGTTTTGCCCCGCCCTGAAACGGGAGGGTTTGATGTCGAATTCCTGCACATCGTCCGGCAAGCCGCGGTACCAGCCCGCGTTACCCGGCTCGATGCGAAACAACAGCTCGCGCTCCTTGTACTTGAGCACACCGCAACTCACCGGCAGGCCGATGATCAGCATGGCCATGCACAGCAGCGGCAGCCAACGACGGCTCATCCAACTCGACAACATGCGGCGGTCCGGAAGATCAGCGGGAAAGGACGGGTTTTAACAGATGCGTGGCGGGGGCGGGGACAATTGCGACAGCCGTATGAATAGGCGGTAAATCATCGGGCCCCTTCGCGAACGGGCTCGCTCCCACATTTGACCGAGTTCTTCCAGAAGAAATGCGATCCACTGTGGGAGCCAGCCTGCTCGCGAAGGGGCCATTACTGCCAAAGCCAAATCCCGATCAATCCACCTCCCTCCATACGCGCATACGCCTGCGACGCATTGGCAAGCGTATACACCTTATCGATCATCGGTAGGCAACGCCCGGCTGCGAACTCTTGATCTTATGGCATTTCAGGCAGTTCTTGCGGGCGCAGGTCGAACACCAGTACTTCGGCATCCACACCGTTGCTTAACGTCAGCACCTGCTCATCGCGAACCCGCACGCCGTCACCTTCCTGTAACGGCACGCCGTTGAGTTCGACACTGCCACGGGCCACATGCACGTAGGCATAACGATTCGCGGCCAGTTCCAGCGCGGTGCTTTCCTTGCCGTCGATCAGCGCGGCGTACACCCGTGCATCCTGGCGCACCTTCAGCGAACCCTTGTCGCCGTCGGGGGAGATGATCAGTTGCAGGCGCCCGCGCTTCTTTTGCGTGCTGAAATGCTCTTGCTGATAACGCGGTTTTGCGCCGCTCACTTCTGGCACGATCCAGATTTGCAGGAAGTGCACGGGCCGTGTCGCCGAGTGGTTGTACTCGCTGTGGGCCACGCCACTGCCGGCGCTCATCAGCTGCACGTCACCGGGGCGGATCACCGAACCGGTGCCCAGCGTGTCCTTGTGTTCAAGCGCACCGTCGAGCACGTAGGAAAAAATCTCCATGTCGCGGTGCGGGTGCTGGCCGAAACCTTTACCGGCCGCTACGCGGTCATCGTTGATCACCAACAGGTCGGAAAAACCCTGTTCTTTCGGGTTGCGGTAGTTGGCGAAGGAAAAGGTATGGAACGACTTCAACCAACCGTGATTGGCCGCGCCGCGATCAGAAGCTTTGCGAAGGGTCAGCATGATGAAATCTCCTGTTGGGACGTTGATTCGTCCGAGTGAGGAGAAGATTAATGGTTACTGGTTGATGCAATAAGTAGATGGAAATTGAAACACTGTCTCGTTCGGGTTGACAGTTGTGTGCGGGCGATCACGTATTCTTCTCCGACGCTGACGCCGCGATTGGCCATAATGCACAGCACCTTTTAATGCCGGACACATCACCCCTGTGGGAGCGAGCCGGCTCCGGGCGGCGTTCCGACGATAGCGGTGTATCAGTTGACATCAATATTGACTTTGCCTCCGTCATCGCGAGCAGGCTCGCTCCCACAGGGACCGGTGTCTGGCCAGTATTCTTTTCTGACTTCAGTGATTTTTAACCCATGAAAACCGTCGCTATGGTGCTGTTTCCGGACTTTCTACTGCTCGACATGGCAGGTCCCATGGAAGTGTTTTCCATCGCCAACCGATACCTGGCCCCGGCTGACCACTACATGCTCACGACCATCGGCACCGAGCCTGAAGCGTTGCGTGCCTCCAATGGCGTCAGGGTTCAGGCCGATCTGCACATTGATCAGGCAATTGAAAGTTACGACCTTCTGCTGGTGCCAGGCGGTCCTGGTGCCTATAACGAGAAATATCCACCGTTGCTCGGCTGGCTCAAGGGCGCTGTGAATCGTGCCGGACGCTATGGTTCGATCTGCACTGGCGCCTTTTTGTTGGGGCACGCCGGTTTGCTCGACGGTTACCGCGTGACCACTCACTGGCATTACACCGAACGGTTGATCAAAGGTTTTCCCAAGGCAACGGTGGAGACTGATCAGATTTATGTGCAGGACCGCAATCTCATTACCTCCGGCGGCGTAACCGCCGGCATCGACCTGGCGCTGGCAGTAGTCGCCGAAGACCATGGTAAAAAAGTCGCGCAGGACGTGGCCAAAGTGCTGCTGGTGGTGATGAAACGCCAGGGAGGGCAGGCGCAGTTCAGCCCGCTGATGGCTACGGTCGCTCCCCATGAAACACCGATCACCCGACTGCAAAACTATGTGCTCGAGCATCTCGATGAAGCGTTCAGCATCGAACGCATGGCCGGCCTGGCAACCATGAGTGCGCGCCACTTCACCCGGGTTTTTGCCCGGGAAGTGAACATGACGCCCATGGAGTTTTTGCAAAACGCACGCATCGACCGCGCCAGGAGCCTGCTGGAAACCAGTGACGTGCCGCTCAAGACCGTGGCCTTCAAAAGTGGCTTCGGCAGTGTGCGGCACATGCGTTTTCTGTTCAGCGAAAAACTCGGCCTGACACCCAGCCAATACCGTGAACAGTTCAGCTAGCGCCTTGTGTCCGTTGCACGCACCGTGATGGCCGGTATGCTCCCTCCGTGGCCGTTGAACCGTCACTGAGGTCTGCCAAGATAGCCGTGAACTCTTTGCAATGGAGGTGCGGGAGCCTGGAGGGCGGGTGCGAAGGATGTTTGAGGCACTTTGAGCCGGGCCAGGTTTTCAGCACGCGAACGTGCATGAACAGCCTCACACATTTACACCGCGAAGCGGTGCTGCATTTCGGCCCCTACGCGTTTCACCAGCGGCAACGGCTGATCCTTGAAGGTGATCGGCCGCTGCGCATGGGCGGGCGAGCCCTGGACATTTTGCAGGTGCTGGTCGAACGTGCCGGGACGGTGGTCAGCAAGGACGAGTTGATTGCCCAGGTCTGGCCGACGTCGGTGGTCGAAGAAATCAACCTGCGCGTGCACATCGCTGCGTTACGCCGCGCCTTAGGCGATGGGCAGGACGGCCAGCGCTACATCGTCAACATTCCACAATGCGGGTACAGCTTTGTTGCCCCGGTGCAGCACGTGCCGGCGGGCGTGCCTGTGTCGATCCAGACTGTTCAAAAAGCTCAGCACAACCTGCCTGCACGACTCACGCCGGTGACCGGTCGTGACTCGATTGTCGGCAGTCTGGTCCGCCAGTTACCGCTGCGGCGTCTGATGACACTGGTCGGCCCCGGCGGGATTGGCAAGACCACCGTGGCGTTGCGTGTGGCCGAACTGTTGTTGCAGCACTATCAGGACGGCGTCTGGCGGGTTGATCTGGGGGCGATCGATGATCCCGCGCAAGTGCTTGACCACCTGAGGCGCACCCTCGAACTGGACGTCGGGACGCCCCTCGATGGATGGGCGCAGCGCCATGCGTTACTGGTACTCGACAACTGCGAGCACCTGCTTGAGCGTTGCCGGACATTGGTCGAAAGCCTGCTGATCGCGGCGCCCCGGCTGTCGATTCTGGTCACCAGTCGCGAGCCTTTGCTGGCCGCTGGGGAAACGCTCGTGCGTTTACCGCCACTGGCGGTGCCGCCCGTCTGCGAACTGCAAAGTGTCGCCCAAGTCATGGGGTATTCGGCCGTGCAACTGTTCGTCAGTCGCGCCCGTGCCCGTCAACAAGGCTTTGTCCTGCGCGAACAAGACCTCATAGCCGTGGGTGACATCTGCCGCAGGCTCGATGGTTTGCCGTTGGCCATCGAGTTGGCCGCCGCGCAAATCGACGCATTGGCGCTGGTGGGGTTGCAAGCCCAGCTCGATAACTGTTTTCAACTGCTGACCCAGGGCCGCCGCACCGCCGTCCCCCGGCATCAAACCTTGAAAGCCGCGCTGGACTGGAGCTATGAACGGCTGAGCCCGTTAGAGCAAACGGTATTGCAGCGCCTGGCGGTGTTCAAAATGGCCTTCACCCTGGACGCAGCCATTGGCGTGATGAGCTGCGCGGTGCTGCTGCCTGGTCGCGTGAGGGAGGCGGTGGAACACCTGGTGCTCAAATCACTGTTATCGCTGGAGCAGGGTAGTGGTGTGAGCCGGTACCGTTTCCTCAACACCACCCGCATGTATGCCCTGGAAAAGCTTGAACACAGTGGGGGGGGGCGCGATTTTGAAAGGCGTTATGCCCGCTACATCAGCCGGGCGCGTGGAATATCAGGCGGGCAGGTGGCGTTGCAACTCGTCGAGTAACCGGCGGACTTTTATCAGGTCCGGTGTGGTAAAGCCTTCGGTGAACCGCTGGTAGATCGGCGCCAGCAGCTCATGGGCTTGCTGATAGTGGCCCTGGCGCTGCCAAAGTTGTGCCAGCGAAGTGGCGCTACGCAGTTCCCAGGCGAGGGCGCCTTGGGTTTTGGCCACGTTCAGCGCCCTGATCAGTACGGCCTCGGCCGCCTCGGTTTGCTGCGGGCAATCCTCTGCCAGCAGCGCGTTCGCGCTGGCCCGCAGAATCTCTGCTGTGCTCCAGCCTGCGGTGCCGGTATCCGCTCGCTGCAGCAAGGCGTTATCGACGAAATCGTTGTCCAGCGTGACCATGATGTCCTTGATCAACCCGGTGCCAGGTGAAACTGACAATTGCGTTTGCGCCGGGTCGATCACTTGCGCGTAGTGGCGCGCCCAGGTGTAGAACAGCAGCACAGAATGTTTTTGCGCTTGCTCCAGCAGCAAGCTCAGCAGCTCGCGAGCGCTGCGGGTGTCGCCGTTGTAGTGGGCGATCAGACAGCCGGCCAAGGCCAGTGTGTAGCAAATCGAGGTGCCATGGTTGATCTGAACCGCGATGTCCAGCGCCTGGCGCGCCGTGCGCCAGGCTTGCTCCGGTTGGCCTTGCAACCACAAGATGCGCGCCAGAATCGTCAGGGCGGCCACGCTCTGATCGTATTGCACGCCAAAACCGTGGGTGAAGCGGTTGAGGTGGCCGCTCTGGGCCATGCGCTGGATCACTTGTCGGGCATCCGCCCCCGCTTGTTCTTGATCCCCGGCAAAGTGCAGGGCCAGCACCCGTAAGCGGTGAGTGCTCAGCGACAGAACGGCTTCACCTTTTGCGCTCAACCGGTCGAATTGCTGGCTTTGCTCAAGCGCCATTTGATAGTTGCCGCAACTGAGGCTGACCGCCATATGCCCGGACACCGCCCGCTGCTGACCGGCCACGTCACTGCACTGTCTGGCCAGGTTTCTGGCGCTGACGAAGGCTTCGATGGTTTCCGGCGTGCCGCCCTGGGTGTGGTAACAGGAGCTGCCCAGGGCAAGCTTCAGGGCCATTTTCAGATGAAGGCAGGGCTCGGGCGTCGCATCGAGCAGCGTCAGGGCCTTGCGTACATACACGCCATGTTCCTTGAGCAGCGAAAGTTCCTGCCACAGCGGCGTGGACGTTGCGGCCAAGCGGATCGCCAGCGTTTGCGGCCCATGTCCGTTCAAGCCCCAATCGAGCGCCGCGCGAATATCTTCCAGACCTCGGGCATAACGCTCGATCCACACACCGGTGGGGATGTGCTCCCAGTCATTCTGGGCCTGATGCATCAAGGCCAGGCAGCGTTCGGCATGGCGGATTTGCGTGTCCGCCAAGTCAGTGGTCTGGTCGAGTTTCTCCAGGGCATAGCTGCGTGTGGTGTCGAGCAGGCGGTAGAACACTTCCTCATCGCCCACCTCCACGTTGAGCAGCGACTTGGCCACCAATTGGGTAATCGCGCCGAACACCTTGTCGGGGTCGATGTGTTCACCGACGATCACCGCGGCGGCCGACTCCAGGGTGAATCCGCCCCTGAACACGCTCAATCGGCGCAGGCAGGTTTGTTCGCAGGCCGTCAGCAGTTCGAAGCTCCAGTCGAGCGTGGCGCGAAGGGTCTGGTGCCGGCCCAACACCCGCTGACACCCTTGGGTGAGCAGGCGAAAACTGCCTTGCAACTGGTCCAGCAGTCCACTCAAACCAAAGTTGCCGACTTGTGCGGCGGCCAGTTCGATGGCCAGCGGAATCCCGTCCAGACGATGACAGATGTCGACCAACAGTGGCAGCTCGTCATCACTCAATTCAAAGCTGTCGTGGCTGGCCATTGCCCGCTCGACAAACAATTGCAGCGCCGAAAACGTCATGGCCTGAGTGCGGTCCAGCACGGCGATGGAGGGTGGACAATCCAGCGATTCAAGGCGCTGAACAAATTCGCCTTCGGCCCGCAGGCTCTCGCGGCTGGTGGCCAGAATGTGCACCTGCGGCGCGCCCCGCAGGATGCCTTCGCAGAGCAAGGCAATGGCGTCGAGCAGATGCTCGCAATTGTCGATCACCAGCAGCATCTGCCGGTCGCGCAGGAAGGCGGCGAGTTCGCTCACGGGTTCGCCGTCGTGCAAGGATAAATTCAGCAGCGTCGCCAAATGCGTGGTGACCATCAACGGGTCGTTGATCGGTGCCAGGTCCAACAGGCGAATGCCGTCCCGGTAGCGCCCGATCAGTTGTTCGGCGACGCGCAGGGCCACGGTGGTCTTGCCGATGCCGCCAGGACCGACGAGGGTGATGAATCGCTGGCGTGCCAGTTGCGTCACCAGGGTGTCGACCAGGGACTGGCGACCGATCAGGCGAGTGCGGCGCACGGGCAGGTTATGGCCGTTGGGCACAGGCCTTTTGGTGTCGGGGTTTAGTTCGATCAGTTCCAGTGAATAGGGCGCGACAAAGCTATAGCCGCGCTGCGCCACGGTGACGATGTAGCGCTGGCCGGCCTGGCCATCGCCGAGGGCTTTGCGCAGTGCCGCCATGTGCACCCGCAGGTTGATGTCCTCCACCACACTTTTGGGCCAGACCGCCGCGATCAGTTGCTGTTTGCTGACCACCTGGCCGGCGTGCTCCAGCAGGATCAACAGAATGTCCATGGCACGTCGGCCCAGGCGCAAGGGCTGGTCAGCCTCCATCACCAGGCGTTGTCCGGGGTAAATCCGGTAGGGGCCGAAATGCACAGCCTGCTCGGGGGAAAGGGTCAACGAGGCACTCCAGCTTGCATCCGTCCAGGATGTGGTTTTCGAGCATATTCCTCAGGTTTTTCCGTCAACGCAACGAGGGTTTGGGTGACTGTCGGGTGGTCGCCACGACTGCAGCACCCGACACAGACAGCCGGTGCCATGTTTACGGTAGCAAAGGCCGCGTTATGGTTTTTGGCGCGCCATGGAAAATTAACAACGTTTAACTCGTCCTGCGTCTGGTCTACGTCCAAAACTCTCATCCTTCAACTTCCACCGATCAGTCGCAGTTCGCAACACCTGTAGGAGCCGAGCTTGCTCGCGATAGCGATGGATCAGTCGACATTGACTGTGACTGACACACCGCTATCGCGAGCAAGCTCGGCTCCTACAAATGTGGTGTTGGCATTGAAGTTAAGCAGGGATTCTTATTCATGAGGACACGGGAATGAGCAACGTGGTGGTGGTCTATCACAGCGGCTACGGGCACACCCGGGTCATGGCGCAGGCCGTCGCCCAAGGGGTGGAACGGCATTTGGGCAGCACCTGCCAATTGATTGCTGTCGAAGAAGTGGAAGACCACTGGGACCGATTGCACCACGCCGACGCCATCATCTTTGGCGCGCCGACCTACATGGGCAGCGCCTCGGCACCCTTCAAAGGATTCATGGAAGCCTCTGCGGCGTTTTACCTGGCCCAACCCTGGCGCGACAAGTTGGCGGCCGGGTTCACCAACTCCGGCAGCCTGTGCGGCGACAAGCTCAACACCTTGTTGCAGATGGCAGTGTTCGCCGCCCAACACTCAATGATCTGGGTTGGTCTGGACGTGCTGCCGGCGCGCTCCGGCACCGGCGTGTTCGATGGGCAGATGAATCGCCTGGGCAGCTCGCTGGGTGCCATGTCCCAGTCAAATGTCGAGCAACCTCCCGAACTGGCCCCGCCGCCCGAGGACCGCTGCACCGCTGCGCACCTGGGCGAGCGGGTGGCCCGGCTGGCCGAACGCATGAACCACTCACCGCTTTGATTCACCCCAACCCTCGCTAAGGAGATATCGCATGAGTACGTTCACCACCCGAGACGGCACCGAGATTTACTACAAGGACTGGGGCACCGGTCAGCCCATCGTCTTCAGCCATGGCTGGCCGTTGAATGCCGACAGCTGGGAGTCGCAGATGATGTTCCTGGCTTCTAAAGGCTACCGTGTCATCGCACATGACCGTCGTGGTCACGGGCGCTCCAGCCAGCCGTGGACCGGCAATGACATGGACACCTACGCCGACGATTTGGCGCAGTTGATCGAGTTGCTGGACCTCAAAGACGCCGTGCTGTTCGGCTTCTCCACCGGCGGTGGCGAGGTGGCGCGCTACATCGGTCGCCACGGCACTGGCCGCGTGGCCAAGGCCGGGCTGATCTCTGCGGTGCCGCCGCTGATGCTCAAGACCGAAGCCAACCCCGGTGGTCTGCCTATCGAGGTGTTCGATGGCATTCGCCAGGCATCACTGGTCGACCGCTCGCAGCTGTACATCGACCTCGCCAGCGGGCCGTTCTTCGGTTTTAACAAACCGGACGCCAAACCGTCACAAGGCATGATCGACTGGTTCTGGGTGCAAGGCATGGCTGCGGGCCACAAAAACGCCTACGACTGCATCAAGGCCTTCTCCGAAACCGACTTCACCGAAGACCTGAAGAAGTTCGACATCCCCACCCTGGTGGTGCATGGCGACGCCGATCAGGTGGTGCCGATCGAAGCGGCGGGCATCGCCTCGGCAGCACTGGTCAAAGGCTCGACGCTCAAGATCTACCCGGGTGCCCCCCATGGCCTGACGGATACCCACAAGGATCAGCTCAACGCTGATTTGCTGGCGTTCCTCAAGGGATAACGTGCCACGATGCGTTCGGCTGTAGCAGCTGTCGAGCAGCGCGAGGCGGCGTTCGGCTGCGCAGCAGTCGTGAAACCTGATCACGCGGTCTATCTGAAACACCGCGGTGACTGATTTGACGACTGCTGCGCAGCCGAATGCAGCCTCGCGCTGCTCGACAGCTGCTACAAAGTGTCGGGCTTTACTGTGCGTGAAGTTGAGCGGTGTAGGTGCTGCGCAGGGGCCGGGCGCGGGCAACACGGCAGCGCCAGGCAAACGGATTGATGCCTTCGCTACGGGTGAAGATGTGGCAGAAGTGTGCCTGATCGCAGAAGCCGCATTCGAGGCTGATTTGCGTCAGCGTCAGGTCGGTGTTCTGGATCAGTTGTTTCGCGCGGGCGATGCGTTGGTTGCGAATCCAGTCTTGTGGCGAGAGACCGGTGCTGCATTTGAACGCGCGGGAAAAATGACTGCGCGAGAGGGCGCAGGCCCGTGCCAGTTCGCAGACCTCGACGGTTTCATCGAGACGGTCGAGGATCAGTTGTTTCACCAGCCTTTCGCGCCACGGGGTCAAGCCGCCAGTGGTCTTCTTTGGCGATTCAGTGACTGCCGCGAGGGCAGCGTTTTGCTGAGAATGAGCCATGACAAATGTCCGTGTCGGTGAGCTTCATTCTTGGGCGCGGGGCGTTGGCAGGCGAGTTAAACGTTGTTAATTCCGCCCGTGCGCAATACCCGCAAAGGCGCTAACTCAGCACATTGCTGCAATTTTTTCGGGCGCGGTACATGCACGATCGACGTCATCCGGTGGCGTTGCGCGTGACCGCTGATCGAGTAAAGTCTCACCGCTTCATGCCAGGCTCAACACACAAGGGAACAGTGCCTATGAACCGTAATGATCTGCGCCGCGTCGACATGAACCTGTTGGTGATTTTCGAAGCGTTGATGTTCGAAAAGAACCTGACCCGTGTCGCGGAAAAACTGTTCATGGGCCAACCGGCGGTGAGTGCGGCGTTGGGGCGGTTGCGCGATCTGTTTGACGATCCGTTGTTGCTGCGTAACGGGCGTGGCATGGAGCCGACCGGACGGGCGCTGGCGATTCTCAAAGAATTGCAGCCGGCGATGGATACGATCTCGGGGGCGGTCAGCCGGGCCAAGGAGTTTGATCCGGCGACCAGTTGCGATGTGTTTCGCATTGGGCTGTCGGACGACGCCGAGTTCGGCTTGTTTCCGCCGTTATTGCGGCAACTGCAAGAAGATGCACCGGGGATTGTGGTCGTGGTGCGCCGAGCCAACTACCTGCTGATGCCGGCGTTGCTGGCCTCCGGGGAAATCTCCGTGGGCGTCAGCTACACCACCGACTTGCCGGCCAACGCCAAACGCAAAAAACTGCGGGACATTCCCTGCAAAGTGCTACGCGGGGACAAGCGACCGGGCACGCTGACGTTGGATGAATATTGCCAACGGCCTCACGCCATGGTGTCGTTCTCTGGCGACCTGAGCGGCAACATCGATCTCGATCTGGCCAAGCTCGGTCGCAGTCGCCGCGTAGTGTTGGGAGTACCGCAGTTCAGCGGCTTGCGCGCATTGCTCGCCGGCACCGAAATGATCGCCACCGTGCCGGACTATGCCGCGTGTGCGCTGGTGGAAGGCTGTGGGTTGCGGGCTGAAGATCCGCCGTTTCCAATTGATGCGGCGCAGCTTTCGATGGCCTGGAGCGGGGTACATGACAATGACCCGGCGGAGCGGTGGTTACGGTCGCGGATCAGCGAGTTCATGTCCGCACCTTTACCGCTTCCGGCTTGAACACGGCGACCTGCGGGCCGACCAAATTCCTCCGAACCTGCACCAAACCACTGTAGGAGCTGGCTTGCCTGCGATGCCGCCCTCACAGCCCACCAATATCTGGCAGAAGACCCCCGGCCCAACGTGGGAGCGAGCCTGCTCGCGATAGCGGTGTGTCATTCAGCATTGATGGTGGCTGATCCTGCGTCATCGCGAGCAGGCTCACTCCCACAGGGAATGTGTACGGATTCGAAGGCTGTGTTTAATCGTGTTTAGCGTTACTTCCTGAAAGCTACAGCGCCTTGCGCCGTTGCCTATGACTACGCCAGAATCCGCCGGCTTGTGTGCTTTGACCCTGAACTCTATCGTTTCCGCATCGCTGCCAATCAGCGATCGGGTATAGCGACCCGGACTATTCAAAGTGCATCAGTGCTCCAGACTTTGTTGCAGACTTTTGTCGTCTGCAATTACGTTATGGCGGTTGTATGCGGGAGACCTTCGGGTCTACCGGGTTGCCTTTGACCGGTTCGCTAACCTGCGTACAGCCGCCACCCTTACTTGTTTAGCGACAAGTTCCGGTGGCGCCATTTTCCAAAGGAGCGTCACCATGTTCAAAGCCACACCCAATCCCCCGGAATCCGATGACCGCGCGCCGGATCACTCTCTCAATCCCCTGAAAGTCACTTTCCCACCGCGCAAGCCCAGCACCATTTATCTCATCGCCCCTGGTGTCGACACCGAAACCCTGTTGGTCAATGCCTGCGAATCCCTGGCCTCGGCCAGCGTCATGGCCAGCGATTTCGCCGGGCTGATGGAAGGGCCGCATCGCAACACGATGCTCGGTATTCAACAGAACATCATGTTGGCTGAACTGGCAGTGAATCGGGCGCTGGACATTGTTGATCCGCAATAACTCTGTCCGTTGAAAAAACGGCCTCGTCGAGGCCGTTTTTTGTGCCTGGCAGAAGCCTTCCAGCAACGAAAATCCCTGTGGGAGCCGGGCTTGCCCGCGATGGCGGTCATCCAGTCAACAATGATGTTGGCTGACCCTCCGCTTTCGCGGGCAAGCCCGGCTCCCGCAGGATATTCGTTGCATTGCAGATCAGCGTGTACTCGCAAAAAGAGCACACCCATCCAATTTTTCCCGTTCCCGCGCCGTCACTATCGAATGATGTCTCGGCACCTCGCTGCCGGTGGTTTTTTCATTTGTGAAGGTAGCCCATGAACGCTTCGCGACGGGATGAACGGGCTCAGGACTTGGGTCTGCTTTTTTTTGCGGGTCAGCAGCAGTTTGTTCCTGCTGTGGGTGCACGGTTTGCCGAAGCTGCTTAACTACAGCGCTCAACTGCAAATCATCGAAGACCCTTTCCACTTGGGCGCGAACGTCACGCTGATGCTGGCAATTTTCGCCGAGGTATTGTGCCCCTTGCTGATCATCGCCGGGGTGCTGGTGCGTTTGGCGTGCCTGCCGATTTTGTGTGTGTTGTGGGTGGCGTTGTTGGTGGTGCATGCGCAATGGAGTCTCGATGAAGGGCAGTTCGGTTGGCTGCTGTTGATTCTGTTCACCAGCATTTTCATCGCCGGGCCGGGACGGCTGGCGTTCAATGTCCGATTCGCCGGAGCGTTACGGTATGCCTGAGTCCAATCGTTTTGAGGAAGTCGTGACCCTGGTCATCAAGCACCGGGTGAAGGCGGGATTTGAAGTGCCTTACGAAGCCTGGCTACGCAACATTGTCAGCATCGCCGGGCAGCAGGAAGGGCACCTGGGTGTGGACGTGATGCGCGGTAAAAGCGCCGGTCTCGACATGTACACCTGCGTGTTGCGCTTTTGCACCACCGAGGCGATGCAGCATTGGCTCGATTCGCCGCAGCGGCTGGAACTGGTCCGCGAAGCCACGCCGATGCTCGCCGATGGGGACCAGACCGAGGTTAATCCGGTCAAGGAATTTTGGTTCGCGCCGCAATCCGATACCGCGTCGCCACGGCCGCCGCGCTGGAAACAGGCCGTGGTGACGCTGTTGGTGATCCTGCCGCACACCTTGCTGGTGCCGCTGATCTGGGGGCCGCTGCTCCAGCTCAATGCCTTCCTCTCCAGTTACGTGGTCGCGACGTTCCTCATCACCCTGACCATCGTGGTGTCGGTGGTGTACCTGTTCATGCCGATGGCGACGCGCCTGTTCGCGCCCTGGTTATCTCCTTCCACTCAACCCAAGGAAACGCGATGAACGCCGATCTGATTCTATTCAATGGCCAATTTCATACCGTTGACCGTGAAAATCCGCTCGCCAGTGCCGTTGCCATCCACGGCGGTCGTTTCGTTGTGGTCGGCACCGATGCCGAGGCCATGGCCCTGCGCGGCTCGGGTACACAGATCATTGACCTCAAGGGCCGCTGCGTCATCCCAGGCCTCAACGACTCGCACCTGCACCTGATCCGTGGCGGTTTGAATTACAACCTCGAACTGCGTTGGGAAGGCGTACCGTCGCTGGCCGATGCCTTGCGCATGCTCAAGGATCAGGCCGACCGCACGCCGACGCCGCAATGGGTGCGGGTGGTCGGTGGCTGGAATGAATTCCAGTTCGCCGAAAAACGCATGCCGACCCTCGAAGAATTGAACCAGGCCGCGCCGGACACGCCAGTGTTTGTCCTGCATTTGTACGACCGCGCCTTGCTCAACCGTGCCGCGTTGCGCGTGGCCGGATACACCCGCACGACGCCGAACCCGCCGGGTGGTGAGATTGTGCGTGATGCCAACGGTGAGCCGACCGGAATGCTGGTTGCGCGGCCCAACGCGATGATTTTGTACTCGACGCTGGCCAAGGGGCCGAAGTTGCCGCTGGAGTATCAGGTCAACTCGACCCGTCAATTCATGCGCGAACTCAATCGTCTCGGCCTGACCAGCGCCATCGATGCTGGCGGTGGTTTCCAGAATTACCCGGACGATTATCAGGTGATCGAGCAACTGGCCAAGGACCAGCAACTGACCATTCGCATCGCCTACAACCTGTTCACCCAGAAGCCGAAAGAAGAACTGACCGACTTCAAGAACTGGACCAGCAACGTGACCCTGCACCAGGGCGACGACTACCTGCGGCACAACGGCGCCGGGGAAATGCTGGTGTTTTCGGCAGCGGATTTCGAAGACTTCCTCGAGCCGCGTCCGGACCTGCCACAAAGCATGGAAGACGAACTGGAACCGGTGGTGCGCCACTTGGTGGAACAGCGCTGGCCGTTCCGTTTGCACGCCACCTATAACGAATCGATCAGCCGCATGCTCGACGTGTTCGAGAAGGTAAACCGCGACATTCCGTTCAACGGTCTGCCATGGTTTTTCGATCACGCCGAAACCATCACCCCGCAGAACATCGAGCGGGTGAGGGCGCTGGGCGGCGGCATTGCAATTCAGGATCGGATGGCGTTTCAGGGCGAATACTTTGTCGAGCGTTACGGTGCCAAAGCCGCTGAAGCGACGCCGCCGATCAAGCGTATGTTGGCCGAAGGTGTACCGGTTGGCGCTGGCACCGACGCCACGCGAGTGTCCAGCTACAATCCCTGGACCTCGCTGTACTGGATGGTCAGCGGCCGCACCGTGGGTGGGCTTGAGCTGCACGCCGAGGGCTTGTCTCGGCAGACTGCGCTGGAACTGTTCACTCACGGCAGCGCCTGGTTCTCTTCCGAGCAGGGCAAGAAAGGCATGATCAAGGTCGGCCAACTGGCGGACGTCGCAGCGCTTAGCGCGGACTTTTTCAGCGTCGACGAAGAAGCGATCAAGTGGATCGAGTCGGTGCTGACGGTGGTTGGCGGCAAAGTGGTATACGCCGCCGGTGACTTCGAAAAACTTGGGCCGGCCAGTGTGCCGGTGCTGCCGGACTGGTCGCCGGTAGCGAACGTGCCGGGCCACTGGCGTCCGACTTCGCCGATGCAGACGCAGGTTCACCATTGCAGCGGACCCTGTGGCGTACATTCACACAGCCATGAAAAGGCACGTTTGTCGAACGCCCCGGTCAGCGATTTTGCGGGTTTCTGGGGCGCCTTCGGTTGTTCGTGCTTCGCATTCTGACGATCAAATAAAAAGCGCCGGCCGCGTTGGCCGATGCCCTGAGCGATAAACATCCACCGAGGAGTTTCACATGAGCAACGTTCCGTACAAACGCCTGAACAAAGACGATGCCGTTGTCCTGTTGGTCGACCACCAGACTGGCCTGATCTCACTGGTTCAGGATTTCTCACCCAACGAATTCAAGAACAACGTGCTGGCCCTCGCGGACCTGGCCAAGTTCTTCAAGCTGCCGACCATCCTCACCACCAGCTTCGAAAACGGCCCGAATGGCCCGATGGTGCCGGAGCTCAAGGAGCTGTTCCCGGACGCGCCATACATCCCGCGTCCTGGCCAGATCAACGCCTGGGACAACGAGGACTTCGTCAAAGCTGTCAAAGCCACGGGTCGCAAGCAGTTGATCATCGCCGGTGTGGTGACTGACGTTTGCGTGACCTTCCCGACACTGTCGGCGCTGGCGGAAGGGTTTGAAGTGTTCGTCGTCACCGACGCCTCGGGCACCTTCAACGAAACCGTGCAGCAAGCTGCCTGGGCGCGTATGACCGCGGCCGGTGCGCAAATGGTGAACTGGTTCTCGGTGGCCTGCGAGCTGCAAGGCGACTGGCGCAACGACATGGAAGGCCTGGCGAACCTGCTGTCGCCGCGCATTCCGAACTACCGCAATTTGATGAACAGCTATTCGGCGCTGACGTCGAAGTAAGTCACTTCAGCTACAACGCATAAACCTGTGGGAGCGAGCCTGCTCGCGAAAGCGGTGGATCAGCCAGCATCTTTGTTGGATGGGCTTCCGTATTCGCGAGCAGGCTCGCTCCCACAGTGTTTGTGCTGCTCCTTAACGCCGTGGCCACAGATTAATAGGATGCCAAAAAGCTAAGAAGCGGCTATAAAGTTGTCGACTGTCAACCACGGTATGACAATGAACCCGTTCGAAGACATGCGTATTTTTTGCCAGGTCATGGACTCCGGCAGCTTCACGGCGGCGGCTGATCAATTGGGGCTGTCCAAGCAGTTCGTCAGCCGGCGTTTGATGCAACTCGAAGAGCGCCTGGGCGTGCGTTTGCTCAACCGCTCGACGCGGCGGCTGGACGTCACGCCACTGGGGCAGAGTTATTACGAATCAGCCTTGCGCCTGCTGAGTGAGGTCGAGCAAGTAGAGCAGGGCATTGCCGGGCAGACCACTGAGCCACGCGGCACCCTGCGCATCAGCGCACCGTTGTCGTTTGCGGTGGCGCATTTGGGTTGCCTGCTGCCAGTGTTCTTGCAGCGCTATCGTGACGTCACTGTGGAAGTGGACCTCAGCGATCGTCCGGTGGATTTGCTCGGTGAAGGCTACGACCTGGCGTTGCGCATCGGCATTCTGGAAGACTCGACGCTGATCGCCCGACGCATCGCGTCAATTCAGCGCGTGTACTGCGCCAGCCCGACGTACCTGGCCGAGCGCGGTACGCCGCTCAAACCCGAAGACCTGCACAGCCATGACTGCCTGCCCTATGGCCACAGTCGTCAGGTGCAATGGCGGTTCGAAGGGCAGGGCAAACCGCTGACCGTCAATGTCACGGGCAGGATGCGAGTCAACAACGGTGAGTTGCTCAAGGATGCGGCGATTGCAGGGATGGGGATTACCTACTTGCCGACGTTTATTGTCGGTGCCGCCTTGAAGGACGGCAGGCTGGTGCCGGTGCTGGATGCGTTTCGGCCTGAGCCGCTGACGTTATCGGCGGTGTATCCGCAGCACCGTCAGAGTTCGCGACCGGTGCAGGCGATGATCGAGTTTTTGCGCGAGCGACTGGATCAGTCTGAGGGTTTGCTTTAAGCCGCCCGCACAGATTCCCCTGTGGAAACGAGCCTGCTCGCGATGGCGGAGTGTCAGACGACTTCAATGTTGAATGACAAATGGCTATCGCGAGCAGGCTCACTCCCACAGGGGGGTTCTGGGGTTCCCGTGTTTAGCGGTTATCAGCTCTTCTTGTCATCGCCGACTTCGCCATTGGCATGTACGCCACGGTCATCGCCAACTTCGCCGTTGGCATGTACGCCACGGTCATCGCCGACTTCGCCGTTGGCATGTACGCCACGGTCATCGCCGACTTCGCCATTGGCGCGTACGCCTTTGTCGTGGGCGACTTCACCGGCGCGATGAACGCCATTGTCGTGTTCCACTTCACCGGCGCGATGAACACCATTTTGGTTGTGGGACACTTCACCGGAGCGATGAGCGCCATTTTGGTTGTGGGACACCTCACCGGAGCGATGAACGCCATTTTGGTTGTGGGACACTTCACCGGAGCGATGAACGCCATTTTGGTTGTGGGACACTTCACCGGAGCGATGAACGCCATTTTGGTTGTGGGACACTTCACCGGAACGATGGACGCCATTGTCGTGGGCCACTTCACCGGAACGATGAACACCATGGTCATCGCCTGCTTCGCCGTTGGCATGAACGCCATGATCGTCGCCAGGTTCGGCGTGCGTGCCACTGCGCCCGGAGTTGGAGGAGGCTGTGTTGCCGGAATGGCTCGAGCCATGGTCGCTGCCACTGTGATCGCTGCCGCTATGGCCACTGCCGCTATTACCGCCGCTGCCACTGTTGCCGCCGCCACCGTGACTGCCGCCGCCACCGCTTCCACCGCCGCTGTTGCCGCCGCCACCGTGACTGCCACCGCCGCCACCGCCGCCACCGCTGTTGCCGCCACCACCACCGTGACTGCCACCGCCTCCACCGCC
>NZ_JAHBDK010000013.1 GCF_019956415.1 Pseudomonas sp. GL-B-19
CCCCCAATCACCGCCACACCCGCCCCGCTCTCCCGCCGCTTCTCCGTCGCACCGATGATGGATTGGACCGATCGTCACTGCCGTTTTTTCCTACGTCTATTGTCGAAAAACGCCCTCCTCTACACCGAAATGGTCACCACCGGCGCGCTCCTAAACGGCGATCACGACCGTTTCCTGCGTCACAACGAAGCCGAACACCCGCTCGCCCTGCAACTCGGCGGTAGTGTTCCGCTGGACCTGGCCGCCTGCGCCCGCATGGCTCAGGAACATGGCTACGACGAGGTGAATTTAAACGTCGGCTGCCCGAGTGATCGGGTGCAGAACAATATGATTGGCGCGTGCCTGATGGGGCATCCGCAGTTGGTGGCTGATTGTGTGAAGGCGATGCGTGATGCGGTGTCGATTCCGGTGACGGTGAAGCACCGCATCGGGATTAATGGGCGGGACAGTTACGAGCAGTTGTGTGATTTCGTCGGTACGGTTCGGGATGCCGGGTGTACGAGTTTTACGGTGCATGCGCGGATTGCGATTCTGGAGGGGTTGTCTCCGAAGGAGAACCGCGACATTCCGCCCCTGCGTTATGACGTGGCGGCGCAGTTGAAGACGGATTTTCCGGACCTGGAGATTATTCTCAACGGCGGGATCAAGACGCTTGAGGCTTGTCACGAGCATTTGCAGACGTTCGACGGTGTGATGCTGGGCCGTGAGGCGTACCACAATCCTTATGTGATGGCTGAGGTGGACCAGCAGCTGTTCGGCAGCACGGCACCGGTGATCACTCGGGCCGAGGCGCTGGCGCAGTTGCGGCCTTATATCGCCGCGCACATCGATGCGGGTGGTTCGATGCACCATATCACCCGGCATGTACTGGGACTGGGCACCGGATTCCCGGGGGCGCGCAAGTTTCGGCAGTTGTTGTCGGTGGATATTCATAAGGCCAAGGAGCCTTTGGTGTTGCTGGATCAGGCGGCGGAGTTGTTGGAGGGGCGCTAATAGTCGCCCGGGTTGAACCTGTGCGCTGATTTGGCATCGTATTTATCGATACCGCGCCCCGCCATTCAAACAGCCGTTTTCAGGTTGTTGCCGCTGGGGCCATCGATACGTACATGCGCCCTTGAGTGGCTGTCAGCGCTCGGGTAATGTCATTAGACCCACAGGACAGAGCACGCCCATGACTTCCAAGCTGGAACAACTTAAACAAATGACCACCGTAGTTGCCGATACTGGCGACTTCGAAGCGATCGCTCGCGTTAAACCGGTGGACGCTACCACCAACCCTTCCCTGCTGCTCAAAGCCGCGGCTATCCCTGCGTATGCCGAGTTGCTGAATGCTTGCGTTCACGACTGCAAAGGCGATGTGGGCCTGGCCAGCGACCGTTTCGGTGTTGCGGTCGGGCAAGAGATTCTGAAGGTTGTACCGGGCCGTATTTCCACCGAAGTGGATGCGCGCCTGTCGTTCGACACTGACGCCGTATTGAAGCGTGCGCACCGTCTGATCGAGTTGTACGACAAGGCCGGCATTGGCCGTGACCGCGTGCTGATCAAGATCGCCTCCACCTGGGAAGGCATCCGCGCGGCGCAGACGCTGGAAAAAGAAGGCATCCAGACCAACCTGACGCTGTTGTTCTCCTTTGCTCAGGCGGCGGCGTGTGCCGATGCGGGTGTGTTCCTGATTTCGCCGTTCGTGGGCCGGATTTACGACTGGTACAAAAAAACCAACGGCAACGACTACATCGGCGCGGATGATCCGGGCGTGCAGTCGGTGACGCGGATTTACAACTACTACAAGGCCAATGACTACAAGACTGTGGTGATGGGCGCGAGCTTCCGTAACCTGGGCCAGATCGAGCAGTTGGCGGGTTGTGATCGCCTGACAATCAGCCCGGACCTGCTGGAGAAGCTGGCGGCAGATACTGGCAAGCTGGAACGCAAGCTGGCACCTGGGCATGCCGGTGAAGCGCGCCTGAGCTTGAATGAAGCGCAGTTCCGTTGGTTGTCCAACGAGGACGCGATGGCGACTGAGAAACTGGCTGAGGGTATTCGTCAGTTTGCTCGGGATCAGGAGAAGCTTGAGGCGCTGCTGCAGGCCAAGCTGTGATTTGAGGTAGCTGGAAGCAAAAAGGGCGAACCTTGGTAGGTTCGCCCTTTTTTATGCTTGGGTGGTTTGGCTTCGCGCCTGATGAATGGTGACAGGTATGACGCTATCGCGAGCAGGCTCGCTCCCACAGGGGATTTGTGGGGATCTGAGATTGTGTATCCGAAGGAAACTCAATGTGCGAGCGAGCCTGCTCGCGATGGGGCCAGACAGGCCCACATCACTTTAAGCCTAATCAGTGACGCTCGAGCGCATTCACCAGGTCATGGAACGCTTCGCGATTGTGGTCATTGAGGCCCATGAGGATTTTGTGTGCTTCGAGGACTTTGATACGCACCACTTCTTCGGACTGGTCCTGGTCTGGCAGGTCGTCCAGGCATTCCGGGCAAGGCACGGGCTGGTCAACAATGTTGAACACTTGCTCGAAACCCATGGATTCCAGCAGACGGGTGATGTCTTCGTGGGTGGTGACGACGGTCGGCAGGAGGCCGACCTTCTGCCGCGACAGGATCGACAGCTTGGCCAGCAGGCCAAGGGTGGTGCTGTCAATGCTGCGGGTTTCGGTCAGGTCGATCACGATCGCGTTGAAGTTCAACGCGGTGAAGATCCGATCAATAGTCGCATCCAACGCCGAACACAGGGTCAGGCGAACTTCACCGACGAATTTCAGGACGAAAGTGCCATCCTGCTCGGCGAACTGGATTCTACCGGTACTCATTAAAGATTCCTGCTCAACACCAACAGGGCGATATCATCCGGCATCTCCCCAAGCGTGGCCAATCCAAAAACCTGCCGCAGCCCATCCAGGGTGCCGCCCGCAGCCTTGACCCGTTGGGGCAACGCCGCTTCTTTTTCTTTGAGTGTGGGTTCTGGCAAAAGGTCCAGAATGCCATCAGACATCAGCGTCAGACTGAACGTCGGCGGCAGCTCCAGCACGTGGTCTTCGTAGGTGGCTTCATTAAAGAGGCCCACCGGCAGACCGCGCCCTTCCAGATAACGAACACTGTCTGGCGTGTACAACACAGGCAACGGCAAATGACCACCGATGCTATAGGTCAACAAACCTGTCTCCTCGTCGATGACTCCACCGACCATTGTGACGTGTTTTCCCAGCTTACAACTGATCAGGCCTCGGTTGATATGACCAAGGACCTCTGAAGGCTTGAATTCCGGCAATGTGCCGCTTCGCTTGGATTCGAACAGCAAGCGCGTGGTCATGAACTTCAGCAGCACGGTAACGAAGGCTGAAGAGGCGCCATGCCCGGAAACGTCTGCCAGGTAGAACGCTACCCGACGCTCGTCGACCCGAAAGTAGTCAACAAAATCACCCGACAGGTACAGCGACGGGATGATCTGGTGCGCAAACTGGAACTCGTCGATGGTCCAGGGGCTGACCGGCAGCATGTTCATCTGCACCTGGCGACCGGCGTTCTGGTCTTCCTGGAGCAGGTTCAGGCTGGCGGCGAGTTCGCGGTTGGCCTTTTCCAGCTTCTCGCGGTAGCGCTGGTTTTCCAGCAGCAGGCGCGCGCGATCCAGGGCTCGGCGCACAGAATGCTCGAGCACAGCCAGATCTTCGAGAGGCTTGATCAGGTAATCCGCAGCGCCCAGGCGCAGCGCCTCGACCGCGTCGTTCATCACGCCGGCACCCGAGACCACAATCACAGGGGTTTGCGGAGACCGCTCAGTGACCTGGCGGATAAGTTCGAGTCCGCCCATCTGCGGCATGCGCAGATCGCAGATGACCAAGTCGGGCTTGTCTTTCTCGAATACCTGAAGACCCTGCTGGCCGTTGCTGGCCTGCAGGACACTGAAACCACTGTCTTCCAAATAGGCCGCGAGACTCGCGCGCACTACTTCGTCATCATCGATTATCAGCAGCGTGGCACTGGTTTTTGGCATGTGGGCAAACGGCGCCAGAATTAGGTTGGCGTAGCAGGCAGGGGTTTTAGCCCGGCTCACACTACTGGATTCGCTTTCTAGCCTCTCTGCTGCACCGTTTTCGAGCGCTTGCCCTAATCACACGTACACCAGAGGTGCCCTTCTAAGGCGCAGACGGTACTCCCATCCGCGGGGCGTTTCAAGCTCACGCCGATGGTCGCTTGGCGTCTTTATTTGTCAAATCACTGAGAGTTATAAGAACAGACAAATCCGTAACCCAATGGAAGGATCGAGCCCATGAGTCAAACCAGTCGGGACTACAGCGAAAAGCGCGGTTTCATCCGCATACGAGTCGATGCCGAGGTGTCGTTGATTCATGAAGGCGATGAGGCTTCAGCCGTCTGCATCGACCTTTCCAGCAGTGGCATGCAGGTTGAAGCGAAGCGTGGATTCAACGTCGGCGACCGGCTAAACGTGCGCATCGGCTCCGATCACGCCGCATTAAAAGACCTTGAGGCCGACACCTAGGGGGTGTGGGTGAAGTCAGTGGACGGAGATGGACAGAAACTCGGGCTTACAATCTTGAAGAGAAAATAAGCCGGATCCAAACGACAGAAGGCGGCCCAATGGCCGCCTTCTTCGTCTTACGGATCGAGATTAAAAATCGTCTTCGACCTGGCCGTCTTTGACTTTGAATTCGCGGTTCTGCAAGTACGCATTACGAATAAAGGTGTACTTGTCACCGGTGATCAGTTTCTCGCTCGACAGCAAGCTGGCGCGCGTGTCGACGACGTTCAGGCCGAAGACCGAGTTACGCACCGGCACATCGTTGATGTACGGGTACGGGCCAGTGTAGCTGTCGACGACCTTGGAAGGCGCATCACGCACGGTGCTAGGGCCCAGCAATGGCAGCACCACGTAAGGACCGCTACCGACACCCCAATAGCCGAGGGTTTGACCGAAGTCTTCGTCGTTGCGGTGCAGGCCCATCTTGGTACCCACATCGAAAAAGCCCAGCAGGCCGAACGTGGTGTTGAAGATGATGCGTGCTGTATCAGTACCTGCGGCAGTCGGTTTAACCTGCAAAATGTTGTTCACCAGGTTGGTGACATCACCGACGTTGCGGAACATGTTGTGGATGCCGTCTTCCAGAAACTGCGGCGTTATGAACTCATAACCCTGAGCAACAGGCTTGAGTGCATAAGTGTCGATCACATCGTTGAACTTGAAGATCGGACGGTTAACGCTTTCCCAAGGGTCGTCTTCCGAAGCAGCCTGAGCCGCAAACGGAACCAGCAACACGCTGGCACACACACAAAGCTGAGCGAAATGTTTGCTCCAGCGCATAGAAAAACTCCTTGGATTATTACTGGCGCGGGCACTCGGCCCGGGCGTTAAGCTAGTTAGTATAAGTCGGAAAAGCTGGTTTATGCAGCATCGTGCACATTCGCCTACAGATGAATCGCCCTGATTGGGAGCGTTTCACACCAATGTCACTCAACTGTCACTGACGCCGCATAGCCTTGTCACTATTTCAGGGACGTTGATATGCCAAACGCTGAAACCTTGCCCATTGCAGCACCCAGCTTGACCGCCGTCTTGTTCGGCCTCAGCGGTTGCCTGGTGGATTTCGGCGCCCGGACGCGCCAACACGGGGTTTATTCTGCGGAGCACGCCGAGGCCACTCCCGGTGCGCTGGACAGCCTGCGCAGTTTGCAGCGCAAGCAAATTCCCTGCGCCTGGCTCGATGAACTACCCCCTGCCCTCAGTCATTCTCTGGCCGTGACCCTGCCTTCCTGGATCAGCTCTTCGCAACACCCTGCAACAATCAACCCATGGCCCGCTCCGAACGCTTGCTGGCAAGCCCTGATGGCGTTGAATGTCGAACGCCTGGATGGCTGTGTGCTGGTCAGCGGCGAACCGCGATTGCTGCAATCGGGTTTGAATGCCGGGTTATGGACGATTGGCCTCGCGTCCTGCGGCTCGCTCTGCGGCCTCGCGCCCAGCGAATGGCATGCGTTAAGTCAAAAGGAACGCGAGCATTTACGCGGCAAGGCGACGATGCAGTTATTCAACTTGGGCGTGCATTCAGTGATCGATCATCTGGGCGAACTCGATACCTGCCTGGCCGATATCGGCCTGCGCCGGCTCAAGGGCGAAAAGCCCTGACCGAGATCATGCAGGTTGCGCGCAAGTGGATTAATCTAAAGGTCAGCCATAGACCTTTGGCACGAGGCTGCGGTCTATGCCAGTGCCTATTGATAGAAGGAAGAACGCCATGCCTGCCCGCGAACTGCAAGAACAGCTCAATGCCCTGCGCGAGCAATTGGAACAGAATCCTCCACTGTCCGAATCCGAACGTGAAAACCTGCATGAACTGATGCAACAGATCGAACTCAAGCTTGAGCTCGAAACCAAGACCCAGGACGCCAGCCTCGCCGACGGCGTTAATCTGGCCGTCGAACGCTTCGAACTCGAACACCCAACCCTGGCCGGCACCCTGCGCAACATTGCGCAAGCCTTGGGCAATATGGGCATCTGAACCCGCCAGATGCAAAAAAGCCCCGCTTTCGCTAGCGGGGCTTTTTCATATCCGGGATTTGTATGCAATCCCCCTGTGGGAGCGAGCCTGCTCACGATAGCTGAGTGTCAGACGACATCAATGTTGAATGATTCACAGCTTTCGCGAGCAAGCCCGCTCCCACATTAGATCTTCACTGACGGACCAGGCGGCGGTTCGGCAGTTGAACCGTTTCGGTGCTGCGATACGGGTTGATATCCAATCCCCCACGGCGTACATACCGCGCATATACCGTCAATTTCTCCGGTTTCAACAACCGCTGCAGGTCGAGAAAAATCCGCTCCACGCACTGTTCATGGAAGTCCGAGTGCTGACGGAAGCTCACGATGTATTCCAGCAAACTCGCGTGATCCAGTGCCGCGCCACGGTATTCCACCGCCACGCTGCCCCAGTCCGGCTGACTGGTGACCGGGCAGTTGGATTTGAGCAAATGGCTGTGCACGCTCTCTTCGACAATACGCGACTCATCGCAACGCAACAGTTCCGGACGTGGATGCTCGTAGTTGCTGACGCTGATGTCCAGATCATCGATGCATACGCCCGGCAACGCGACAACGCCTTCGGCTTCCACGTCTTTGAGGCTGCGAATGCGCACGCCAACCGGCTTGCCGGCGGCGGCCGACAGGTCTTTCGCCAACGTCGCTTCAAGGTTCGCGGTGTCGGCAAACGGCGTCTGATTCAACGAGTTCAGGTACAGCTTGAACGACTTCGATTCGATGATGTTCGGCGAATCCGCCGGGATGCTGAACTCGCCAATCGCCACCACGGGCTTGCCGGACGGCAACAGCCACGACAGCTCGAAGCAGTTCCAGAAATCCACGCCCTTGTATGGCAGGGTTTCAGCCGTCAGGCCCAGCTCGGCCCATTTCGCAGTGCGCGGAATCGGGAACAGCAAGGACGGCGTGTAAGTGGCGATGTATTCGCTGGATTTGCCCAGCGGCGAGTGTTCGGCTGCGGGATGCATGGCGGAAACCTGACTGAAGAATCAGCGGATTCTACCAGCCTTTGCGCCCGCCATTGAGTGCTTACTGACTGACAGTCAACTTGCCGACCATACCAGCCTGATAATGGCCGGGGATGTTGCAGGCAAATTCCAGGCTGGTGGCCTTGGTGAAGGTCCAGGTCAGTTCCGCCGTTTTGCCCGGCTCGACGAGGACGCTGTTCGGGCCGTCGTGTTTCATCGATCCATGATCCATGCCAGCCATCGAACCGTGGTCCATTTCCTTCATGCCTGTAGGCGTCAGCATGCCGCTCTGCTGCATCTGCAACATTTCCTGCTGGTGTTTGGCATGCATCGCCGCGTCCCCCAGGTTGAACTCGTGCAGCAACTGGCCTTTATTCACCAGCACAAAGCGAACCGTCTCACCGGCCTTGATCTCGATGGCCTTGGGAGTAAACGACATATCGCCCATCACCACTTCAATACTGCGAGTCGCCTTGGCCGCCGCAGCGGGCTGGCCGAAGTCGTAGGTATGCGCCGGGGCAGCCCACACCGGCGAACTCAATGCCAACAAACACGCCACCCGCAGCAAAGATTTGTGCAAAAACATCGTCGTACTCCAACAAGATAAGGTTCAGCCTGTGGAAAACTCTAAACTGCTGCCACTGCCCGCAACCTGACAGCCAGATTACAACTTTGTCAGGTTGATCTGTATCCACGCTGCCCACGGTATAAAGCGTTCGTTCCATTTACCCAGAGTCGCCCATGAAACTGCTGATCGTCGAAGACCAACCGAAAACCGGCCAATACCTGCGTCAGGGCCTGAGCGAGGCCGGTTTCAACGCCGAACTGGTAGCCGACGGCAGCACCGGGCAACAACTGGCGTTGAGCGGTGACTACGCGTTGTTGATTCTCGACGTGATGTTGCCCGGTCGCGATGGCTGGCAGATTCTGCAAGCGGTGCGCGGTGCTGGCTTGGACACGCCGGTACTTTTTCTGACCGCCCGTGACGCGGTGGAAGACAGAGTCCACGGTCTTGAACTCGGTGCCGACGATTACCTGGTCAAACCGTTCGCCTTCTCCGAACTGCTGGCCCGGGTTCGCAGCCTGTTGCGTCGTGGCAGCGCCTCGCCACAGGAAACCAGTTTGCAACTGGCTGATTTGCGCCTGGACTTGATCCGTCGCCGCGTTGAGCGCAGCGGTCAGCGCATCGACCTGACGGCCAAGGAATTCGCCCTGCTGGAGATGCTCCTGCGTCGTCAGGGCGAAGTCCTGCCCAAATCGCTGATCGCCTCTCAGGTCTGGGACATGAATTTCGACAGCGACACCAATGTGATCGAGGTCGCCATCCGTCGTTTGCGCCTGAAAATCGACGATGAATTCCCCAACAAACTGATCCACACCGTGCGCGGCATGGGTTACGTCCTTGAAGAGCGTTCAGCCTGATGCGGCATTTTTCGTTAAGCAGCCGTCTGGCGTTGCTGTTTGCGGCCTGCACGGCGGTGGTTTCGCTGTTCGCCGGGGTGTTGTTCAGCCGCGCCAGTGAAGCGCACTTCGTCGAACTCGATCAGCAGTTGCTGGACGGCAAGTTGATTGGTTTACGCCGGGCACTTCACGATATTCAATCCAGCGACAACCAAATCAGACTCGCGGATGAATTGAGCCGGCAGGCCGATTTTTCGCTGCGCATTACCGGCAGTGATGGCCAACGCTGGTATGACAGTTCGGCGCAGCTGCCGGACAAGCTCCCGCAAAAACCGGGTTTATCGACCCTGAACGACGACGGCACCGACTACCGAGTGTTGAATGCGCCGTTGTTCGTCGACAAACCTGACTCCCCACAACTGACCTTGTTACTGGACATCACCCATCACCAGCACTTTCTGCAACGCATGCAGCATCTGATCTGGCTGACGGTTGGCTTGTCAGCCTTGGCCACGGCCCTGCTCGGGGCTTGGGCGGCGCGCAGTGGATTGCGCCCGTTACGACGCATGAGTGCGGTCGCCCGCGGTGTTTCGGCGCAATCACTGAATGCGCGTCTGCCCGAAGAGAACATGCCGCCCGAACTCGCAGAAATGGCCCACAGCTTCAACGCCATGCTCGGACGCCTAGACGACTCTTTTCAACGGCTCTCGGCGTTCTCCGCTGACATCGCCCATGAACTGCGCACGCCGCTGTCCAATCTGCTGACCCACACGCAGGTCACCCTCACCCGCCCCCGACCCATCGAGGATTACCGCGAGGCGCTGCACAGTAACCTCGAAGAGCTGCAATGGATGGCGCAACTGGTCAACGACATGTTGTACCTGGCCAAGGCGGATCACGGGTTGCTGACGCCCAAGCGTGAACCGCTGGAGCTCGCGGCAGAAGCGGATGTGTTGCTGGAGTTTTTTGCGCCGCTGGCTGAAGACGCCAAGGTGGCGCTGAGTCGTGAAGGTAGTGCACGGATGGAGGGTGACCGCAGCATGTTGCGGCGGGCGCTTTCCAATTTGCTGGACAACGCGTTGCGGTTTACGCCGGCCGAGGGCGAGGTTCGGGTGCGGATTGTTGATCAGGTTAAAGGGTTGAGTCTGACGGTTGAGAACAGCGGCGACGGCATTGACGGGGCGTTGCTGCCGCGATTGTTTGACCGGTTTTATCGAGCCGATCCGGCGCGCCAGGAGGGCAGCAGTGAACATGCGGGGTTGGGACTGGCGATTACTCAGTCGATCATTCGTGCCCATGGTGGGCAGATTCGTTGCGAATCGGAGAATGGGTGGACGCGGTTTGTGATTGAGCTGCCCAAAGGAGATTGAGGCCAGCAGGTCTGGCCCCTTCGCGAGCAGGCTCGCTCCCACAATGTCCGAGTTGAATCACACATTTTGTGATCGACTCCAAACCCTGTGGGAGCGAGCCTGCTCGCGATGGCGACTTCAGGAGTTACGAATACCGCAACGCGTGAGCCGGCTCGATCTTCGCCGCACGCCACGCCGGATACACGGTGGCAAGGAAGCTCAAGATGAACCCTGCCGAGCAAATCAACAGCACATCCGCGCCCTGCAATTCCGAAGGCAGGTTGCTGACAAAATACACATCCGAACTGAAGATGTGCTGCCCACTCACCCGCTCGATCCAGCCCACCAGTTCACTGACATTCAACGCCGCAATGACCCCAAGCACGCCGCCGATCAAGGTCCCGACAACTCCGATTACCGTCCCCTGGACCATGAAGATCGCCATGATCTGCCCCGGCGTGGCGCCGATGGTGCGCAGGATCGCGATGTCCGCGCCCTTGTCGTTCACCACCATGATCAAGGTCGCGATGATGTTGAACGCCGCCACCGCGACAATCATCAGCAACAGCAGGCCAATCATGGTCTTTTCCATTTTCATCGCGCTGAACAGGCTGCCCTGGGTGTGGGTCCAGTCGTCAGCCTTGTATGCGGCACCCAAACTGCTGGCGATGTCGCTCGATACTTGAGGCGCGGCGTACAAATCCTTCACCGCCAGACGCACGCTCTGCACCTGATTCGGTTCCCAATGCTGCATCTGCGCGGCATCGGCGACGTGGATCAAAGCCATCGAACCGTCCAGCTCAGCACCGACCTTGAACACACCGACCACGTTCAGGCGCTGCATGCGCGGGGTAATCCCGCCCGGTGCGGTGCTGACTTCCGGCACGATCAGGGTGAGCTTGTCGCCGACGTTCAAACGGAAACGACGCGCCGTGATCTCGCCGATCACCACACCGAATTCACCCGGTTTCAAGGCATCAAGACGCCCCTGAACAATGTGCTGGGCAACGATCGACACCTTGCCTTCCTGCGCTGGATCGACGCCACTGACCTGGATCGGCTGCATCGTGCCCTTGTAGGACAGCATGCCTTCCATCTCGGTGAACGGCACGGCCGCCGTCACTTGCGGATTTTTCATCGCGGCAGCGGCGACAGGCTGCCAATCGTCGATCGGGTTCACGCCGACGATGGTGGCGTGCGGCACCATGCCGAGGATGCGCGAGCTCATTTCGCGCTGAAAACCGTTCATGACCGACAACACCACAATCATCGCCAGCACGCCGAGGGCGAGGCCGATCATCGAAGTCATCGAGATGAAGGATACAAAGCGATTGCGGCGCTTGGCGCGGGTATAACGCGCGCCGATGAAGATCGATAACGGTCTGAACATTCGCTGGGGCACCGTATAAAAATAAAAGACCCGGCGTACCGTCTGGTACGTCGGGTTTTGCTCAATCAGATGGGTGTCAGGCAACCTTCCTGCAAATGCAGGACGCGGTCCATCTGGCGGGCCAGGTTCATGTCGTGGGTCACCACCAGGAACGCGGTGCGCATCGACGTGCTGAGTTCCAGCATCAAATCCTGAATGCCTTGGGCGGTGTGGGAGTCGAGGTTGCCGGTCGGCTCATCGAGCATCACCAGCCCTGGATTGTTCACCAGGGCACGAGCGATAGCCACACGCTGGCGTTCACCACCGGACAATTCCGCCGGCTTGTGTTCCAGACGATGCCCCAGCCCTACCCGCTCCAGCAACGCCGTCGCACGCTGACGCGCTTGCGGGATCGCAGTTTTGCCAATCAGCAGCGGCATGCAGACGTTTTCCAGCGCGGTGAATTCCGGCAGCAAGTGGTGGAACTGGTACACGAACCCGAGGGCGCGGTTACGCAGCAGGCCGCGATTTTTCTCGCTCAACGCCGAGAGTTCTTCACCGTCGAGCCAGACGCTGCCCTTGGTCGGTGTATCAAGCCCGCCCAGCATATTGAGCAAGGTGCTTTTGCCGGAACCCGACTTGCCGACAATCGCCACGCGCTCACCCGGATGCAGTTCCAGTTGCAGACCGACCAGGACCTCCACCGACTCAGGGCCTTCCTCGTAGGATTTGCCCAGGTTGCGGCAGCTCAAGATTGCTTTATCACTCATGCCCGACTCACTCATAACGTAGCGCCTCCGCCGGCTGGGTGCGTGCGGCACGCCAGGCTGGATACAGGGTGGCGAGGAAACTCAGGACCAACGCGGCGCCGCAGACCATCAAGACGTCCTGGCTCTGCACTTGCGACGGCAGGTAATCGATGAAGTACACATCCGCATTGAGGAATTTGTGGCCGATCAGGCCTTCGAGGGCCGAGATCGCGGCGCTGACGTTCAACGCGGCGAAGATCCCGACCACGGCGCCAATCAGCGTCCCGACCACCCCGATGACGGTGCCCTGCACCATGAAGATCGCCATGATCGTGCGCGGCGTGGCGCCCAATGTGCGCAATATCGCGATGTCGCCCTTCTTGTCGTTCACCACCATCACCAGTGTGGAAATGATGTTGAACGCGGCAACGGCGACGATCAGCAACAACAGCAGACCGATCATGGCTTTTTCCATGCGGATCGCCTGATACAGATTGCCATGGGTGCGCGTCCAGTCGCGGGCATAGAAATGGTCTTCACCGAGCTGCTGGGCGATGCTCCACGCGGTGCGCGGCGCCTGGAACAGGTCGTCGAACTTCAGGCGAATGCCCTGCACCTGATCCGGTTTCCAGCGGTGCAGCCTGGCCAGATCCTGCAAGTTGGTGATGCCCAGATAACCGTCCAGCTCACCGGCGCCGACATGGAAGATGCCGACCACGGTAAAGCGTTTCATACGCGGGAACATGCCGGCCGGGGTCACGGTGACTTCAGGCGCAACAAACGTCAGCTTGTCGCCGATGGCGGCGCCGAGCTTGGCCGCGGCCTTGTCGCCGATGACGATGCCGAACTCACCCGGGACCAGATCGTCGAGTTTGCCCTGCTGCATGAAGTTATCAATGATCGAGACGTTACGCTCCAGCGCAGGATCGATGGCATTGAGCAGGACTTTGGAGACTTTGCCGTTGTTGGTCAGCAAACCCTGCATCTGAGTGAACGGCGCTACGGCCGTCACTTGCGAGTTCTTCTTGACCTTCGCGGCCAGGCTTTGCCAGTCACTGATCGGCTCACCGGACTCGATGGTCGCGTGGGGCACCATGCCCAGCACGCGGGTGCGCATCTCATGATCGAAGCCGTTCATGACCGACAGCACGACAATCATCACCACCACGCCAAGGGCGAGTCCGATCATCGAGGTCAGGGAAATGAACGACACAAAATGATTGCGACGCTTTGCACGGGTATAACGCGTGCCAATAAATACGAAGAGAGGTCTGAACATGTCGGGGCTTGTTCGGAGGGAAAAGGAACGTCCTTGTGGCGGGGGTCGATAACCAGCTTTACACTCAGACCACCGCCGCTACCATGGGTTCGCCATGTCGACATTAGATGAAGAAGATCGCCGCGAATACTACCGTATCGAGGACACGATCGCACTGGAAATTCGGACCCTGTCAGCTCCCGAGGCCGCTGGCCAGGAAGTGTTGCAGGATGCTTCTCCATTGTTCAATTTGCTTAGCGAGCTGCACCTGAGCGAATTCGAGTCGCAACACCTGTTACGCCAGATCAGTGAGCGCGACCGCAACCTCGCGGCGTTCTTGAAATCCCAGAACAAACGCATCGATTTACTGAGCCAGGTGATCGCAATCACTGTGCTTGGGCAGATCGGCGAGCCTCAGCCGGTGGTTATTTCCGAAGGCGGCATTGAGTTCCTTCATCCGACGCCTATCGCCGTGGGCACGCACCTGTCGGTCAAGCTGGTGCTGATGCCGCAAGCCCTCGGCCTGTTGCTGCGAGCCCGTGTCATCCATTGCGACCGCAAGGCTGGCAGCTTTGATGTCGGCACCGAGTTCGAACGCCCGACCGATGCTCAGCGGCAGTTGCTGGCCCGTTACATTTTGCAGAAGCAGGCCCAGGAACGACGACTGGCCCGTGAAAACGAATCAAGCATTTAATTTAAGGAAGAACCGTGACCCTCATCTACGGCCATCGCGGCGCCAAGGGCGAAGCACCGGAAAACACCCTGACCAGCTTTCAGCAATGCCTCAAGCACGGTATTCGCCGTTGCGAGCTGGACCTGCACCTGTCCATGGACAACGAGTTGATGGTCATCCACGACACGACACTCAAGCGCACCACCGACCGGCGTGGCAAGGTCGTCGAGCATACGGCGGCGGAACTGGTGACTTATGACGCGCGCAACGGCGGCCCAGGCTGGATCAAACCCTGCCCGATCCCGACGCTGGAAGAATTGTTCGAGAAGTGCGACTTCGATCACTGGCAACTGGAAGTCAAAAGCGCCTCACGCACCCGCGCTGCCACGACCGTGCTGGCGATTCGTGAAATGGCTCAGCATTTCGGCCTGCTCGACAAGGTCACGATCACCTCAAGTTCACGCGAAGTGCTCAAAGCCGCACTGGACCTGGTGCCGGACGTGTCTCGCGGATTGGTGGCCGAGTACGCCTGGCTTGACCCGCTGAAGGTCGCGCAAAGCTATGGCTGTGAGATTCTGGCGCTGAACTGGACCCTGTGTACGCCGGAACGCCTGCAGAAGGCGCAGCGTCAAGGGCTGCATGTGTCGGTGTGGACAGTCAACGAGCCCGCGCTAATGCGCAGACTCGCCGACTTCGGCGTTGACAGCCTGATTACAGACTTTCCCGGTTTGGCCAGCGCCACGCTCGAGAGTTGCTGAAATCGGTCTCCCCGGCCGGCTCAGGCCACCGGCCGGAGCCGCTCAAAAAAGCCGGTTGAGGCCATCGTACGCTGCTACCCGATAGGCTTCGGCCATGGTCGGGTAGTTGAACGTCGTGTTGACGAAATACTTCAGCGTGTTCAGTTCGCCCGGCTGGTTCATGATCGCCTGACCGATGTGCACGATCTCCGACGCCTGATAACCGAAGCAGTGAACGCCCAGCACTTCCAGGGTTTCGCGGTGGAACAGGATCTTCAGCATGCCTTGCGGCTCGCCGGCAATCTGCGCGCGCGCCATGCCCTTGAAGAACGCCTTGCCCACTTCGTACGGCACCTTGGCCTGAGTCAGCTCCTGCTCGTTCTTGCCGATCGAGCTGATCTCCGGAATGGTGTAGATACCAGTCGGAACGTCATTCACAAAACGCCAGCTACCGTTTTCGATGATACTGCCAGCGGCCGAACGACCCTGGTCATGTGCGGCACTCGCCAGGCTCGGCCAGCCAATCACGTCACCGGCGCCGTAAATGTTCGGTACGCAGGTGCGGTAGGCTTCGTCCACTTCGATCTGACCACGGCTGTTGACCTTCACGCCGATGTTTTCCAGACCCAACTGATCGGTGTTACCGGTACGACCGTTGCACCAGAGCAAGGCGTCGGCCTTGATCTTCTTGCCAGACTTGAGGTGCAGGATCACACCGTTGTCCACGCCTTCGACACGGTCGTAGTCTTCGTTGTGGCGGACCGTGATGTTGTTGTTGCTGAAGTGGTAGCTCAACGCCTGGGAAATTTCCGAGTCGAGGAAGCTCAGCAACTGACCGCGGTTATCCACCAGCTCAACCAGAACACCCAGACCACTGAAGATCGAGGCGTACTCGCAACCGATCACGCCAGCGCCGTAAACGATGAGTTTGCGCGGGGTGTGGCCGAGGCTGAGAATGGTGTCGCTATCGTAGATACGCGGGTGGTGGAAATCGATGTCCGCCGGGCGATAAGGACGCGAGCCGGTGGCGATGATGATGTGCTTGGCGACAAGCTTTTCAACCACACCGTTGGCGCAGACCACTTCGATGGTTTGCTCGTCGGCGAAGCTGCCGGTGCCGAAGAACACGTCGACACGGTTACGGGCGTAGTAGCCAGTGCGCGAAGCGACTTGTTTGGAAATGACTTTCTCGGCGCTTTTCAGTACGTCCGGGAACGAGAACCAGCGCGGCTCACCAATGGCCCGGAACATCGGGTTGGTGTTGAACTGCATGATCTGCCGGACCGAGTGACGCAGTGCCTTGGACGGGATGGTACCCAAGTGAGTGCAGTTGCCGCCGACCTGGCGACGGCTATCGACCATCGCCACCTTGCGCCCTGCTTTGGCGGCGTTCATTGCCGCACCTTCTCCCGCCGGGCCGGAACCCAGCACCACCACGTCGTAGTTGTAGACAGCCATGCGTACTCCTCAGAACAGGCCGCGGCGCCATCGGCACCCTGCGGCTAAATCACGCCGATCTGTGGCGTGAAGGAACAATTTGGGGCCAATGCAGAGCCCGGACACAGTCTATAGAAGCGTCAACGCCGCGCACATTAACCCTTGGTCGCGTCGTAGGCTAGTTTTGCCTGCACTACAACGCCAGTCTTTAACGCTTGAATCGCTGTCATCACTCGGTTTTACCGCCACTGAGGCGTTCAAAAGCCTGATTGGTTCGTGTGACGAAACCTGTATCGGCACGAATCACAAAGAATGCACCGATGTCATGCGCCTGGGCATAGTCCCAACCCCGTTCAGGGCCGAGAATCAGCAACAGCGTCGATAGTCCATCGGCCATCAGCGCTGAAGGATGAATCACCGTGACTGACGCCAGGGTGTGTAGGACCGGCGCACCGGTGCGGGCATCGAAGGTGTGGGAATAACGCCTTCCGTCCTGCTGAAAATAGTTACGATAGTCGCCGGAGGTGGAAACGCCATAGCCGTCGACCGCGATAACTTTTTGCGCAACTTGCTGATCATCCCGGGGTTCTTCGAGGGCAATACGCCAAGGTGAACCGTCAAGTTTTTTGCCTGCGGCCTTGAGCTCTCCCGTGGCTTCGGCGAGGTAATTGTGAATGCCCATGGCGTCGAGTTTTGCGGCAATGGTGTCGACTGCATAACCGGCGGCGATGCTATTGAAGTCGACTTCGACGGCGGCATCCTTGCACAACTGATCGTGGTCGATGCTCAGATGCTGGTAACCGACTCGCTGCCGCACTTCGGCTAGCGCTTCAGCAGTCGGGACTTTTTCCTCACGCGCCTGCGGGCCGAACCCCCACAGGTTGAGTAGAGGTTCTACCGTCAGGTCGTAGGACCCTTCGCTTTGCTCTGAAAGCTGTTCACCAACGCGGATCAATCCGAGGACCGGTTCGGGCATTTTCTGACAGTGATTGGCAGGGAGATCATTGAAGCGTTCGATGTCCGAGTCACTGCGGTAGGTCGACATTTGTTGATCGACGCCGGCGAGAATTTTTTCGACCTCGGCCCGGACGTCTTTCGAGGCGGGAAGGCCTGCGTGGCGCACATATTTGATCGAATAAGTGCTGCCCATGGTGGGGCCGCTGAAGCTTTCCATGGAGTCGCTGTTGCCGCAGCCGGCCAAGGCTCCGAACAGCACAAAGAAAACACCCTGCCACCTTTCCAACAATTCCTACGCTCCCCAAGCTAATTCCTGACACAACGCCAGGCCAGCCATTATGCGATAGAAATCCGGGAAGAGCCGGGTGTGACAGCCAGCTTCAATGCTATGTTTTCTGACGCCTTCGCGAGCAGGCTCGCTCCCACAGGTTTTGATAGAGTTCACACAAACCATTGTGGGAGCGAGCCTGCTCGCGATGAGGCCGGCTGGAGCAACCCGAAATCATGCACAAAAAAAAACGCCCCGACCAAAGTCGGGGCGTTTTCATGTGTAGCTAACGCTTAGCGCGGGAATGCTGGCGGGTTTACACCGGCCATGTCTTCCATCACGCGTACCACCTGGCAGCTGTAACCGAATTCGTTGTCGTACCAAACGTACAGAACAACGCGGTTGTCTTGGCTGATGGTCGCTTCAGCGTCCACAACGCCTGCGTGGCGCGAGCCAACGAAGTCGGTGGAAACCACTTCCTGCGAGTTGACGTAGTCGATTTGCTTATGCAGATCGGAGTGCAGCGCCATGTAGCGCAGGTACTCGTTCATCTCTTCGCGGGTGGCGGCTTTCTCAAGGTTCAGGTTGAGAATGGCCATCGACACGTTTGGCGTCGGAACGCGGATCGCGTTACCGGTCAACTTGCCAGCCAGCTCAGGCAATGCCTTGGCAGCAGCAGTGGCAGCACCGGTCTCGGTGATTACCATGTTCAGCGCGGCGCTACGGCCACGGCGATCGCCTTTGTGGAAGTTGTCGATCAGGTTCTGGTCGTTGGTGTACGAGTGAACGGTTTCAACGTGACCATTAATGATGCCGAACTTGTCGTTCACAGCTTTCAGCACCGGCACGATGGCGTTGGTGGTGCAGGAAGCGGCGGAAACGATCTTGTCGTCAGCGGTGATTTCACCGTGGTTGATGCCGTGAACGATGTTCTTCAGCTTGCCTTTACCCGGCGCGGTCAGAACAACGCGGTCGATACCCGGGCAAGCCAGGTGTTGGCCCAGGCCATCGGCGTCACGCCATACACCGGTGTTGTCCACCAGCAGCGCGTCTTTGATGCCGTACTGGGTGTAATCCACCTCAGTCGGGTTTTTCGCGTAGATAACCTGGATCAGGTTGCCGTTGGCGGTGATGGTGCTGTTGGCTTCATCAATGGTGATGGTGCCATCGAACGGACCATGAACCGAGTCACGACGCAGCAGGCTTGCACGCTTGACCAGATCGTTCTCGGCGCCCTTGCGGACAACGATGGCGCGCAGACGCAGGCCATCGCCACCACCGGTTTTCTCGATCAGGATGCGCGCCAGCAGACGGCCGATACGACCGAAGCCGTACAAGACAACGTCGGTGCCTTTACGAGCGGCAACGTTCTGCTGACCAACCACGTCAGCCAGTTCTTCACGGACGAACTGCTCGGCAGTACGACCTTTGCCTTCGGCCTTGAACTTGACCGCAAGCTTGCCCAGGTCTACCGAAGCGGCGCCGAGCTTGAGCTCGCTCATCGCCTTGAGCAGCGGGAATGTTTCGTGGACGGACAATTCGCTGTCATCGGACTGACGATGACGAGCAAAGCGGTGAGCTTTGAGAATCGCAATGACTGAACGGTTGATCAGGCTGCGGCCATAGATCGAGCTCACCACGTTGTTATTGCGGTAGAGCTGACCGATAAGCGGAATCATCGCTTCTGCGAGTGCTTCACGGTCGATCCATTCACCAAGACACTGGTCGGGCTTCTGAGTCACGGGAACCTTCCACATGTAGGGGCAGAAAAAAGGGGCTACATTATGCCGCCGACTCCCTCCCGTAGCAATGCGCGCTTGTCGTGCGATCCGTAACAATTTCCTGTTCAAAAAAATTACGCCCCGCTAAAGCCCAATAAAACCGGGCCTTGCAGCGCAGTCAATTTTTTGGAGACAACGCAACCTTGTCCGTAACCCTCCGTAACACCGAGTGGTTTTGCCACTACATATTCAGCAATTTTCAGTAAAAAACCGGCAGATTTTGTCTTTACCACTACATTTCGCCAACCCTACGTAATAGACACAGTCTGCAACTGACAGGCGGCACCCGGGACCGCTACAATTACCGACTTTGTCGCAACGCTTGGAGCTCAACCTTCCGTGCCCGTTCTGCGTCTACCGCTTCTCCCTGCCGCGGCAGGTAAACAGCACTGGGGCAACCTGCCCGGTGCCGCCCTCAGCCTGGCCATCGCCGAGGCTGCCAGCGCTGCCAAGCGCTTTACCCTGCTGCTGACCGCCGACAGCCAAAGTGCCGAACGGCTTGAGCAGGAGCTGAGTTTCTTCGCCCCGGATTTGCCCGTGTTGCACTTCCCGGACTGGGAAACCCTGCCCTACGATCTGTTTTCGCCGCACCAGGACATTATTTCCCAGCGCATCGCAGCCCTTTACAGGTTGCCGGAGCTGAGTCATGGCGTTCTGGTGGTGCCGATCACCACGGCCCTGCATCGCCTGGCCCCGACCAAGTTCCTGCTGGGCAGCAGCCTGGTGCTGGATGTTGGCCAGAAGCTCGACGTCGAACAAATGCGCACCCGGCTTGAGGCCAGCGGCTATCGCTACGTCGACACGGTGTACGAGCATGGCGAGTTCACTGTGCGCGGCTCGCTGATCGATCTGTTCCCGATGGGCAGCAAACTACCCTTCCGGATCGACCTGTTCGATGACGAAATCGAGACGCTGCGTACATTCGATCCGGAAAACCAGCGCTCCATCGACAAGGTCGACACCGTCCGACTATTGCCTGCGCGTGAGTTTCCGCTGCAAAAAGATGCGGTCACCCGCTTCAAGGCACGCTTCCGTGAGCGCTTTGATGTCGACTTCCGCCGCTGCCCGATCTTTCAGGATTTGAGCAGCGGGATTACACCGGCCGGTATCGAGTACTACCTGCCGCTGTTCTTCGACGAAACCTCCACGCTGTTCGATTACCTGCCGCAGGACACGCAAGTGTTTTCCTTGCCGGGCATCGAGCAGGCGGCGGAAAATTTCTGGAATGACGTGCGCAATCGTTATGAAGAACGCCGCGTCGACCCGTCCCGTCCTTTATTGCCGCCGGCCGAGTTGTTCCTGCCCGTGGAGGATTGCTTTGCCCGCCTGAAAAGCTGGCCGCGTGTGGTTGCCAGCCAACAGGACGTGGAAACCGGCGTCGGCCGCGAACGTTTCCCTGCGCGGGAATTGCCGAACCTGGCCATCGAAGCCAAGGCCACTCAGCCGCTGGCAGCGCTGGCGGGCTTCCTCGACGAATTCCCCGGTCGCGTGCTGTTTACCGCCGAGTCAGCGGGTCGTCGCGAAGTGCTGCTGGAATTGCTCGAACGCCTGAAGCTGCGACCGAAAACAGTCGACAGCTGGCCAGACTTCGTCGCGAGCAAGGAGCGTCTGGCGATCACCATCGCCCCGCTCGATGAAGGCCTGGTACTCGATAATCCGGCCTTGGCGCTGGTGGCCGAAAGCCCGTTGTTTGGTCAACGCGTGATGCAGCGTCGTCGCCGCGAAAAACGCGCCGACGCCAACAACGATGCAGTCATCAAGAACCTCACCGAATTGCGCGAAGGCGCGCCGGTGGTGCACATCGATCACGGCGTCGGTCGCTACCTCGGGCTGGCGACACTGGAAATCGACGATCAGGCCGCCGAATTCCTCACACTGCAATACGCCGAAGGCGCCAAGCTGTACGTGCCGGTGGCCAACCTGCACCTGATCGCGCGCTACACCGGCAGCGACGATGCCTTGGCCCCGCTGCACCGTCTCGGTTCCGAAACCTGGCAAAAAGCCAAACGCAAAGCCGCCGAACAGGTGCGTGACGTCGCCGCCGAATTGCTCGACATTTATGCCCGTCGTGCCGCCCGCGAAGGCTATGCCTTCGAAGATCCGAAAGCTGACTACGCGACGTTCAGCGCCGGTTTCCCGTTCGAAGAAACTCCGGACCAGCAAACCACCATCGATGCGGTACGCGCCGACATGCTCGCGCCGAAGCCGATGGACCGACTGGTCTGCGGCGACGTCGGTTTCGGCAAGACCGAAGTAGCAATGCGCGCAGCCTTCATCGCAGTACATGGCGGTCGGCAGGTGGCAATTCTGGTGCCAACCACCCTGCTCGCCCAGCAACACTACAACAGCTTCCGCGACCGCTTTGCCGACTGGCCGGTGTCCGTGGAAGTGATGAGCCGCTTCAAGTCGACCAAGGAAGTGAACGCCGCCGTCGCGGACCTGGCCGAAGGCAAGATCGACATCGTGATCGGCACGCACAAGTTGCTGCAAGACGACGTGAAGATCAAAAACCTCGGGCTGGTGATCATCGACGAAGAGCACCGTTTTGGTGTCCGTCAGAAGGAACAGCTCAAGGCGCTGCGCAGTGAAGTCGACATTCTCACCCTGACTGCCACGCCAATTCCGCGCACGCTGAACATGGCAGTGTCGGGCATGCGCGACTTGTCGATTATCGCCACCCCGCCGGCCCGTCGCCTGTCGGTGCGGACCTTCGTCATGGAGCAGAACAAGAGCACGGTTAAAGAGGCCCTGCTGCGTGAGTTGCTGCGTGGTGGCCAGGTTTACTACCTGCACAACGACGTGAAGACCATCGAGAAATGCGCCGCCGACCTCGCCGAACTGGTGCCGGAAGCACGGATCGGCATTGGCCACGGGCAGATGCGCGAGCGTGAACTCGAACAGGTGATGAGCGACTTCTACCACAAGCGCTTCAACGTGCTGATCGCCTCGACCATCATCGAGACCGGCATCGACGTGCCGAGCGCCAACACCATCATCATCGAGCGTGCCGACAAGTTCGGCCTGGCGCAGCTACACCAGTTGCGCGGCCGTGTCGGTCGCAGTCACCACCAGGCTTATGCGTACCTGCTGACACCGCCGCGCCAGCAAATCACCCCGGATGCGGAAAAGCGCCTGGAAGCGATCGCCAACACCCAGGACCTCGGTGCAGGCTTCGTACTGGCGACCAACGACCTGGAAATCCGTGGCGCCGGCGAGCTGTTGGGCGATGGTCAGAGTGGGCAGATCCAGGCGGTTGGCTTTACGCTGTACATGGAAATGCTCGAGCGCGCGGTGAAGTCGATCCGCAAGGGCGAGCAGCCGAACCTTGATCAGCCGCTGGGCGGTGGTCCGGAAGTCAACCTGCGCGTACCGGCGTTGATTCCCGAAGACTATTTGCCAGACGTTCACGCTCGATTGATTCTCTACAAACGCATCGCTTCGGCCACCGATGAAGACGGCCTCAAAGACCTGCAAGTAGAAATGATCGACCGTTTCGGCCTGCTACCAGAGCCGACCAAGAACCTGATCCGCATCACGGCGCTGAAGTTGCAGGCTGAATTGCTGGGCATCAAGAAAGTCGACGGCGGCCCGCAAGGTGGCCGCATCGAGTTTGCGGCACAGACGCCGGTCGACCCGCTGACACTGATCAAACTGATTCAGGGCCAGCCCAAACGCTATAAATTCGAAGGCGCCACGATGTTTAAATTCATGGTGCCGATGGAGCGTTCGGAAGAACGCTTTAATACTGTAGAGGCGCTGCTTGAGCTCCTTATCCCGAAAACTGCTTGAAGGACGCCGCATGCGCCTGTTTCGCTCATTGCCCCTGCTGTTAACGCTGATCGCACCCACGGCGTTTGCCGATGATCTGTATCAGATTGAAATGATTCTGGTCCGGCAAAACGCCGTGCCCGCCATCGTCAGCCGCGCGGCACCGGAAGACTGGGCCGCCGGCGCGCAGCCCATCAGCAAAGACAGCCTGCGCACGCCGAGCCTGAATGGCGAAGTGGAAAAACTCACCGCCAGCGCTGACTACACTGTGTTACTGCACAAGGCCTGGCAACAAACCCTCGGCGAACAAGACAGCAAAATCGCGATCAGCGACGGCAAGGAACAATACGGTCAGTTCCCGATTGAGGGCACCTTGAACCTGAAGCTGGGGCGCTTCACCGACGTCGACGCCGATTTCTGGGTCAACCAGATCGATGGCAACGGCACAGTCACCGCCAGCGAACGCCTCAAGCAAGAAAGCCATACCAAGAACGGCGAGCTGAACTTCCTCGACAACGGCCACCTCGGCCTGTTGATCAAGATCACCTCGCTCACCGCCCCTGCTCCTCGGCCAGTCCCCGAAGAAATTCCGGACTGATTGCTATGCCCTCGCCCCTGAGCAAACCCCTGGCACCTTCCTGGGTCAGCCGATTCAAGGAACAAAGCCTGGAGCGTGGCCGTCGCTACGCGCTGGAGAACCGCGTCAGGATCGTCGAGGTCGGTGACGCTACGATCACCGCTGCGTGCGAAGGCTCGGGCGGTAATGTTTACCGTCAGACCATTCGCCTGCGTGAGTCAGCCAAAGCCACCTTGCTGATGGTTGACGCGACCTGCACCTGCCCGGTTCACAGCAACTGCAAACATTGCGCAGCGGTGTTGCTAAAGGTGCAAGAAACACTGGCCTACCCCGCGGCTGCGCAAGATGCCGATCTGCTGGAAAAACTTCAGGCCGTACTGGAAAACCGCGGCCCTAAAGCACCGCCGCAAGTGCTTGTGGATAACGTTCAACCGGTGCCGCGCTTGTGGCTGGCGAGCATCGAGTTCAGCGCCTTCGAACCGCGCAACGGCAAGATGCAGCGCTACATTCAGCATCGTGCGGCATTGTCTTTTAGCTATCTGGATGAATACGTTTGCGGACAAAAGAACGCCGACATTCTGATTCGCCAGGAAACCCAGACGCTGCGGATAAAACGTCACCCGGATGTCGAACAGACCTACAGGGAACAGTTACGAATCCTCGGCTTCAAGATTGCCACCCGACAAAGCAAAGCCTTGCCGGAAAGTGCCGGCGAACTCTACGAGATGGTCAACGACAGCGCCTGGCTGACGTTCACCCTCAATGAAATACCCAAGCTGCGCACCCAGGGCTGGGAGCTGCAAATCGACGAAGACTTCGGTTTCGACCTGACCGCCGTGGACGACTGGTACGCCACCGTCGAGCAGGTGCCGGAGCGCGACTGGTTTGATCTGGAACTGGGGATCATCGTCAACGGCGAGCGCCTGAGTTTGCTGCCGATCCTGTTGAACCTGATGCGCTCGCACACTGAAATTCTCAATCCGGAACGCCTCGCCCGACGTCGCGACGATGAGCTGATCCTGGTGAACATCCCCAATCGCCCGAACTCCGAGTACGGCCCGCTGCAAGTCGCCCTGCCCTTCGGCCGCTTGAAGCCGGTGCTGGCGACGCTCGGCGAGTTCTATCTGCAGGAACCTGGCGAAACCACGCTACGGCTGAGCAAGGCCGACGCGACGCGCCTGAATCCGCTGGAAGACTTGCCGCTGCTCTGGGAAGGTGGCGAACAGATCCGCACCTTTGCCCAGCGTTTACGCGACATCAAGGACCACACCGCAACCGCACCTGAAGGCTTGAACGCAACCCTTCGCCCCTATCAGCTCGAAGGCTTGAGCTGGATGCAATCACTGCGGCAACTGGAGGTCGGCGGGATTCTCGCGGACGACATGGGCCTGGGTAAAACCCTACAAACCCTGGCGCATGTTCTCACTGAGAAAGCGGCTGGACGCCTCGATCGGCCGTGCATGGTGGTGATGCCCACCAGCCTGATTCCGAACTGGCTCGACGAAGCAGCGCACTTCACGCCGCAACTCAAAGTGCTGGCGCTGTACGGCGCCAGTCGCAAAAAACACTTCGATAATATGGCCGACTACGACCTGATCCTGACCACCTATGCGCTGCTGCCCAAGGACGTCGAACGCCTCGCCGCGCAGCCTTTGCATGTGCTGGTGCTGGATGAAGCGCAGTACATCAAAAACCCCAACAGCAAGGCGGCGCAGGCGGCGCGCGAACTGAATGCGCGTCAACGTTTGTGCCTCAGTGGTACGCCGCTGGAAAACCACCTGGGTGAGTTGTGGTCGCTGTTTCACTTCCTGCTGCCGGGCTGGCTTGGCGATGTGAAAAGCTTCAACCGCGATTACCGTGTGCCGATTGAAAAGCGCGCCAGTGAAGTCAGACTTCAACACCTCAACGGTCGGATCAAACCGTTTCTGCTGCGTAGGACCAAGGAACAGGTCGCGACGGAATTGCCGCCGAAGACTGAAATCATTCACTGGGTCGAACTCAACGAAGCGCAGCGCGACGTATACGAAACCATGCGCCTGGCAATGGACAAGAAAGTCCGCGACGAGATCACCCGCAAAGGCGTGGCGCGCAGCCAGATCATCATTCTTGAGGCGCTATTGAAACTGCGTCAGGTGTGCTGTGATTTGCGCCTGGTTAACGATGCCGTCCTGCCGACTCGCGGCAGCACATCGGGCAAGCTCGACAGCTTGATGGAAATGCTTGAGGAGTTGTTCGAGGAGGGTCGGCGGATTCTGTTGTTCTCGCAGTTCACGTCGATGTTGGCGCTCATCGAGGTCGAGCTAACGAAACGTGGCGTTGAGTACGCACTACTGACCGGGCAGACACGCGACCGACGCGCACCGGTGAAAGACTTTCAGAGCGGCAAGCGTCAGATTTTTCTCATCAGTTTGAAGGCCGGTGGTGTTGGTTTGAACCTGACCGAAGCGGATACGGTCATTCACTACGATCCATGGTGGAACCCGGCGACGGAGAATCAGGCAACTGACCGGGCATACCGTATCGGTCAGGAGAAGCCGGTATTCGTCTACAAGATGATTGCCCGGGGGACCGTCGAGGAGAAGATTCAGCATCTGCAGAAAGAAAAATCCGACCTCGCCGCCGGCGTTCTGGATGGACGCAAGACAGGGGACTGGAAGTTGCAGAGTGATGATATTGAAGCGCTGTTTGCGCCGTTGCCGGACAAACTCGAAAAGCGCTGAGATCTATGGTGCCAGACAGATTGCTATCGCGGGCAAGCCACGCTCCTACAGGAAATCACTGAACCGGTGGGAGCGTGGCTTGCCCGCGATAGAGTCAACTCGGTGTAAAACCTGTCTTACCCCTTCAATACCCGCGCCAACGTCGACTTCACCTTCCCCATCCCGTCGTGCAACGCCTGCTCTATCTCGGCCATGGTAATCACCGCCGTCGACTTGCCCGCCGCCGGGTTCACTACCAGCGCCAGACACGCATAGTCCAGTGCCAGTTCACGCGCCAGCGCCGCTTCCGGCATGCCGGTCATGCCCACGATGTCGCAGCCGTCACGCTCAAGGCGCGCGATTTCAGCGACGGTTTCCAGCCGAGGGCCCTGGGTGCAGGCGTACACGCCATGACTGCTGTAAGCCACGCCTTCAGCCGCCAGCGCCGCGATCAGCTCCTGACGCAGCGGCTCACTGTAGGGATAGCTGAAGTCGATATGGGTGACGTGTTCCAGGTCATCGGCGAAATAGGTGTGTTCGCGACCGCTGGTGTAATCGATCAGTTGATGTGGCACGCAGAAATGCCCGGTGCCCATCGCCGTATGAATTCCACCCACGGCGTTGACCGCGAGGATCGCTTCCGCGCCGGCCTGCTTCAATGCCCAAAGGTTGGCGCGGTAGTTCACCTGATGCGGCGGAAAACGGTGCGGATGACCGTGACGCGCGAGAAACAGCACGTCCTTGCCGACGTATTCACCGATCTGCACTTCAGCCGAGGGTGCGCCGTAAGGCGTGTCCACAACCAGTGACTGGCGAATGCTCAGGCCTTCGAGTTGAGTCAGGCCAGTGCCACCGATAATCGCGTAAACCGTCATAACACCACGCCCTTATTCGATCAGTTGAGCCTCTTTGAGCGCGCCGACAGCCGCCAGCCAGCGTGGGTTTTGACGGTATTCGATATTGGCGTATGACTGGCCGCGCATCCGCGCAATACGCTCGGACGGCTTGACCTTCAGGCGCTGGGCGGCGCTCAGCGCCAGTTCCGCAGCGGCGCGATCGTTGCACACCAGGCCCATGTCACAGCCGGCGGTCAGCGCGGCTTCGATACGGCTGGCGGCATCGCCGACCACGTGGGCACCGGCCATCGACAGGTCATCGCTGAAGATCACGCCATCGAATTGCAGCTCGCCGCGAAGGATGTCCTGCAACCAGCGGCGGGAGAAGCCGGCAGGCTGGGCGTCGACTTGCGGGTAAATAACGTGGGCCGGCATGACGGCGGCCAGTTGTTTGCTCAGTTTGGCGAACGGCACCAGGTCATTGGCGCGGATCTCGTCGAGGCTGCGCTCGTCATTCGGGATGGCGACGTGGGAATCCGCCTCAGCCCAGCCATGACCGGGGAAATGTTTGCCAGTGGCGGCCATACCGGCACTGTTCATGCCACGGATGAATGCACCGGCCAGCAGCGCTGCGCGCTCCGGATCACCCTCGAACGAACGGGTCCCGACAACAGCGCTGCGCTGGTAATCCAGATCCAGCACCGGAGCGAAACTGAGGTCGAGACCGACGGCGAGCACTTCGGTGGCCATGATCCAGCCACACTGCTCAGCCAGGTATTCGGCGTTCGGATTGTCGGCGATGGCGCGCATGGCTGGCAGTCGCACGAAGCCTTGGCGCAAACGCTGAACGCGGCCGCCTTCCTGGTCCACCGCAAGCAACAGATCAGGACGAATGGCGCGAATCGCCGCGCTCAACTCGCGCACCTGACGCGGGTTTTCGATGTTGCGGGCAAAAATGATCAAGCCGCCCACTTCAGGCTGACGCAACAATTGGCGATCTTCAGCCGTCAGCCAGGTACCGGCGACGTCCACCATCAACGAGCCTTGCAGGCCAGCAGTCATAGAGATTCCTTGAGAACGAGAAACCCGGCCCGCGCACATGCACCACCTTGGGCAATGCCCGGCAGGTCGGCGATACAAATGGGGGACGGGTTCAGAACGAGAGTCGGCATGGGCGGCTAGCTTAGCGGATGTCAGCTGCCGCGCCCACCCGTGCGCGGTTAAACCTTGGCGGCAGCCGAGGCGGACTTGCTACGTGGACGCAGCTGTGCGGCGGCCATGGTCGTGTCGGTCACGCCGGTTTCAGCACGCATGCCCGCGGCCAGGAACGGCACCATCAAGCGCATCACCTGCTCAATGGAGGTGTTGACGCCGAAATCGGTCTCGGCAATCGCGCGCAGAGCCTTGATCCCCGACATGCTGAACGCCGCAGCACCCAGCATGAAGTGCACACGCCAGAACAACTCGATCGGAGGGATACGTGGCGCGGCTTCGTTGACCAGCATCATGTACCGGCGGAACACTTTGCCGTACATGTCTTCCAGATAACGACGCAAGTGGCCCTGGCTCTGACTGAACGCCAGACCCAGCAGACGCATAAAGATGGAAAGGTCGTTACCGCTACGCGGCTGCACGACAAGAGCTTGCTCGACGAGGATTTCCAGCAGCTCTTCAAGTGTCGGCTTGTTTTCAGGCTTGGCCTGACGCCGCTCCAGCTCTTTATCGAGGCTAATGCAGAACGGCCCGAGGAAGCGGGAAAAAACGGCTTGAATCAATGCCTTCTTGGAGCCGAAGTGATAGTTCACCGCCGCCAGATTCACACCGGCCTTGCTGGTGATCAGACGCAACGAGGTTTCAGCGAAACCTTTTTCCGCGAACAACTGCTCGGCAGCATCGAGAATGCGTTCAACGGTTTCCGACTGGGCCATGGCTACTCCGCCTGACAAACACTTGTTTGAAACATACGTTTCAGCCTGTGTATTGTCAAGCTTGGCCGTTCGTTTTGGGAATGGTCGGTCAGCTATTTAACCACACAACGGCAAAGCTTCAAGCGGCGGACAGATCGACCGTCCGGCGGCCTGCAAAAAAAGGGGCATTGCCAAGATGCTTTCACTGTATATAATCACAGTCACTGTATAAAAAGACAGAGCGAACAAAATGCTAAAGCTGACGCCACGCCAAGCAGAGATTCTGGCCTTCATCAAACGCTGCCTCGAAGACAACGGCTACCCGCCGACCCGCGCGGAAATCGCTCAGGAACTGGGTTTCAAGTCGCCCAACGCGGCAGAAGAACACCTGAAGGCGCTGGCCCGCAAAGGCGCCATCGAGATGACCCCGGGCGCTTCCCGCGGCATTCGCATTCCAGGTTTCGAAGCCAAGAACGACGAGTCCACCCTGCCGATCATTGGTCGAGTGGCCGCCGGCGCTCCCATTCTGGCCCAGCAGCACATCGAAGAGTCCTGCAACATCAACCCTGCTTTCTTCCATCCGCGCGCCGACTATTTACTGCGTGTTCATGGCATGAGCATGAAGGACGTCGGTATTTTCGACGGAGACCTTCTGGCCGTGCACACCACGCGTGAAGCCCGTAACGGCCAGATCGTGGTTGCGCGAATCGGCGACGAAGTGACGGTCAAGCGCTTCAAGCGTGATGGCAGCAAGGTCTGGTTGCTTGCCGAAAACCCTGAATTTGCCCCTATCGAAGTGAACCTGAAAGATCAGGAACTGGTGATCGAAGGCTTGAGCGTCGGCGTGATTCGCCGCTAAAGGAGGCTTTATGCAGTTCCCACACACACCACAGCAAGCCCAACTGCCGCTGTTCGAGGCGTTCATGGCGCAGCCATTGGCGCCGATTCTGAAAGAAGTGGTCGAGTCGCCGTGGAGCGCCGAGCCCGAAGTCTTCAGTGAGCTGTCGCTACGTGGTGCAGCCGGGAACTGCCTGAACCTTCTGGCACCGATTCTCAGGGAACTGAGTCAGGACCAGGACGCACGCTGGCTAACATTGATTGCCCCGCCAGCAAGCCTGACCCAGGCCTGGCTGCGGGACGCCGGTCTTAACCGCGAACGCATTTTGCTGCTGCAACCTCGCGGCACTCAGAGCGCCCAACAGTTGACTTGCGAAGCCTTGCGCCTGGGCCGCAGCCACACGGTGGTCAGCTGGCTGAACCCATTGAACACGACTTCACGGCAACAGCTGATCAGCGCCGCCCGAACCGGGGACGCACAGAGCTTGAATATTCGATTGGGCTAACCGAGAAACAATGCGCGCATTGAACTGCGCGGGGCTTCTCCAAGGATAGAGAAGCCGACTTGTAGCGATTCCCGTAATCCGACGGGCGGGATCAGTGAAGGACGCGAGAACCCTGATCTTTATCAAATTCGCCTTCAACCAGGCGTCCTGCCATCTGAACGCCGACGCTCAACATCGCCTTGGCGACTTCCACGTACTGACCTTGCAGGAACGCTTTGGCATCCTCGGAGAAATCCAAAGTAACCAGAGAACCCTCGTCCTCGGCCCTGCGCAGCTCGATACGGCCGTCTGGTAACTCGACAATTTCTAGAAAGGACGTTGGCATAAAGGTTTGTTCTCCACGAAAGGCGGGGATTATATAGGCATCGGTCAGGCTTCGCTCGGCAACTTGACCAGATGTCATGGCGAGGAAATAACTTTTTGCACTCGTCCCTGAGCGGACACCCCACCGGGGCATCCGTCTTACCACTTAATCCTTCAGCACTCGTTTAACCCTTCGCGAAACCGGATAGCCAGCCCCTTGAGGTTCTGACGCCAGCTTTCCAGCTCTTCCCGGCTTAACTCTTTAGGCGCCTCTTCTTCATCCAGGTTAACGGCCAGGATCAGCGGCTGAGTCACGTCGCCTTTAGGTTTGTGCGGGACGCGAGGAGGTTGAAACAGCGCCGCATGGGCCGCCAACAGCTTGGCCAGCCAGGTTTCAGGGTTTTGCGCGAGCTCGACCATCTCAGCCATTTCAGGAATGGCAATGGTTTCGAGCACTTCACGAGTCAGCAACAACTCAGCCCGAGGTGCATTGGCCTGCGGTAGTCGATAGAACCCGGCGATTTCATGACACAGCCCCAGTAGGGCACCGTACAGGTGAAACAACGCCGATTCGCGACCCGCCTGGATCAGCGCCAGAGAGTTCATTGCCCGCCCCTCTTCGGCCCTGGCGAGCGCTTCCAGCGACAGGCCGGCGAAATAAATCTTCTGATTGGTACGGGTATAGAGTTCGTGGGCCATGACGGCAGCCTCCACAACGAAATAATTGCTTCACGCAGGTCAGACAGTGTCGTGGATCTCCTCGGCCTCCCGCAAGCACAAAACAAAAAGGCCGCATGAAAACCCGAGGGTTGTCATGCGGCCTTTTGTGTACAGCGCTTTAAGCTTTGGCTGCAGGACGCTTGTCTTCAACCTTCCACTTGCCGCCGTCGTAGTACGCCTTCCAGCCAGTCGGCTTACCGTCGACTTCTGTCTGCACATACTGCTCTTTGGTCTTGCGGCTATAACGGATCACCGCAGGGAGACCGTCCGGATCTTTCTTCGGTGCTTCGCAGAGGAAGTGATACTTCGGATCGATCTCGTCCTTGTGCGGAACAATTTCCATGACCAGCGGAGCACGGGTCTCGCGGTTTTTCGGGAATTGGCTGGCCGCCAGGAACAGGCCGGAAGCACCGTCGCGCAGGATGTAGGTGTCGTTGACCTTTTCGCATTTCAGCTCAGGCATCTTCACCGGGTCCATTTTCGGCGGCGCCGCGTCACCACTCTTCAGCAGCTTGCGGGTGTTCTTGCACGTCGCGTTGGTGCAACCGAAGAACTTGCCGAAACGGCCGGTCTTGAGCTGCATCTCGCTGCCGCACTTGTCACATTCCAGGCTCGGACCTTCATAGCCTTTAATGCGATAGGTGCCCTCTTCGATTTCGTAACCAGAGCAATCCGGGTTGTTACCGCAGATGTGCAGCTTGCGCTTCTCGTCGAGCAGGTACGCGTCCATCGCCGTGCTGCAGATCGGGCAGCGATGCTTGCCACGCAGAACCAGCGACTCGGATTCACCTTCGTCGTCCGCGGCGATTTCATCACCCGGCACCAGATTGACGGTGGCCTTGCAGCGCTCTTTCGGCGGCAGGCTGTAGCCCGAGCAGCCGAGGAACACGCCCGTCGAGGCCGTACGAATCTGCATTGGGCGGCCACAGGTCAGGCACGGAATGTCGGTCATGACCGGCTGGTTGGCACGCATGCCGCTTTCCGGGCTTTCGGCTACTTCGAGCTTCTTCTTGAAGTCGCCGTAGAACTCGTCCAACACGTTTTTCCAGTCGCGCTCACCTTGGGCCACGTCATCGAGGTGCTCTTCCATGCCGGCGGTGAAGCCGTAGTCCATGAGATTGGAGAAACTCTCGGACAGACGCTCGGTGACGATGTCGCCCATCTTTTCCGAATAGAAACGACGGTTATGCAGCGCGACATAGCCACGGTCCTGGATGGTCGAAATGATCGCCGCGTAGGTCGAAGGACGACCGATACCGCGTTTTTCCATTTCTTTAACCAGGCTCGCTTCCGAGTAGCGCGCAGGCGGCTTGGTGAAGTGCTGGGTCGGATCAAGCTTGATCAGCTTCATCGCGTCGCCCTGAGCCATGTCCGGCAGCACATCGTCGTCGCCCGGCTTGGCAATTTGCGGCATGACGCGGGTGTAACCATCGAACTTGAGGATGCGGCCCTTGGCACGCAGCTCGAAATCGCCAGCACCGACGGTGACGGTGGTCGACAGGTATTGCGCCGGCAGCATCTGGCAAGCGAGGAACTGACGCCAGATCAGCTCGTAGAGCCGCTCAGCATCACGCTCCATGCCCGACAGCTTGCTCGGCTCGGTGTTGGCATCGGAGGGACGAATCGCTTCGTGAGCCTCTTGTGCGCCTTCCTTGCTGCTGTAGACGTTCGGGGTTTCCGGCAGGTACTTCTTGCCGAATTCGCCTTCAATATAAGTGCGCGCCATCGTCACGGCATCGGCCGAGAGGTTGGTGGAGTCAGTACGCATGTACGTGATGTAGCCGGCTTCGTACAGACGCTGGGCCATCATCATGGTTTTCTTCACGCCGAAGCCCAGGCGATTGCTCGCAGCCTGTTGCAACGTGGAGGTGATGAACGGGGCCGACGGCTTGCTGCTGGTCGGCTTGTCTTCACGCTTGACGATGCTGTAGTTGGAAGCCTTGAGCTTTTCCAGCGCGGCCATGGCCTGGGTTTCGTTGAGCGGCTTGAAGGCTTCGCCTTTCTCGCGAGCCACGTCAAAGCGCACAGTCGCGCCCTTGGCGGTGCCGAGGTCAGCGTGGACTTCCCAGTATTCTTCCGGGTTGAACGCACGGATTTCACGTTCGCGCTCAACAACCAGTTTTACCGCCACCGACTGCACACGACCGGCGGACAGGCCACGGGCGATCTTGGCCCACAGCAACGGCGAAACCATGTAACCCACAACGCGGTCGAGGAAACGACGCGCCTGTTGGGCGTTTACACGGTCGATATCCAGCTCGCCCGGCTTGGAGAAGGCTTCCTGAATCGCCTTCTTGGTGATTTCGTTGAACACCACGCGCTTGTAGCGGCTGTCGTCACCACCGATGGCTTCGCGCAGGTGCCAGGCAATGGCTTCCCCCTCGCGATCCAAGTCGGTTGCGAGATAGATGGTGTCAGCATCTTTGGCGAGCCGGCGCAGCTCTTCGATGACTTTTTCCTTGCCCGGGAGGATCTCGTACTTGGCTTTCCAGCCATGATCGGGATCGACGCCCATGCGCGAGACCAGCTGCTTGCGCGCTTTCTCTTTCGGTGTGAGCACCGGACCTTCACCCGCGGCGGCCTTGCCGCGCTTGGCGGCTGGCTCTTTGCTGGCGCTAGCCGAACCGCTGGTGGGCAGGTCTCGGATATGGCCGATACTCGACTTCACCACGTATTGGTTACCCAGATACTTGTTGATGGTCTTGGCCTTAGCCGGGGATTCCACAATGACCAGCGATTTGCCCATGGATCAGAAAATTCCTGAATTCTAGAAGTGAAAGGCGGTTGGCGCCTGACGCGGCACCGCTATATATAGTGGCTACAAGGTGAGGTCAAGCGCAGGGTTCTGCGCGCACTCCCCTTATGACTTCGGAAAAACGCTCGGTTCGGCTTGCACCAAAGCAAAGCGTGGCACCTGTTCACCGTCAACTTCGACCGACTCCAGGAACATGCTCAAGGGACGCACCCAAAAGCCGTAATCGCCATACAGGGCTTGATAGAAGACCACTTCCTCTTCGGTTTCCGAATGCCGCGCAACAGCGAATACGCGGTACTGCGGACCTTTGTAATGTTCATAGAGCCCAGGTTGTATCGGCATGCTTTGGCCCTCACTCAAATCTTTTTAAAATAAAAACAAAAATAAATTCAGAAAAACAAAAACCGGGGCACTTGGCCCCGGCTTCCGTCAACGGAACGCTTAAACGCGTTCGAAGACGGTGGAGATGCCTTGGCCGAGACCAATGCACATGGTAGCCACCCCGAAGGTGCCGCCATTTTGCTTCATCACGTTCAACAGCGTGCCGGAGATACGTGCACCGGAGCAACCGAATGGATGACCCAGGGCGATCGCGCCGCCGTGCAGGTTAACCTTCTCGTTCATCTTGTCGAGCACTTTCAGATCTTTCAGCACTGGCAGGGCCTGTGCGGCGAAAGCTTCGTTGAGCTCAAAGAAGTCGATATCGTTAATACCAAGGCCCGCGCGCTTCAGTGCTTTTTGTGTAGCCGGTACTGGACCATAGCCCATGATTGCCGGATCCACACCTGCCACTGCCATCGAACGAATCACGGCCATAGGCTGGATGCCCAGGTCCTGTGCACGCTGCGCCGACATCACGATCATGCACGAAGCACCGTCGGTGATCTGCGACGAGGTACCGGCTGTCACGGTGCCGCCTTTCGGGTTAAATGCTGGCTTAAGAGCCGCCAGGCTTTCCAGGGTGGTTTCCGGACGAATGGTCTCGTCGTAGTCGAACAGTTTCAGGAAACCATTCTCATCGTAGCCCTGCATCGGGATGATTTCGTCTTTGAACTTGCCCTCCAGCGTCGCTTTATGAGCGAGCTGGTGGGAGCGCACGCCGAAAGCGTCCTGTTGTTCGCGAGTGATACCGTGCATTTTGCCCAGCATTTCAGCGGTCAGGCCCATCATGCCCGAGGCTTTCGCCGCGTACAGGGACATGTGCGGGTTCGGATCGACACCGTGCATCATGCTCACGTGGCCCATGTGCTCGACGCCGCCGACGACGAACACGTCACCGTTGCCAGTCATGATCGCTTGCGCGGCAGTGTGCAGTGCGCTCATCGACGAGCCACACAGACGGCTGACGGTCTGACCGGCAGCGGTGTGCGGGATCTGAGTCATCAGGGACGCCATGCGAGCGATGTTCCAGCCCTGCTCCAGGGTCTGGTTTACACAGCCCCAGATCACGTCTTCGACTTCGCTCGGGTCGACCTTGACGTTGCGTTCCAGCAATTTGCTGATCAGGTGCGCCGACATGTCTTCGGCGCGGGTGTTGCGGTGCATGCCGCCCTTGGAGCGGCCCATCGGAGTACGACCGAAGTCGACAATCACGACGTCTCTAGGATTCAAGCTCATAAGTTCACTCTCACTCTAGTTGGGGGCGCTTAACCGAAGAAGCTCTGGCCGTTTTTGGCCATTTCGCGCAGCTTCTCGGTCGGGTGGTACAGCGCGCCCAAATCAGCGTACTGGTCAGCCAGGGCAACGAACTCGGCAACACCGATCGAATCGATGTAGCGCAGCGCACCGCCACGGAATGGAGGGAAACCAATACCGTAGACCAGACCCATGTCGGCTTCGGCAGCGGTTTCAACAATACCGTCTTCCAGGCAACGCACGGTTTCCAGGCACAGCGGGATCATCATCCAGTTGATGATGTCTTCGTCGGTGACTTCGCGCTGCTCGTAAACGATCGGCTTGAGCACTTCCAGTACCGAAGGATCGGCGACTTTCTTCTGCTTGCCGCGCTTGTCGGTCTCGTAGGCGTAGAAGCCCTTGCCATTTTTCTGGCCCAGGCGCTTGGCTTCGTAGAGCACGTCGACAGCCGAACGGCGGTCGTCTTTCATGCGATCCGGGAAGCCTTCAGCCATGACGTCACGACCGTGGTGACCGGTGTCGATGCCGACCACGTCCATCAGGTACGCCGGGCCCATCGGCCAGCCGAATTTTTCCATGATCTTGTCGATGCGGACGAAGTCCACACCGGCGCTGACCAGCTTGGCGAAACCGCCGAAGTACGGGAACAGTACGCGGTTGACCAGGAAGCCCGGGCAGTCGTTGACGACGATCGGGTTCTTGCCCATTTTCTTGGCGTAGGCAACGGTGGTGGCAACGGCCACTTCGCTGGACTTCTCGCCACGAATCACTTCAACCAGCGGCATCATGTGCACCGGGTTGAAGAAGTGCATGCCGACGAAGTTTTCCGGACGCTTGAGGGCTTTGGCCAGCAAGGTGATGGAAATGGTCGAGGTGTTGGACGCGAGGATGGTGTCCTCTTTGACCTTGTCTTCCACTTCTGCCAGAACGGCTTGCTTGACCTTAGGGTTCTCGACGACGGCTTCAACCACCAGATCCACGTGACCGAAATCACCGTAGGACAGGGTCGGACGGATGCCGTTGAGCACTTCAGCCATTTTTGCCGCGGTCATGCGACCTTTATCAACGCGACCGACCAGCAGCTTGGCGGCTTCAGCCAGGCCTTGCTCGATGCCGTGCTCGTTGATGTCCTTCATCAGGATCGGCGTACCTTTGGAGGCCGACTGATAAGCGATACCGCCACCCATGATGCCGGCGCCCAATACAGCAGCCTGCTTCACGTCTTTAGCGATTTCGTCGTAGGCCTTGGCCTTTTTCTTCAGTTCCTGATCGTTCAGGAACAGACCGATCAAGCTCTGCGCGGCAGAGGTCTTGGCCAACTTCGCGAAACCGGCGGCTTCGACTTCCAGCGCTTTGTCGCGACCGAAGTTCGCGGCTTTCTGGATGGTCTTGATCGCTTCAACCGGCGCCGGGTAGTTCGGGCCAGCCTGACCTGCTACGAAACCTTTGGCGGTTTCGAAAGCCATCATTTGTTCAATGGCGTTCAGCTTCAGCTTTTCCAGCTTCGGCTGACGCTTGGCCTTGTAATCAAATTCGCCGGAAATGGCACCCTTGATCAGCTCCAGAGCTGCTTCTTGCAGCTTCTCAGGAGCAACCACTGCGTCCACAGCGCCGACTTTCAGCGCGTCTTCAGGACGATTTTCCTTGCCGGCGGCAATCCACTCGATGGCGTTGTCGGCACCGATGAGGCGCGGCAGACGCACAGTACCGCCGAAGCCTGGGTAGATGCCCAGTTTGACTTCCGGCAGACCAATCTTGGCATTGGTGGACATGACGCGGTAGTCCGCTGCCAGGCACATTTCCAGACCGCCACCCAAGGCGATGCCGTTGATTGCCGCGACAGTCGGGACGTTGAGGTCTTCGAAATCGCTGAAAATCTTGTTGGCTTCCAGATTGCCAGCAACGAGCTCGGCATCAGGCAGCTTGAAGTTTTCAACAAATTCGGTGATGTCGGCGCCGACGATGAACACGTCCTTGCCACTGCTGACGATCACGCCCTTGATCGAAGCATCTGCCTTGATGGTGTCTACAGCCTGACGCAGTTCGTTCAGGGTTAGACGGTTGAACTTGTTGACGGACTCACCCTTGAGGTCGAATTTCAATTCGACGATGCCACTTTCAAGAGCCTTAACCGTGATGGCTTTACCTTCGTAAATCATCAACTGATCTCCACGATATGGAAGCTGAACAGTACACGTCGGACGCAGGCGAATGGCTCGGCAGGACGTTAAACGTCAATGCTACGCCAATCCACCCGGCACACCCGCCAACGCGATAGTCGGGATTCTGTAGGAGCGGTCTGAAATACAAACGCTCAATTCATACGCCCGTTTGATTTGGGTACGCCACCTTCACGGAATTTCCGACAATTGTCAATCGCCCAAAATACGGGTTGAAACGCGACTTTGCGGTCACTTCCGTACTGCGAAGATCTACAACACACGAATGGATGCGAGATCATTCATAGAATCAATAGTTAGAAAATTCGCCCTAATTCGCTGCAGCCCGCGTTTAACAAGCTACGCTGGCACGAACCCGAAGAAAAAATGTGAACGTTTTGGGCGAATGCCCAGCGTAAGAACAGCCCTACAGCGAATTACCGGCCTGCCTGGCCAACTCCAACCCGATGATGATGTCGGGCTTTTTATTGTCTGTCTGCGCCATTTCGTGCCATTGCAGCGCGAAATATCCTCGGCTTACGCCAGCGCTTTCAGCACTGCGTCAATGTCTTGCAACACCGTAGCCTCGCCCTTCTCGCCCCAATACAGGGTGATCATCTGCTTGTCCGCCTCGACCTTGTAGACGTTGGCTGGCAACTTTTCGAAATGATTGAGTAGCGCTCGATCCTCGCAAACCTCCTGCCACTGATTCACCCACACACCCGGCGATTTTTGCCAGTAACTCCAGCACGCAGGCTGATTGCCACGGCGCGGCCGATGGTACTGCGCGCAAGGGCTCGGTGGCTCCTGACTCAGCCAATGCGGCCACTCTTGGGGCGCTAACTGCATGGCCAGGCCGATACGTCGCGCCTCCATGCGCAGGGCCATTCGCCCGCTCTGACCACGAGACGGCCGCAACCATGCCAGCGGGCTCAGCACCACTAGCAGGATTGACACCACTATCCAGACCGTCATATCTGTACTCCCGATTCTTGATGGGCGCTTTGGGTCACTTTGAAACCAATGCGCTGAAACCAGCCATACTTACCAATATTGCAATCCTCAGAAGGAGCACCTCATGCCCTACAACCATATCCTGGTCGCTGTAGATCTAACCGAAGAGTGCGACCCTGTAATCCACCGCGCTCGCGAACTGTCGGTGAGCAACGGGGCGACGTTGTCCCTGGTGCACATTGTCGAGCCAATGGCCATGGCCTTCGGCGGCGACGTCCCCATGGACCTGTCACAACTGCAACAACAGCAGTTCGATCAGGCCAAGGAGCGTCTCGAGCAACTGAAACGCAAATACACGGAACTCGAAAGCGCCAACTGCCACCTGACCTATGGCCAGCCCCGCCAGGAGATCCACCTCTTTGCCAAAGAGAATAATTGCGACCTGATCGTGGTGGGCAGCCATGGTCGACACGGCCTGGCATTGCTACTGGGGTCGACCGCCAACGACGTGTTGCACGGCGCTCCTTGCGACGTGCTGGCGGTACGCCTGATCAAAAGCTAAACCCCTGTGGGAGCAAGCCTGCTCGCGATGGCGGCCTGCCAGTCAGCATTGATGTCGACTGATAGGACCTCATCGCGAGCAGGCTCGCTCCCACATTGGATCTACAGCAGCCAGTAGATCGTATTCCATACGAAAAGCCCGGCGTTCATCACTGAACGCCGGGCTTTTTTGTTACTGGATCAATCAGGCATCCAGCTCGGCCCAACGCTCAACCATCACGTCGAGTTCGGCCTGCAACTGCTCCAACTGAGCAATCACAGCAGCCGACTCGGTAGCAGGTCGCTGATAGAAACCGGCATCAGCCATTTGCGCTTCAACCACAGCAATTTGCTGTTCCATGGCTTCGATCTGACCCGGCAACATTTCCAGCTCACGCTGCAACTTGTAGCTGAGCTTCTTCTTTGCCACTGGCGCTTCAACAGCCGCAACGACGGGCGCAGCTTCAGCTGTCACAACTGCGGAGGTCAGGTCGGCTTTGCCGGACTTGCTCTCGGTCACGCCCAGCAGGCGCGGCGAGCCGCCCTGACGCAGCCAGTCCTGATAACCACCGACGTATTCACGAACCTTGCCTTCACCTTCGAAGACCAGGGTGCTGGTGACCACGTTGTCGAGGAATGCCCGGTCGTGACTGACCATCAGCACGGTGCCGTTGAAGGTCAGCAGCACCTCTTCCAGCAGTTCGAGGGTCTCAACGTCGAGGTCGTTGGTCGGTTCGTCGAGGACCAGCAGGTTCGCCGGCTTGCTGAACAGTTTGGCCAGCAACAGACGGGCACGCTCACCACCGGACAGCGCCTTGACCGGCGTGCGGGCACGCTGCGGGCTGAACAGGAAGTCGCCGAGGTAGCTCAGCACGTGACGGCTCTGACCATCGATATCGATGAAGTCGCGACCTTCAGCCACGTTGTCGATGACGGTCTTTTCCAGGTCCAACTGGTGGCGCAACTGGTCGAAGTAGGCCACGTCGATGCGCGTCCCCTCTTCCACCTTGCCGCTGGTTGGCTGCAGGCCGCTGAGCATCAGCTTCAGCAGCGTAGTCTTGCCGGTACCGTTGGCGCCGAGCAGACCGATACGGTCGCCGCGCGTCAGGACCATCGAGAAATCCTTGATCAGGAACGGGCCGCCCGGGTGAGCAAAGCTCACGTTCTCGAGGACCATCACCTGCTTGCCGGACTTGTCAGCGGTATCCAGTTGGATATTGGCCTTGCCGGTGCGCTCACGACGCTCGCTACGCTCGACGCGCAAGGCTTTCAATGCGCGGACGCGGCCTTCGTTACGGGTGCGACGTGCCTTGATGCCTTGGCGGATCCAGACTTCTTCCTGGGCCAGCTTCTTGTCGAACAGCGCATTGGCGGTTTCTTCAGCCGCCAGCGACGCTTCCTTGTGCACAAGGAAACTGGCGTAGTCGCCGTTCCAGTCGATCAGGCCACCGCGGTCCAGTTCGAGGATGCGGGTCGCGAGGTTTTGCAGGAATGAACGGTCGTGCGTGATGAACAGCACGGCGCCCTGGAAATCCTTCAGCGCTTCTTCGAGCCAGGCGATTGCACCGATGTCCAGGTGGTTGGTCGGTTCGTCGAGCAGCAGCAGGTCCGGTTCGGAAACCAGCGCCTGAGCCAGCAGGACGCGACGACGCCAGCCGCCGGACAATTCGGCGAGGGTCTTGTCGGCCGGCAACTGCAGACGGCTCAACGTGCTGTCGACCAGTTGCTGCAAACGCCAGCCATCGCGGGCTTCGAGGTCGTGCTGGACGTGCATCAGTTTGTCCAGATCAGCGTCGGTGACGATGTTCTGGCTCAGGTGGTGATATTGCGCAAGCAGCTCGCCCACACCGTCCAGGCCTTCGGCCACAACGTCGAACACGGTCCGCTCGTCGGCTACCGGCAATTCTTGGGGCAATTCGCCAATCTTGAGGCCGGGTGCGCGCCAAACGGAGCCGTCATCGGGCTTCTGGTCGCCCTTGACGAGCTTCATCATGCTGGACTTGCCAGTGCCATTGCGGCCGATGATGCACACCCGCTCACCACGGGCGATCTGCCAGGACACCTTGTCCAACAACGGCATAGCGCCGAAAGCAAGGGACACATCGCTGAATTTGAGCAGGGTCATGAGCTTCTCCAAAAACCGGGCGCGCATTCTACCTGACTTGAGGCTTCAGAAGGCCGGCAATTTCACTCTCGAAGCACTCTGCATAACAAATGTTGCGAACTTATGCCGACGGGCCTGCAAAGCTTTCGCCCGTTGCTGGCAAAAGGCTAAGCTACAGACAATTCAGTGCGGGCAATGCCCGCACTTGTCATGATTTCTCTGCCCGGATGTCTCATGCGCAGTCGCCTTTTCAGTCTTTTATCTTGCCTGCTTCTTTCTGCCACTGCCTTTCAGTCAGCCCAGGCAGTGGACCTGTCCACCCAACGTCAGTATTACGATGAAGCCAAGCGTGCCTTGGCCAAGGGCGATTCCGGTCCTTATTTTCGTTACAGCCAGGCCCTCAGGGATTACCCACTGGAGCCGTACCTGGCCTATGACGAGTTGACCGCTCGCCTGAAAACCGCCAGCAATGCCGAAATCGAGAAATTCCTCGCCGAACACGGTGACCTGCCGCAAGCCAACTGGATGAAATTGCGCTGGTTGCGCTGGCTGGCAGAGCGTGGCGACTGGGCGACTTTCGTCAAGTATTACGACCCCAAACTCAACTTCACCGAACTGGACTGCCTGAATGCGCAGCACCAGATCACCCACAATCAGAAGGCCGAGGGTTATGCCAACGCCAACAAACTGTGGCTGACCGGCAAATCCCAACCGGAAGCTTGCGACGCGCTGTTCGGACTATGGGCTGCCGAAGGTCAACTGCCCGAGCAAAAACGTTGGGAACGCGCCAAACTCGCCGCCCAGGCGCGCAATTATCCGCTGGCCAACAGCCTCGTTAACGGACTGACTACCCTCGCCCCGCGCGGTCGGCTGTTGATCGATGTGGCGCAAAAACCCGAACTGCTCAACCAGCCTTCGCGCTTCACTCCGGCTGACGAACCGATGTCCGACGTGGTCAGCCTCGGCCTGCGCCGCCTGGCCAAACAGGACCCGGACAAGGCCATGGCCCTGCTCGACGGTTATGCCAGCAGCATGCACTTCTCCCGCGATGAAAAAGTGGCGATCGCCCGGGAAATCGGACTGACCCTCGCACGACGTTTCGACAGCCGCGCACTGGACGTAATGATCAAGTACGACCCGGAACTGCGCGACAACACGGTGTCTGAATGGCGTCTGCGGTTGCTGTTGCGCCTGGGCCGTTGGGACGATGCCAATCAGTTGACCCGGCGCGTGCCCCAGGACCTGGCGACCACCAATCGCTGGCGCTACTGGCAGGCCCGCAGCCTTGAACTGGCCCAGCCACAGAGCACGGAAGTGCAAGCACTTTATAAAAACCTCGCTCGCGAGCGTGACTTCTATGGTTTCCTCGCGGCTGATCGTTCGCAATCCCCGTATTCGCTGGTCAATAAACCGCTGGTATTGAGCCAGGCGCTGATCAACAAAGTGCGCAACACGCCGGGCGTTCGTCGCGCCCTGGAATTCCACGCACGTGGGCAGATCGTCGATGGTCGCCGCGAGTGGTATCACGTCAGCCGACACTTCAGCCGTGACGAAATGGTCGCCCAGGCAAAACTGGCCTATGACCTGAAATGGTATTTCCCGGCGATCCGCACCATCAGTCAGGCACAGTACTGGGACGATCTGGACATCCGCTTCCCGATGGCCTACCGCGAACCGATGGTCCGTGAAGCCAAAATCCGCGGCCTGCATCCAAGCTGGGTGTTCGCCATCACTCGCCAGGAAAGCGCCTTCATGGCTGACGCCCGCTCCGGCGTCGGCGCCAGCGGCCTGATGCAACTGATGCCCGCCACCGCCAAGGAAACCGCGCGCAAATTCAGCATCCCGCTGGCCTCGCCGCAGCAAGTGCTGGACCCGGATAAAAACATTCAGCTTGGCGCCGCATACCTGAGTCAGGTCCACGCCCAGTTCAACGGCAACCGCGTCCTCGCCTCCGCTGCCTACAACGCCGGCCCCGGCCGCGTGCGCCAGTGGCTGCGTGGCGCAGACCACCTGAGCTTCGACGTCTGGGTGGAAAGCATCCCCTTCGATGAAACCCGTCAGTATGTACAGAACGTGCTGTCGTATTCGGTGATTTACGGCCAGAAGCTCAACTCGCCACAGCCGCTGGTGGATTGGCATGAGCGGTATTTTGACGATCAGTAACCGGTAATGTTGTGTAGGAGATGTCGGACGAGGTCGCATTCAAAAAATCGCAGCCTCGTTTCACTCGACAGCTCCTACACAGTGTTTACAGGTGTAGACCTAGTTCGGCCTTGCCATCACTAAACTGCAACGCCGCCAGCCTTGCATACAATGCATTGCTCGCAATCAACGCCTGATGCGTCCCCACCGCCACCAACTTTCCCTGATCCATCACCGCTATCCGGTCAGCGTTTTTCACGGTGGCCAAACGGTGGGCAATGACCAGCGTGGTGCGGTTTTTCATCAGGCTTGGCAGGGCCTGCTGGATCAAGTGTTCGCTTTGAGCATCGAGGGCACTGGTGGCTTCGTCGAGCAACAGGATCGGCGCGTCCACCAACAACGCCCGGGCGATGGCCAGGCGTTGACGCTGGCCGCCGGATAGACCGAGGCCACCGTCGCCCAGATGCGTCTGGTAACCGTTGGGCATTTGCTCGATGAAGTCGTGGGCGTAGGCGATTTTTGCTGCTTCTTGAACTTGGGCCAAGGTGGCGTTCGGGTTGCCGTAGCGAATGTTCTCTTCGATGCTGCCGAAGAACAGCGCCGGGTTTTGCGAGACCAATGCGAAGCAGCGGCGCAGATCGAGTGGATCAAGGTGAGTCAGCGGCACGCCATCGAGCAGAATCTGTCCGGCGGCCGGATCATAAAAGCGCAGCAGCAGGTCATACACCGTGGATTTTCCGGCCCCGGAGGGCCCTACCAGCGCGAGAGTCTCACCCGCATTAATGGTCAGGCTCAAGCCATCGACGGCATAGCTTTCCGGTCGCGAGGGGTAGGAAAAACGTACGTCCTGCAGAACCAGATCGCCCATCACCCGCTCCGGTAAGGTCACCAGACCGGTGGTCGGCGGCTGGATGATGTTTTCCGAACGCAGCAATTCGGCAATCCGCTCGGCCGCTCCCGCCGCTCGCTGCAACTCGCCGATCACTTCGCTCAAGGTGCCGAAGGCGCTGCCGACGATCAGGCTGTAGAAGACAAACGCGGCCAGTTCACCCGCCGAGATCCGACCCGCAATCACATCCATGCCACCGACCCACAGCATGACGCCCACCGCGCCCAGCACCAGCACGATCACCAGCGTGATCAGCCAGGCGCGTTGGAAGATGCGTTTACGCGCGGTGTTGAACGCTTCTTCCACCGTCACGGCAAAACGCTGCTCATCCTGAACCTGATGGTTGTAGGCCTGCACGGTCTTGATCTGGCTGAGTGTTTCGGAGACGTAGCTGCCGATATCAGCGATCCGGTCCTGACTGAGGCGCGACAGGTTGCGTACCCGGCGGCCGAAAATCAGGATCGGGGCGATGACCAACGGCAAGGCGACAACCACGATGCTGGTGAGTTTGGGATTGGTGATAAACAGCAGCACAATCCCTCCGATGACCATCAGCAAATTGCGCAAAAACAGCGACAACGAAGAGCCGATCACCGATTGCAGCAACGTTGTATCGGCGGTCAGCCGCGACTGGATCTCGGAGCTGCGATTGTTTTCGTAGAAGCCCGGATGCAGATAGACAAGGTGGTTGAACACTTGTCGGCGGATGTCCGCGACCACGCGTTCGCCGATCCACGACACCAGATAAAAACGCGCGAAAGTGCCAATCGCCAGTCCCACCACCAGCACCATGAACAAGCCGATAGACTGATTGAGCAAGTGCGGTGACTGGGTCATGAACCCCTGATCTACCAGCAGGCGAATGCCCTGCCCCATCGACAAGGTAATGCCGGCGGTGACAATCAACGCGAGCAAGGCGCCAAAGGCTGGCCAGCGATAGGGCGCAAGAAAGCGCAGGGCCAGGCGGATCGCGCGGCGGTGACGGGCAGAGAGCATCGCAGTTATCCAGGTACGCCAATGAAAGGGCCAGCCTACACTGTCAGACGCAAAACCCTGTAAATCACAATGAGTCAGGTTAATTATGACCGCGATGACTAGTCTCTAGACGCTATTGGTCTAAAGTCCGGGTGGCAAGGTTTTTAAATTTCTGGTGGACTGACGTTACCGCTTGGGAAAGATCGCAGGGAGTTGTCATAGCCCGGTCACCTGGCGGTTGTAAAGTAGGCACACAACCTGATGAGGAGACAGGCCATGTCCTTGCAAAACAGCAGCGTAGACAAGATTCAAGTGATCCGCACACAGCCCGACCAGTCTCTGGGTTGCTCGATTATCGATGCCGATGGGCGTGAAGTACCGATCACTGAAGAAATGATCCAGTGCGCTTGCCGCGAACTGGAACAGCGATTGGTCCAGCCTGCCGAACAAAAGTGATATAGCCACCGTCTTCTTGACCCGGCCCTGGTGGGCCGGGTTTTTTATGGGTGCTTATCTGGAAATTGCAGTGAGGCCATCGCTGGCAAGCCAGGCTCCTACAGGATTTGCGTTTACCTGTAGGAGCCTGGCTTGCCAGCGATTGGGGCCGACTCGGTCTCTATAATGCCGACGCCCCCAACGCCGCCACTATCTGCTGCAACTCAGCCGACTCCCCCTCAATCCGCACCTGCAACCCATCAATCTCCCGTCGCTGCGGATAATGCTTGCGCAGCGCATCAAACGCCGCACGCTGCTCGCTCACATTGCCTACCAGACTGCGCCGAAAATCCGCATCGTCACGGCGCGGGTCGTACACCCCACGGCATAACATGGCCAACGCCCACGCCGGATCAGTCTGCGCATGCAGGGTCACGTGCGACAACCACGGCGCCGGCAATAAATCGCTGAGGCTGATGTCGGCCGGGCGCCCGAGAAAATCGCAATACGCCTGATAAATTTGCGCCGTCCCGCGCTGTCTTCCTTCAAGGCTGTACCCGGCAATATGCGGCGTCGCCAGCACACACAACTCAGCCAGCGCCACGTCGACCTCAGGCTCGCCTTCCCACACGTCGAGCACCGCTTGCAGGTCTTCGCGCTCAAGCAGCACCTGACGCAGGGCGGCGTTATCGACCACCGGGCCACGACTGGCATTGATCAGCCACGCGCCAGGCTTGAGCTGGTTCAAGCGTTTTTTATCGAGCAGATGCCAGGTCGACTGCGCGCCGTGCTTCTTTAAAGGGGTGTGCAGACTGATAACGTCGCATTGCTCAATGATCTGTTCGAGGCTGACAAAGTCACCGCCTTCAGCTGCTTGCCGGGGTGGATCGCACACCAGCACCTTCCAGCCCAGGCCTTGCAGGGCCTTGACGAGACGACCACCGACTTGGCCGGCACCGACCACGCCATACGTGCGTTGAGTCAGGTCAGCACCTTCGATTTCAGCCAGGGTCAGCAGGCTGCCGAGCACGTAATCGACAACGCCCCGGGCATTGCAGCCGGGGGCGCTGGACCAGGTGATTGCATTTTTTTGAAAGTAATCCAGGTCCAGGTGATCGGTGCCGATGGTGCAAGTGCCGACAAAACGCACGTTGCTGCCTTCGAGCAAGGCACGATTGACGTTGGTCACTGAGCGGACCAGCAGCACATCGGCGTGCTCGACGGTAGCGCGGTCGATGGAACGTCCCGGTACCCGGCGGATTTCACCGAAACCTGAGAAGAAGGCATCGAGCAGCGGGATATTTTCGTCGGCAACAATCAGCATGGCAGGCTCCTTTGGCGGATCGGCAGTGTAGGCGTAGATGCCTATAGTGAGCCAGTGAGCATTACGCTTCCTTGTAGCAGCAGGCTGCTACAAGGGATGTCGCAACGTTCGAAATACGATTACAAATCCCTAACACAGGACTTTTCCTGACCACTGCGTCAGCGCGTAGAATGCGTCGCCTTGCGCATTAACACCTTTGGACGTTTCGCCTTTGAATTCCGTGACTGACCGCCCTGCCGCTACCGCCCTCACCCGCCCGGCCCGGGTTCGCCTTGAGCTGAAAAACCTGCTCACCCTGGCGCTGCCGATCATGATCGCGCAACTGGCCACCACCGCCATGGGTTTCGTCGACGCGGTGATGGCGGGCCGGGTCGGGCCTCGCGACTTGGCGGCGGTAGCGCTGGGCAACTCAATCTGGGTGCCGGTGTTTCTGCTGATGACCGGCACTTTGCTGGCCACCACCCCAAAAGTTGCCCAGCGTTTTGGCGCCGGCACCCACAGTGAAATCGGCCCGATTGTGCGTCAGGCACTGTGGCTGGCCTTAGTGGTGGGTTTGCTGGCGACCGGCATGCTGTTTAGCGCTGAGCCAATCCTGCACTTCATGAAGGTTGATCCCGAATTGATCGGCCCGTGCATGCAGTACCTGCACGGCATCGCCAGCGGTTTGCCCGCCGTCGCCTTCTACCATGTGTTGCGCTGTTTCAGTGATGGCCTGGGCCGTACGCGCCCGGCGATGGTGCTTGGCTTGTGCGGGCTGGCGCTGAACATTCCACTGAATTACATCTTCATCTATGGCCACTTCGGCGTACCCGCCATGGGCGGTGTCGGCTGCGGCTGGGCCACGGCGATTGTGATGTGGGTGATGGCATTGGGCATGGCCGGCTGGGAACGCTGGGCGCCGGCTTATCAGTCGAGTCAGTTGTTCAGCCGTTTTGACTGGCCACAATGGTCGGTGATCAAACGCTTGCTGGGCATCGGTCTGCCGATCGGCATCGCAGTGTTCGCCGAGTCGAGCATTTTTGCGGTGATTGCGCTATTGATCGGCAGCCTCGGCGCCACGGTGGTGGCCGGGCACCAGATCGCCCTGAACTTCAGTTCGCTGGTGTTCATGATCCCTTACTCCCTCGGCATGGCGGTGACGGTGCGGGTCGGCCAGGCCCTCGGTCGTCAGGAGCCACGCGAGGCACGATTCGCCGCCGGTGTCGGCATGGGCACGGCGCTGGCTTATGCCTGCCTGTCCGCGAGCTTGATGTTGATGTTGCGTGAGCCGATTGCAGCGATCTACACGGCTGACCCGACGGTGATTCAAGTGGCCGCGATGCTGATTGTGTACTCGGCGCTGTTCCAGTTTTCCGATGCCATTCAGGTGACGGCGGCCGGTGCATTGCGCGGTTACCAGGACACGCGAGTGACGATGATCCTGACGCTGTTCGCGTACTGGGGGATTGGTTTGCCGGTGGGTTACGCGTTGGGCCTGACCGATTGGTTCGGCGCACCAAGCGGCCCGAGCGGGCTGTGGCAAGGCTTGATCGTGGGCTTGAGTTGCGCGGCGCTGATGCTGTCGATCCGCCTGGCGCGCAGTGCACGCAAGCGGATCCGCATCAGCCATTCGGCGGGTTAAGCGAGTTTCTTGCGGATCCAGTACAGGTAGGTGCCCGCCTCTTCGTGCTGCGCCACCAGTTCGTGGTCAAGAAACACGCAGAACTTGGGAATGTCGCGACGGGTCGACGGGTCGGTCGCGATCACCTTGAGCAGGCCGCCGGGCACCAGGTCACGGATGTGCTGGTGCAGCATCATGACCGGTTCCGGGCAGTTGAGGCCCGTGGCGTCGAGGGTGCCGTCTACCGGCGTATCAAGCATTTCACTCATGATTAACTCCTGAAACTGGCCGGCATTGTCGCGCATTGCCGGGTGTTCGGTCATCTGTGGCTGATCGTTCCCACGCTCTGCGTGGGAATGCCGCCGGGGACGCTCCGCGTTCCGCCTTTGGATGTGACGCGGAGCGTCACGGGATGCATCCCCACGCAGAGCGTGGGAACGATCAGTACGCACAATCAGCGGGATTTGGGTTTCTTTACGTCGAGCCGGCGCAGGTGGCACGTCACTTCTTCACGATCGTGATACAGCTGTTTGCAGCCGATCTCGACCCGAATCCCGCGCTCCTTGAAGCCGTCGGCGATGCGTTCCAGCAATCGTTTCACTTCGGCGTAACGCTGTTTCATCGGCAGTTTGAGGTTGACCACCGCTTCTCGGCAATGGCCCTCGCCAATCCACTCTTCCAGCATCGCGGCGTTACGCGCCGGTTTCTCGACGATGTCGCAGACCATCCAGTCCACCGGCTGCCGGGGCTTGAAGGTAAAACCGTCCGCCATCAAGTGTTGCACCAAACCGGTGTCCATCAGGCTTTCAGCCATCGGGCCGTTGTCGATGGCCGTCACCAGCATGCCACGATTGACCAATTGCCAGGTCCAGCCGCCGGGCGCAGCGCCCAAGTCAACGCCGGTCATGTCACTGTGCAGACGCTCATCCCACTGATCACGCGGGATGAAGTGATGCCAGGCCTCTTCCAGCTTCAGCGTCGAGCGGCTTGGCGCCTCACGCGGGAACTTCAGGCGTGGAATGCCCATCGGCCACATCGCCGAGTTATTCGACTCGGCCAAGCCCATGAACACTTCACGACCGCTCTTGAAGGTCAGCAGCAGACGCGGTTTGTGTGCATCTTCCACCAGTTTGCCGGCGGCCATCAGTGCCTTGCGCAGGTGACCTTCAAATTTCTTGCAGAAGTTCGACAGTTCCTTGCCATCGTTGGTGTCGACCATTTCCAGCCACAGGCTGCCGCACAGCGGAAAGTCCGCCATATGCGCGAGTATCACACTGATGCGATCGGTTTCCGGCAGATCGATGAAGATCCCGCGCGCCCATTGGCGCGGGAAGATCAGATCGGCGAAACGCTGGCCACGCATCAGGCGCTCGGCGCCGTCTTCTTCGGTGCAGATAAACTCGGCGCAGGCGCTGGCGGTTTTGGCCTTGGCATAACCGGCCACGTTCAGGCGTGCAGCGTGTTCGGCTATCTCGGAACAGACTTCGCCTTCGAAGCCCGGCCGGCAGTGCATAAAGAGGGTGTTCATTGAATCTCCTGGGCAATCGGCAATGAATCGATGCGCAAACTTGCCCTGTAGCAAAGCCTGTCACGAAAACCGGCGCATGATAGCCGAGTTCGGAACCTTGGACTTCACCATAGAGTCCAGTTATTAGCCTTAACGTCCAAACAGGGCTAGGTTTAGAGCTCTGTTCGTCCCGTCAGTCCGTAGCCGTGCGGACCAAAAGGAGTCATTTCAATGCCGTCCCTCGATAGCCTGAAAACCCTTAAAACCCTGCAAGTCGACGACAAGACGTACCACTATTTCAGTCTGCCCGAGGCGGCCAAGAGCCTCGGTGATCTCGACCCATTGCCCATGTCGTTGAAAGTGCTGCTGGAAAACCTGCTGCGCTGGGAGGACGAAAAAACCGTCACCGGCGCCGACCTCAAAGCGATTGCCGCGTGGCTCAAGGAGCGTCGCTCCGACCGGGAAATTCAGTACCGTCCCGCTCGCGTATTAATGCAGGACTTTACCGGCGTTCCCGCCGTGGTCGACCTGGCTGCCATGCGCGCCGCCATGGCCAAGGCCGGCGGCGACCCGCAGCGCATCAATCCGCTGTCACCGGTGGATTTGGTGATCGACCATTCGGTGATGGTCGACAAGTTTGCCAGTTCAACCGCCTTCGAACAGAACGTCGACATCGAAATGCAACGCAACGGTGAGCGTTACGCGTTCTTGCGCTGGGGCCAGAGCGCCTTTCACAACTTCAGCGTTGTGCCGCCGGGCACCGGGATTTGCCATCAGGTCAACCTCGAATACCTGGGTCGCACGGTCTGGACCAAGGACGAGGACGGCCGCACCTATGCCTTCCCCGACACCCTGGTCGGCACTGATTCCCACACCACCATGATCAACGGCCTCGGCGTCCTCGGCTGGGGTGTCGGCGGGATCGAAGCGGAAGCGGCGATGCTCGGCCAACCGGTGTCGATGCTGATCCCCGAAGTGATCGGTTTCAAACTCACCGGCAAACTCAAGGAAGGCATCACCGCCACCGACCTGGTGCTGACCGTCACGCAGATGCTGCGCAAGAAAGGCGTGGTCGGCAAATTCGTCGAGTTCTACGGCGACGGCCTCGCCGACCTGCCGCTGGCCGACCGCGCGACCATCGCCAACATGGCCCCGGAATACGGCGCCACCTGCGGCTTCTTCCCGGTGGACGACGTGACGCTGGAGTATTTGCGCCTGTCCGGCCGCCCGGTCGAAGTGGTCAAACTGGTCGAGGCCTATACCAAAGCCCAGGGCTTGTGGCGGTTGCCGGGCAAGGAACCGGTGTTCACTGACAGCCTGGCGCTGGACATGGCCAGCGTCGAAGCCAGCCTTGCCGGACCCAAGCGCCCACAAGATCGGGTGTCGTTGCCGAATGTCGCGCAGGCGTTCAGCGACTTTCTGGGTCTGCAATTCAAACCCACCAGCAAGGAAGAAGGCCGCCTGGAAAGTGAGGGCGGTGGCGGCGTCGCCGTGGGCAATGCTGATCTGGCCGGTGAAGCGGACTACGAACATGGCGGTCAGACCTATCGCCTGAAAAACGGCGCGGTGGTGATTGCCGCGATCACGTCCTGCACCAACACCTCCAACCCGAGCGTGATGATGGCGGCAGGTCTGGTGGCGAAAAAGGCTGTGGAGAAAGGCCTGAAACGCAAACCGTGGGTCAAGACGTCCCTGGCGCCCGGCTCGAAAGTGGTCACCGACTATTACAAGGCGGCCGGCCTGACTCAGTACCTCGATGAACTCGGCTTTGCCTTGGTCGGCTACGGTTGCACCACCTGCATCGGTAACTCCGGACCTTTAGCTGAACCGATCGAAAAAGCCATCCAGAAAGCCGATCTCGCTGTGGCCTCGGTGTTGTCCGGCAACCGCAACTTTGAAGGCCGCGTGCATCCGCTGGTAAAAACCAACTGGCTGGCCTCCCCGCCCTTGGTTGTCGCCTACGCGCTGGCCGGCACGGTGCGTATCGACATCAGCAGTGAACCGCTGGGCAACGACAAGGATGGCAACCCGGTGTACTTGCGCGACATCTGGCCGAGCAGCAAAGAAATTGCCGACTCGGTGAATCAGGTCAACACCGCCATGTTCCACAAGGAATACGCCGAAGTGTTTGCCGGCGACGAGCAATGGCAAGCCATCCAGGTACCGCAAGCGGCGACCTACGTGTGGCAGGATGATTCGACCTACATCCAGCACCCGCCGTTCTTCGATGATATCGGCGGCCCACCGCCCGTGGTCAAGGACGTCGTCGGGGCCAGAGTGCTTGCGCTGCTGGGCGACTCGGTGACCACCGACCACATCTCCCCCGCCGGCAATATCAAGGCCGACAGCCCCGCCGGCCAGTACTTGCGCGACAAAGGCGTGGAACCGCGCGACTTCAACTCCTACGGCTCGCGTCGCGGCAACCATGAAGTGATGATGCGCGGCACCTTTGCCAACATCCGTATCCGTAACGAAATGCTCGGCGGCGAGGAAGGCGGCAACACCTTCTATATTCCCACCATGGAGAAAATGTCGATCTATGACGCGGCTATGCGATATCAAGCCTCGGGCACGCCGCTGGTGGTGATTGCCGGCCAGGAATACGGCACCGGCTCAAGCCGCGACTGGGCGGCCAAGGGCACCAATCTGCTGGGCGTGAAAGCGGTCATCGCCGAAAGCTTCGAACGCATCCACCGTTCCAACCTGGTCGGCATGGGCGTGCTGCCGCTGCAGTTCAAACTGGATCAGAACCGCAAAAGCCTGAACCTGACCGGCAAGGAAACGCTGGAGATCCTCGGATTGACCGGCGTAGAGCTGACACCGAGGATGAACCTGACGCTGGCGATCACCCGTGAAGATGGCAGCAAGGAAAAGATTGAAGTGCTGTGCCGGATCGACACGCTCAATGAAGTGGAGTACTTCAAGTCAGGCGGGATCCTGCATTACGTGTTGCGACAGCTAATCGCGTCCTGAAGGACCGCAAACTTGTAGGAGCTGGCTTGCCAGCGAAGGCGGTCGTGCGACGTGCGGCGGCAATGAAGACGCCTTCGCCGGCAAGCCGGCTCCTACGGGTTTTGTGTCGTCCACAAAATCAGGGTGTGCACGGGGTTGGTGGCGTCCGAAAAATGATGGCGTGTACGGCGATTTTGTAGGAGCTGGCTTGCCAGCGAAGGCGGCCGTGCGACGTGCGGCGGTAATGAGGACGCCTTCGCCGGCAAGCCGGCTCCTACGGGGTATGTGTGGTCCACAACATCAAGGTGAGTACGGATTTTTGTAGGAGCTGGCTTGCCAGCGAAGGCGGTCGTGCGACGTGCCGCGCCAATGAAGACGCCTTCGCCGGCAAGCCGGCTCCTACGGGGTTTGTGTGGTCCACAACATCAAGGTGAGTACGGATTTTTGTAGGAGCTGGCTTGCCAGCGAAGGCGGCCGTGCGACGTGCCGCGGTAATGACGACGCCTTCGCCGGCAAGCCGGCTCCTACGGGGTTTGTGTGGTCCACAACATCAAGGTGAATACGAATTTTTGTAGGAGCTGGCTTGCCAGCGAAGGCGGTCGTGCGACGTGCGGCGGTAATGAAGACGCCTTCGCCGGCAAGCCGGCTCCTACGGGTTTTGTGTGGTCCACAAAATCAAAGTGAGTACGGATTTTTGTCGGCGCTGGCTTGCCAGCGAAGGCGGCCGTGCGACGTGCGGCGCCAATAAAGACGCCTTCGCCGGCAAGCCGGCTCCTACGGGGTATGTGTGGTCCACAACATCAAGGTGAGTACGGATTTTTGTAGGAGCTGGCTTGCCAGCGAAGGCGACCGTGCGACGTGCGGCGGTAATGAAGACGCCTTCGCCGGCAAGCCGGCTCCTACGGGGTATGTGTGGTCCACAACATCAAGGTGAATACGGATTTTTGTAGGAGCTGGCTTGCCAGCGAAGGCGGCCGTGCGACGTGCGGCGGTAATGAGGACGCCTTCGCCGGCAAGCCGGCTCCTACGGGGTATGTGTGGTCCACAACATCAAGGTGAGTACGGATTTTTGTAGGAGCTGGCTTGCCAGCGAAGGCGGTCGTGCGACGTGCCGCGCCAATGAAGACGCCTTCGCCGGCAAGCCGGCTCCTACGGGGATTGTGTGGTCCACAACATCAAGGTGAGTACCGATTTTGTAGGCGCTGGCTTGCCAGCGAAGGCGGCCGTGCGACGTGCCGCGGCAATGAGGACGCCTTCGCCGGCAAGCCGGCTCCTACGGGTTTTGTATGGTCCACAAAATGGCTCGGAGAACCGAGACTAGCACTCCGTATCCCCTACAATCCTGAAATGCCCAACCCAACCATTGATCGAAGTCACAACAACCGTAAGCGCCGCCAGTATCAACAACGTCACACCAACAACAGGCCAATTCATCATGCGCATCCCCAGGTTCAGGAAAATCCGGCAGAGCGCCATTCAAGTGAATGTCAGGCACCTGTAAAAAATATTCACAAGTTCAGTTCTACACACCGCATGTTATGGAAAAAAGTCAGTTCCTTTATTGCTGATCCACGGCCATTTCTGCCTAAATGCCCCGCAAAAGGTAGTCTCGCCAGTCAATAAGGATGACCCCATGCTCGTACTGCCCTGGCCGTACCTGACCCTCCTCTCTGCCGGCTATGTCCTGGCACTCACCTACGGACAACTAACGGCACAGGCGAGCATTGCGATCATCCTGCTGCTGCTCGCCGGTTTTGCCGCCCGACAACATCACTACCGCTACGGCCGCTATGTCGGTCATATCCTGTTCATCCTCCTGGCACTCGCTTTGGCACTCCACTGGTGGCCAGGGTTTTACAACGCGAGGATGATCGACAACGAGCGCTTTACCGAGGACGCCGTGCCGTTCTCGATGAACCTCAACCTGGACAAACCACTGATAGGCTTCTGGTTGCTACTCGTCTGCCCGTGGATCGTCGCCCCCCACTCGTTGACACAGACATTAAAGTCCAGCGCGCTGGCCATCAGCCTGATAGCACTCGCCACGCTGGGTGGAGCCTGGCTGCTGGGGATCGTCGAGTGGTCACCGAAATGGCCGGAACAGGCATGGCTGTGGATAAACAACAACCTGCTGCTGGTGACATTAGTAGAAGAGGCCCTGTTTCGCGGCTACCTGCAAGGAGGCCTGAGCCGGCGTTTCCAACACCTGGCCTATGGCGAACACCTCGCCTTGTTGATCGCGGCGCTCCTGTTCGGGCTAGCCCATTGGGGTGCGGGCTGGGAATGGGTATTGCTGGCAAGCCTGGCCGGTGCCGGTTATGGACTGGCCTATCGCTACGGCGGATTGGCGGCGGCCATCGCCACCCACTTCGGAATTAATTTGTTGCACTTCGGACTGTTTACCTACCCGATGCTGGCCGCCTGATTCAGGACGGGAGCACACCTCCGCAGGGCCTGACTCAGCGGTAAAAACCTTCAAAATGCCCTCAACGTTGGCAAAATCAGCCGATCATCGGTAGGGAACTACGCAGCTTGACTCCTGTCAGCCACAGCGTTTAACCTCCCGCCCCACGAATGGAAGCGATTTGTCCTACAGCGACAGATAAGTCCTCTAAAAATGAATTGAAGCAACGCGTTTACCGCGCCGTTGTGCTGCGCGGTAAATCATGCTCAAGCCCCGCTCTCCCCTCCAAATCAAAAAATCCGTCATTTTTGCGTTGGTGTTGCGTGAAGCGCGTTCGCGTTTTGGCCAGCGACGTATGGGTGCAATCTGGACGCTGATCGAGCCAATTTGTCACCTGTTGATTCTAAGTTTGCTGTTCGGCCTGCTTCGTGGCCGCACTGTGGCCGGCATCGACTACCCCGTTTTTGTACTAGTCGGTCTCGCACCCTTCCTGCTGTTCCGCAACACCGCCTTGCGTCTGATGAACAGTCCCAAGGAAAACCGCTCGCTATTTGCTTATAAACAAATCAAGCCACTCGACACTTTTATTGCCCGAGTGCTGGTGGAATTCAGCATTTCAGCGACTGTGTACGCCATTCTGGTGTTCGGTTTCGCTTGGTATGGTTTCGACATGTCGATCAAATCGCCCATCGAGTGGATGCTGACCATTCTGTTGGGCGTATTGTTTTCTTTTGGCCTGGGCATGCTGTTGTCGCTGATCGCCCATGCCATGCCCAGCAGCACGCTGTTTCTGCGGATGTTGTTTTTCCCGCTGTATTTTATATCCGGCGTACTCATCCCCGCCGCCTACCTGCCGCACGCCATGCTGCCGCTGCTGCTGCTCAATCCTTTCCTGCACCTGCTGGAATTGATTCGCGCCGAAATCTTCCCGCACTACGTTCCAGTCGACGGCGTTTCGGTGCACTACGTGATCGCCTTCACCCTGGTCTTGCTGTTCGTCTCCCTGGGCACTTATCGGGTTCGTCGACTGCATTTGATCTCCACCAAGAACGGCTAACCGCAGGCTTCCCGTGTTCGAGCTCAGAAATCTCACCAAGTCGTACCTGACCCCCAAGGGTCGTCGCCACGTGTTTCGTGATCTGTCACTGAAGATCCCCGCCGGCAAGAACATCGGCCTGATCGGCCGCAACGGCGCAGGCAAGTCGACCTTGATGCGCCTGCTGGGCGGCGCCGACGTGCCGGACTCCGGCACCATCGTCACCGATAAAAGTGTTTCCTGGCCCGTGGGCTTGTCCGGCGGTTTCCAGGGCAGCATGACCGGCCGGGAAAACATCAAGTTCGTCAGCCGGGTCTACGGCGCGGTCGGCGATGCCATGCGTCAGAAGGTCAGCTATGTCGAAGACTTTGCCGAAATCGGCAGCTGGATCGACGAACCGGTCAAGACCTACTCCTCCGGCATGCGCTCGCGCCTGGCCTTTGGCCTGAGCATGGCCTTCGACTTCGACTACTACCTGATCGACGAAGTGATGTCGGTGGGTGATGCCCAGTTCAAGCGCAAGTGCGCTGAGGTGTTTGAAGCACGCCTGCAGAAATCCAAGGTGGTGCTGGTTTCCCACAGCATGCCCGAAATCAAAAAGCTCTGTGACGTCGTACTGCTGGTACGCGATGGCGGAGTACAGATCTATGACGATGTCGATGAAGGCATCAAGGCCTACAACACCTGATCACCTGACCGTGGCGTGATTGTTTTATTTCAAGGATGCAAGTGCATATGAGCAGTACGGGTAAATTCAAGGGCTGGCGCCTGACGCTGGGGCTAATCGTAGTACCGATGGTACTGGCCATCGTCTACTACAGCTTTTTTGCCGTGGACCGCTATGTCAGCTCCGCGCAAGTCGTGGTGCGTCAGGAAGGCAACAATTCCGGCGCTCAACTCCCAGGCTTGAGCATGCTGCTCAGCGGCACCAATCCGGCGTCCCGGGAAGAGACCCTGTACCTGCGCGAATACATTGTGTCGATGGATATGATGCAACTGTTGGAAGATCGCCTGCACTGGGTCGAGCAATACAGCAAGCAACGCAACGACCCGCTCTTCTGGCTGGACAAAGACACCGAGCGTGAGGATTTGCTCAAGTACTACCAGCGTATGGTCTCGGCTCACTACGACGAAACCACCGGCCTGCTGAAAGTTGAAGTGCAATCCTTCAGCCCTGAACTGGCCGAGCAAATGGTCAAGACCATTCTGGAAGCCAGCGAGCACTTCGTGAACGAAGTCTCCCACAGCATCGCCCGCGAGCAGATGCGTTTCGCCCAAGGCGAACTGGAAGGCGCAAAGAAGAACTACACCCAACGCAAAGAAGAGCTGCTGACCTTCCAGAACCGCAACAAGGTACTGGACGGCAAAAGCTCGGCGCTGGGCCGCGCCAGCATCATCGACACCCTCGAAGGCGAGCACTCCAAAGAGCGCGCCGTACTCACGCAAATGCTCTACAAACTTCGCCCGGACTCACCCCAGGTCAAGCAACAACAGCAACGCGTGGACGCCATTCGCGAACAGCTGAGTGCCGAAAAACGCCTGCTGGTGTCCGCCCCCGATGGCGACCAGCTCAACGTCGTCGCCTCGCGCTTCCAGCAATTGACCCTGGACGCCGGTATCGCCGAAGAAACCTACAAGACCGCCGTTGCCGCACTGGACAACGCCCGCATCGAAGCCAGCAAGAAAATCCGCACTCTGGTCACCGTAGTCAGCCCGAACACGCCGCAGATGGCCCTGTACCCAGAGCGCATCTACAACCTGGCAACCATCTTCCTGGCCCTGCTGCTGCTCTACGGTATTGCCCGCTTCCTTATTGCATCGATCGAGGATCATCGTGATTAAATCCATTTCCGGCCTGCCCCTTCGCCCCCTGAATGTGAGCATGCGAAACAGCGCTGTTGCGGGTTTGATGCTGGTGACTTTGTCTTTGGCGGGTTGCAGCGGCATCTTGTCCGGTGCTGGTCCATACAAAGGCGATATCGAAAGCAAAAGCCAAAGCACTGCGTATGACATGGTGGACATCAACGCCAACACCATCGCACCGTTCATGCGCCCAGCCGCAAAACCGGCCAAAGCTCAAATCTCCAGCCCTCTGGCGCAAAGTGTGCGCCTGATGGGCGGTGACGTAATCAACGTGCTGATCACCGACAACGCTCCGGAAGGCAGCGGCCTGTTCGCCCCGCTCTCGACGGGCGGCACCCAGCTCAAAGTGCGCATCGACGACAAGGGGATGATCTCCTTGCCGTACGTTGGTCATCAATTTGTTGCCGGTATGACCTTGATTCAGGTCGAAGACATGATTCGCCAGAAGCTCAAAGGCGTGACCACCGACGTGCAAGTGCACGTTGATCTGGTTGGCGATCTGTCTGGCTCGGTGCTGGTAGCGGGCGCAGTAAAAGCCCCTGGGCGCTTTTCCACCCTGCAAGGCCCCTTGACCTTGCTTGACGCTGTTAACCAGGCTGGTGGTCCAGTGATGGAACCGCACCTGGTCAATGTGACCGTGCGCAATGGATCTCAAACCGACACCTTCAACTACGAAGATGTTCTGGCCGGTAATAACTTTGTTCTGAAGCCTAATTCTGAAGTGGTTCTGGATCGTGCGCGCCAACGCTTTGTTGCGATGGGTGCCGTGGGTGAGCCCGGCCTGCACGACCTACCCTCTCAGAATGCGAGTCTGTTGGATGCACTGGGCTCCGTTGGTGGGTTGAAAGAGTCCAACGCAAACCCACAAGGCGTATTCGTATTCCGTATGGGTGAAGGGGCAAATGCCAAACCTACCGTAATGCGTATTGATATGCGTGACCCGGCCGCTATCTTCTACGCCCGCCAAGTCATGATTAAGCCTGATGACACTATCTATATAACCAACGCTGCGGTCTATGAATGGCAGAAAGTAATTTCTCCTATTGTGCAGACGATGATCTTTGGCGCAGCCACCGGCATTTCTAATTAAACCTCATATCACATCATAATAGCGGGTGTTATTGCTGCTCGCCTGTATCCACAACTTAAGTTATATAGACATGACCAGAAAAAAACGGAAAAACAAGTCAAGGACCCGAGCACGCAATGTTATCAATGATAACAAGCAAGCATGTCCTAATTTTATTGTTGAAAAGAGCCAGCAACCACTCCCGTTCTCAATTCCGAGTGAGTTATTGCGAAAAGAATCAACTTCAACATATTCGATCATCGCAGCAGTTTATAACGTAGAGCTATATCTGCATGCATTTTTTGAGTCAATCGTAAATCAAACGATTGACTTCGAAAGATACATTGAAATCATTTTGGTGGATGACGGCTCTACAGATGGTTCTGCTGAGATTATCAAAGAATGGGTCGCCAAATATCCATTCAACATCAAATATTTTAAGCAAAGCAATGCGGGCCAGGCTCAAGCAAGAAATAATGGACTGCGGTATGCTAAACATGAATGGTTGACATTTGTTGACCCCGACGATTTCTTGTCGCTGAACTACTTTGAGGAAATAGACGCCTGCTTCCGAAAGGCACGCTCAGCAGGCAAAGAACTGAAAATGGTCAGCGCAAATATGATTTTCTTCATGGAAAATCGGAATGAGTTCAGTGATGGCCACGCCCTTCGCTTTCGATTTGCTAGCGGCGATGTGCTATTGCCAGCTAACGATCTCGGAAAATTCATTCAACTGAGCGCTAGCACAGCTGTATTTAAGCGCACTCGGGTTCTTAGTGAAAACCTTTACTTCAATCCGCTTATCAGACCTGCATTTGAAGACGGCCATTTCGTAAACAGGTATTTGCTGGGATTAACTGACGGTCATATCGCGTTCATTTCGGAACCGAAGTATTACTACCGGAAGCGCGAAAATGGCACTTCCACCATCGATACCGCGTGGGAAAAACCCGGTCGCTTTGACGCACAACTGCGTCTCGGTTACTTGAGTCTAATTAATGAAAGCCTCAAGAAACATGGCACAGTAAAAACTTTTATTCAGCGAACAATTCTTTATGATTTGGCGTGGCACTTCAAACGATTCATCAATGACGATGGAAAGCTCAGCCACCTCACTTCCGTCGAGCTGGAAAAATATAAGAATTTAGTTCGCGAGATAATGCAGCACATCTCGTTTGAAACGATCCTAAACTTTGAGCTTGCGGGGTTATGGTTCTTCCAGAAATTCGGATTAATCTCGTACTATAAAAACACCGAACCTAAATTTAATATTACTTATATCGATGAAGCTGACGAACTTCGCGACCTTATCAAGATTCGTTACTTTACTAGACATGCGCACACAAAAGAAATTTTGACCCTAGATTCGAAACCTACCATTCCGGTTTTCGACAAAACCCGCAAGCATGTTCTTTTTGGCGAAGCGTTCCTTTATGAAAGGATAATTTGGGTCAAAGCAGGCGACACCAAAAGTCTATTCATCCAAGTAGAAGGCAAGCAAGACACCCGGATGACCCTCAAGGGCAAGCAGCATAAAGCGGGTGTCGAAGTTTCTGAGATCTTCAAATCATTCCGACCAACACCAGTGGACGCGAACTCAATTCCAGAAGATGTAAAATCTTTGCGCCTACAGGCTTTAGACAGCGCTAATCGCCTGAAATATGCAAACTGCTGGGTATTCATGGATCGAAACTCATTCGCCGATGATAATGCAGAGCACTTATATAGATATATTAAAGAAAATCAATCTCACCAAAATATTTATTTTGTACTAGATCAAACTTCACCGGACTGGATCAGACTTGCAGAAGAGAACTTCAACCTTATTCCCTACGGTTCAGACGAGCATAAAATTGCGCTGCTAAATGCCGTACATCTCATCTCATCTCATGCAGACCACTATGTATTCGGCGGCCTAACAAACTCCCATACTGCCGACCTAAGAAAATACAAGTTCACCTTTCTTCAGCACGGCATTATTAAAGATGACTTGTCTGGCTGGCTAAACAACAAAAATATTCATTGCTTCGTGACATCGTCCAAGCGCGAATATGAGTCTATTTGCCATGGGGACAGTTACAAATTTAGCGAACGGGAAATGGTACTGACTGGCCTACCGCGTCATGACCGACTGCGCTCTTTGCCAAGAAACTCAAGACCGAGCATACTAATTATGCCAACATGGCGCCATGACTTAGTCGGTCAAGCATCTGACAATGGTTTCGAGCGTGAGAAACAGCCTGGGTTCGCTGAAAGTGAATACACAATCGCGTGGAAAGCGTTTTTGCATTCACCAAAATTGAAAGCAATCGCCGAGGAACAAAACCTCGAAATCGTATTTTTCCCGCATGCTAACGTGCAACCATACCTAGATGACTTCGAGGTACCGTCGTACGTAAAATTAGGCACTCATAACCCCGGCATTTCCATGCAGCAGTACTTTGCAGATTGTGAAGTACTAGTGACAGACTATTCATCAGTAGCATTTGACGTAGCAGCACTGGATAAAAAAGTTATCTACTTCCAGTTTGACCATGACGTTTTCTTTAATGGTAGTCACACTTATACTAAGGGTTACTATTCGTACGAATCTGACGGATTCGGGCCTGTATGCAAAACTCTGGATAGCTCGCTCAATGCATTGGCGAAAGCTGCAAACAACACTCTTGACCATGCCTTATACCAACAACGACGTAATGATACATTCGCATTCCACGACACCCTCAATTGTGAGAGGGTATACAAATCTATCGTGAGACTCGAGAGAAACACTGTCTCTGCCATTGATTTGTCTAGAGCGGTACGACGTACAGCCACTAAAGCCATGCAACACTCCAATTGGGATCTGGCGCTTCATGCATGGGAGCGACTAATCGATAACTCTCCACGTATGTTAAGCGACTCCGACGCCGCAGAATACTCGCGAACTCTCCGCGAGTTGCGTGAATATGAAAAATGCAACAAATGGCATGAAAAGCTAAAAGCTTTGGATATGTGGTCGGATCGAATGAATGAAGAACAGATTGCAGTGGGCTTCGAATTGAACCCCACTGGAATCGCCATAGATACGTATGAATTATATACAAATAAATTCAAAGGTAAGAAATTCTCCCCACAAGTAGTAGCTGCTGCTGCCAAACACTATCGAAAAATAGGAAATATTGCGCAAGCACTGGAGCAGTTTGAGCTTTCGACCGACATGCATCACCCATCCATTCTTTCCGAGCGCGCGGAAATCGCTGAAAAACTGGACATGTGGAGTGAAGCAGAGAAGCTCTGGATGGAATTAAGAGAAATTTCTTATTCAGAAGATCTATCTTTTCGAGTAGTACGCGCACAATACAAACAAAATTTTTATGAAAAAGCACTCAAAGAGCTTAATACAATAAAAACGCCTGTAATGGATGAGAGTTCAAACATTATTGCTGGCGAAGTATTTTTCGTGAACTCCAAATGGAAAGAAGCTGATAAGTGCTGGACAGCAGCAGCTGACGCAGATGATTTTACTTCTGACCATTGGCTGAAACTCGCCAGGGCTCGGCGAAGAAACAATCAAATTGCCGCAGCCACTGAAGCGTTCAAAAAAGCCCATAACGCGGTGGATGAGCGTACTCGCATTCAGGAAAAAGCCCTACTTAGTTTAGCTTCCGCTGAATGGGATGCCGCTATTCAACATCTGAATGAATTTATCGCTCGTAAAGATTTGAATCCTAATCGAGATGCTACTGTAGACCTAGCATTAGCACTGCATCAGTCAGGTAATACCAAAGCTGCGAAAAAAACCTTAACTCAATATTGCCAGCAATTTGGGAATAGCCCCCGCACTGAAAAGGCCTGGGCAAAAATAAAACAACCAGTATAATAATTAGTAAGCTCAGGAGTTTCTCCTGAGCTTTTTGGATCCAAAATGAATGAACTAGAGTTCAAGTACAATAACACATTATTAAAATACAAATTTAAAGCTAGAAAGCATGATACGCGACATTTGATTGTAATTTTTTCAGGTTTCGGTGCAAACTCGGAATTTACTTATGATTTCGAAAATTCGCTTCAAACTTGCCCAGCTAATATATTGTGGATAAAAGACGATTTTGGAGGGCACTGCTCGTATTACATTCTTCAAGACAATGATTTTACTCCCGAAGTGGCTGTTCAAAAGCTTATTCAGAACACACTTAATTCCCTAGGACTTCAGAAGGAAGAATGCACACTTGCAGGCTTCTCCAAAGGCGGCAGCGCCGCTCTATATCACGGCCTTAAATACAACTTCAAAAACATAGTATCTACTGTCCCCCAAATGAACATAGCAACTTATGTCTCCAACCACTGGGAGCAGACAGCTCAAAACATGCTGGGGGTCAGCTATACTGAAAAAAATAGTAAAATAGACGATCTATTGCCATCACTTTTAAAATCCGATAACAACCTAAATAGAAACATATACTTACTAACGTCAGAGGCAGACATACAATACGAAACAGAAATCAAACCATTCAAAGGTGATTTCTTAAAGTATAGTAATTTCAATTTTTTCTTAAGCCGATCTGTACTAGTTCGCACCCACAATCAAGTAACAAGCCACCACACGTCACTTTTATTATCAATTTTTTATGCCCTAAGCAATAATGTAGCACCTCGCTACGGCTATACCATCCTGCGTGGCGACGACATTGATGAAAATAAAAAAACTGAAATTGGCAAACCAATAGTTCAACTCAACAAGATAGAAGTCAATAACGACAAAATTTTTATCGATGGTATCGGAATTTTAAAACACATTCCCTGCGACCAATGGGGTGACGTAAAATTTCAACTGCAATTAACGGACACCAAATCATCCCATACCGTCTTTATAGATTTGGCGAAGGATAATAGACCTTTTCTGTCGCGAGAGTTTTATTCTGAATCTTTCACCAGTTACGACAAAGCTTGGTTCTGCACACTAAAACATGCAGGCATTGATACCAAACCCATCCCCGTAGGCGAGTATCAGTGCTCACTTCGAATAGTAATGAGTGGGTATGATTGCACAGCCCCACTCACCTCCCAAACATCTAAATCATCAAAAAACCATAATCATACCATTCTAACTCTCACTTCCACTGATGGTACATTCATAAATATCAATCGCAAAGAAACCGCGCTTAACGCTCTTCATGATGAGGAATTATCGTAAGCGCTCCATAAACCCACATTCAAAGCTGCAATTTGATGCTGGATGCTGTGCTCCCGATATTTTTCTGGAGCCAGCCCGTCATGATGCGTCCCGACGCAAAAGTCGAAAAAGTCTACCTCTACCCCAAGCCCGTAGACTTTCGAAAATCCATTGATGGCTTTGCCGCTCTGGTCGAACTGGACATCAAGGTCGCGGTATTCGACCCGGTGCTTTTCGTGTTCCTCAACAAACCTCGCAACCGGGTGAAAATTTTGTACTGGGAGCGCAACGGCTTTTGCCTTTAGCTCAAACGCCTCGAGTCTGACATCAACGACTTCGGCGACGAACAACGTACCGAAACTCGCCAGCAGAAGAGCCTGCCGATCCTTGCGCAATTGCATGGATGGCTGGAGAAAACTCAACCGCACGTTACGGCACAAAATGCACTGGGTAAGGCTGTTGGCTACCTGGCCAGCAACTGGAACAAACTCGGTATGCGATCCATAAACCCCACCTACCGTATGGCCGTGGTATGAAGTCAGATATCCGAGTCGGACACATGCTCCACTTGAGTTCTTACCCCAAACAACTGGTCGGCTATCTGCCGACCTCGCTCCAACCCTTCAGCCGTCAACCAAATCGATTTGTTCTTGTTCACCGGATTACTGATGAAACCATGTTCATGTAATCGGTTCATGGTCTCGAAGTCGAACCCTTTCCAAGCATTGCCGTTATCAAAGCTGAAGGTTGCCAACAGGGCAAGCACGGCTTCTTCAATCAGTTTATCGTCGTATTCCATGATCGTTGCTCCGTTCGTACTCTTTAAGCTCACCGTAAACCCCGCCAGCCATCAAGATAAATAGCGCGTTTAACTACGCGATACCGGCGAGCAGTTCCAGGGCAGTAACGCTTCGTAATCCTCAACCGAAGAAGCCGTCGGCAGGCGCTCAAGTGCGTGGCACAGCCACGCACTTGAACGGTTGCCGCAAGCCGCCGCAGTAGAAGACTTCGAAGCCTTGCTGCCGTGGAACTGCACGCCGCAAATACCAAGATAGCTATACGCCCCACCTTTAAAATGTGGGGTTCATGGATCGCATACGCTTGAGCCAAAGGCAAAAGCCGTTGCGCTCCCAATAGAGGATTTTCACTCGGTTACGCTGGCGATTCAGAAAGACAAAAAGCACGGGGTCGAACACGGCGACTTTAATATCAAGCTCGACCAAGGCGGCTAGGCCGCCAATGGATTTTCGGAAGTCCACAGGCTTGGAGTAGAGGTAGATTTTCTCGACTTTGGCGTCGGGTCGCATCATGACAGGCTGGCTCCTGAGAGAATTCGGGAGCACAGCATCGGAGATCAGATGGCTGCTTTGAATGTGGGGTTCAAGGATCCCTTACAACAGTTCAGACTTGCTCAGCAGGTCCAGACTCAGGGCTGAGCCGCACGCTTGATAGTTGACCCAGCCGGCGACCTGGATCAGCCCCCTGCCCCGGTACCGCCAGCCGTCTCCCGTCACTGCTGGCCCGTTGCCCAGGCGCGAGGCGTAGACAATATTCGCGATCTGATCGGGCTTGCGGGCGACACTGGTTGCCGTCAGCAGGTTGAACCGCTTCGGCCAGGTCCGTATTAAGCCCTCGGCGCTGTAGTTCAGGTTTTCGACCAGCGTGCGCAGTTGGCCGGACTCATGCCCGACTTGCGCCAGGAGCGCGGCGATCCGCAGCCGACCTTCAATCTTGAAGCGCGCCATCGCGTCATTTAGCGCGGACAAAAAAACGGCGGCAACTGGTCCGGCGTTCGGGAGGATCTGCAGCAATTGCTGCTGGGTGATCGGCATCACTTTTCTCCAAGGGAAAAAAGCCCGCTTTTGGCGGGCTGGACCGTAAACAGTTTTAGGGGATGAATTGTTGGCACCTGACCAACGGTGGAGTGACAGATGGATCGAGACTCCAGTTGGGCGCCTTACGCAAGAGGCGTGAGTTTCCTGAGATTTGGTTTTACGTGTATCGTTCAGCCCGCACGGACTGTCCGAGCACAATCGATCACATACAAAACACTTTAAAATCCCTACAAGCTGGAAGCACTGAGTCGACATGATTGAGAAAAAGGCTGTTATTGGTGGTGTAGAAATCTCATACATGAGAAAACCCGCAAGGTACGATACCAAGCATCTGGTTATTGTTTTTTCGGGCTTCAGCGGAAATGGAAAACCGGCATACAACTACCACAACACCCTCTCAGATTGCCCTGCCGAGGTAGTATGGATACAGGATTATTTTTTTGGCGGAGAGAGCTATTACCTTTGCGCCAAAGGACAGTTCAATATTGAGCCAATCGTTTATGGATTTATTTCAAGCATCCTACAAGAGCTTAAATTAGAGGCAACTGACTGCACCGTGCTCGGAAGCTCGAAAGGCGGCAGCGCCGCAATGTACTATGGATTCAAGTACAATTTTGGAACTATCATCGCCTCTGTACCTCAATTCCACATAGGTTCGTACGTGGAACAAGATTGGCCTTACGCACTCAAACACATGACAGACGGTTTGTCAGAAAGCGGAATTCGCGACATACAGGGCAAACTCGACTACATGATAGCGGAGGCAATTAAAGACTCCCACCCCCAAAAAAACGTATACCTAATATCATCTTTGGCTGACGTACAGTACGAAACAGAAATCGCCAACAACGTCAAGCAGCTAAGGAAGTTCGAAAATTTCAATTTGATCATGGCAAACTCGCAAATGATCAAGCAACACAACCAAGTCAGTAGACATACTATCGCAACGACAATGTCCATTGTTAACCTTTCAGCAATGGGCATGAGCCCGCGATTTTCAGATGAAGAACTTAAATTCCGAGTGCTTTCACCACCAGAAAAACCTAGCTTTAGACCATACGTAAAGCTAAAAAAATTCAAAACAAATGAAGGCAAGTACTATCCAGAAGGAATTTCAGTAATTCGCGGAGTTTCATGCGAAAATTATTCCGACATAAACATGAAACTAGTCCTTAAAAACAACGAACAAAAATTATCAATAGGCATCGCAAAGGACAATAAACCGGACTTATCAAGAGAGCTATTTGATGGCGATTTAGTTAATTATGATAAAGGCTGGTTTTGCACACTTAAGCATGCGGGGCTTCCCATAGATGAACTTCCACTGGGGGAATGGTCGGCCCACATTGAGGTTTTATCAAAAGGCTATGTCCGACAGGCACCACTTACATCAGATAAAGAATTTTTATCTACAGGGGAAGGAAACATCAAACGAATGGTATTCCGTGCCAACGCTAAAGAATCTAGCTTCATTATTACCCCTATCTAGTTAGAGCTAGTCAACCGCAATCAGCGTAAGCAGTTTACTCCTTACTGCTTACGCTGCCTTGCTGCAACAGCCTTTTTGCTGCCCCTATCCGAAGCGTTCCCGCACCTTTTAAACAGTGATCCCGAGTCGGGCCATTCGTTTGCGCATCACCGCTGCCACCTCATTGATCTCCGAATCCGTCAGATAGGCGGAATAGATAGCTGCGGCGGATATATCCGATTCGCCGTTGTAATCGATGGTCGTACTACCGACTCGAAAGAACGTATCAGCCAGTGGACGCAGAGTCGTATCGGTGCCTTCTATGCTGATGCCGTTGGTAATGTCGAAGATCTTGGACTTTGCACCGGTCTTAGTCCGCATGCAGAGGAGGCGCCATGAGGTATGTGCGCCGCTCACGATATTGATCAATTCAAGGATGTAGGCATTGGCAGCGGAACGAGCTGCGCCAGCTGACACTACTTGGTTGGCACGTAGAAGGATGCTCGTACCACCTGATAACCCAGGAATAGACGGCGTCACCGAGTTACCGCGATGTGAGGACACTGGAGCAGGCGCTTCTTCGCATCGGCCAGTTGCTCGCCGAGCGTGCTATCCCTGCCCACATCAAGGGTTACATCAAGCGCGCCCAGTGCGGCGCTCTTGATCCCCAGCCAGGCGCGCTCGATCGTAAGCGCTCCATGAACTACACATTCAAAGGGTTCCCCTGACGTCGGATGCTGTGCTCCCGTTTTTTCTCTGAAGCCAGCCCCGCCATGATGAGACCCGACGCCAAAGTCGAAAAAGTCTATCTCTATCCCAAGCCCGTGGACTTTCGAAAATCCATTGATGGCCTCGCCGCTCTGGTCGAGCTGGACATCAAAGTGGCGGTGTTCGACCCTGTGCTTTTCGTCTTTCTCAACAAGCCACGCAACCGGGTGAAGATCTTGTACTGGGAGCGCAACGGTTTCTGCCTTTGGCTCAAGCGCCTTGAGTCGGAGCGCTTTAAAACATCACCCGATGTCAGCGATGAGGCGATCGTGCTGACGGTTCAGGAACTCAACTGGTTACTCGACGGTTTTGATCTTTGGCGCAACCGCCCTCACCAGGTTTTGACCCCACGCTACGTAGCGTGAGCCGGTATAATCCGGGCCATGATTTCCCTACCCGACGACCTTCTTGATGATCCCGTTCTGCTCAAGCAAATGCTGCTTGAGGTACTCAGCCGCCAGGAAGAAGTGACCCGGGCTTATCAGCCCCATATCGTCGACCTGAAAGAACAGATCAAGCTGTTGCGCGACCGTTTGTTCGGGCGCAAGTCCGAGCAAACCGTCGAGCCCATCACGCCACAACTGGCGCTGTTCAACGAGCCTGAAAGCGAACCGATGCCGCTCGTTGATGACTCTGACGAAGAAGCCGTTTCGCCGACATCGCGCCGTGGCAAACGCAAGCCGTTGTCGACTGATCTGCCGCGTATCGAAGTTATTCATGAACTGCCCGAACATGAGCTGACCTGTGCCTGCGGTTGCCGCAAGCATGTGATCAGCGAAGAAACCAGCGAACAGCTGGATATCTGTGCCGATGCAGATCCGGGTCATCAAACACATCCGCAAGGTCTACGGTTGCCGGGGCTGTGAAACCGCACCGGTCACCGCAGACAAACCGGCTCAGTTAATCGAAAAGAGTATGGCCAGCCCCAGCGTGCTGGCAATGCTGCTGACGACCAAGTATGTCGATGGCTTGCCGTTGCACCGGTTTGAAACCGTGCTGAGCCGGCATGGCATTGATATCCCGCGCCAGACTCTGGCGCGCTGGGTGATCCAGTGCAGCGATCACTTCCAGCCGCTGCTGAACCTGATGCGCGACCGCTTACTGGAAAGCCCGGTGATTCACTGCGATGAAACCCGCGTTCAAGTGTTGAAAGAACTAGATCGAGATCCGACCAACCAATCTTGGATGTGGGTACAAGCCAGCGGCCCGCCCGGTCGCAAAGTCGTATTGTTCGACTACACCTCCAGCCGTGCGCAGGACGTGCCGTTGCGTTTGCTGGAAGGTTATCGCGGCTATGTCATGACCGATGATTACGCCGGTTATAACGCCTTGGCGTTGCAGCCCGGGGTGGAGCGTCTGGCCTGCATGGCCCATGCGCGGCGCAAGTTCGTCGACGCTCAGAAAGTGCAGCCCAAGGGTAAGACCGGACGTGCCGATATCGCGCTGGCAATGATCAATAAGCTGTACGGTATTGAGCGTGAACTCAAGGACGCCAGCGATGAACAGCGGTTCATCGGTCGTCAGGAAAAGAGCCTTCCGATCCTGGCTCAACTGAAAAGCTGGCTGGATAAAACCCAATCCCAAGTGACGCCGCAAAGTGCGCTGGGCAAAGCCGTGCATTATCTGGCAAATAACTGGAGCCGCCTGGAGCGCTATGTCGAAGCGGGTTATTTACCCATCGACAACAATGCCGCCGAAAGAGCGATCAAGCCGTTTGTCATCGGACGCAAGGCCTGGTTGTTCAGCGATACCACCCACGGCGCCAGCGCCAGCGCGCAGATTTACAGTCTGGTCGAGACCGCCAAGGTCAACGGCCAGGAGCCCTATACGTGGCTGCGCCACGTACTGGAACGGCTGCCGCACGCTTCGTCGGTTGAAGACTACGAAGCCTTGTTGCCGTGGAACTGTTCGCCAGAGATGCCACGGTAAATCGCTAACCCACCTTTGAGTAGGTGTGGTTCATGGATCGCATACCATCAAACCAAGAAAGGAAACCAATACTATTTTGGAATGAAATCGCACATTGGCGTCGATGCCGAATCCGGCCTGGTGCATAGCCTGGTGAAGATTACGAAGCCTTGATGCCTTGGAACTGCTCGCTCGCATCGCCTCGCTAAGCACGCCGCCTATTTTTGAATAGGCGGGATTCATGGGGCGCTTACATTGAATTTAACAACCTACAACGGGCGATATCAAAATAACTTGTGACCAAATCGAAGCGGCCAATCACAAAATCCTTAAACTCATTTCAAGCTTAACATTATATAACTCAATCTCAGCTTTGTTCGCTCTAAATTTCAAGCCCACGCTACCAACCATTAATCGAACTTACTATATACTTGCGCCTTCTATTTTTTGGATCAGCTATTTTTTTAAAAAAATCATCCCCGCAGGAACTGGCAAAAATCTTTAGATAGCCAATATTTGGCGACTCCACATGCAAAGATAATGCAACAATAAATTCACGATACATCGTATATTTTTTAAAGCCCAACCCACTAACCAACTCAAGAAGCCTGAAGCTAGGTTCTTTTTCTAACATATCAATAAACATGGAAAAAATATGCTCCTCAGCCTCAGGATAATATTTCACCAACAATTCAATTGATTTCTCAGGTTCAGGCCAGTCCTGCCTTGTAAAAGAACGTGCATTGCTACTTCCTACTATAGAAACACTAAAGTCCTCAGAAAACGTATCCCGCCACTTTGTTTTAACTGTAAAAACGTGCACGCTTTCATTCGAAGGCTTGGTATCAACAATAGTTTCTTTTCCAGATGAGTTCACGATTCTAATTTTTACGCTTTCACTTGTAGCAAAACCATGAACCACACCAAAGACCCAATCTTTATTTACAGATACTATTTCTACGGTGGCGTTATTAATGTCAATTCTTACTGCTTCGAGCTTCGCCCTAACGCCATTTAAATAACGTAAAATAGTTCCCGTATCTATATTTGCATCAGCACGCTGATGCGTTTGATTATGGTACTTATCGAACTCCGCAATATTTTTCAGCTCTTGGCCTGCTCGATCAGCCTTTGGTAAAAGGCGTCTTTTAGCCCATTCTTCTCTCGACTTAGTGTAGTAATGATGAACAACTGCACGACCAAAAGTAGAAGACTTCAACTTGATCGGCATCGACTGATTCCATTCCGCAACAGCCAATTTATTGTCGAGGTAGACACCTGATATCAAATCACAAATATGCGTCCTCATGTTGTACGTATTTTTTGGACAGAACATCGTTTTCACTACAGCAGATGGTTTTTTTTCACATTTTTTAAAGCGTTCAACAACCAGCGCAGCCGTCGATTCCTCATGCCCACTGGAACCAAATACAAGCCAAGGAAAAGCTATCGCTCCGACGTTTCCATATGTGCGCTCCGCCTCAGCTAACAGCTCCTTGACAGAACCATTCTCGACAACCAAAAATTCATCAATATCGCAAATCAACACATAATCATATGCCGACGAAAACTGCTCAATAAAGTGACCATAAGCATCTCGCTGCGGCGGAATCCCTTCACGTCTAGGCCAATGTACTCTAGTAATCTCTCCCACACCATGAAGAGCCGACAGCAATTCTGACGTTCCATCATCACTAACGTTGTCGTAAATAAAAACCGAATCAAAACCGGCAGTCTTATAATAAGAAACCCACTCTTCAACATAATCAACTTCATTTCTACAAATCGCACAAACAGCAATTTTCAAAATACTTACCTTATTCAGACAGGACCTCAAAAGAAGCCTTCCAAAAATATTTACCAAATTTATTTGCAGCTTCTAAAAAACGATCAATCCTCTTAGGACATAATCAATCTATCGTTCCCAAGCAGCTGACTCAGTCAATCGCCGACTAAAAAAATTTGATGTGTGTTTTTTGTACTGCTCATTCGTCGCGCTGCCGCCGCCATCGTTAAAGCACAGTATTTTATATTTGTAAGCATTTTTCCCAACAATTTTCTCTACATTGTTCGGGCGAACTATCAAACTAACCAACTCACCTTTAACCGCATGACCACTGGCAAAAGCAAAATGATGATAAAAAAACGAAGTTACATTAACATCGCTTAACGAACGACGTTTAGCACTTCGCGTTAACTCGATGACCTCCGGAAACTTATCTTCGATCTCTTGCAAGATTGTCTTTTTTAACGCGTAGGGCACATGGCGATGCAAACACCTGGCCTCATAGCCCGAGAAAACCGTCTTCAACAATTCCTTGGAGTTGTTGGCGGCCGCAAGGTAATCCAGTGACTTATCCCTTCCCGCTTTTGAATCAACCATTCCATAAGGCTCCAGATAAGCCACGGAACGCCCTATCTCATCAAAAAAATCGCGAGGCAAACAAGGCTGATTGAGCACAAAATCATCGTTCAGATAAAGGAAATTTTCTGAGAGTTCAGGAATACGGTGTAAGCACGCCTCTATGGCATGGGAGTTAAACGTTGGAAGCATCGACTCTGCTGGAAATATTTCTTCGTGCTTTATCCAGACAATTTTAGAGTGTTCTTTCATCCAGTCGGGCTGGCTGCAATTTGAAACAACAAATATCCGATTTATCCACGGCGCAAATTTATTCAGCGACCTCAATGAATATCGTAATTCATCATTTGATGTATATCTATCCGGGTCAAATTTATCGGAAGGATATGTTGACGCCCACAAAGCTTGCCAGTCTGCATCTGCATGACTTACCCATGTATAAACAGCATCTACGGGGGTCGTATAACCGCAACCTAATGGAGCGCCACTGTAAATCGCATCAAGCTCTTTAGCCTGAAACTTTCTAATCAATGCAGAGGAGGAGCGAACGTTTGCCAACCCATCGCCATCAATGTCGTATTGATATATGCGCAGCACATATAACACACCGAACTGATTACTCATTTCCAATACAAAATCTGGCCGGGAACCTAGGTCGCCCCCTACAACTCGGACGTCAAGTTTCTCCCCGACCCCACATCTAGAGTTATAAGAACCGTTCACTGTATAGATGGTCACACTCATTGACAGTGATTCTTTCAAGAGGCTCACGACATCAAGTAGCCCATACAGATGACCAGACCAAACTAGCAGGCTGTTTTTGTCGCTGCCATCCTCCGCCCCATACCCTGCTCCAATTGTAAGACGCAAATACTCTTGCACCCCAACCTTTTGAACCATATCCAGATCGACGACGGCAGACGATACAAAAATTTCTGTTTTTTCTCGAACTGTCTGCTCTGCCTCTTTGAACACGCGCTTTCTAAACATGTCATAAAAAAACAGATTCGGGTCCTTGATGAACTTACGAAATTTTTTGAACCGCCGAACTTTACTCATTTAATAAAAACCTTAAACGCCGCCGAAAAGTGTCAAATCTGTCGATATGACCTGGCTTGTTATCAAAGAGAATGCCGTAATCGCTTACGTCGATATTTTTTTCTGCGCACAACCGGCTAAAACCCGATATCAATGTCGGGTCGCCGACTGTCGTTCCTAAAACTTTATGTTTATGCAGTGAGGCGAAAAGTTCGTAATTTTTCTTGCGCGCAGCCTGATATCCCTCGACATCGGGGCGCTCATGAAAAATGTGAAATGCCAGGTCTTTTTCAAGCAGTGCCTCGAAGCAGTTCTCACCCAGATAGCGTCGAAACCCACGGGCAAAGAGAGGGGACCTGGCGGTTTTGTCTAGTAGCATGTCCGGGGATTTTTCCGAAGCACCGTGAAGATCAGCGAGGCGCATCATGAAGTCAAAATCTTCATATCCATGCCCGGAGAAAGCTTCATTGAAGCCCTTCAGAAGGGAGTAATCCTTGCTACGCATTACAATTACAGACGAAGGGCTGGCGAGGTGTAAAAATTCTTTCCGCGAAAAATTAAAAAACCGCTGGGTTAGCTGTTTTACATCAATTTTTGATCGCGTCAGATCGCGGGACCCTTTCTTCGTTAGATAAAGGCACGGCAACATGTAAAACGGTCGTTCTTGCGAATCAACCTTGTCTCTGTATTTTTCGATCAGCGCGAAATCGGGCCAGATATCAACGTCCAACAGCGTCAGAAACTCATCCGTCACGTGCTTGAACGCTTCATTACGAAGCAAAGCCGCATTCACATTTCCCGTGTAAAAGGGCTTCGAGACGGTGAAGGCGCCTTCGCACTTTCTGATAACAAGCTTGAACAGCCTGTCCACCCACATGCCGCGATCATTGTGAGCAAAGATGATTTTGACGTTTGCACGGTTTGCAGCCATGGCCATCTGACGCGCCTTGGAGATGATATCCAAAGGGCGGTGCACCAAATCCAGCGGCACGATAGCGGTGATGTTGCGCTTGGTTGTCTCTGACAATGTTCAACACTCTTTGGTCTTGCTTGACCGACTAAATCCAACACCCCTGCCCTCATTAGTGCAGTGAGCAGGGTTAAATATCTGTTAACTCAGTCAAATATCTCGACAATCCCAACCACTTCGCCGCTTTCATCATCCATCACTGGCAAAGCCCGGATCTTGTGAGCCAGCATATAAGCCTCTGCCTCGGACAATTGCGCAGACGCTTTTACCGTGTGCGGGCTTGATGTCAGGAACGCCTCGACGTTTTCATTGACGACACCTGGATTGCCCAGCAATGCACGGCGAAGGTCACCATCTGTGACAATGCCGTCGAGTTTGTCGTTTTCCATGACCAGGGTAAGCCCAAGGCGGCTTGACGTCATGACCAACAGGCAGTCATGGAACGAGGTGTCGCGGGTCACCTTAGGGATATTGGTGTGCATCACATCACTGACGCGGGTCAGAAGTTTTCGGCCGAGGCTGCCACCCGGGTGGTAGCGAGCGAAGTCCATCGGTTTGAAGTCGAGTGCGGCGATCAGCGCTACGGCAAGCGCATCTCCCATGGCCATGGTCGCGAGTGTCGAAGTCGTTGGGGCGAGGTTGTTCGGACAAACTTCGCGCTCCACGGAAATATCGAGCCAGATGTCGGCATGCCTGGCCAGGGTTGATTGGCCGTTACCGGTCATGGCGATAATTTTGTTACCGAAAGACTTCAGGCTCGGGATCAGCTTGACGACCTCTTCGGTTTCGCCACTGTATGAGATCAGGATCAGCACATCACTCGGCTTGAGCATGCCGAGATCACCATGAAAGGCTTCAGCCGGGTGCAGGAAGAGACTTGGCGTACCGGTTGAGGCAAACGTAGCGACCATTTTCTTGCCGATAAGCCCGGACTTACCCATGCCGCAGACTGCCGCACGCCCCTTGCAAGCCAGAATGAGCTCCACTGCACGCTGAAATTCACCGTCCAGGCGTTCTGCAAGTTGGCTGATAGCTTGCGCCTGAGCGCTGAGTGCATCTTTAGCAATTGGGAGGTGATTCATGGAAAACCATTGGTCCTAGGTTAGGTGGCACGCTTACATGGATGTGTGCGAAGCGTCCAACACCTGATTCAGTAATGTGCCCAGCCGAAGTCCGGCATCGGTGAGTCTTGTTTTGACCACCGGAGAGATGTCTTTCAAATAGCTCTTTGGCAACGTCATCATCGACGTCGAGTCGGCACGCTGTATGTTGCCGCCATAGATGTAGGTCTTGGCAATATCATGACTTTCCATTGCCCATTGTTCGGGCGTGCGCTGGGGAACACTCGGGTTGCCAGCCAGAAGAGAAGATGCCAACTCGGCAGGAGACATTTTTAATGATCTGACAGAAATGGTGTCCCAGACCTTATGAAGCGTGTACTCACGCTTTCCGAGCTGGACCTTCACACCGCCGGTTTCCTTGATGGCATGCAGTGGTTGGTGGATGTCACCGACATAGTGCACTACGAATTTCAGCGCCCTCAATCGATCAGCTGCTGGCGCATCTTTCTGACCAAGGATGGCTTCAAATCGCTCTATCCCATAAACCACGCACTTGCCTTTGCGATTGCAGTCACGCTTTGGGTCATAGGTCGTGGCATCAAAAGGAATACGGACGGCGTGACTGATCAGCCCAGGTTCAGTGCCCTTTATCTGATCTGCCCAAGAGGCGACGTCTGCCAGACTGGTTGCGTCTTCCAGAGCCAATAACTGCCGAACCTCGGCTTTAGCTACCGGGTCCAGTCTGGATTCAGCGATCATGGCTACTGTTTTATGCCCTTCGACACCCCAGGCCAATACGCTTGACGCATGAATAGTCAGGAGGACGAAAACGATGTGCTTGATTCTCAACATTGACCTCCCTTGACTCCTGCGCAGGATCGACGAGGCAATTGACTTGCCAGCGGGCCGATTCATGACGGCAGCGATCGCTCCTTGATTCGAGTGGCGCGTATGTTAACGGTTGAGTGGCCAGCATGGAACGTTGATGTGAGCTTTCCGATTAACGCAAAGCAATGATCCTGTTTTCTGTGCCGCCACATCCATGACCATGGCAATCAGCAGGCAGAGTCCGTAATATCGCGCCTCGTTTGATCGGTCCTTACGCTTTTGGGCACAGTCTGCTCTGGGTACGACTTACCTTATCCGATCAAGATTCGAGCGGTCGTTGACAGTTGGAGCCCATGAATACCGAATCAAAGAACCAAGAAATATTGGGTCGCAACAATGTCTTTTGGTGGAGCCAACCCAGCCTGAAAAAACGCTTGAGCCATGTACTCGGTCACGCGCTGGATGATTACAGCATTACCACCTCGGACATGGACTCCAACGCCTCGTTCGTCAACTATGTACATCATCACCGCCTGACTCATCGACAGACTGGCGTCACGCTGGATGTAGTCGAAAAATCGATTCGCAAATTACTCGGCATCTCTAGCCTGGAATCGCGCTTCCATCGCGAGGGCAGCGTGCTGGCTAACAGTACCCACTTCCAACACCCACAATGCCTGGGCGTTATCGAAACACCTTGGGAAAGCCTGATCTTCACTCGCTTTGTCCGGGGGAAAGCACCACGCATGGGCAAAATTGCGACGCAAATTGGCCAAGGCATCGCAGAAATAGAAAATCTCACCAATCTGCACCTGCGACCTGAAAACTGGCAACAACGCTATCGGTTTTGGGAAATGGATTTTTTTCGTCCATGGTATTTGTTGCGTTGGCGCTTCAATTTTGTGCGTTACCTGCCCTCCCTCAGCGAGCTGCCCACCGACGATGCGCGCTTTCAAGGTCTCAAAGAGCGGCTATCAGGTTTGCAACCCGCGCTAAACCTCGCAAAAAACCGTGCCAACAATAGCCCGCGCTGCTTTTGCCACATGGATTACCTGGCCAAGAATTTCTTTTCTTCGCACGGTAGATTCCAGATGATCGACTGGAGTGAGGTGAAAGTCGGCCGGGTCGGGTTTGATGGGGGCGCGTACCTGAGTGCGATTTTCCGACAGGAAGACATGGCACGCTTCACAAGAATCCGCATGTATTTCCTGCGCTCCTATATCGCAGCGCTGGACGAGCGCTTCGATCCACAGATCGCCTTACACAACATGGATTACTTTTTCCTGCAAAACTCTCTCTGGCATTTCCTGCGCCCCAAAACGATTGCCGACTATCAGCAACGGGGCAAACTGGATCTGCTGCACGAGAAATATGAGTACTTGCTGGAAAAAGGGGCGCTCGCCGGCGACGCATGATGTGCAATCGCTGTCGATGGCGAGCCAGTTACTACGAAGAAAACAAAGCCTTTGTCAATCTCTCCGACACCCAATTAGAAAGCCGCTCATCGGACTGTTTACGCCGTTACAGGTGTTGAAATAAAAGTTCACACAAGATGTGAAAAAACCGTGCATTTGGTCAATTTTTTGTGAATGGCAACGTGCCATTTGTATTATTATTCGCGGCAAATTTTATTAAACATTCTTTACAGGTTCGCATGTATTCGAGCCTGGTAGATGTGTGCACCCTTTAGGGATATCCGCTGTCTTTTATGGACAATGTCGATTCAAACCGGCGCGCTTTGCTGATTCTGTCTAAAGGCGCGCAACAGATCCCCACGCTCCCTGCCCTGCTGCCCGAGTATCGGCTGCTGTGTGGCGCGGTGCGCGACATTGCCCAAGCCGATGAGGTTCTCGCGTGGGGACGCAAACCCAGTGCGATGCGTGCCCAAGAGGCCGCTGAAACTGCAGGTTTGCCGCTACTAACCGTCGAAGATGGATTTTTGCGCTCGGTGGGTCTGGGCGCCGAAGACCCGCCGCTGTCGTTGATCGTCGACCCGCTGGGCATCTACTACGACGCCACCGCTCCTTCTCGCCTTGAACAACTGATTCCCGTGCCGCTCACAGAAGCACAGATACTGCGCGCCCGCGCCTTGCAAGCAAGCTGGTGTGAAGAGCGCGTGTCCAAATACAACGGCGCCCGCATCGAAGCCTGCACATTGCCGCAGCCGTGCGTGCTGGTCGCCGATCAGACTCGCGGTGATGCCTCACTGCAAGGTGCCACCGTCGCCGATTTCGAGCGCATGCTCGAAGCCGCGCTGACCCGTCACCCGCAAAGCACGGTGGTGGTCAAGGTTCACCCGGACGTGGTGGCCGGGCGCAAGCAAGGTCACTTTGACCTGGCGGCGCTACGCAAGCACCCACGTGTTCACCTGATCAGCCATAACGTTCACCCGGCCGAACTACTGCCCGCCGTCCAGGCTGCGTACGTGATGACTTCGCAACTGGGCTTCGATGCCTTGCTGTGGGGCGTGCCGGTGTACACCTTTGGCATGCCGTTCTATGCCGGCTGGGGTCTGACCAATGATGCCCTGCCCGCTCCCGAGCGACGCCAACCCGTCAGCCTTGAACAATTGCTGCATGCCGCGCTGGTGGAATACCCGCGCTACGTTGACCCCGAAACGGGCGCGCCCTGCCAGCCTGAGACCGTGTTGGCCTGGCTCGGCCTGCAACGGCGGATGCGCAGTCGGCTACCGCAAGATTTGCAAATGGTCGGTTTCAGCAAGTGGAAGCAACCGTTGGTGTTGGACTTTTTCAATGGTTCATCGATTCGGTTCCTCGGTCGCTTTTCCCGTCGTCGCATCACGCCGGTCATCACTTGGGGTTGCCAGCACGATGCGCCGTTGACCCACAAAGTCGGTAGCCACCTCGGCCGCGTCGAAGACGGCTTCCTGCGCTCCGTCGGCCTGGGTGCGAAGAAAACCCGTCCATTGTCATGGGTGTTCGACGACCTGGGCATTTACTACGACGCCACCCGTCCTTCGCGTCTGGAACATCTCTTACAGCACGAACCGTGCAGCCCAGGTTTACTGCAACGGGCAGCAGCCCTGCGCGAAGCGATCTGCGCTGCCGGAGTAACCAAATACAACCTGCCCGGCACGACGTGGAAACGCCCCGCCGGTGTCGAGCGGGTGATTCTGGTACCGGGCCAGGTCGAGTCCGACGCCTCGATTCGCTACGGCGCGCACCGTATCCGACGCAACATTGATTTGCTCAAGGCGGTGCGCGAGCACCATCCGATGGCATGGCTGTTGTACAAGCCGCACCCGGAAGTGCTGGCCGGCACCCGCGAAGCAGGCTTTGACGAAGAGCGCACCAGCGATTGGTGCAATCAAGTGGTGGGCGATGTGCCGTTCCATGAGCTGTTGACTGAAGTGGATGAAGTGCATGTGCTGACCTCGCAATCGGGTTTCGAAGCCTTGTTGCGCGGCGTGCCCGTGACCACCTACGGCCAGCCGTTTTATGCCGGCTGGGGTTTGACCCGGGACAAGGACCTGAGCCCGGACGTCCAGGCGCGCCGCACCCGGCGCCTGAGCCTGGACGAACTGGTGGCCGCGACCCTGATCCGCTACCCGACCTATGTCAGCCGCATTACTAAAAAATTCACGACTCCCGAACGTACGTTAGTCGAGATTCAAAACTGGGATGAAGTACCTACACATGGAAAGCGTCCAACATGGCGAGAGATGATCCAGCGTTTGCTCCTCACCGCTTTGAGACCACGCCCAAAAAACTCGTAGTTCCTGTCGAGCGCTCCCCGCGCCCGGTGTCGGTGAAACCGCGCAACTCGTTCCTGTTCCTGCAGGGCGTCAGTTCGCCGTTTTTTGCCCGCCTGGTACAGGCTCTGCGGTCCGAGGGACAGTTGGTCAAGTCGGTCAACTTCAACATGGGCGACACCCTGTACGGCAGCGGCGCGCGCGTATTTTATTCGGCGCGCCCCGAGCAGCTGATGGATTTCTACAGCCAATGCTTCAGGGCGGACCACATTACCGACGTGGTGTTGTTCGGCGACTGCCGTCCGGTGCATCAGCCGGCGGTGGAGCTGGCCAGGTCGCTGGGCATTCGCGTGCACGTGTTCGAAGAAGGTTACTTCCGCCCCTACTGGATCACCCTTGAGCGCAACGGCGTGAACAATCACTCGCTGCTGCCCCGTGATCCGGAGTGGTATCGGGAAGTGGGCAAGTACATCCCCCGCTATCACAACGGCAATTCGTTCCGCCTGTCCTTTGCCTCCAGGGCCCTGCACGATGTGATGTACCACGTCGGTGGCGCACTGAACAAAGTGGTGTTCCCCCACTACAAAACCCACGCGCCGTACAACGCGGCGGTGGAGTATGCCGGCTACATTCGCCAGGGCCTTCGCCTGGCCCGTGCCAAGGGCCGTGATTCCGAGGTGATCAGTCAAGTGGCGCACAATCGCTATCGCACCTTCCTGTTGCCACTGCAGCTGGACAGCGACGCGCAGATCCGCGATCACTCGCCGTTCAAACACATGAAGGATGTGCTGAAGCATGTTTTGGGTTCGTTCGCCCGCCATGCCGGCAGTGACACGCGCCTGGTGGTCAAGAACCATCCGCTGACCCCGGGCATCATCAACTACCACCGAATCACCCGGCGCATTGCCCACAAATTCGGCATTGCCGATCGGGTGGACTTCCTCGAAAGCGGTCACATGCCGACATTGCTGTCGCATGTCGCGGGCGTGATTACCGTCAACAGCACAGTGGGCGGTTCGTCGCTGATGCACAGCGTGCCGACCATCGCCCTCAGCGACCCGATCTACAACCTCAAGGGGCTCACCCACCAGGGCAGCCTTGACGATTTCTGGCACACACCGGAACCGCCTGACGCCACGCTGTTCCAGCGTTTTCGCAGCACGGTGATTCACACCACCCAGGTCAATGGCGGCTTCTATACGCGCTGCGGTATCGACATGGCCGTGAACAACTCGCTGGAAGTACTGATGGCCAAAACCTCTCGGATTGAACGCTACTTATGACGCTGCCGAAAAAACCGCGCTGCATCCTGATCACCGGTGCTACAGGTGGCATCGGCGGCGCACTGGCGCCCGCCTATGCGGCACCCGGCGTGACCCTGATTTTGCAAGGCCGGCGCACCGAACGCCTGGAAGAAATGGCGGAGCAGTGTCGCGCTGCCGGCGCCCGGGTCATCCTTCACGCACTCGACGTGCAGGACCTGGAGGCCGTGCGTGAATGGATCACCCGGATCAGCGAAACCGAGCAGCCGGACCTGATCATTGTCGGAGCCGGCCTCAACACGGCGAGCGGCCCGAATGCCGAGGATGAAGATTGGGCGTTGTCCCAGGCGGTGATCGAAGTCAACGTCATGGCCGCCATTGCCACCGTACAAGCGGCGTTGCCGGCGATGCGCGCACGCAAGCACGGGCAGATCGCGCTGTTCAGTTCCCTCGCTGGCTGGCGCGGGCTGCCGGCGACGCCGAGCTACAGCGCCAGTAAAGCGGCAATAAAGGCATACGGCGAATCCATGCGCGACCTGGTGGCCGCTGACGGCGTGCGGATCAATGTGATCATGCCCGGTTATGTTGAATCGAAAATGTGCTTTGAAATGCCTGGACCGAAACCGTTGCTGTGGAACCCGGACAAAGCCGCGCAGCGGATTCGCCGGGGCCTGGCAGCCGACCAGGCGCGAATCAGTTTCCCCTTCCCTTTGAACCTCGGATGCTGGGCCCTGGGCGTGATTCCCCCACGGATGTCTTCTGTAATTTTGCGATGGCTGGACTACGGTGCCTGATTTTTTTGACAGTACTTTCGCCTGGGTCATCCTGGGCGGATTTTTGCTCTCCTGCGCCATCGAAGCGCTGCTGATTCCCAGGCCCGCCTTACGCCGACCGCTACGCAGCTGGCTGCTGCACGCCGGGGCATGGTTATTCTCGGTTGCCCTGCTTTATGGCCTGACCGGACGCCCATATTTCAGTGCTGTGAATGTGCTGGCCATCTGGACGCTGATCGTTCTGGTGAGCAATTCGAAGTATCACTCGTTGCGCGAACCCTTTGTGTGCGCAGACTTTGAGTATTTCAGCGACGCCGTGCGTTTCCCGCGTCTGTACCTGCCCTTCTTCGGCATCGGCAAAACCATTGTGCTGGCGTTGGCCTTTGTCGCCTACCTGGCCTGCGGACTGTATTTCGAGGCTGGCGCCAGTGATGCGTTGGCAACCGCGGCCATGGCACTGGTCTGTGCCGTGGTGCTGCTGGTCGTCGGCGCATTGAAACCGCTACAACCGAGCTACGATGCCAGCCTGGATTTGCGCCGTTGGGGATTGGCCGCCAGTTTGTGGACCTACTTTTGCGCAGCCCGGCGCAAGGTGCCCATCGACACACTGGGCTCGCCTTTTGCGATCAGTGCGCAATCGATTCGCAACCCTTCTGATGTGGCCCTGCCGGACCTGGTTTCGGTGCAGAGCGAATCGTTTTTCGATATTCGCCGATTGTGGCCCGGTATCCGCGAGCAGGTACTGAGCCAATACGATGTGCTGCGCACCGAAGCCAGGGCCCATGGGCGCCTGAAAGTCGCGGCCTGGGGCGCGAATACCGTGCGCACCGAGTTTGCCTTCCTGACCGGGATTGCCGGCGACAGGCTGGGCGTTCATCGCTTCAATCCTTATCGCCACCTCGCCCGCCAGGGGTTGCCAAGCATCGCCGCCGAGATGAAGCGCCGGGGTTATCGCACCGTGTGCGTTCACCCTTACGCGGGTAGTTTTTACGGCCGTGACCGCGTGCTGCCGGCACTGGGTTTCGATGAGTTCATCGATGTGCGCAGCTTCAATGACGGGCAAAAGGCCGGACCTTTTATTGGCGATTGTGCCGTGGCAGACAAGATCATTGAACTGCTCGACGACAGCACGCGCACCCAACCCTTATATATCCACGCCGTAACCATGGAGAACCATGGACCGCTACAGCTGGAGCAGGTTGAAGCGGCCGAGTTGCCAAGCTGGTTCGATCGTCCACTGCCGGACGGCCTGCGAGACCTGGCGCCTTATCTGCGTCACCTGAGCAATGCTGATCGGATGCTCGGCAAGTTGCGCGAGTACCTGCTGGCCAGCCCGACGTCTACCGGACTGTGTTTCTTCGGCGACCATGTGCCCATTCTCCCGGATGTGTATACCGCCTTGGGCGCACCCGATGGCGATACTGATTACTTCATTTGGTCCAATCAGGCTCCGTCCTCCAGCGCGCCCCGGCCAATAGGCGTGGAACAGCTGGCCAAGACTTTCGTCGACCACCTGAACAGCTGTGAGCAATCCGTCGCAAAAGCGAGGCTGGACCAGACCGCCACCCATGACTGACATCGACAACGCCCCCTTGCGGATTGCCCTCGGTTCCAGCTTGCCGGAACCTGATGAGTCAATCGCGCGGATGATCACTTCGGGCCGCAATTCGCTGGCCTTCTTTCTCGGTGATGAAGCCTGCCGCTATCGGCTGCTGGCCGAGTCGATCAACTGGGACCGGATTCTGATCGCCCGCCGCGATTGCAGCACCCTTGGCTATGCCGCCTTCAAACATCATCGACGCGGGCCATTTTCGCCCGGTGTCCGGCCTTTTTTGCGCGAATTTGGCTGGTGGCGGGGCGTATTGCGCTACCTGCTGTTTGCGATTACCGAAGGTCGCGAGTGGTACTACGGCTTTTATCTCTATGGCCTGCATGTGATCAAGCATGCACGTCATCAGGGCATTGCCAGTTCGCTGCTGGCCGCGACCTTTGATCAGGCCCGGCAAGCCGGCTATGACAGGGTAGAGCTGGAGGTTCAGGTGAAGAATGTGAGGGCACAGCGGCTCTATGCGCATATGGGATTCACCCGAATCCGGACCACTCCGGTGAATTGGCTTGGCCGCCTGCTGCCCTTCCCCGCCGTGATCAACATGCGTCGCTCGATGACACCCCAGCCATGAGCGGTGAAGAAATGAGTCGATCAGTTCCCCTTGAGTCATTGGTGGAAGGCCCCGGCTGGGTGGGCATCATGTCCCAGTGGGTGATGTGGAAAGTCCATCACCTGGGTGAGTTTCTCGACCCCGAAGGGCCACCCTACTGGTTGTGGAGACGCGGCCAACAACGGCCCGAAGGTTTGAAGGCGATTTCGGGGATCGGCTACAAAAGTTCGTCCGACCATGCCCGGGTATTGTGCAAACGCTGGGGCATTCCTTATGTGGCGCTGGAGGACGGCTTTCTGCGCTCCTCCTCGCTGGGGGTGGAAGGCGATACGCCGATGTCGATGGTGATCGATCCCATCGGCATCCACTACCTGGCCGATCGTCCGTCACTGCTGGAAAACATTCTGCAAACCCCGCACATCTTGACGGCTGCGGAGTTGGCAACCGCTCAAGCGTTGATTGCCCTGATGCGCAGCAGCGGGATCGGCAAATACAACAACGCTCCGGATTTGAGCGATGACGACGCACTTGGCCGCGACAAACCGCTTATCCTGGTGGTGGACCAGACCTACGGCGACTTTTCCATTCCTGGCGGCGGACTTTGCGAAGCGGACTTTATCCGCATGCTCGATGCGGCGCTGGCGGAAAACCCCGATGCGGACGTGCGGGTACGGATTCACCCTGACTGCATCAACGGCCACAAGAAAAGCTGCCTGCTCGACGCCGCCCTTGCACGGGGCGTAGCGCTGGAGAACCGCCACGTATCCTGGGCCTCACTGGCGAGCCGGGCCCGACGCGTGTATGTCGGCACCAGCCAGGCCGGACTGGAAGCGTTGATTCAGGGTGTACCGGTGACTTGTTTCGGGCTGCCGTTCTACGCCGGCTGGGGGCTGACCGATGATCGCTTACCGATCCCGCGACGCCAGGCCCGGCCCACGCTGGAGCAACTGGTGGCCGCCGCTTACATTCGCTACTGCCGCTATGTGGACCCATTGACCGATCAGCGCTGCGACGTGATGACCGTGGCCCGGCAACTGGCCCGACAAAAACAACAGGACAGCCAGTTCGCCGGCGCATTGACCGTGCTTGGTGTGCCTCGGCGCCGGCAACCGGCAATCCGCCGCTTGCTCGACAGCCGTTGGGGCCGCGTGAAATTCACCCACGATAGCGCCGACCTGATGACGACCGTGGCGCGCGAAGATGGCAAGGTGGTGGTGTGGAGCCCCCATGAACCCCGCGACCTGTCATCACGTGCAGCAGCACGGGGCGTACCGCTTTGGCGAATCAGCCCGGACAACGCAACAGCCAGCTTGATCCTTGAGCGTTATGACGGCGATGTACAACAACTGGTGCAAGTCCGTGGCATGCCCTGTAGCCAACAGCAGGCGCTGGAACACCGCGCGAAAAACACTCCAGGCCTGATCGAAAACTGCCCGCGCTATTGGCAGATCCGCCGCTACCTCAAAGGTATGTTCCCGCTATAACCCTTGCAGGAGACGGCTTGCCGGCGAAGGCGTCCTCATTGCCGCCGCACGTCGCAAGGCCGCCTTCGCTGGCAAGCCAGCTCCTACAAAATCGCCGTGCACACCATCATTTTCCGGACGCCACCAACCCCGTGCACACCCTCATTTTGTGGACAACACAAAACCCGTAGGAGCCGGCTTGCCGGCGAAGGCGCCCTCATTGCCGCCGCACGTCACAAGGCCGCCTTCGCTGGCAAGCCAGCTCCTACAAAATCGCCGTGCACGCCATCATTTTTCGGACGCCACATGCCCCGTGCACATCCTCATTTTTCGGACGCCACCAACCCCGTGCACGCCCTCATTTTGTGGACGACACCAACCCCGTGCACACCCTCATTTTGTGGACAACACCAACCCCGTAGGAGCCGGCTTGCCGGCGAAGGCGTCCTCATTGCCGCCACACGTCGCAAGGCCGCCTTCGCTGGCAAGCCAGCTCCTACAAAATCGCCGTGCACGCCATCATTTTCCGGACGCCACCAACCCCGTACACATCCTCATTTTCCGGACGACACCAACCCCGTGCACATCCTCATTTTGTGGACGACACCAACCCCGTAGGAGCCGGCTTGCCGGCGAAGGCGCCCTCATTGCCGCCACACGTCGCAAGGCCGCCTTCGCTGGCAAGCCAGCTCCTACAAAATCGCCGTGCACACCATCATTTTCCGGACGCCACCAACCCCGTACACATCCTCATTTTCCGGACGACACCAACCCCGTACACATCCTCATTTTCCGGACGACACCAACCCCGTACACATCCTCATTTTCCGGACGACACCAACCCCGTAGGAGCCGGCTTGCCGGCGAAGGCGCCCTCATTGCCGCCACACGTCGCAAGGCCGCCTTCGCTGGCAAGCCAGCTCCTACAAAATCGCCGTGCACACCATCATTTTCCGGACGCCACCAACCCCGTACACATCCTCATTTTCCGGACGCCACCAACCCCGTGCACACCCTCATTTTGTGGACGACACCAACCCCGTAGGAGCCGGCTTGCCGGCGAAGGCGCCCTCATTGCCGCCACACGTCGCAAGGCCGCCTTCGCTGGCAAGCCAGCTCCTACAAAATCGCCGTGCACGCCATCATTTTCCGGACGCCACCAACCCCGTGCACACCCTCATTTTGTGGACGACACCAACCCCGTAGGAGCCGGCTTGCCGGCGAAGGCGTCCTCATTGCCGCCACACGTCGCAAGGCCGCCTTCGCTGGCAAGCCAGCTCCTACAAAATCGCCGTGCACGCCCTCATTTTTCGGACGACACATGCCCCGTGCACATCCTCATTTTTCGGACGCCACCAACCCCGTGCACGCCCTCATTTTGTGGCCGACACCAACCCCGTAGGAGCTGGCTTGCCGGCGAAGGCGTCCCCATGGCGCCGCACGTCGCAAGGCCGCCTTCGCTGGCAAGCCAGCTCCTACAAAATCGCCGTGCACGCCATCATTTTCCGGACGCCACCAACCCCGTGCACATCCTCATTTTTCGGACGCCACCAACCCCGTGCACACCCTCATTTTGTGGACGACACCAACCCCGTAGGAGCCGGCTTGCCGGCGAAGGCGTCCTCATTGCCGCCGCATGTCGCAAGGCCGCCTTCGCTGGCAAGCCAGCTCCTACAAAATCGTCGTGCACGCCATTATTTTTCGGACGGCACATGCCCCGTGCGCATCCTCATTTTCCGGACGCCACCAACCCCGTGCACGCCCTCATTTTGTGGACAACACAAAACCCGTAGGAGCCGGCTTGCCGGCGAAGGCGGCGGCCCGTACACATCCGGTTCCAAACTTTTACGACGTTCAATCATCTACGTCCTAGCCTTACCCTTTCAACCTATACAGGAGGGCAAAGGATTGCCTACTCGTTCCCACGCCAATCATCTGCGCACCGGTCGCCATTCCCAGGCCGGACAAATCTACCTGCTCACTGCCGTGACACACCTGCGTGAACCGGTGTTCAGCGATTGGCGAGCGGGACGTTTGGTGGTGGATCAGTTTCGTCTGGCCATGACTGAAGGACGGGCAGATTCCCTTGCCTGGGTGGTAATGCCCGATCATTTTCACTGGTTGGTCGAACTCCAGAACAGCACGCTGCCGGAGTTGATGCTTGCAACCAAATCTCGCAGCGCGAGAGAGATCAATGCCTACCTGGGTCGCTCAGGCCGATTTTGGCAAAAAGGCTTTCATGATCGCGCCATCCGCCGCGAAGAAAATCTTTTGACGGTGGCCCGTTACATCATCGCCAACCCATTGCGCGCTGACCTGGTCAGGCGCGTTCATGATTATCCGCTGTGGGATGCCATATGGCTGTAGCGGTTGACTTGCCGGCGAAGGCACGCCGCCTCGATCTTCTGGCCGCTCGTCTTAGAGCTTTCGCAGTTCCTGCGCAACGATGGCGACGGTTTCGGCAATTTGCTCCGAGGTGTGCAGGCATGACACAAAAAAGCGTACTCGCGCTGACTTCTCGGGTACCGCCGGATGCAAGATGGGTTGGGCGTTGATTCCACGACGTGACAACGCGCTGGACAATTGGGTCGCCTTGAGCGAACTGCCGGTGATGACCGGAACTACCGCCAGACCTGTGCTGGTGCCGGTGTCCAGGCCTGCTTCCCTGGCAAGTTCGAGGAATTGCCTGCCACGTGCCTGCAAGGTGGCGACGCGCTCGCCATCTTCTGGCAGGCAACGCAGCGCCGCTAATGCTGCCGCCGCCACCGATGGCGGCATGCCGACACTGTAGAGAAAGCCCGGGGCCAGGAACTTGAGATGTTCCACCAGTGCCGACTCACCGGCGATGTAACCACCGCAACTGGCCAGGCTTTTACTCAAGGTGCCCATCCAGATATCCACGTCACTGCCGGCCAGGCCGAAATGCTCACGGATGCCTTTGCCAGTCTGCCCCATGACGCCCAGCGAATGGGCTTCATCGACCATCAGCAATACCTGGTGCTTGTTCCTGAGTTCGACGAAACGAGGCAAATCCGGGAAATCACCATCCATGCTGTAGATGCCTTCAAGCACCACCAACACCCGCTCGAAATGCTGACGCTGATCGCTCAGTACACGATCGACCGCTTCCCAATCGTTATGGGCAAAACTCAGGCGCCGGGCACCGGACAACTGAATACCCTGCAGCACGCTGTTATGAATCAGCTCATCATGCAGAATCAGATCCCGCGGACCGAACAAGTAGCCAATGGTAGTCACGTTCGTCGCATGACCACTGACGAAGGTAATGGCGTCGTTCACTTCATAGAGGCGAGCCAGTTCCTGCTCCAGCTCGCGATGAATCGGACGATCGCCCGACACCGGACGACTGGCCGATACCGACGTTCCATATTGATCAATGGCGGCCTTGGCGGCCTCGGCGACAACCGGGTGTCCTGAGTAGCCCAGGTAGTTATAGCTCGCGAAGTTCACGTAACGATTACCGTCCATGACGGTTTCGGCTCCCGCCAACCCTTCGTGCAATTTGAAGAACGGATTGGCCAAGCCAAAACGCGCGGCGCCGTCGAGCATGATGCGTAACTGCTGATAGCCGGGGAACTGGTCAAATCGGCAGAATTGCCCGAACCCCTCGCGCGGGGCGCTTTTGAGTCCCTCCAGCGATGGGCTCGGTACGCCATCGCCGGTCTTGCGCAGACGCCGTTCCAGAGCCTGTTGGATCAGCTTGTCTTTCATCGAAGCGGCAAGCTTGGGCGCGGTTTTATGGGTCATGGTCCGGATCAATTAATCAAGCGTGAAAGTTTGGAATCCTGAGCGCTGAGGCCCGCGCTCAACTGCGCGATATCGTCACGGGAAATGTCGACGCCATGACGTGAAAACGTTTCGCTCGCCAGAGGCTGCAGATTATTTTCGGCATCCGGTTGCACATCGCCTTGCTGATTACCGCGCAGGAGTTCAAGGATTCGAACGGTGATCTTGCCGATGCTCGACGCTTCGCTCAGCTCCATGACCGGCAGACGAACACCAAAGCGCTCCTCGACCGCCACCACCAGCTCGACACTCATCAACGAGTCCAGACCCAACTCTTGAAGCGGTCGGGTGGCGTCCAGTTTACTGGTTGGCAAACGAAGGATTTCGCTGATTTCCTGCTTGAGCATTTCACTGAACAGCTCGATCAGCTCAGGGTCATCCATTTCGGCCAACAACCGCTGAATATCGTCGGCATCGCTTTCTTCGTCCTGCTCACCACCGTGCAACCTGGCCAGTTCATTGAACTTGGGCGAGCCGCCTGCCGGCAGGAAGCGCGACAGCGCCTTCCAGTCCAGCTCCAGCACGCCTAGCCCCGAACGACGCTGCAACAGCAAGCGTTCCAGGGTCTGCAGCGCCGCTTGCGATTGCAAGGCTGCACCGCCCATGCGACTTTGCAGAGCGTCCTTAATATCCTGATTGCGAGCCAGGAAACCCGCGTCATCAATGGCCCCCCAGAGCACGCTAGTGGCCGGCAACCCCAGCACCAGGCGATGGCGCGCCAGTGCTTCGAGCCAATGGTTGGCGGCAACGTAGTTGGCCTGCCCCGGATTACCGAACAAGGTGGTTGCCGAAGAGAACAGCACGAAGAAGTCCAGTGGCAAACGGGCCGTCAACTCATGCAGGTACTGCGCTCCCTTGGCCTTGGGCTCCAAGACGCGTTGCAGTTGTTCGCGGGTCAAATTGCGGATCAAACCGTCATCGAACACCGTTGCCGCATGCACCACGCCACGTAATGGCTGGCCGCTGGCGTCAATGCGCGCCATGACGGACGCCAATTGCGCGCGGTCGGTGATGTCACAGGCCAGCGCCTGGACCTCGATACCCTGCTCGCGCCACAGCGCCAACAAGGGTTGCGCCTCCTCCGTCGCGGCGCCACGACGACCTAGCAGGACCAGATGACGAGCGCCTTTTTCCACCAGCCATTGCGCGCTGCGCAGGCCAAAACCGCTGAGACCGCCGGTGACCAGGTAGCTGGCGTTCGCGGCCAGGGTCAACCTCGGTGCTGGCGCGACCGACGTCGCGACAACGCCCTGGATCGGCGTGCGATACGTCACGACAATCTTGCCGATCTGACGTGCCTGCTGCATGTAGCGGAACGCTTCGACCACTTCATTGGCATCGAAAGCGCGATAAGGCAACGGGCTCAGAACGCCCTCGCGGAACAGCTCCATCATTTCGCCGAACAGCCGACGGGTCAGCTGCGGGCGTTCGCTCATCAGTTGGTCGGCGTCGATGCCAAAGTAGCTGATGTTATTGCGGAAAGGTCGCAGACCGATTTTGGTGTTCTGGTAGAAGTCGCGCTTGCCCAGTTCGAGGAACCGGCCAAACGGCTTGAGTACCCGCAAATTGCGATTGATCGCCTCGCCCGCCAGCGAGTTGAGTACCACATCCACGCCGCGGCCATCGGTGATGGCCAGGATGTCATCGGCATACGCCAACGAACGCGAGTCAAAGATATGCTCGACGCCCATCAGCCGCAGGAAATCGCGCTTTTCGTCGCTGCCCGCGGTGGCATAAATTTCGGCACCGCACCATTTGGCAATCTGGATCGCGGCAATACCCACGCCGCCCGCTGCGCCGTGAATCAGAATCTTCTCTCCCGGCTCAAGGCGCGCCAAGTGATGCACCGCGTAGTACACAGTGAAGAAGGTACTCGGGATGGTCGCCGCTGCCTCGAAAGACATACCGTCAGGAATGCGTGCCACCGCATTGGCGTTGGTGACCAGACGATTGGCAAAGCTTGACGGACCGAAGCCGACGACTCGGTCGCCCGGCTGAAAATCGCCTTCGACCAGCGCGCCTTTGTCCCGCACCACGCCAGCAAACTCGAAGCCAAGCGTCGGTCCCGAGAAGCCATTTTCGATCGCTTCATCGGACAGCAGGCCCAACGCGTACATGACATCGCGGAAATTGAGACCCGTCGCCTGAACGTCAATATCCAGTTCGTCGTCAGCCGGCACCCGTGGCGCTCGTGCTTCCCAGCGCAAATGGCGCAACTGCCCCGGCAAATCGAACCCGAGCTTGACCTGCGCCGGTGCCTCCAGCGCGGCATTACGCGACAACTCATCTGGCTGGATTCGCAGCCGTGCGACATAACGATCACCCGCCGCACTGATCGCCAGTTCGGTTTCTTCATCAGCGTTGAGCAGTGCCTGAGCCAGATGCTCGACACCGGCGCCCATCGCCAGATCGAGTAGACGGACACGACAGCCGACAGCTTCGTTGCTCAGGGTCCGACCGAAGCCCCACAAGGCCGCGTCGGCAATGTCCGGCACAGTCGTTTCCGGCCGGGCGCCTTGCGGCAGCAGATGAACAGCGGCGCCGGAGGTCAGTAACCAGCAATCGGCGGCAATGCCGGCCGACTCACAGGCCTGAGTGATGGCTGCGGCGAGCATGCACCGATCCGCCTGCGCATCCAGCCCTTGGGTGGCGAACAAACCAGCGAGCATCACAATGTGCTGAGGCGCCGCGGCCTCTTCAATTAACTGTTGCGCCAGAACCACTGCCGAGCCCGGTGCGAGGAGTGCGGCGTCCTGACCTTGCTCACGCAAGACCGACGCCAGTGCCTGGGCAAATGGCCCTTCAGGCCCTTGCTCGTCGGCGACCAGCAACCAGCGATGACGCGGATATTCGGGAGCAACCGCGAGTGTCTTCACCTCATCTTTGGCGGCCACCAATAGATAACTGCCGGATGCCGAATCCGGAATAAACTCCAGCGGCCCGGATACCGTCAGGCCATGACGCCGCAGTTCCTGCTGCCAGAAGCCCGGCGTCTGTTGCGCCGATAGCGCCTGCTGCCCCTGTCGGGCCAGCCACCAGGAAGGTTCGGCGCCGAAGGTGAAGTCAGCCCAACGTGCAGGATGTTGCGCGAGCAGCAGCACTTCGCCATTGGCACACAACCTTGCGGCACCCTGTTGCAGGCCTTGACTGAGTGCTTCCAGCGGTGCCAGATCAGTGGCGACGAGGACCAGATCGAAACAGTTCGCCGGCACCTGGGCGACTTTTTCCGCATCTTCAAGGTTCAGCACCTGTAGATCCGGAAAGTCAGCCTGGAGCATCGACAACGCTTCAACGTTCTGCGCCACGTACTGATAATCGACCCGATCAAAATCCAGCCCGACACAAAGATCAGCCGCCAAAGGCGCGCCCTCGAAGCCAAGCTCGAGAATACGCAAGCGCTGCCCGTCAGGCAGAGCGCTCAAGCGTTGAGCAATGTGCTCTCGCAAACCGCCCAGCAATGCGTAGTGGCCGCAAGCTCCGAGCACCAGGCGGGTCAATACGGCGGGCGTGGTTTCCCTCGGCAAAAGTTGCGCAAGACTCATCTGCCCGCTGATCAGCTCCAGCAAGTGCATGCCGATGCGGCCAACTGAATGAATGATCTGGAAGTGCTCGGGATAACTGCGGAACAGTTCCTGCCAGATGTCCTGTGCACTCGAGCGTTCACCCTGGTCGGCCAACTGCCAGGCGTCGTTGCCGACCGTGACCAGGCTGCCATCCTCTATGGCTTGATCCAGCAAATGGTCAAGATAACTGCCGGATTCCCAAGTGGCGTACTGCTGCCGCGTCAGTTGACCGCCGAGTTTCTCGACGGCTTCGAGCAGGAAGCTGCCGCACAGGCCATCAAGCAACGGGTCGATTTCATTGGCATACCGGGCCAACCCGTGATCACCCGCGAGCGTGCCAAGGTGCTGCTGCAGCTTCACCTGCAGCTGTGAACCGGCCATTGGCATGGCACGCTCATTGGCGGGATAGGGTTTGGCAACCCCGACAAAGTCCGCCAGCTTGATGTCGCCACTGCGATCCTTGTGCAGCCGTACCCCACGAAAACGCGCGTCCTTGATGCAGATGACCGCATTGCCTTGGGCATCGAACAGCGTGAAATCCGCCAGCAACGAATGCTCTGAGCGTTTCACCAGGGTGACCTGGGCCAGGCAAGGCGCAGGACTGCCGGCAGCAAAGCAGATCCGCCCCAGTTTTACCGGGATAAAGGCCAGGTCTTTGCGGCACCCGGCATCCTGGCTCAACAGCTGGGTGATCAATTGGAAAGCACCGTCCAGCAGCGCCGGGTGCAAATTCAGAGTGTTCAGTTCGGCCTCGATCAGCGCCGGGACCGTCAAGCGCGCCAATACCTGGTTGCCCTCGATCCAGCCGGCCTCGACCACTTGATAAGCCGGACCATAATTCAGGCCGACGACCCGGGTCAGCGCCAAGTGCCCGGACGCGTTGAAATCCGGTGCACGCGTCGGCAAGGCCGGAGCGGCGCAGGCCAGCATGCCGCCGCGTGCTTCACCCGGAAGCCTGGCAACCACATGCTGCGCCCACGGCTCAGCCTGGGCGGTGGTGCGCGACACGATGGAAAGCGTTCCGTCACTGCTGTCGATGGTTACGCGGACTTTTTTGCTGAAATCCGAATGCAGCAAGAGAGGGCTGTGAATTTCCAGCTCTTCGATTTCAACAAACTCGCCGGGTTGATACTGCAATGCCGCTGCCAGCGCGAGTTCGGTGAAACCCGCCCCCGGGAACAACACCGAGTCGCCCACCCGGTGGTCACCGAGCGACGGGAACAGCTGCGTATCCAGACGGTTGTCCCAGGTGAACTCGTGCTCGGGCAGCGGGTAACCCAGCAGCGGGTGGACGCGTTCACGGTGCAGGTTGCCGTTTGATTCGGGTGAGTCGGCAAGCCAGTGACGTTCGCGCTGCCAGGCGTAATTGGGCAGTTGCACGAAACGCCCGACATCGGGAAACACGCATTGCAGATCGATGTCGACACCGGCGATCAGCACTTTCGCCAGCGTGCGATCGATCAACTGTGAGGTTTGCTCACCGCGCAGCACCGTCGGGATCACGACACCGTCCAGTTCCTGACGGGTCAGTGCGTCGGCCACATAGGCGCGCAAGATCGGATGGGGTCCGACCTCCACGAAGACGTTGTAGCCCTGCTCGACGAGGGCCTCACTGGCAGACTTGAACAGCACCGGATAACGAATGTTTTTCCACCAGTATTCGGCGTCCAGATATTCGCCAGCCAACAGGTCGCCGGTCACGGTCGAATACATTGGAATACGGGCAGGCCCCGGGACGATGCTGCTCAAGGCTTCGACCACCTGATCGGCAATCACATCCATCGCCGGCGAGTGGAACGCGTAATCGAGTCCCAGGCGACGAGCAAAAACCTGACGCTCGGTCAGTGCATTCTCCAGGCGCTCCAATGCAGCCGGCAGACCGGCGACAGTCGCCCCTTTGAAACTGTTGTCGCCAGCGACCACCAGCTCGTTGTCCAGACAAAGCGCCTGCAACAGGCTCGCGGTCTCTGCACCCGACAAGCCGACCGCCGACATATTGCCGCAGCCCTTGGTCAAGCCTTGCAAGCGACTGCGATGGTAGATCACGGCGGTGGCGTCGCTCAGCGTCAGCGCCCCGCACGCCCAGGCGGCAGCGACTTCACCCACGCTGTGGCCAATGACGGCCATCGGCACGACGCCTTTTTCGGCCAGCATGCGGGTAACCCCCACCTGCAAGGCAAACAGCGCTGGCTGTGCAAATTCAGTCAGCTGATAACGGTCTTCGCCCAGCTCGCCCGCCAGTTCGGCGATCAACGAATAACCGGCCAGCGGTTGGAAAATCGCGTCCAGTTCGGCAACTGCCTGATGGAACAGCGGGTCGGCCAGCAATGACTTGCCCATGCCCTGCCACTGCGATCCATTACCGGAGAAAACGAACACAGGTCCTTTGGCCTGATCCAGGGCGCGACCACTTTCCAGCACCGTCGACAACGCCGGAACACCGGGTTCCGTGGCGAAATCCAGGAGTGCCTGAGCGCTGTCCTGAGCCTGCGCACCGAACACCACAACCCTTTGCGGGTGCAGTTCGCGGCGCACCAGTGACTGATAGGCAACATCATAAAGGCTTGCCGCGTCCGGCACGGACATGAACTGCGCGAGCTGTTCACACTGGGCCGCCAGGGCGGTGCTGTCCTTGGCAGAAACCATCAGCGGCACGAATTGTTGCGTTGGGCTCGGGGCTTGCGTTACCTGCGGTGGGCTTTCCAGAATCACGTGGGCGTTGGCCCCGCCGAAACCGAAGGAGTTAACCCCGACCACCAGTTTTCCGCTGGATTTTAGGGCCAGGGTTTCGGTGACCACACTCAGGTTGAGATCGGCGAAAGGAATATTCGGATTGAGCTTCTTGATGCCAATGGTGGCCGGCACCTTGCGTTCGATCACACAGTACAGCGCTTTCATCAGCCCGGCGACGCCGGAGGCAGCCTCAAGGTGGCCGATGTTGCTTTTGATCGAACCGATCAGGAGTGGCTGATCCGCCGGGCGTTGCTGACCCAGTGCCTCACCGATGGCCTGGCTCTCGATTGGATCGCCGACTGGCGTACCCGTGCCGTGAGCCTCCAGGTAATCGATATCTGCCGCATCAATGCCCGCTGTGTTGTAGGCCTGTTTCATCAGGGCAATCTGCGCATCTGCACTCGGCAGGGTCAGCGTCGATTTGCGCCCATCGGTATTGGCCGCACTGCCGGCAACGACCGCGAGGATCTGGTTGCCATCCTCGATCGCTTTGTCGTAATCCTTCAGATAGAACAGTCCACCGCCCTCGGAGCGTACATAGCCGTCCGCAGACTCATCGAACACATGGCATTGCCCGGTGCGCGACAGCATTGAAGCCTTGGAAAAGATCAGAAAGCCGAAAGGATGCAGGTGCAGGCTGACCCCACCGGTAATCGCCTGTTCGATTTCGCCGCTCTGAATGGCCTGGCAAGCCTGGTGAAAAGCGATCAGGGAAGAAGAGCACGCCGTGTCGATGGCCATGCTCGGACCTTGCAGGTCATAGAAAAAAGACAACCGGTTGGCCGCGATGCTGTTGGTATTGCCGGTGGCGGTGGCGGCGTCGATCATCGACAGGTCATGGGCCAGACGGTAGCCGTAGTCGACACTGGCAATGCCCAGGTAAACACCGCAATTGCTACCACGCAGGCTCGACGGCTTGACGCCGGCGTTCTCGAACACTTCCCAGCCAAGCTCCAGCAACAAACGCTGCTGAGGATCCATGACCGCCGCTTCACGAGGAGAGATATTGAAGAATCCGGCGTCGAAGGTCGAAATATCGCCCAGGGTTCCGGAAGCTAAAGTATAGGACGTTGCAGGGTTTGCTTTGTCCGGGTGCAGGAATTCGTCTTTAGACCAGCGAGAAGAATCCACCTGGGTAATAAAGTTCTGCCTATCTAGCAGGTGCGGCCAAAAAGTTGCAGAAGTAGAGCCTGGAAACCGGAGAGACGTCCCTATGATTGCAACTTTTTTACGCATTGAAGCTAATCCTTTAATCCCCAGCCCTTTTCCAAGCTGAACAACAATCAAATTCTATTAATGTAAATGCTGGATATCCGGCTACATCTTGAGTGCTATGTACTGATCCAACCGCGAACGTAGGGAAAAACCCTACACAAAAGAGCGACAGATCATACGCATGCATCGCCTCAAGGGAAACCTGAAAGCCCAATTTCCGGACAGATCGACCTTCATCCGCGCTGCGAAATTACGACAACTGATGTCAGATGCTGCAAAAAAACACTCATCAAATTCGCGACTCGGCCGACAACGCTTGAAAGCCTTGCGGATTGAAATAGCCATGCGTAACAACCAGCCCATAACCCAACGCGAACGAACCTTCCCGGCTCAGCAACGGTTGATTTCCACCACCGATGCCAAGGGCGTGATCACCTACTGCAACGACGCGTTCGTCGAGATCAGCGGGTTTTCTCGTGAGGAGCTGATCCGTGCACCGCACAACCTGGTCCGCCACCCCGATGTTCCTGCGGCGGTGTTCGCGCACATGTGGGGCATGCTGAAACAAGGCTTGCCATGGATGGGCATCGTCAAGAATCGCTGCAAGAACGGTGATCACTATTGGGTGAACGCTTACGTGACACCGGTTTTCGATGGCAACCAGGTGACCGGTTACGAGTCGGTGCGGATCAAACCCACCGCCGAACAGATCCAGCGTGCCGAAGCACTCTACCAACGCATCAACCAGGGCAAGTCCGCCATTCCATCGACTGATAAATGGCTGCCGGTGCTTCAGGATTGGCTACCGTTCATTCTGGTCAGCCAGGTGAGCTTCATGATCGGTGCCTCGCTGTCGTCCCAATGGGGCTTTGCCCTGGCCGCTGGCCTGTCGGTGCCGTTGGGCCTGATAGGCTTGAGCTGGCAACAGCGTGGGCTCAAGCGTCTGCTGCGCCTGGCCGAACAGACCACGTCCGACCCGCTGATCGCGCAGATGTACACCGACAGCCGTGGCGCTCAGGCGCAACTGGAAATGTCGATCCTCAGCCAGGAAGCCCGCCTGAAAACCTGCCTGACCCGTCTGCAGGACACCGCCGAGCACCTGACCGAGCAAGCGAAGCAATCCGACGCCCTGGCGCACAACAGCTCCAGCGGCCTGGAACGTCAGCGCGTCGAAACCGAACAAGTGGCCACCGCCGTCAACCAGATGGCCGCTACCACTCAGGAAGTCGCCAGCCACGTACAGCGCACCGCCGACGCCACCCAGGAAGCCAATCGTCTGACCGGTCGCGGCCGCGACATCGCAGGGGAAACCCGCGAAGCCATTCAGCGCCTGTCGGTGGTGGTGGGTGAAACCGGCCTGACCGTGACCCAACTGGCCAAGGACAGCGACGAAATCGGCGGCGTGGTCGATGTGATCAAAGGCATCGCCGACCAGACCAACCTGCTGGCCTTGAACGCCGCCATCGAAGCAGCCCGCGCTGGCGAGATGGGCCGTGGTTTTGCGGTGGTCGCGGACGAAGTTCGCCAACTGGCGCAACGCACCAGCGAATCCACCGGGCAGATCCACGCCCTGATCGCCAAGTTGCAGCAAACGGCGAGTACGGCGGTGCAAACCATGGAAGCCGGGCATCGTCAGGCCGAAGAAGGCGTGGCGCGAGTGCTGGAAGCGGATCAGGCATTGGTGGGGATCAGCGAAGCGGTGGCCAACATCACCGACATGACCACTCAGATCGCGGCGGCGACTGAAGAGCAAAGTGCGGTGGCCGAGGAAATCAGCCGCAACATCAGCAACATTTCGCACTTGGCGGATCAGACGTCAGAACAGGCTCAACACTCGGCATTGTTGAGTGAAGAGCTGACGAAAACTGCGAATACCCAGTATTCGTTGGTGGAGCGGTTTAACCGCTGATTGCTATAGGTAAAACGAAAACCCGGACGGTGAAAAACCTCCGGGTTTTTTTATGGCTGAAATACCTGAGTTTGCTGGCGACTCGCTGAAGGACAGAACGGACCTGTCAGATATGACAGTAGACGGTTCCTGTATCGAAGGAGGATATCTATCGATCACCGACACACCGTCGGTCTTTGATTAATACCCATATAGCAGAGAAGGATTTCGCAATGAGCACCAAAGATATATTCATTCCGAAAGCGAACAGTATTCAGGCACCAGGAAACGATTTTCACTGGAACTTCGGGGATGACCCAAAACAGGCCGAGCACACCACTTTTTACCGAAGCCTGTTCGAGCCTACCGGCGAAGAAAGCTGGGTCTTCGACGGTTCGACTGGCTCGGGCGATGAAGAGAACCTCTACAGTTTTCTGTTGATGGTGCCTTACATCGACGACAACGTGCTAGAAAACACTTACAAGCTGAGAGACGGTCAAAAGCTGCATGTTTCCCATACCTACTCTATTCCAGCTCCTCCCGGATTCACCGGTTTCAGAGTTGTCGATGCCGATGATGCGGAACTGACGATCCACCTCGACCCGATTAAGGGAACTGTTCAAGGCGATTTCAACGCAGTATTTAAAACCCATCGCATGAATCCGAACGGCACATTCCAATTGAAAAGAGACGACCAGTAAATCCGGTTGACCAGAGGCAGTGTGCACTGTCAGTCAGATCGCTATCGCGAGCAGGCTCGCTCCCACAGGGGTTACACATTCCACTGTAGGAGCGGGCTTGCCCGCGAAGAGGCCATGACTGGCACCGCAGATATCACTGAAGGAATAAGGCAACCTTCCGCGCCGCAGCCGCCAAATGCTGCTCATGCGTAAACCCCGAAACCTTCAACGGCTTCAAGTCATGATCCCCCGCCGCCAACCAGAACACCTCGATCCCCGGTGCCAACGTGTAAGCCTCCACCGCCTCACGGTTTCCTAGCGCATCGCGCTCACCCTGCACAATCAACGTCCGCGTCTTCAACCCGGCCAAATGCTCAACCCGCGGCTTCTCCGGCTTGCCCACCGCATAAAACGGATACCCCAGGCACACCAGCGCATCCGCCCCCAGTTCATCTGCGAGCAAACTCGCCATACGCCCGCCCATGGACTTGCCGCCGATGGCCAGAGGCCCAGTGACATGGCGTCGCACCTGGGCATACACCTCACGCCAGCATTCCAGCAGTTTCGGGGCTGGATTGGGGGGGCGTTTACCCCCATCAATGCGCCGTTGCGCCATGTATGGAAACTCGAAGCGCACCACGTCGATGCCTTGATCGGCAAGGCGTGCAGCCATGTCGTTCATCCAGCCACTGTCCATCGGCGCGCCGGCACCGTGGGCGAGGATCAGTGTCGCCGATGCCGGCGAAACAGCTGCATTCCACAACCATCCGTGATCCCGCACGCACCGCGCCCATTGATCCCCGTCAATACTGGCCATGTGCTGTTTGTCCATGCTTGCCTCGCTTTTAGTCTGCCTATAACTCCAGGCGAAGGGAGCGTCTGCCTTGCGCGGCTTACTCGCGAAGACGGGCCTTCACTTCGGCTGAACCGTGGATGGGGAACCATGAACACTTCTATCAGTACCGCCTACAACTACAAGGTGGTCCGCCAATTCGCCATTATGACGGTGGTGTGGGGCATCGTCGGTATGGGGCTCGGGGTTTTTCTCGCGGCCCAATTGGTCTGGCCCGAACTCAACTTCAATTTGCCGTGGACCAGTTTCGGGCGGTTGCGCCCCCTGCACACCAACGCCGTGATCTTCGCCTTCGGCGGTTGCGCCTTGTTTGCCAGTTCGTTCTATTCGGTGCAACGCACCTGTCAGACCCAGCTGTTTGCACCGAAAATCGCTGCATTCTGCTTCTGGGGTTGGCAACTGGTGATCCTGTTGGCGGCCATCACCTTGCCCCTGGGTTACACCAGTTCCAAGGAATACGCCGAGCTGGAATGGCCGATAGACATTCTGATCACCATCGTCTGGGTCGCCTACGCCATCGTGTTCTTCGGCACACTGGCCAAGCGCAAGACCAAGCACATCTATGTCGGTAACTGGTTCTTCGGTGCGTTCATCGTCACCGTGGCGATTCTGCACATCGTCAACAACATTGAGCTGCCAGTGAGTTTCACCAAGTCCTACTCGGTGTATGCCGGTGCAACCGATGCCATGGTGCAGTGGTGGTACGGCCACAACGCCGTGGGCTTTTTCCTCACCGCCGGTTTCCTCGGGATGATGTACTACTTCGTGCCGAAGCAGGCCGAGCGGCCGGTGTATTCCTATCGCCTGTCCATCGTGCACTTCTGGGCGCTGATCACCCTGTACATCTGGGCCGGCCCGCACCATTTGCACTACACCGCGCTGCCGGACTGGGCACAGTCGCTGGGCATGGTGATGTCCTTGATCCTGTTGGCACCCAGCTGGGGCGGGATGATCAACGGGATGATGACGCTCTCGGGCGCCTGGCATAAGTTGCGCAGCGACCCGATCCTGCGCTTCCTCGTGGTGTCGCTGGCGTTCTACGGCATGTCGACCTTCGAAGGGCCGATGATGGCGATCAAGACTGTCAACGCCCTCTCCCACTACACCGACTGGACCATCGGTCACGTTCACGCCGGGGCACTCGGCTGGGTGGCGATGATTTCCATCGGCGCGCTGTACCACATGATCCCAAAAGTCTTTGGCCGCGAGCAGATGTTCAGCGTCGGCCTGATCAACGCGCACTTCTGGCTCGCGACCATCGGCACCGTGCTGTACATCGCGTCCATGTGGGTCAACGGCATCGCCCAGGGCCTGATGTGGCGCGCAGTCAACGCAGACGGCACGCTGACCTACTCCTTCGTCGAAACCCTGGTGGCCAGTCACCCAGGCTTCATCGTGCGGCTGGTGGGCGGGGCGATCTTCCTCAGCGGCATGTTCCTGATGGCTTACAACACCTGGCGCACCGTACAGGCCTCGCAGCCTGCCGACGTCGCCGCTGCCGCGCAGATGGCTTGAGGAGTCCGCCATGAAACACGAAACAATCGAGAAAAACGTCGGCCTGTTGTTGCTGTTGATGGTGCTGGCCGTGAGCATCGGCGGTCTGACCCAGATCGTCCCGCTGTTCTTTCAGGACGTGACCAATAAACCGGTGGAAGGCATGAAGCCCTACACCGCGCTGCAACTGGAAGGTCGCGACATTTACATCCGCGAAGGTTGCGTCGGTTGCCACTCGCAAATGATTCGCCCATTCCGTGCCGAGACTGAACGCTACGGCCACTACTCGGTCGCCGGTGAAAGCGTCTGGGATCACCCGTTCCTGTGGGGTTCCAAGCGCACCGGGCCGGACCTGGCGCGAGTCGGCGGTCGCTACTCGGAAGACTGGCATCGCGCGCACTTGTACAACCCGCGCAACGTGGTGCCGGAATCGAAAATGCCTGCCTATCCATGGCTGGTGGCCAATCAACTCGACAGTAGCCACACCGAAACCAAGATCCGCGCCATGCGCACCCTCGGCGTGCCGTACACCGAGGACGACATCGCTGGCGCAGTCGCCTCGCTCAAGGGCAAGACCGAAATGGACGCTTTGGTTGCCTACCTGCAAGTGCTCGGCACTGCCATCAAGAGCAAGAGGTGAAGCATGCCCATGTCTTTTATAGCGAGCGAAATGAGCAGTGGAATGATCCGAGGCTTAGGCACGGTCGTGGTGTTTGTGGCCTTCGTCGGCCTGACGCTGTGGGTGTTCAACAACAAGCGCACTGCGGAATTTGCCGAAGCACGTTTGCTGCCGTTCGCCGATGAGCCACAACCCGACACCACCCAAGAACCAGAAACAAGGAGTACCCGGCCATGACCACCTTCTGGAGTACGTGGATCTGCGTACTGACCATCGGCAGCCTGATCGGCCTGACCTGGCTGCTGATCGCCACCCGCAAGGGCGAAACCAAGGGCAGCGTCGACCAGACCATGGGCCACAGCTTCGACGGCATCGAGGAATACGACAACCCGTTGCCGCGGTGGTGGTTCATGCTGTTTGTCGGCACGCTGGTGTTTGGCGTGGGTTACCTGATCCTTTATCCGGGCCTGGGCAACTGGAAAGGCATTTTGCCGGGCTATGAAAACGGCTGGACCGGCGTGCATGAGTGGGAAAAGGAAATGGATATGGCCGACTTCAAGTTCGGTCCGATCTTCGCCAAATTCGCCGCCATGCCGGTAGAAGAAGTGGCCAAGGACCCGCAAGCGCTGAAAATGGGCGGCCGCCTGTTTGCGTCCAACTGCTCGGTCTGCCACGGCTCGGATGCCAAGGGCGCGTTTGGCTTCCCGAACCTGGCGGACAGCGATTGGCGCTGGGGCGGCGACGCCCAAATGATCAAAACCACGATCATGGGCGGTCGCATGGCGGCGATGCCGGCCTGGGGTGAAATCCTCGGAGAGGCCGGCGTGAAAAATGTCGCGGCGTACGTACGCCATGACTTGGCTGGCCTGCCGTTGCCTGCCGACAGCGGCGCCGACCTGCAAGCCGGACAGCAACTGTTCAGCACCACCTGCGTCGCCTGTCATGGGGCAAACGGCCAGGGGACTGAAGCCATGGGCGCGCCGAATCTGACGCACCCGTCCGGCTTTATTTACGGTACGAGCCTGGCGCAATTGCAGCAGACCATTCGCCATGGTCGCCAGGGCCATATGCCGGCGCAGAACGAATTGCTCGGCAACGACAAAGTGCAACTGCTGGCCGCTTACGTGTACAGCCTGTCCCACGGTGCCGGCACCGAGCGTTTGCAGGCTGAAGGCAAAACCGAATAATTCTCGACCGCTCTGCTGCCGCATTCTCCCGGATGCGGCAGTTCCCTGCTCCTTTGCGACTCATTGTCGCACCCTCCCCTTGCTCTTTCTTTCGGTTCACCAGATTCGGGTCTAAGCTTCCTCCGTGCGGACTGGCATGAGCCGGTTCCGGGTCGTTTTTAGCCGATGTGTTCGACGATTCTGTTCGATGACAACCCGCAAAGGCTGGTAGATACCGGCTGTCGCGCCAATTGCCGTCGGTCACTCGATCGTTGCGTTTGAACACGTCCCGTTACAACTGACCGGACCCCCTTACCATTTTCGTCCGCGGCGACATTTTTCCCTTGGGCGATTTTGTCCCTACGCGGCGCATGGAAAGGCCGCAGAATCAGCTTTAGAAAGCCTTGACCGGGGTCATGGCGCGTTGCAATGACCCCCTGCTTTCTCCATACTTGCGGCCGATTTTTACTCCTAATAAAACACCCAAACCGTGGAACCTTAGAATGAGCACAGCAATCAGTCCGACTGCTTATAACTATAAGGTAGTCCGCCAGTTCGCCATCATGACGGTGGTCTGGGGGATCCTTGGCATGGGGCTCGGTGTCTTCATCGCCTCACAGCTTGTATGGCCGGAATTGAACTTCGGTCTGCCGTGGACGACTTTTGGACGCTTACGCCCGTTGCACACCAACCTGGTGATTTTCGCCTTCGGTGGTTGTGCACTGTTTGCCACTTCTTATTACGTCGTGCAGCGAACCTGCCAAACGCGACTGATTTCCGACAGCCTCGCGGCCTTCCACTTCTGGGGATGGCAAGCGGTGATCGTCGGTGCCGGCATTACTTTGCCGCTGGGCTACACCACCAGCAAGGAATACGCGGAGCTGGAATGGCCTCTGGCTATTTTGCTGGCCGTTGTCTGGATCGTTTACGCACTGGTGTTCTTTGGCACCATCGTCAAGCGCAAGACCAAGCACATCTATGTCGGTAACTGGTTCTACGGCGCCTTCATCGTCGTGACTGCGATGCTGCACATCGTCAACCACATGTCGCTGCCGGTCAGCCTGTTCAAGTCCTACTCGGCTTACGCCGGTGCGACTGACGCGATGATCCAGTGGTGGTACGGCCACAACGCGGTCGGTTTCTTCCTGACCACCGGCTTCCTGGGGATGATGTACTACTTCGTTCCGAAGCAGGCCGAGCGTCCGATCTACTCCTATCGCCTGTCTATCGTGCACTTCTGGGCGCTGATCACCCTGTACATCTGGGCCGGTCCGCACCACCTGCACTACACCGCTCTGCCGGACTGGGCTCAGTCGCTGGGCATGGCAATGTCGATCATTCTGCTGGCACCAAGCTGGGGCGGCATGATCAACGGCATGATGACCCTCTCGGGCGCCTGGCATAAGCTGCGCACCGACCCGATCCTGCGCTTCCTGGTCGTGTCGCTGGCGTTCTACGGCATGTCGACCTTCGAAGGCCCGATGATGGCCATCAAGACCGTCAACGCGCTGTCTCACTACACCGACTGGACCATCGGCCACGTACACGCCGGCGCCTTGGGCTGGGTAGCGATGATCTCGATCGGCGCGGTTTACCACATGATCCCGAAACTGTTCGGTCGCCCGCAGATGTACAGCGTCGGCCTGATCAACGCGCACTTCTGGCTCGCGACCATCGGCACCGTTCTGTACATCGCTTCGATGTGGGTCAACGGCATCACCCAGGGTCTGATGTGGCGTGCAATCAACGATGACGGCACCCTCACCTACTCGTTCGTCGAAGCGCTGCAAGCCAGCCACCCTGGCTTCATCGTTCGCGCCCTGGGCGGTGCGTTCTTTGCCAGCGGCATGCTGTTCATGGCCTACAACGTATGGCGTACCGTACGCGCCTCGAACCCGGCAGAAGCCAAAGCCGCCGAACAGATCGCTGTAGTTGGAGCTCACTGATGAAGCATGAAGCAGTCGAGAAGAATATTGGCCTGCTGGCCTTCTTCATGGTTATCGCCGTCAGCATCGGCGGCCTGACCCAGATCGTTCCGCTGTTTTTCCAGGACGTCACCAACAAGCCGGTCGAAGGCATGAAGCCGCGCCCCGCCCTTGAACTGGAAGGCCGCGATATCTACATCGCCAACGGCTGTGTCGGCTGCCACTCGCAGATGATCCGCCCGTTCCGTGCTGAAACCGAACGTTACGGCCACTACTCGGTCGCCGGTGAAAGCGTCTGGGATCACCCGTTCCTGTGGGGTTCCAAGCGTACCGGTCCGGACCTGGCCCGTGTCGGCGGTCGTTACTCTGATGACTGGCAGCGTGCGCATTTGTACAACCCGCGTAACGTGGTGCCTGAGTCGGTCATGCCGGCTTACCCGTTCCTCGTGGAAAACAAGCTCGACGGCAAAGACACCGCCAAGAAAATGGAAGTTTTGCGCGCGCTCGGCGTCCCTTACACCGACGAAGACATCGCCGGTGCCAAGGATGCTGTGAAGGGCAAAACCGAAATGGACGCGCTGGTGGCCTATCTGCAAGGCCTGGGCACCATCATCAAAAGCAAACGGTGATTTAGATGGATATCGGGATGATTCGTGGCCTGGGCACCGTTGTTGTGATGGTGGCCTTCATCGGTCTGGCGTTGTGGGTGTTCAGCCCCAAGCGCAAGTCGGAGTTTGAAGACGCGACCTTGCTGCCTTTCGCGGATGATCCCGAAGCCATCAAGCACGTCGAGCAAGCTTCTAGGAGTAACAAAGAATGACTACATTCTGGAGTCTGTACGTCACAGTCCTCACTCTCGGCACCATCTTCGCCCTGACCTGGCTGCTGCTGTCCACCCGCAAGGGTCAGCGCACCGAGCAGACGGAAGATACGGTTGGACACTCCTTCGACGGGATTGAGGAGTACGACAACCCACTGCCAAAATGGTGGTTCATGCTGTTCGTGGGCACCATCATTTTCGCCTTGGGCTATCTGGTGTTGTACCCGGGCCTGGGCAACTGGAAAGGCTTGCTGCCGGGTTACAGCTACCTCGATACAGAGAAGCAGACCGCGTTCGCCAACGGCCAGACCGGCTGGACCGGCGTACACGAGTGGGAAAAGGAAATGGCCAAGTCGGACGCCAAGTTCGGCCCGATCTTCGCCAAGTTCGCTTCCATGCCTATCGAAGAAGTCGCCAAAGACCCGCAAGCCCTGAAGATGGGTGGCCGTCTGTTTGCCTCCAACTGCTCGGTCTGCCACGGTTCCGACGCCAAGGGCGCTTACGGTTTCCCTAACCTGACTGACGCTGATTGGCGTTGGGGCGGCGAAGCACAAACCATCAAGACCACCATCATGGGCGGCCGCCACGCGGTCATGCCGGCATGGGCGGACGTGATCGGCGAGCAAGGCGTTTCCGACGTTGCAGCGTTTGTACTGACCAACCTCGATGGCCGCAAACTGCCGGAAGGCACCAAGGCTGACCCGGTTGCCGGCCAGAAGCTGTTCGCTGCCAACTGCGTGGCCTGCCACGGTCCGGAAGGCAAAGGTACGCCAGCGATGGGCGCACCGAACCTGACTCACCCGAGCGCGTTCATCTACGGTTCGAGCTTCGCTCAATTGCAGCAGACCATCCGTTACGGCCGTCAGGGCCAGATGCCTGCGCAAGAACAGCTGCAAGGCAACGACAAGGTTCACCTGCTGGCCGCTTACGTCTACAGCCTCTCTCAAGGTGAGAAAGCACTGGCGACAGACGCTCAGTAAGACACACGCTTAAGGCAACAAAAAAACGGCCCCGCCAATGATAATTGGCGGGGCCGTTTTGTTTCAATCGCATTAATACAGCGACCGATGGTAGCGCTCTGCATCCCTTCTGAGGTTGCCTGACAACCTGCCGAGTAGTAACGTTTCTACAAAGCATTTTCAGGAGGGACACACATGATGGCCATCACCACCATTTCCAGCCGTGAATTCAATCAGGACACAAGTAGTGCCAAAAAAGCCACGCTTCAGGGGCCGGTTATCATCACCGACCGTGGCAGACCTGCCCACGTACTGCTAAGCATTGAGGAGTACCAAAAACTGACCGGCATCAACGCAAACATTGTCGACCTGTTGGTGATGCCGGAAGCGGCAGACATCGAGTTCGACACCGAGCGTGCCGTCATCAATCATCGACCCGTGGACCTGTCCTGATGTTCTTGCTCGACACCAACGTAATATCCGAATTACGCAAACCCCAGGCAGACGCAAACGTCGTCGCCTGGGCCAAAAGTATCATCGCCCCACGAATGTTTATTTCAGCCATTACCTTGAAGGAACTGGAGACCGGGGTGCTGCGAATGGAGCGGCGCGATCCCGTCCAGGGAAAGGTATTGCGCACCTGGCTAAAACGACACGTGATACCGGCCTTCGATGCCAGAATCCTGCCGATCGATGCCGCCGTGGCATTGCGCTGTGCCAGCCTGCATGTTCCGGACCGCGCCAACGAAAGCGATGCCCTGATCGCTGCGACGGCACTCGTTCACGGGCTTACAGTGGTCACCCGTAACACCAGCGACTTTCAATCCAGCGGTGTTGCGCTGATCAACCCATGGGACGAATGAACCCGCCGCCCTGCAAAACCGTCCATAATTCACAAGTCAATTGATTCAAGTCATTACACCGTCAGTTGATTTCCACCAACGTGACCAAAGGTCGCACCCTTGTGCCAGAGCTTCAGGCGTATCATTGCGCCACTGCAACACCCCTTTTTGACCGCGGTTGGCATGTACTGACCGGGGCATTTTTCCACTGCCGTGGGATGCAACGATGAGCAACCAGATTCCGGTACACGACGTCACTCCACCCAACAAGAACGCGAACAACAGCGTCGACCTCTACGCCTCTCGAGAAAAGATCTACACCCGCGCTTTCACTGGCCTTTTCCGCAATCTGCGGATGATGGGCGGCGCCTTTTTGTTTCTGTTGTATTTCGGCACGGTCTGGCTGAACTGGGGCGGTCATCAAGCCGTCTGGTGGAACCTGCCGGAGCGTAAATTCTTTATTTTTGGTGCAACGTTCTGGCCTCAGGATTTCATCCTGTTGTCGGGGATTTTGATTATCAGTGCCTTCGGCCTGTTCTTCATTACGGTGTACGCCGGTCGCGTGTGGTGCGGTTATACCTGCCCGCAAAGCGTCTGGACGTGGATTTTCATGTGGTGCGAAAAAGTCACCGAAGGCGACCGCAACCAGCGCATCAAGCTCGACAAAGCGCCGATGAGCGCCAACAAACTCCTGCGTAAATTCAGCAAGCATTCGATGTGGCTGTTGATCGGTTTTGTGACCGGCCTGACCTTTGTCGGTTACTTCTCGCCGATCCGTGAACTGGTGTTCGACTTCTTCACCGGCGAAGCAGATGGCTGGTCGTATTTCTGGGTCGGTTTCTTCACCCTCGCCACCTACGGCAACGCCGGCTGGCTGCGCGAGCAAGTGTGCATTTACATGTGCCCGTACGCTCGTTTCCAGAGCGTGATGTTCGACAAGGACACACTGATCGTTTCCTACGATCCACGTCGTGGCGAGTCCCGTGGCCCGCGCAAGAAAGGCATCGACTACAAGGCACAAGGCCTGGGCGATTGCATCGATTGCACCATGTGCGTCCAGGTCTGCCCGACCGGCATCGACATCCGCGACGGCCTGCAAATCGAGTGCATCGGTTGCGCCGCCTGTATCGACGCATGCGATGCCATCATGGACAAGATGGACTACCCACGTGGCCTGATCAGCTACACCACCGAACACAACCTGTCCGGGCAAAAAACCCATAAACTGCGCCCGCGCCTGATCGGCTATGCCTTGGTGCTGCTGACGATGATTTCGTTGTTGATCACCGCGTTCTTCATGCGTTCGCTGGTCGGTTTCGACGTCAGTAAAGACCGCGTGCTGTACCGCGAGAATGCCGAAGGCCGAATCGAAAACGTCTACAGCTTGAAAATCATGAACAAAGACCAGCGCGACCACACTTACGTGCTGGAGGCCACCGGTTTGCCGGACCTCAAGCTGCAAGGCAAGCGCGAGATCAAAGTCGCGGCCGGGGAAATATTCAGCCAGCCGGTAGAGTTGTCCAGCGCACCGGAAAAACTGCCATCGAGCACCAACGAGGTGAAATTCATCCTCAAGGATGCCGATGACGACAGCGTTCACGTTGAAGCCAAGAGCCGATTCATCGGCCCACAAATTCGTTGAGAGAAGTCGCCATGCCCGCAGCATCTGCCGCAAGTCCCTGGTACAAGCACCTTTGGCCGTGGATCATCATCGGGATTCTGGCCTGTTCGGTGACCCTGACCTTGTCCATGGTGACCATCGCGGTGAATCACCCGATCGACCTGGTGAACGACAACTACTACGAGGCTGGCAAAGGCATCAATCGCTCACTCGACCGTGAACTGCTGGCCCAGACCCTGCAACTGCGCGCCAGTGTTCATCTGGATGGCATAACCGGTGAAGTCGACCTGCACCTGAGCGGCAACAGCCAACCGAAAACCCTCGAACTGAATCTGATCTCGCCGACTCAGCCGGAGAAGGATCGCAAAATCACCCTCGTCCACAGCGACACAGAACAGGGCCGCTACATTGGTCAACTGAGCGACAAGGTCGAAGGCCGTCGCTTTGTAGAGTTGCTGGGGGTCGAAGGCGACAAGACCTGGCGCATGTTCGAAGAAGAACCGGTCAGCCACGACAAAGACCTGCTGCTGGGCGATGAACCGCTGCAAGGTGCCGAAGACCTGAAAAAGTAAAGTCGCGCTTCGCGCATCGCGAGCAGGCTCACTCCCACAGTGGATCTCTGGTGTACACAGACCTTGTGCATGACATCGATCACATGTGGGAGCGAGCCTGCTCGCGATGAGGCCCACCCGAACGATATAGACTCCACCTCATGACCACTCCAACCCCCTGCTTCCACTGCGCCCTGCCCGTCCCGGCCGGCAGCCGCTTCACCGCTGCGGTCCTGGGTGATACCCGCGAGTTTTGCTGCCCGGGTTGCCAGGCGGTGGCCGAAGCTATCGTGGCGGGTGGGCTGGAAAGCTATTACCAGCATCGCAGCGAGTCCTCGGCCAACCCCGAAGCCTTGCCGGTGCAGTTGGTGGACGAACTGGCGCTGTACGACCGCGCCGACGTGCAAGCACCTTTCGTGCGCCACGACGGCGACCTCGCCGAGACCACCTTGTTGATGGAAGGCATCAGCTGCGCCGCGTGCGGCTGGTTGATCGAGAAACACCTGCGCGGCTTGCCGGCAGTGGCCGAAGCACGGCTGAACCTGTCCAATCATCGCTTGCACGTACGCTGGGCCGACGCGCAATTACCGTTGAGCCAAGTCCTCAGTGAGTTGCGCCATATCGGTTACGCGGCCCACCCTTATCAAGCCGACCGCGCCAGCGAACAACTCGCCAGCGAGAACCGTCTGGCCTTGCGTCAACTGGGTGTCGCCGGGCTGCTGTGGTTCCAGGCGATGATGGCGACCATGGCCACCTGGCCGGAATTCAACATCGACCTCAGCCCCGAAATGCACACCATTTTGCGCTGGGTCGCGCTGTTTCTGACTACACCGATTGTGTTCTACAGTTGCGCACCTTTTTTCAAAGGCGCAATGCGCGACCTGCGCACCCGCCACCTGACCATGGACGTTTCGGTCTCACTGGCGATTGGCAGCGCCTACCTCGCCGGGATCTGGACCTCGATCACCGGCGCCGGTGAGCTGTATTTCGATGCGGTCGGGATGTTTGCGCTGTTCCTTCTTGCCGGCCGCTATCTGGAACGCCGAGCCCGCGAGCGCACCGCCGCCGCTACCGCACAACTGGTCAACCTGCTGCCCGCTTCTTGCCTGCGCCTGAACACTGACGGCCAGAGCGAGCGAATCCTGCTCACCGAGTTACGTGTGGGGGATCAGGTACTGGTTCACCCTGGCGCGATTCTGCCGGCGGACGGCAAGATTCTCGATGGCCAGTCGAGCATCGACGAGTCGCTGCTGACCGGCGAATACCTGCCGCAACCGCGAACGCCAGGCGACGCAGTGACCGCCGGCACGCTGAACGTTGAAGGGGCGTTGACGGTGCAAGTGTTGGCACTGGGCCAGGACACGCGACTGTCCGCCATTGTCCGCCTGCTGGACCGCGCACAAGCCGAAAAGCCGCGCCTGGCGGAAATCGCCGACCGTGCCGCGCAGTGGTTTTTGCTGTTGTCGCTGATTGCCGCTGCTGCCATTGGTCTGTTGTGGTGGGAACTCGATTCATCGCGAGCCTTCTGGATTGTGCTGGCCATGCTCGTCGCCACCTGCCCGTGCGCTTTGTCCCTCGCGACGCCAACCGCGCTGACCGCCGCCACCGGTACGCTGCACAAACTCGGTCTGTTGCTGACGCGCGGTCATGTGCTGGAAGGCTTGAACCAGATCGACACGGTAATCTTCGACAAGACCGGCACCCTCACTGAAGGTCGTCTGGCATTGCGTTCAATCCGCCCCCTTGGCGCACTCGACAGTGACCGCTGCCTGAGCCTCGCTGCCGCACTGGAAAACCGCTCCGAACACCCGATCGCCCGAGCCTTTGGCCGCGCGCCACTGGCCGCAGAAGAAGTCCACAGCACGCCGGGGCTGGGTCTTGAGGGCCTGGTCGGCGTCCAGCGATTGCGAATTGGCCAGCCAGGTTTTGTCTGCGAACTCAGTGGCGCATCCGTGCCCTTGATGCCCGATGAAGCGGGCCAATGGTTGCTGCTCGGCGACACTCAAGGTCCACTGGCGTGGTTTGTCCTCGACGACCGTTTGCGCGCCGATGCCCCGGCATTGCTGCAAGCCTGCAAGGCGCGGGGCTGGCGAACCTTGCTGCTGTCCGGCGACAGCTCGCCGATGGTCGCCAGTGTCGCTGCTGAGCTGGGTATCGACGAGGCCCGTGGCGGTTTACGGCCGGACGATAAACTGCAGGTCCTGCAACAACTGCACAAGGAAGGCCGCAAGGTATTGATGCTCGGTGACGGGGTCAACGACGTGCCGGTGCTGGCTGCTGCCGACATCAGTGTGGCGATGGGCTCGGCCACCGATCTGGCGAAAACCAGCGCCGATGCCGTGTTACTGTCCAACCGCCTCGATGCGCTGGTGCAAGCCTTCAGTTTGGCGCGGCGAACCCGTCGGATTATCATCGAGAACCTGCTGTGGGCCGGGTTGTACAATGGCCTCATGTTGCCGTTCGCTGCCCTCGGCTGGATTACCCCCGTCTGGGCCGCCGTCGGCATGTCGATCAGTTCGTTGACCGTGGTGCTGAACGCCCTGCGCCTGACTCGCCTGCCGAGCATGCCGGCCGCCTCCGCCACGCCAGAAACCCGCCCGCTGCCGGCCTGAGCCAGCGCGGGCATGGAGTCCACCCATGCCAGCTCTATACGTGATGATCCCGGCCGCATTGCTGCTCGTGGCCATCGCTGTCTACATCTTCTTCTGGGCAGTTGACAGCGGCCAGTACGACGACCTCGACGGCCCGGCCCACAGCATTCTGTTCGACGACCAGGACCCGGCCCACAAAGCAGCGGTCGATGAAGCCAGCGGCCATCCGGCCAAGCCGGACGACAAGGCGCCGCCTCATGCTTGAATTGGCGCCACTGCTGGTGTCCGCGGTAATTCTCGGTTTGCTCGGGGGCGGCCATTGCCTGGGCATGTGCGGCGGCTTGATGGGCGCGCTGACCCTGGCGATTCCCAAGGAACAACGCAGCCGGCGCTTTCGACTGCTGCTGGCTTACAACCTGGGACGAATCCTCAGCTATGCCACGGCCGGCCTGCTGATCGGTCTGGCGGGCTGGGCCGTGGCCAACAGCCCTGCAGCCATGTTTATGCGGGTCATTGCCGGTTTACTGTTGATCGCCATGGGCCTGTACCTCGCCGGCTGGTGGAGCGGTCTGACCCGCATCGAAAGCCTGGGCCGCGGCCTGTGGCGACATATCCAACCGATCGCCAACACATTGCTGCCGGTGTCGAGCCTGCCCCGCGCCTTGCTGCTGGGTGCGCTTTGGGGTTGGCTGCCGTGCGGGTTGGTTTACAGCACGCTGTTGTGGTCGGCCAGCCAGGGAAATGCGCTGGACAGTGCGCTGTTGATGCTCGCCTTCGGACTGGGCACCTGGCCAGTGCTGCTCGCCACGGGTCTGGCCGCGGAGCGGGTGACGGCGCTGTTACGCAAACGCAGCGTACGCATGACGGGTGGGTTGCTGGTGATGCTGTTTGGCATATGGACCTTGCCGGGGCCGCATCAGCATTGGCTTATGGGGCATTAGATCGGCGGTGCCCCATTCGCGAGCAGGCTCGCTCCCACACTGGATTTGCGGCGCTCAAAAAAAACCTGTGGGAGCGAGCCGGCTCCGGGCGGCGTTCCGACGAAGAGGTTTTCACCAAGTGAGCAGATCTTGACCTTGACACAAATCAACATGCCCAACCGCCTCGCCCCCTAGACTCGCAGTCACTGCCAGCCTATCCGGGGGGAATGCCCGCATGATGCTCGACGCCATTCGTTGGGACACCGATCTGATCCGCCGTTATGACCTGGCGGGACCGCGCTACACCTCTTATCCGACTGCGGTGCAATTCAACAGTCAGGTCGGCTCGTTCGACCTGCTCCACGCGCTGCGCGACAGCCGCAAGGCCATGCGCCCGTTGTCGCTGTACGTGCACGTGCCGTTTTGCGCGAACATTTGCTACTACTGTGCCTGCAACAAAGTCATCACCAAGGACCGTGGCCGTGCCCTGCCCTACTTGCAGCGTCTTGAGCAGGAAATCCAGCTGATCGCCTGTCACCTCGACCCGACGCAGAAGGTCGAACAACTGCACTTTGGCGGCGGCACCCCGACTTTTCTCAGCCACGATGAACTGCGCCAGTTGATGGCCCGGTTACGCAAAAGCTTCAATTTGCTGGATGACGATTCCGGCGACTACGGCATCGAAATCGACCCTCGCGAAGCCGACTGGTCGACCATGGGCTTGCTGCGCGAACTGGGCTTCAACCGCGTCAGCATTGGCCTGCAAGACCTCGACCCGGCCGTGCAACGGGCAGTCAATCGCCTGCAAAGCCTGGAAGAAACCCGTGCCGTGATCGACGCTGCCCGGACCCTGCAATTTCGTTCGATCAACATCGATCTGATCTATGGCTTGCCCAGACAGACACCCGAAAATTTCGCCCGCACAGTCGATGAAGTCATCAACCTGCAACCGGATCGGCTCTCGGTATTCAATTACGCGCATTTGCCGGAACGCTTCATGCCGCAGCGGCGCATCAACAGCGACGAGCTGCCAACGCCGGCGCAGAAGCTGGAAATGCTCCAAAGCACCATCGAACAACTGACCGCAGCCGGCTACCGCTACATCGGCATGGACCACTTTGCCCTGCCCGACGACGAACTGGCGATTGCCCAGGAAGAATCGACCCTGCAACGCAACTTTCAGGGCTACACCACCCACGGGCATTGCGATTTGATCGGTTTGGGGGTGTCAGCCATCAGCCAGATCGGTGATCTGTACTGCCAGAACACCACCGACCTGGCGCAATATCAGAACACTCTGGACGCAGCTCAACTGGCCACCAGTCGTGGCCTGGTGTGTAACGCCGATGACCGTTTGCGGCGGGCGGTGATACAGCAACTGATCTGCAATTTCAGCCTGGAATTCATCGCGATTGAAGAGGCTTACAACATCGACTTTCGCGGCTACTTTGGCCAACTTTGGCCGCAGCTTCAGACCATGGCCGATGACGGCTTGATCACCCTCGACAACGAACGAATCACCGTTCTGCCGGCGGGTCGTTTGCTGGTTCGGTCGGTGTGCATGGCGTTTGATGCCTATCTGCAACAGCTCAACCACCAGCGGTTTTCCCGGGTGATCTAGCTTTGCCCAGCACCGCCAGACACCACCCTATATCGTGTCGTGACAATATCTGCGCAAACTGGCCCGAACGCCCTCCCGTGGGTTACCCTTACGTCTTATGTGTGTTTTCCCACAAGGATTGAAGAAATGTCCGAGCCAGTCAAACTGCGTGCTCATAACCAGGCCCATTGCAAGGATTGCAGCCTCGCGCCCCTGTGTTTACCGCTGTCTCTGAACCTGGAAGACATGGATGCGCTGGACGACATCGTCAAACGTGGCCGCCCGCTGAAAAAAGGTGAGTTCCTGTTTCGCCAGGGCGATACCTTCGATTGCGTCTACGCAGTACGCTCCGGCGCCCTCAAGACGTTCAGCCTGAGCGACAGCGGTGAAGAGCAACTCACCGGTTTCCACCTGCCGAGTGAACTGGTCGGCCTGTCGGGCATGGACACCGAAAAGCATCCCGTGTCGGCGCAAGCGCTGGAAACGACCTCGGTGTGCGAGATCCCTTTCGACCGCCTCGACGAGCTGGCCCTGCAACTGCCGCAACTGCGCCGTCAGTTGATGCGCGTCATGAGCCGCGAGATTCGTGAAGATCAACAAATGATGTTGCTGCTGTCGAAAAAAACCGCCGACGAGCGTATCGCCACGTTCCTGGTGAACCTGTCGGCACGTTTTCGCGCCCGCGGTTTCTCGGCCAACCAGTTCCGCCTGAGCATGTCGCGCAACGAAATCGGCAACTACCTGGGGCTGGCGGTGGAAACCGTGTCCCGGGTCTTCACCCGTTTCCAGCAAAACGAATTGATCGCTGCCGAAGGCAAGGAAATCCATATCCTCGACCCAATCCAGCTCTGCGCGTTGGCCGGCGGCTCTGTCGAAGGCTGATTGCAACCATTGCGGCTGAGCGAAACCGTTCAGCCGCCGTTATACTGCGACGTTTGCAGCCTGCCAGGATTCTTCGACTATGGCCTTCGACTCCTTCGACATCAAATCCCTGATCCGCCCCGTGATCGACTTTCCCAAGCCAGGCGTGATCTTTCGTGACATCACCCCGTTGTTTCAATCGCCCACGGCCCTGCGCCTGGTGATGGACAGCTTTGCCCATCGCTATGTCGAAGCCGATTTCACCCACATCGGGGCGATGGATGCGCGTGGTTTCCTGATCGGTTCGGTGCTGGCGTATCAGCTGAACAAACCGCTGGTGCTGTTCCGCAAGCAAGGCAAACTACCGGCCGAAGTGTTGGCCGAAGGTTACGCGACCGAGTACGGCGAAGCGTTTCTCGAAGTGCATGCCGACAGTCTGTGCGAGGGCGATTCGGTGGTGATGTTCGATGACCTGATCGCCACTGGCGGCACGCTCATTGCGGCGGCGAACCTGATTCGGCGCATGGGCGCGCGGGTTCATGAAGCGGCGGCGATTATTGACTTGCCGGAGCTGGGTGGGTCGCAGCGCTTGGAAGATATGGGTATCCCGACGTTCTGCCTGACGCAATTTGCGTTGAGCGATAAGTAAGCGGCGACTTTAAAATCGCCATCGCGAGCAGGCTCACTCCTACAGGGGTTTTGTGAACGCCACAAATCCAGTGTAGGAGTGAGCCTGCTCGCGATGGCGTCAGTAGCAACACCGCACAGCTCCAATTTGATTAAAGCCCCATCTGCTTACTGATAATCTCGTTCATCACTTCCCGCGTCCCGCCACCAATCGACAGAATTCGGTTATCCCGGTACAGCCGCTCCACCAGGCTTTCGCGCATATAACCCAAACCACCCAAGATCTGCACCGCATCGTTAACGATACGGTCCGCCGTGTCGGTGGCGAAATTCTTGGCCATCGAAATTTCCTTGATCACACTCTGCCCCGCCGCCATCTTCGCCGCTTGGCGATAGGTAAACTCCCGAGACACTTCCAGCGCGGTCGCCATCTCGGCGAGGCGGTGTTTGAGCACCTGGAATTTGCCGATGGGTTTACCGAAGGCTTCACGCTGACGCGCCCATTTCAGGCTCTCCTCCAGCGCAAGCTGCGCGGTCATGTTGGCCATCAGCGCCAGCGCCAGACGCTCACTCTGAAAATTGCCCATGATGCAGGCGAAGCCCATGTTTTCTGCGCCGATCAGATTGCCGACTGGCACCCGGCAATCGTCGAAAAACAACTCAGCCGTGTCCGACGCCCACCAGCCCATTTTCTTCAACTGACGGCCAACGGTGAAACCGGGCGTGCCCTTCTCGATCAACAACAGGCTGATGCCACCAAAACCCGGCTCGCCGGTGCGCACCGCAACGGTGTAGAAATCGGCACGAACGCCGCTGGTGATAAAGGTTTTGCTGCCGCTGACCCGGTAGAAGTCACCGTCACGCACGGCACGGGTTTGCAGGTTGGCGACGTCGGATCCGCCGCTTGGTTCGGTGACGGCCAGGGCGCTGATCTTCTCGCCGGACAACACCAGTGGCACGACACGATCGCGGATTTCGGGCTTGGCCCACTTGAGGATGGGTGGCAGGCCGATGTCCAGCGAACCGAGACCGGCCACCAGTCCGCCAGAACCACAGCGCATCAGCTCTTCGCTGGCGGCGACCTTGGCGAACAGATCACCTTCATGACTGCCACCCAGCGCTTCGGGGTAGTCAATACCCAGAATCCCGGCGGCACCGGCCTTGAGATAGAGCTCACGGGGAAAGCTTTCAGCTTCCTCCCACTGATCAATGTCCGGGAGAATTTCACGCTCGACGAAACGTCTGACGCTGTCGCGGACCAATTGGTGGCTGGGATCGAAGTATTCCTGAAAGGCAGGCATCGGCGAACTCCACTGAAGGTTCAGTGACGTTAACCGAGCGCTTGCTTGGTTTTCAACAGGAATGTGTGAATCAGGGGGAACCGAGGTGCGCCCTTCGCTGGCAAGCCAGCTCCTACACTGGATCTATGTCACGCCAAAAAACCCTGTAGGAGCGGGCTTGCCCGCGAAGGGGCCCGTTCAGACACTACAAAGCGATCGGCTTACGCCCGGCAAACGAATGCGCCAACGTCCCGCCATCCACCAATTCCAACTCGCCGCCCAACGGCACACCATGGGCGATACGCGAGGCTATCAGGCCTTTATTGCTGAGCAACTGTGCGATGTAGTGCGCCGTCGCCTCGCCTTCCACCGTCGGGTTGGTCGCGAGGATGACTTCCGTAAAGCTCCCGGCCTCTTCGATCCGCGCCATCAATTGCGGGATTCCAATCGCCTCAGGCCCGAGACCATCAAGCGGGGACAAATGCCCTTTGAGGACGAAGTAACGACCACGGAACCCGGTCTGCTCCACCGCGTAAACATCCATCGGCCCTTCCACCACACACAATAAGGTGTCGTCGCGACGGGTATCCGCGCACTGCGGGCAAAGGTCGTCTTCGGTCAGCGTGCGGCATAACCGGCAATGGCCCACCCCTTCCATGGCCTGGCTCAAGGCCGACGCCAGTCGCAAACCACCGCTGCGATCACGTTCAAGCAGTTGCAGCGCCATGCGCTGGGCGGTTTTCTGACCTACGCCCGGCAAAATTCGCAGGGCATCGATCAGTTGGCGAATCAAAGGGCTGAAGCTCATGGGGAAACGTCCGACAAAACAACGAGACGCGGTTTATACCCGCGCCTCTCTTTAGCGTCAAATACTCAGTCTTGCGCGACCCGCACCACCAGTTTGCCGAAGTTGCGCCCTTCCAGCAGACCGATGAACGCTTCGGGCGCCTGCTCCAGGCCATCGACCACGTCTTCGCGGAATTTCACCTTGCCATCACGGACCCACGGCGCCATGGCACTGATGAATTCCGGCTGACGATCGCCGTAGTCGTCGAACACGATGAAGCCCTGAATCCGCACGCGCTTGGTCAAAAGCGTCCGTTGCAATTGCGGCAGGCGATCCGGGCCGGTTGGTGCTTCGTGGGCGTTGTAGGAAGCGATCAGGCCACACAACGGAATCCGCGCCTTGGCATTGAGCAGCGGCACCACCGCGTCGAACACCTTGCCGCCGACGTTCTCATAGTAAATGTCGATACCGCTGAAGCACGCCTGCGCCAACTCATCGGCAAAGTTCGGGCTCTTGTGGTCAACGCATGCATCAAAGCCTAATTCGTCGACGACATAACGGCATTTTTCCGCACCACCGGCCACACCGACCACGCGCAGGCCCTTGATCTTCGCCACTTGGCCGACCACCGAACCCACCGCACCGGACGCCGCCGCAACCACAAGGGTTTCGCCGGTCTTCGGCTGGCCGATGTCCATCAAGCCCATATAAGCCGTCATGCCCGGCATGCCCAGCACACCCAAGGCCATCGATGGGGTCGGCAGCCCGGACGGCACCGGGATGATGTTGCGACCATCGCTGATGCTGTGGCTCTGCCAGCCGGTGGCACCCACCACCACATCACCTTCCTGAAATTTCGGGTTCGACGAGCGCTCGACCCGGCTGACAGCCCCACCGGTCATGACCTCACCGATTTCGACGGGTGCGGCGTAGGACGGCGCGTCACTCATGCGCCCCCGCATGTACGGGTCCAGCGAGAGGTAGAGGGTCTTGAGCAGCACCTGGCCGTCAGCGAGGTCCGGAAGCGCTTCCCTTTCCAGGCGGAAATTATCCGGCGTCGGCGCGCCAACCGGGCGGGACGCCAGGACGATACGTTGGTTGAGGGTCAATGCTTGTGGCATGTGAGCGTCTCCTTTTTATCGAGAATTGGGCGGTATAGGGGAGCAGACCGTTGTCGCGGTGTCCGGTTCGATGTTTCGTCAGTTTTACCGAGGTGACTTCATCGCTGGCAAGCCAGGCTCCTACAGGGATCACCTCAATCCTGTAGGAGCCTGGCTTGCCAGCGATGGCGACCTCAAGGCATCACACTTGTAACAGGCAAAAACAAAAATGCCAGGCGCGATGCCTGGCATTTTTTTGTAGCTCATCCGACGCGCTTTAGCGAATCAGAATGGCAGTTTCATGCCCGGCGGCAGTTGCATGCCAGCGGTCATGCCGGACATTTTGTCCTGGCTGTTGGCTTCGATCTTGCGCACGGCATCGTTGACGGCGGCGGCGACGACGGCTTCCAGCATCTCTTTGTCGTCTTCGCTCAGGCCTTCAACCAGGCTCGGGTCAATGGTCACGCTCTTGACGTCGTGACGACCGGTCATCACCACGGTGACCATGTCGCCACCCGCTTTACCGATGACTTCGGCGTTGGCCAGCTCTTCCTGCATCTTGGCCATTTTTTCCTGCATCTGCTGCGCCTGCTTCATCAGGCCGGCCATGCCACCTTTCATCATGGGAATCACCTCAAAAGTACTTGGATTAAACAGCGTCCGGCCCTTTTGACCGAACGCCTTCAGTTATTAGCCCTGACTGACCAGAGCGTCGACAGGTTCAATAGTATCGTTACGGATCACCGCACCGAACTGTTGCATCATTTGCTGGATGAACGGATCGCCGTGGATTGACTCTTCGGCCTCGCGCTGACGGTTGGCACGGCGCCGGGACGCGGCCTGGGCCGGGGTTTCCTGCTCGGGCTTGATCAGCTCCATGCTCAGGGTCAGTGTGCGCCCGTGAAACTGGTTCAGCGCATCATTGAGACGACGTTGCTGAGTCGCGTTGAACAAGGCGCTGTGGGCCGGGTCCAGGTGCATCAGCCAGTGATCGCCCTCGACGGAAATCAGCGTGCAGTTGGCGGCGATACTGCCCGTCATGCCGGAGATCGGCAGTTTCGGGAACAGCTCCAGCCATTGCGCTGCCAGACCGGTGGCCGGCATCGCAGCCGGCTCAGGCTCCGGTTCCGGCGCGGGGTCGGCGGCATGTTCGCTGGCCAGTTCATCGAGGTAACTGTAGGCCGAATCCATGTCCGGTTCGATGTAATCCTCATCCAGCGGCGGTTCGTCGTCCTGGTCCATGCCCGGCGTGGCAGCATCGACTTCGGCAACGGAAGGTTCCGGGATCGGCGCCGCGGCCCATTCCGGCGCGTCCGGCACCACGCTGTCAGGCGTTGGCAACGGCATTGGCGGCAACTCGGGCTGCTTGCCAGCGGTTTCCAGAACCGGCTCGACGGCGGGTTGCTGCACGACTTCGGGCGTGACCGGGTCATTCCACGGCAGGTCGACGACTTCCTCGACCGCTACGGGCTCAACCACAGGCTCAGGCACGACAACGGGCGCAACCGGTTCAGGTTCCGGCGCGGGAGCAGGGACTGAAACTGGAGCAACAGGAGCAGGTGCAACTGCCGCAGCGACTACCGGCGCAACAACTGGCGCGGCAGCCACTGAGTTTGCGGAATCAACTGTGGCCTGGCTGATCCCCACTGGCTTTAGCGGTTGCCTCGGGGCGTCCGCGGTGTCTGCCGGGCGGAACGCGAGCATCCGCAGCAGCACCATTTCAAAACCACCACGCGGGTCGGGGGCCAACGGCAAATCGCGGCGGCCAATCAGGCCCATCTGGTAATAAAACTGCACGTCTTCGGCCGGCAACGCCTGGGCCAGCGCCAGCACCCGATCACGGTCGCCCTGGCCGTTGTCGACACCTTCAGGCAAGGCCTGGGCGATGGCGACACGGTGCAGCACGTTGAGAATTTCCGAAAGTACGCCGTTCCAGTCCGGACCTTGCTCGGCCAGATGACGGACGGCTTCGAGCAACGCCTTGGCGTCACCTTCGATCAACGCATGCAGAACGTCGTAGACCTGGCCATGATCCAGCGTACCGAGCATCGCCCGCACGTCGGCGGCCATGACCTTGCCTTCACCGAAGGCGATGGCCTGGTCGGTGAGGCTCATGGCATCGCGCATCGAGCCATCGGCGGCACGACCCAGCAGCCACAGCGCGTCGTCTTCGAACGGCACGTTCTCGACCCCCAGCACGTGGGTCAAATGCTCGACCACACGTTCCGGCGTCATGTTCTTCAAGGAGAATTGCAGGCATCGCGACAGAATGGTTGCAGGAAGTTTCTGCGGGTCGGTCGTCGCCAGGATGAACTTGACGTAGGGCGGCGGCTCTTCGAGGGTTTTCAACAGCGCATTAAAGGAATGGCTGGAGAGCATGTGCACTTCGTCGATCAGGTAGACCTTGAAGCGCCCGCGGCTCGGGGCGTACTGCACGTTGTCGAGCAGCTCGCGGGTGTCTTCGACCTTGGTCCGGCTCGCGGCGTCGATCTCGATCAGGTCGACAAAGCGCCCCTCATCGATTTCGCGGCACACCGAGCACTCGCCGCACGGCGTCGACGTGATACCTGTTTCACAGTTCAGGCATTTGGCGATGATGCGCGCGATGGTAGTCTTGCCGACCCCGCGCGTACCGGTAAACAGGTAGGCGTGGTGCAACCGCTGGCTGTCCAAGGCATTGATCAGAGCCTTGAGCACATGGGTCTGGCCGACCATTTCGCGGAACGAGCGCGGACGCCATTTACGTGCAAGAACCTGATAACTCATCGAAAACCGTCGCAACGAAGGAACAGAAGCGGCTAATGCTAGCGGAGCAAGGGCAAAATTGCATCCGGTGTGCTCGTCTAATCTGGCTAAGCTGCACTTTCCGGGCTTTAATCGGCTCGGGTTTCAGAGGTACCGGAGCGTTTATGCGTTGTGCCTTGGGGGCATTGCTATGGATAAGCCTGAACGTCGCCGCTGCCGAAGCGCCGTTGCGTTTTGTCGTGCCCGACAGTTGGGCGATGCCGATGGTGCAACTGGATCACGGCCGCCCGACCCAAGGCATTCTGTTTGACGTGATGCTCAGTCTAGCCACCCAGGTCGGTGTGCCAGCCGAATTTCATGTAATGCCCCGGGCGCGGGTGCAAAACGCCATGGAACACGGCGAGGTCGATGTGCGTTGCTATGCCGCCCCGTCCTGGCTACCCAATCAGTCAGGCGATTACATCTGGAGCATTCCGCTGTGGCATCAGCACGACATGCTGATCGGCCTGCCAGAATCGCCAGACTCGATAGCGCCAGACAATTTGCCTCGGCAACCTGTCGGCACGGTGCTCAGCTATAGCTATCCGACGCTGCAACCCTTGTTCGATACCGACCGCCTGAACCGCGAAGATGCACGCAATCAGGAACAAGTGCTGGAAAAACTTCACGCCGGGCGCTATCGCTATGCGGTGAGCAATCAATGGACACTGGACTGGTTCAATCAGCGGCTATTACCCGACCGGCAACTGAAACCGGTGGCCGTGCTGCAAGAGCAGAATGTCGGTTGCTACGTGCGCAACGACCCCAAGGTGCCGGTGCAGCGCATTCTGCACACGCTGTTGCGGATGAAAATGTCGGGAGAGATTGATGACATTGTTAGCCTGTATATCGGCAATGAGTCATCCAACGTGGCGGTGAGCAAGCTTTATTAATGTTCATTCTGAAAATCGGAAACGATGAAACGCCGCCCTGGAGATAATCCATGGCAGAACGATAAAAAGTATTTTCAGAAAAATAACGCGAAAGAGGATTCGCGCTGCGTTATGGAGGCAACCCCACCAGCCACACCCCGGCACACAATGTTCCCGCTGTGGCTGCTTCCTTCCGGATCTGACCAGGTTCACGGGTAATCGTTGCGGGGGGACCGATGGGGTCACCATAACGACGCTCACCTGACGGCGAGCCGCGCCATTGTACCTATCTGAGACGAAGTTACAACCGTTGGCGCAGATTAAAAAACATGAGTGCCTTCAAGGACATGCAACCCCCTTGAATCCCCGCCCCCTGTAGCAGCTGTCGAGCAGCGCGAGGCTGCGTTCGGCTGTGCAGCAGTCGCCAGTTCGGTGATGGTGGTTTACCTGAAAAACCGCGTCGTCTGATTTTACGACTGCTGCGCAGCCGAACGCAGCCTCGCGCTGCTCGACAGCTGCTACAGGCGGACGTTGCAGTGAACGATCGTCACAGGTCCTGCAACACCTCATCCGCCCTGCCGCCCTCTTGCTGGATCACCAGGTGAATGAAGTGCAACTTGGCGATCACAGCTGGCGGCAGGACGAACGGATAGAAATCCGGCTGCCCCATGCTGCGTGACAGTTCATTGAGCATCCCGGCCAACTCGATCCACGCCTTGACGAACGCCAGAAACGCCGCGCCGCCCGGATGCTGTGGATCGTAGAGCGCGCTCAACGGAAATGGCTGGCAATCGAAATCCATTTCCCGCGCACTCATGCCAAACCCGAGAGCGGTGTCCACCGCATCCATCATGTGCAGGTAATGCGCCCAGGTTTCCGCCCAGTCTTCCCACGGGTGCATGGTCGCGTAGGCGCTGACGCACTGCTGCTGCCAGTCGAGCGGCGCGCCTTGCTGGTAATGCCGCTCCAGCGCCTCTGCGTAACTGGCGCGCTCGTCACCGAACAGTCCGCGGAACGGTTCCAGCCAATGGCTGTTGGCGATCAGCCGGTCCCAGTAGTAATGCCCGACCTCATGCCGAAAATGCCCGAGCAACGTGCGATAGGGCTCGTGCATCTGCACCCGGACCTGCTCGCGGTGGGCGTCATCGGCTTCTTTGATGTCGAGGGTGATCAGGCCGTTGGCGTGTCCGGTGGTCGGCGACTTGCCTTCCAGGTCGACACCGATGAAATCAAACGCCAGACCGGTTTCTTCGTCGACGGTTTTTGGAGTTACCTGCAAACCCAGGCTGACCAACTGCGCGACCAGACGCCGCTTGGCCGTTTCCACCTTGCACCAGCGGTCGTGGTTTTGCGCAATCGACAGGTCAGGGATGGTGTGATTCAGGCTACAGGCGATGCACAGCGCATCGTGGTCATTAGCCGGGAGCAGCCAGTTGCACGCAGCCGGGGAATCGAGATTGGCGCAGCGGCGGAACACACCGGCTGGCGGGTCGGCATCGAGCCGCCAGGTATCAGCCTGCAAACCCGGTTGCAGCGACGACAAGCGACTCTGTTCGGGCTGATAGCCCAACGCCGCGGAACAGACCAGGCACTGGCTGTTGCGGAAGAACAGCGACTGCCCGCAACGGCACTGCCAGGCCTTGCTGTTGCGCGAGCTTTCACCGATGAAGGGCGCGGCGATGCGCGAGCTGAGCTGTTCGAAGAAGCGGTACATGGCGATCTCTCCCTGGGGCTTGCCAAGACTAGATCATTCTCCGGTGAAGATCGTTCCCACTTCTTGTGAGAGGGCTGAGATCGCCTTCGCTGGCAAGCCAGCTCCTACAAGGATCGCGTAAACCCTGTAGGAGCTGCGGTGCGACGATTCGACTTGCCAGCGAAGGACATCACACCGAAATATCGTGCTTACGCAGAAATTCGACAAATGCTTCTTCATCGAGCACTTTCAACCCTAGCTCATTAGCCTTGGCCAACTTGGAACCCGCCCCCGGCCCCGCCACCACGCAATGGGTTTTGGCCGACACCGAACCTGCCACCTTGGCACCCAGGCTTTCGAGTTTGTCCTTGGCGATGTCGCGGCTCATCAACTCCAGCGAACCGGTCAGCACCCAGGTCTGCCCTGCCAGCGGCAAGCCTTCGACGACTTTTTTCTCGCTCTGCCAGTGCATGCCAAAATCGCGCAGCTGCTTCTCGGCAGCCTCGGCGAGCTGGCGATTGTCCTCGACCGCAAAAAACTCGCGAACCGAATTGGCCTGCTTCTCCGGCAGCGCCTGACGCATGTCCAGCCAATCGGCGTTCATTACCGCTTCCAGCGAACCAAACTTGTCCGCCAACTTCTGCGCCCCGCCCGGCCCTACCGAAGGGATGTGCAGCTTGTCGAGGAATCCGCCCAGCGTGGTGCTCGCCGCAAACTCGGCGCCAAGCTCTCCTTGATCCTGAATCTGCAAGCCGTGCTTGAGCAGCTCCTCGATGACTTGCTGGTTATGCGCATCTTCAAAGAAGCTGTGGATCTCGTGAGCCACTTCAAGACCAACGTCCGGCAAGTACGTGAGCACGTGCGGCAATGCCTGCTGAACCCGCTCCAACGAGCCGAGAGAGCGCGCCAGCACCTTGGCCGTCTCTTCGCCGACATCGGGAATCCCGAGGGCATAGATGAAGCGCGCCAGGCTCGGCTTTTTGCTGTCCTCGATGGCACTCAACAGCTTGTTGCTCGACACCTCGGCAAACCCTTCCAGATCGACAATGTCGTCGAACTTCAAGGCATACAAGTCAGCCGGCGAACTCACCAGGCCTTCGTCGACCAGTTGCTCGACGCTCTTGTCCCCCAGGCCCTCGATATCCATCGCGCGACGGGAAACGAAGTGAATGATCGCCTGCTTGAGCTGCGCACCACACGCCAGACGACCGACGCAGCGGTACACCGCGCCCTCGCTGACGGTCTCGCGGCCTTTGCTGCGCTTGACCAATTGCGTGCGCTCGACCTGCGAACCGCACACCGGGCACTGCTCGGGAATCTGTACCGGGCGAGCATCTTCCGGACGGCGCTCAAGCACCACTTGCACCACTTGGGGAATCACATCACCCGCACGGCGAATGATCACCGTATCGCCGATCATCAGGCCCAACCGCGCGACCTCATCCATGTTGTGCAAGGTCGCATTGGCCACCGTGACACCGGCCACCTTGACCGGTTTCAAGCGCGCCACCGGCGTGACAGCGCCAGTACGACCGACCTGGAACTCGACGTCGAGCAGCTCGGTGAGCTCTTCCATGGCCGGGAATTTGTGCGCGATCGCCCAGCGCGGCTCGCGAGCGCGGAAACCCAGTTCCCGCTGGGAGGCGATGCTGTTGACCTTGAACACCACGCCGTCGATTTCGTACGCCAGCCCGTTTCGACGCTCGCCAATGTCGCGGTAGTAATCCAGGCATTCGTCGATGCCGTGCGCCAGTTTCAGCTCATGACTGATCGGCATGCCCCACACCTGGAGCTGCTTGAGATTACCAATGTGCGTGTCGGCAATGTCCGCCGAGATCTGTCCGATGCCGTAGCAGCAGAATTCCAGCGGGCGGTTGGCAGTGATCTTTGAATCCAGTTGGCGCAAGCTGCCGGCTGCTGCGTTACGCGGATTGGCGAAGGTCTTGCCGCCGATTTCCAGCTGGGTGGCGTTGAGCCGTTCGAAACCGGCTTTGGACATGAACACTTCGCCGCGCACTTCCAGGGTCGCGGGCCAGCCAGTGCCGTGCAGCTTGAGCGGGATGTTGCGCACGGTGCGCACGTTGACGCTGATGTCTTCGCCGGTGGCGCCGTCGCCGCGCGTCGCGCCGCGTACCAGCACGCCGTCCTGATACAGCAGGCTGACTGCCAGGCCATCCAGCTTCGGTTCACAGCTGTATTCCACCGCTGCACCGCCACCGAACAGATCACCGGCCGGCAAGTCCAGGCCTTCCGTCACCCGGCGATCGAACTCGCGCATGTCGTTCTCTTCGAAGGCGTTACCGAGGCTGAGCATCGGCACCTCGTGACGCACTTGAGTGAACGCCGACAACGCTGCGCTACCCACGCGCTGGGTCGGCGAATCGCTGGTGATCAGTTCGGGGTTAGCCGCTTCAAGGGCCTTGAGTTCGTGGAACAAACGGTCGTATTCGGCGTCCGGAATGCTTGGCTCATCCAGTACGTGATAACGATAGTTGTGCTGATCCAGCTCAGCGCGCAGCTCTAGAATGCGGTTTTTGGCGGCGGTCATGGGTGTTCTCTCATAAAGCAAAAGAGCAGCCGAGGCTGCTCAATCTGTTAAATCATTGTAGGAGCACGGCTTGCCGGCGATGGCGTCTTTGTGATCGCCATCGCGAGCAAGCTCGGCTCCTACAGGGTACGGGAGACTGTAGGAGCACGGCTTGCCGGCGATGGCGTCTTTGAGATCGCCATCGCGAGCAAGCTCGGCTCCTACAGGGTACGGGAGACGCGGCGCAGCCCCCCACACGTTGCCAATTTCAACGCTTCTGAGTCAGTGCGCGACGTTCGAATTCAACGATGCGTTGACGGTAGTGCTCAATCGTCTGGGCGGTCAACACGCTGCGCTGGTCGTCTTTCAGTTCGCCGTTCAGCTCCTGGGACAGTTTGCGCGCCGCAGCCACCATCACGTCGAAGGCTTGCTTGGGATGACGCGGACCTGGCAGACCGAGGAAGAAGCTCACGGCCGGTGTGCTGAAGTGGTCGATGTCATCCAGATCAAAAACACCCGGCTTGACCGCATTGGCCATGGAGAACAGAACTTCGCCATTACCGGCCATGCTTTCGTGACGGTGGAAGATGTCCATTTCACCGAAACGCAGACCGCTTTCCAGAATGTTCTGCAACAGCGCCGGGCCTTTGAAACCGGCGGCGTCACGGCAGATCACGCTGATTACCAGCACTTCTTCAGCTTGTGGATGATCTTTTTCGCTGACGGCTGGCGAGGCCTTGGTGTCATCCGGGAAATCGTCGTCACGGCTGCTGAAGCTCGGGCCGCCGTCCAGGTCCAGGCTGAGGTTCATGTCGCCCTGCGAAGGCTCGCCATGACCACGCTTGCCGCGCTTGGAACCCGATTCACGCGGTTCACGGGCAGGCATGCTCACCGACGGCAGATCGTGCTCGTCCAGTTGCGGTTCTTTCTGCGTATCCAACACACGATGCGGGCCCAACAGCTCGGCGCCGGTGTCCTCTTCCGGTAAATTGGACAAACTTCGGTCAAGACGGAATTTCAGTTTTCCCTTGCCGCCGCGCATACGGCGCCAGCCATCAAAAAGAATACCGGCAATGACAATAATGCCGATGACGATCAGCCACTCGCGCAGACCGATTTCCATGTAATCCCGTGCCTCTATAAAAAATGCTGAAAAATAAGGGGTTTACAACCTGCAAACCGCTTTAAAACGTGGCGCCAACTCTATGTTCTGACAGGCGTTTTGCCCACGTATACGAAAAATTGACATTAAACTAGCACGACCAAAGGCAACTTTACACCGTCTGCCACCAAGGCTTGAGCGAATATGTCGATTGGCCAGCAAGTAGAGGCAAGTAAAAACTTCCTACAGCCCGGTAATACTTACCCTACAAACGCCAACTCAGGCATCCACCATCGCCATCGCCTCCTCGACATCCACGGCCACCAGACGCGAGCAACCCGGTTCGTGCATCGTTACACCCATCAGCTGTTCGGCCATTTCCATGGCGATCTTGTTGTGGGTGATATAGATGAACTGCACCGTCTGCGACATCTCTTTGACCAGCCGTGCGTAGCGTCCAACGTTAGCGTCATCCAGCGGCGCGTCAACTTCATCGAGCATGCAGAACGGCGCCGGGTTCAACTTGAAGATCGCAAAAACCAGAGCCAAAGCAGTCAGGGCTTTTTCGCCGCCGGAGAGCAAATGGATGGTGCTGTTCTTCTTCCCTGGCGGCTGCGCCATGATCGTTACCCCTGTATCGAGTAGATCTTCGCCCGTCAGTTCCAAATACGCGCGTCCCCCACCGAAAACTTTTGGGAAAAGTGCCTGTAAACCGCCATTGATCTGATCAAAGGTATCTTTGAAGCGGTTACGGGTTTCCTTGTCGATCTTGCGAATCACGTTCTCGAGCGTGTCCAGCGCTTCCACCAAATCATCATTCTGCGCATCCAGATAACGCTTACGCTCGGATTGTTGCTGGTATTCGTCGATGGCCGCCAGGTTGATCGCACCGAGGCGCTGAATGCGCGCGGCGATGCGTTCGAGTTCTTCTTCGGCATCCTTCTCATTGGCCTCGGCAGTCAGCGTGGCGAGCACGCCGTGCAGGTCGTAGCCGTCTTCGTGCAATTGGTCTTCGAGCGTTTTGCGGCGCACGGTCAGGGCTTGCCATTCCATGCGCTGGGTTTCCATCTGGCCGCGAATCAACTGCGACTGCTGCTCGGCCTGATTACGCCGCTTCTCGGCATCGCGCAGTTCGCGGTCGGCGTCTTCCAGGGCGATCTGCGAGGTCTTGAGTTCTTCGTCGACGGTCATGCGCTTGTCGAGCAGCTCTTCCAGTTTCAGCCGCAGCTCTTCCAGTGGCGCCTCGCCTTCTTCCAGATTGAGGCTGAGCTGTTCGCGTTTTTCGGTCAGACGCTCGGACTGCATTTCCAGACGTTCCAGCGCCTGACGCGTAGAGTCGTGTTGCGCCTTCAGCGAGCCGAGACGCACGGCCAATTGATGCGCGTGATCCTTGTGCTGCCGGGCTTCCTGTCGTACCCGATCCAGTCGCTCGCGCAAGCTGTCCCGCTGGGCCAGCAGCAACTCACGCTGCTCGGTGTCCAGCGCCATGGCGTCGAGGGCTTCCTGCAATTGCAGGCGCGCTTCGCCGATGTTTTCGTGTTCCAGCGTACGCTGTTCGCTCAGCTCGGCCAGCTCTTCGTCGAGGCGCGTGCGACGCAACGTCAACTGCTCAGCCTTGGCTTTGCCGGCAGAAAGTTGCGCCTTCAATTCGCCTTGCTGGCGCGCTTCGTCTTGCAGCAGACGGCGCAGATGTTCGCGACCGTTTTCCTGCTGACGCTGCTGCGCCCTGAGGTTTTGAAGTTGGGTTTCCAGGGTTTCGACCGTGGCTTCGCGCTCTTCGCGCTCCTCGGTCAAGCGCTGGATTTCCTGGCCGCGTGCCAGCACACCGCTTTCGGCTTCGCTGGCCCGACGCACGCGTAAAAAGTGCCGACCGACCCAGTAACCATCACGACTGATCAAGCTCTGCCCGGCCGTCAATTGACCGCGCAGCGCCAACGCCTGTTCGAGGTTGTCGACCGGTTTGACCTGCCCCAGCCATGGCGACAAATCGATCTGCGCCTCAACCTTGTCGAGCAAGCTGCCCGGCACGCGCACGCCATCGCTGGCGGGGCTGAGCAAACGCAAATCGCCCTGGGCAAAACCAGCCAGATCGAAATCGCCGAAGTCATCCACCAGCACCGCTTGCAGGTCGGCGCCGAGCACGGTTTCCACCGCCAGCTCCCAACCCGCTTCAACCTTCAGGCCTTCGGCCAGACGCGGGCGATCCGCCAGATGCTGCTCACGCAACCATTCGGCGGTGCCGGTGCCCGGATCGAGCGCGGCTTGCTGCAACGCTTCAAGGGAGGCGAGACGACCGTTGAGGCGCTGCAAATCGCCTTGCGCCTGTTGCTGATTGTGCAGGGCTAATTGCAGTTCCTGACGCAATTGCTCAAGGCGTTCGACTTGCGCTTCTTCACTGGCCTGCAAATCTTCAAGCGTGGCTTCACTGGCCGCCAACTGCTCGCTGAGTTCCATGATCGCCGCGTCTTCAGGGTCTGCCGAGAGCAGCGCGCGCTCTTCGCCGAGGCGCTTCTGACGGTCGGCCAAACGCTCCATGCTGGTTTCCAGCTGCTGGATGCGCGATTGCTGAACTTCGGATTGGCGACGCGGCTCGGCAGCCGTGAGGTTGAACGTGTCCCACTGCTCCTGCCAGCCATGCATGGTGGTTTCGGATTCTTCCAGCGCGGCGGCGGCTTCTTCGGCGGCGGCGCTAGTGACTTCCTGCTCCGGGGTGAGCATGTCGAGCTCTTCGCCGAGGGTCAGCAACAGCGTGCGGTCGTGGCCCAGGTGAGATTCGGTTTCCAGGCGTGCGCGCTCGGCTTCTTTCAAATCGTCCTGCAGCTGGCGCAGGCGTTGCTGGCCGTGCTGGATGCTCTGCTCGACCCGGGCGATGTCGCCGCCGACCGAATAGAAGCGACCTTGCACCAGATTGAAGCGTTCGGACAGGTCATGGTGCCCGTCCCGGAAGCGTTCGATGCTCGCATCGGCATTGCGTTGCTCGGCGACCAAGGCTTCGAAGGTGACTTCCTGGTTGCCGATCACCGCTTCACGCTGACCGACCTGCTCGTTCAACGCCTGCCAACGCAAGGCCGACAATTGGGCCTTGAGCTGACGCTCTTCGCCTTTGTATTCCTGATACTTCTTTGCGGCTTCGGCCTGGCGGTGCAAACGCTCAAGCTGACGCTCAAGCTCTTCACGCAGGTCGGTCAGGCGCGCAAGGTTTTCGTGGGTGCGGCGGATGCGGTTTTCAGTTTCGCGCCGGCGCTCCTTGTACTTGGAGATGCCCGCCGCTTCTTCGATGAAGTTGCGCAGGTCTTCGGGCTTGGACTCGATCAGCTTGGAGATCATCCCCTGCTCGATGATCGAGTAGCTGCGCGGGCCGAGGCCTGTCCCCAGAAAGATGTCGGTGATATCGCGACGACGGCATTTGGTGCCGTTGAGGTAGTAGGTGGTCTGGCTGTCGCGGGTCACTTTGCGTCGAATGGAAATTTCCGCATAAGCGGCGTATTCGCCAAGCAGAGTGCCGTCGGAGTTATCAAATACCAGTTCGATGCTGGCCTGGCTCACCGGTTTACGACTGGTCGAACCGTTGAAGATGACGTCGGTCATCGACTCGCCGCGCAAGTTCTTGGCCGAGCTTTCGCCCATCACCCAGCGCACGGCGTCGATGATGTTCGACTTGCCGCAACCATTGGGCCCGACCACTGCCGCCATGTTGCTGGGGAAGTTCACCGTGGTCGGATCGACGAAGGATTTGAACCCCGCCAGCTTGATGCACTTGAGCCGCACGTTTAAGCGTCCGTCAGGGCAGAAACCACCAGATCGCAACTGCGCTGGGTGTAGGCCGTCAGCACTTCGCGGATCTGCGCAAAGTCACGGTTCAGGACCGCGGCGAGCAGGCGTTCGAACAGCTCAAGGAATTCGCTCATCGAGGCCTTGCGCTGGTCCAGGGCGAGGAAATACGCGCGGCTCATGGCCGGCTGCAGATTCTCGACGGTTTCCTGCAAGTACGGATTGTTGGCGAACGGATACGCGGCGCGCATCACATTGAAGCTGTCGTCGACGAAGGTGCGGATGTCCTGACGCTCGTAACTGGCGGCCAGGCGCTGCTGGATCTGCACGAACGGCGCCATGTCGGCCTGGGTTTTCCAGCCGTTGGCCACGGCATTGCCGAGCAGAATGTACAGCTCGCTCATCAGCGCGCACAGGCTCTGCACCTTGTGCGCCGTGAGTTCGGTGACATGGGCGCCCCGTCGCGGCAGGATCGCAATCAGGTGGCGACGCTCAAGGATCAGCAAGGCCTCACGAACAGAGCCGCGGCTGACATTGAGTGCCAGCGTGACCTTCTGTTCCTGAATGCGCTCCCCGGGCTTCATTTCGCCGCGAATGATGCGTTCGGCGAGGTGGTGAGCAATTTGCTCGGCGAGGCTGTCCGGCGCCTTGAACGTCATGGTTGTCCTTCAAACTCTTCGATCTGCACAGGCGGCGCAGTGTAGCGCACTTGATAGGTCATGGCGCAGGGCCCACTCGGCGGTTTTGGCACGATTCAAGCAAAAAAGCAGGCAAGTGCGCGAGGGTCAATAATGAAGGAATGAAGGGTTTACCGACAAAATGCTATTTCCTGACCTTTAAGTCAGAAAATCATTGACCGAAAAGTCAGACCTGCTAAATTCGGTCTTAGTCGGTTAACAACAATAATGAGTCTGCGAGGCCTTCCGTGATCCAGTTTTTACTTAACCAGGAACTCCGTAGCGAGCACGCCCTGGACCCAAACCTGACCGTGCTCAACTATCTGCGCGACCATGTGGGCAAACCCGGCACCAAAGAAGGCTGCGCCAGCGGTGACTGCGGCGCCTGCACCGTGGTGGTCGGTGAGTTGCAAACGGATGACGATGGCCGCGAACACATTCGCTATCGCAGCCTCAATTCGTGTCTGACGTTTGTATCGTCACTGCACGGCAAACAACTGATCAGCGTTGAAGACCTCAAACACCAAGGCGAACTGCACAGCGTTCAAAAAGCCATGGTCGAGTGCCACGGTTCGCAATGCGGTTTCTGCACCCCAGGCTTCGTCATGTCGCTGTTTGCCCTGCAAAAGAACAGTGACGCACCGGACCAACACAAAGCCCACGAAGCGCTGGCCGGCAACCTGTGCCGCTGCACCGGCTATCGGCCGATTCTGCAAGCTGCCGAGCAGTCCTGCTGCGGCAAGCAACCGGACCAGTTCGATGCGCGCGAAGCCGACACCATTGCTCGCCTTAAAGCCATTGCCCCCACGTCCATTGGCGAACTCAACAGCGGCGACAAGCGCTGTCTGGTGCCGCTGACCCTCGCTGACCTGGCCGATCTCTATGACGCTTATCCACAAGCCCGCCTGCTGGCCGGCGGTACAGACCTGGCGCTGGAAGTCACGCAGTTCCACCGCACCTTGCCGGTGATGATTTACGTCGGCAACGTGGCCGAGATGAAGCGCATCGACCGTTTTGACGATTGCCTGGAAATCGGCGCAGCCACTGCCCTCTCCGATTGCTACGAAGCGTTGAACGCCGAGTACCCGGACTTCGGTGAGTTGCTGCACCGTTTTGCGTCGCTGCAGATCCGCAACCAAGGCACCCTCGGCGGTAACATCGGCAACGCCTCGCCCATCGGAGACTCGCCTCCCCTGCTGATCGCTCTCGGCGCGCAGATCGTCCTGTGCAAGGGCGAAACCCGTCGCACCCTGGCCCTGGAAGATTACTTCATCGATTACCGGGTCACTGCGCGTCAGGAAAGCGAGTTCATCGAGAAGATCATCGTGCCGCGTGCCAGCGCCGAGCAACTGTTCCGCGCCTACAAGGTTTCCAAGCGTCTGGACGATGACATCTCCGCCGTTTGCGCCGCGTTCAATATCCGTCTGGAAAACGGCGTGATCGCTGATGCCCGCGTGGCATTCGGTGGCATGGCGGCCATACCGAAACGTGCCAGCGCCTGCGAAAAAGTATTGCTCGGTGCACCGTTCAATCACGCCACCGTCGAACGCGCCTGCGCCGCACTGGCCGAAGATTTCACGCCGCTCTCGGACTTCCGCGCCAGCAAGGAATACCGCCTGCTCAGCGCGCAAAACCTGCTGCGTAAATACTTCATCGAACTGCAAACACCGCACATCGAGACTCGGGTGACCGCTTATGTCTAATCATCACGCTGTAGAGAAGACCCAAGCCGAACTGGCTGAACTGTTCGCCAAGGACCTGACCACCGGTGTCGGCCGCAGCGTCAAGCACGACAGCGCCGCCAAACATGTGTCCGGTGAAGCGCAGTACATCGACGACCGCCTGGAGTTTCCGAACCAGCTGCACGTTTACGCACGCTTGTCGGACCGCGCCCACGCGAAAATCATCAGCATCGATACCAAGCCATGCTATGCCTTCGAAGGCGTACGCATCGCCATCACCCACGAAGACGTGCCGGGTCTGAAAGACATCGGCCCGCTGTTGCCTGGCGACCCGTTGCTGGCGATTGATGACGTGCAGTTCGTCGGTCAGCCAGTACTCGCAGTTGCGGCAAAAGACCTCGAAACCGCACGCAAGGCCGCCATGGCCGCGATCATCGAATACGAAGATCTGGAGCCGGTGCTGGACGTGGTCGAAGCCCTGCGCAAACGCCACTTCGTGCTCGACAGCCACACGCATCAGCGCGGCGATTCTGCGGGTGCCTTGGCAACGGCCGAGCATCGCATCCAGGGCACGCTGCACATCGGCGGACAGGAACACTTCTACCTCGAAACCCAGATCTCATCGGTGATGCCGACTGAAGATGGCGGGATGATCGTCTACTGCTCGACGCAGAACCCGACCGAAGTGCAGAAGCTCGTCGCCGAAGTGCTCGACGTATCGATGAACAAAATCGTCGTCGACATGCGCCGCATGGGCGGTGGTTTCGGTGGCAAGGAAACTCAGGCAGCAAGTCCTGCGTGCCTGTGCGCCGTGATCGCACACCTCACCGGTCAACCGACCAAAATGCGCCTGCCGCGCGTTGAAGACATGCTGATGACCGGCAAGCGTCACCCGTTCTACGTCGAGTACGACGTTGGCTTCGACAGCACCGGCCGCCTGCACGGCATCGCGCTGGAACTGGCGGGTAACTGCGGCTGCTCACCGGACCTGTCGGCGTCGATTGTCGACCGTGCGATGTTCCACGCCGACAACTCGTACTACCTGGGCGATGCGACCATTAACGGTCATCGCTGCAAGACCAACACCGCGTCGAACACCGCTTACCGTGGGTTCGGTGGCCCGCAAGGCATGGTCGCGATTGAAGAAGTGATGGATGCGATCGCCCGCCATCTGGGCCTCGATCCACTGGCCGTGCGCAAGGCCAACTACTACGGCAAGACCGAACGCAACGTCACGCATTACTACCAGACTGTCGAGCACAACATGCTCGAAGAAATGACCGCCGAACTTGAAGAAAGCAGCCAGTACTTTGAGCGCCGCGAAGCGATTCGTCGCTACAACGCCAACAGCCCGATCCTGAAAAAAGGCCTGGCGCTGACCCCGGTGAAATTCGGTATTTCCTTCACCGCCAGCTTCCTCAACCAGGCCGGCGCACTGATCCACGTCTACACCGACGGCAGCATCCACCTGAACCATGGTGGAACCGAAATGGGCCAGGGCTTGAACACCAAAGTCGCGCAAGTCGTGGCCGAAGTATTTCAGGTGGAAATGGAACGCGTGCAGATCACCGCGACCAACACCGATAAGGTGCCAAACACCTCGCCAACTGCGGCGTCCAGCGGTGCCGACCTGAACGGTAAAGCGGCACAGAACGCGGCTGAAATCATCAAAAAACGCCTGGTCGAATTTGCCGCACGGCACTACAAGGTCAGCGAAGAAGACGTGGAATTCCACAACGGTCACGTGCGGGTTCGTGATCACATCCTGACGTTTGAAGCGCTGATCCAGCAGGCGTATTTCGCTCAGGTGTCGCTGTCGAGCACCGGCTTCTACAAGACCCCGAAAATTTTCTACGACCGCAGCCAGGCGCGGGGGCGGCCGTTCTACTACTACGCCTTTGGCGCAGCGTGCTGCGAGGTGATCGTCGACACCCTGACCGGCGAATACAAGATGCTGCGCACCGACATCCTCCACGACGTCGGCGCCTCGCTGAACCCGGCCATCGACATCGGCCAGGTCGAGGGCGGATTCATCCAGGGCATGGGCTGGCTGACCATGGAAGAACTGGTGTGGAACGACAAGGGCAAACTGATGACCAACGGCCCGGCCAGCTACAAGATCCCGGCCGTGGCGGACATGCCGCTGGACCTGCGGGTGAAGCTGGTGGAAAACCGCAAGAATCCGGAAGACACGGTGTTCCATTCCAAGGCTGTGGGTGAGCCGCCGTTCATGCTGGGCATTGCGTCGTGGTGTGCGATCAAGGATGCCGTGGCGAGCCTCGGTGACTACAAGCATCAACCGAAAATCGACGCACCGGCGACCCCGGAGCGGGTGCTGTGGGGCTGTGAGCAGATGCGGCAGTTGAAGGCGGTGAAAGCCGTGGAAGCTGAAACCGAGCTGGCTTCGCTCTAGGACCGCGTCGCCTGGTTCGCTGGCAAGCCAGCTCCTACAGGTTTTGCGTTCCCCTGTAGGAGCTGGCTTGCCAGCGAAGAGGCCCGAACAGACAACAGAGATGTTGAGGTGAAACATGTACAACTGGATCGACGCCCTCGCCGACCTGCAATCCCAGGGTGAACCCTGCGTGTTGGTGACCATCATCGAAGAGCTCGGCTCGACGCCGCGCAATGCCGGTTCGAAGATGGTCATCAGCGCCACCCAGACCTTCGACACCATCGGTGGCGGGCATCTGGAATACAAGGCCATGCAGATCGCCCGCGACATGCTCGCCAGCGGCAAACAGGACACGCACCTGGAGCGCTTCAGCCTCGGCGCCAGCCTTGGCCAGTGCTGCGGCGGCGCGACGGTGTTGCTGTTCGAACCGATGGGCCAGGTGCAGGCGCAGATCGCCGTGTTCGGCGCCGGTCACGTTGGCCGCGCACTGGTGCCACTGCTCGCCAGCCTGCCTTGCCGGGTGCGCTGGATCGATTCGCGGGAAGACGAATTCCCTGAACAGATCCCCCACGGCGTGCGCAAGATTGTCAGCGAAGAACCGGTGGATGAAATCGACGACCTGCCCGCCGGCAGCTATTGCATCGTCATGACCCACAATCACCAGCTCGACCTCGAACTCACCGCCGCGATCCTCAAACGAAATGACTTCGCCTACTTCGGCCTGATCGGTTCGAAGACCAAACGGGTGAAGTTTGAACATCGTCTTCGTGATCGCGGTTTCGACAACAGCGTTGTGCAACGCATGCGTTGCCCAATGGGCATCGGCGAAGTCAAAGGCAAGTTGCCTGTGGAAATCGCCATCTCCATCGCCGGCGAAATCATCGCCACCTATAACGCGAATTTCGGCCAGCAGACCGCCAGCGCCGGATCATCGATTGCCAAACTGCTGCCAGCTTCACGCCGCAGTCAAGCCTCTAACTGAGAACTCCCATGCCTTTGACTCGCAAAGCCTACCGTGCCGCCATCCTGCACAGCATCGCCGACCCCGCCGAAGTCGGGATCGAAGCCTCGTACGAGTATTTCGAAGACGGCTTGCTGGTAGTCGATAACGGCCAGATCAGTGCGCTCGGCCACGCCAGCGATTTGCTGCCGACGCTGCCGACCGATATCGAGATCACTCATTATCAGGATGCGTTGATCACACCGGGCCTCATCGATACCCACATCCATTTGCCGCAAACCGGCATGGTCGGCGCCTTCGGCGAGCAACTGCTGGACTGGCTCAACACCTACACCTTCCCGTGCGAACGCCAGTTCGCCGACAAGGCTCATGCCGATGAAGTGGCCGACATTTTCATCAAGGAACTGCTGCGCAACGGCACCACCACCGCGCTGGTGTTCGGCAGCGTGCATCCGCAATCGGTGAACTCGTTCTTCGAGGCCGCCGAACAGCTCGACCTGCGCATGATCGCCGGCAAGGTGATGATGGACCGCAATGCGCCGGATTACCTGACCGACACCGCCGAATCCAGCTACGTCGAAAGCAAGGCGCTGATCGAACGCTGGCACGGCAAGGGCCGCTTGCACTACGCCGTCACCCCGCGTTTCGCCCCGACCAGCACCCCGGAACAACTGACCCTTGCCGGCCAGTTGCTGAGTGAATACCCGGACCTGTACATGCAGACCCACATCAGTGAAAACCTGAAAGAAGTCGAGTGGGTCAAGGAGCTGTTCCCGGAACGCAAAGGCTACCTGGAAGTTTACGATCACTACAAATTGCTGGGCGAGCGCTCGGTGTTTGCCCACGGCGTGCACCTGTGCGACGACGAGTGCGCACGGCTGGCAGAAACCGGCTCGGCGATCGCGTTCTGCCCGACGTCGAACTTCTTCCTTGGCAGCGGTTTGTTCAACCTGCCGATGGCCGAGAAACACAAACTGAATGTCGGCCTGGGTACAGATGTGGGCGGCGGCACCAGTTTCTCGCTGCTGCAAACCTTGAACGAAGCGTACAAAGTCATGCAGTTGCAAGGTGCGCGCCTGAGCCCCTTCAAATCGCTGTACCTGGCCACGCTCGGTGGTGCGCGAGCGCTACGACTGGAAGACAAGATCGGCACGCTGAAACCGGGCACCGACGCGGACTTCCTGGTGCTGGACTACAACGCCACGCCACTGCTGAGCTATCGCTTGAAGCAGGCAAACAACATCGCCGAGACGTTGTTTGTGTTGATGACGCTGGGGGATGACCGCACTGTTCTGCAGACGTATGCCGCGGGGAATCTGGTGCATCAGCGCTGAGTTTTTCCGGGCATAAAAAAATCCCCCACTGCTTAACAGCCTGGGGGATTTTTATTGTCCGTCAGATCGCCATCGCGAGCAGGCTCGCTCCCACAGTGGATCTTCGCTGATCACAAATTTTGCATTCAACACAAAACCCTGTGGGAGCGAGCCTGCTCGCGAATGGGGCAACTCGGTCTATCAGAGTTTCGCGCTCGGCCGCCCTGGCTTCTTGGTCTGCAACAAATGCGAGAACACCGCGTGCAAATCATCCGACGCACTTTCTTCGTCAAGGTTGAGTTTGCTGTCGATGTGATCCATATGATGCATCATCAAACTCACCGCCAGCTCAGCGTTGCGCGCTTCGATGGCGTCGATCAGCTGGGTGTGCTCGTCGTAGGAACAGTGCGAACGGTTGCCACTTTCGTACTGGGCAATGATCAACGAAGTCTGCGACACCAGACTGCGCTGGAAGCTGATCAGGGGCGCATTCTTCGCCGCTTCAGCGAGTTTCAGGTGGAATTCACCCGACAGACGGATGCCGGCACCGCGATCGCCCCGGGAGAAGCTGTCGCGCTCATCGCTGACCATCTGCCGCAACTCGGCGAGCTCCTCTGCGGTCGCGTGTTGCACCGCCAGCTCAGTGATCGCCCGCTCAACCAGACGGCGCGAAAAGAACACCTGTCTGGCCTCTTCGACGCTCGGGCTGGCGACGACCGCGCCACGGTTCGGACGCAGCAGCACGACGCCTTCATGGGCCAGGCGCGACAGTGCGCGGCGAATGATGGTGCGACTGACCCCGAAAATTTCCCCCAGCGCTTCTTCGCTCAACTTGGTGCCGGGCGCCAGGCGCTGTTCGAGAATGGCCTCGAAGATATGCGCGTAGACAATATCGTCCTGGGTACCGCTGCGACCGGCTTTGCCTGTACGCGGTTGTTTCTTTAGGGGCTGCAACTGTTCGTTCATGGGCACTCGAGTCGGGAGAACTGCGGCGAATTGACCGTGACTGTAATACGGCACAGTGGGTCGCTGGCAAGTATCGCGTAAAAAACACGGCGATTGTACACAATGGATGGTGGCAACACGACTGTACGGCTGTTTGTCGCTTCCGCTGTATTGCAACGATCCGCTACGTTTGAGTTTAGGCTTGAACGCAGATTCCGCCGCTTGAACGCGATCCCTGTAGGAGCCGAGCTTGCTCGCGATGGCGTCTCGCCAGTCAACACATGTGTCGATTGACCCACCGCCATCGCGAGCAAGCTCGGCTCCTACAGGGTTCAGTGGCGTTTCGGACATTTTTATCAGAAGGAACACCGCTGTCATGAACGACGCCACGCACACGCAGCTCCGACCATTGGCCGACACCTCGCCATCGGCCATCGTCGCCGGGTTTATCGCGATGATGACCGGTTACACCAGCTCTCTGGTGCTGATGTTCCAGGCCGGACAAGCGGCGGGCCTGACCAGCGGACAGATTTCGTCGTGGATCTGGGCGATCTCGATTGGCATGGCCGTGTGCTCGATTGGCCTGTCGTTGCGTTATCGCACCCCCATCACAATTGCCTGGTCGACACCTGGTGCCGCGTTGCTGATCACCAGCCTGGGCGGTGTGAGTTACGGCGAGGCCATCGGCGCCTACATCACGTGTGCGGTGCTGGTGACAATCTGTGGCTTGACCGGCAGCTTCGAACGGCTGGTGAAGAAGATTCCGGCGTCCCTGGCTGCGGCGCTGCTGGCTGGGATTCTGTTCAAGATCGGCAGCGAGATTTTCGTCGCCGCCCAGCATCGCACCGGGCTGGTGCTGGGCATGTTCTTCACCTATCTGCTGATCAAGCGCCTGTCGCCACGTTATGCCGTGCTGGCCGCGCTGTTGATCGGCACGGCGTTGTCCGGGTTCATGGGGCTGCTGGATTTCAGTGGTTTCCATCTGGAAGTGGCGACGCCGGTCTGGACCACGCCGCACTTTTCCCTGGCCGCGACCATCAGCATCGGCATTCCGCTGTTCGTGGTGGCCATGACCTCGCAGAACATGCCGGGCATCGCCGTACTGCGCGCCGACGGTTATACCGTGCCGGCTTCACCGCTGATCACCACTACTGGCATCGCCTCATTGCTGCTGGCCCCATTCGGCTCCCACGGGATCAACCTGGCGGCCATCAGCGCAGCGATTTGCACCGGGCCGCATGCCCATGAAGATCGCAACAAGCGCTACACGGCCGCCGTCTGGTGCGGGATTTTCTACGGGATTGCCGGGGTATTCGGCGCGACGCTGGCGGCGCTGTTTGCCGCGTTGCCGAAGGAGTTGGTGCTGTCGATTGCGGCGCTGGCGTTGTTCGGCTCGATCATCAATGGCTTGAGCATCGCAATGACCGAGGTGAAGGAACGTGAAGCGGCGTTGATCACCTTTATGGTCACGGCCTCGGGGCTGACGCTGTTTTCCATCGGTTCGGCGTTCTGGGGGATTGTCGCGGGGGTGTTGACGCTGGTGATTTTGAATTGGCGTAGTAACTGAAAAATCGCAGCCTCGTTGCACTCGACAGCTGCTACATGGAACGCGTTCATCCTGTAGGAGCTGTCGAGTGCAACGAGGCTGCGATCTCGCGCATAAAAAAACGGCGACCCTTGGGTCGCCGCTTCTTTTATGACATCAAGCTACCGGATTGATCGGCTTTTCCGGGTACCAGACGTCGATCAGCGGGCTGACGGTTGCTTCAGTCAGTTCGCTGCGGCCTTTGAGCCAGGCTTCAACAGCAGCACGCTGCTCTTCGGATACCGAGCCACGCTTCTGCAGGCAAACCAGACCGAAGTCGTCGCCGCCAACATAGCCCAGACCGTTGGCTTCCATGGCTTCTTTCAGAAACGCGTCGAGGAAAGCATCAATGGCTTCATCAGCCAAATCTTCTTTGAAATCCAGGTTCAGTTCGAAACCCAGCTCTTGAAATTCATCGACGCACAGTTTTTTGCGCAGACGCTGGGAACGGTTAGTCGCCATTGGAACAATCCTCAAAAGTAATAACGGGCGGCACTTTAGCAGTTTAAGCCACTAATTGCCCGACTCTCTGGGGTGCATGTCTGACCACTGGTAAAAAAATAGCGGATTAGAGGGGTATGGCACGGCACACGACTTCAAGCCTTGGGGCATAATGCCGACACTTTCATGACCACTGAGGGATTTTATCGCCATGCCCTCGTTTTTTTCCCCCTCGCCTGTAGGGTTTTATTGCACATGATCAAGTCTTTACGTCCATTGCTGCTGGCCAGTTTCATTCTTCCTCTGGCCCTTTCCGTTTCCGCCGCCCCGGTCAACACCGCGCTCTCGCCCAACGTCGAAAAAGCCCTCAAGGCCAGTAAACTGCAAGACAGCGCCCTATCGCTGGTAATGATCCCGCTCACAGGCCCAGGCACCCCGACCGTTTTCAACGCTGACGTCTCGGTCAATCCGGCCTCGACCATGAAGTTGGTCACCACGTATGCCGCGCTGGAAATGCTCGGCCCGAACCATCAGTGGAAAACCGAGTTCTACACCGACGGCACCCTCAGCGGCGGCATCCTCAACGGCAACCTCTACCTCAAGGGTGGCGGCGATCCTAAGCTGAACATGGAAAAACTCTGGCTGCTAATGCGCGATCTGCGCGCCAACGGCGTGACGCAAATCACCGGTGACCTGGTGCTGGACCGCAATTTTTTCACCCAACCGCAATTGCCCGAGTTCAATGATGATGGCAACGACGAGAACAAGCCGTTCCTGGTCAAGCCCGACTCGCTGATGGTCAACCTCAAGGCCCTGCGCTTTGTGGCGCGCAACGACAACGGCCGGGTGCTGGTGTCGGTGGAACCGCCGATTGCCAGCATCCGTATCGAAAACCAGGTCAAAGCCGTCAACTCCAAGCAATGCACCGGTGGCGTGCGTTACAACCCGGTGACCCAGGCCGATGGCAGCATGACCGTGACGGTCGGTGGCCAGTTGGGCGATGGCTGCAGCTCCCAGACGTACCTGTCGCTGCTTGACCACGCGACTTACACCGCTGGCGCTGTGCGGGCCATCTGGAAAGAACTGGGCGGCAGCATTCAGGGCAAGGATGTACTCGCGCCCACCCCAAGCGGTGCCAAATTGCTGGCCCGGGCTTACTCGCCGGACCTGGCGGAAATCATCCGCGACATCAACAAATACAGTAACAACACCATGGCTCAGCAACTGTTCCTGAGCCTGGGGCAGAAGTTCCGCACCGATGCCGACGGGGATGATGCCAAGGCCGCGCAGCGTGTGGTCCGTCAGTGGCTGGCGAAGAAAGGCATCACGGCGCCGCACCTGGTGATGGAGAACGGTTCCGGCCTGTCCCGCTCCGAACGCGTCAGCGCCCGTGAAATGGCAGCCATGCTGCAAGCGGCATGGCACAGCCCGTATGCCGCCGAGTTCATCAGTTCGATGCCGATTGCCGGCACCGACGGCACCATGCGCAAACGCCTGAAAACCACCGCGATGCGCGGCGAAGCCCACGTCAAGACGGGCACTCTGAACACCGTACGCGCCATCTCCGGCTTCAGCCGCGACGTCAATGGCAACACTTGGGCAGTGGTGGCGATCCTTAACGACAAGGCACCGTTTGGCGCGTCTTCGGTACTGGATCAGGTGCTGCTGGACCTGTATCGCCAGCCGAAACTGCCGGAAACGGCTTCGGTGCTATAACCCAGTCTAAAGAACACCAAAGATCCAATGTAGGAGCGGGCTTGCCCGCGAATGCGGTGTGTCATCCAGCATTTATGTTGACTGACACACCGCTTTCGCGGGCAAGCTGATCTGGTCCAGTAATTTTGGACATTGTTTTCGGTTCTCACGCCGCCATCTTTTCTGCCGCTACCGGCGAGTGGTAACCGTTGTAGCTGTGGCGCCTTACATTGTTGTAGCGCGCCACATATCGGT
>NZ_JAHBDK010000014.1 GCF_019956415.1 Pseudomonas sp. GL-B-19
GGCGATGGTGTGTCAGCGACATGGGGTTGGCTGACACACCATCGCCAGCAAGCCGGCTCCTACAGGGGATTGTGTTTATTCAATGAAAAGGGGCAGACCCGTGAAGGTCTGCCCCTGTTTTTTATTGCGCGAGATGACTCAGTCAGTCTCGATCCGCGAGTGCTTGCGGGTATCTTTCATGGTCACGTACACCAGCAACGACACGGCAATACACGCTGTGACATACCAGTAGTAACCGGTTTCCATGCCAATGCTCTTGAACCACAGCGCGATGTATTCAGCGGTACCGCCGAAGATCGACACGGTCAGTGCATACGGCAAGCCAACGCCCAGTGCACGAATCTCGGTCGGGAACAGCTCGGCTTTGACCACGGCGTTGATCGAGGTGTAGCCGCTGACGATGATCAGCGCCGCCATGATCAGGAAGAACGCGCCCCACCAGGATTGAACGGTGTGCAGCGTGGTCAGGATCGGCACGGTGAACAGCGTCCCCAGAATACCGAAGGCAATCAGGATCGGCCGACGACCAACTTTATCCGACAGCCCGCCGATGATCGGTTGCAGGCACATGAACAGGAACAGCGTGGCTGCCGAAATCGTGGTGGAGTCGGAGATGCTCATGCCGACCGTGTTCACAAGGTATTTCTGCATGTAAGTGGTGTAGGTGTAGAACGCCAGGGTGCCGCCCATGGTCAGGCCGACCACGGTCATCAGTTCCTTCGGGTGGCGCATCAAGGTGCGCATCGCGCTTTCCTTGGACTTCTCTTTCTTGGTGAACGACTCGGTTTCTTCCATGCCGCGACGCAGGTACAGCGCGACGACAGCACACAACGCGCCGATGGCAAACGGGATGCGCCAGCCCCAGGCGTACAGCTCTTCGGTGGTCAGCACTTGCTGCAACACGATCAGCACGGCCAGGGCTATGAGCTGACCGGAAATCAGCGTCACGTACTGGAAGCTGGAGTAGAAGCCGCGACGTTCCTTGGTTGCCATCTCGCTGAGATAGGTCGCCGAGGTGCCGTACTCACCCCCAACCGACAAACCTTGCAGCAGGCGAGCGAACACCAGCAGGATCGGTGCGCCGATGCCGATGGTTTCATAACCCGGGCTCAGGGCGATCAGCAGCGAGCCGAAGCACATCAGGTACACCGAGGCCATCAATGCTTTCTTGCGCCCGACCTTGTCGGCATACAGGCCCATCATCCAGCCACCGATAGGACGCATCAGGAAGCCGACGGCGAAGATCGCGGCGGTGTTCAGCAGTTGGGCGGTGGTGTCGCCTTTGGGGAAAAAGGCCTTGGCGAAGTACAGGGAGAAGGCGGCGTAGACGTACCAGTCATACCACTCGACCATGTTGCCGACGGAGCCGCTGAAGATCGACTTGATGCGGCTGGAGGTGGTTCTTTCTTTGGCGGGCGCGGCAGCCGACCCAAGGGGCAGGGCGTTGGAGTTATCCATTGAAGGATCCTTCGTCTAATTGTTTTTGTGGAGCGCGTTTAAACGCAGCCTGTGAGGGCTATAGCAGAAGGTGTGCCAAGAGGCAGAGGGGCGGTTTAGAGGGGTTTTGACGGATGGATGAGCGGAAATCCGCTTATGCTGGATTGAGAGTGAGCGGAAAGTTGCTTACCGACTCGTTATTTGCGTTGGCTGTGCCGGCCTCTTCGCTGGCAAGTCGAATCGTCGCACCGCAGCTCCTACAGTGGATCAAGGTCTAATGTAGGAGCTGGCTTGCCAGCGAAGAGGCCATATCAGGCACCAAAAAATCAGCTGTCTTGCAGGAACATCTCCCGACTCAACCCATGCCGCTGCATTTTTTCATTGAAGGTGCGGCGTGGCAGTTGCAGCTCTTCAAGCACCGCTTTCACATCGCCCTTGTGCCGGGTCAACGCCGCGCGCAAACAATGCGCTTCAAACGCTTCCTGTTGCGCCGCCAGCGACTGCCCCGGATCCATACCCATCGGTTCTGGTTCACTCAACCCCAGCACTTGCCGCTCAGCGACGTTCGCCAGTTCGCGCACATTGCCGGGCCAGTCGTGGCTTAGCAGATGGCTAAGTTGCGGGCCGGTCAGCGGTGGAAAAGTCCGCCCCAAACGCTCGGCGGCATGCTGGGCAAACGATTCGAACAACAACGGAATGTCTTCGCGCCGATCGCGCAACGGCGGCAACCGCAACTCGGCGACGTTCAATCGATAGGCCAAATCCTCGCGAAAACGCCCGGCTCGCGCCTCATCGAGCAGATCCGGTTTGGTCGCGGCGATGATCCGCAAGTCCACGCGAATGCTCTGGTTCGAGCCCAGGCGTTCAAGCTTCTGCTCCTGCAACACCCGCAGCAATTTCACTTGCTGGGCCAGGGGCATGCTTTCGATCTCATCGAGAAACAGCGTGCCGCCATCGGCGTATTCCAGCTTGCCGATGCGTTTGCCCTGGGCGCCGGTGAACGCGCCGCTCTCGTGGCCGAACAACTCGGCCTCGAACAACTGCTCGGGAATCGCCGCGCAGTTGAGCGCCACAAACGGCTTGTCGGCACGCGGTCCGAAGTCATGCAGGCAACGCGCAACCAGCTCCTTGCCGCTGCCGGTTTCACCCCGGATCAACACATTGACTGGCAACGCCGCCAGGTCCAGCACCTGTCGGCGCAAGGTCTGTAAACCACGGGACACGCCGAGCAAGGTGGCGTCGAGTTTGGCGCGGTTATCGGCCTGCTCATGCAGCGCGCGGTTTTCCAGCACCAGCCGACGTTTGTCCAACGCCCTGCGCAAACTGCTCAGCAGGGTTTCCGGGCTGAAGGGTTTTTCCAGAAAGTCATACGCGCCATCGCGCATCGCTTCGACTGCCATCGGCACATCGCCGTGACCGGTCAGCAAAATCACCGGCAAGTCAGCATCGCGGCGTTGGACTTCGGCCAGCAACTCCAGCCCGGTCATACCCGGCATGCGCACGTCGCTGAGGATCACGCCGGGAAAGTGCGCGGGCAATTGCGCCAGGCACTCATCGGCGCGACTGAACAACTGCACCTCAAAACCCGACAGGCTCAGCCATTGTTCGACGGCGCTACGAATGCTGCTTTCGTCGTCGACCACCATCACTGAATTCAGCATGCGACAGGTGCCTCCAGATCGATGGGCAAGGTCAGGGTAAACACGGCGCCGTTTTCGCCATTGTCGGCACTCAGGCGTCCGCCCGATTCGTGAACAATGGCAAACGATACCGCCAGACCAAGGCCCAGGCCATCACCCACCGGTTTGGTGGTGAAAAACGGATCGAACACATTCGGCAGGTGTTCTTCGGCGATGCCGCCACCGTTGTCGCTGACGCTCAGGCGCCAGAGTTGTTGGTCGGCTTCGAGGCGGATTTCCAGACGTTTGCAGGGCTTGTCGTGCATGGCGTCGAGGGCATTGCGCAGCAGATTGATCAGCACCTGTTCCAGACGAATCGCATCGCCGCGCACCCACGCCGGACGTGTCAGGTGCAGCACGGTGCTGACCTGTTCGTCACGCAGACGCGCGTCGAGCAAATGCAGCGACTGGTCCACCACCGCCGCCAGGTCCAACCGTTCGCGCAGGCCGCTGGGGCTTTTGCGGGCGAAGGTTTTCAGGTGGCCGGTGAGGGCCGCCATGCGCGTCAGCATCTCATCCACCGGCCTGAGCGCCTTGTAGGCGTCGTCGACCCGACCGTGATCGAGCAGCAGGCGCAAGGTTGCCAGTTGCATGCGCTGGGCGGTCAGTGGCTGGTTGATTTCGTGGGCGAGGGCGGCCGACATCTGCCCCAGGGCCGCGAGTTTCGCCGATTGCACCAGACCGTCTTGAGCGGTACGCAAATCGCGGGTGCGCTCCTCTACCAGTCGTTCAAGTTCTTCGCGGCTGCGCTGACGCATTTTGGCCAGGCGCCAGCGTTGATTGAGGAACAGCAACAGAAACACCAGCGCCAGCCACAACCCGGCAGCGGCGAGCGCGGCGTTGCGGCTGTCTTCGAAGGCGACTTGCGGGCGGCGCAGCAGGTGCAGGGTCCAGCCTTCACTGGCCAGCGGCAGCGACTCCCACAGGTAATCAGCCGTCCCGTCGGGGCCCGCGACGCGCCGCAGATCACTGTTGTCGTCAAAGTGCTGCAGCGGTTGGTAGTCCAGCGGTGTCAGCGGTTGTTTGTCGTATTGGCGGGTGGCCTTGAGCGCGGCGTGATCGCTGTCGCTCAACGGTTGCAACAATCGATAACGCCAGCCCGGCTGGTTGGCGATGAAGATGATCCCGCGCGCATCGCTGACCAGCAATGTGTCGCTGCCCTGACTCCATTCGCGCTCCAGTTCCGGAAACTCGAGCTTGACGACCATTGCGCCGAGAAACTCGCCGTTGTCGCCGGTGACCGCGCTGGACAGAAAATACCCCGGAATCCCGCTGGTCACGCCCACCGCATAAAAACGCCCGGTGCCTTGGGTGCGTGTTTCGCTGAAGTAGGGGCGAAAGCCGTAGTTGTGGCCGACATAGCTGCTGGGCAAACGCCAGTTGCTGGCGGCCACGGCGAGACCGGTGCGGTCAAGCAGTTCGAGGGTCGAGGATTGCGCTGCACCGTTGATTTTTTCCAGTTTGCGATTCAGCGCCTCCTGCTGTTCAGGCGATACCGTGCCGTTGAGGGCGGCGCGCAACTCCGGGTCCAGCGCAAGTACGGCGGGCAGGGCGCGGTAGCGATCGATCAGGGTGTGCAGGGAGTTGGCGTACAACGCCAGTTGCTGATTGGCGCGCGCGGCGTCTTCGACCAAGGCCTGGCGTTCGGTATGTCGCATGGCGAAACCGGCCGCCAGCGCGGCGCCGGCGATGATTAGCAAGGTGTACAGCGTCAGGCGCAAAGGCCGGGAAATCGCCAGCATGGTGTCCGAAACAATCAGCAGTAGGGGCGCGCACCATAACATGGAGTTGCGCCGAAAATTCAGGGCCCGGCGGCGCCGCGCAGGCCTTCAGGCGGCTCTTTTTTCGATGAGGTACTGTGAAACTCTTCCGGCCAGGTTTCTGGCTTGCTTGATCCCGCTTCGTGCGACTTTGAAGTCCTGCTCAAGCCTCGACCTGTCGAGAGCACCCGAGCTCATCGGCATGTTGAGGGAGCCGATCAGCCTGTCATCGCTGACGGTCGCGCCTGCCAGCGTTTCAAGGGCTTCGTTGACCTGCGCTTCTACATCATTGAGATAGGTGTCCAGCGCGTCGAGATTGGACGTTATCCTGTCGAGATCGCCTTGGCCAAGAGAATCATTGAGCGCTTCGGTCAGTTGGGACGCCTGACGCGCTATGGCCAGGGTTTGTTTGAGGTAAGGCACCTTGAGGTGTTTACCAATGACTCTGGCGGTGGTTTCGATGGCTATTTTTGTCAGGCCTGCCGAATTTTCCGGGCTGAAGCTTTGTGCCACCGCTTTAAAGCTGAAAGGCTCGGCGCGGGATTTGCTTTTCAGGTTTTTCACCGAGATCGCTGACGGATCCGGGGTGATGGTGTAACCCAGTCCTGTTTCCTCGCCGACTTTGTCCATGAATTTGGCGGCCGCTTCAGCGGCAAAAATTCCTCCGACAGCCGCTGTTACGGGGACCACAACAGGTGCTGCGGGCCCCGTCAGGGTGCCAATGCCTGTACCCAATGCGGCGCCAGCCGCCCCCACATGAAAAGTGAGGGCAAACGAAGCCACGCTAAACAGCAGTTTTTTGCCTGCCGTTTTGTAGATGTCACGGGTTCGAGTGAGGTTGTAGAGTTGATAATTGAGCTTCTTCATTTCGCTGTTGACGGTCGATAGCGTGTTTGACACGTCGATGATCTGTTGTTTTGCAGCATCCTCCTTGCGTGTACCGTGGCTGTCGATATAAAGCAGCGGGTTATTGCCCACAAACCCATACAGATTCAAACCATCCACATCCCCTTGCGGATCAGCACTCACCCACCGCTGCAACCACGGCGCGTAGTACCGAGCACCGTAGTAATAAAGCCCGCATTCATCCATTTCCTTGCCCGAATAACGGACGGTCTTGTAGTCAACCTCCAGCGCTGAAACCGCCGTCAGCCAGGCGGTGCCGCCAAACGGGTAATAGCCTTCGTGGCTGATCAGTCGGGCGTTTTGATCAAGCTCCATGAGGCTGGAACCCAGGTGATCGTCGAGGCTGTAGCGCAGTTGATCCTGATCGATACCGTCGGGTTTTTTGCTGACCCAATGCAGGCAACGCACGCTGCCACGACCTCCCGGCAGGGTGATGACGTGCAGTGTTTCGCCGTTATCGCGGCTACGGATTTCCAGCCCCGGCAGGTAAATGACCTGGTGGAAGTGGGTGGTCGATGACGTATGGGTTTCGTGGCGTTTGAAGACCCGTGCGCCCTGGCTGTAGCGAAAGATTTCGTCATCGTTGAGCCCGTCGTCACGTTCGACCAGCGTCACTGATGCCAGTTGATCACGGCTGTTCCAGTGCAGGGGCCTTCCCGGAGATGAGGTCTGGAGGTTGCCATGGCGGTCGAACAAGCTGTCGAAATCAGGGGCGGGATCCCCTGCTTTCCAGCGCACGCCCCGGTTGCTGGACGGGTCTATGAACATCTCTTGGGTGTAGCCGCCCACCGCGCGTTCATGGACCAACTTGATCAGGTTACCGCCGGGGTCGTAGGCGTAGGTCTGTTTGTAGTTGAGTTGGTTGTTTGGATCGCTCGGCGAAGGGCGCCCCGGCAAGTCCGAGCTCGGGACGGCATCATGACCGCTAGCGCTGGTCAGTTGGTACAGCGAGTTGTAGGTGAACGCTCGGTGACCATCGATGTACTGGTTCGCGAAAAACACCGGTTTAAACGTGAGATCGTCAATGTGTAATACGTTACCGACCCGATCATAAAAGTACCGAAAGTGTTGGAGCAGATCCTGCCCGGGCACACCGGCGGTCAAGGTATCGAGACGGCCATCGGCTTCGTCGTAAGCCCAGGTGCTGACCACACCGTTGCCGGCCTGCTGCTTGATGATCTGTCCGGCGGCGTTGTAACGGGCGTCTTCCAGAATGGTCGTGCCGTTGTCCTCGGGTTGGAGCCGAAGCTGGGATCTTTTCAGCTGCCCGGCGATGTCGTAGAACAGCTGTTGCAGGTGATCACCGGCATCGGTTTGGGTTAGCGGCGCGCCGAGAGGACTGTAGGTTCGACTGCTGGCGAAGGTTCCGGCATGGGTGATCGTTCGGCTGTCGAGCAGTGGTTCGCTGTGCAGGCTGAAGCTTTGGAACTCAAGAAGGCCTGAGGGATCGGTTTGCCTGATCATCTGGCCGCGCAGGTTGAGGTTCGGGTTATCAAGCGCGGTGGCGTAGGTAAAGGTTTCGACGGCGCCTTGATCGTTCTCTTCAAGCGTGATCACACGCAACTGGTTGTCGTAACGGGTGCGCCAATCATTGCCCCGCCCGTCCCAGCGCCGGAGTGTTTCACCGGCCAACCCCACGAGGCTCAGCCGCGTACCGGCATCGGCGCTGACGAGCTTGATCGGTTCACCGGAGAGTCGGTAGACCGCACTCAGGTTGGGCACTTTGTCGAACAGTCGCGGGTCCCACTGCGCCACCAAGTGCCCATGCGCGTTAGAGCGCTGGTGCGTGACAAGCGCTTCCAACAGCCCGTTTTGGCGCAGATAGTCAACCTGCCTGACAGGCAAACCCCGACTGTCGAAGACATTCAACCGCGGGGTGCGGTAGTGGAGGTTCTGCTTCATTTGACCGGCTCACAGGTAGGCCCACTCATGCGGCTGACTCAGAGAGGGTTCTATGTAATTTCGGGATCAGCTTCCTGGGCTTGGGCACCGGCTTCTCTACCGTATTCGCCACGACTTCCTGAGCCAACTCGGTCAGTCGCTGGGTCACACCCTCTGCTTCGCTTGGGGCATCTGCCAGGCTTTTCGCCCGCCCCAGTACGGCATCGATTGCTTCAAAAGGATCGACGCCGGTATTGACCAGTTTCATCACTTGACGTTGATGCACCGAGGCAAGTTCCTCCAGCTGGTTGTAGAACATTTTCTGCAGGGGCTCTGTGTAGCTCGTGATACTCGCCACTCCATTCTTTATTTTTTCGAGCACCTCTTTACCGCCGCTTAAAAGGTCCTGAGCGCCATTGACTACTTTCTTCGTGGTGTCCACGGCGGTGCTCAAGCCCTCTTTCAACTCCTGGGTATGCAGCGTTTGGGCAAGTTTTAAACCTTTCTTCAAGAAGTAATACCGCAGTAACGGCATCGCAATGGCACCGACCACCAGACCGACGACGGCGCCTATGCCTGTACCAACACCGGGAACTACACTTCCCAGCGCCGAGGTCACAGTGCTTCCCGCAATGGCCCCTTTGAGAATCGATTTGAAGCCATGTTTGGACTTCATGAATTTGCCCAGCGTCATGTTCTGTCGAACGTCGGCAATATCGGCGCCTTCGGGAACAAGTCCGTCGAATTCCTCCGCGAGATTGTGTAACTGGTCGGCGGCATTTTTGGCTTTGCCGAGAACGCCGATGAAATCTTTGGCCAGTTCAAACACAGCCTTGGTTGCGCCCGACTTGTCGATGTACAGAATCGGGTTGTTACCGACCATCCGATACAGATTCAACCCATCAACGGCTCCTTCGGGGTCCGGACTGATCCAGCGATGCAACCAGCTCGCGTAATAGCGCAACCCGAAGTAGTGGAGTCCGCTGACATCCAGTTCCTTGCCTGAGTAGCGCAGGGTCTTGTAACTCGCGTCTATCAATGATTTTGCCGCCCACCAGGCGGTACCGCCGTAGGGGTAATACACTTCGGCGCTGATCAGGCCACCGAAGCGATCGAGTTCCAATGCGCAGGATCCGAGATGATCATCAAGGCTATAGCGCAGTTGGTCAGGGTGTTCATCCGTGACCCAGTGCAGGCAGCGCACGCTGCCGTAAGCGAGTGGCACACTGATAACGTGCAGTTGCTCGCCATTGCTGCGGGTGCGGATTTCCAGGTGTGGCAGGTAAATAACGGTCTGGCTGTGAGTGGCCATAGGGGTATGCGTCACATGATGTTTACGGACCCTCTCGCCTTGACTGTACTGATACGTTTCGACGTCATCCGGCAGGTCATTGTCATGGACAACTAAAGTCACTTTCTCCAGTTGATCGCGGGCATTCCACTGCAAGGGCTGGCCCGGTTGTAAACATAATAAGTTGCCAGACCTGTCGAACAGTTTCTCGATATCCGGTTCCGGTTGGTTTTCATCCCGGCGCACGCCACGGTTGCTGGCGGGATCGATATACATCCGCTGAGTAAAGCAGTGCTGGTCGCGCAAATGGCGCAGTTCGATCAGGTTATTGCCCGAGTCGCACTCGTACTCTTCGGTGTAGTTATAGCGGGGGCCGGGATCGAGCGGGGTGATGACATCCGGCAAACCCGGCCGATTGTTGGGTATTTCACCCTCGAACCCGCTGGCGCTGATCAGTCGGTAGAGCGAGTCATAGCGGAAGTCGCGATGCCCCTCGACGCGCTGGTTGGCGAAGTACACCGTGGCCTGGGTGTGATCTTCGATGCGCAGGATGTTGCCCACCCGGTCATAGAAGTACTTGAAGTTCTGTTGCAGCCGTTCGCCGATCTTGCCGGCCTTCAGGGTGCAGAGGCGACCGTCGGCCGGGTCGTAAGTCCATTGGCTGACCACACCGTTGCCGGTGGTTTGCACCTTGATCTGGCCGGCAGCGTTGTACTGCGCATCCTCCAGCACACAGTGTTGCTCGCCATCCTCAAGTTGCAGAACGACTGCCTTGAGGCGTCCGGCACTATCGTAGTGAAAATGCTGATGATGTCCCCCTGCATCGATTTGCGTCAGCACCATGCCGAGGGGGCCATAAGTCCGGCCAGTGACGCAGGCGTTTGCATCGACAATCGTTCGGGTTTCGCGTCGCGGCTGACCGCGCAGGCTGAAGCTGCTCAGCTCGAGTCGGCCGGACGGATCGACGTGCGTGATCATCTGGCCCCGCAGGTTGAACGCGGGGTCGGCCGTTGCATCGGCATAGCTGAAGGTTTCGACATTCCGCTGAGCGTTTTCATCAATGGCCACAGCACGCAATTGATTATCGTAGCGAGTGCGCCAATGATGACCGCGCGGGTCCCAGCGTTGCAGTTCTTCGCCGGCCAGCCCCGTCAGGATCAGACGCCTGCCTGCGTCGACACTGTTGATCCTGATGGCCTCGCCAGAGAGGCGAAAGGCGTTGCTGAGATTTGGTTTGGGCAGCCTCGAATCCCATTGTTCGATCAGATGCCCGGCAGTGTTATAGACGTCTCGGGTGTTGAGTGATGCCACGTCACCCCCGGCTTTGCTGCGCAGGTAAACCACCTGACGCACCGGCAGCCCCCTGGCGTCAGTGGCTGTCAGACGTGGGGTGCCCCTATGGACGGCCGCGTTCACGTACTGGCACTCACAGGCCATGAGCCCGAGACATGGAGCGAGTGGTCCTTGGTCCATCAAGCCGCTGCATGGGAGCTTTTTCCAACGCGTGCCTGCTTCAACAAAAACTGGTTATCCGTCGTTCTACTCTCTTTGTAGAGCGCCAGGCCGGCTTTGTTTCTGCGTATCAAGTCTTGCGTTCTTTCATGCTGTTGCGTCAATTCGCTGAGGCGAATCGGTTCCAGCAGGCTTCGAGGGGTCATGTGATTGACATTGGGAAGTACATCGGCAGGGTAAATGACATCAACGCCTACGACCTTGAAGGCGGCCACGGAATTGGCATAGCGTTGATTCTCTGTGGATTCCCACTCATCCAGCATTGTCTCGATTTTGTTGATCTTGACCGGATCCAGCCCGTTATTGATGTCCTCGGCTTCCTGAACCCTTGAGCCCATTGCAAGGAAGGCTCCCACCCCTGGAACCACAGATCCGACCACGTTGTTGAAGAAAATATTGATGGCGCCGCCAAGCCAGTCGATCGGGTCTGAACTCGTGCCGAGACCCAGTCCATGGTCAATCGCCTTGATGGACATGGTTGATGTCTGTGGTATCAGCGGGCCTGTCAGCCGAGAAGTCGGAATCACAGACGGGCTCGTACGGCCTGCCATTTCACCCCCGAAGTTACCGACGGTAAGGCCACCGGAAAAAGGCATGACTTCTTGAGCATTGAGGCTGCCTGCCGACGTGTGTTGCGGCACCAGGCTGCCGAGGTTTTCGCCGGCATAGAAGCCGCCGGCAAAACCGATACCCGCATTGATGGATTCACCCACCAGGTTCTTCGCCAGCGATAGGGCAACGTTGGATTTATTGATGATGTTGTCGATTTGTCCCAGTGTTTGAGTGGCATGCCCTTCCAGGACCGAAATGAATCTTGAATAGTTGAGGATGACGTTTTCGGCTTTTTCCTCGCCGACGTGATCCACATAACGCAGCGGGTTGTTGCCCACAAACCCATAAAGGTTCAAACCATCCACAGCCCCTTGCGGATCAGCACTCACCCAACGCTGCAACCACGGCGCGTAGTAACGAGCGCCATAGTAATAAAGCCCGCATTCATCCATTTCCTTGCCCGAGTAACGGACCGTCTTGTAGCTGACCTCCAGCGCTGAATCCGCCGCTAGCCAGGCGGTGCCGCCAAACGGGTAATACCCTTCGTGGCTGATCAGACGGGCGTTTTGATCAAGTTCCATCAGGCTGGAACCCAAGTGATCGTCGAGGCTGTAGCGCAGTTGATCCTGATCGATACCGTCGGGTTTTTTGCTGACCCAATGCAGGCAACGCACGCTGCCACGGCCGCCCGGCAGGGTGATGACGTGCAGTGCTTCACCGTTGTCGCGGGTACGGACTTCCAGCCCCGGCAGGTAAATCACCTGCTGAAAATGCCTCGTTGTAGACGTATGGGTTTCGTGGCGCTTGTAGACGCGCGTGCCCTGGCTGTAGCGAAAGGTTTCTTCATCGTTGGGCGCGCCGTCACGCGCAATCAGCGTCGCTACGGCCAGTTGATCGCGGCTGTTCCAGTGCAGCGGCCTTCCGGGGGACGACGTCAGCTGATTGCCATGGTGGTCGAACACGCTGTCGAAATCGGGGGCGGGGTCGCCTGTTTTCCAGCGCACGCCCCGGTTGCTGGACGGGTCTATGAACATCTGGTGGGTATAGCCGTCCACCGCGCGTTCATGGATCAACTTGATCAGGTTGCCGCCGCCATCGTAGGCGTAGGTCTGTTTGTAGTTGAGACGGTTCCTGGGATCGCTCGGCATCGGACGGCCCGGCAGATCGGAGGTCGGCGCGGCGTCATGGCCGGTGGCGCTGGTCAGCTGATACAACGAGTCATAGGTAAACGCGCGATGGCCATCGATGAGCTGGTTTTTGAAGTACACCGGTTGAAACGCGAGATCGTCGATGCGTAACAGGTTGCCGACCCGGTCATAACCGTACTGAAAGTGCTGGAGCAGCTCCTGCCCGGGCACACCGGCGGCCAGGCTATCGAGCCGACCATCGGCCTCATCGTACGTCCAGCGGCTGACCACCTGATTGCCGGCCCGTTGCTCAATGATCTGGCTGGCGGCGTTATACCGGGCGGCTGTCAGCACGGGCAGCCAACTCCCGGTGGGCGTGAGCCGCAGTCGAACCTGTTGCAGCTGCCCGGCGATGTCGTACTGCATCTGTTGCTGATGATCACCGGCATCGGTCTGGGTTAACAGCGCGCCGAGCGGGCTGTAAGTCCGCTGACTGGTAAAGGTGCCGACACCGGTGATCGTTCGGCTGTCGCGCAACGGTTGGCCGTGCAGGCTGAAGCTGTGGCGCTCAAGAGCGCCTGAGGGATCGACTTGCCTGATCATTCGTCCGCGCAGGTTGTGGTTCGGGTCATCGAGTGCGGTGGCGTAGGTAAAGAGGTCGACGGGGCCTTGATCGTTTTCTTCAAGCGTAATCACACGCAACTGGTCGTCGTAAGTGGTACGCCAATGATTGCCCCGTCCGTCCCAGCGTTGGCGTGTTTCACCGGCCAGCCCCGTCAGGCTCAGCCGTTTACCGGCATCGATGCTGTCGATCATGACGGGGGATTCGCCAAGACCATAGACCGACTTCAGGTTAGGGGTGGGTGTATCGGCCAGGCGCGGGTCCCGTTGCTCCACCTGGTGGCTGATCACGTCCCGGGTTTGCCGGGTGACGAGAGGTTCCAGGGCGCCATTGGCCACATTGCGCAAGTAAGCAATGTGGCGCACCGCCAGACCTCGCGCGTCATGGGACGTTATGGCGGGGGTGTTCCAGTGAGATGCGCCGGTCATTGCACGGCTGCCTTGCGTCGTTGCGCAGGCGGCTCAACGTGGGTGTCATTGAAGTCCAGGCTGGTTTTGTACCAGGGGTGGATTATTTCAAGCGCGACATCGCCTTTGGCATTGATGATCTTGATCAGGCGGCCGAGGACGTCATAAAAGCTCTTGTCGTGGTGACCGAACTGCCTGAAGGCGTGGTCATGGATGTAGCCGTAGGTGTTGGCGAAATAGGGACGATAGGTGCGAACGGGGAGCCCCTTGTTGTTGTATTCCACGCGTTCGCTGATGCGCCAGCGCCGATCGGCGTGCGCAACCTTTGGTTGACCGTTTTCAATCACCAGTTCGCCGTTTTCCACGAGATAGGCATCGCCGGGTTCAACCAGTTGTTGGGTTTGCAGGGGGCGTGCGAACCCATCGATGATGCTCAGGATGATGTGGATTTGCTGTGGTGTCTGATCGTAATAGTCGCGGTCGGCGGTGAGGACGACGCTGTGCACCGGAATTCGTGGGACGCTCGGCAGCCGTTCCCACAATGCCTGCTCGGCCGGCGTCCGGGACTTGAGCCGGGCCAGTCGCCGCCGTGCGCCTGCACGTAGGTGAAGGCTTGGCAACACCCAACCTTGCGCGCACCCATCGGTCAGCCAATCGGGTGTCTGCCGGACGGAAGGGGGGAGCTGGCCCATCCAGCTGAACAGATCCTTGCGCCAGGTACTGGCAGCGTTTTGCAGTGTCTCTTTTGGGGCGTCGATGGCCGTGCCGGCGCTGTCATCTTCGGGACGCTGATAGTCGGCGATGGGCAGGAAACCGGCGGGCAGGGCGGCTTCGGTGCCGTAATAGGTGACCGTGTGCGGGCCGGACGGATCGTAAAGGGCTTCTTCGACGTTGTCGTTGGCATCGATGATGCGTACCGGTTGCAGTGAGTGGTAGTCGATTTCAACGCTTGTGGTACAGCCATCCGGCAGCTCGACGCTGATGTTCATCAGGCTGTAGTCGTCGTACCGGGTCGTAGTGATCCCATGGCTTTGTGTTTCGTTGAACTGCGTCACCTTATAAAAATGTTGAAGGTCGCCATACCTGGCAAAACTGTATTGGGCCGACCAAAGATTGCGCTGCTGGTCTTCCTCCTCGTCGGCCTCTTTGTCCGTACCCAGAAACAGCTTCATGGGCAGATAACCAATGTTCGCCAGTTCTTCCCGGATATCGATCGCAGGGCTGACGTCGCCATAGACATCCAGCGCCGTCTTGTTCAATTGAGCGACTTCCAGTGGCCCCGCCAATGCTTCGAAGTCGGCAGTGCCGTCCGGCAGCCGCGTGCCGTCAGCCGTTTTGAGATAACACTGCACCGATTGCGAGGTCAGCTCTCGCTGAGCCACCCATTCGGGTGACTTGAACAGGTCACGAAACTGTTCATAGGCAATGCCCTTTGGGCTAAGGCCCGCTGGAGCTGGTCCCTTGGGCAATACCAGGGCGCTACCGCGTTGCCGATATGGCAGGCCAAGCCTCCAGCCTTGCAGATTGGACAGGTGTATAAATTCGGCGCGGGTTTCGCTCAGGTAGTAGCTCTGTTGAGCCGGATCATGGGCGTCAATCCACCATTTGCGTTCGTCGACATCGTCAAACGGCGGCTCATCGTCCTCGGTCCTGCGCCGGGCATAACTGACCGTGATGCTGTGGTTTGTCAGTCCGAAGGCGTCCCGGTTCACGTTGATGACATGGCGGCACAGCGGGTCTTCGACGAAGCGCTCGTAGTGGTAACTGATGTTTTCCAATAGCGACGGCATCAGCACCGCATTGGGGTGGTGTTCACCGCGTTCACGCACTTGGCGCACGATGTATCGGGACTGTTCCACGAGGTACGGATTGGCCGGGACCGGGTCATCCGCCGCGTAAATTTCCATTCTCAGCACAGAGCCTGACAGGGCGCGGGCGATTTCGTGCGCGGTGGCTTCATCGGCCGGCGTAATGAGTTCTTCGCACTCATCGCTCGGGTGATATCGACAAAAAAGCGTGTCGCCCAGCGGGTGTGCCTTGTCATCGCGATTGAAGTAACCATCGCGCGGCATATCGATGTGCCTGCCGGTATGAAACCAGGTGCAGACCAATGCCGGGGCAGTGAAGCTTTCGTCTTCGTCCGAGGCGGTTTCGCTGTCGGTTTGGTGCAGCCGTCCGAAGCCACGGAACTCTCGGTCCTGACTGTCGTACCAAGCCTCGAAATAGCTGAAAAACTGATTCAGGCAATTGCCGGTGATTTCGTCGCGTTGGGTTTGCTGACTGACGACTTGCATAGCGAAAGGCAAGTAACAAACGGGAAGGCGCTTGAACTTGAGCATTCGCTGTTTTTCGTCCAGCCAGTACTGCGCGGAACTTCGATACACCACCTCGGTGCTGCAACCCATGTTGTTATTGCTGGCGATCATCAAATACGGTTTGGCGCTGACAAAATCATAGCGCCAGTGTTGGGGTTTGATGTGCGGTACGGTCAGGATCAGGCTGGTGCAGCCGAGCCCTTGGAGATCGGCGAGCGTGACCTGGCACAGGTTGTCGTAACGCACGCCTTCGGGCCAGGCAACCGGAATGGGAACCTGCTCAAAACCGTTGCCACCCCGGTTGAGGTAAATTTCGAATCCGTCCGAATTCAGATAAATCAGCGCGGGGGCGCCGGAGCCGTTTACATCTGCGATCCGTACCCGTGCCGCGTCGAACGTGTCGTATTTGAAGGGCAGGGCACTCATGACAAACCCCGTACCGAAGTGCCCATGCCCCATGTTCGGCCAGCATTTGATTTCGTCGTGGCGAATGCGGCACAACTCGGTCATGTCGCTGCCCAGCAGATTGCCCAAAAACACCAGTTCGCTGCGTGAGTTGCTGATCAATGGCAAACGGTCATCAATCGGCTTATGAAGGACATCTTCGCCCCTGACAAAACCGTCTTCACGATTATTGGCGTAAAGGCGCACCGCGTTGGGGCCGATCAGCGCCAGGGAGCTGAGTCCGTTGCCCGTCAAATCACCCAACTGCGAAAGGACGTTGAAAAACTCCGCCGGGAACGCCGTGAATGGAATGAAGCTTGACCAGGTTTTATCCGGATTCAGCGTGTAGAAACCGCTCATGCCGGGCTGAGCAACGAGCCAGTCCAGGCGACCGTCACCGGTGAGGTCCATGAGCGCTTGATGCGCTTGCTGGTTGCGATCCGCGACCGGGATTTCGCCGAGCGCTGTCCACGGGCCATAGCTGATGTGATCGCCACCGGTCAGGTCACGCAGCGGCTCGCGGTAGTACCAGCATTGGTCATAACGACACAGGAAGCCCGGCAGACCTTCTGCGAACAGATCAACGCACTGATAGCGTTGACCTTCTTCGATGCCCGGCATGTTCTCGAATGGGAAGAACGGTGTCGGCTGTTTATTCAGTTCGAAATCCGCATAGTCGAACTCCACCGGGGGCATGTTTTCCACGGTGCCGCTCGCGTCGTACGCCTGATAATGCGCCGCAGTGATTTGACTGTAAGACCAGGGCTCTGCGGTGACCGAGTACTCCAGTAGCAAGCGGCGGACCAACACTGGCTCATCACCCAGCAGCGGAAAATTGTGAAACATCAGCACTTGCTGGCAGAGACGGCGAGTGCCGACTTCAAAGCCCTGGCCATAGGACGAAAAGGGGTCGCTACGGGTCAGCCATGGCATAAGCGTCGGGCCGTCGTAGACAGGTTTTTCAGTCAGGTCCCGCGTGCGTTCGCCATAGTCGAACACCAGGTGAAAGTGCCATGAAGGCGGCGCAGATCTCAGTACGTTCCAGCCATACAAATGGCTGCTCGCCTCGAAGTTGCCATACAGCACCCGATGCAAGTACCGCTGGGCCCGGTAGTCATGCGGGTCAGGATCCTGGGTCGGGTCCTCCTGTTTGTACTCGTAACAGATGTGCTCGCCGCGAGCGTTCATGCTTTCTTGCAGCAACCAGGCGACAACCCGGTTCGGGTCCTGTGGGTCAGCCTTGCGCGCGGTCTCTATCCTGCCGAAAAGGTGAAGGCTGCCATCGGCCCCATGCACCAGCCAGAAACCATCGGGGTTGGCTTCGCAGCGCCAGAATTCGACCACATCAAAGGAGCTTTCCACCCGCGGCCAATATTGCACCACGCTGTGAGCCCCGATGGGCAATCCTCTGTATTCGGATTCTTCTCTGGACTTGATCTTGCCTTCGCCATCGCGCTCGGCCATGAGCTGTTCGCCCGTTGGGCTGAGGAACACATCATCGTCAGTGTAGCGAGGCACCCCTTTGCTAGTCTGGCGGGTGATGGCGATGAGGTTCAAATGCCAACCGACACCGTACGGTCCGTTTCCGGATTGGCTGCTATAGCTCAGAGAGAGCTGAGGGTCCCAGCCGCGGCCGGGCGAAAAAGGCAGTGACAGTACAAATGAAGCGCCTCCGCTCAGACCCACCTTGCCCCAGCTTTTACCGATGGTGGCGATGGATGCACTTTTGGCGATAGAGGGTTCAGTGATGCTCAGGGACGCTTGGTCTTGCATGGGGCTGATCCTGTGTTTGGCCTGGCGCTCGCCCGTAACTACGGTGTCGCTGGATGGATCAGACGCTAACAAGATGAGCGCCATTCGTAACCTGTCAGATCTGACAGGTCAGGCGGGGAGTTCTAGACCGAGTAGTTGTAAACACTTCGGTTTTAATGCCATGGGCATTATTTTTTGCGCAAAAAAAACGGCCGGGGCGTCTATTCAGACACCCCGGCCGCTTTTTAGCCCGCTAAAGCGCTTATTGCACTTCTACTGCCAGGCTGTCACTGATCTTCTTCTGCCAGATGGCAGGACCGGTGATGTGGACCGACTCGCCCTTGCTGTCAACCGCAACAGTCACAGGCATGTCTTTGACGTCGAACTCGTAGATCGCTTCCATGCCCAGTTCGGCGAAAGCCACCACGCGGGACTTCTTGATGGCTTGCGCCACCAGGTAAGCCGCGCCGCCGACAGCCATCAGGTAAACGGCTTTGTGGTCCTTGATCGCTTCGATTGCGGTCGGGCCGCGCTCGGATTTGCCGATCATGCCCAGCAGGCCGGTTTGCTCAAGGATCTGACGGGTGAACTTGTCCATCCGCGTCGCGGTGGTCGGACCGGCAGGGCCCACCACCTCTTCGCGCACCGGATCAACCGGGCCGACGTAGTAGATGAAACGACCTTTGAGGTCCACTGGCAAGGTTTCACCCTTGTTCAGCATCTCGACCATGCGCTTGTGCGCCGCGTCGCGACCGGTAAGCATCTTGCCGTTGAGCAGGACGGTTTCGCCCGGCTTCCAGCTCTGCACGTCTTCCGGGGTCAGGGTGTCGAGGTTGACGCGACGGGCCGACGGGCCGGCTTCCCAGACGATTTCCGGGTAGGCGTCCAGCGGTGGCGCTTCCAGCGAGGCCGGGCCGGAACCGTCGAGCACGAAGTGCGCGTGACGGGTGGCGGCGCAGTTCGGGATCATGCACACCGGCAACGAAGCGGCGTGGGTCGGGTAATCCATGATCTTCACGTCGAGCACGGTGGTCAGGCCACCCAGGCCCTGGGCGCCGATGCCCAGTTGGTTGACCTTCTCGAACAGCTCCAGGCGCATTTCTTCAATGCGGTTCTGTGGGCCGCGAGCCTTGAGCTCGTGGATGTCGATGGATTCCATCAACACTTCCTTGGCCATGACGGCGGCTTTCTCGGCGGTGCCGCCGATGCCGATGCCGAGCATACCCGGTGGGCACCAGCCGGCGCCCATGGTCGGAACGGTCTTCAGCACCCAGTCGACGATCGAGTCGGACGGGTTGAGCATGGCCATTTTCGACTTGTTCTCGGAACCGCCGCCCTTGGCCGCCACGTCCACTTCAACGGTGTTACCCGGAACGATGGAGTAGTGGATAACGGCCGGGGTGTTGTCCTTGGTGTTTTTACGAGCGCCCGCCGGGTCGGCGAGGATCGAGGCGCGCAGGACGTTTTCCGGCAGGTTGTAAGCCCGGCGCACGCCTTCGTTGATCATGTCGTCCAGGCCCATGGTGGCGCCATCCCAGCGCACGTCCATGCCCACGCGAACGAATACGGTGACGATGCCGGTGTCCTGGCAGATCGGGCGGTGGCCGGTGGCACACATGCGCGAGTTGATCAGGATCTGTGCGATGGAATCGCGGGCTGCCGGCGATTCTTCGCGCAGGTAGGCCTCGTGCATCGCCTGGATGAAGTCAACGGGGTGGTAATAGGAAATGAACTGCAGGGCGTCAGCAACGCTCTGAATCAGGTCGTCTTGCTTGATCACGGTCATGAGTCGCGCTCCTCTAAAAGACGGGAACATTCAATAAGGTGCTTGCAGCTTGGGTGCATCGGTCGGTTGCAAGCACCTTTCAAGGCACGCCGGGGCTGCTGGCGCGACGCTAAAAAGGCGCGGCAGTATAGCGCGCCTCGCTTGCGGGCACACCCGCCGGTAGTCAATCGTTGGTCGCATAACACCGCGGCCCTTGTAGCAGCTGGCGAAGCCTGCGTCGGCTGCTACAGGGATCGGGGCAAGGGTCAGGTATGAGCGAAAACGGGTCATGCTTTTGACGCCAGTTTTCTGCCCCAAAAATAGTATGGTTATTTATCCGGCTCGCCACTAAAGTGGCACCCGGCCTGTAGAGTAGGACACTCAAACAGCTTTCTTTCGCATGGTGAGTCAACGATTGACCCATAACGCCCTTCAACAGCTTTTACTCAAACGCTTTGCCCTTGCAGCCGGCACTTACGCCCTGGCGCTGATGCTACTGTGGCTGGCGTTTTTCTCCGGACACTACGATGAACCGGTGGCCAGCCTGGCCGTCGGCACTGCATTGGTGGTCATCAGCCAAGCGGCATTGTTCGCGGTGTTTTACAGCGGCCGCAACCAGCGCTTTTCCGATCCCAGCCTGACCGAAGCGCAAGTGTTGATGGGGCTGGGGTGGCAAACCTGGCTGATCGCCAATCTGGATGAGGCACGCGGCGCGTTTCTGGTGTTTTACGTGCTGATCCTGCTTTTCGGACTGTTCCATCTCTCGCGCCGAGCGCTGGTGCGGTGTGCGCTGTTGGTGTTTTTCAGTTTCAGTGCGATCACGCTGTGGGAGGGCTACCACTTTCAGCTCCACGACCCGGCGCTGGCCGGGTTGCAAGTGTGCGTGTTGCTTATTGTGTTGATCTGGCTGGTGCTCTACGCCCGCTATGTCCAGGCTACGCGTCAGCGCATGCGCCAGCGGCGCTTCGCTTTGCAAGCGCACCAGGACACCCTGCGCGGCATGATGCGCCAGCTCGAAGACCTGGTCGCCACCGACGAACTCACCGGGCTGTTCAACCGCCGCCATTTCCTGCGCCTGGCCTCCCGCGAACTGAACGCCATGGACGCTGGCGTGATGCATGGGCTGGCGCTGATCGACCTTGACCACTTCAAACGCATCAACGATGTGCACGGCCATGCGGCGGGCGACCAGGTTCTGCAAGCCTTTGCCGGTGTCGCGACCGCGTGCCTGCGCGACGGCGATGTGCTGGCGCGTTATGGCGGCGAAGAATTCGTGGTGATGGTGTCCGATTGCGATGCCGAACGTCTGACCGCGTGCTGTGAGCGGTTGCGCATCGCCTTCACCGGTGTCGAGCTGATCGGCCTCAACGTCGCCCATCTCAGTTTGTCGGCGGGTCTGACCTTGCTGGAGCCGGGCGACGATCTCGACGACGCCTTGCAGCGCGCCGATCAGGCGCTTTACCGCGCCAAACGTGACGGTCGCAACCGTTGTGCGGCGGCCTGGGAGAACGTCGATGCCTGAGTTGCGGGTCGGCGAGCGCCGCTGGTCGGTGGTACCGGGCAGTAACCTGCTCGATGCTTTGAATCAAAACGGTGTGGCCGTCCCCTACAGTTGCCGCGCCGGCAGTTGCCATGCCTGCCTGGTCCAATGTGTGCAGGGGTTACCGAGCGACAGCCGCCCCGATGCCTTGAGCGCAGAGCAACGCCAACAAGGCTGGCGCCTGGCGTGCCAGTGCCAGGTGGTCGAGGATTTGCAAGTGCATACCTTCGATCCCCAGGTCGATGGTCTTCCGGCCGAGGTTGCCGCCGTCGATTGGTTGAGCGCCAGCGTGCTGCGCCTGCGCCTGACGCCGCAACGCCCGTTGCGCTACAACGCCGGGCAACATCTGGTGTTGTGGTCGGGCAATGTGGCACGTCCTTATTCGTTGGCCAGCCTGCCGCAAGAAGACCGCTTTCTGGAGTTTCACCTTGATTGTCGTCAGCCGGGGCAATTTAGCGACGCGGCCCGTCAGCTGAAGATCGGCGATTCGATCCGCCTCGGCGAACTGCGCGGCGGCGCTCTGCATTACGACCCGGACTGGCACACCCGGCCGCTGTGGCTGTTGGCCGCCGGCACCGGTTTAGGTCCGCTGTTTGGCGTATTGCGCGAAGCGCTGCGTCAGGATCACCAGGGCGCCATTCGCGTCATTCACCTGGCCCATGACGCCGACGAGCATTACCTGGCCAAACCCTTGCACGCCATGGCCGATGGCCGCGATAACCTGAGTGTCGAGTGCTGGACTTCGGCCGAGTTGCCGCAGGCATTGGCGCAACTGCGGCTTGTCTCCCGGCAAACCCTGGCCTTAGTCTGCGGAGCCCCCGACAGTGTCGACGCCTTTTCCCGGCGCCTGTACCTCGCGGGATTGCCGCGCAATCAACTGCTGGCCGATGTGTTCCTGCCTCGTGGTTGAGCGCTGATTTTTTCAGACGCGAGACCCCCATGACCGAAATCATCCAGATCGAGCGCGAATGCGGTTTGCTGACGCTGCGCCTCAATCGCCCCGAGAAGAAAAACGCCCTGACCCGCGCCATGTACAGCCATATGGCCGAGGCGCTGAAGCAGGCCGATACCAACCCTGAAATCAACGCCGTGCTGATCACCGGCAGCGCTGAATGCTTCACCGCCGGCAACGACATCGCCGATTTCATCCAACAACCGCCGGGTAGCCTCGATAGCCCGGTGTTCCACTTCATGCTCAATTTGCTGGAGTGCCGCAAACCGGTAATCGCCGCTGTGGCCGGTGCTGCGGTGGGGATCGGCACGACAATGTTGCTGCATTGCGACCTGGTTTACGTCAGCCGTGATGCTCGCCTGCGCATGCCTTTCGTCAATCTCGGCTTATGCCCGGAGTTCGGCTCCAGCCTGATCCTGCCGCGCTTGCTTGGGCATGCCAAAGCAGCGGAGTTGTTGCTGCTGGGTGAAGGTTTCAGTGGTGAACAGGCGGCAGAGTGGGGCATTGCCACTGAAGCGTTGGGCAGTGGCGAAGCAACGTTGGCCAAGGCGCGGGAGATGGCGTTGCGCTTTGAATCGTTGCCGCCGGAAGCGGTGCGCATCAGCAAGCAATTGATGAAAGCGCCGGACCGGGAATTGCTGCGCAAGGTGATCGAAGAAGAGGGGGCGTTGTTCACCCAGCGGTTGCGGTCGCCGGAAGCGTTGGCGGCGTTGACCGGGTTTATCAAGCGGCATTGAATTTTCGGTGACTGGACGGGCCTCATCGCGGGCAAGCCCAGCTCCCACAGGTTTTGAGTTGAACGCTGGATTTGTGGACACCGCCAACCCCTGTAGGAGCCGGGCTTGCCCGCGATGGGGCCCGGCCAGACAACACAACTTTTGGACCAGAAACCAAAAAGCCCCGCCATTCACATGGCGGGGCTTTTGTTTTTCAGCGGTCGGTCACTCAGACCATCGGATCGCCAACGTGCAGGATTTTCATCCCGTTGGTGCCGCCGATGGTGTGGTAGCTGTCGCCCTTGGTCAGGATGACCCAGTCGCCTTTCGCCACAACGCCCAATTTAAGCAACTCGTCGATCGCAGCCTGGCTGACTTGCTCAGGCGGCAGGGACGCCGGGTCGAACGGGACGGTGTAGACGCCACGGAACATGGCCGCGCGGGCCTGGGTTTCGCGGTGCGGGGAGAACGCGTAGATCGGCACCGACGAACGGATGCGCGACATGATCAACGGCGTGTAGCCACTTTCGGTCAGGGCGATGATCGCCTTTACACCCGGGAAGTGGTTGGCGGTGTACATGGCCGCCAGCGCGATGCTCTGGTCGCAGCTTTCGAAGACCTTGCCGATACGGTGGCTGGAGGTCTTGCTGGTCGGGTGCTTTTCAGCGCCGATGCAGATGCGTGCCATGGCCTGAACGGCTTCCAGCGGATACAAACCGGCAGCACTTTCCGCCGAGAGCATCACGGCGTCGGTGTAGTCGAGCACGGCGTTGGCCACGTCGGACACTTCGGCACGGGTCGGCATCGGGTTCTGGATCATCGACTCCATCATCTGAGTCGCGACGATCACGGCCTTGTTGTGGCGGCGTGCGTGCAGAATGATTTTCTTCTGAATGCCCACCAGCTCAGCGTCGCCGATTTCCACACCCAGGTCACCACGGGCAACCATCACCGCGTCGGACGCCTTGATCAGTGCGTCGAGGGTGTCGTCGTCAGCCACGGCTTCAGCGCGTTCGATCTTCGCCACCAGCCAGGCAGTACCGCCGGCCTCGTCGCGCAGTTGACGGGCGTATTCCATGTCGGCGGCGTCACGCGGGAAGGACACGGCGAGGTAATCGACTTCCATCTCGGCGGCAAGCTTGATGTCGGCCTTGTCTTTTTCGGTCAGGGCAGGAGCCGTCAGACCACCACCACGACGGTTGATGCCTTTATGGTCGGACAGCGGACCGCCGATCAGCACGGTGCAGTTCAGTTCGGTGGCGGTGGCGGTATCCACGCGCATCACCACGCGGCCGTCGTCGAGCAGCAGCTCGTCGCCTACGCCGCAATCCTTGACCAGGTCGGGGTAGTCGATACCGACTACCTGCTGGGTGCCTTCGGTCAGAGGATGGCTGGTGGAGAAGGTGAATTGATCACCGATCTTCAGCTCGATCTTCTTGTTGGCGAATTTGGCGATACGGATTTTCGGGCCTTGCAGGTCACCCAGCAGGGCGACGAAGCGGCCGTGCTTGGCGGCGAGGTCACGCACCAGCTTCGCGCGAGCCTTGTGCTCGTCGGGGGTGCCGTGGGAGAAGTTCAGGCGGGCGACGTCCAGGCCAGCCAGAATCAGCTGTTCGAGAACTTCCGGCGAGTTACTGGCCGGGCCAAGGGTAGCGACGATTTTGGTACGACGGACGGACATGCAAAGACTCCTGAGTTCAAGCGCTGAGTGAGGCTACTATGCTCTTGGGGTGTAGTCATTGTTCGAATGCACTACTTATTGGCTTTTATCTTTAAACGATAGTGACCAGCAGCCTGAAGATTTAGCACAACGGGTCGATACAGAGCTCAAGACAGGAGAACCCCCATGCGATTCGCGCTCATTGCCGTCCTTGCCCTCAGTGTGACGGGCTGCGCCCGTTGGTCGATGAACCATCATTTGAATCTCGCCTACAGCGCCTACGACCGTGGCAATTGCGAGCAGGTGATACTCGAACTTTCAAAAGTCGAGCGCTCCAGCCGTGCGCGGCCTTATGTGTGGCCGGAAGTGTCGATGATGCGCGGCCAGTGCCTCGAAAAGCAGATGCTGTTTATCGATGCGGCGCAGACTTACCAGTACATCATCGAGACGTACCCGCACAGCGAATACGCCTACCGCGCCCGCGCGCGTCTGGAAACCCTGGAGAGCCAGGGCCGTTACCCGCTGCGAAGCGCCGCAGCCGTGCCCCCGAAGCAGTACTGATTGCAGTCGTCACGCAAGGGCTGGCTCACTGGCGGTGGTGAGCTATAGTCCAAGAGATCGGTTTTAGAGCTTTGCTTCTAAACCCGAGTGCATACCTGTGATCGGCAGGAGTAAGCGTCAGCGGTTGCATGGACTGTCGCACCGGGATCAGGGAGAACGCGCCTTCACTTCTATCAATAAAGAGGAAGACCCGTTCCGAAGCAGTAGTGCGGCCCTGCTTAAGGGTCTTGCTGGGCCATTTGCGCATGTTTACCAACCGCCGGATCACGCGGCATCAACTGCCGTATTTCCTGAAAGTATTCAACAGCGTCACCGACAAACCCATAGGCTTTCTCGGCAACGTGTCTGAAGACGGGCTGATGCTGATCAGCCAGTTGCCCATGATGGTGGGCGTCGACTTCGACCTGCGTCTGAAAATCCCCGCCACCAATGGTTGCCTGCAGGTCATCGACCTGGCGGCGAGTTGCCTGTGGTGCCATGAAGACGAAACGCCGCAGCACTACGACTCCGGGTTCAGCCTGCAACGGGCACCGCCGGAGTATGGGCAATTGGTGGAGGCGTTGAGGCAGTACTTCAGTTTTCAGCCGTTGCCGGCGTCTGCCTGAGTTTAGCGGCGCTCTCACGATTGCCATCGCGAGCAGGCTCGCTCCCACACTGAATCTCCTGTGTTCACAAATCCTTTGTGGGAGCGAGCCTGCTCGCGATGACGTCATTACAAACAACAAAGAATGACCGGTAACGACTACTTCGTCTTGATCGCCCGCTCGTTATCCAGCGACCGCTCCACCAGCATCAACCCCAACTCACTCATCTGATAAATCACCATCGCCAGATGCCGTGGCCTGTCCTCCAGGCTTTCGGCCAGGTCGAGCAGCAGAATGCTGACCGACGAAAAGGTCTCGTAGGTCTGGATGGTCAGGGCTTCGGGATTGGCATCCGGGACAACGGTGAACATTTTCATGGCGCGGTCCTGGGAAGTGCGAAGGGATTCGACGTCGGGTTTGAGGTAATGGTCGAGCGCCTTGTCGGCGGCGGCGTGGAGCTTTCGTGAATCGAGGGTGGCGTAGGGGGAAACCGGGTCGGTTTCGGGGGGTGGATTGGGTGTTGGTTTGAACATATTTTCGTACTCGATTGGGGCTGCCTCGACCTCGCGACTAAACGAGGGGTGGCGGCTGTAAGCAGGTTAGTCGACCGGTGAGTACGAGAACCGGCGCGCCCGAGAGCGCCCTGCGAACAGCCACCATCAAGTGCGGGGGATAGGGAAAACCCGACTGGATGACGCCTATGCACATCGTACAAACACCGGGCGACTAAACCCGATCGCTGATTGGCAGCGACACGGATCAAGTTACGGGGCAGGGCCAAGGTGCACAAGCCGGCGGATTCTGGCGGATGTGTAGTCCGTTGCGCAAGGTTGTGTAGTCAATGAGCCGAAGGGCGAAGGCGCGGCCTTGATCGCGCAAAGCAGGAGGGTGCCGCTCGTCGGAACTGTCAGATTTTACAGGTTGGCAACTTCTGGGTTCGCAGTTAGAAAGAAAGCCTAGGGCTTTCCACAGCAGGCTGCGAAGGAGTGAGATCATGTCCGAAGATGAAAGCAAGTTCCGTGAGACTGAGCGCAGTCGCGTTGAAGATGTCAGTGAAGGGGAGACTTTGCCGTCGACCGACATGGAAAACCCGGATACCCGCGTAGCTATTAATCCGGTCAGATTTCCCTATATCTATGATGGGTTAATAGTGAGCCAGGATGAGTCGTTTGAGTACCGCATAGACGTCGATGGTAATCACCAGGTTTGGCTTCAGGTCATGATAAATGACATAGAGGATTGGTTTTCTCACGGCAAATGGACCGCAGGAAATGCATGGCACTCTAGCCGATTCAGCTACAAAAACAATTCAGGTCCTTTAAAACTGAATCATTATTGGCAGTACGGGAGTCAGAATTCAGGCTGGCACACCATTGATCTTTATATGAGTACCTTGCCCAAAATTGACAATGCTGCAACGTTTACAAATGTCATTACAGGAACGGGCGGCGATGCCACTACCCTCAGGATTTGTTCGGTTGACGGGCGTCCAATCAGTGGGGATTTTCAGTCAAGTAACGGTAGATGGTCGACTACATTAAATGGCAATTCAGGAACGTATGAAATATACGTCGAGCAATCCGTTCCAAACTTTGACTCTCGGAAATCCGCTGTAAAAAACATAACTTACCTAAAATCACCAAGCTTCTTAACCCCCCTCGAAAATGCGGACGTGGTCGCGTCAAAAAATATAGTAATCACTGGTAGTCAAGGAGCAGCTGGTCAAGTCATCCAAATCGTCAATGAGGGCGGAAGTAAAGAATTGGGTCGGGGTATTGTCGACGTTGGAGGAATGTGGACAATACCCATTGATTTGAGTGACAGAACAGGAAAGGTAACTATTGCGGCTCGGCATTTGCTGTCGGGTAATGAAGCATGGTCTCACCGAAGTTTTATTGTGGTGCCTCCAGTACCTTCAGTGCCTGACATTTACATGCCTGGCACCGGTGCTATCACTGATATGCGAGGGCCAATATCCGGAACAGGTGCTGTTGCAAATGCCATTGTCGAAGTACTTAAGGACCTTGATCATTCGTTCAAGATCGGGGAGGGGATCGCAGGTCCGCAGGGGCAGTGGACCATAACAAGATTCGACAGGGATATGCCCCCCGGTCCGTTTTCGATTGTCGCGCGACAAATTGTCGGAGGTGTGCCTTCTGATGAGAGCGCAGCCCGGTCGTTCAAAGTCCGTCCTCCAGCACTGACCGCCGTCACCATTTCATATCCAACCGAAACCTCGCTCAAGTTCTCAGGCACTGGCCACACCGGCGCAACGGTCGAGATCACTGTCGTCAGCGGGCCGGGAGGGACGCCGCCGTCCGCTGTCACAGTGACAGGTGGCCGGTGGGAAACCACCGCGACCAACTGGCCGTTTGGCACCTACAGCCTGAGGGCGATTCAGAAAGTCTCGGACAATGCCAATGGCTGGATTGAGTCACAGCCTTACGCATTTACCGTCAACCGGGTGCTGCCGGATCCGAGCGACATAAAGTGCACGACGGAATACCGGCCGACCTTCTCCGGCAATGGCACCAACAACGCTACGGTGAAGATCGCTGATCCCGGTGGCAGAACCTTCCCCGCCCCTAACGCGCTCGTGTCCGCAGGCAAGTGGTCGAGCCAGGCATCCCAGGTGTGGGGGCCGACATTCAAGCGGGATGTTCATGTCAGGCAATTTCTGGATAGTCAGCAGTCGCCGACCTGGGTCCCCCTCATAGTCACCATCCCACCATTGGCACCTATCATTGGCCTGGTGGTAGAGGACGGCTTCTCTCCAAAATTCTCCGGCACCTGCTGGTCAAATGCAGTCGTTGAACTCACGTTCAGCGATGCCCCCACCATCAAGCATCCTGCCATCGTTACCGGCCCAAACTGGACCTTTCAGCGCGGGACTGGGTTTGAGCCGGATGTTGTCACTCACACCGTCACCGTAACCCAGACGGCTGCCTCGCAAACATCGCCCGCTGCGTCTGAAACCTTCAAGGTCTACACGCCCATTCCCCAACCGGTGTTCACTAAACCCGAGCCCGACTCTGAGGTCGGTCGCGACATGACGGTCGAGGGTCGGGACGGCATGGCCGGGGCCACGATGCAGCTGCGCGATGCTCAATCCGGGCGGGATCTGGGAGACCCCAAGCTGCTGACAGCCGACGGTGAGTGGTCAATCGAACTCACCGGTCTGAGCTTTCGAAAGTACACCATCGATGCGCTACAAACGCGCTATGAGCGGCCATCCCCCCGCAGCGACATGGTCGATTTTGAGGTGGTGCTGCTGCCACCGGTCTTTACACAGCCAACGGAAAACGGCGATCTGCCACGAACCGCGACGCTTGAGGGGTGGGCCACATCGGGTGCGCGGGTCGAGGTTTGGCTCGATGGTGCTGCCGAGCCTTTGTTGAAGGATATTCCCGTGGGCACGGATGGCCGCTGGAAGGCCGAGGTGACCTTGCCGGTGGGGGCCAAAATCATCCGGGCCAGGCAAACCTTTGAAGAACGGACATCCCGGGATAGTCGCCCGTTGAACTACAACGTCGTGCCGGCGGCCCCGTATATCGAAACCCCGGCACTGGACGAACAGCTCGGTCGGCGGGTGGTGGTGTCAGGTTTTGGCGTGCCAGGGGATACCGTGACGGTGAAACTGAGGGACGCTGCGTTGACGGTGCTGGGGCAGAGTCCGGTGCTGGAGGATCGCACCTGGTCGGTGACGCTGATGCTCGATCAGCCTGGCGGTCGCTATGGCCTGGTGGCTGTGGCGTCGTGCGACGGTTTCGAATCGGCCGAATCCCCTGAACGACCGGTCGTGCTGGGTACGTTTGTGCCGTCCATTAATGTGCCGGCGGCGGGATGTTGGGTCAGTGATCCGGTTCACTTTGAAGGTCAGGGTAAACCGGGAGTCGGGCGCGTCATGAGCTGGTTCAACCCTGAGCAGGTGTGGGCGCCGAATATTGCCGTCAGCACCAGTGGCTGGCAGGGCAGTGCGGAGCAGCCGCTGCCCGACGGCGGCAATTGGTGCCGGTTCAGGCAGACCCTCACTGACGATGGGGATGGCGCGACGGTGTCCGATTGGGTGGACAGCCAACGCTTCGAAATCCTGCCGGCGTCCCCCAAAGCCTGAATCAACTTCTCGATGAACGGTCGCCGGTACTGTCAGTTATGACAGTAGACGGTGGTCGGTTTCAGGCGCCAAATCTCTTCAATCAATCGCACGGCCTGACAGGCTTGTCAGGCTGTTCAGGACCGTTATCGGCTCAAGGAACCTGACCATGGCTGACTCCCGCCCCGTCTCGCAATTGCTGAACCAGGTCTTCAGTGAAGAACAACGCGCACAGTACGCTGCTCTCAACACTTACATCGAAGACGGTGGTTCGATTTTTCCTCTGGTGGAAAAGGGTGTGCAGGGGCTGGTGAAGGAATACAACGTGAGCCCCGATGACGCCCGCCGATTTTTGCGGCGGGCCAACAGCATGGCCATTTATGTGCGCCGACAATTCATCGAGCACAGCTTGCGCGGTCATGAAACAGATGAGGCTGGGGCGACCAGTGGTTTGTTGTCGATGGTTTCGGGACCCAGTTTCGAAACGCTGTTCAGGCCTGAGTTCGCCAGTTTTTGCCCGTCGCAAGCTCTGGAATCTCTCGCTTCGCCAGTGGCGTATCTGATCGAGCTGTTGAGGTGGATCGAGCAGCGTATCGAGTCCGTTTCGAGCAGCAACGAAAAGCTGCCGCTGCATGAGCGACGCAAGGACCTGAAACCGCTGTCGGTCGATTTCAATGCGGTGTATCGATCGGTGTCTGCGGTCGACATCATTGTCCCGGTGCTGGAAACCTTCATCGCCGAGCACGATGCCAGACTGGATATTGAAGACGCGATGATCGAGGCGCGATATCCCAATGGGCTGCCTTATTATCAGCACTGGGTGACCCTGGATGCGGTCGCCCGTCACCAAGGCCTTTCGGTCGGCAATTTTGCGCACCTGGTGGACATCTCTGCCCCTTATTTTTTGCAACGCCAGGCGTGGGATGCCGACGCGGGGCGTGCCCTGGCTCACGCATCACGGCTGGGGCCTTATCAGCGACGGTTGCTGACCGAGGAGCCTGCAGACTCCGAAAGTCGCGACGCTTTTTATTTACAGAACTTCGGTGCCGGGGGCGTGGCGTGGCAGAACCTTAACCAGGTGCCATTCTTTGGTGAGCGAACCAAACTCGACACCCTGGGGCTGGAGGCCTTGCTGTCGGTACGAGGTTTCGCCCCCGTGCGCTCTGCCAACGTGACGTACCCGCAAAACAAGCCTGTTGAGCCGGAAAGCTGGCGCTCCGGTTCGGTTTACCTCAATGCCAATAGCGACCCCGCGGTCAGCATTACGGGTAGCGGAACCGGCCCTTCATTCCTGCATAAATTATCAGCGGATCCAACCGACGAAAATGGGCTTGAGCGATACGACCGAATGAACCGCAAGTTGCGTCTGGATCAGTGGCTGGAGCTGCCCAGCGATCAGGTGGATGCGTTGTTGGTGGCGGCCATCAGGGCTGAATCGCGCAGTAGCGCATCAGACAATGCCTGGTTGATCACGGAAAAAGTCGTGCATGCGCTGGGGTTGTTTCAGTCGTTACGCGAGCGCTACGGGTGTACGGCGCCAGACTTTGCCGCGTTTATCAACGAGTTGTCGATTTACGGTCGCGGTGAAGCGCTCTCGCAGTTTGATCAAGTCTTCAATGGCCAGGGCGACTACCGCCAACCCATGTTGCTCGATGACGGTGAGTTCTCGGTGTTGCCCATCCAGGGCGATTCCGAATTGACGATCACCCAGTTGTGCAGTGCGTTGGGGATCGACCTGCAGACCTACCGATACCTGGCCATGGCGATTGCCGGTGCGCATGGCGTCACCGACAACAAACTCAAGCGTACCGCTGCGGTCATCTCCAGTTTTTATCGCCTGGTGAAGCTGCCCCGTCTGTTGGGCATGACGCCGGTCGAAGGCGTCCTGATGCTGACGTTATTGGGTGGGGAAGAATGGCTCTACGGTCTGGCGGGTACTCCCCGGATCCATTCGACCCAAGTTGACACACCCGATGTGCTGAACCTCATTTACGCCCTGCATTCCTGTGTGGGGTGGTGCGCAGACCGCAAACTTGCGGTGCTCTGGATGTTGCAGCACATCTCACAACCCCAGGCATTGGCCACCGATTCTGACGATGAGCGCCAGTTGTTTGAAAAAGTGCGCAGCCTGTTGTCAGGCGCTCAGCTCACCCACTCGGCGTTACTGATGGCAGGTGTGCCACCGCTGGCGAACGCAAGCTGGCTGGATTTGCTGACGATGCTGGTCGATGCTGACGGGCTGGTCCTGGCGTATGCGGGTACGCAAGCCGAGTACCTGGCCTTTGCCCGGCAGGCGCTCGACGGGGCGGTGAAGGATGGCCTCGGTGAGAGCGATGAAGTCGCACGCGCTGCCATTGTCGAGAAAATGCTCGCCGTGCTTTTGCAGGCCCAGGAGGCTCAGGCGTCGGTGATCAAGGAGTCGCTGGCAGTTTATGCGGGCGTCAACGCCGAGCAGGCGTTTCAAGTGCTGGCCTGGGCCAATGCAACGGTGCACCAATTGTTGCGTCAGGTGTTCGAACGCACCCTGTCGGATCGGGAAGACTCCTTGCGGGGACGCAACGAGCAGCCTGACCCGCTGCTTGTACTGTTGGCCGATGTACGCCGTCGCAGTGCGGTGGTGGCGAAACTCGATCTCGGCGCCCAGCTGTTGCAGGACTACCTGGATTACGGCCACAAGGCCTGGCTCGATCAGGAGGACAAACATGCGTTCACGGTGAGGACGCTTTACTACCTGACGGTGCTCACCCGGGCGTTTGAGTTGAGCGAGAAGCCTGCGCAGAAACTGCTCGATTATCTGCGTGAGGTCAATGCCTTGCCTGACAACCTGAGCGTTGATGCTGAGCGTCTGGCCCAGCAAGCGGCTACGATTCGTCTGGCGGAGTTTTTCGACTGGAGTGTTCAAGAGGTGCGCGAGTGTGTCAGTCGCATCGACCCGGCACTCAAGATCCTGAAAAACCTGACCCAACTGGATCTGTTGATGCGCATTCGGGTCATGGCGACGAAGACCGGCATGGATGCCTTGACGATTTTTTTGATCGGCACCCTGCCAGAGGCCGTGGACAAGTCGAAGTACAAGGATGCTGCCGAGCATGCGTTGCTGAGCCTGTCCGGATCCCCTGTGCCTCAGATGGCGTTCACGGAGGATTTGCAGCAGCTCGTTACCTTGACCTGTGTGCCGGACAAGACCGAAGTGGTGGCCAGCAAGCCCGGCGAGAAAATCACCTTCACCGTGACCCTCAAGGATATCGACGCAAAGCCGTTGAGCGGCGTCAAGGTTCACTGGCTTGCCACGCTGGGCAGTATTGCCACCGGGAAAACGGACGTCGATGGCGTGGTCAAGGCAGAGTTCTTGCCCGGCAAGGTCATGGGCACGGACACCCCGCAGTTCTGGCTGGATCTGTTCGAGCCGCAGTACGCCCCCACCATCCATGTTGTCGCTGACGCGCAGTCACTGCAGTTTCCGCCTTCGCTCATGTCGCCGGTGCCGTTGGGCACCGTGCCCCACGGTCAGGAAGTCGAACTCTACGCCACGTTGATGGACCAGCATCTAAACCTCGGGAAAAACAGCCTCGTGCGATGGAGCTACGAGGTTGTGGGCGATACCAAAACGCCTTTGCTGGTTATCCGGCCGGAGCAGACCTACACCAACCAGGAGGGGTTGACGCGAGTGTTTGCCTCTAGCCCTACCGGTGGAAAGTTTGAGATCAGCGTTTTGTCCGAAGCAGGAGAAACCACGGCTCATTTCGAATCCATCTCGTTCGACGGCAAGGAGGCAGGTCAATGATCGCTATTGCTGACTGGTCCTGCGTTTCCGGCTCAACCCCTCAGGAGTAAGGACTATGGCTCTGAACAATATGGCTGGCCTGCTCGAAAAGCGCCGTAATGCACTGGTCGAGTTCTGCATCGGGAAGTTCGGGAGCGGAGAATCGCCAAAGTACAGCTTCCTGAAAACCCCGGCAGACCTGTTCGAACTGCTGCGCATGGATCCCCTGGACAACTACCCGGTTCAGAGTTCCCGGGTGGCCGAAGCGACGAGCTGCGCCCAGCAGTTTATTCATGCCGCGTACCGCAAGCTGGAGCCGGGCTATGCGACGATCGAGTTCGATAAAAGAGATCTGGCGACTTGGGAGCTTTACAGCAATTACCCGGATTGGGCCGCGCGGCAACTGATCGCGATTTACCCGGAAAATTTCATGACCCCCTTTGTGCGACAGCGCAAGACCAGCCTGTTCAAAACCCTGGAAAACAATCTCAATCAGACCCGCCTGAACAGCGATTCGGTACAGGCAGCCCTGCAGGATTACCTGAAAACGTTCGAGCAGACCTGCAACCTGGACGTGATCAGCAGCTACATGGACGGTGCCTCGCCGGCACGCGCCGATTATTACTTTGTCGGTCGCCAGCGGGTGCCGCCTTTTCAGTATTTCTGGCGCAAGGCTGAGGTGGAACTCTCGCCAGCCGATGTCGCCCTCAATCCCGCGGTGTGGAATGAATGGCAGCCGGTGGATATTCCGGCCGGAGCCAAGGTGTTGGACATTCGCCCGGTGTTCTGGAGCGGGCGGTTGTGCCTGGTGTGGGCCGAGTGGCGGGACAAGGTCGAGGGAGCGGATGGCAAGAGCATACCGCCGTGGCTGGACATCAATCTGGCGTTCATGAGTCAAAACGGCCAGTGGTCGGCACCGCTGAACATGCACAGCTCCGCGCAGACGGCAGATCACTCCCAGGACAAAAACGTTCGACTGATTGCGACCGTGTGGGCCGATCATCACAACCCCAAGGGTAAATTGGGGGTGTTGTTGACGAACCGCAAAGGGGGCGCGAGTGAGCCCGGTCTGAATGTGACAGCGGTACGCGATGTGCTTTTCCGTCCCTTGCCCGAAGACGATGGCGGCTGGCTGAAGCACGCCGCGGACAAACGCTTTGTCACCGCCGAAACGGTGCAGCATCCATTGCTGAACCAGCCGACCATCGCTGCCGCTGTGGCCACGCCAGGGACCTTGGCGCCTTACCTGGATGTGCAGGCCGTGGCGTTTCGGGTCGGCGAAGAGGATGTGCTGATTGTCCAGGGAGTTTTGAGGCCCACGGGAGAAACCCGTACCGATAACGTTGAATTGGAATTGACATTGAAAAACCCAGCCGAAGGCGACCCGGCACCGATTAAAACCTCCAAGCCAATTGCCGGTGGCTGGGGCACCGAATGGCAAGTCTTCAAGCGGGGGAAAGGTGCATGGGGGACGCCGACCTTTACTTTTGGCAGTGCCACGGGTGGATATGGACTTAAAGAATTTGTATTGACGATTGCCAACGTAACGGACTTCGACCCGTCGGCATTGCTCAAAAACACTTCCAATGCGGCGCAGTTTATTGCTTTCAACCAGCCAGACTGGACGCTTAAATTCACCCGTCTGAATTCGCTGTTCGGCCCCGAGCTGGTGCAACGCTCCAATGTTTCCGTGGATGCCGTACTTGATTGGGACACCCAGTTTCTGTCGGAACCGCCCCCCGGTTCTGCAACGATCAGCGAGCCGAACGGTGCATTCAACGGCGCCAATGGTTTGTTTTTCTGGGAGCTGTTTTTTCATTTGCCTCATCTGGTCTCAACGCGCCTGCGCACGGAGGATCGTTTTCTGGAGGCGCAAAAATGGCTGCATTATCTGTTTGATCCGCAGGCGCCGGCGGACATTACAAAAGCAGTAAATCCTAAACCGCTTTACTGGCGCTGCCGGCCATTGAACGTCGTCAAAGGCAATGTGGGCTTTGAAACCCGCGCACCGACCGATCCGGACGCCATCGGCTATTCCGCGCCCTACCATTTCCAGATCCTGGTGTTTACTGAATACGTCAAGAACCTGGTCGCCTGGGGCGATTGGTATTACCGCCAGCTCACCCGTGACAGCCTGGTGGCGGCCAAGTTGTGTTACGTCCAGGCCGAGTTCTTCATGGGTAAGGCCCCTACGGTGCGCACAGTGAACCGTTGGGAAACCGACACGGTGGAGGGCCTTTTGGCCAAGAGCCTGTCGCGACCGGCGCTTGAGCAATTTGAACAAACCCTCGGGTTCAGCCTGGCGGACTTTCCTGTCGGCGCCGACGAACCGCCCGAGCTCGGGTTGCTGGCGAACAATCCTTTCAAACTCCCGATCAATGATCAGTTGCTCGCGATGTACGACTTGCCCGGCCAACGCCTGCATAACCTGCGCAATAATCTCACCCTTGACGGCAAGTCGATGGAGATCCCGCTTTTCAGCCCTCCCACCGATCCCAATCAATTGTTGCAAGACCTGGCGGCCGGGGGCATTGGCGCGCCAAGACCCATGGGCGGGCGTCTGGTGGTCGGTGCTTTCCGTTGGCGCGTGATTTTCGAGGCGGCGTTGCGTGCCGTGCAAACCCTGCAGGAATACGGCAACCAGGTGCTGCGCTTGCTTGAGCAGCGGGATCGGATCGAGCAGGAAGAAATGCAGCAAGACCATCTGGTGAAACTGGGCACCTATGCCCAGACCGTGCAGGAATATGCCATCGACCAGTTAAAGGCGAATGTGGTCGCGCTGGAGCAAAGTCGAGCCGTGGCGGCGGAACGGGCCGATGCCTATGCGGCACTCTATGACGAAAATGTGTCGGCGGTTGAATACGAGGTCATGGAAAGTCTGCAGGAGTCAAAAAAACTGTCACTGGTGTCCTCAAGCATCAAGCCAGCAGCCGGGGTGCTGGCTGCACTGCCCAATGTGTTCGGTTTGGCCAATGGTGGGTTTCGTGTCGACGAAGCCATCAATGCCGTGTGCTTTGGACTGGACATCGCTTCGGCGGTCAAGCAACTGGACGCGGACAAACAAGCCACCACCGAAGCCTATCGTCGTCGTCGCAACGAATGGGAGATGCAACGTAATCAAGCGACAGCGGAGATCCGGGCGATCGATGAGCAGATCGGTGCTCAAAGGCATGCCGTCGAGGCGGCCAAAACCAGCCTGCAGCAGACCCTCACGGCCAACAGTCAGGCGCTGACGGTTTACAACTTCCTCAAGAAGCGTGCGACCAATGCCGAACTGTTCGGCTGGTTGCTGGGCCAGTTCAAGGCCCTGCATTATCAGGCGTACGATGCGGTCGTCAGTTTGTGCCTCAACGCTCAGGCTTCGTTGAACGCGGAAACCGGCGATTACGACGCGAATCTTCCCTTGCCTCAGGTCTGGCTGGATAACCGTCACGGCTTGACCGCAGGCGAACACTTACGCGGGCATTTGTTGCGCATGGAGCGTGAATACCTGCAACGCCATGAGCGACGGCTGGAATTGGTCAAAACCGTATCCTTGCGGCAATTGTTTGACGACAAGGTCGAACCGCAAGTAGGGATCGACAACTGGACGTCTGCGCTGCAGCAGTTGCAGGACCGGGGGACACTGGAATTCAAGCTTACCCAGCTGCTGTTCGATCGCGATCATCCGGGGCATTACTGCCGACAAATCAGCTCGATCGAGGTCGATCTGCCGGTGCTGACCGGCCCTTACGAAAATGTACGAGCAACCTTGTTGCAGATCACCAGCATGATCGCGACCAAGGCATCGAGTCAGTCTGTGAGGTATTTGCACAACCCGGACGGTGCCACAGGCCCCTCCGACGTGCAGGTCAACCTGCGCAGTGGTCAACAAATCGTCTTGTCGATGGGGATTGCCGATAACGGCATGACGGCCATGAAACCTGATGAAGGGTTGCTCAACCCCTTCGAAAACACCGGGGCAGTGTCGCGCTGGACGTTGAACTTTCCACGGCCGACAAAAACGTCGCAGCACGCCATGCTGCTGTCGTTGACGGACATCATTCTGCGGATCCGTTTCACAGCCAAAGCCGGCAAGCCAACCTTCGCGCGAACCGTCGAAGACCTGGTAACCCAAGCTGAAAACCCGGAGCAAAACCCAACCGTCGAAGGAGCCGTCCGTCATGAATGAACCGATCATCCAGGCCAATCAAAGTCTGATCCGCAATGGCGATTTCAAGCAGGGGTTTTCCGATTGGAAGAAAGGTCCGAATAATCCAGGCTGGTTGAGTAGAGCAAGTGAACTCCATGATGGCGAATTTATTCCTTTACTGAAGTCTGGAAACAAGTCTTCGGTCAGTCAGCGGTTGGAGGTCCCAAAGGATCCCATTGAGCAAGCGCGCTATGTCCTCGGTTTCTGGTGCGAGACACGACACACCGAAGCGGGCACGCTGAAGATCAGTATTGATGGGCAGCAAGAGACTTTGGTAATCCCGTTGCCGCCGGGTGCATCTCGGGATGTGGAGGAGGATCAGGCGCGGATGAGGAACGGTCAGCCGCTGGAGTTCCAGCCGATCAAGTACGAAGTTGAACTGGCGCTGCCATTCAGTGCCGGGGACACGCTCACCGTCGACGTGTCCAGCCCGGCCAATGCCCCCAATGACCCCATTTCGGGCATCTGCATCACCCGAATCAATCTCCAATTGCATCTGGAGCCAGCGGTGATGCAAGGGCTGATGCTGGATGAAGAACCGGTGTCACCTGCTGCGACGCTGTACCTGTGCCTGGGGGCCTCCGCGAGCGAGGCTCACCGGTTGAAATTCCTGCCCGCGCCAGACAATGCCTGGCGGGACACCCACGCGGCATTGACCAGCGACGACAATCCGCTTGGCGCGGTTGTCGCGGCGCCAGACTGGGGGGTGGATCATCCGCTGGAGGATCAATGGCAGCTTGATTGCCCGTTGATTGGCGAGGAGGGGCCCTACCTTTTCTCGATGAACCTGCTTAACCAGTACACCGCCGAGCCTTACTCGGTGAGGGTATCGCTGGGGCATCATCGTTTGGTGTTTCGTGAGGTGCTCGAGGCGGCGTATTACCCGGTGCTTGAATACGGGCAGCGTGTGCGTCTGGGTGTGCAAGTGGCGTCGTATTACACCGGCCAGGCCCTCAGCGGGCGAACGGTGACCTGGACATTTGAAGGCCAAGGGGTGAAAGGCGCTGGCGTCACGAATGACCAAGGCTGGGCTTACTTCGATTTTGAACCGGTGGCAGCGGGTAACGTTGTCATTCAGGCCTCTGTCGACAGCCCCTATTACGCCGCTGGTGTGGTCACTCAGGCGTTGGAAGTTCGGGTATTGGCGACGGATCCGTGGAAGGAAGTATTGGCGGTCGTCGAGGGCGATGAGAAGCGTTGGGAGGAAAAAACCGGCTATCCCAATCGGGGCTCGGATTATCCGGTGACGGTGAAACTGCCTGCGGACAACCCGTTGTTGGGCACGGAACTGTCGTTGCGCTGGAGCGGTGATTCCCATGAACAATTGGGGGTTGGTGTCAGCCCGCCGCTTGAGGAATCGGTGCCGGTCATCGGTCGCGATATGACCTGGACCCTGACGAGCGAGGATCGTCTTGACGGTCGGTTTTATCTGGAGCTGGTCTGCTCGAAGCTGTTGTCTCCTTCACCGAAAAAAACCATGTCGCTGGCGCGCAATCTGGTCAAGGTCGGCGAGGTGCGTGAGGCCAACAAGTTTCCGGTGGTGGATGAAAACGAAAGCGTGCTGTTGCGGGTGCAGGTGGTGCATGTCGTGGCCAGTGGCGACGGTGATCCGGTGAACAACGCGTGGGTCGACTGGATAACCCCTGAAGGCACGATTGCGACCCGATCCGGTGCCGGTGGCTGGGCCAGTGTGTTGTATACGCCGAAAGTCGCAGGGGATCAGGTCGTCGAGGCCAGCATCAAGGCCCATGAAGAGGCCGTTGCGATTGAACAGCTTTTTGATGTGAAGGCGATTGCGACCAGTCCCTGGAAGCGTGAAGTCAAGATCCTGCTGGATGAGGTGGAGGTCGAACGCAATACGCTCGGCGTGCTGTGTCGGCGTGGCCAGACACATACCTTGAAAGTTGTTCCGGTCGCCGGCAGTTCGTGGGTTGGAAAAAACATCAGTTTGCACTGGCGAGGTGCAGCCCCGGATATCGGATTAGTGCCTGCTGACCTCGGAACGCCCAAGGCTTTGGTAGCAGACGGCGTGGAATGGAAACTCGTCTCACAAGCGAATGACAGCCTCAGCAGTCTGTTTGAACTGGAGCTACGCCATGAAAGCGCTTCAACCGTTCGGGAACTGTCCGGGCGCTTGATGTCTGCAGACCTGACGGAAGAAGTGAGCCTGATGCTGGATCAGATATCGGCAGCGCTCGACGGTCAGTCACTTTACCCCTGCCTGGGCGTCGTGCATCGCTTCAACGTTTTGCCCCATGCGCTGAGCCCGTTGGTGGGACTGGATTCCTCGCTGGCGTGGTCGGGGACCCCCGCCGATCAGTTAGGGGCAACGGTTCAACCCACTTTGAACCTGCCTCAAACGATCACCGACGGCGGTGCTATCTGGTCATTGGACTTCACCGCCAGTCAGCAACCCGGCCAGTTCGCCTTGGCGTTGGCACTGCCTCAGTTGAACTTCGTTGCCAGCGCCAAGCCGATGATGCTGGCGCACAACAAAATCAGGATCGAGTCGTGGCGTGAATCGCCGGTGGATCCGGTGGTAGGGCAGGAGCCTGCGTGGCAGTGGGTTCAGGTGTTCTCTCATTTCACCCAGCACGCTGTGAATCAGGTGCCCGTGACATGGACGACGCCGCAGGGGCCAAGGGTGGTGCATACCGATAACGAAGGTTGGTCCGGTATTGATTTTTCGCCGGTAATCGATGGAGCACATGAAATACAGGCGTTGGTGGTCAGTGCTTTTGACAGCTTTGAAGATAAACGCGTGATGGGGGTTACGGCACTGGCGAGCGATCCGTGGGAGGGGCTGTCGGTCAGGTTTGACGGCGGATTGGCTCACGCCTGGGGCGAAAAGACCTACTTCCCGCGTCGCAAAGGTGAACACATGTTTGAGGTGCCGGCTCCCCAGAACAGTCCGTTGTTTGATCGTGACTTGACACTCGGCATGACGGGGACTGGGCCTGACGAACTGGGAATCAGGTTTTTGTTGGGGGCCTTGGGGGTACCACGCAAGTTTTTCAATGTGGTGAATTTGCAGTATCAGTTCAAGGCGGGCGATCTGAAGGACGCAAGTTTTGCGTTGCGATTGTCATCGGAACGGCAGGCGAGTCTTTCGCCAGCGAACGCGATGTCATTGGGGGAAGGTGCGCAGGTGGTGAAAATCACCGGGAACAGCCGCGTTGATCAGACGCTGGATTGGGGGCAGGAATTTTTTGGGCAGGTCACCGTAGTGTCGGCCATCAGTGGCAAGGCGATGGTGGGATGGGTGGTGACGTGGCGTAGTCCTGATCTTGGAGTCGTGACCACTGTGACTGATTATTACGGGGTGGCGAGAGTTCGCTTCGTTCCCGAAACTCCTGGAGAGGCTGAGTTGACGGCAACGGTGGGGGATAGGGAGTCGGTTGCGTTGTCGTATTTCCTGAATGAGCCACGGGAAATACAGACTCTGTCCAGTCCGGATCCTGCCGGATTTCCCGGAGATGAGGTCTCGGCCGACGCTATCGTTGTCTCAGCTATCACTGGCGAACCTTTGTGGGATGTAGAGGTAATGTGGGACTTCCCGGGCGTGACGATTGCACCAACGAGAACTAACAAAGAAGGGAAAACGAGTGTGATGTTCAGGCTTTCAGCGAACATGCCGAGTGTTTTGGGAGCCTCTGTGCGAGGTGGAAAGGCGGGATGGGATACGGCACTGCTAATGTTTACTGTTGAGGATCGGCAGCTAGCCTTTGTTCAACTCATCGGCAATGGCCAATATTATGTAGGGCAAACGGCGCGCCTCAGCTGTCGGCTGGTTGATAACACCACTGGAGAAGGTGTCGTAGGTGTAGACGTCGCCTTTTTCAACAATGGCGTATTCGATGTTTATGTGAAATCGGCTGATCAAGGCGTCTTGAGTAGACATTATCAATCGGATCGATATCAGCATTACGAAGTACTCATGCGGTTCCTAAACTCTGACGGTACAGTTAACGTTGAACAACGTGCAGGTATCGTATTCCTGGAGCGCTAGGGGTCCATTGATGGACGTAATTGCTCATAGCGCTGCCGCCTTCTTCCACCCCAAATACCGCGTCACCAACTCGGCCCCTAACTCCTGGGGTCGAGCATCCACCACCAGCACTCCATGAGCCTTCAACCGCTCATGGAGCTGCGCCCGGTCATTCAAATAATCCACCGTCCCGCAATAGGCCAGCGCCTCTGGCAAGGTCTGCACCGGGGCGTGCCGTAGATTATCGAGCAAGTCCTCACGCAGGCTCGCCACCAACACCCTATGCAGCTTGCTCAAGCGTTTAACCGCAGTCAGCAATTCTTCATCGTCTTCATCCCGCAGGTTGGTCACCAGCACCACTAGCGCCCGGCGTTTCTGTCGGGCCAGCAGTTGAGTGGCCGCAGCCTGGTAATCGGCGGGGCGTTGAGTGCTCTGGAGGTCGTAGACGCTGTTGAGCAACACGTTGAGCTGGCCCGTGCCTTTGATCGGGGCGAGGTAATGCGGTCGGTCGCTGGCGAAGGTGCTCAGGCCCACGGCATCACCCTGGCGCAGGGCGACGTAGCTGAGCAACAGGCTGGCATTGAGTGCGTGATCGAAATGCGCGAGTTCGTCATCCTGACTGCGCATGCGTCGACCGCAGTCGAGCATGAAAATAATCTGTTGGTCACGTTCGTCCTGATACTCACGGGCAATCGGCGTGCGCTGGCGGGCGGTGGCTTTCCAGTCGATCTGGCGCAGGCTATCGCCTTCACGAAATTCGCGCAGTTGATGAAACTCCAGACCCAATCCGCGACGTTGTCGCTGGCGCACGCCGAGTTGGTTGAGCCAGTTGTCCACCGCCAACAGCTGGCCGTCGTAGATGCGGGCGAAGTCGGGGTAGACGCGGGTACTGTCGACCACGTTCAGCAGGCGTTTGTCGGACCATAAACCCAAGGAACTCGGCAAGCTGATTTCACAGTGTTCGAAGCTGAAGTGGCCACGCTTGAGCGGACGCACCCGATAGCCAATCTGGCTCTGTAGACCGGGTTGCAATTCGACGGACAAGGGGAGGTTTTCGAAACTCAGTCCCGGTGGCACATGATCGAAAAGGTGCACGTTCAGCGGTTGAGTGAACGCATGTTCAACGTCCAGCCGTACTTCACTCCACCGACCCAATGCCAGACTGCCGGGCATGTGTCGGCGCAGGCGCGGCGAGGGCTGGCGTCTGAGGCGAATGGCGTCGAGCACGGCCAGCGACAACAGGGCCAGTAGCAATCCCCAGTTGATCGACAACAGAGTCGATGGGACGGCGATGTCCAGCGCCCGCAACGCGCCTAACACGATGCCGATGACCAGCAGGATCGCGAGCCAGATCAGCAGCAGGCGTGTCGGTTTCACAGGCGCGGTGCCGGCACTTGATCGAGCAATTGCCTGAGCACTTGATCGACGTCCAACCCTTCAATATCCAGCTCCGGCGCGATGCGCACTCGATGGCGCAGCACCGCCAATGCACATCCTTTGATATCGTCCGGAATCACAAACTCGCCACCGCGCAACAACGCACGGGCTCGGGCGCAGCGCACCAAAGCGATGGATGCGCGAGGCCCGGCACCGAGGGTCAAACCCGGCCAGCTGCGGGTGCTGCGGGCCAGGCGCACGGCGTAATCGAGGACCTGATCGTCCAGCGGCAAATCACTGGCAATACGCTGCAAGGCCAGCACGTCCTTGGCTTGCAGTACGGTGCGCAGCGGTTGCACGTCGAGCATGTCGGCGCGGGTCGAGCGGCTAACCTGGCGGACCATGTTCATCTCCTGCTCGGCGTCGGGGTAATCCATGCGCACCTTGAGCATGAACCGATCGAGCTCGGCTTCGGGCAGGGGATAGGTGCCTTCCTGTTCGATGGGGTTTTGCGTGGCGAGCACCATGAACGGTTGCGCGATGGGCAGGGCGCGGCCTTCGAGGGTGACCTGGCGTTCCTGCATGGCTTCGAGCAATGCGGCCTGGGTTTTCGCCGGGGCGCGGTTGATCTCGTCAGCCAGCAGCAGATTGGTGAACAGCGGGCCTTTGCGCAGTTTGAACTGCTCGGTGTTCAGGTCGTAGACCGCGTGCCCGGTGACGTCGCTGGGCATCAGGTCCGGGGTGAACTGGATGCGCGCGAATTCGCCACCAAAGCAGCGGGCGAGGGCGCGTACCAGTAATGTCTTGCCCAACCCCGGCACGCCTTCGAGCAGCACATGGCCACCGGCGATCAGAGCGGTGAGGACGTCGTCGATCACGCTGTTCTGACCGATCACGGCTTTCTGCAATTCGCCGCGCACGGCCTGGGCCAATTGACTGGCGCGCTGGCGTTGCTGGGCGGCGTGAGTTGGCGAGCCGGGCTCGATCTGTTCACTCATAAAGCGTTCCTCAAGGTTTGCAGGTGGGCGACCAGACGGCTGAAGTGAGCGCTGGACAGCCGCTGCTTCGGTCGCGGGCTCATGGCCTGGCTGATAGCGCGTGTGGGTTGGCCGGTCAGGCGTGCGAGCACCAGCCATTGCTCGGCAACGCCGAGTTGTTCAAAACCGGGATGACGGCGCCGCACACGGCGCAGGATGTCTTGTTGCAAGGCTTGCAGCAGGTGCTGCTGGCCGTTGCGGCGCAACATGAAATCGGCACTGGCGCGCAGGTGTTCCTGGAGTTGGCGGCGGCCTTTCGATGCGGGTTCCAGCAGCGGACCCTGGCGCACGCCGACATGCCAGAATCCCAGGATGATCAGCGCAATCAAGGCCACCAATGCCTGTGGGAAATAACGCCAAAGCAAGGTCAGCAAGCTGTCGTGATCGGTGTTGAACAGCAACGTGACGCTCGTGTCCGCCGTCAGATACCAGAGCAGCCAGGCATTGTCGTACTGGTCGATGGCCGGGGTTTTCCACAGGTCGGCATCGGTGACCACGGTAATCGTGCCGAGCCCGTGATTGAGCTGCATCATGTGCGTGGCCTTGCCGCTGTTGGCCCAGGCTTGCGCGAGGTTTTTCGGGTCGTCGAGATGGAATGCCGTGTCGAAATTCGCGTAGGCCGGTGCTTCTTCATCTTCCAGATACAGCTTGGTCAGTTTGGGATAGTGATCGTCGAGGATGTCGGGTGGCGGGTCCTTGAGGTCTTTGCTCAGCGACTGGTGCAATTGCACCCGGTCGAGTAGCAGGTCGTTGCTCTGGCCGGTCTTTTCATCCCAAAGGGATTGGGCAACAAATAAAATACGCCCACCGGACCGGGTCCAGTTCAAGATCTGATCAATCTGACGCGGGGTCATGTTGTAGCGATCCCCGAGCAGCAACAGGCTGTGCTGATGGGGATCGAGGGTGGGCAGCACGTCAAGACCATTGGCATGGTTGACGGTCAGGCCCTGCTTGCGCAAAAAATGTTCAGCGGCGAGGTAGGGGTTGGCCTGCGCTTCAGGCGATGGGCCGTGATCGATTTCTGCCTGATAGGGCGTGGCTTTCAGGTACAGATAAATACTCAGCGCACCGACCAGCAGGACGATGAATACGCCGGTCACCTGCCACAATCTCCGGTTCAATGGGCTGCTCCCGGACCGAACAAAGCTCGCCACCCGTCACACAGTTCCTGTTGCAGATGCGCAGGTGGCAGGCGATGACCGTAGGCCATGTTCTGCCAGTGATCGGTCAGGGTTTTGCTAAAAGCCAGCAACGCGGGTTGCTGCAATTGTTCGACGCGCCGCAGAACCTCGCCTTCGGTGTCGGCGGGTTTCAGCGCCATGTGGTGGTCGTGCAGCAAATGGCTGAGCAGGGCGCGATAGAGCAAACCGAGGGCCGCCCGCGGGTTGGTTTGCCAGAGACTTTCAGCGCTGGCGGCAATGTCGGCGGGCAGGGTTTCGCGGTTAAGGTCCAGGCCGAAAGCCTGCTGCGGTAACGGCCGGGCGACTTTACTTTTCAACGCGGGTCGACGGCTGACGAACGCCTGCAACCAGTCACGGTAACGCCAGATCAATATGCCGATACCGCCGATAATCGCGCTCCACAGCAGCAGTTCAATCAAGGTGGCGAGGAAGCCGAAACGCTGGCTGTCGAGCAGCGCCAACAACGCCTTCAGCCATTCGGGTGTTTTGCCGTCATCCGGGGTTTTGGCCTCGGGTTTATCCTCGCCAAACTGATAGCGGGTGACCGTTTCCTTGTTCTTGAACGGTGGTTTGTCGAGGAGAGCTTTGATGCTGTCTTTTGAAGCCTGGCTGGTCAGCGGTTGATTGAGCAGACGAGGACTGTCCGGAGTGATGACAGGCTCGGCGGCCCAAACGTGTTGCGCGCCAGGCACCAACAGGATTGCCGCCAGAATCAGGGTGAGGGTGGTTGTATTGAGGCGTTGGCGTAAGCGGCGAAACACCAGTTCAATATCCCAGGCCTCCAGCACCGTGCGCCGGTTCAGGTAAAGACTGAAACCGCAGGCGACATAGACCGGCTCCCAGACAATCAGCACCAGCACGTAAAAAGCATTGGTCAGGTGTTCCAGCCAGCGCCAGTCCTGCACGACGGCGGTGATCAGGGTCTGCCAGCTCCAGTCGAGTTCGACCTGCTGTGGCAGGAACAGGTAGAACAACACCATCAAACCAATCCATAGCGCGCTTTCCAGATGCACGCCGATGATCGTCAGCCATTGCGCCGCACCGGCGTTGCGCCGCAGCAGTACTTGCAATCGCTGTTGTCGCGGCTCGCCACTCAGGCCCTCAAGTTGCACCACTGGCATCACAAAACTGCGGCTCAGGCTCAGGCGGCGCCAGGTCAGGCTGGCCAGCAGTTGCGGCTTGAGCAGGCGTGGCCATTCGCGCAGCGCCTGTTTCAATGTCGGTGTTTCGCCGAACAGGCTTTTGGACAGGATGAACAACGGCAGGCGCTCAAACGCCGGTTTAAGCCACCAGAAGATAAACACGGCCAGGGACGGCGAATCCCAGAACATCGCACTCAGCAAGGCGAAGACCGGCAAGGTCACGATGGCCCAACTGGTCATCAACAGGCGTCGATGGCGCTGGCTCAGCAGCACGCCCAGGTCCATGGCTTCCCAGGTGTTGCGCGGGCGGATCACGACCGTGGCGTCACTCAGGCGCATGGCGAGCCCGTCCGGCAAACAGCAGATACGTTGCGACAAACGCCCAGAGCGCGGCGCCAACCAGGTATTTGGTCATCGGTGCCGGAGCGGTCATCGACGACCAGTAAGCTTCGATAAACGCCGCAATCAACAGGAACAACATGACACCGCAGATCAGCAACACACTTTTGCCCGCCGCCAGTCGCAACGCTTCGGCGCGCGGCAGGCGTCCCGGTGCAATCAGCGCCCAACCCAGTTGCAGGCCGGCGGCACCAGCCAGGGCGATGGCCGTCAGTTCAAAGGCGCCGTGGCCGATCACGAATGACCAGAACGTTTGCCCGTAGCCGACGTGCGTCAGGTGCCCGGCCACTGCGCCGATCATCAAACCGTTGAACAGCAGGAAAAACGCGCTGCCCAGACCCAGCAGCAAACCACTGGCGAAGGTCTGAAAGGCGATGCCGATGTTGTGCATGATGTAGTAACCGAACATCACCCAGTTCTCACTGGCGGCGCGTTCCGTTGTGCGCCCCAAATGGCCGGCGACCGGGTCGTACATGCTCTGCAGTTCGCCGACCTGCTCGGTCGGAATCAGGTTGTAGACCAGGTCCGGGAACAGGTACACCAGCAGCGCGAAGCCGATCAGGCTGCCAAAAAACATCAGGCCGGCGGCGAGCACAAAGCGCCATTGTTCACGCACCAATCGCGGAAAACCGGCCAGGATGAAGCCCGCCACGTTGGCGCCCAGCTGACTGCGATGCCGATACAGCTGTTGATGCCCGCGTAGCGCGAGCTGCTGCAATGAGTCAATCAGAAAACTGCTGTAGCCGCGCTCCTGAGCCAGCGCCAAATGCTGGCAAAGGCGACGATAGTCCTTGGGGAAACCGCCGGTCCGGGACGCGTCCTTGCCGTGCTCCAGTTGACCCAGCATCAGGGAAAACTGTTCCCACTCGGCCTTGTGGCGCTGTTCGAAAAGACTTTGCTTCATGCCGGACCCAACAAGCCGCGGGCAATGCCGTTGAGTTCTGCCACAGCGCGCGGCGGGTCGATCTGCAGCGGTTGAGCGAGAATCGAGGCGAGCTCAAGGGTGCGCGCTTCGGAGAGTTCACCCTGGCGTTCGGCAAAACCGAGGATGGCGCGTTGTTCGGGCAGCGTCAGGGCAAAAGTCGGGCGCACAGGCTGGGCTTCGGGCAGTTGCGGGCGGGTGAGCGGTTGTTCGCGGTAGATCACCAGCGTGCCGGCAGCGAGGTCGCCGAGGCGTTTGAAGGTGGGATGTTGCAGGCAGCTGATGGCGCCGAGGAAGTAGCCGAAGGGCAGCATGTCGACAAATCTCAGCAGGTTGCGCAGCAGCGAAGCGGTCCAGCCGACCGGCGTGCCGTCGTCCTGCACCACGCGCAAGCCCATCCACTGCTTGCCGGGTGAGCGGCCCTGATTGAGCACTTCGAACAGCACCATGTACCACCAGCTCACCCCGAACAGCAGGAGCGAGCCCAGCCCGGCGCCAAGCTTTCCGAGAAACGCCAGCACGATAAACAGCAGGCCGAGGATCAGCCCGCGCAACCCGAGGTCAATGGCGAAGGCCAGCGCACGCACCATCAACCCGGCGGGACGCAGTGGCAAGTCGATGCCTTCGGGCGTTTCGACTTGATACCGCGTGTCCAGTGGCGGGTACAGCGTCGCTTTCCTTGGCAGTGCTGTGGTCTCGAGCATGGGCAACCTGTGTGGCCTGTTCGGGATTCGATGTCTGTCCGATGCTAGCAGCCTCTCGGGGGAAAACGACATAACTATGTATTGCACGGTGAGTGGCCAGAGGTGATTGAATGACAAGATTACTGGCCGGAGCGGGATGTGAACGCCTAGACTTCGCCGATCTTCAGTTCAGGAATAGCCCGTGACCTCCATCTTCTGGTACGACTATGAAACCACTGGTATCAATCCGCGCTGCGACCGTCCGCTGCAAGTGGCGGGGATTCGCACCGACTTCGATCTCAATGAAATAGACGAGCCGGTCAACCTTTACTGCCAGCCCAGTGACGACATCCTGCCGCATCCGGCCGCTAGCGCGATCACCGGCATTACGCCAGGCCGCCTGGCCGAACAGGGCTTGAGCGAAGCCGATTTCATGACCCGGGTGCATGCCCAGTTGGCGGCGCCTGGCACGTGCGGTGCGGGTTACAACACGTTGCGTTTCGACGACGAGATGACCCGTTACAGCCTGTATCGAAACTTTTTCGACCCGTATGCGCGCGAGTGGCAGGGAGGTAACAGTCGCTGGGACCTGATCGATGTGGTGCGTGCGGCGTATGCCTTGCGTCCGGATGGGCTCGTCTGGCCCTCAGACGACGAGGGCCAAGTGACGCTCAAACTCGAACGCCTGACCGCCGCCAATGGCATTGATCACGGAAATGCCCACGAAGCGTTGTCAGATGTGCGCGCCACCATCGCGCTGGCCCGTCTGATTCGTGAAAAACAGCCAAAGTTGTATGACTGGCTATTCAAGTTGCGCAGCAAACAAAAAGTGATGGACCAGGTTCGCCTGTTGCAACCGATGGTGCATATTTCCGGGCGTTTTTCGGCAGCCCGCAGCTATGTCGGTGTGGTGCTGCCACTGGCCTGGCACCCGCGTAACAAGAACGCATTGATTGTCTGCGACCTGCACCTGGATCCCCAGGGTTTGCTGGATCTGGATGTCGAGACCTTGCGACAGCGGCTGTACACCCGTCGCGATGATCTGGCCGAAGGCGAACTGCCCGTGCCGCTTAAACTCATTCACATCAACAAGTGCCCGGTGGTCGCACCCTTGTCGGTACTTCGCCCCGACGACCAGCAACGCCTGGGGCTGGACATGGCGCTTTATCAGGAGCGGTCGCTGCGGCTAATCGACGCACAACAAGTTTGGCGAGATAAAGTGCAGGCAATTTATACCCACGAAGATTTCACGCCAAGCCAGGATCCCGAACAACAGTTATACGATGGTTTTATCGGTGACCGGGATCGGCGTCTATGCGAGCAAGTCAGGTCCGCGGACCCTGCGCAGTTAGCACAAGAACAATGGCCTTTCGATGACGAACGTTTACCTGAATTATTGTTTCGATATCGCGCACGCAACTTCCCCGATACGTTGAATTCCGAGGAGCAAGAGCGCTGGCGATTATTCTGTCAGAAACGTTTGTCAGCACCCGAGTGGGGGGCACCCCATACGCTAAATACTTTTGCAGAAGCTGCGGCCCAAATGAACGAAACTGCTACACCGTTGCAGCGTGCAGTGCTGAATGAATGGCAATGTTATGTCGAGGCATTACAAAAACGTTTGAATCTTTGAAAACGAAAATAGTCATGCCCCCCTCACGGGCATAAAAAAACGCCAGCATTCGCTGGCGTTATTTTTTGTCACCTTTCTATCTGTGACAAGCTCTGCGGCTTAGCCCAGCAGAGTAGCCCAGCCTTCAACCACGTCGCCGCCCCACTTGGCTTTCCACTCTTTCAGAGTTTTGTGGTTGCCACCTTTGGTTTCGATGACTTCGCCGTTGTGCGGGTTTTTGTATTGTTTAACTTTGCGAGCACGCTTGGTGCCAGTAGTTTTTACTGCGCCGCCGCGTGGTGCTTTGGTTTTGGACTCTGGATCCAGCAGCGCGATGATGTCACGCAGGGACTTGGAGTATTCGCCCATCAGGGTGCGCAGTTTGCCTTCGAATTCCAGCTCGGTTTGCAGTTTGTCGTCTTGGGACAGGTTCTTCAAACGGGCTTGCAGCTCTTTGATAGCTTCTTCGGTGGCACGGTATTCGTTGATCAAGGACATGAGGACTACCTTATGTTGGAGGCTGGATGGCAGGGAACAGTGTGGCAATAATAGTCAGGGTGTTTCATCAAGTAAACATTTAACCGACGTTTTAATTAAATTACTTGTGAGGAACAGGGTGGAAATTGAAGAGGTCATTAAATAGTGTGAGCAGACAACACAGATATTCACAATTTGACTCTTGATATCGACTAAAAGATCACCACCGCGCGGGGAACGGGTGCTTTCAGAGTCGGGTCCACGACCGGTATGCCGGGCAAGCCGTCATCAATACTGTAGTTTTGCTGCGCAATCGCTAGAATGGCGGCCTTTGCGAAGTTCTGGAGTTTCCCCCTCATGCGCACTTTTCGGCTGGTGATTGCTTGCCCGGACCGCGTCGGCATCGTTGCTAAAGTCAGTAACTTTCTGGCGTCACATAACGGCTGGATCACCGAAGCGAGCCATCACTCGGACAATCTCAGTGGCTGGTTCTTCATGCGTCACGAAATTCGTGCCGACTCGCTGCCTTTCGGTATTGAAGCCTTTCGCGAAGCCTTTGCGCCGATTGCCAAAGAGTTCTCGATGGACTGGCGCATCACCGATACAGCGCAGAAGAAACGCGTGGTGTTAATGGCCAGCCGCGAGTCTCACTGCCTGGCTGACTTGCTGCACCGCTGGCACAGCGATGAACTGGATTGCGAAATCTCCTGCGTGATTTCCAACCATGATGACTTGCGCAGCATGGTCGAGTGGCACGGCATTCCTTACTACCATGTGCCGGTCAATCCACAGGACAAAGAGCCTGCGTTTGGCGAAGTTTCGCGTCTGGTCAAACAGCACGATGCCGAAGTGGTCGTACTTGCCCGCTACATGCAAATTCTGCCGCCGGCGTTGTGCAGCGAATATGCGCACAAGGTCATCAACATTCACCACAGCTTCCTGCCGTCGTTCGTCGGCGCCAAGCCGTATCACCAGGCTTCCATGCGGGGTGTGAAGTTGATCGGCGCAACCTGCCACTACGTGACCGAAGAACTGGACGCCGGCCCGATCATTGAGCAGGACGTGGTGCGTGTCAGCCACAGTGACAGCATCGAAGACATGGTGCGTTTCGGCCGTGATGTCGAGAAGATGGTATTGGCGCGCGGTCTGCGTTATCACCTGGAAGACCGGGTGTTGGTGCACGGCAACAAGACGGTCGTGTTCTGATAACACCGCAATGCAGTTGAAATTCGAAGGGCCTGGGCGTTCAATCGCTTTAGGCCCTTCGCTGTTTCTGCACTGAGGATATTGAACATGGCCGATCCACTCGACAAAGCCACTTCTAAAGCACCGGCAACAGTGGGCGAGGGCTGTTTGAGTCGCTATGACCCGGATGACATGAACTCCGAAGACGGCACGGAGTTTCCCGGTGCTGCCGAGTTGTGGGAGCAGTTACAGCAAGACGGTGAAGACACGATCAAGCCTGCTTGAACTTCATCAACTTCCTCAGCAGCGGCCGTCCGAGCATCAGCAAGAACAAGGGGCCACCCGCTATCAGGTAGAAGTAATAAGTCACCGCCCGCCAGATCAAAATGGCCGCCGCAGCGGTTGACTTCCCCACCATGGGCGCCAGCAAGGCCGCCGACGTCAACTCCGCCGCCCCGGCACCCCCCGGTAGCAAACTGAATTGCCCTGCACTGAGCGAAACCATCTGGATCAAAAAGCACCAGGCCCATTGCAAATCCGCCCCCAGCCCGCGTATTGCCAGATACAACACACTGTAGCGCAGGACCCAATGTAAACAGGTCAGCGCAAACACCGTGATCAATGTCTGAAAAGGCAACTTCAATGCGTCAGTGAATGCGGCGAGGAAGTGCAGAAGTTTTCGTGCCCAGCGCAGGCGCGTAGTGCTTTTTACATTCAGGCGAACCAGAAATCGGCCGCTCAGGCGAATCAGCAGCCGATGGTAGCGGGCGACCAACACGCAGCAAATCAACCCGCCGAACATTGAAATGACACTGACAGTCAGCAGCCATTCCATACGTTCGCTGAGGTGCTGGAACAGTGCATAAATCAAAATCCCGCTCAGTGCACAGAGAAAAAACAGCAGATCACTCAGTTGATCCATAGCGAATACCGCGCTGCCCCTGGCCGGTTGCACGCCATTGCGCGCCAGCAACGCCATGATCGCCAGCGGTCCGCCGCTGCCGCCGGGGGTGGCGCAATAGGCGAACTCGGTGGCCATCACCACGCCGAGGCTTTTGACCGGGCTGACCTTATCGCGCTGATCGCCCAGTAACAGGCGCAAGCGCAGGGTGTTCACCACCCAACACAACAGAATCATGCCGAACATGATCAGCAGCCAGTTCAATGGAAAGCTTTGCAGTCGCGACCAGGTCTGGTTACCGCCCAGCAACAGCGGGATCAGCACCGCAGCCAGCAGGGCAATGAACAGCACAATCCCCCGGTTCATGCTGCGCGGCCGACCGGGTCGTGTTGCAAAGCCAGCCATTGGGACTTGGTCATCGACACGCGCCCCTCGTCGAGCAAGCGCTTGAGGGTTTGCAACCAGTAGTTGCGCGAGAACGCATGGCGCATGTCCACTGGGTGCAGGCCCAGGCGAATGACCGGCGCGTGCTGCCAATGCTGCTCGCGTTGATCGCTGAGCAATTTCGACAAGCCCCGCCGCCAGGCACTGCGAGCGCTCCAGACCAGCCCTGGCGCATCTATCGGGGTGAAATCCGGCAGTCGATACAAATGCTGCGAGTCGCTGGTGTAGCGCAGCGGCAATTGGCGCAACGCCTGGCGCGTGCCTTCGCTCATCAACCAGGCCGGTGCGACGAAACCTTCCAGCGGCCAGTTGTATCGCTCAAAGACCTCAATTCCGGCGCGCAACCGGGCGAGTGCGGCGTGTTGCGACAGGCGGTAAAACTCGCCTTCGTGGGTGTAGATACGGCGCATGAACCAGTCTCGCGGGTTGCCGGGCGGTGGTCCTTCATCGCAATGAAAGTAGCCGTGCAATGCCAGTTCGTCCCCTCGGGCGATACGGTGGGTGAGCGCTCGTCGAAATTCCGGGTGAGCGTCAAGGCTGTTGTGTTTGTGGAAATCCGGGACCACCAACCATGTCATCGGTACGTCGCCCCATGCGTCGACCGCTTCAACGAAGGGTTGATAATCGGCCCAGGTTTGCGGCGTAACGTCGTGCAACACCAGTAACACGCAGGAAGGGCTCATCGGATTAACCATTGGCAGTCAGCGGCCATTGGCTGCCGAGTACGGCGTGATAGTGCCCCAGCAGACTGTTGACCACCGTGTCCCAGCTGTATTGTCGCTCCACGTGACAGCGCGCAGTTTTCCCCAACGCCGCGCTGTCCTGGCTGAACAACTCACGAACAGCGTTGGCCATTGCCGTTGAGTTGTTCGGCGCGCACAGCAAGCCGCAGGGCGCGGTAACAATTTCCGGAAAGGCCCCGGCTGCCACCGCCACCACCGGAATGCCGCAGGCCATGGCCTCGAGTACTACCAGTCCGAACGTTTCCTGATCGCCGGCGTGCAGCAAGGCATCGGCGCTGGCCATCAATCGCGCTACTTGTGCGGTCGGGCAGAACCCGTCAACCACCGTGACGTTGTCCGGCACAGCGGCCGGCATCGACGACCCCACCAGCAGCAGGTGATAACGGGGCCCCAGACGCACCATGCAATCGAGCAGTACCGGCAGGTTTTTTTCTTTGGAGCCGCGTCCGGCGAAAATCAACAGATGAGTGTTTTCATCAATGCCCAATTCGGCTCGCAGGCCAGGGTCTCGGGCATCGGGGTTGAAGGTTTGCAAGTCAACGCCCAAGGGTTGGACGAACACGTTCTTCACCCCCAGCCCGCTCAATTTGTCGGCCATGACCCGGCTCGGCGCCAGCACCCGGTCGAAGTTGCCGTAAAGCTTGCTGACATAGGCCTCGACGTTCGGCGTGACCCAATGGCCCATCCGATTGCTGACCAGCAGCGGCAAGTCCGAGTGATAAAAACCGATGACCGGCACATCCAGTTGGCGTCGCGCATCCAGTGCTGCCCATGCGGTGAGATAAGGGTCGCCTACTTCGATCAGATCGGGCTGTAAATCCTGCAGGACATTTCGCCAAGGGGCGAGACGGAGGGGGAAGCGATAACCCTTGCCAAAGGGCAGGGCAGGGGCCGGAACCGTGTAAACGCCATCCGTTTCACTCAGGTGAGCGCCCGGAATCAACAGGCTGTGGCGAATGCCCGGCTTGGTGCTCAGGCGGCGGTGTTTGGCATCCAGATACGTGCGCACGCCACCGCTGGCAGGGGCGTAGAACATGGTGATGTCCGCGATATGCACGGTGAACAGCCCTCCGGTGCTGTTGTTCTCCCTTGGTTGACCTTTATGAAGGATAGATGTTCGGTTGGGGTTTTGCGGTGGGGGTGTCAGCGGGGTTTTTGGGCGTTTGGTAGTCCGCTATCGCGAGCAGGCTCGCTCCCACAGGGTTAGTGCAAACCTTGTGGGAACGACGGTGCGACGATTCGACCTGCTCGCGATGGGGCCCTGTCTGATGCTAGATTCGGAAACTGCCTACCAACTGCTTCAGACGCGAAGCCTGCTGCTCAAGATCTGAGCATGCGCGCAAGGTCGATTGCAGGTTTTCAACGCCTTCCTGGTTCAGCGTATTGATCTCGGTAATGTCGACATTGATCGACTCCACCACTGCAGTCTGCTCTTCGGTCGCCGTGGCTACCGACTGGTTCATCCCGTCGATTTCACCGATGCGCAAGGTCACGCTGTTCAACCGCTCGCCGGCCAGGTTGGCGATTTCCACGCTGTCCTGACTGTGGCGCTGGCTGTCGCTCATGGTGCTGACGGATTCGCGGGCGCCGACTTGCAGCTCCTCGATCATGGTCTGCACCTGTTGCGCCGATTCCTGCGTGCGATGCGCCAGGTTGCGCACTTCATCGGCCACCACCGCGAAACCGCGACCTGCTTCACCGGCGCGGGCCGCTTCAATGGCCGCGTTGAGCGCCAGCAGGTTGGTTTGTTGGGAAATGCTGGTGATCACTTCGAGGATCTGGCCGATGTTCACGGTTTTGCTGTTCAACGATTCGATGTTGGTGCTCGATGCGCTGAGCATGCTCGACAGCTGATTCATCGCGGCAATGCTGCGGTCCACCACTTGCTGGCCGTCTTCGGCCAGGCTGCGGGCATCGCTGGCCTGGCTCGACGCTTGCGCGGCGTTACGGGCGATTTCCTGGGCGGCGGCCCCCAGTTGATTGATCGCTGCGGCGACGCTGCTGGTGCGCGAGGCCTGCTGGTCGGAGTTGAACATTGAGGAGTTCGAGGCGGCCACGACACGTAGCGCTACTTCGTTGACTTGGCCGGTGGCCGAGGACACTTCGCGAATCGAGGTGTGAATACGTTCCACAAAACGGTTGAACGCGGTTCCGAGAATACCGAACTCATCGTTGTTCTGGATGGTCAGGCGCTTGGTCAGATCGCCTTCACCGTCGGCGATATCGGCCATGGCGCGGGTCATGATGTGTAGTGGCTGGATCAGGATGCGTATCAGCATGCCCAACAGCGCGATGATGATCGCCACCGCAATGATCGTCGCGACGACCGCCGAAGCGCGGAATTCGCTGAGCATCGAGAAGGCTTTGTCCTTGTCCACCGACAAACCGATGTACCAGTTGACCGACGGCAGGCCTTTGATCGCGGTGAAGGTGACGATGCGGGTCTTGCCGTCGACTTCCACTTCACTGTAGGCGCCGCCGATGCGCGGGGTATTTTTCGGGTAGGCCTCGCTCAGGGATTTCATCACCAGGGTTTTATCCGGGTGAACCAGGATTTTTCCGTCGGCGCTGACCAGGAAGGCATACCCCATGCCGTTGAAATCGCGAGCGCTGAGGGTGTCGATCAGGGTTTGCAGGCTCAAGTCGCCGCCCACCACGCCGACGCTTTGTTCGGCTTTGCGCGAGGCAGTGGCGATGGAAATGATGGTCTGGCCGGTGGCTGCGTCGATGTACGGTTCGGTCAGGGTCGCGGTGCTGCTGTTTTGCGCGCCTTTGTACCAAGGGCGAACGCGTGGGTCGAAGCCAGCGGGCATCTTGGCGTCCGGGCGAATAGTGAAGCTGCCGGTGGCATCGCCCAGGTAGGACGCCATGAACGTCGACGTCAGGGCTTTCTGCTCAAGCAGGCTGGCGACCGTGGACGGTTCAGGATTGATGGCGATGTTTTGGGCGAGGTTGTCGATCAGCAGGATTCGGCCGTTCAACCAGGTCTGGATGTTGTTGGCGGTGACGTCACCCATCTCACTGAGGTAATTGTCGAGGTCTTCGCGGATGGCGTTACGCTGTAAATAGTCGTTGTACAGCGTGAACGAGGCGAAGGCGGCAATAACAATGAGCGCGGCGGCAAGCAAAATCTTATGGCTGAAGCGCAGGTTTTTGTTCATGGCTTGGGGTTCCGCTAAGGTCTTAATGTCCTGGGCGTGCTTTTATAAAGACACGCTAAGTGGGCAATGTTGTAAATAAGCTGATATTTCCGTTCTTTCCTTAGGGAATTACCGACGCTGATTTCTATGCAGTCTCGGTTTTTGTATCGGCCGCGCCGGATCAAAGATTAACCATGGGTGACAAAATGCCTGACTCATTGCAACTCGTTCTCGGCGCCGACCTTGCCGGCCAGTCCATCGCCCAGGCCATGCGTCTGGCCAACCGTCACGGTCTGGTCGCAGGCGCTACCGGGACGGGTAAAACCGTCACGTTGCAGCGCATGGCCGAAGCTTTCAGCGACGCGGGCGTCGCGGTGTTTGCCGCCGATATCAAGGGCGACCTGTGTGGTCTCGGTGCCGCCGGCAACCCGCAAGGCAAGATCGCCGAGCGCATCGCCGGGATGCCGTGGCTGAATCACAAGCCTCAGGCGTATCCGGTGACCCTGTGGGACATTCATGGCCAGTCTGGTCATCCATTGCGCACTACCTTGAGTGAAATGGGCCCGTTACTGCTGGGCAGTCTGTTGGAGCTGACCGACAGCCAGCAGTCGGCGCTGTACGCGGCGTTCAAGGTGGCGGATCGCGAAGGGCTATTGCTGCTGGATCTCAAGGATCTGAAGGCGTTGCTCAATCACCTGCGTGACAACCCGGAATTGCTCGGGGATGACGCCGCGTTGATGACTACCGGCTCAAGTCAGGCGCTGTTGCGGCGTCTGGCAACTCTGGAACAACAAGGCGCCGAAGCGCTGTTCGGCGAACCGGCGCTGCAACTCGAAGATATTTTGCAGCCGACCGACGACGGTCGCGGGCGCATTCACTTGCTGGATGCCAGTCGTCTGGTTCACGAAGCGCCGAAGGTCTACGCGACCTTCCTGCTCTGGCTGCTCGCTGAGTTGTTTGAGCAATTGCCGGAGCGCGGTGATGCGGACAAACCGCTGCTGGCGTTGTTTTTCGACGAAGCGCACTTGTTGTTCGCCGGTACGCCCAAGGCGTTGCAGGAGCGGTTGGAGCAGGTGGTGCGGCTGATTCGTTCGAAAGGCGTCGGGGTGTATTTCGTCACCCAATCGCCGGGTGACTTGCCGGATGACGTGCTGGCTCAGTTGGGGTTACGCATCCAGCACGGTTTGCGCGCGTTCACGGCCAAGGAACAGAAATCCTTGCGCGCCGTGGCCGAAGGATTCCGGCCGAACCCGGCGTTCGATGCCTTGTCGGTATTGACCGAGTTGGGGATCGGCGAGGCGCTGGTCGGGACGCTGGCCGATAAAGGCACGCCCGAGATGGTCCAGCGCGTATTAATTGCACCGCCGCAGTCGCGGATCGGGCCGTTGAGCGAAGCCGAACGTGCGGCACTGATCGCCGGTTCGCCGTTGCAGGGGCGATATGACAAACCGATTGATCGAGAATCGGCTTATGAAGTGCTGATGGGGCGCAAGGGGCTGGCACCCGATCCGGATGCGGCGCCAGTCAAACCTGCACCCGAAGAGCCAAGTTTTACCGAACAGGCTGGGGAGTTTCTCGGGACGGCAGCCGGTCAGGCATTAAAATCGGCCATGCGACAGGCGGCCAATCAATTGGGCCGACAATTGGTACGCGGGTTGATGGGGTCGCTGCTCGGTGGCAAAAAAAGCCGCTGAACCCTGTAGGAGCATGGTTTGCCCGCGATGAACGATAACGCGGTGTATCTGTTGCACTGCGTCGCTCCCATCGCGGGCAAGCCATGCTCCTACAGAAATCGGTGATCTCAGGTTTTGGGTTTTGCATGCGCCGCCAGGCGTTCCAGCGCGGCCCGCAGATTGGGATCGGTGATCCCGTCGGCCGTCGCCTGAATGGTCGCGCCCGCATCCGTCGACAAACTGATGGTATGCCCCGCCGCCCCTTGCTGAACGGTCGGTGGCTGAACCTTGAACAAAATCCGCGTCAAACTGGCGAACTCATCAAACATCTGTAGCTGACGCTGCAGACGCTTTTGCTGATAACGCAGGCGGGTCGCCCAATGTCCGTCGGTGACGATCAGCAACAAACTGCCTTCGCGCCACGACGCCACATGGCAATGTTCGCGAGCGGCGGGCTGCAATTGGCTTTCGAGCAGGCGTTGTAAATGACCCAGGCGTTGAGCATGGCCAAAAATAGCTTTCAGCGGCTTGGCTTCGCGAAGCAGAACGGCGGGGGCTCTGGCCGTAAGAGGGCGAAATGCCATGATCAGACACCTGAAGTAACAGAGCCGCCATGGTAGCAGAAAGCACCACGTGTACCTGACCCATTGCTTTGCGCGCGCTTTACCCATTAAATCAACGAGTAACTTCTGCCGTGAATGGCTTGAAGTTCAGCAAAAAGCCCTTATTTTAAGTGAGCCCCGTTACAGCGCAGTGCATGCATCGTGGAACAACGCCACTTTCCTCACCATCGTTTCCGGGTAGAATGCTCGTTCGCATGCGGCCATGAGGGCTGCACGGGCGACTCACGGGGCCGCCCTCCATCCCTTTAGTGTGGAAGATCCTGCCGATATGTTTGCGCCTTTGTTAAAGAAACTTTTTGGAAGCAAGAACGAGCGTGAAGTCAAACGCATGCTCAAGACGGTGCAACTCGTCAATGCCTTCGAAGAGCAAATGGTGGCCCTTTCGGACGATCAATTGCGTGCCAAGACCGATGAGTTCAAGGCCCGCATCGCCAAAGGGGAATCCCTCGACAAGCTGCTGCCAGAAGCTTTTGCGGTCGCCCGCGAAGCCGGCAAGCGCGTCATGGGTATGCGCCACTTCGATGTCCAGCTGATCGGCGGCATGACCTTGCATGAAGGCATGATCGCGGAAATGCGTACCGGTGAAGGCAAGACCCTGGTGGCAACACTGGGCGTTTACCTCAACGCACTGTCCGGCAAGGGCGTGCATGTTGTGACGGTGAACGACTACCTGGCCCGCCGTGACGCCAACTGGATGCGTCCGCTCTACGAATTCCTCGGCATGACGGTCGGCGTAGTCACGCCTTTCCAGCCGCCGGAAGAGAAACGTCTGGCTTACGCCGCCGACATTACTTACGGCACCAACAACGAATTCGGTTTCGATTACCTGCGCGACAACATGGCGTTCAGCATGGAAGAAAAATTCCAGCGTGAACTCAATTTTGCCGTGATCGACGAAGTCGACTCCATCCTCATCGACGAAGCCCGTACGCCGCTGATCATCTCCGGTCAGGCCGAGGACAGCTCCAAGCTGTACATCGAGATCAACAAACTGATCCCGCAGCTGGAACTGCACGTCGAAGAAGTTGAAGGCGAAGTCACCAAGGCTGGCCACTACACCGTCGATGAGAAGACCCGTCAGGTCGAACTCAACGAAGCCGGTCACCAGTACGTCGAAGAAACGCTCACCAGCATCGGCCTGCTGGCTGAAGGCGAAAGCCTGTATTCGGCACACAACCTGGGTCTGCTGACCCACGTTTATGCCGGCCTGCGTGCGCACAAACTGTTCCACCGCAACGTCGAGTACATCGTGCAGGACGGTCAGGTTGTCCTGGTCGACGAACACACCGGTCGTACCATGCCGGGCCGTCGTTTGTCCGAAGGCCTGCACCAGGCCATCGAAGCCAAGGAAAACCTGAACATTCAGGCCGAGAGCCAGACCCTGGCATCGACCACGTTCCAGAACTACTTCCGCCTGTACAACAAGCTGTCCGGCATGACCGGTACGGCCGACACCGAGGCGTTCGAGTTCCATCAGATCTATGGCCTGCAGGTCATGGTCATTCCGCCGAACAAGCCGCTGGCACGTAAAGACTACAACGACCTGGTGTTCCTGACGGCCGACGAGAAGTACGCGGCCATCGTGGCCGACATCAAGGAAAGCATGGCGGCGGGCCGTCCGGTGCTGGTGGGTACCGCGACCATCGAAACCTCCGAACACATGTCCAGCCTGCTCGTGAAAGAAGGCATCGAACACAAGGTTCTGAACGCCAAGTTCCACGAAAAAGAAGCCGAGATCATTGCCCAGGCCGGTCGCCCAGGCGCACTGACCATCGCCACCAACATGGCCGGTCGTGGTACCGACATTCTGTTGGGCGGTAACTGGGAAGTGGAAGTGGCTTCCCTGGAAGATCCAACGCCAGAGCAAATTGCCTACATCAAGGCTGACTGGCAGAAGCGTCACCAGCAAGTGCTCGAATCGGGCGGCTTGCAGGTCATCGCTTCCGAGCGTCATGAATCGCGCCGTATCGACAACCAGCTGCGTGGTCGTGCCGGTCGTCAGGGTGACGCCGGTTCCAGCCGCTTCTACCTGTCGCTGGAAGACAGCCTGATGCGTATCTTCGCCTCTGATCGGGTGAAGAACTTCATGAAGGCCCTGGGCATGCAGCCAGGCGAGGCGATCGAGCATCGCATGGTGACCAACGCCATTGAGAAGGCTCAGCGCAAGGTTGAAGGCCGTAACTTCGACATTCGTAAGCAACTGCTTGAGTTCGACGACGTCAACAACGAACAGCGTAAAGTGATTTATCACATGCGTAACACGTTGCTGGCCGCTGACAACATTGGTGAAACCATCGCCGATTTCCGTCAGGACGTGCTCAACGCCACCGTCAGCGCACACATTCCTCCACAGTCGCTGCCTGAGCAGTGGGATGTGGCCGGTCTGGAAGCTGCGTTGCAGAGCGACTTCGGTGTGGCGCTGCCGATCCAGCAATGGCTCGACGAAGACGATCACCTGTACGAAGAGACCCTGCGCGAGAAGCTGATGCAAGAGCTGATCGCGGCGTACAACGAGAAAGAAGACCAGGCGGGCGCCGAAGCGCTACGTAGCTTCGAGAAGCAAATCGTACTGCGCGTTCTGGATGACCTGTGGAAAGACCACCTGTCGACCATGGACCACCTGCGTCACGGCATTCACTTGCGTGGCTATGCCCAGAAGAACCCGAAGCAGGAATACAAGCGCGAGTCGTTCACGCTGTTCTCCGAGCTGCTGGATTCGATCAAGCGCGACTCGATCCGTGTGCTGTCCCACGTTCAGGTTCGCCGCGAAGACCCGATCGAAGAAGAACAACGCCTGCGTCAGGAAGCCGAAGCGCTGGCTGCACGCATGCAGTTCCACCACGAAGAAGCACCGGGTCTTGAGCAAGTGGAACCGTTGGGCGAGGAAATTGATGTCGCCCTCGCCGTAGCACCGGTTCGCAACGAGCAGAAGCTGGGCCGTAACGAGCTGTGCTATTGCGGTTCGGGCAAGAAATTCAAGCATTGCCACGGGCAGATCCAGTAAAACCCGTTTCAAACGCTGAAATACCCGCGCCGCGACCGGCATCAGCCGTCGCGGCGTTTTGCCATTTAATACCACCGTCCATCGTATGACGGTGATGACTACATTTTTTTAAGGAGCGCATTCATGGCTGTTGGTCTTGGTCCTTTGCCAACGTTGCACCCGGTTGCCGGTTTTGAACTCGGTATCGCCTCGGCTGGCATCAAGCGCCCGGGGCGCAAGGATGTTGTGGTCATGCGCTGTGCCGAAGGTTCCACCGTCGCTGGCGTCTTCACGCTCAACGCCTTTTGCGCCGCGCCCGTGATCCTCGCCAAGCAACGTGTGCAAGGCCCGGTGCGTTACCTGTTGACCAACACTGGCAATGCCAACGCCGGCACCGGCGAACCCGGCCTGGCCGCTGCCGAGCGTACGTGCGCCAAACTGGCTGAGTTGACGGGCGTTGATGCCAGCCTGGTGCTGCCGTACTCCACGGGTGTGATCGGTGAACCGCTGCCGGTCGAGAAAATCGAAGGCGCGCTGCAAGCGGCCCTCGACGACCTGTCGATCCACAACTGGGAAGCTGCCGCCACCGGCATCATGACCACCGACACCCTGCCAAAGGGTGCCAGCCGCCAGTTCCAGCATGACGGTGTAACCATCACCGTCACCGGCATCAGCAAAGGCGCGGGCATGATCCGTCCGAACATGGCGACCATGCTAGGCTACATCGCCACCGACGCCAAAGTCTCCCGTGACGTGCTGCAAAACCTGCTGCTGGACGGTGCCAACAAGTCGTTCAACCGCATCACCATCGACGGCGACACCTCGACCAACGATTGCTGCATGCTGATCGCCACCGGTCAGGCTGCCTTGCCGGAGATCACCCGCACCGAAGGCGAATTGTTCGCCAAGCTCAAGCAAGCGGTGTTCGAGGTGTGCATGGACGTGGCTCAGGCCATCGTTCGCGACGGTGAAGGCGCCACCAAGTTCGTCACCGTTGAAGTCAACGGCGGCGGCAATCACCAGGAATGCCTGGACGTCGGTTACACCGTGGCGCACTCGCCGCTGATCAAGACGGCCTTGTTCGCCTCCGATCCGAACTGGGGCCGTATTCTGGCTGCCGTCGGTCGTGCCGGCGTACCGAACCTGGACGTGAGCAAGATCGACGTGTTCCTCGGCGAGGTGTGCATTGCCAGCCAAGGCGCGCGCGCCGCGACTTACACCGAAGCCCAGGGCGCTGCGGTGATGCAGCAGGAAGAGATCACCATCCGTATCGAGTTGGGCCGCGGCGATTGCAGCGAAACCATCTGGACCACCGACTTGTCCCACGAATACGTGAAGATCAACGCCGAGTACCGTACTTAAGACCGAGTCGCCCCAATCGCGAGCAGGCTCGCTCCCACAGTAGATTTCCATTGAACACAGATTTTGTGTACAGCAGGAAACAATGTGGGAGCGAGCCTGCTCGCGATGACGGTCTTTCAGTCACCACAAGACTGGCCTGTACCCCATCAAAAAGGTCCCGAACATGAGCCTCCACCTGATCATCGGCGACAAACTGCATTCCTCCTGGTCCCTGCGCGGCGCACTGGCCCTCGACTTGACCGGCGCTGCCTACACCGAAGAACTGATCAAGCTGGGGCAACCGGACACCCGTGAGCGCCTGCTCAAGCATTCGCCGACCGGTAAAGTCCCGCTGCTGAAAACCGAACACGGCACCATTGCCGATTCCCTGGCGATTGCCGAGTATCTGGCCGAGCAATTTCCCGAGGCGGGTCTCTGGCCAAAAGACACCGCCGCCCGTGCGCAGGCGCGTTCGGCCTGTGCGCAGATGCACGCCGGTTTTTTTGCCATGCGTGGCAACATGCCGTTCGACCTGAGCCGCGATGCACCGCTGTCGCAGGCGCCTGATGATGTTCAGGCCGACATCCAGCGCATGCTGGCGTTGTGGGCTGAATGCCGCGAGGCGGCGACCGACACCGGTCCTTTCCTGTTCGGTGGCGCGACCCTGGCCGATGCTTTCTTCGCCCCGATTGCCGTACGCCTGCGCACCTATCAGGTGAAATTGCCGGCAGCGGACGAGGCCTACGTCGAAACGATTTACCAATGGCCGGCTTTCAAGGCCTGGCAGAAAGCAGGTCTGGAGGAGGTTGGGCAGTGAAACGAGTCCATGTAGCCGCCGCCGTCATCCGTGATCACAGCGGCAAGATCCTCATTGCACGCCGTGCTGACACTCAGCATCAGGGTGGCTTGTGGGAGTTTCCCGGGGGCAAGGTTGAGGGCGACGAGTCGGTCGAAATCGCGCTGGCCCGTGAACTTCAGGAAGAGCTGGGCATTGTGGTCAACGCAGCGCGACCGCTGATCAAGGTTCATCACGACTACCCGGACAAGCACGTGTTGCTGGATGTCTGGGAAGTCTCGGCCTTCACCGGCGAACCTCACGGCGCTGAAGGCCAGCCGTTGGAATGGGTGTCACCGCGCGATCTGTTGAACTACGAGTTCCCGGCGGCCAACCAGCCAATCGTCGCTGCCGCACGCTTGCCGGCCGAATACTTGATTACCCCGCAAGACCTGGAAACCCCGGCCTTGCTGCGCGGCATTCAGAAGGCCATCGCGGGGGGGATCAAACTGATCCAGCTACGAGCGCCCAACGGCTACGATCCCAAATACCGCGATCTGGCGGTGGACGCGGCGGGGCTGTGTGCTGGCAAGGCGCAGCTGATGATCAAGGGGCCGTTCGAATGGCTCGGTGATTTTCCGTCCGCGGGTTGGCACATCACTTCGGCGCAGTTGCGTAAATACGCGGCGGCGGGGCGTCCACTGCCAGCATCGCGCTGGTTGGCAGCGTCGTGCCATAACGCGGAAGAACTGGCATTGGCCGAGCAGATGGGCGTGGACTTTGTGACCCTGTCGCCGGTGCAAAAGACCCAGACGCATCCAGAAGCGCAGCCGTTGGGTTGGGAGCAGGCTTCGGTGTTGATCGAGGGGTTCAGCAAGCCGGTGTTCCTGTTGGGCGGTGTTGGTCCGGCAGAGCGGCAGAAGGCCTGGGAAGCTGGGGCGCAGGGTGTGGCGGGGATTCGGGCGTTCTGGCCTGAGGCTTGATTTTGCGATGATGCAACTGCCGCCATCGCGAGCAGGCTCACTCCCACAGTTGACCGAGTTCTTCCTGAAGAAATGCGATCCACTGTGGGAGCGAGCCTGCTCGCGATGGCGTCTTTGAATACGCCGACTAAACCTGAGGTTTAGCAGCCGCCTGCCAAAGAATCTCGGAAACCCCCTGCCGCTTGGCAATCAACCGCGCCACCACAAACAACACATCCGACAACCGATTGATATACGCCAACCCAACCCCGGCGAGTGGTTCGATCGCATTCAACTGCTGGCACCGCCGCTCTGCACTGCGCGCCAGGCTTCTGCACACATGCGCCTGAGCGATCAGCGCTGAACCGCCCGGCAAAATGAAATTCTCCAGCGGCCCCAACTCTTCATTCCACCGATCAATCGCCGCTTCCAGGCGTTCGATTTCCGCCGCGTCCAGCGCTTGGTACACCGGCATCGCCAGCTCGCCACCCAGGTCGAACAACCGGTGCTGACAAGGCGCCAAAACCTCGATCACCTCGTTCAACCCCGGATACGTGACGCTTTCTGCGGCCAAGCCGGCCAGCAGCACGCCGATTTGACTGTTCAGCGAATCGACTTCGCCAATGGCCTCGATTCGCGGGTGGTCCTTGGGCACTCGGCGGCCATCTCCGAGCCCGGTTTCGCCTTTGTCGCCAGTGCGGGTGTAAATCTTCGACAAGCGAAAGCCCATGGGTTACCTCGATAGCTGATTGAGTTCTTGAGAGGAGACCGTCGTGCCCGACAAGGGCAGGCGCAAGGTGAAGCAGGTGCCTTGGCCCGGCGTCGATTGCACTTCCATCTGCCCCTTGTGATTGTTGGTGATGATGAAATAGGAGACTGATAGGCCCAAGCCAGTGCCCTGGCCGATTTCCTTGGTGGTGAAGAACGGTTCGAACGTGCGCTTGCGCACGCTTTCGCTCATGCCGATGCCATTGTCTTCGACCTGGATTTCCGCCCATGGCGGATTCAGTCGAGTACGCAGAATGATCCGCCCCGGTTCGCTGTCATCTTCACGCTGGTGAATGGCCTGGGCCGCGTTTTTCAACAGGTTGAGCAGCACTTGTTCCAGTTCGTTGGCTGTGCCGGGCACCGGGCCCAGAGCCGGATCGAAATGGCGAATGATCGCCTGGCCCTTGAAGTCAAAACCGATCGCCAGGTCGAAGTCATTACCGGCGATTTCCACCGCTTGATCGATCAGCGCGGGCAGGTCGCAGGGGGCCATTTGCCGGGTGCTGCGGCGGCTGAAGCTGAGCATGTGCGTGACAATCTTCGCCGCGCGAGCGCCAGCCTGCTGAATGCCATCCAGCAATTGCGGCACTTCACGCACTTGCAGGTAGCGGTTGACCGTGTCCAGTTCGACACCGATCTGCTCGGCCTGCTCCATGTTCTTCGGCAGATCAGGAGACAGGCGTCGGCGAATGTTCTGCACGTTATGCAGGATCGCGCCCAAAGGGTTATTGATTTCGTGGGCCATGCCGGCGGCAAGGCCTCCGACCGAGAGCATTTTTTCCGACTGCACCATCATTTCTTCCAGGGACAGACGCTGGGTAATGTCATCGATCCGGATCACCACGCCGCGCCCGGCGCCGCCCATCAGCGGGTAAAAAGTCAGGGCGTAATGTTTGGGCTCATCATCCTTGAACCACGTTACCCGCTCGATCTTGGCCACGGTGTGCTGCTCGACGGTTTGCTTGAGCTGCGGCAGAAACGGCTTCAGCGGTTCGAAGGCGAGGAAGATCGGCTGGTTCAAGGCTTCGTCCAGGCGCGTGCCGGACAGGGCGCTGGCCTCTTGATTCCACTGGGTCACGTAAAGCTGTTCGTCGAGGGCGATCAGCGCCGATGGCATGGAGTCGATAATGCTGTTGAGGTAGTTCTGGAAGCCGGTGAGTTTTTTCTCAATCTTGCTGCGCACCTGGACTTCGAGTTCCAGCTTGCGATTGGTATGGCGCGTTTCTTCGGCCAGGCCCTGGGCCTGATCATAAGCGGCCTGGGAGTCGTCGCGGGCACGCTTGAGTTGCTGCTCCCGGGCTTCGATCCGCGAGAGCATGGTGTTGAACGCTTCGGCGAGGCTGCCGATTTCGTCGTGGTTGCCACGGGAGGCACGCAGCGCGTAGTTCTCTTCGCGGGTCACTTGCCGGGACAGTTCTTCGAGCTCATGGATAGGCCGTGTGATCAGGCGTTTGATTTGCCGGGCGATCACCAGCCACAACAGCACGCTGAAGATCAGAATGCCCAGGCTGGCGGTCAGCGTGCCGGTGTAGAACGCCATTGGCAATTCGCTGCTGGCCACCAACAGTAAATGGCCGGGCTCGGTGCCGGGACGGGGCAGGGTGATCAGTTGATTACTGCGAAACTCGGTCGCTTGCCAGGCTTCAATGTGCTGATAGCGCCCCGGCAGACTCAGTTTGTCGCCATGCTGCAACTGCGCCAGCCGTTCGCCCTTGCCGTCATAAAGGGCTGCCGCACGCAGGGGTGAGTAACTGTCGAGTTCGTTGAGCAGGCGTTCGGCGTTTTGTGGCGACTTTAAGGCATCAGCCACCATGCTGGGGTTGGACACCAGTCGGCCAATGGTCTGTAAGGCTTGGGGCGCCATGCTTTCCTGGGAGATGTAATACGCCGCGCTAATGAACGTCAGGTTGGCGACCAGCAGTATGGTGATCAACAGCACCAGCAGGGCAGCCAGTAACTTTTGGCCGACGGGGAGGTTTTCGAGGCGCTGGCGCAGTGGCATCAGGTTCGTCGCTGAAAAGGAACAAGTGGCCAGCGTAGCCGCTGCTCAGTCGCTGGGCAATCCAAGGCTGTGCAGATGGCCGATCAGCCGTTGCTGTAATTGATGGAGGTGGGGCAGGTTGAGTTGGTGACGCGAGGCTACTTTGCAGACGTAACCCAGCAAGTAGGTGATTTCGGTGCGGCGCATATTCGCTACATCCTGGTACATCGAGGAGTAATTGGCTGCTGTGGCATGGATCACGCGTTCGACTTCCTGTTGCAGGTTTTCTGCCGCCGCGGGCTGGCCACAACGCTCCAGCAACTCGGTCAATTCACCGCAAAGGGTAGCGACTTCGCACTGGTGCTCCTGCAATCCGCCATTGCGGCAATTGTGAAGGACGGTCAACGGATTGATTGCACAGTTGAGCGCCAGCTTGCGCCACAGCCGTGTGAGGATGTCGGTGCTCCATTCATGGGGAATCCCGGCGGCCGTCAGGTCATCCAGCCAGATCGGCGCAACTGGATGGCCGGCATCACCCAGCCAGGTGTAACCGTGACCCGCGAATACCACACGCCAGTCGCCATCGCGAAACGCACCTTCAGTACTCGATGCACTCACGCAACGGGCTTGTGGCACCTGCGCTGCGACAGCGTCCTGACTGCCGAGGCCGTTCTGCAACAGGATCAATTCGGCGTCGGGCGTCAGGCGTGGCGCCAGTTGCGCGACGGCTTTCTCGGCGTCGTAGGCCTTGCAGGCCACCAGCAGGCGTCTGATCGGTTCGCGGTTGTCGGGTGTTTCGCCGGGGATGTCATAGCTGTTGGCTTCGCCGTGCTCGACCAGCGTTAAACCGCCCGCAGCTTGATACGCCTGCAAGCGCTGCGCATCCCGAACGATCAGCCTGACCGGCAATCCGGCCCGAGCCAGGCGCGTGGCCCACAACGTGCCGAGGCTGCCGGCACCCAATACATGCCAAGGGGTCGACATCAGATTTTTACTCGGTTTGAGGCAGGCATGTGAGGCTCGCAGTATGGGTTGGAAAAGACCCGTTATAATGAGCCCGATTTTAACCGCAAGCCAAGCGCGCGCCATCGCAATCGAGTGCGCCTTTTTATTGGAGAGATTACATGCCGTCGTTCGACGTGGTATCCGAACTGGACAAACACGAAGTCACCAACGCGGTCGAAAACGCCGTCAAGGAACTCGATCGTCGTTATGACCTGAAGGGCAAGGGCACGTTCGAGTTCAAGGAAAAGGACCTGACCGTCAACCTGACCGCTGAAGCCGATTTCCAGCTCGAAGCGATGATCGAGATCCTCAAGCTGGCGCTGGTCAAGCGCAAAATCGACGTGCAGTGCCTTGAAGTCAAGGATGCCTACGCGTCGGGCAAGCTGATGAAGCAGGAAGCGGTCCTCAAGGAAGGCATCGACAAAGAGCTGGCGAAGAAAATCGTCGCTCACGTCAAAGACGCCAAGCTCAAGGTCCAGGCCGCCATTCAGGGTGAACAGGTGCGTATTACCGGCAAGAAACGTGACGATTTGCAGGAAGCCATTGCGGCCCTGCGCGCCAAGACGTTCGATATGCCGCTTCAGTTCAACAACTTCCGCGACTGACCTTATCAATGCGGGAACCCTGTGGGAGCGAGCCTGCTCGCGAAAGCGGTGTGTCATTCAAAAGTGATGTCGACTGATATGCCCTCTTCGCCGGCAAGCCGGTCTCGCTCCCACCCGGATTGCGCTTAACCCAGGAGAAAGTAGATGGATTTGAATACTGAAGTGGACAATCTGGTCAAGGCCTCTCAGGCCTGGATCCCGATGATCATGGAATACGGCAGTCGTGTACTGCTGGCAGTGATCACCCTGGCCGTCGGCTGGTGGCTGATCAATAAAGTGACGGAAAAGCTCGGCGGCCTGTTGGCGCTGCGTAACGCCGACCTTGCGCTGCAAGGGTTCATCAGCAGCCTGGCTAATATCATTCTCAAGGTTTTGCTGATCGTCAGCGTAGCGTCGATGATCGGTGTGGAAACCACGTCGTTCGTCGCGGCCATCGGTGCGGCGGGGCTGGCCATTGGTCTGGCCTTGCAGGGCAGCCTGGCAAACTTCGCCGGCGGCGTGTTGATTCTGCTGTTTCGCCCGTTCCGGATCGGTGACTGGATCGAAGCCCAAGGTGTTGCCGGTACTGTCGACAGCATTCAGATCTTCCACACCGTACTGCGTACCGGCGATAACAAAACCATCATCGTGCCTAACGGCAACTTGTCGAACGGCATCATCACCAATACCAATCGTCAACCAACGCGCAAAGTGGTGTTTGACGTGGGTGTGGACTACGAAGCGGACTTGCAGAAGGCCCGTGAAGTTTTGCTGGAGCTGGCCAAAGATCCGCGTGTATTGACAGATCCGGCACCTCAGGCGGTGGTTTCTACTCTGGGTGACAGTTCGATCACTCTTTCGCTTCGGGTCTGGGTAAAGACAGCCGACTACTGGGATGTGATGTTCATGTTTAACGAACAGTCCCGCGATCGTTTGAAAACTGCCGGTGTTGATGTTCCGTTGCCACAGCGGATGATTCGTGTGGTTCAGGAATCTGCGGTGCAGTGATTGTTTTTTGATCATGTCTGACTATTTGGTCAGGCATGTTTCTCACGGATTTGATCGTTTTAACGCATTGTTTCCAGCCAACGAAAAAAGGCCCATCCGAAGATGGGCCTTTCTTTGATTACCGGGTGCTAACTTTCTGCAATTACAGAATGTTGAGCGGGTAGTCGGTGATCAGGCGGAACTCTTTGATATCGCCTTCGCCTTCGTCAGCATTGGCGTAGTGCCATGCTTGACGGATGCGGAAGGACAGATCTTTGGCTGGGCCGGATTGAACCACGTACTTGGCTTCAAAGTTGATTTCGTGGTGTTTGCCGTCTTCGCCGTACAGACCAGCGTAAGCGCTGCCCGCTGGAGTCTTGGTGCCGTCGATGTTCCAACCATCCACGTAACGGGTCATGAAGCTCAGGCCAGGTACACCATATTCAGCCATTTTCAGGTCGTAACGGGCTTGTACCGATTTCTCGCCAGGACCGTTGAAGTCGGAGTACTGGATGGAGTTGGCGAGGAAAATCGAGTCGCCACCGCGGTTGTTCTTGCCCACGCCGATGTAGTCGAACGGAGTATCGCCGTTAACCTTCTGGAAGCCCAGGGTCAGGGTGTGCGCATTCAGGAACGAGTAAGCAGCAGCCAGCGAGAAGGCGGTGTTGCTGATTTCGCCTGCGTTAGCGTCGCCGGTGTCCTGAGTGTTGTAGATGTTACCGTCGAAGTTCAACGACTGAGTGCCACCCAGTGCGAGGGTGTAGTTCGCGTTGGCGTAGTACTGGTTCCAGATGTTATCGAGCTTGGCACCGTAGAACGAAAGGCTCAGTGCATCGGTGGCGCCCCATTTGATGCCTGCGTAGTCGATGTTGTCGGCTTCTACGCCAGCGTACGTTGCAAACAGGCCGCCGTCACGGGCGTTTTTGTCCTGGCTGGTCGCCGAGTAGAAGTGACCGCCTTCCATGTCAATGTTGTTGAATTCGCTGCTCTGCAGTTGGAAACCGCTGGCAGTTTGAGGAAGGATACGGGAACCGCCAACAGCGAACACTGGAGCAGTGCTTGGCTGCATGTCACCGGCTTTCAGCTCGGTTTTCGATACGCGAACTTTAACGGCGCCGCCGGCTTTGCCTTGGCTGTCGTTGACATGGCGATTGCCATTAGCGTTAGCGGTATCGCTACGGCTCATGTTGCCGGTGCCACCGGTGCCGTCGCCACCATCCAGTTTGATTGCCAGGTAACCGAATGTATCAACGCCAACGCCAATCAGGCCCTTGGTGTAACCGGAGCTGTAGTTGCCCCAGATGCCCTGGGTCCAGTCTTTCTGGTCGTTGGCGCCATTTTTGTTGTCACGGTTGAAGTAGTAGTTGCGAACCAGCAAGTTCAGCGAGCTGTCTTCAACAAAACCTTTGGCTTCAGCCTGGTCACTTACGAAAGGTGCGGCCGTAGCCAACTGAGTACTGGCTGCTGCTGCAACTGCCAGTGCGATGGTGCTCCACTTCATCACGCGCATCGTGATTTGCTCCTTTGGTTTTAGAAGAGTACTGCCGTCCACCTGATTTATTATCTGGGCGGCTCTTTCTTTTTGTGTCGGCGCAAACTTATATCACGCCGACTCTATTGGCGATACTTGCGTATCCATCCTTTCGGCTTCTTTACGACCCTGTCGCAAACAAGTCGGTAGATGTCGCAAATTTACAGCATTAATGCAAGCGGACCGACAACTTTAGCGTTGTTTTCCAGGGCTTGAACTTCGGTAAAAAGAGTCCTTGGTGAAACGTTTGAATCTCCATCGGGCAACCCTGCCGCTGTTTTTATTTGCCTTGAGCCTTCCACGTCCCGCAGAGGTTTCAAGGTGATGTGGGTGTGAATGCAACAAACGTGCACAAATTGGCAGTTTGTTGGCTTTTTTTCTTCTGGCCTGCCTTTCGCTGTAAAAACCTCATAAAACCGGGCGTTTCAAGCATGTTTTATGAGGCTTGACGCAAAGGTTTGCATCGTGTTTCAGCATACGGGTCGGCGGCGTAACAATGTAAAACGTTACCGGTCCACCCTGCAAGTGAGTAGATGGCGGATGCTGACGCGCTCAGCGTAGACGAACTGTGCGATTTTGGTGCAGAAAATTTTAACCGCTGTACCGAATTCATACAGTGCTGTCATTTGTCCGAATCGAACAGATCGTTGTTAATCAGTCATTTCAGTGTTTTTGGCCTCAAAGCTGGTTCTGTAGTGGTGCGTATTGGTAAAAATGCTTCATGTCGGGGCGTGTGTCTGTTCGTGAAGCCAGCGCCGTTCGCAGGTATGCTGCCGTCCTGTCGCTTGGTGCGCCGTCCTTCGGAAGGGGCGCTAAGCTGAAAAATGAGAACCAGGCGGGAGTGCGCACAGTGTTCGCTTTAGATCCACGGCTTCAACAAGACACGCTACCGATCGGGGATTTCCCGCTCTGCCGGTTGCTGTTGTCCAACGATTCGAATTACCCCTGGTTCATCCTGGTGCCTCGTCGTGACGATATCAGCGAGATATTTCAGTTGAGTGTCGCCGAGCAGCAACAGCTGTGGCAGGAGACGACTGCGTTGGCAGAAACGCTGAAGGATTCGTTCGACGCCGACAAGTTGAATGTCGCGGCCTTGGGTAACGTTGTCAGTCAGCTACACATGCATGTGATTGTGCGCAAGCGTGATGACGCCGCCTGGCCTGCTCCGGTCTGGGGCAAGCTTGCGGCCACGCCTTACACTGCGGAGCAGATCGCAGCGATTCGCGAACGCCTGCGTTTGGTATTGGCCGAAGACTTTACGTTTCTGGAGGGTTGAATCATGAGCCTGGAAGAACGCGTTACCGATCTGGAGAGCCAGTTGGCGTTTCAGGATGACGCCCTTCAGTCGTTGAGTGATGTGCTGGCGACGCAGCAGCGTGCAGTTGAACGCCTGCAGCTGCAAATGGCTGCACTGCTCAAGCGGCAGGAGGAAATGGCCGGCCAATTCGAATCCTTCGAAGAGGAAGCGCCACCGCCGCATTACTGACTTTTTATGATAAAGAAGTAGGCAATAAAAAACCGCGAACAGCCTGGCTGTTCGCGGTTTTTTTTAGCCTTGAATCAGCGACGCGGCAGGGCGGCGATCACATCTTCGGCTTGCAGGCCTTTGTCACGATTCATGACAGAGAACTCCACACGCTGGCCTTCGACCAGAACGCGGTGACCTTCGCCACGAATTGCCCGGAAATGCACGAAAATATCATCGCCGGAATCGCGGGAAATAAAGCCGAAGCCTTTGGATGTGTTGAACCACTTGACGGTGCCGGTATCGCGGTTGCTCATGTCATAGCTTGGCGAGGCGGCGGCTGGTGAAGATTTGTAGAAGCTGACGCCCAGGTGCAGCAAAACGGCGGACAGGGCAGCTAACAGGCTGAATAGAACGGCAGGTTGACCGGCGATGACAGGCATCGGCGCGAGCAACGTCAGAACTTGCAGGAAGACGGCCAGAACCAGCAGCACGCTGACCAGGTTTTGCAGTTGGTGGCGCGGGCCTTTGTTCCAGTAAGGGATAACAGGAGCAAGGGTGAGGTTCAGCAGGCCGAAAAACGCCAGGTACAGCGCATCGGGTTGTTGCAGGTAAGGGACCGCTTCAGCTCGCAGGCTGGGGATGAAGGACAGCAGCAGGGCGGCTGCGCCCGTTAGCAGGTGGACGATTTTCAACATTTTAATTAACTCGCGTTAAGACGGATCACAAGGAAGAGCTGATGGAGCACGGTTCGCTTCAGAACAATAAGAGGCGTTGGACACGTACCCGGTATCAGCCTATGCGCTGCCCCCGGAAAAATAGGCGGTAGCGACACACTGCCTATTTAACAGCAAAGCCTGCAGCTACTCAAATCAGGCAGTCCGGCGGTGCTCTGGTGTTCGACTTGTTGCGGGTCATGTAAGGAAGTAGCCGGCGTGCCCGGCACCGAAGATATGATCAAACAGCTTGCCGAGGGGGCAGGAGGCAGTCAGGTCCTTGGGTTTTGTTCTCTTTCTGGCTTTTTACTTCATCAGGTCTCTTTTGCACGGGGTAAAACGCGCCTGAGCGCGTAGGAAAATGGCCGGCCTAGGACGGGCTCCATGATCCCCCTTTAGCTGTTGGCTTATCCTACGTGGATGGTCATAAAGTCATCTGGATATACCTTTGCGCCTGCGCTTTTATAAGGCAACAGATGTAGCTCTCTATAGAAGGCAAGGATGGCAAAGGAGTGTCAGCGATATGGTTTACGAAGACAGGCTGGGCGAAGGGAGTCTCGGTCCGACCAAGGATATTAGGGTTGATCCGTTCGTCAGTGAATTTGATATGGGGCTGGCCCGGCCTTTATCCCGCTCGGTGCGTTTGAATGGTTTTGCGACCTGCTTGCGGCTTGAGCAGGTCTACTGGGATATTTTGGGTGATATGGCCAAGGTCAATTGCTGTTCTGTCAGTGCGCTGCTGTCCCATGTGGACCGCGAGGTGCATTTGCGTCACGGCGGGGTCAAGAACTTCACAGGGCTGGTGCGGGTTGTCTGTGTCGTGCGCAGCTTGAAGGAAGGGGGCTGCATTGTGATGCCCTAGTCGCAGCGGCGTGAGGAGTTGAGTGTCAGTCTGTGCAGTCTTACGGCTGCACAGGCTGCATTTAATGGATATAATCCCGCTCTTTGCCGCAAAACCCAGCGTGTGCGGTAGCAATCTGATCGCCGAGACAACCCCCATGCCGATGTACGACTATCAATGTGCTTCCTGTGGTCATCAGTTGGAAGCCATTCAAAAGATCAGCGCAGCACCGCTGGTCGACTGCCCTGCCTGCCAGGCGCCAGAGCTTAAAAAGATGCTGTCCATGCCAGGCTTCCGCCTCAGCGGCACTGGCTGGTACGAAACCGATTTCAAGACCGGCTCGAAGAAGAACCTGGCCGGCGGCGACAAAGCTGACTAGAGCCTGAGTTGAACCACACGCGTGAGCGCTTGCATCATCCGGCACCTTTATCAAGGGCAGGATGTGCAGGTCTCCAACCGAATTTCGATTACGAGAAGTGAAACCACTACCATGATGCGCAGCCATTATTGCGGCCAACTGAACGAAAGCCTGGAAGGCCAGGAAATTACTCTTTGCGGTTGGGTTCACCGTCGCCGTGACCACGGTGGGGTGATTTTCCTCGATATCCGTGATCGTGACGGTCTGGCCCAGGTGGTGTTCGACCCGGACCGCGCTGAATCCTTCGCCGCGGCCGATCGCGTGCGCAGCGAGTACGTCGTGAAGATCACCGGCAAGGTTCGCCTGCGTCCGGCCGGTGCCACCAACGCCAACATGGCGTCGGGTATGATCGAAGTCCTCGGTTACGAACTGGAAGTGCTGAACGAATCGGAAACCCCGCCGTTCCCGCTGAACGAGTTCTCCGATGTCGGCGAAGAAACCCGCCTGCGCTATCGCTTCCTTGACCTGCGTCGCCCGGAAATGGCCGAGAAGCTGCGTCTGCGTTCGCGCATGACTACCAGCATCCGTCGCTACCTGGACGAGAACGGCTTCCTCGACGTCGAGACTCCGATCCTGACCCGCGCCACCCCTGAAGGTGCTCGCGACTATCTGGTGCCGAGCCGTACCCACGCCGGTTCGTTCTTCGCCTTGCCGCAATCGCCGCAGCTGTTCAAGCAACTGCTGATGGTGGCCGGCTTCGACCGTTACTACCAGATCGCCAAGTGCTTCCGCGACGAAGACCTGCGTGCCGACCGTCAGCCTGAGTTCACCCAGATCGACATCGAGACCAGCTTCCTCGATGAAAAAGACATCATGGGCCTGACTGAAGGCATGATCCGCAACCTGTTCAAGGAAGTGCTGGATCTGGAATTCGGTGAATTCCCGCACATGACCTTCGAACAGGCCATGCGTCGTTATGGTTCCGACAAGCCGGACCTGCGTAACCCGCTGGAGCTGGTTGACGTTGCCGATCAACTCAAAGAAGTTGATTTCAAAGTGTTCAGCGGCCCGGCCAATGATCCGAAGTGCCGTATTGCTGCCTTGCGCGTTCCAGGCGCGGCGAGCATGCCGCGCAAGCAGATCGACGATTACACCAAGTTCGTCGGCATCTACGGTGCCAAAGGCCTGGCGTACATCAAGGTCAACGAGCGCGCCAAAGGCGTTGAAGGTCTGCAATCGCCGATCGTCAAGAATATCCCTGAGGCCAACCTCAATGTAATCCTCGATCGCGTTGGTGCGGTTGACGGCGACATCGTGTTCTTCGGTGCCGACAAAGCCAAAATCGTCAGCGAAGCCCTGGGCGCGTTGCGAATCAAGGTGGGTAACGACCTGGACCTGCTGACCTGCAAGTGGGCGCCAATGTGGGTCGTCGACTTCCCGATGTTCGAAGAGAACGACGACGGCAGCTTCAGCGCCTTGCACCACCCGTTCACCGCGCCGAAGTGCACGCCGGAAGAACTGGAAGCCAACCCGGCGACCGCTCTGTCCCGTGCCTACGACATGGTGCTGAACGGCACCGAGCTGGGTGGCGGTTCGATCCGTATCCACCGTAAGGAAATGCAGCAGACCGTGTTCCGCCTGCTGGGTATCAACGAAGCGGAACAGGAAGAGAAATTCGGCTTCCTGCTCGACGCCCTGAAGTACGGCGCGCCGCCGCACGGTGGCCTGGCCTTCGGCCTGGATCGTCTGGTGATGCTGATGACCGGCGCCCAGTCGATCCGTGAAGTGATCGCCTTCCCGAAAACCCAGAGCGCGGCGGACGTCATGACGCAGGCACCGGGTCAAGTGGATGCCAAGGCATTGCGCGAACTGCACATTCGTCTGCGCGAAACACCAAAGGCTGAGTAAGGCTGACCGCAAAGGCGCATCCTTTTGGGTGCGCCTTTTCTTTAGGTCGAGATTTTTTGTTGCTGGCCGACACTGTGTGGGGCGGGCAATGTTTCAAAGATAATTCGGAGCGAGTTATGGCGGGTCATTCCAAGTGGGCGAACATCAAGCACCGCAAAGAACGTCAGGATGCCAAGAAGGGCAAGATTTTCACCAAGTGGATTCGTGAACTGACTGTTGCTGCCCGTCAGGGTGGCGGTGATCCGGGCTCCAACCCGCGCCTGCGTCTGGCGCTGGACAAGGCCCTTGGCGCGAACATGAGTCGCGACATCATTGATCGCGCGGTTGCACGCGGCGCGGGTGCTGCCGACACCGACGACATGGTCGAGTTGAGCTATGAAGGCTACGGCCCGGGCGGTGTGGCGGTGATGGTCGAGTGCATGACCGATAACCGTAATCGCACTGCCGCTGCTGTTCGCCACGCGTTCAGCAAATGCGGCGGCAACCTCGGCACCGACGGTTCCGTGGCGTATCTGTTCGAGCGCAAAGGGCAGATTTCCTTCGCGCCAGGCGTTGATGAAGACGCGCTGATAGAAGCGGCCATGGAAGCCGACGCCGATGACGTAGTCACCCACGAAGATGGCTCGATTGACGTGTTCACATCTTTCGCTGGCTTCTATGCCGTGCGCAATGCGTTGGAAGCGGCTGGTTTCAAAGGTGAAGACGCAGAAATCGTCATGCTGCCGACCACCAGTGCCGAGCTGGACCTGGAAGGCGCCGAGAAGGTGCTCAAGCTGATCGACATGCTTGAAGACCTGGATGACGTGCAGAACGTCTACTCCAACGCGGACATCCCTGAATCGGTGGCCGCACAGTTAGGTTAAGGGCGACTAAGATTCAATGTGGGAGCTGGCTTGCCTGCGAAGACTTGGTTACATCAAACAATGATGTAGCCTGACACACCGTCATCGCAGGCAAGCCAGCTCCCACAATTGTTATCCGTTGCAGTGAATATCGTGCTCTTACCTGACCCGCAGGCGTTATGACTTTAATTCTTGGTATCGACCCCGGTTCGCGTATTACCGGTTATGGCGTGGTGCGCGATACCGGGCGTGGCTGTGTGTACGTCGCGTCGGGCTGCATTCGCACGGGCTCGGGAGAATTGCATGAGCGTCTGCAGATCGTTTATCGCGGCGTGCGTGAAATCATCCAGACTTACGGACCGGTCACCATGGGCATCGAAAAGGTGTTCATGGCGCGCAATGCCGACTCTGCACTGAAATTGGGTCAGGCGCGCGGTGCTGCAATCGTTGCCGGTGCCGAAGAATGCCTGGAAATCGCCGAGTACACCGCGACCCAGGTCAAGCAGGCAGTGACCGGCACCGGCGCGGCAAATAAAGAACAGGTGCAGATGATGGTCATGCACATGCTGAAATTGACCAGCAAGCCGCAAATCGACGCCTCGGACGCCCTGGCCATTGCCATCTGCCATGCTCACACCCGTTCCAGTTTGTTACCCCATGGCCTGGGGACGGCACGCAGTCGTGGCGGGCGCTTGCGTCTCTGATAGCATCAGCAGTCTTTTTTATGGAATGAGGGTTGTCGTGTCTGTGTCGTCGGCGCGACCCCTTGTTCTGTTCGTCGCCAGGCATTGATCTGGCCAACGCTCAAGGATCTGAAACGTGATTGGACGCTTGCGCGGCACACTGGCTGAAAAACAGCCGCCGCACCTGATTCTGGATGTAAACGGTCTGGGGTATGAGCTGGAAGTGCCCATGACCACGCTGTATCGCTTGCCGTCGGTCGGTGAACCGCTGACCTTGCACACCCACTTGGTCGTACGCGAAGACGCGCAGTTACTCTATGGTTTCTTCGGCAAGCGTGAGCGAGACTTTTTCCGCGAGTTGATCCGTCTCAACGGCGTAGGGCCAAAATTGGCGCTGGCGTTGATGTCGAGCCTGGAAGTCGATGAGCTGGTCCGTTGCGTGCAGTCCCAGGACACCTCGGCGCTGACCAAGGTGCCAGGCGTGGGCAAAAAAACCGCCGAACGTTTGTTGGTGGAACTCAAGGATCGCTTCAAAGCTTGGGAAACCGTACCGGCGATGTTCGCCCTGGTGCCAAACCAGCCGGGAGGGTCAGACGCGCCGGCTCCGGTTGCCACCGCCGAAAATGACGCGGTCAGCGCGCTGATCTCCCTGGGCTACAAGCCACAGGAGGCCAGCAAGGCGATTTCCGCGATCAAGGAGAAAGGTTTGAGCAGTGAAGACATGATTCGTCGTGCCCTGAAGGGAATGATTTAAGTGATTGAAGCTGATCGTCTGATTACCGCCGCGCCCGGTCCTCGTGATCGCGAGGAAGTCCAGGATCGGGCGATTCGTCCTGTCAGCCTGGCCGAATACATCGGCCAGCCGACTGTTCGCGAGCAAATGGAGTTGTTCATCCAGGCCGCCCGTGGGCGTAACGAGTCGCTGGATCACACGCTGATCTTCGGTCCGCCGGGCTTGGGGAAAACCACCTTGGCGAACATTATCGCCCAGGAAATGGGGGTGTCGATCAAGAGCACGTCGGGGCCCGTGCTTGAGCGTCCGGGTGACCTGGCGGCGCTGTTGACCAACCTTGAACCTCACGACGTGCTGTTCATCGACGAAATCCATCGCCTGTCACCGATTGTCGAAGAAGTGCTGTACCCGGCCATGGAAGATTTCCAGCTCGACATCATGATCGGTGAGGGGCCGGCCGCGCGTTCGATCAAGCTTGATTTGCCGCCATTCACTCTGGTCGGTGCAACGACTCGTGCCGGTATGTTGACCAACCCCTTGCGCGACCGCTTCGGGATCGTCCAGCGCCTGGAGTTCTACAGCACCGCTGACCTCGCCACGATTGTCAGTCGTTCGGCGAGCATTCTTGGTTTGCCGCTGGACCCGGAAGGCGCCTTTGAAATCGCCCGTCGTGCTCGCGGTACGCCACGGATCGCCAACCGTCTGTTGCGTCGGGTGCGCGATTTCGCCGAAGTGCGCGCCAAGGGGCACATTACCAAGCCGATTGCCGACCTCGCTTTGAATCTGCTGGACGTCGACGAACGTGGTTTCGACCACCAGGACCGGCGTCTGCTGTTGACCATGATCGAGAAGTTCGACGGTGGTCCGGTCGGAGTGGACAGCCTGGCCGCCGCCATCAGCGAAGAACGCCACACCATTGAAGACGTGCTGGAGCCCTACCTGATCCAGCAGGGCTACATCATGCGCACCCCGCGGGGGCGAGTGGTGACCCGGCATGCGTATTTGCACTTCGGTTTAAACATTCCGTCACGAATGGGCGAAATGCCCGTCGTAGACGAGTTCCTTGATGCCGTGGACGATTAATAATCTTTGCGCACTGATATATTCGGCGTTTGTGCGGTCCCAGGACCGTACTTTTGCCGCAAAGCCGCAGATCAATGAAAAACAGTTGCCTGGCCGGATTGGCAACCTGAGGAGTAAGCACTAGAGTATGCGCGCGCAAAACGGGCTTGAGCCGTTCGCACATCGTTGTCGCGTTTATTACGAGGACACCGATGCCGGCGGCATCGTGTATTACGTCAATTACCTCAAGTTTATGGAACGGGCTCGAACCGAGCGGCTCCGGGATCTGGGCTTTGCCCAATCGGCGCTGGTAGGGGAGGACCTGTTGTTTGTCGTGCACTCCAGCGAAGCGCGTTACCACGCGCCGGCGCGACTGGACGACGAGCTTCTGGTAAGCGCTGAAGTAATCGAATTGAACCGTGCCAGCCTGCGCTTCAAACAGCAGGTCAGGCGGGCTACGGATAATGTGCTGCTCTGCGAGGGGCAGTTTTTGGTGGCCTGTGTGCGCACTGACAGTTTAAAACCCCGGGCCATTCCCGAAGCTCTACGTGCGGCCTTTGCCGACGTGAGCGGCGCGGGTACACACTCAAAGCAGGAGATTAAGCGTGGAAGCTAACGTCGTCGACCATACCTCCATGTGGAGCCTGGTCAGCAATGCCAGTATCGTGGTGCAACTGGTAATGCTGATCCTGGTAGCCGCATCGGTCACCTCATGGATCATGATCTTTCAGCGCAGCAATCTGCTGCGCGCCGGTCGACGTGCCCTGGAGAGCTTTGAAGAGCGCTTCTGGTCGGGTATCGACCTGTCCAAACTCTACCGTCAGGCCGGCAGCAACCCTGATCCGGATTCGGGCGTCGAGCAGATCTTCCGTGCCGGCTTCAAGGAATTCTCCCGTCTGCGCCAGCAGTCAGGCGTTGACCCGGAAGCGGTCATGGAAGGTGTGGCCCGTGCCATGCGCGTTGCCATTTCTCGCGAAGAAGAAAAGCTTGAACAGAGCCTGCCGTTCCTCGCTACCGTCGGTTCCGTCAGCCCGTACATCGGTCTGTTCGGTACGGTCTGGGGCATCATGAACTCCTTCCGTGGTCTGGCCGCTGCCCAGCAAGCGACCCTGGCCACTGTGGCTCCAGGTATCGCCGAAGCACTGATCGCCACCGCGATCGGTCTGTTCGCCGCCATCCCGGCCGTTATCGCGTACAACCGTTTTGCTGCTCGCAGCGAAACCCTGCTGGGCCGTTACTACACCTTCGCCGACGAATTCCAGGCGATCCTGCACCGCAAAGTGCACACCAGCGAAGAATAAGCAGGTAATTTCCAATGGCTTTAATCGCTCGAGCTCGCAAAAAGCGCAAGCCGGTTGCGGAGATGAACGTGGTGCCTTACATCGACGTGATGCTGGTACTGCTGGTCATTTTCATGGTGACCGCGCCGATGCTCAATCAGGGCGTGAAAGTTGATCTGCCCAAGGTTTCCAGCGAAGCCTTGCCGCAGGACAACAACACTCAGGTCCTGACCATTTCGATCAAGGCTGACAAGACCTACTACTGGAACCTTGGCAGCGAAGTCGACACCGAAAAGCAGCAGGACAAGGCCATGACCTTGCCGCAGATGACTGACGCGGTGACCAAGATCATTCGTGCCGGTACTGAAGGTGGCAAGCGCACTCAGGTGTTCATCCGCGGCGACAAGACCGTCGACTACGGTTCGGTCATGGGCGCCATGGGCGGGTTGCAGAAAGCCGGCGTCGGTAATGTTGGCTTGATTACCGAGGCGCCCTGATGCAGCAACAACGAGAGCCAACAGCCTCGGAAAGCTACTTCTGGCCTAGTGTCTGGGCGATTGGCTTGCACGTGCTGGTGTTTGGCATGCTGTTTGTCAGTTTTGCCATGACGCCTGAGTTGCCGCCGGCCAAGCCGATTGTCCAGGCGACGCTGTACCAGCTGAAATCGAAAAGTCGGGCGACCACCCAGACCAATCAGAAGATTGCGGGTGAAGCGCAGAAATCTGCTGCGCGACAGACCGAAGTCGAACAGATGGAACAGAAGAAGGTCGAGCAGGAAGCGGTGAAGGCTGCGGAACAAAAGAAAGAAGAGGCGGCTCAAAAGGCCGAGGAAGCCAAGAAGGCCGACGAGTCAAAGAAAGCGGATGAGGCGAAAAAGGCTGATGAAGCCAAGAAAGCCGATGAAGCGAAGAAGACCGCCGAAGCCAAAAAGGCCGAAGAGAAACAATTGGCTGATATAGCCAAGAAGAAAGCCGAAGAAGAAGCCAAGAAAGCTGCTGAAGAAGAGGCCAAGAAAGAGGCCGCTGAAGAAGCGAAGAAGAAAATCGTCGAAGACGCGAAGAAGAAAGCCGCCGAAGACGCCAAGAAGAAAGCTGAAGCTGAAGAGGCGAAGAAGAAAGTCGCCGAAGACGCGAAGAAGAAAGCTGCTGCCGATGCTGCGAAGAAAAAATCGCAGGATGCGGCACGTAAATCTACCGAAGACAAAAAGGCTCAGGCCTTGGCCGATTTGCTTTCCGACACGCCGCAGCGCCAGCAGGCCTTGGCGGATGAACAGGGTGACGAAGTCGCCGGCAGTTTCGATGATTTGATTCGTGCTCGTGCGGCGGAAGGCTGGGCTCGTCCACCTTCGGCACGCAAAGGTATGACAGTCGTGCTGCAAATCGGCATGTTGCCGGATGGTACGGTGACTTCGGTCAACGTGGCCAAGTCCAGCGGTGACGGTCCGTTTGACGCGTCTGCTGTAGCGGCGGTCAAGAATATTGGACGTTTGATAGAAATGCAGGGAATGAAGCCGAGCGATTTCGCTCCGTATCGTTCATTCAAGATGACATTCACGCCTGAGGATTTAGCCCCGTGAGAAACCTTCTTCGAGGGATGCTTGTCGTTATCTGCTGCCTGGCAGGGTTAGCGACGGCAGATGAAAAAAACATTCTGGTTACCAGCGGCAGTGATCGGGCCACCCCGATTGCAGTCGTTCCGTTCGCGTTCCAGGGCGGTACTGTCCTGCCGGACGACATGGCCGAAATCATCGGTAACGACCTGCGCAACTCGGGTTACTACTCGCCGATTCCAAAGCAGAACATGATCAGCCTGCCGAGCCAGGCCAGCGAAATCATTTTCCGTGACTGGAAGGCGGTTGGCGCCCAGTACATTATGGTCGGCAGCATTGTTCCGGCAGGCGGTCGTCTGCAGGTGCAGTACGCTCTGTTCAACGTCGCCACCGAGCAGCAAGTGCTGACCGGCAGCGTGTCGGGCAGCGTTGATCAACTGCGCGACATGGCGCACTACATCGCTGACCAGTCGTTTGAAAAACTGACCGGTATCAAAGGTGCGTTCTCGACGCGTCTGTTGTACGTGACGGCCGAGCGTTTCTCTGAGAAGAACACGCGCTACACGCTGCAACGTTCGGACTATGACGGTGCCCGCGCCGTGACCTTGCTGCAATCGCGCGAGCCGATTCTGTCGCCGCGTTTTGCACCGGATGGCAAGCGCATCGCGTATGTGTCGTTCGAGCAGAAGCGTCCACGTATTTTCGTGCAGAACATCGACACCGGTCGCCGCGAGCAGATCACCAACTTCGAAGGCCTGAACGGCGCGCCAGCCTGGTCGCCGGACGGCAATCGCCTGGCCTTCGTATTGTCCAAGGACGGCAACCCGGACATCTACGTGATGAACCTGGGTTCGCGTCAGATCTCTCGCGTCACCAATGGTCCCGGCATCAACACCGAACCGTTCTGGGGTAAGGATGGTTCGACCATCTACTTCACTTCCGACCGTGGCGGCAAGCCACAGATCTACAAAACCAGCGTCGGTGGTGGCGGTGCGGAGCGTGTGACCTTCGTGGGTAACTACAACGCCAACCCGAAGCTTTCAGCTGATGAAAAGACCCTTGTGATGATTCACCGCCAGGACGGCTTCACCAATTTCAAGGTGGCGGCCCAGGATTTGCAGCGCGGTAGTGTAAAGATCCTCACTGATAGCACTCTGGACGAGTCGCCCACTGTCGCGCCTAACGGCACCATGGTAATCTACGCCACCCGCCAGCAGGGCCGGGGAGTCTTGATGCTCGTGTCCATTAATGGACGCGTAAGGCTCCCGCTTCCTACCGCACAAGGCGAAGTCAGAGAACCTTCCTGGTCCCCTTACCTGAACTGACGCGGCGCTACACGTTGTACTTAACACATTGGGGTTCATTAGGAGTTTCACGATGGAAATGCTGAAGTTTGGTAAATTTGCTGCGCTGGCTCTGGCCATGGCTGTAGCTGTAGGTTGCTCGTCCAAAGGCGGCGACAATGCCGGTGAAGGCGCAGTAGATCCAAACGCTGGTTACGGCGCAAACACTGGTGCCGTTGACGGTTCCCTGAGCGAAGAAGCTGCTCTGCGCGCAATCACCATCTTCTACTTCGAATACGACAGTTCGGACCTGAAGCCAGAAGCCATGCGCGCTCTGGACGTTCACGCAAAAGACCTGAAAGCAAACGGCGCTCGCGTTGTTCTGGAAGGCAACACCGACGAACGTGGTACTCGTGAGTACAACATGGCACTGGGCGAGCGTCGTGCGAAAGCCGTTCAACGCTACCTGGTACTGCAAGGTGTTTCCCCAGCTCAGCTGGAACTGGTTTCCTACGGCGAAGAGCGTCCAGTTGCTACCGGCAACGACGAGCAGTCCTGGGCTCAAAACCGTCGCGTCGAACTGCGTAAGTAATTCGTCATGCGAACGTGCCGTCGTGCTGTAACTGTCTTGGCTCTCAGTCTCGCGCCGCTTGCGGTGTGGGCTGCGGTTCCTGTGGTCGATAACAACTCCGGTTATAACAATAGCGGGACCAGTTATCCGCCTGCGGGTTACGGTACGAACGGCGCCTATGCCGGGGGAGGGGTTTCGACCCCTGTCTCGGCACAGGGCGAGCTGTTCAACCAACTGCAATCCATGCAGGAGCAGATCTCACGCCAACAGGGTGTGATCGAAGTTCTGCAAAATGAAGTAGCGCGCATGAAGCAAGAGAACCTGGAGCGATATCAGGATCTTGATCGGCGCATAGGAACCGGCGTTGCACCTGCCGCGACTCCTGAAAATTCTTCCACCGGTGGTGATTTGAATGCCCCCGGCGCAGCCGCAGCAGCTGGCGCAAGTGCAGGAGCCGCTGCCGCTCATGCACCTGCCGCGGGTAGCGAACCAGCTGATCCCGCGAAGGAAAAGCTGTATTACGACGCAGCCTTCGACCTGATCAAAGCCAAGGATTTCGACAAGGCCAGCCAGGCTTTTGCTGCCTTCCTGCGCAAATACCCGAACAGCCAATACGCGGGCAATGCCCAGTACTGGTTGGGCGAAGTGAACCTGGCCAAAGGCGATCTGCAAGGTGCAGGTCAGGCGTTTGCCAAGGTTTCGCAGCTGTACCCCAAGCACCCAAAAGTGCCTGACTCTCTGTACAAACTGGCTGATGTAGAGCGCCGCCTAGGTCACACCGACAAGGTCAAAGGCATTCTGCAGCAGGTTGTGTCGCAATACCCGGGCACTTCCGCCGCTCAGTTGGCCCAGCGAGACTTGCAGCGCATGTAAGCCTGTAAGGCCTGTTTTGAAGAAACCCGCGCCTGTCGCGGGTTTTTTCGTTAGAATTCACCCCCTTTTTATGAAACACGCTTTTTGGGATCTGCGCGGTGGCGGGGTTCCTTGAAGTGCCTGACGGAGGCGGACAGCCTGTTTAGCTGTTATGCCCGTGGCGACTATGCAAGACACATTGAGAATTACCGAAGTTTTTTACTCGTTGCAGGGTGAAACGCGGACTGCCGGGCTGCCCACAGTATTTGTGCGCCTGACCGGTTGCCCATTGCGTTGCCAATACTGCGACAGCGCCTATGCGTTCACTGGCGGCACCATTCGCCCGCTCGACGACATCCTCGAGCAAGTGGCCGGTTTCCGCCCGCGTTATGTGTGTGTCACCGGTGGCGAACCGTTGGCCCAGCCTAACGCCATCCCATTGCTCAAGCAGTTGTGCGACGCCGGTTACGAAGTGTCACTGGAAACCAGTGGTGCGCTCGACATCTCGGCAGTAGATTCACGGGTCAGTCGCGTTGTCGACCTGAAAACCCCGGGTTCGAAGGAAGCACACCGCAACCGCTACGAGAATATCGAATTGCTCACGCCTAACGATCAGGTGAAGTTTGTCATCTGCTCGCGGGAAGACTACGACTGGGCCGTGTCCAAGCTGATCCAGTACGGTCTTGATCGACGTGCCGGCGAAGTCCTGTTCTCGCCAAGCCACCACGACCTGAATGCTCGGGACCTGGCGGATTGGGTGGTGGCGGACAACCTGCCCGTGCGTCTGCAATTGCAGCTGCATAAATATCTTTGGAATGACGAGCCGGGGCGCTGAAATGACGGAACAACTGAATACAGCTGAAAAACGTGCGGTCATCCTGCTGTCCGGCGGCCTGGACTCGGCGACAGTCGTGGCCATGGCTCGCGCCGAAGGTTACAGCTGCTACACCATGAGCTTCGATTACGGTCAGCGTTCTCATGCCGAGTTGTACGCCGCCGAACGCGTCGCCCGAGACCTCGGTGTGGTCGAGCACAAAGTGATCGGTCTGAACCTGAACGGCATCGGCGGTTCGGCGCTGACTGACAGCAGCATCGACATTCCGGAGGAGCTGGGGGAGGGCATTCCAGTCACTTACGTGCCGGCGCGCAATACGGTATTCCTGTCGCTGGCGTTGGGTTGGGCCGAAGTGCTCGGTGCGCGTGACATCTTTATTGGTGTCAACGCGGTGGATTACTCCGGTTACCCGGACTGCCGTCCCGAGTTCATCGAGTCCTTCGAGCGCATGGCCAATCTGGCCACCAAGGCCGGTGTAGAGGGCAATGGCTTCCGTATCCAGGCGCCTCTGCAGAACCTGAGCAAGGCGCAGATCGTCGAGGCGGGCGTGAAGCTGGGCGTCAATTACGGGCTGACGGTTTCCTGCTATCAGGCCGACGATAACGGCCGTGCGTGCGGCAAATGCGATAGCTGCCGACTGCGTGCAGAAGGCTTTGCGGCGGCCGGAATCAGTGACCCAACACCTTATTTTTGATTTATTTCAAATTAGGTGTTGAATAGTCCTTAAAAATCAGTATTATACGCGCCACCACACAGCGGGTCGTTAGCTCAGTTGGTAGAGCAGTTGGCTTTTAACCAATTGGTCGTAGGTTCGAATCCCACACGACCCACCATTTTTGTAGCAGTTTTAAAAGTCTGGAAGGCCCACGCAAGTGAGGATTTCCGGATTTTTTTTTGCCCGCGATTTAAGGTCGCCCGGGTTCTGGGCTGCACCGCGTGACGCAGGTCAGAATCATCTTTTGCATCCGCGGGATATTCTGTAGCCTTGCCGGCTTCAACGCTGTCCGTGCCTGATGAATACTCACTCTCCCGGCGGTACCCCTGAAGGGTCCGGAGCCGGGTGTATACTCGACTTTCGCGCAAATGCGCCTGCAGGTCTTGCGAACATGACGCAGATTTCCGAACGCCTTTTGGTTCAGGCTCACCTCGATGCCAAGCAGCCCAAGCCGCTGACTGCCGAGGAAGAAGCCTATTACCGTGCCGCCATCGCCGCCGAGCTCAAGGCTCAGGACGCGGTGCTGGTTGCCCACTTCTATTGCGATCCGGTGATTCAGGCCCTGGCCGAAGAAACCGGTGGTTGCGTCTCCGACTCGCTGGAGATGGCCCGCTTTGGCAATGCTCACCCGGCCAAGACCGTGGTGGTCGCCGGGGTGAAGTTCATGGGCGAAACCGCAAAAATCCTCAACCCTGAAAAACGCGTGCTGATGCCAACCCTTGAGGCGACCTGCTCGCTGGACCTGGGTTGCCCGGTGGACGAATTTTCGGCGTTTTGCGATCAGCACCCGGAACGCACGGTAGTGGTGTATGCCAATACCTCGGCGGCGGTCAAAGCGCGAGCGGATTGGGTGGTGACGTCCAGCTGTGCGCTGGAGATCGTCGAAAGCCTGATGGATAACGGCGAGACCATCATCTGGGGGCCGGACAAACACCTGGGCACCTACATTCAGCGCCAGACCGGTGCGGACATGCTGCTGTGGGACGGTGCCTGCATCGTTCACGAAGAATTCAAGTCCAAGCAGCTTGAAGACATGAAGGCGCTGTACCCGGATGCTGCGATTCTGGTGCACCCAGAGTCGCCAACCGCGGTGATCGAATTGGCGGATGCCGTCGGTTCCACCAGTCAGCTGATCGCGGCGGCCCAGAGCCTGCCGAACAAAACGCTGATCGTCGCCACTGATCGCGGCATTTTCTACAAAATGCAGCAGTTGTGTCCGGACAAGGTCTTCATCGAGGCGCCAACGGCCGGTAACGGTGCAGCGTGCCGTAGTTGCGCGCACTGCCCATGGATGGCGATGAACACCCTTGAGCGCACGCTGAAGAGCTTGAAAGAGGGGGCGAACGAGATCTTTGTAGATCCAGCGTTGATCCCTCAAGCCATTCGGCCGTTGAAGCGCATGCTCGACTTCACTCAGGCGGCGCGGATGAAGCTGGCCGGCAACGCTTGAGAACTTTCAGCTAGTCACGAAAAACTGTGGGAGCGAGCAGGCTCGCTCCCACAGTGGTTTTCGTTTGGCTGAATTACTTGGTTTTCTTTGGAATCCGCACCAGTTGCGTATTGGAGTAGATGTCATGCCAGCTGCGCTTCTGCTTGTCGAACAGCGACCAGAAGAAACCCAGCCCGAGGCATAGCCAGGACGCAATCGACACCACAAATCGCAACAACGCCTGCCACAGGCTGATGGACGAGCCATCGGCGTTCTGTACGCGGATGCACCACACCTGCATGCCGAGGGTCTGACCCGACCAGGTCCAGAACTTGGCGAAGAAGCCGAACAGCACAAACAGCAGCACGGTCGAAAGCAATGGATCACCGTCCAGCGCGCCGGCTTCAGTCAGAGTGCGCATTTTGTCTTCGCCGAGGATCGCCATCTGGATCATCTTGTAAATGCCGCTGGTGACGATCAGCAGGGCGGTACACAACAGGAAGTCATAGAACATCGCTGCCAGACGACGACCCAGGGTGGCGGCGGGAAAGTCGCCCTGGGGGTTGAGCAGGTGTTTCGACATGGCAGCCTCTGGACAGAAAAAGAAGCCATTTTACGGATTTACGCGCACAAAAAAGCCCCTGATGTCAGCATCAGGGGCTTTTTCGTTACAGAAGATTAGGCTTCTGCTTGTACTTCGTCAGCCTGCATGCCTTTCTGGCCTTGCACAGCAACGAAAGTCACTTTCTGGCCTTCTTTCAGGCTCTTGAAGCCGTTGCCCTGGATGGCGCGGAAATGCACGAACAGATCCGGACCGCTTTCAGGAGTGATAAAACCAAAACCTTTCTCGTCGTTAAACCACTTGACGGTACCGCTCTGACGTTGGGACATTTCTTATTTCCTTTGACGCTAAAATTAATGACAGTCTCCTTCTCGTGAAAGAGTACTGGGGCTGGTTGCAGGAGAGTAAGAAGACGTCGAACGGGATGTAGCTAACTGGTAGGCTACTGCCCAGGTCACGATTCCAAGCGACCCTTGCAAACACAGTGGACAAACTCTACGCCAACTACGGGAGAAAAAACAAGCCCTGTCAGAGGCCCGGTTTTGCTCAGGTTGAGGGCATTAGTCGCTCCACTAGTGCGTTCTTATTCTTTGTGGCTGTTCAATTGTTTTCGAACGTTATAAGCCGCGTTCATAAACGAAGCTTACAGGTAATGATATGCACTACTTTATGGCGGTTGCGTTACACATTAGTGCACTGTTAACGCAACCGCGTTACTTATAGAAACAGTCAATCAGCCACGATAGTAGCGTTGTGCAACAAATGGCATTTTGCTTACAAGCAAAGGCACCTTTTTCCCACGGACAATCGCCCACACGGGTGTGTCGATGGCGATATAAGCGCTGTTGACGTAACCCATGGCCAACGGACCGCCGAGTGTCGGACCGAAGCCGCCACTGCAAACAGTACCGATGATGTCGCCGGCTTCGTTGACGATTTCCGCGCCTTCACGCACAGGCGTGCGTTCCTGAGGCAGCAGACCGACGCGCTTGCGGCTGACGCCACCTTGTTGTTGTGCGAACACGGTTTCAGCGCCAGGGAAGCCACCCGCCCGCGCACCATCGGCACGACGAGGCTTGGAAATGGCCCACAGCAGGCTCGCTTCGATAGGCGTGGTCTCGGTGTTCATGTCATGGCCGTAGAGGCACAGGCCGGCTTCCAGACGCAGCGAGTCACGGGCGCCGAGGCCGATGGCCGCCACTTCAGTTTCAGCCAGCAGGGAGCGGGCAAGGGCTTCGGCGTTGGCGGCCGGTACCGAGATTTCGAAACCGTCTTCACCGGTGTAGCCCGAGCGGCTGACAAAGCAGTCAACACCCAGCAGTTTCACGCGGGCGAACTGCATGAAGGTCATCTTCGTCACTTCGGGTGCCAGACGCGCGAGCACGGTGACCGCGGCCGGGCCTTGCAGCGCCAACAGCGCGCGTTCTTCGAACAACGGCTCGATGGTGCACTGGTCGCCGATGTGCTTGCGCAGGTGCGCCAGGTCCTGATCCTTGCAGGCCGCGTTGACCACCAGGAACAGTTCATCGTTACCGAGGTTGGCGACCATCAGGTCGTCGAGGATGCCACCGGTTTCGTTGGTGAACATCGCGTAGCGCTGCATGCCCACCGGCAGGTCGATGATGTCCACCGGCACCAGGGTTTCCAGGGCCTTGGCGGCATTGGCACCGGTCAGGCGAATCTGGCCCATGTGCGAGACATCGAACAACCCGGCCTGATCACGGGTGTGTTGGTGTTCTTTCATCACGCCGAGCGGGTATTGCACCGGCATGTCATAGCCAGCGAACGGCACTATGCGTGCGCCAAGTTCGATGTGCAGAGCGTGCAGCGGGGTTTTCAGCAATTGTTCGGTGGACATATTCAGCTCCTGAAAAAGTGTGCAAATGCGCGTGAGCATCAGCACTCGATAATGTTGACCGCCAAACCGCCACGGGCGGTTTCCTTGTATTTGCTTTTCATGTCGGCGCCGGTCTGGCGCATGGTGCGGATGACCTTGTCGAGGGAAACGAAGTGCTGACCGTCGCCGCGCAGGGCCATGCGTACCGCGTTGATCGCCTTCACCGAGCCCATAGCGTTGCGCTCGATGCAAGGCACTTGCACCAGTCCGCCAATCGGGTCACAGGTCAGGCCGAGGTTGTGTTCCATGCCGATTTCGGCGGCGTTTTCCACTTGCTGCACGGTCCCGCCAAGGACTTCGCACAAGGCGCCGGCCGCCATGGAACAGGCCACGCCGACCTCACCCTGGCAACCGACTTCGGCGCCGGAAATCGAGGCGTTTTCTTTATAGAGAATGCCGATGGCCGCCGCAGTCAGCAGGAAGCGCACGACGCCGTCTTCGGTCGCGCCGGGGATGAAGCGCATGTAGTAATGCAACACGGCGGGAACGATCCCGGCCGCACCGTTTGTAGGTGCGGTCACGACGCGTCCGCCATTGGCGTTTTCTTCATTGACCGCCAAGGCGTACAGGTTGACCCAGTCCAGCACCGACAGCGGATCACGCAACGACGATTCCGGGTTCTTGCACAGTTGTCGATGCAGGGCTGCGGCGCGACGTTTGACCTTCAACCCGCCGGGCAGAATGCCTTCGTTGCGGCAGCCGGCATCGACGCAGTCTTGCATTACTTGCCAAATCTTCAACAGGCCGGCGCGGGTTTCCGCCTCCGGGCGCCAGGCGCTTTCGTTGGTCAGCATCACCTGGCTGATGGACAGACCGTAGGTGGTGCAATGACTGAGCAGATCCTTGGCGCTTTTGAACGGGAAGGTCAGCGGTGTGGCGTCTTCGACGATGCGGTCGGCGCCGGCGGCGTCTTCATCGACCACAAAACCACCGCCGACCGAATAGTACTCGCGGCTGCGAATCTGCAGGCCGGCGGCGTCGAACGCGCGAAAAATCATGCCGTTGGGGTGATAGGCCAACGGTTTGCGAATCATCGCCAGGTGTTCTTTCTCGTTGAACGCAATGCTGTGTTCGCCGAGCAGGTTCAAGCGTCCGTTGCCACGGATGTCTTGCAGACGGGCGGCGACGGTTTCGGTATTCACGGTGTCCGGGTGTTCACCTTCCAGGCCCAGTAACACAGCTTTGTCGCTGCCGTGCCCCTTGCCAGTGGCGCCCAGCGAGCCGTAGAGCTCGACTTTGACGCAGGTGGTGGCCGCCAGCAGCCCTTCACGGCGCAAACCTTCGGCGAAACGCGCGGCTGCGCGCATCGGGCCGACGGTGTGGGAGCTGGAGGGGCCGATGCCAATCTTGAACAGGTCGAACACGCTTAACGACATGGTTGTTCTCCGGTTTCTTCTTATAGGTATGGGCGCAATCTGAAACTTGCCACAGATCCCCTGTAGGAGTGAGCCTGCTCGCGATAGCGGTCTTTCAGTCGACATTTATGGTGAATGTCAGTCCGTCATCGCGAGCAGGCTCACTCCTACAAGGGTTTTGTGATGTTCTTGGAAGTGGGGGCGAGCAGACTCGCCCCCTTATCCGTTTAAGCGTAGCTTTCGATCGACGGGCAGGCGCAGATCAGGTTGCGATCGCCGAACACGTTGTCGACGCGACCGACCGGTGGCCAGTATTTGCCTTCGATCAGCGACGCTACCGGATAAACGGCTTGCTCACGGCTGTACGGATGCGTCCACTCGCCGACGATTTCCGCTGCAGTGTGCGGAGCGTTCTTCAGCGGGTTGTCGTCCTTGTCCAGCGTGCCGTTTTCCACGGCGCGGATTTCTTCGCGGATGCGGATCATGGCGTCGCAGAAGCGGTCCAGTTCTTCCTTGGATTCGCTTTCGGTCGGCTCGATCATCAGCGTGCCGGCGACCGGGAACGACATGGTCGGGGCGTGGAAGCCGAAGTCGATCAAACGCTTGGCGACGTCATCAACGCTGATGCCGCTGCTGTCTTTCAACGGACGCAGATCGAGGATGCATTCGTGCGCCACCAGGCCGTTGCTGCCGGTGTACAGCACTGGGTAGTGCTCTTCGAGGCGACGGGAGATGTAGTTGGCATTGAGGATCGCCAACTGCGAAGCGCGCTTGAGACCTGCGCCGCCCATCATTCGAATGTACATCCAGGTGATCGGCAGAATGCTCGCGCTGCCGAACGGTGCCGCGCAAACTGCGCCTTCCTTGCGTTCCATCTGGGCGTGGCCCGGCAAGAATGGGGTCAGGTGCGATTTCACGCCAATCGGGCCAACGCCCGGGCCGCCACCGCCGTGCGGAATGCAGAAGGTTTTGTGCAGGTTCAAGTGCGACACGTCGCCGCCGAACTTGCCCGGTGCGCAGAGGCCGACCATCGCGTTCATGTTGGCACCGTCGATGTAAACCTGGCCGCCGTTGTCATGAATGATGCCGCAGATTTCGCGGATGCCTTCTTCGAACACGCCGTGGGTCGACGGGTAGGTGATCATCAGCGCGGCCAGGTGCTCGCGGTGCTCGATGGCCTTGGCGCGCAGATCTTCAATGTCGACGTTGCCGCGGGTATCGCAGGCGGTCACGACCACACGCATGCCAGCCATGTTGGCGGTAGCCGGGTTGGTGCCGTGGGCGGACGACGGGATCAGGCAGATGTCGCGGCGGTCTTCGCCACGGCTCTGGTGATAGGCGCGAATTGCCAGCAGACCGGCGTACTCACCTTGCGAACCGGCGTTCGGTTGCAGCGAGATCGAGTCGTAACCGGTAGCGGCGCACAGCATCGCTTCCAGTTCGTCGGTCAGTTGCTGGTAGCCGGCGCTTTGCTCGGCCGGGGCGAACGGGTGCAGGGCACCGAATTCAGCCCAGGTCACCGGGATCATTTCGCTGGCGGCGTTGAGTTTCATGGTGCACGAACCCAGCGGGATCATGGTGCGGTCCAGCGCCAGGTCCTTGTCGGCCAGCTTGCGCAGGTAGCGCATCAGCTCGGTTTCCGAGTGATAACGGTTGAACACCGGGTGGCTGAGGATCGGCGATTGACGAACCAGTGTGGCCGGAATGGCGCTGACCACCGAAGAGGCGAGGGCGGCGAAGTCTGGCAAGGTTTTGCCGTCAGCCAGCACGCTCCACAAGGTTTCGACGTCGGCCTGGGTGGTGGTTTCGTCGAGGGACAGGCCCAGGCGTTCAGCGTCGACCACACGCAGGTTGATGCGCTGGGCGCGAGCCTGCTCGTGCAGCTTGGCGGTGTTGGTGCCGGTGTTCAGGGTCAGGGTGTCGAAGAAAGCGGCTTGTTCGACGGTCAGGCCCAGTGCGCTCAAGCCTTTGGCCAGAATCGCCGTCAGGTGGTGCACGCGATTGGCGATCTGAGTCAGGCCTTTCGGACCGTGGTACACGGCGTACATGCTGGCGATGTTGGCCAGCAATACTTGTGCGGTGCAGATGTTGCTGGTGGCCTTCTCGCGGCGGATGTGTTGCTCGCGGGTTTGCATGGCCAGGCGCAGGGCCGGCTTGCCGAAACGGTCCACCGAGACACCGACCAGACGGCCCGGCATGTCGCGCTTGAACGCATCTTTAGTGGAGAAGTACGCCGCGTGCGGGCCACCGAAGCCCAGCGGCACGCCGAAGCGTTGTGCGCTGCCGATGGCCACGTCGGCACCGAATTCGCCCGGCGGGGTCAGCACGGTCAGGGCCAGCAGGTCAGCGGCCACGGCTACCAAAGCGTTGGCAGCGTGGAAGCGCTCGGTCAGTTCGCGGTAATCGAATACGTCACCGTTGCTGGCCGGGTATTGCAGCAGGGCGCCGAAGAACGGCGTCACGTCAGTCAGTTCGAGCTCGTCGCCGACTACCACGTCGATGCCCAACGGCTCGGCACGGGTGCGCAGCACGTCGAGGGTTTGCGGGTGGCAATGCACGGAGGCGAAGAAAGCGTGGCTGCCCTTGTTCTTGCTCAGGCGTTTGCAGAAGGTCATGGCTTCGGCAGCGGCGGTGGCTTCATCGAGCAAGGAAGCGTTGGCAATCGGCAGGCCGGTCAGGTCGCTGATCAGGGTCTGGAAGTTCAGCAGCGCTTCGAGACGGCCTTGGGAGATTTCTGGCTGGTACGGGGTGTAAGCGGTGTACCAGGCCGGGTTTTCCAGCAGGTTGCGCAGGATCGGCGACGGCGTGTGGGTGCCGTAGTAACCCTGGCCAATGTAGGTCTTGAACAGCTGGTTTTTACCGGCAATGGCTTTGATCGAGGCCAGGGCCTCGGCTTCGCTCAGACCGTCTTCCAGGCCCAGGACGCTAGTGCCTTTGATGCTGTCCGGGATGACGCTGGCGCTCAGGGCTTCCAGCGAGTCGAAGCCGAGACTGTTGAGCATCGCTTGCTCGTCACCGGCGCGCGGGCCGATGTGACGGGCGATGAATTCGTTGGCGGTGGTCACATTTACAGAAACAGGAAGTACAGTCATGTCGGTGCTCCTCAGGCTTCGGCGTTGGCTTTGATCAGGCGGTCGTAGGCGTCCTGATCCAGCAGTTTGGCGACCGCCGAGGCGTCGCTTGGCTGGAAGCGGAAGAACCAGCCTTCGCCCAGCGGATCTTCGTTGACCAGTTCAGGGCTGCTGTCGAGTGCCGGGTTGACTTCCAGCACTTCGCCGTCCAATGGCATGTAGACGCCGCTGGCGGCTTTTACCGATTCCACGGTGGCGGCTTCAGCGCCTTTTTCGTAGGACTGCAGCTCAGGCAGCTGTACGAAAACCACGTCGCCCAAGGCGTTCTGTGCGAAAGCGGTGATGCCGACGGTAACGGTGCCGTCAGCTTCGGTGCGCAGCCATTCGTGATCTTCAGTAAAACGCAAATCGCTCATGAGAACTCCTAAGGGGGCCAGACTCGTCTGGTGGACGCTATTGAATGCGTGGGCAATAAGCCCTGTTATGACGAACTACTTAGCAAGAACGCGGCCAATGTTGGTTTTGTCCTTATTAATCAATGTTCTATAGGGTTTTATGGGCGGGTGAAACTTGCGCGCTGTAGCGAAATCGATACGGGCAGGGGCGGAGAGGAAAGCCGAGGTGGATCAAAGCCTTGTGCAGCCGTGATTGAAGAGGAGTGTAGCGATATCGTTCCGCTGTAGCGCTTTCAGTACAGATGGAGGTCGTTTTCAGCATAGAGCCCTGTAGGAGCCGAGCTTGCTTGCGATAGCGGTATTTCAGTCGAAATCAATGGTGAATGAAATACCGCTATCGCGAGCAAGCTCGGCTCCTACAGGGGGGGATTCAGGGCTTGTTGGGTATGCCGTATTTGCGCAACCGATGGGCAATCGCCGTGTGGGACGTTTGCAGGCGGCTGGCCAGTTGGCGGGTCGAGGGGTAGCTGATGTAGAGTTTTTCCAGCAGGGTTTTCTCGAATTCCTCCATCGCCTGCTCCAGGCTGTCGACATCGCTGTCGCTCTGGCGTGCCACCGAGGTGCCGGCGATGTCGAGGTCGCCGATGTCGACCAGCGTGCTTTCGCAAATGGCCGCCGCGCGAAAGATCACGTTCTGCAATTGCCGCACGTTGCCCGGCCAGCGATTACCCAGCAGCGCCGGGTAGGTGCCCGGTGCCAGGCGACAGACCGGTCGCTGGATTTGCGCGCAGGCCTGCTGCATGAAGTAGCGGGCGAGCAACAGAATGTCCTGGCCACGTTCGCGCAACGGCGGGACTTCGACATTGAGCACATTGAGGCGATAAAACAGGTCTTCGCGGAAGCTGCCTTCGCTGACCATTTTTTCCAGATCGCGGTGGGTGGCGCTGAGGATCCGCACGTTGACCTTCACTTCACGATCGCCACCGACCCGGCGGAAGCTGCCGTCATTGAGAAACCGCAGCAGTTTCGCCTGCAAGTACGGCGACATCTCACCGATCTCATCCAGAAACACCGTGCCCTGGTTGGCCAGTTCCATGAGCCCGGGTTTGCCGCCACGCTGAGCACCGGTGAAGGCGCCGGGGGCGTAGCCGAACAGTTCGCTTTCGGCGAGGTTCTCCGGCAATGCCGCGCAGTTCAACGCAAGAAATGGCGAGCTGTGCCGAGCGCTGCTGGCATGGCAGGCCCGAGCCACCAATTCCTTGCCGGTGCCGGTTTCGCCCTGAATCAGCAGAGGCGCATCAAGGGCGGCGACCCGTTGGGCGCGAGCCTTGAGGGTGCGGATCACCGGCGACTCGCCGAGCAGCGCATCGAAACCTTCGGCGTGGTCATGGTGCAGCGCCGAGAGGCGTTCGCCGATGCGGTTGGGTTGATACAAGGTCAACAGGGCGCCCGCGTCGGTGATCGGCGTGGCGTCCAGCAGCAACGTCTGACCGTCGACGGTAATTTCCCGCAGCGGCAAGCGAAAGCCGTGTTCAAGCAGGGCGTCGAGCAGCGCCGGGTCGGCGAACAGCTCGGCGATGCTTTCACCGGCTGGTTCACGCCCGTACAACGCAATCAGTGCCGGGTTGGCCAACAACACTTTGCCGGCACTGTCCAGCGCCAGTACCGGGTCGGTCATGGCCGCGAGCAATGCGTCGAGTTGCAGGTGTCGGCGCTGGCCGGGAAGGATGTCGACCACCGTCACCGCCTGCACGCCACGCACGCTGAACAGCGCATCGCGCAGCTCCTCAAGGACTTGCGGGCTCAGGGTCGGGGCGTCGATGTAAACGTTGGGCGGAACCATTTCCACCGCATCCAGATTGAGATTGCGCCCACCGAGCAGGGCCAGGACTTCCTGGGTAATGCCGACGCGGTCGATGAAGCTGACGTGGATACGCATGGGGCGGTTTTTGGTTCTGAGGTGCGGAGGGTGGCAAGTATGCCTTGGGGCGGGCGAATGGTGAAATCCTGCGCAGGATTTCAGGCCAACACCAAACCCTTGTAGGAGCTGGCTTGCCGGCGAAGGCGGCGTGTCAGTCGCTATCGATGTCGACTGTTAGACCGCTTTCGCGAGCAAGCTTGCTCCTACAGGGGGAGTGCGGGTTACTCGAAGTGTTCGGGGTTGACCGGGTCGCCGGATTTCATATCCAGCTGCACCCGAATGTCTTCAAACATCAAATCGTAATGCTTGTGGACCGAGCCGATCTGGCTGTGTGTCTTCGGGATTCCGTATCTCTCGGCGATTTTCGTCACGTTGTTGGCAAAGTTGTAGGCTTCCTCCTTGGGCAGGAAGAAGGTCTCTGTCATGTCCTTACCTTGAATGCTGCCATGCATCGTGAACTGGATGCCTTTTTCCCCTTTGGGATTCTTGCTGACTTCATAGTCGAGGTGAATGTTGTAGCTGACATCATCCTTGGTCAGCGCGTGACGCTCGATGTGCAAGTGCCCTGGCTGAAACTGCGCCATAGACGTCTCTCCTTATAAGTAAGTAATGCCAGGTTTCGCTGTGCTGATGCGCGTACCGGCCGTGCCCTGGACGATCGCTTCGATGTCCGAGAGTGAACCGATCACTGCGACCTTTCCAGTATGGCGTGCGAATTCACAGGCTGCCTGAACCTTCGGTCCCATGGAGCCTGCGGCGAAGCCGAGTTTTTCCATTTCATCCGGGTGAGCCTGGCCGATGGCTTTCTGGGTCGGCTTGCCGTAATCGATGAACGCGGCACTGACGTCGGTGGCGATCACCAGAATATCGGCTTCAAGTTGTTCGGCCAGCAGCGCCGAGCACAGGTCTTTATCGATGACTGCTTCGACACCTTCCAGTACGCCGGGAGCCGTGTACATGGTCGGAATGCCGCCACCACCGGCGCAGATCACGATGCTGCCTTTTTCCAGCAGCCATTTGATCGGGCGGATCTCGAAAATGCGTTTCGGTCTGGGGCTGGCCACCACACGACGATATTTATCGCCGTCCGGGGCAATTGCCCAGCCTTTCTCGGCGGCGAGCTTTTCTGCATCGGCCTTGGCGTACACCGGGCCGATCGGTTTGGTGGGGTTCTGGAACGCCGGGTCGTTGGCGTCGACTTCGACCTGGGTGAGCAGGGTGGCGAAGGGCACTTCGAAGTCCAGCAGGTTGCCCAGTTCCTGTTCGATGATGTAGCCGATCATGCCTTCGGTTTCGGCACCGAGCACGTCCAGCGGGTAAGGGGTAACCGAGGTGTAGGCCGCGGCTTGCAGCGACAACAGGCCGACCTGCGGGCCATTGCCGTGGGCAATCACCAGTTGGTTACCGGCGTGGACCTTGGCAATTTGTTCAGTGGCGACGCGAATGTTGGCGCGCTGGTTGTCCGCGGTCATGGGTTCACCACGGCGGAGCAGGGCGTTACCGCCCAAAGCGACGACGATACGCATAATGCAGTCCTTCTAAACAGAGGAAAGGCAAACGACTCGATCAATTGTAGGAGTGAGCCTGCTCGCGATTGCGCGGCATCAGTCGACATTAATGTTGAATGTCAGACCGCTATCGCGAGCAGGCTCGCTCCCACATTGATCGGGTTCCGTTCTTTACAGATCAGCCAGGGTCGACACCAGGATCGCCTTGATGGTGTGCATGCGGTTTTCCGCTTGCTCGAAGGCGATGCAGGCCGGCGACTCGAATACGTCATCGGTCACTTCGATGCCGTTCTTCAGGTTCGGGTACTGCTCGGCAATCTGCTTGCCGATTTTGGTGTCACTGTTGTGGAAGGCCGGCAGGCAGTGCATGAACTTGGTGCGCGGGTTGCCGGTGGCTTTCATCAGTTCGGCGTTGACCTGATACGGCAGCAGTTGCTGGATACGTTCGGCCCAGGCTTCGACTGGTTCGCCCATCGAGACCCAGACGTCGGTGTGGATGAAGTCCACGCCTTTGACCGCAGCTTTCGGGTCTTCGGTCAGGGTGATGCGGGCACCGCTTTCTTCCGCGTATTGCTTGCAGCGCGCGACCAGATCGTCAAGCGGCCACAGGGCTTTCGGGGCGCAGATGCGCACGTCCATGCCCAGCTTGGCGCCGATCAGCAACAGTGAGTTGCCCATGTTGTTACGGGCGTCGCCAAGGTAGGCGTAGCTGATGTCGTGAATCGGCTTGTCGGCGTGCTCACGCATGGTCAGCACGTCGGCGATCATTTGCGTCGGGTGGTATTCATCGGTCAGGCCGTTGAACACGGGTACACCGGCAAATTTGGCCAGCTCCTCGACGATTTCCTGTTTAAAGCCACGGTATTCGATGGCGTCGTACATGCGCCCCAATACGCGGGCGGTGTCTTTCATGCTTTCTTTGTGACCGATCTGCGAGGAGTTCGGGTCGATGTAGGTGACGTTGGCGCCCTGGTCATAAGCCGCGACTTCGAACGCACAGCGGGTGCGGGTCGAGGTTTTTTCGAAGATCAGCGCGATGTTGTTGCCTTTGAGGTGTTGCTGCTCGGTGCCGGTGTACTTGGCGCGCTTGAGGTCGCGGGACAGGTCGAGCAGGTAGCGCAATTCGCGAGGGGTGTGGTGTTCCAGGCTCAGCAAATTACGGTTGTGAATATTAAAAGCCATGATGGATCTCCTTTGGTGTCGGTTATCCCCTTGGTCGTGCATGCCCAGGGGTACAGGGCAGCGACGGCCAAGGCTGAAGGTTAGTAGTCGATTGGGTCGCGAATGATCGGGCAGGTCATGCAGTGGCCGCCGCCACGCCCACGGCCCAGTTCGCCGGCGCTGATGGTGATGACTTCGATACCCGCCTTGCGCAGCAGGGTGTTGGTGTAGGTGTTGCGGTCATAACCGATGACCACGCCTGGCTCCACGGCCACCACGTTGTTGCCGTCGTCCCATTGTTCGCGTTCCGCGGCGAAGCTGTTGCCGCCGGTTTCCACCACTCGCAACGTTTTCAGGTTGAGGGCCTTGGCCACCGTGTCGAGGAAGCTGGTTTCTTCGCGCCGGATGTCAATGCCGCCCGGTTTCTTCTCGTCCGGACGCAGGGTGAAGGCGACGATCTGGTTCACGACTTCGGGGAAAATGGTTACCAGGTCGCGGTCACAGAAGCTGAACACGGTGTCCAGGTGCATCGCGGCGCGGGATTTTGGCAGGCCGGCGACAATGACTTTTTCGACCGCTTTGTTTTTGAACAGGTTTTGCGCCAGCAGGCCAATGGCCTGGCGGGACGAGCGTTCGCCCATGCCGATCAGCACCACGCCGTTACCGATTGGCATCACGTCACCACCTTCGAGGGTGGAACTGCCGTGTTCCAGGTCCGGGTCGCCGTACCAGATCTGGAAGTCGGCGTTGGTGAATTCCGGATGGAATTTGTAAATGGCAGTGGTCAGCAGGGTTTCCTGACGGCGTGCCGGCCAGTACATCGGGTTCAGGGTCACGCCACCGTAGATCCAGCAAGTGGTGTCGCGGGTGAACTGGGTGTTAGGCAGTGGCGGCAGAATGAAGCTGGAGTGGCCGAGGAAGTCGCGGAACATCTCGATGGTTTTGCCGCCGAAACTGGTCGGCAGATCATCGGCGGAGACACCGCCGATCAGGAACTCGGCGATTTTGCGCGGCTCCAGGCTACGCAGCCACGAGCCGGTTTCATTGATCAGGCCCAGGCCCACAGAGTTGGGGGTGATCTTGCGCTCCAGAATCCAGTCGAGCGCTTCCGGGATCGCGACGATGTCGGTCAGCAGGTTGTGCATTTCCAGCACGTCGATGTTGCGTTCGCGCATCTTGGTGACGAAGTCGAAGTGGTCACGCTTGGCTTGGGCGACCCATAGCACATCATCAAACAGCAGTTCGTCACAGTTGTTCGGGGTTAGCCGCTGGTGGGCCAGGCCGGGGGAGCAAACCATGACTTTGCGCAGTTTGCCGGCTTCGGAATGTACACCGAACTTAACTTTTTCCGTGGTCATTACAGTGATCCTCCAGATGACAAATTATTCAGGTGTTACAGGGTCAGGAAGCCGTCATACAGGCCGAAGGCCGCCACCACGGCGCCCACGATTACGCCTGCAAAAATCAGCTTCTCGACGTTGGTGAAAACAGGTTTGTTGAGTTCTCTCTTGGCTTTGGCGAACAGGATCACGCCGGGCGCATAGAGCAGGGCGGACAGCAGCAGGTATTTGGTGCCCCCCGCGTAGACCAGCCAGACCGCGTAGATCACCGAGATAGCGCCGATGAGCAGGTCTTTGGTGCGGTCGCCGGAATCGTTTTCGTAAGTCTCACCGCGCACCGCCAGCAGCAGCGCGTAAGCCGCCGACCACAGGTAGGGCACCAGAATCATCGAGGTGGCGAGGTAGATCAGCGACAGGTAAGTACTGGCCGAAAACAGCGTAATGATCAGGAACAGCTGCACCATCGCGTTGGTCAGCCACAGTGCGTTGACCGGCACATGATTGGCGTTTTCCTTGCGCAGGAACTCCGGCATGGTGTGGTCCTTGGCGGCGGCGAACATGATCTCCGCACACAGCAGCACCCACGACAGCAAGGCTCCCAGCAGCGAGATGATCAAGCCGACGCTGATCAGCACCGCGCCCCAATGCCCGACCACATGCTCCAGCACTGCCGCCATCGACGGGTTCTGCAGCTTGGCCAGTTCCGGTTGGGTCATGATGCCCAGGGACAGGACGTTCACCAGCACCAGGAACAGCAGCACGGTGATGAAACCGATGACGGTGGCTTTACCCACATCGCTGCGTTTTTCGGCGCGGGCCGAGAAAATGCTCGCGCCCTCGATGCCGATGAACACCCAGACGGTGACCAGCATCATCTTGCGCACCTGGTTCATCACGCTGCCCAGGTCCGGGTTTTTCAAGCCCCAGATGTCAGCGGTGAATATGTCCAGTTTGAAAGCGAAAATCGCGATCAACACGAACAGCACCAGCGGCACGATCTTGGCGACCGTGGTCACCATGTTAATGAACGCCGCTTCCTTGATCCCCCGCAACACGAGGAAATGCACACCCCAGAGCAGCGCCGATGCGCCAATGATGGCAGCCACGGTGTTGCCTTCACCGAAAATCGGGAAGAAGTAGCCAAGGGTGCTGAACAAGAGAACGAAGTAGCCAACGTTGCCCAGCCAGGCACTGATCCAGTACCCCCAGGCGGAAGAGAAACCCATGTAGTCGCCAAAACCGGCCTTGGCGTAGGCGTAAACCCCGCCGTCCAGATCAGGCTTGCGGTTGGCGAGGGTCTGGAAGACGAACGCCAGGGTCAACATGCCGACGGCAGTGATGGCCCAACCGATCAGTACCGCGCCAACATCGGCACTGGCGGCCATGTTTTGTGGCAACGAGAAGATCCCGCCACCAATCATTGAGCCGACTACCAACGCAACCAATGCGCCAAGTTTCAGTTTTCCGGGGGATTCAGACATCGCATGACTCCAGTGCAGGAGAAGAGAGACAACAGAGTAGATCTGCTAGCTATTCGAACATCTGACTTAGATCAGTGGATGGGCGCATTTCATTGTTAATTAAAGAGTTACTAATCTTTTCCGTCCATGGCGGTGTTGCCGGGGAAAGCCCTATCCAGAGGTCTCGGTAAGAACAAACAGGAATAACGAACCCCCTGCTTCGATTTTCAAGCTAGTTGGTTTTTGGGTTTCCGCAAATATTTGGCGCCGGTTTCATGAACAGACCAGATTCATCAGGATTAGGCCACGCAATTGCTCTTTGCCATGACGCTCATAGAATGATCGGTTATAAATAAAAAGGCCTGACATGGCGTTATCTAATAAACGTTATTACGCTGTATCTATTTAGTTAAATCCAAGCATGTGACGGTTTTATAACCATGGTCGCCCCGGCCGGATCAGGAAACAGTGGAGACGCAGGAATGTCACAACCGACGCAAAAGCTACGCCTGAGCGCGCTGATCGCCCTGGTGGTGGGATCGATGATTGGTGGCGGGATTTTCTCGTTGCCGCAGAACATGGCGGCGCGGGCCGATGCGGGGGCGGTGCTGATCGGCTGGGCCATTACCGCCGTGGGGATGCTGACGCTGGCGTTCGTCTTCCAGACCCTGGCCAATCGCAAACCCGAACTGGATTCCGGGGTGTATGCCTACGCCAAGGCCGGCTTCGGTGACTACATGGGATTCTCGTCGGCCTGGGGGTACTGGATCAGCGCCTGGCTGGGCAACGTCGGCTATTTCGTGTTGCTGTTCAGCACCCTCGGTTACTTCTTCCCGGTCTTTGGCCAGGGCAACACGCCCATTGCGATCGGCTGCGCCTCGGTATTGCTGTGGGCTGTACATTTTCTGGTGATGCGCGGGATCAAAGAGGCGGCGTTCATTAACCAAGTGACGACCGTGGCCAAGATCGTGCCGCTGATCATGTTCATCGTCATCGCCGCCGTCGCCTTCAAGGCCGACATTTTTACCCGGGACATCTGGGGGCGCAGCAACCCGAGTTTTGGCGGGGTGATGGACCAGGTGCGCAACATGATGCTGGTGACGGTGTTCGTGTTTATCGGCATTGAAGGCGCCAGTGTGTATTCGGCACGAGCGCAGAAGCGTTCGGATGTGGGGCGGGCGACGGTTATCGGTTTTCTCGGAGTGCTGGCGCTGTTGGTACTGGTCAATGTGCTGTCGCTGGGGATCATGAGTCAGCCGGAACTGGCCAACTTGCAGAACCCGTCGCTGGCGGCGGTACTGGAACATATCGTCGGGCCCTGGGGCGCGTTGCTGATCAGCGTTGGCCTGGCGATTTCGCTGTTGGGGGCGTTGCTGTCCTGGGCGCTGCTATGTGCCGAGATTCTTTTCGCCACGGCCAAAGACAAGACCATGCCCGCTTTCCTGAAAAAGGAAAACGCCAATCACGTGCCGGTGAACGCGTTGTGGCTGACTAACGTGATGATCCAGATTTTTCTGCTGATCACACTGTTTTCCGCCGGCACTTACACCAGCCTGATCTACCTCGCGTCGTCGATGATTCTGGTGCCCTACCTGTGGTCGGCGGCGTATGCGGTGTTGTTGAGCGGGCGGGGCGAAACCTACGAACACGCCAGCGCCGAACGCACCAAAGACCTGATGATCGGCGGTATCGCGCTGGGATATGCGGTGTGGTTGCTGTATGCCGGCGGGGTCAAATATCTACTGCTATCGGCGTTGCTGTATGCGCCGGGGGTGATTCTGTTTGCCAAGGCCAAGCATGAGCAAGGCGAGCCATTGTTCACGCCTATAGAGAAGGGCATTTTTACCGGTGTCCTGATTGGTGCCGGGCTGGCCGCGTACGGGTTGTACAGCGGGTTACTGTCGTTGTGAGATTGTTTTTGGCGTATCAACCTCCGTATGACTGGCCGGCAATGTTGCAGTTTTTATCGGCACGGGCGGTGGCCGGTATGGAAGTCGTGGCCGGTGGGGTGTATTCGCGCAGCATCGGGCTGAACGGTGTTCACGGTACGTTTTCGATAGGGCCGGCGGACGGTGATGCGCTTGAACTGACGCTGGATTTTGCGGATGAGTCGGCGGTGCCTGAGATTGTGGCGCGACTGCGACGGATGTTTGATCTGGAGGCGGATTTGCCGTCGATTCACCGTCAGTTAGCCTTGGACCCCTTGATGAAACGCTTGATTGCCCAGCGTCCGGGCTTACGGGTGCCGGGGGCGTGGGATGGGCTGGAGCTGGCGATTCGTGCCGTGCTGGGGCAGCAGATTACCGTGAGCGCGGCGATCCGCTTGGCGGGCAAACTGGTTGCGCAGCATGGCGTGCCGTTGCAGTCGCCGCTGGCGGGTTTGACTCATGTATTTCCTGCGCCGGCCGTGTTGGCGCAAGCGGATCTGGCGACGTTGGGCATGCCGAAAAGCCGGGGGCGAACCTTGTCTGGCGTAGCGCAGGCGTTGCTGGATGATCCGCTGTTGTTTGAGCCCGGCCGGGAGGGCGGTGTGGCGCGGTTACTCGCCTTGCACGGGATTGGGGACTGGACGGCGCAGTACATTGCCTTGCGCCAGTTGCGCGAGCCGGATGCATTTCCGTCAGGGGATGTGGGGTTGATCAAGGCGCTGGCCGCGCTTGAAGGCGGGCCGGTGACCGCGCGGGAGTTGCTGCTGCGAGCGGAGGAATGGCGACCTTGCCGAGGGTATGCGGCGCAGCTGCTTTGGGCTTCGTTGAGTCGGTCGGACTGAATTGTCTGTTCGGGCCTCATCGCCAGCAGGCTGGCTCCCACAGTGGATTTATGTCGATCACAAAACCTGTGGAAGCGAGTCTGCTCGCGAAGGCGATCTGACAGTCACCACCACTGCGCGCGATGGGAACCCAATTCAGAGGCAGGAAGCACCCACTGCAACGGCGTCCCGGTGATTTTCAGCGGCACATGAAGCCGATGCGCCGGTCCCCAAGTCGTCTGTTCAACCACTAACCCCTGATCGTTTTCATCCTCCGTCCGCAACGCCTCGGCTGTTCCCGCGCCATTTTCAATCAACAACTTCGCTGTGCGCGCCAACGACAACCGCGCCGAGCCACCACGCCCCAACAATCTGATCGCTGCAGCCGCCATCAAATACCCGGTGGCGTGATCGAGTGCTTGCACCGGCAAAGGCGTCGGTTTGTCCGCGTTCTTCCACTGCATCCCGGCGTCTGCAATCCCGCTGCTCATCTGCACCAGGCTGTCGAAACCACGGCGGTTTTGCCACGGGCCACTCCAGCCGTAAGCGTTGAGGCTGACATCGATCAGGCCTGGCGCCAGTGTTCGGCGCTCGGCAACGCCGTAGCCCAGGCGTTCCAGCGCATCCGCGCGGTAACCGTACAGTAGGATGTCGGCCTCCTTGAGCAGGGTTTCGAACACCGCGCGATCCTCGTTGTTGTGCAGGTCCAGGCGTGCGCAGCGTTTGCCCAAGGTGACTTCCGGCACCACTCCGGGTTCGTTCCAGGTCGGTGGGTCAATGCGCAACACATCCGCACCGAGGCCTGCGAGAAACCGGCTGGCGACCGGACCTGCCAGCACGCGGGTCAGATCCAGCACCTTGAGCCCGTTCAGCGGCCGGGCCACATTGCCTTGCCACAGTTTCGCGGGTTGGCCACTGTCGCCGCTGAACTGAATCAACGACTCGGCGTTCACGGCCAAACCCTGGGGGTGGCGTTGCCATTGCGCCCACGTGCGCATCTGGGCGGCACATCCCCCGGCGTCGACCACGGCCTGTTCCAGATCGCTTATGGCCCATTGCGCCACCTTGCTCGCCATCGCCGTGCGGTCGACACAGCTGCCGAGCACGCTTTCAGCTGCTGCTCGGTGATGGGGCGCGTTGGTGTGCAGACGGATCCAGCCGTCCTTGGTCGCGTAGTCACCGGCAATCGGGTCCCACAGGGGAGGGACGCTCCAGCCAACGGGACGGATCGAGGTGGCGAACCAGAAAGAGGCGAGGCGGCGGTCGACTTCAACGCCGGGCAAGCGACCGGTGTGCTGCAGCAACAACTCGCTGACAGCTTGTCCGGCCACGGCAATGCTGGCGCAGGCAAGATCCGTAACGGCAAACGCCGAGGGCTGTGCGCCGCTCGACGTGAAAGGAATGGGGGTGTGGGGCAAGCCGAGCGCGGCTTGAATGGACGTGAGTAAATCAGTCATCGAATGCCCTCCGGAGCGAGAGCCCGAGCATAGTTCAAATTAGCTGACAGGCCAGATGAAACCTGTAGGAGCAAGGCTTGCCTGCGATTGAGACACCTCGGTTTGTCAGGCCGCCCGCGTCATCGTTTATCGCGGGCAAGCCTTGCTCCTACAGGGACGGGGATTACACCCGGAACTGATCCATCAATTTCATCTGGTGGGTGGTCAGCGAGTTGAGCTGGCTGCTGATCTGCGCTGATTCGGTGGCCTGGCCGGTCAGGGTTTCGGTGACGGTGCGGATCGCCGAGACGTTGCGGTTGACCTCTTCGGCCACGGCGCTTTGCTGTTCGGCAGCGCTGGCGATTTGCAGGTTCATGTCGCTGATCACCGTTACCGCATCACTGATTTTGCCCAGGGCCTGGACCGCTTGCTGGATTTGTCCGGCGTTGCTGTGGGCCTGGGTCTGGCTCGAATGCATGGTGGCGACCACGCCGCGCGTGCCGCTCTGGATGCGTTCGATCACCTGGCGAATTTCTTCCACTGAATCCTGGGTGCGTTTGGCCAGGTTGCGCACTTCATCGGCCACCACCGCAAAGCCGCGACCGCTCTCGCCGGCGCGGGCCGCTTCAATGGCGGCGTTGAGCGCCAGCAGGTTGGTTTGCTCGGCAATGCTGCGGATCACTTCCAGTACCGAACCGATTTGCTCGCTGTTGACCGCCAGCGCTTCGACTTCGGTCACGGCTTTGCTGACTTCGTCGGCCAGTTGATTGATGTCGCGGGTGCTGCGTTCGATGATCTGCATGCCATCACGGGCCGATTGGTCGGCGCCTTTGGCGGCGTTGGCCGCGTTCGAGGCGCTGTTGGCGACGTCGTGGGCAGTAGCGCTCATTTCATTGGACGCGGTGGCGACCTGATCGATTTCGCGGAACTGTAACTGCATGCCTTCGCTGGTCTGACGGGCGATTTCCGAGGATTGGTCGGCGGTGCCGCGGGCGTCGGTGATGCTTTGTTTGATCTGCGCGATGGTCGGTTGCAGCTTGTCGAGGAAGCGGTTGAACCAGCTTACCAGCTCACCCAATTCGTCTTTCTTGCTGTAATGCAAACGCTGTGTCAGGTCGCCGTCGCCGCTGGCAATTGCCTTGAGCATCTGGGCCACGCTGTTGATCGGCCGGGTCACGCCCGATGCGGTGAGCCAGATCAGCAGCAAGCCGACCAGGCCGGCGATGACCGCGACCAGCACGGCTTTGATCGTGCCGCTTTGCTGGGCGTCATCGAGCAGCGCTTGCAGTTTCACCGAGTCGGCCAGCAATACTTGTTTGGGCAGGTCGATCACCACGCCCCAGGCTTTGGAGTCGCCAATCGGGTTGACGGGGTACACCGCGCGGATCAAGTCACCTTGTTCGAGAATTTTTGGTGCGCCGCCGCTGAGCAGTTGCAGGATTTCCTTACCGTCTGCGCCCAGGGTTTCGCCAATGCTTTTGCCGACCTTGCTGGCATCAACGCTGTAGCCGGCCAGCACGCCAGTTCCGGAGACGATCAGCATGTGCCCGGCGTTGTTGAACAGTTCTCGCTGGGAGTCGACCGCCGCCGCTTGCAGCGCATCGAGCGCAATGTCGACACCGACCACGCCGATGGACTTTCCATCCACCAGCAGCGGCACGGAAATGGTGGTCATCAACACTTCCTTGTTGCCCACGGTATCGGCGTACGGGTCAAGCAGGCAGGTACGCTTGCTGTCACGCGGGCAGGTGTACCAGACGTTGTAAGGCGTGCGGCTGAGGTTCAAGGTGGTTTTGGTCATGTCTTCTTCGACCATGATCGTATTGAGCGCTTGCCCCCCGGCGCGGCTCCAATACGTGGCGAAACGACCGGCTTCGTTGGACTGGCGGGCGGCGTCGTTGACGAACTCACTGTCCTTGCCATCCAGGCCATTGGGTTCGAACGCCAACCAGACGCCCAACACCTTGCCGTTGCGCTCAAACGCGGTTTTGATGCTCTGGTTCAACTCTTCACGCAGGGCGCCGGGCTCAATGGAACGCTTGGCGGCCATGTTGCGCATGTCGTTGATCTGATCCGCCAGGGCGGTCACTACCGTCAGTCTTTCGCCAAAGGTCTTCTGCACCCGCACCGCTTGTTCGGCCGCCTTGGCTTGCAGCAGGTTCTGCACACTGTTGGTGAGCATTTTACTGCTGGAGGCACTGACCAGTTCATCGTTCTGATTGGTCTGGTACATGTTCATGGCGACGATCAAGGCGACCACGCCGAGCAGGCAAAGACCGGACAGCAAAACGATTTTCAGGCGGATAGAGAGAGAGTCGAACATAGGGCGAACTCACAAATGGATGAAGTGTTGGCAAGGAGTCGACAGCGACTCGGTACGCCAAATCCATTCAGCGTCATTCAATGCACATCGGCGCCTTGTGACGATTGCATGAATCCACACCGACGAACGGTAACAAGTAAACGTTTGCGCAGAAAAATGCCCTGAAAAGACTGGGAATTCAGGAGATTCTCGGTAGTGATTCGGGCCGTTCGGCAGGGTGAGGCAGAGGGGGGCGGCAAGTCGTCCTGCTGGAACAAGCGCCCGCAGGAGGGCGCTTTTTAGTCAGGAGGGGATTCGGGGGGGGCTGACGCAAGCCTGTTCCGGCAACAGGTTGAAACGTCAGGCGCGGCCGAGCAGATAGGTCGCGTAATCGGGGATTCGATGTTCGTGGGCCTGATCCATCAAGGGGCTGCTCAGTAAGTAATCGGCGCTGCATTCGTTGCAGGCCACCGGGATGTTCCAGACCGCCGCGACCCGCAATAACGCCTTGATGTCCGGGTCGTGAGGCTGTGGTTCGAACGGGTCCCAGAAGAACACCAGCATGTCGACCCGCTGCTCGGCGATTTGCGCACCCAGTTGCTGGTCGCCGCCCAACGGACCGCTGATCATGCTCTCCACTGGTAAATCCAGGCGTTGTTGCAATAACAATCCCGTGGTGCCGGTGGCGACCAGTTCATGCTGTGCGAGCCTGTCTTTCTGCCGCTCGGCCCAGTCCAGCAAAAACACCTTGCAGTGGTCATGGGCGACCAAGGCAATACGCTTGCGCGCTGCCATGGTCTTTTGCGTAAAGCTGATACCGATCATCGGTGCTGCTCCTGCTTTTTCACGGCGGGTTACTCAGCGTTACAGAGCGCCAGGCAGTTATCGAGCATGCGGTTGGAGAAACCCCATTCGTTGTCGTACCAGGCCAGCACCTTGAGCAGCTTGCCGCTGGATTTGGTGTGGTTGGCATCGAAAATCGACGACAGCGGGTTGTGATTGAAGTCGCTGGAAACCAGCGGCAGGGTGTTGTAACCGAGAATTTTCGAGTGCTGGCTGGCTTCTTTAAGCAGCGCATTCACTTCATTGGCTGACGCTTCGCGCTTGAGTTGCACGGTCAGGTCCACCAGCGACACATTGATCACGGGTACGCGCACCGCCATGCCGGTCAGTTTGCCCGCCAGTTCCGGCAGCACCAGGCCGACGGCTTCAGCCGCACCGGTCTTGCTCGGAATCATGTTCTGGGTGGCAGATCGGGCTCGGTACGGGTCGGTGTGATAGACGTCGGTGAGGTTTTGATCGTTGGTGTAGGCGTGGATCGTGGTCATCAGACCGCTCTCGATGCCCAATTCGCGGTGCAGCACCTGGGCGACCGGGGCCAGGCAGTTGGTGGTGCACGACGCGTTGGAAATGATTTGGTGATGCTGGCGCAAAATGTCGTGGTTAACCCCATAAACCACAGTGGCGTCGGCGCCTTGGGCCGGGGCCGAAATGATCACTTTGCGGGCGCCGGCCGTAATATGCGCGGCGGCTTTGGCACGCTCGGTGAACAGGCCGGTGCATTCGAATACCACATCAATTTTTTCCGCAGCCCAGGGCAGGTCGGCCGGGTTGCGAATGGCGCTGACTGCAATGCGGTCGCCGTTGACCGTAAGGCTCTCGCTGTCGTGCTGAACATCAGCGTCGAACGTGCCGTGAACAGTGTCAAACTTGAGCAGATGAGCGTTGATTGCGCTGTCACCCAAATCATTGATGGCAACGATCTGAAGATCCTGACGATAGCCTTGGGTATACAGTGCGCGAAGGACATTGCGGCCAATCCGGCCAAAACCATTGATTGCAATTCGAAGAGTCATTTACAGCGCCGCCGTCGTTTTGTTGTTGGAATTACAAGATTATTCGCATAAAAATAGAAAACAAGCGTTTTTAATGGCAATATTTTGTTCAATCTACAACGAGTGACCTGATCAACTGGTCCGACCGATCAAGAAAACCGTCTGTCATCCCAATCACAACGGTCCTTGTTCAGCATAGACAATCAGGTCGCCACATCCGTTAGCCTGGAGTTCTACACATGCATCCCCGCGTCCTTGAGGTCACCGAACGGCTTATCGCCCGTAGCCGCGCCACGCGTGAGGCCTACCTTGCACTGATTCGTGGTGCCGCCAGCGACGGTCCAATGCGCGGTAAGCTGCAATGCGCCAACTTCGCCCATGGCGTGGCGGGTTGCGGCACCGAAGACAAGAACAGCCTGCGGATGATGAACTCCGCCAACATCGCAATAGTTTCGTCATATAACGACATGCTCTCGGCGCATCAGCCGTACGAAGTCTTCCCGGAGCAGATCAAAAAAGCGCTGCGCGAGATTGGTTCGGTCGGCCAGTTCGCTGGCGGCACCCCGGCCATGTGCGATGGCGTGACCCAGGGCGAACCGGGCATGGAGCTGAGCCTGCCGAGCCGCGAAGTGATCGCCCTGTCCACTGCCGTGGCGTTGTCCCACAACATGTTCGACGGCGCGCTGATGCTCGGCATCTGCGACAAGATCGTGCCGGGCCTGATGATGGGCGCGTTGCGTTTCGGTCATCTGCCGACGATTTTTGTGCCGGGCGGGCCGATGGTCTCGGGCATTTCCAACAAGCAAAAAGCCGATGTGCGCCAGCGCTACGCCGAAGGCAAGGCCAGTCGTGAAGAGCTGCTGGAATCGGAAATGAAGTCCTACCACAGCCCTGGTACCTGCACCTTTTATGGCACCGCCAACACCAACCAATTGCTGATGGAAGTCATGGGCCTGCACTTGCCGGGCGCTTCTTTCGTCAATCCGAACACGCCGTTGCGTGATGCCCTGACCCGCGAAGCGGCGCATCAGGTGACGCGCCTGACCAAGCAGAGCGGCGACTTCATGCCGATCGGCGAGATCGTCGACGAGCGCTCGCTGGTCAACTCCATCGTGGCGCTACACGCCACCGGCGGTTCGACCAACCACACCTTGCACATGCCGGCCATCGCCATGGCGGCTGGTATTCAATTGACCTGGCAGGACATGGCCGACCTCTCCGAAGTCGTGCCGACCCTGAGCCACGTCTACCCGAACGGCAAAGCCGACATCAACCACTTCCAGGCGGCGGGCGGCATGTCGTTCCTGATCCGCGAACTGCTGGAAGCCGGGCTGTTGCACGAAAACGTCAACACTGTGCTGGGCCATGGCCTGAGCCGTTACACCATGGAGCCGTTCCTCGATAACGGCGAACTGGTCTGGCGCGAAGGCCCGACTGAAAGCCTCGACGAAAACATCCTGCGCCCGGTTGCTCGTGCATTTTCGCCAGAGGGCGGCTTGCGGGTGATGGAAGGCAACCTCGGTCGTGGCGTGATGAAAGTCTCGGCCGTGGCGCTGGAAAACCAGGTTGTCGAAGCACCGGCCATGGTGTTCCAGGATCAGCAGGACCTGGCCGATGCGTTCAAGGCCGGTTTGCTGGAGAAGGATTTTGTCGCGGTGATGCGCTTCCAGGGGCCGCGCTCCAACGGCATGCCGGAACTGCACAAGATGACGCCGTTCCTCGGCGTGTTGCAGGATCGCGGCTTCAAAGTGGCGTTGGTGACGGACGGGCGCATGTCCGGTGCCTCGGGCAAAATCCCGGCAGCGATTCACGTCAGCCCCGAAGCTTATGTCGGTGGCGCTTTGGCGCGGGTGCAAGAGGGCGATATCATCCGCGTCGATGGCGTCAAAGGCACCCTGGAGCTTAAGGTGGACGCCGAAGAATTTGCAGCGCGTGAACCTGCCAAGGGCTTGTTGGGCAACAACATTGGCAGCGGACGCGAACTATTTGGATTCATGCGCATGGCCTTCAGCTCCGCAGAGCAGGGCGCCAGCGCCTTTACTTCTGCCCTGGAGACGCTTAATTGAAACTGGCTTTGGTCGGTGACATCGGTGGGACCAACGCTCGTTTCGCGTTGTGGAAAAACCAGCAGCTGGAATCGGTCCAGGTGCTGGCGACGGCAGATTTCGCCAGCCCGGAGGAGGCGATCGCTCTCTATCTGAGCGGGCTCGATTTGGCGTTGGGCTCGATCGGTTCGGTGTGCCTGTCGGTGGCAGGTCCCGTGAGTGGCGATGAATTCAAGTTCACCAACAATCACTGGCGCCTGAGCCGCAAGGGATTCTGCGAGACCTTGCAGGTCGAGCAACTGTTGCTGGTCAACGATTTCTCGGCGATGGCGCTGGGCATGACCCGTTTGCAGCCGGGAGAGTTTCGCGTGGTCTGCGAAGGCACCCCGGAACCGTTGCGGCCGGCGGTGGTGATTGGCCCGGGCACTGGCCTTGGCGTTGGTACCTTGCTGGATCTGGGTGAAGGGCGTTTTGCCGCGTTGCCGGGGGAAGGCGGTCACGTCGATTTGCCGCTGAGCAGCCCGCGCGAAACGCAGCTGTGGCAGCACATCTTCAATGAGATCGGCCATGTCAGTGCTGAAACCGCGTTGAGCGGCGGCGGGTTGCCACGGGTTTACCGGGCGATTTGCGCCGTGGACGGCCACACGCCAGTGCTTGAAACGCCTGAAGCGATCACCGCTGCCGGGCTGGCGGGCGATCCGATTGCATTGGAAGTGCTGGAGCAGTTCTGCTGCTGGCTCGGCCGCGTGGCCGGCAACAACGTGCTCACCACGGGCGCGCGTGGTGGCGTGTACATCGTCGGTGGCGTGATTCCGCGGTTTGCCGATTTCTTCCTCGAAAGCGGATTTGCCCGGTGCTTCGCTGACAAGGGCTGCATGAGCGATTACTTCAAAGGCATACCTGTGTGGCTGGTGACGGCGCCGTATTCCGGGCTGATGGGCGCGGGCGTGGCGCTGGAACAGGCTTGAGACCGCGTCGTCTTCATCGCGGGCAAGCCTTGCTCCTACAGGATTGGAGTCGTTCACAAAAATGGCGACCAACCCTATACCTGTAGGAGCCGAGCTTGCTCGCGATGGGGCCATGACAGACAACATAGATTTACGCACGATCAGGCATAATCCGCCCAATTCAAACAACAAGGACGCCGTCCCGTGAGCTCAGTCAACAAGTCGATATTGTTGGTCGATGACGATCAAGAGATACGCGAGTTGCTGGATACCTACCTGACTCGCGCCGGTTTCCAGGTCCGCACCACGCCCGATGGCGCCGGTTTTCGCCAGGCGTTGAACGAGGCGCCGAGCGATCTGGTGATCCTCGATGTGATGCTCCCGGACGAAGACGGCTTCAGCCTCTGCCGCTGGGTTCGTCAGCACCCGCGTCAGGCTCAGGTGCCGATCATCATGCTTACCGCCAGTTCTGACGAGGCCGACCGGGTCATTGGCCTGGAGCTCGGTGCTGACGATTACCTCGGCAAACCCTTCAGTCCGCGTGAATTGCAGGCGCGCATCAAAGCCTTGTTGCGCCGTGCACAGTTCGGTCAGGAACGAAACGGCGGTGAAGTGCTGGCTTTCGACGACTGGCGTCTGGACATGGTCAGCCACCGGCTGTTCCACACCGATGGTGAAGAAGTGATTCTTTCCGGCGCCGACTTCGCGTTGCTGAAACTGTTCCTCGATCACCCGCAGGAAATTCTCGACCGCGACACCATCGGCAACGCCACCCGTGGCCGCGATCTGATGCCGCTGGACCGCATCGTCGACATGGCGGTCAGCCGCTTGCGCCAACGCCTGCGTGATACGGAAAAACCGCCGCGATTGATCCGTACCGTGCGTGGCAGCGGCTACCAACTGGCCGCCAATGTGGTTGCCAGCAATGGCCACTGAGTTCCTGCGCAAGCTCGCCGACCGCGTGCCGGTGCCCCGTTCGCTGTTGGGCCGGATGTTGCTGCTGACGTTGCTGGCGGTGTTGTTTGCACAGACGTTGTCGAGCGTGATCTGGGTGTCGCAACTGCGTGCTACGCAGCTTCAAGGCTTGGTCACCAGTGCGCGCAGCCTGGCGCATTCGATGACGGCCAGCGTCAGTTACTTCCGCTCGTTGCCGGTCGCCTTCAGGCCATTGGTTTTGGACCAGCTGCGCAGCATGGGCGGCACCCGATTCGTGGTGACGCTCAACGACAAACCCTTGGGCATGGAAGTGCTGCCGATCACCCCGCGCAAGGAAGCCGTGCTCAAAGCGGTGGACGAAGTGCTGCGCCAGTCGCTGGGCCAGGACACCGACATTTCGGTGACTTTCGTCAGCCCCGACGACCTGCGGATTTTTAACGGCGGCTTGAAACTCGACGAATTGCCGCGCTCCTGGGCGCACTACGCCTTGACACTGGAGCCTGTGAACCCGCCCGTGCTGGTTACGCAAATCCAGATGGCGCCGGGCGAATGGCTGTACATCGCCTCGTTGTTGCCCGAGCCCTACACCAGTCTTGAAGAAAAAGGTCTGCCGGCGCAGCAGGTCTGGTTCATCATCCTCACCAGCGGCTTTTTGCTGTTGTTCATCGGCCTGCTGGTGCACTGGCAGAGCCGGCCGCTCAAGCGACTGGCGCGGGCTGCGCGGGATATGTCGCTGGGGGCGGAAGTGGAGCCGGTGGCCGAAGTGGGTGGCAGTGAAGTGGTCGAAGTGAGCCGGGCGTTCAACGCCATGCGCGAACGCATCAGCCGCTACCTGACCGAGCGCAGTCAGTTGTTCAGCGCGATTTCCCATGACCTGCGCACGCCGATTACCCGGCTGCGATTACGCGTGGAGTTGCTGGAAGACGAGCAGCTGCAAGCCAAGTTCGGTCGTGACCTGGATGAGCTGGAGCTACTGGTCAAAGGTGCTCTGCAATGTGTGAAAGACACCGACATTCACGAAAATATCGAGCCGGTGGACCTCAACCATGTGCTCGATTGCCTGGTGGAACCGTATCTGGCGCCCTCCGGCAATGGTCGCGTGACTCAGCAGGGGCGGGCATTGGCGGCGTACCCCGGCAAACCGCTGGCGCTTAAACGCTGCATTGGCAACCTGATCGACAATGCCCTCAAGTATGGGCAGAACGCGCACCTGCACATCGATGACGATGACAGCGCGTTCATCCTGCACGTCGATGACGAAGGGCCTGGTGTGCCGGAGCAACGGCTGGAGCAGGTGTTCGAACCGCACTTTCGGCTGGCCGGGCAGCAGCAGGGGTATGGGTTGGGGTTGGGGATTGCGCGAAACATTGCGCATAGCCATGGCGGGGAGGTCAGCCTGCAAAATCTGCGTGAGGGCGGGTTGCGGGTGACGTTGCAGTTGCCGCGCAGTGTTGAATAAATAGACCGCGTAATCGTTCATCGCGAGCAGGCTCGCTCCCACAGGTACGGCGCAATCCCTGTAGGAGCTGGCTTGCCAGCGAAGGCGTCATAAGCCTCAACACATCCTTAACAGCGAATGTCACAACTCAGTGACATAACTCGCCCCCTTCGTTACAAGCCCGTCATCGCCCGTTGTTTAGACTGCCCAAAGTCAAAACAACAAAAAAGGCACCCCATGGACACCTTCCAACCGGACTTCAGCAGTTGGCTGAATGCGCCTGCCCATCAGCAATGGCTCGCCGCTGAAGGTCTGCGCCTGCTGGCGTTTGCCAAGGCATCAAAACTTCCCGAAGGCTTCGGCAATCTGGATGAAAAAGGCCGTCTCCCGGCCAACGCCCACGCCGAAACCATGAACACCGCACGCATGACCCACAGTTTTGCCATGGCCCATATTCAGGGCTTGCCGGGGTTTGCCGAACTGGTGGATCACGGGGTCAAAGCGCTCAGTGGCCCGTTGCGCGATGCCGAGTCCGGTGGCTGGTTTGTCGTGGCCCATGCGCTGGATGACAACACCGGCAAAGCGGCGTATCTGCACGCCTTCGTTGCCCTGGCCGCCAGTTCTGCCGTGGTCGCCAAACGTCCCGGCGCACAAGCCTTGCTTGATGACGCGATCAACATCATCGATACGCATTTCTGGAGCGAGGAGGAGGGCGCGATGCGCGAATCCTTCAATCGCGACTGGAGCGAAGAAGAAGCCTACCGTGGCGCCAACAGCAATATGCACGCGACCGAAGCCTTCCTCGCGCTGGCCGATGTGACGCAAGACAACCGCTGGTTGTGCCGCGCTCAGCGCATTGTCGAGCGGGTGATCCATGGTCATGCGGCCGCCAACGATTACCTGGTGATCGAGCATTTCGACCGCGCCTGGCAACCGCTGCGCGACTACAACCTCGACAACCCGGCCGACGGTTTTCGCCCCTACGGCACCACGCCCGGTCACGGTTTTGAATGGGCGCGACTGTTGCTGCACCTCGAAGCGGCGCGGGTTCAGGCCGGGATGCTCACGCCGGGCTGGCTGGCCACCGACGCGCAAAAACTGTTCGACCACAACTGCCGTCACGGCTGGAATGTCGACGGCGCACCGGGGGTTGTCTACACCCTGGATTGGGCCAACCGCGCGGTGGTTCGCCATCGTTTGCACTGGACCCATTGCGAAGCCAGCGCCGCTGCCAGTGCGTTGCTTAAACGCACGGGCGACGAGCAATACGAGCGCTGGTATCGGCTGTTCTGGGAATTCTGTGACAGTCATTTCATCGACCGTTGCGACGGCAGTTGGCATCACGAGCTCGATCCGCAAAACCACCCGAGCGCCGACATCTGGGCTGGTAAACCTGACCTGTACCACGCCTGGCAAGCCGTACTGATCCCGCGATTGCCGTTGGCACCGAGCATGGCCACGGCCTTGGGGCAGTTGTCCCAGAGCGCTCCTGTGTAACCATGCAGTGACATTCAAGCGTCCCTTCGTTACCTGCGAGGGGATAACTCCTGTTTAAAATCCTATGCAGCGCAAGCACCAGACTTGCATGCATAACAACAAGAAAGGTACTTCTAGATGAATGCGATTTCTCGCCTCGCTACTGTCATTTCTCTCGCTTCCCTGTCTGCGCTCCCTCTCAGTGTGCTTGCCGCCGAAACCAAAGGTTCCGTGGAAGTCGTTCACTGGTGGACGTCGGGTGGTGAAAAAGCAGCGGTCGATGTGCTCAAGGCTCAAGTCGAAAAAGACGGCTTCACCTGGAAAGACGGCGCAGTCGCCGGCGGTGGTGGTTCTACAGCCATGACCGTGCTCAAAAGCCGCGCCGTAGCGGGTAACCCGCCGGGCGTCGCACAGATCAAAGGCCCGGACATCCAGGAGTGGGGCAGCACTGGCCTGCTCAGCACCGACGCGTTGAAAGACGTTTCCAAGTCGGAAAACTGGGATGGCCTGCTGTCGAAGAAAGTCTCCGATACCGTGAAGTACGAAGGTGACTACGTCGCCGTTCCGGTGAACATTCACCGTGTGAACTGGCTGTGGATCAACCCGGAAGTGTTCAAGAAAGCCGGGATCGAAAAAGCCCCGACCACCCTCGAAGAATTCTATGCCGCCGGCGACAAGCTCAAAGCCGCAGGCTTCATCGCGCTGGCCCACGGCGGTCAGCCTTGGCAGGACAGCACCGTGTTTGAAGACGTGGTGCTCTCGGTCATGGGCGCCGACGGTTACAAGAAAGCTCTGGTCGACCTGGATCAGAAAACCCTCTCCGGCCCGGAGATGACCAAGTCGTTCACCGAACTGAAAAAAATCACCGGCTACATGGACCCGAACCGCGCCGGTCGTGACTGGAACATCGCCGCTGCTGAAGTCATCAACGGCAAGGCCGGTATGCAGATGATGGGCGACTGGGCGAAAAGCGAATGGACTGCGGCGAAGAAAGTTGCGGGCAAGGACTACCAGTGTGTACCGTTCCCGGGTACCGAAAAAGCCTTCACCTACAACATCGACTCCCTGGCGGTGTTCAAGCTCAAAGCGGATCGCAAGGGTGACATCGCTGCCCAGCAAGACCTGGCCAAGGTCGCATTGGGCACTGACTTCCAGAAAGTCTTCAGCATGAACAAAGGGTCGATCCCGGTGCGTAACGACATGCTGAATGAAATGGACAAGCTCGGCTTCGACGAGTGCGCCCAGAAGTCGTCGAAGGACTTTGTTGCGGACGACAAGACTGGCGGCCTGCAACCGAGCATGGCGCACAACATGGCCACCTCCCTGGCCGTGCAAGGCGCGATCTTCGACGTGGTCACCAACTTCATGAACGACAAGGATGCTGACCCGGCCAAGGCCAGCGCCCAACTGGCATCGGCTGTCAAAGCGGCCCAGTAAAACCCTGGCCGCAGGCTTGTCTGCGGCCTGATTCGACGCGTTCCCCTGTAGGAGCCGGCTTGCCGGCGAAGGCGGTGTGCCTGACACACGGCGGTGCCTGAATCGCTGGCAAGCCAGCTCCTACAGGTGATTCTTCAATTCCTGACTGGATTATCCCGATGAGCTCTGTGGCGGTTTTCAGCAAAGCCTCACCGTTCGATGCGCTGCAACGCTGGTTACCCAAGTTGGTACTGGCGCCGAGCATGCTGATCGTGTTGGTTGGTTTTTACGGTTACATCATCTGGACATTCGTACTGTCCTTTACCAGTTCCAGCTTCATGCCAAGCTACAAGTGGGTCGGCCTGCAGCAGTACGCCCGCTTGCTGGACAACGATCGCTGGTGGGTCGCGAGCAAAAACCTCGCGGTCTTCGGTGGCATGTTCATCGGCATCAGCCTGGTGCTCGGCGTGTTCCTCGCCGTGCTGCTGGACCAACGCATTCGCAAGGAAGGCTTCATTCGCACCGTTTACCTGTACCCGATGGCGCTCTCGATGATCGTCACCGGTACGGCATGGAAATGGCTGCTCAACCCGGGCCTGGGCCTGGACAAGATGCTGCGTGACTGGGGCTGGGAAGGCTTCCGTCTCGACTGGCTGGTGGATCAGGATCGCGTGGTGTATTGCCTGGTGATCGCCGCCGTATGGCAAGCCTCCGGGTTTGTGATGGCGATGTTCCTGGCCGGCCTGCGGGGTGTCGATCAATCGATCATCCGTGCCGCGCAAGTCGACGGCGCGAATCTACCGACCATCTATATGAAGATCGTGCTGCCGAGCCTGCGCCCGGTGTTCTTCAGTGCCTTCATGATCCTCGCGCACATTGCGATCAAGAGCTTCGACCTGGTGGCGGCGATGACAGCCGGCGGTCCTGGCTACTCGTCCGACCTGCCGGCGATGTTCATGTATTCCTTCACCTTCAGCCGTGGCCAGATGGGCATTGGTTCGGCCAGCGCCATGATGATGCTCGGCGCGATCCTGGCGATTCTGGTGCCGTACCTGTACTCCGAATTGCGAGGCAAACGCCATGAGTAATCAACTTGGCAAACCGGCCTTGAGCTTCAGCCGTATCGCGATCTACGCAACGCTGTTGCTGGCGGCTGCGGTCTATTTGATCCCGTTGGTGGTGATGCTGCTGACCAGTTTCAAATCCCCGGAAGACATCCGCACCGGCAACCTGCTGAGCTGGCCGACCGTGATTGACGGTATCGGCTGGATCAAGGCTTGGGACGTCGTAGGCGGCTATTTCTGGAACTCGGTGAAAATCACCGTGCCGGCCGTTCTGATTTCCACCTTCATCGGTGCCATGAACGGTTATGTACTGTCGATGTGGCGCTTCCGTGGCTCGCAACTGTTCTTCGGCCTGCTGTTGTTCGGCTGCTTCCTGCCGTTCCAGACCGTGCTGCTGCCGGCCTCGTTCACCCTCGGCAAGTTAGGCCTGGCCAACACCACAACCGGTCTGGTGCTGGTGCACGTGGTCTACGGCCTGGCGTTCACCACGCTGTTCTTCCGCAACTACTACGTGAGCATCCCGGATGCACTGGTCAAGGCAGCACGCCTGGATGGCGCGGGCTTCTTCACGATTTTCTGGAAGATCCTGCTGCCGATGTCGATCCCGATCGTGATGGTCTGCCTGATCTGGCAGTTCACCCAGATCTGGAATGACTTCCTGTTCGGCGTGGTCTTCGCCAGTGGCGATGCCCAGCCAATTACCGTGGCCCTGAACAACCTGGTCAACACCAGCACCGGGGCCAAGGAATACAACGTTGATATGGCCGCCGCGATGATCGCCGGGCTGCCGACACTGCTGGTCTACATATTCGCTGGCAAGTATTTCCTGCGTGGGCTGACGTCCGGCGCGGTCAAGGGGTAGAAATATGGCAACTCTCGAATTACGCAACGTCAACAAGACCTACGGTGCCGGTTTGCCGGACACCCTGAAAAACATCGAACTGAAGATCAATGACGGTGAGTTCCTGATCCTGGTCGGTCCTTCGGGCTGTGGTAAGTCCACGCTGATGAACTGCATCGCCGGTCTGGAAAACATCAGCGGCGGCGCCATCCTGGTGGACGACGCTGACATCAGCGGCATGAGCCCGAAAGATCGCGACATCGCCATGGTGTTCCAGTCCTACGCGCTGTACCCGACCATGAGCGTGCGCGACAACATCGCTTTCGGTTTGAAGATCCGCAAAATGCCGACCGCCGAAATCGACGAAGAGGTCGCTCGTGTCGCCAAATTGCTGCAGATCGAACACCTGCTGAGCCGCAAGCCGGGCCAGCTCTCCGGTGGTCAGCAACAGCGCGTGGCCATGGGTCGTGCCCTGGCGCGTCGGCCGAAGATTTACCTGTTCGACGAACCTCTGTCCAACCTCGACGCCAAGCTGCGGGTCGAGATGCGCACCGAAATGAAACTGATGCACCAGCGTCTGAAAACCACCACGGTCTACGTGACCCACGACCAGATCGAAGCGATGACGCTGGGCGACAAAGTGGCGGTGATGAAGGACGGGATCATCCAGCAGTTCGGCACGCCGAAAGACATCTACAACAACCCGGCGAACCTGTTCGTGGCGAGCTTCATCGGTTCGCCGCCGATGAACTTCATCCCCCTGCGTTTGCAGCGCAAGGACGGTCGTCTGGTGGCACTGCTCGACAGCGGTCAGGCACGGTGTGAATTGCCGCTGGGCATGCAGGACGCCGGTCTCGAAGACCGCGAAGTGATTCTGGGCATGCGCCCTGAGCAAATCGTGTTGGCGAACGGCGAATCGAACGGATTGCCGACCATTCGCGCTGAAGTTCAGGTCACCGAGCCGACCGGTCCCGACACCCTGGTGTTCGTCAATCTCAACGAAACCAAAGTCTGCTGCCGTCTGGCGCCCGACGTCGCACCGGCCCCGGGCGAAACCCTGACCCTGCAATTCGATCCGTCGAAAGTGCTGCTGTTCGATGCCAAGACCGGGGAACGTCTTGGTGTAGCGGGTCAGCCTGTAGCCGAGACACACATCGCCAACGTAGCCCAATTCAAGGGCCGCTGAAGATCAAAACTGTAGGAGCCGGCTTGCTGGCGATGGCGGTCTGACATTCAACGTCGATGTTGACAGTCAGATTGCCATCGCCAGCAAGCCGGCTCCTACAGGGGGAAATCCGCGGCGGGTGGCCTGTTATCCGTCGCACCTGATGTCACCGCGTTAGAAAAAAGTTAATAACAATAAAACGAGGAAGTAGGGATGAAGAAGAACAACAACGCTCAGCTTATCTGCCAGTTGTCAGCAGTTGCAGCAATGATGCTGGCCGGTAGTGTGCATGCAGCTGACGCGTTCAGCGCCGATTCCGAATGGATGACCGGCGATTGGGGTGGCGAGCGGACCAAGCTGATCGAGCAAGGCATCGACATCAAAATGGACTACGTCGGTGAAGTCGGCAGCAACCTCCACGGCGGCTTCAACGACAACACAACGGCTCGTTACGCCGACCAGTTTGGCCTGGGGGCAGCGCTGGACCTGGAAAAACTGTTTGGTTGGGATAACACCCAAGCCAAGGTCCAGTTCACCAACCGTAATGGCGAGAACATCTCCAATGACCGTGTCGGCGACCCGCGTACCGGCACGTTGAGTTCCTCCCAGGAAGTCTTCGGCCGTGGCCATATGGTCCGTCTGACCCAATTGTGGATCAAGCACCAGTTCCTCGACAATAAACTGGACATCAAAGCCGGTTACTTCGGCGAAGGCGAAGACTTCAATACCTTCCCATGCGAGTTCCAGAACCTGGCGTTCTGCGGTTCCCAAGTGGGTAACTGGGCCACCAACATCTGGTTCAACTGGCCGGTAATGCAGGCTGCGGTCCGCGTGAAGTACAACATCTCGCCTGAGTTCTATGCGCAGATCGGTGCGTACAACCAGAACCCGTCGCAACTGGAACACGGTAACGGCTTCAAGCTGAGCGGCAGTGGCACCGCAGGGACCGTGTTGCCCGTCGAACTGGTCTGGTTGCCGAACCCTAACAACCTGCCGGGCGAATACCGTGTCGGTTACTACAAGAGCACGGCCGAGGCCAATGACGTCCTTAAAGACGCCAACGGTACTGATGCGGCAACGACCGGCCAACCCTATCGCGAACACAGCAGCAAGCACGGCTACTGGTTCGTTGCACAGCAACAACTCACCAGTCACAACGGTGACAAGTCTCGTGGTCTGAACATTGCGGCCAACGCCACTTTCCACGACAAGGAAACCAACATCGTCGACAACTACCAGTCGCTGATGTTTGTGTACAAGGGGCCGTTCGATGCGCGTCCAAAAGATGACATGGGCATCGGTTTCGCCCGTATCCATGTCAACGATGACGTGAAGAAAAACGAAGAAGCGATCAACGCTGCCAACGGTGTCACTGAATACGAAAACCCACTGTTCACGCCTCTGCAGACCACCGAGTACAACTACGAAATCAACTACGGCTTCCACGTTACCAACTGGCTGACCGTGCGTCCCAACCTGCAATACGTCACTCACCCGGGCGGTGTGGATGAGGTCGATAACGCGCTGGTGGCCGGCCTGAAAATTCAGTCGGTGTTCTAACGTTGTTGCGATAAGCTCCCCTCTATGTGCGCATATTTGCGGACAGCCCAGGCTGTCCGCTTTTTTTTGGGGTGGGCGCGCCCCCGGTGACAGATGATTTTCAGGACCGCGGCACATGCATGAGCATCCGCTACAACGCTTCTTCAAATCCTTGCGTGAACGTCCGGTGTTTGCGTGGGAGCGCTATCAGAAGCGCGACGTGTTGGTGATCGACCATCCGCTGTGTCAGGCGGTGTTCAGTCGCCAGGGCGCGCAGTTGCTGCACTTTCAACCAACGGGTCAAAAACCCTGGCTCTGGTGCGCGGCGAAGTGGCCGCAGGTCGGTGCGATTCGTGGCGGCGTGCCCGTGTGCTGGCCGTGGTACGGCCGTCATCCGAGCGAAAATGCCTGGCCTTCCCATGGTTGGGCACGGTTGATCGACTGGAAGCTGCTCGACAGCAGCCATGACGACGATGGCGTGCGATTGCACTGGCAACTCCAGCTGTGCGACTGGCAAGTGGACCTGCATGCCCACCTTGGCGAGCGCATGGATTTGCGCCTGAGCACCGAGCATCAGGACAGCCTGCCGTGCCAATTGAGTCAGGCGTTGCACGCCTATTGGCGTATCGGTGACGTGGGAGAGGTAGCGCTGTCTGGGCTGGAGGGCGCGCAGGGTTATGACCACTTGAGCCGCCAGATGTGTCAGCAGGAAGGTGAGTTGCGGGTCGATGGCGGGTGCCAGAGGGTGTTCCAGCACGACGGCGAATTGCAGCTCAAGGACCACGCCTGGCAGCGTGAGTTATGCATCGATACCGGTGATCAGGCGGACACGGTGGTATGGCATCCAGGCTCGCGGCCATTGTTGGGTGTGAGCTGGAATGAGATTTCAGAGTTTGTGTGTGTGGAGGCGGCCAGCGGCGGCACCGACAGCCTGAGCCTGGCGCCGGGAGAGAGGGCGCATTTGAGTTTGCAGGCGCGGGTTGGGATTTAGTTCAAAATTTATGGTGTTGCGGCTGACGCCTTCGCGGGCAAGCCCGCTCCTACATTTGGAATGCATTCCCCTGTAGGAGCGGCGGTGCGACGATTCGACTTGCCCGCGAAGAGGCCCTGTCAGTCAGCGGAGATGTCGAATTAGTTGAACTCATCCCCAATCGGATACCGGCTCGCATTCAGGCTCTCTTTGATCTTGCGCAAATGTGGCTGGAAATCCACACCGCGACGCAAGGTCATGCCGGTCGCCAGCACGTCCAGCACGGTCAGTTGGATGATGCGCGAGGTCATCGGCATGTAGATGTCGGTGTCTTCCGGCAGTGGAATGTTCAGGCTTAGCGTACTGGCCTTGGCCAATGGCGATCCCTCGGCCGTCAGGCCCAGTACCGATGCACCGTTTTCACGGGCGATGCGCGCCACTTCCACCAGTTCGCGGGTGCGGCCGGTGTAGGAAATGATCACGAACAGCTCGCCGGTGTGCGCCACCGACGCAATCATGCGCTGCATCAGCACATCGGCGTGGGCGGTGACGGCCAGATTGAAACGGAAGAATTTGTGCTGCGCATCCAGCGCCACCGGGGCCGAGGCGCCGAGGCCGAAGAAGTGGATCTGCCGGGCCTGAATCAACAGATCGACGGCGCGGCTGATCAGGTTCGGGTCCAGCGCCTGCAAGGCACTGTCCAGAGAGGCGATGGCGCTGCCGAAAATCTTTTTTGTATACGCTTCAGGATTGTCATCAGCCTCGACCGCACGGCTGACATACGCCGCGCCACTGGCCAGGCTTTGGGCCAACTGAAGTTTGAGTTCCGGGTAGCCGCTGACGCCGAATGAACGGCAGAAGCGGTTGACCGTCGGCTCGCTGACCTTTGAGGCCTGGGCGAGCGCAGCGATGCTGAACCGGGTGGCCTGCTGTGGGTTGAGCAGGATCACTTCGGCGACTTTACGTTCAGCCTTGTTCAGGTCTTCAAGGCGGTTCTGGATCTGTTCCAGTAAATTTCGCACGCGGTCCATATATGTTCCTTGGGTCAGCAGCGCAAATTAGAGTTCGGCTATGCCAAAAGGGCCTTGGATGCGGCCCCAAACGGTGGCCTATCCTACTGATGGCTCCGACCGACCACCACTCGGAATCTGTATTTTGCGAAAATGTTGTGGTTATTACTACATTTTCTCTTGAGCGATGCCTTGAAAAAAGGTATTTGTAGCTTAACTTGATAAAAGAACAAACATCATGCCTTCGATTACGGTTGAACCGTGCACCTTTGCCTTGTTCGGCGCCCTCGGCGATCTGGCCTTGCGCAAGCTGTTTCCTGCCCTCTATCAACTCGATGGCGCAGGCCTTCTGCACGAGGATACGCGCATTATCGCGCTGGCCCGGGAGCCCGGCACTGAGCAGCAGCACCTGGCATTTATTGCCTCGGAGTTGCGTCGTTATGTGGGTGCCAAAGAGCTGGACGAAGCGGTGGCCGAGCGCTTTCTGGCTCGACTGAGCTACCTGCACGTCGACTTTCTCAACGCTGACGATTACATCGCCCTGGCGGAAATGGCCGGCAGCGCTCAGCGTGTGATTGCCTACTTTGCGACACCGGCTGCCGTTTACGGCGCGATTTGCGAGAACCTGGGCAAGGTCGGTATGACTGAAAACACCCGCGTGGTGCTGGAAAAACCCATCGGCTCGGACCTGGAATCCTCGCGCAAGGTCAACGACGCCGTGGCGCAGTTCTTCCCGGAAAACCGCACCTACCGTATCGACCATTACCTGGGCAAAGAGACGGTTCAAAACCTCATCGCGCTGCGTTTTGCCAATAGCCTGTTCGAAACCCAGTGGAACCAGAACTACATCTCCCATGTGGAAATCACTGTGGCCGAGAAGGTCGGGATCGAAGGCCGTTGGGGTTACTTCGACAAGGCCGGGCAGCTGCGGGACATGATCCAGAATCACCTGCTGCAACTGCTTTGCCTGATCGCCATGGACCCGCCGGCCGACCTGTCCGCCGACAGCATCCGCGACGAAAAAGTCAAAGTCCTCAAGGCGCTGGCGCCGATCAGCCCGGAAGGCCTGACCACTCAGGTGGTGCGTGGTCAGTACATCGCCGGCTACAGCGAAGGCAAGTCGGTCCCGGGTTACCTGGAAGAGCCGAACTCGAATACCCAGAGTGACACCGAAACCTTCGTCGCCTTGCGTGCCGATATCCGCAACTGGCGTTGGGCCGGTGTACCGTTTTACCTGCGGACCGGCAAGCGCATGCCGCAGAAACTGTCGCAGATCGTCATACACTTCAAGGAACCGTCGCATTACATCTTCGCTCCTGAGCAGCGTCTGCAAATCAGCAACAAGCTGATTATCCGCCTGCAACCGGACGAAGGCATTTCCTTGCGCGTGATGACGAAAGAACAAGGCCTGGACAAGGGCATGCAACTGCGCAGTGGTCCGTTGCAGCTGAACTTTTCCGACACGTATCGCAGCGCGCGGATTCCCGATGCCTACGAGCGGTTATTGCTGGAAGTGATGCGTGGCAATCAGAACCTGTTTGTCCGTAAAGATGAAATCGAAGCCGCGTGGAAGTGGTGTGACCAGTTGATCGCCGGGTGGAAAAAATCCGGTGATGCGCCCAAGCCGTACGCGGCCGGGTCCTGGGGGCCGATGAGCTCCATTGCTCTGATCACGCGGGATGGGAGGTCGTGGTATGGCGATATCTAAATTGAAACTGCCTCAGGGCGTCAGCGCCCATGGGTTCAAGAGCCCGGTGCTGCTGGCTGAAGCTTTGGCACTGACGGTCGCCAAGCAACTGAGCGATGCGATCGATACCCAAGGCACCGCCACGCTGGTGGTGTCCGGTGGTCGCAGTCCGGTGGCGTTTTTCCAGCATCTGGCCAAACAGGCGCTGGACTGGTCGAACGTGGTGGTCAGCCTGGCTGACGAGCGTTGGGTGCCGGTCGAACACGCCGACAGCAATGCCGGTTTGCTCAAGCGTTATCTGTTGCAAGGCCTGGCGGCGAAGGCGCAGTTTCTGAGTTTGTACAGCGCCAGCGCCAACCTTGAACAGGCTGCCGAGCAGGCCGACCGTTTGCTGTCCGAACTGCCGGTGATCGACGTGCTGGTGTTGGGCATGGGCGATGACGGCCATACCGCGTCGTTGTTCCCGAACAGCCCGAACCTGGCCGATGCCTTGAAAGCCGACGGTACACGTCGTTGCTACCCGATGCTGGCACCCACCGTGCCGCATCAGCGTTTGACCATGAGTCGTGCGCTGTTGGCCTCGGCCAAACACAAAGTTCTATCGATTTCCGGTCAGTCCAAACTGACCACCCTGAGTGCCGCATTGGCCGCCGACGATGTCGCCGCCATGCCGATTCGCGCGTTTTTGCAACCTACGTTAGAGATTTACTGGTGCCCATGAGCCAAGGAACAGCCGCTATGACATCCCCATCCCCGACCGTTTCCATGGCGGACAAAGTTGCCCTGATCGACAGCCTCTGCGCCAAGGCGCGGATTCTGCCGGTGATCACCATCGCTCGCGAACAGGACGTGCTGCCGCTGGCCGACGCCCTCGCCGCCGGTGGCCTGACCGCCCTGGAAGTGACCCTGCGTTCGCAGTTCGGCCTCAAGGCCATCCAGATCCTGCGCGAACAGCGCCCGGAACTGATGACCGGTGCCGGCACCGTGCTGGATCGCCACATGCTCGCCGCTGCCGAAGCGGCCGGCTCGCAGTTCATCGTCACGCCGGGCATCACCCGTGATTTGCTCGAAGCCAGCGTCAACAGCCCGATCCCGCTGTTGCCGGGGATCAGCAATGCCTCTGGCATCATGGAAGGCTATGGCCTGGGCTATCGCCGCTTTAAGCTGTTCCCGGCGGAAGTGAGCGGCGGCGTCGCCGCTATCAAGGCCCTGGGTGGTCCGTTCGGCGAAGTGAAATTCTGCCCGACGGGCGGCGTCGGCCCGGCCAACATCAAGAGCTACATGGCGTTGAAAAACGTGATGTGCGTGGGCGGTAGCTGGATGCTTGATCCCGAGTGGATCAAGAACGGCGACTGGGCCCGCATTCAGGAATGCACCGCCGAGGCATTGGCGCTGCTGGACTGATCAGCTTTACCTGACACTTCGTTGTGTGTTCTACGGCTTTACGGTGCACTTGGTCGGTGCACCGTTTTTTTTTGCCCGCAAAAAAAACGGGTGGGAGCGAGCCTGCTCGCGATAGCGGACTTTCATTCAACATTGATGTCGACTGACACACCGCAATCGCGAGCAGGCTCGCTCCCACAGGGGAAGATCAGGCGATACATAATTACCGCATCTCACCGCTCGCCCGACGTTAACCTGCGTTCATCTTATGGAAGAGAGAACGTCATGGACGACAACACCTCAGTTGCACCCTCACAACCGGTTTGCCTGCTGTCTCCCGAACAGATCGCCGGCCCGTATTTCCGTAACCCGAAACTGGTCAGGCGCAACATCAGCGAAGGCGCCGATGGCGTTCCCTTGGTGTTGCGCCTGGCAATCGTCGATGCCATGACTGGGCAGCCTGTCACGGGTGCGCTGGTCGATATCTGGCATTGCAACGCGCGTGGCGCCTATTCGGGTTGGAGCAAGAACGATCCGGACAAGGAAGTCGATGTCGATGAAATCGGCTCGATCCCGCGCACCGACGACGACACTTACCTGCGCGGCGGGCAATTCACGGACAAGCAAGGTGTCGTGCGGTTTACCACGATCTATCCGGGGTTCTACGCCGGTCGCGCGCTGCACATTCACGTCGCTGTGCGCATCACGGCCGGCAACAATTATCTGGAAGAACGGCATGTTGCCTGGGTCGGTCAGCTTTATTTTCCGCAGGTGGCTTCGCGGTCGGTACTGAACACCCGTGAGTACAGCGGTCGAAAGGCCTTGGCGCTGACCAACGCTGAAGACGTTTACTACAAGCAGCACGGCGGCGAAGCCTCGACCTTAAGCGTTCACACCCTCGCTCGGGACTCGAATGCAGATGGTTTTTTCGGTTTCACCACCATCGGCATCGACACCTTAGCGGTGTCATCGCACCTCAAGCCCGAGGACTTCGACAAATTCACCGTGTGACCTCAGCGCAGTTCGGTCAGCGCCCGGGCCAGCAGTTCCATGTGCGCGGCGGTGGTAGTCAGGCCTGGTGTGATGCGAATGCACGGGCCACTCGCGGCTCCGTTGCGCATCACGGTAAACAGGTTGTAGTCGCTGAGCAGCCGCTCGACCATGGGCTGTTGATCGACCTGTCTCGTGAAGCGCATCGACGTGATGCCGCAATACAGGCGAGGATCATCCGGCGTCATGACTTCGATCCCCGGGAGTTCGCGTACCGCGCTCACCCACAAATTGCGCAAGTAGTTGAGCCGGGCACCCTTGGCGGTGGATCCGCCCATGACGCGATGTTCCTCAAACACCAGCGGCAAGGTCAGCAGCGCCGGAATATTAGGTGTGCTGTGCGGCGTGCGTGCGCGAATGTCGGTGACCGGGAAACTCGTCTCGCCCATGTCCGGGTCGATGTCGGCCAGGCGCTCGGGGGCAATGTAGATGAACCCCAGCGTCAGCGGCGCACCGATCCATTTGTGCAGGTTGTAGCCGGCGAAGGAGATACCCAATTCATCGAGATTGAAGTCGATTTGTCCCAACGCATGAGCGCCGTCGAGGATCACATCGATCCCGTGTTCTTTGGCCGCGGCGGCAATCGCCTGCACCGGCATGACCAGACCGGTGCGGTGGGTGACGTGAGTCAGGGCCATCAGTTTGAGCTTGGGGTAACGCACAAACGCTTCGCGATAGCTGGCCAGCAAACTGTCGAAAGTGGCGGGGTGCGCATGGTCGATTTCGATCACCTCGACGCCGCGATTGCGCGCCAGCCAACGTATCGCCCCTTTTACGGTGTCGTATTCCAGATCGCAGATCAGCACCTGATCGCCCGGCTGAAGACGGTTGTAGTTGCGGATCAACGATTGCAAGCCGTCCGAGGCGTTGCGGGTCAGGGCCACAGAGTCGGCAGGTACGCCCACCAGTTCGGCCAATTGCGCGGTGATCTTCAGCGTTTCGCCCTGTTCGAACCGCTGGCGCACATACACCGAGTTACTGCGGTTGATGAACTCGATGTGGCGTTGGTATTCCTCAACCACCGTTCGCGACATGCGCCCGAAGTAACCGTTCTCCAGATTGATCGGGCCGGGTTCGACAGCATAGCGATCGGCAAAGATCTGCCAGAACGTTTCATCACGGGTGCGGCGGGTGTTATCGGGCATGGGCTACTCGGTCAGGATCAATGGCGGGGGGCAGGTTTGCCATGTTTGGCGCGCAGGGGCTCAAGCAATTCCGACAAGCCGTTGTGATCGATTTCCTGCATCAGGGCCAACAAGCCACCCAGTTCGCCATGAGGAAATCCTTCCCGGGCGAACCAGTTCAGGTACTGACCGGGCAGGTCGGCAATGATCCGGCCTTTGTATTTGCCGAAGGGCATTTCGCGGGTGATCAGCAGTTCGAGTTTTTCAGGGTTCATCAGTCGGTCGTCTTGATTCAATCGGTCTGGAAAATACAGGCATTCTGCATGCAGGCCAATTGACAGATCATGCAAAAAAAACGGATACAGATTTCGATATTTTAGATAACTAGTTGAAATATAAAGAATAAATTATCAGTTCGAAGCTGGCATGCAGGGTGCAACAGTCATTACATCTTTCATCAACCCGCGAGGAATTGAAAAATGGCCGACATGAATAAAGAAGCGATCTCTGTACTCAACGACCTGATTGAAACCAGCAAAGACGGTCAGGAAGGGTTCAAGACTTGCGCTGAAGACATCAAACACCCAGAACTCAAAACGCTGTTCGTTCAGCGTGCTGCCAACTGCGCCTCTGCCGCTTCCGAGCTGCAATCCGCCGTACGTTCGATGGGCGGTGATCCGCAAACGTCCACCAGTGTCAGCGGCGACTTGCACCGTCGTTGGGTTGACGTTAAATCGATGTTCACCGGCAAGGACGAAGAGGCTGTGCTGAACGAAGCCGAACGCGGTGAAGACCATGCACTGAAGGCTTACCGAGAAGCCATGGAGAAAATCAACAAACACAACCTGGTGGGTATTCGTGATCTGGTTGAACGCCAATACCACGGCGTGCAACGCAATCATGATCAGGTAAAAGCCCTGCGCAACCAGGCTCGCGCACGCTCGTAAGTTTCACTGAAAAAACTGTGGGAGCGAGCCTGCTCGCGAAGAGGTCGTGTCGGCAACATCATCGTTGCCTGACACTGCGCATTCGCGAGCAGGCTCGCTCCCACAATGGTTTTGCCCGGTCGATTAGCCGATGCTGATTGCCGGCAATTTTGGCAACGTCACGGTCAGCTGCTTGCGCGGCGCCAGGATCTCCGCTTCTCCATCCACGACCAATTCATCACGCTGGTTAAACACGCGCGTGGCAATGCGCACACGAAACTTCGGCATTTTCTCGAGGATTTCCAGACGCACGGTCAAGGTGTCGCCAATCTTCACCGGCTTCTGAAAGCTCATTTGCTGGCCAATATAAATAGTCCCCGGCCCAGGCAGCTCACAGGCTACGGCGGCACTGATCAGTGCGCCACTGAACATGCCATGCGCGATGCGCTCCTTGAACATGGTGCCTGCCGCGAACTCGGCGTCCAGGTGTACCGGGTTGTGGTCGCCGGACATGGCGGCGAATAATTGAATGTCGCGCTCTTCGACGGTCTTGCTGTAGCTGGCGGTCTGGCCGACTTCGAGGGCTTCATAAGGGGTGTTGGTAACCTGGGTCATCAGTTTCAATTCCTGTCACGAATAAATAAATTCACAAAAAAACTATTCCGACCGGGGTGGCCGGCGGTGGCTGAGCGCCTCGGCGATCCACTGCAACACGTCGTTGACCACTTCATCGCGATTGCTCTCGTTGAAGAGTTCATGCCGCGCCTGGGGGTAAATCGTCAGGTGCAGGTTCTGGCTACCTGCCGCGCGCAAGGCGTCGGCCAGATCTTTCAGACGTTTGCCTTCGCTCACCGGATCACATTCGCCACCAATCACCAGCAGCGGCAGGCCCGGATCGATCTGCGCGAGATTGGACGCTTTGCTGATTTGCTGCAACCCACCCAGCAAATCGATCCACATCTGGTTGGTGCAGCGAAAGCCGCAGAGCGGGTCGTTGGCGTACAAATCCACTTCTGCCGGGTCGCGACTAAGCCAGTCGAATCGGGTGCGTGCCGGTTTGAACTGTTTGTTGAATGATCCGAAGGACAGCCATTCGATCAGCGCACTGCGCCCCTTGGGCCCTTGGCGCAACTTTTCCAAACGGGCGATCTGTCGTGCCGCGCGATAGAGCGCCACGGGCTGGAAATTGGAGCCGCTGAGCACCGCGCCGTGCAGGCTGGCGCTGTGATGCAGCAAATAGGCCTGCGCGATGTAACTGCCCATGCTGTGACCGAGCAACACGATGGGCACGCCAGGATGCTGTTGGCCAATGTGTTGGTTGAGACAGGCCATGTCGCCGACGACTTTGCACCAGCCATCATCATCGGCGAAATGTCCGAGAGTACCGTTTTCGGCAGTTTTGCCATGTCCGCGCAAATCCGGTGCGTACACGCCGTAACCCTGCTCGCAGAATTTTTCGGCCAATCGGGCGTAACGAGCGCTGTGCTCAGCCATGCCATGGGCCAGCAGGATCACGGCTTTTAAGGGCGAGGCGGGCAGCCACTGATTGACGAAAAGGCGGCTGTGGTCCATCGCGGTCAGCCAGAACGTGGTGTGGATCATGGCGATTCCTTTGCATGGGGCTGCATGTGGCATGGGCGTGGTTGCATTGTATAGCGCATCCCGTGCTCGCCGTCTGATCAGGTCATGCCACGGCTGGAAGATTCACACGGTCAATGACGGCGTCGGCTGTATTTGCCTGAATCGCCATAACTGCTAGTGTCCGTGAAGCCCGCTTTTTTCAGAAGTGACAGAAAAGCGACCCGGATAGGCTCAGGTAAAGAGGACAAGAATAATGCAACCTGAATTCTGGAATGACAAACGCCCGGCCGGCGTGCCCCTGAACATAGACCTTGGGGCCTATAAGTCGGTGATTGAGGTGTTCGAGCGTTCCTGCAAGAAATTTGCTGACCGCCCGGCATTCAGCAACATGGGCGTGACCCTGACCTACGCCGAACTGGAACGCCAGAGCCTGGCATTCGCCGCTTACCTGCAAGCCCACACCGACCTGGTGCCGGGGGATCGCATTGCGGTGCAGATGCCCAACGTCCTGCATTATCCGATTGCCGTCTTCGGTGCCTTGCGCGCCGGGCTGATTGTGGTCAACACCAACCCGTTGTACACCGCGCGGGAGATGCGTCATCAATTCAAGGATTCCGGCGCCCGGGCACTGGTGTACCTGAACATGTTCGGGCAGAAAATCCAGGAAGTGCTGCCCGACACCGACATCCAGTACCTGATCGAAGCGAAAATGGGCGACTTGATGCCGACCGCCAAGGGTTGGCTGGTCAATACCATGGTCAGCAAGGTCAAAAAAATGGTCCCGGCGTATTCGTTGCCGCAGGCCATTTCGTTCAAGAACGCGCTGCGCATGGGGCGTGGCCTGGGGATCAAACCGCTGAAAGTCGGCCTCGACGACATCGCCGTTCTGCAATACACCGGCGGCACCACCGGTTTGGCCAAGGGCGCCATGCTGACCCACGGCAATCTCGTGGCGAACATGCAACAGGCGCGGGCGTGCCTGGGGCAGTTCGGCGCTGACGGTCAGTCACTGCTGCGTGAAGGGCAGGAGGTGATGATCGCGCCGCTGCCGCTGTACCACATCTATGCCTTCACGGCGAACTGCATGTGCATGATGGTGACCGGCAACCACAACGTGCTGATCACCAATCCGCGAGACATTGGCGGCTTCATCAAGGAGCTGAAAAACTGGCGTTTCTCGGCGTTGCTGGGGCTCAACACGCTGTTCGTCGCGTTGATGGATCACCCGGACTTCAAGACCCTGGACTTCTCCAGTCTCAAGCTGACCAACTCCGGCGGCACAGCGTTGGTCAAGGCCACCGCCGAGCGCTGGCAGCAAATGACCGGTTGCCGCATCACCGAAGGTTACGGCCTGACCGAAACGTCACCGGTGGCATGCACCAACCCTTACGGCGACCAATCGCGCATTGGCACGGTCGGTCTGCCGGTGCCGGGCACCGCGCTGAAAGTGATCAACGATGAAGGCGTCGAGCAGCCGTTGGGTGAGCGTGGTGAACTGTGCATCAAAGGCCCTCAGATCATGAAGGGCTACTGGCAGAAACCCGAGGCCACCGCTGAAGTGCTGGATGCCGAGGGTTGGTTCAAGTCCGGTGACATCGCGGTGATCGACCCGGACGGTTTTGTGCGCATCGTCGATCGCAAGAAAGACATGATTATCGTCTCGGGTTTCAACGTGTACCCGAACGAGATCGAAGACGTGGTCATGGCTCATCCGAACGTCGCCAACTGCGCGGTCATCGGTGTGCCGGACGAGCGTTCGGGCGAGGCGGTGAAGTTGTTTGTGGTGGCCCGTGAAGCCGGGGTCAGCGTTGAAGAGCTGAAGGTTTTCTGCAAGGAAAACTTCACGGCGTACAAAGTGCCCAAGCACATCGTGTTGCGTGAGTCGTTGCCGATGACGCCGGTGGGCAAGATTCTGCGGCGGGAGTTGCGCGATATCGCGTAGGTGTTGCATGGCCGCGCTTCGCGCGGATCGCGGGCAAGCCTCGCTCCTACAGGTTTAATGTTGTCCACATAGAATGTGAACGACACGGAACCTGTAGGAGCAAGGCTTGCCCGCGATGCTTTTAAGGATCTGGAAATCCCTGGATTCAGGGGCTTTCACGTCGCTATAGAATCTTTGCTCTAAAATGACCGCCGGAAGTTCTTGAGTCATATTTGTGACCGTAGAGGCCGCTTTTGGCTCTGGTCGACCCTTGGCAAAGCTGCTACTCTCGGCGCGCTTTGTGACTTCTCGGCCTAGTAAAAAGCCAGACTCACCATTGAACAAACACCAATAATAATCGCATCAAATGCGGTGCTGAATTCGCGTTGCTGAGGAGTGGGCTTCCATGATCGAAGACTTTTGGAAGGATAAGTACCCAGCTGGGATCGCTGCCGAGATCAATCCAGACGAGTACCCGAATATTCAGGCAGTGTTGAAGCAATCCTGCCAACGCTTCGCCAACAAGCCGGCATTCAGCAACCTGGGCAAAACAATCACCTACGGTGAACTGTACGAATTGTCCGGTGCCTTTGCCGCTTACCTGCAACAGCATACCGACTTGCAGCCGGGCGATCGAATCGCCGTGCAATTGCCTAACGTGCTGCAGTACCCGGTTGCCGTCTTTGGCGCCATCCGCGCCGGTCTGATCGTGGTCAACACCAACCCGCTGTACACCGCGCGGGAAATGGAACACCAGTTCAACGACTCCGGTGCCAAAGCTCTGGTCTGCCTGGCGAACATGGCCCATCTGGCCGAGATCGTCGTGCCGAAAACCGGCGTCAAGCATGTGATCGTCACTGAAGTGGCCGACCTGTTGCCGCCACTCAAGCGTCTGTTGGTCAACAGTGTCATCAAGTACGTGAAGAAGATGGTCCCGGCGTATCACTTGCCCAAAGCCATCAAGTTCAACGACGTGTTGAGCAAGGGCCATGGCCAGCCAGTGGCTGAAGCCAACCCGGCCAGCAGCGATGTCGCTGTGCTGCAATACACCGGCGGCACCACCGGCGTGGCGAAAGGGGCGATGCTGACCCACCGCAACCTCGTGGCGAACATGCTGCAATGCAAGGCGCTGATGGGCTCCAACCTCAATGAAGGTTGCGAGATCCTGATCACGCCGCTGCCGCTGTACCACATCTATGCGTTCACCTTTCATTGCATGGCGATGATGCTGATCGGCAACCACAACATCCTGATCAGCAACCCGCGCGACCTGCCGGCGATGGTCAAGGAACTGTCGAAGTGGAAGTTCAGCGGTTTCGTCGGCCTCAACACCTTGTTTGTGGCCCTGTGCAATAACGAAGGTTTCCGCAAGCTGGACTTCTCGGCGCTGAAAATCACCCTGTCCGGTGGCATGGCCCTGCAACTGGCCGCCGCCGAACGCTGGAAAGCGGTCACCGGTTGCGCCATCTGCGAAGGTTACGGCATGACCGAAACCAGCCCGGTGGCCACCGTCAACCCGATCCAGAACATCCAGATCGGCACCATCGGTATCCCGGTTCCATCGACTCGCTGCAAAGTCATTGACGATGCCGGCGTGGAGCAGCCGCTGGGTGAAATCGGCGAACTGTGCGTGAAAGGCCCGCAGGTCATGAAGGGTTACTGGCAGCGCCAGGACGCCACCGATGAAATGCTCGACAGCGAAGGCTGGTTGAAGACCGGTGACATTGCGCTGATCCAGCCGGATGGCTACATGCGCATTGTCGATCGCAAGAAAGACATGATCCTGGTCTCCGGTTTCAACGTGTACCCGAACGAACTGGAAGACGTGCTCGCGACCCTGCCGGGCGTGCTGCAATGCGCGGCCATTGGCGTGCCGGACGAGAAATCGGGCGAGGCGATCAAGATCTTCATCGTTGCCAAACCCGGCGTGACGCTGACCAAAGAGCAAGTGATGGAGCACATGCGTGCGAACGTCACCGGCTACAAGGTGCCGCGAGCCGTCGAGTTCCGCGATGCGCTGCCGACCACCAACGTCGGCAAGATTCTGCGCCGAGAACTGCGCGATGAAGAACTGAAGAAAATCGCCGCGAAAAAGGTCGGCGCGTAACAAACAAAAGCCCCGCAGATGCGGGGCTTTTTGTTGGATGACAAGAAAAACTCAGGGGTTGTCAGACCGCTATCGCGAGCAGGCTCGCTCCCACATTGGTTTTGTGAGCGCCGCAGATCCCCTGTGGGAGCGAGCCTGCTCGCGAAGCTTTTGCTTTTGGCTTACAGACGGAACGGCGCGAAATTGACGTTGGTACCCGCCGGGCGCATGTCTTGCAGGTACGAGTCCTTGTCGGCACTCAGCTCCAGGCTCAATGCAGCCTTGCGCTTGCCTTCATTACGCACCACCAGACCTTCAAGCTTCTCGCGCAGGAACACGGTCGGCACTTTCAGGTGCAGCAGTTCGTCGGTGTCCGGCGTGTGCATCAGCAAGTGAACCCATTCGTACTGACCAACGGCCAGGCGCGCGACCGGGATATCGAACCACCAGATGTTGCGGTTGCGGTTCAATTCGGTGAAATGGCAGTTGTTGACGCCAAGCACGGCACCGCCAAGTTCCTGGTTTCTGCGGGCAATGGCCTGCTTTTTATCGAGTTTCATAACATTCCTACGGGATTGGATCTTCAGCGCCATGGCCTGAATACGTTGCGCATTCTCGGGGGTTGGTCGCTAAACATAAAGCCCAACCTGCCGAGATCGACAAAATGTGCGGTACAAAATAAATGAAACTCCGCGCAAACGCCTCCGGTCAATCCTTGTATTACGACTTTTCTCATTGAATTGTTCACAGGAGAAACACCATGAGCAGCACTGGCGATAAAGTAAAAGGCATCGACAACGCTTGATCTGGCCTTTGACGATGATCAGGGTCGGCCATCCACGGATGGCCGTTTTTGTGTCAGCCTGAACTTGAACACGGAAATTGTTTCAAAGTCGCCAAGTAGGCTACTTTGATGTAGAAAACGGCCCCTGAGTCGCCACGACTGACTCCCGATCTTGCGGCGAAAGGAGACGCTAATGATTTTCCCGGACATGAAAGGTCTGCCCCTGCACCGTGTGATGATGCGCACGGTCACCGAGTTCATCGACGATGAAATGTCGACCTATGCCTCGGCGCTGGCCTATCAGATGTTGTTCTCGTTGTTTCCCTTCATCCTTTTCCTGATTGCCCTGATCGGTTTCCTGCACCTGCCGGATTTTTTCTCCTGGCTGCGCCTGCAATCGGAACTGGTCTTGCCGCCCCAGGCGCTGGAACAGGTGAACCCGGTGATTGACCAGCTCCAGCAATCCAAGGGGGGGCTGCTCTCGGTGGGTATCGTGATTGCGCTGTATACCGCCTCCGCCGGTGTGCGGCTGATGATGAGCGCGATGAACGCAGCCTACGATGTGGTCGAAGGCCGGCCGGCGTGGAAGCGCTTCCCGCTGTCGATCATCTACACCGTCGGCATCGCCGGGATGCTGTTGATCGCCGCCGCGCTGATGGTGCTCGGCCCGCAGGTGATGGGCTGGATCGCCTCGCAAGTCGGCCTCGAAGACTTCATTGTGACCCTCTGGACCATCATGCGCTGGCCGGTGGTCGTGATTCTGTTGATGGTCGCGGTGGCGCTGATTTATTACGTCATGCCGGACGTCAAACAAGAGTTTCGTTTCATCACGCCGGGGTCGGTGCTGGCGGTGGTGGTGTGGATCCTCGCCTCCGTGGGCTTCGGTCTGTACGTCAAAACGTTTGCCGACTACAACGCCATGTATGGCAGTATCGGTGCGATCATCGTGCTGTTGCTGTACTTCTACATTTCCTCCGCGGTGTTGTTGCTCGGCGCGGAGATGAATGCGGTGATCGAACACATGTCGAGGGAGGGCAAGGACCCCGGCGAAAAGTACCCTGGCGAGCCCGGCCATGACCATCAAAAACACCACGTTTCGGGACTGGGGCGCGATCACTCGGTCCATCCCTCCACTGACGAAGTCATCAAATGATCCGTGAAATTCTGAAAATGGGTGATGAGCGCCTGCTGCGCATTGCCCCGCCGGTTCCGGCCGAGATGTTCGACAGCCCCGAGTTGTGGCAGTTGATCGACGACATGTTCCAGACCATGGAAAGCGTCGGTGGCGTTGGCCTGGCTGCGCCGCAGATCGGTGTCGACCTGCAACTGGTGATCTTCGGTTTTGAGCACAGTGAGCGGTATCCGGACGCCGAAGCGGTGCCGCAAACCATTCTGATCAATCCGCTGATCACGCCGTTGAGCCCGACGCTGGAAGAGGGTTTTGAAGGTTGCTTGTCCGTGCCGGGCCTGCGCGGCGCCGTGGAACGTTACCAGCAGATTCGTTACGAAGGTGTCGACCCCAAGGGCCAGCCCATCGTGCGCATCGCTTCAGGGTTCCATGCGCGTGTGGTGCAGCATGAATGCGATCACCTGATCGGCCGCTTGTATCCGTCGCGGATTACCGACTTCAGCAAGTTCGGGTTTACCGAGGTCATGTTCCCCGATCTCGATCCCAACGCCGACGACTAAGCATCCACCGCCAAACCCTGTAGGAGTGAGCTTGATCTGGCCTAATGAAATTGGACACATCAATAGGGCGCTATGATGGCGCCCAAATCTAAGGTGTGCATGATGATGCGAAAGTCCTATTCCAGCGAGTTCAAGCTCAATGCTGCAAGCATGGTGCTTGATGAAGACCAGCCCATTCTTGAGGTCTGCGCCAACTTCGATATCGGCCCTACTGCGTTGCGCCGCTGGGTCGAGCAGGTCAGGAAAGAACGTGCAGGCTCGACGCTAGCGGG
>NZ_JAHBDK010000015.1 GCF_019956415.1 Pseudomonas sp. GL-B-19
CGCGGCCCAGCTGGATATCTTGAAAGAACCCGGTTTTGAACAACGCACGAGTGGATTCCACCAGGCGACGATCATCCGCCTGTTCACCGACGTTCAACGGCAAAGCACCAAAGACGCTACCCGCGGAGACCCGCTGGAGGCCATTGACGCGAATATCAGAGATAGTGAAGGACTCGGCGTGAACTTCGGCGATCATCAATACGGTGAGAACCGCAGTTAGCAGCAGACGTTTCATGAAGTCCTTTCTTATTCCAACTGGCAATAAACAAACTGCCGCAAAATGCGGCAGATTCGCAATTCAGCGAAGTTGTTACAGACGGCCCAAATCATTGACCAGAGCGAGCAACATCACCCCGACCACCAAACTGATACCGATCTGTATCCCCCAACCCTGCACCCGATCTGACAAGGGACGACCACGCGCCCACTCAATCAGATAAAACAACAGATGCCCCCCATCCAGTACAGGAATGGGCAACAAATTCAGAACCCCCAGGCTAATACTCAGATATGCAAGGAAATTCAGGAAGTCAGCAACGCCCGACTGGGCAGAAGCGCCCGCCACTTTAGCAATGGTTATCGGTCCACTCAAGTTTTTTACCGAGAGCTCGCCGAACAACATTTTCTTGAGTGAATCGAGGGTCAGTACGCTCATGGTCCAGGTGCGGCGTGCACCCTCTCCAATTGCCGCCACCGGGCCGTAACTGACTTCGCGAATCATCTCTGGCGGCCAATCGACCGCTTTCACTCCGGCCCCCATATAACCGGTAGGCGCCTTGCTCTCGCCGCGAGCGGCCAACGTAACAGGGACGTCGATTTGAGCACCATCACGCTCAACGCGCAGCATGATTTTGGTATCCGGATGCATACGAACGGTGTCGACCACTTGCTGCCAGTCATCCAGCGCCTTGCCATCAAGAGCAAGCAACCGGTCACCGGTCTTCAGACCCGCGGCGTGCGCTGGCCCTTTCGGATCAATCTCGGCCAACACGGGAGGCAGCGCCGGACGCCAGGGACGAATACCCAACGAACGAATCGGATCCGGCTCATCAGCACTCTTGAGCCATTTATCCAGCGCCAGCTCGCGAGGAGAGTCCGTCGTGGAGCCCTGCTCACGCACCAATAATTGAAGTGAACCACTCTCACCAAGACGACGAATCAGCTGCAGATTCACCGCCGCCCAGCCGGAAGTTGGCTCGCCATCAATGGCAATGATTTCCTGACCAGCGCTCAAACCGGCCCTGGCGGCAATACTGCCGGACTCGACTGCGCCGATGACTGGCCGCACCTGCTCGCTGCCGAGCATCGCCAACACCCAGAAAAACACCATTGCCAAGAGGAAATTGGCGATCGGACCTGCAGCCACGATGGCGATACGCTGACGGACAGATTTGCGATTGAAGGAATGCTCGAGCTGATCGGCCGGCACTTCGCCTTCCCGCTCATCGAGCATCTTCACGTAGCCGCCCAATGGAATGGCAGCCACGACGAACTCAGTACCTTTCTTGTCGTGCCAGCGTAGCAGCGGCATGCCGAAGCCTACGGAGAAACGCAGCACTTTGACCCCACAGCGACGTGCGACCCAGAAATGGCCGAATTCGTGGAAGGTAACCAGCACACCCAAAGCCACCAGGGTGCCGACAATCATATAGAGCGCGCTCATCTACTTTCTCCGCAATCCTATTCAGTGCCGCATGGGCCAACGTATTGCAGCACTTATCGCCCGTGACGACTCAACCATTGCCCGGCCAGAACTCGCGCCTTCGCGTCGGCCGTGAACACCGCCTCGAGATCTTCCACCACAACGACAGGCTCGAGGTTCAGCACTTCCTCGATAATACTCGCGATTTCCGGGTAGCGAACCCGCCCGTCGAGAAACGCCGCGACAGCCACTTCATTCGCAGCATTAAGCATCGCCGGTGCGCTGTTGCCAGCCTCCGCAGCCTGACGCGCAAGGCGCAGACAAGGGAAACGCTCTTCATCGGGGGCCTGGAAATCCAGACGCGCAATGGCAAACAGGTCCAGCGGCGCCACGCCCGAGTCGATACGCTCCGGCCAGGCCAGGGCGTTTGCGATCGGCGTGCGCATATCCGGATTGCCCAACTGGGCCAGCACCGAACCATCGATGTAGTCGACCAGAGAATGAATCACGCTCTGAGGGTGAATCACGACTTCGACTTGGGACGGCCTGGCGTCGAACAGCCAGCAGGCCTCGATCAACTCGAGCCCCTTGTTCATCATGCTGGCGGAATCGACCGAAATTTTGCGCCCCATTGACCAGTTCGGGTGGGCACACGCCTGGTCAGGCGTAACATGCGCCAGTTCGGCCATTGGTGTCTGTCGGAACGGACCACCAGAGGCGGTAAGAAGAATCCGACGCACGCCGACCGCGCCAAGCCCACGGGCGAAATCCTGTGGCATGCACTGGAAAATCGCGTTGTGCTCACTGTCGATCGGTAGCAGTACCGAACCGCTTTTGCGCACAGCCTGCATGAACAGCGCCCCGGACATCACCAGCGCTTCCTTGTTAGCCAGCAGTATTTTCTTGCCGGCCTCGACTGCCGCCAGGGTCGGACGCAAACCCGCCGCGCCAACGATCGCCGCCATGACTGCATCGACCTCAGGATCAGAAGCAACCTGACACAGTCCATCCTCCCCTACGAGCACACGAGTCGACAGGCCAGCCGCGCGCAAATCGTCCTGTAGGGTTCGGGCGGCGCTCGCTTGCGGCACAACAGCAAACCGTGGCGTATGACGCACGCACAAGGCCAACAACTCGCTCAGGCGAGTGAACCCGCTCAAGGCGAAAACCTGGTAACGCGTCGGATGACGAGCAATCACGTCGAGGGTGCTCAGACCAATCGAACCGGTCGCCCCCAAGACAGTAATCTGTTGTGGGCGGCTCACGATGCGGCCATCCACAACAGCACAGCGAATACTGGAATCGCAGCCGTCAGGCTGTCGATTCGATCCAGGACACCACCATGCCCCGGCAGCAGGTTGCTGCTGTCCTTGATGCCCGATTGACGCTTGAACATGCTCTCGGTGAGGTCGCCCACCACCGAGATGAAGACGATTACTGCCGCACCGATCAACCCCATCAGCATCTGGGCGAAACTCCAGTCGCGCACTAAACCGACAATCGCCGTGATCAGCAGACTCAGCAGCAAACCGCCGTACACGCCTTCCCAGCTCTTGCCTGGGCTGACCTGCGGCGCCAGCTTGCGCTTGCCGAAGGCCCGGCCGGAAAAGTACGCACCGATATCGGCACCCCAGACCAACACCATCACCGCCATGATCAACCAGTTCCCCAAGGGCGCCTGCTTGATCTGGACCAAGCCTTGCCAGGCCGGCAACAGGATCAGTAAACCGATCACCAGTTTGCTGGCGGCGCTGGCCCAGTGCTCGCTGGAGCGCGGGTACGTCAGCACCAGATAAGTTGCCACACCCCACCAGAGCACTGAAGCGCCCAGCACCCAAGGCGCCAACCCCGGCAGGATGTACATGACAAACAGCATCAACGCGACGACAACGGCATAGGCAACGCGAATCGGCTGAGCAGTGAAGCCGGCCAGCCGCGCCCATTCCCAAGCGCCGAGCGTCACTACAAACCCGATGAACAGCGCAAAGCTGGAACCTTCAAGCAGGAAAAACCCGCACAAAGCGATCGGCAGCAGGATCAGTGCGGTGATGATTCGTTGTTTAAGCATTAAACCCGGGCTCCATTCTCGACCTGCTCGCTCGTTTTACCGAAGCGGCGCTGGCGAGAAGCGAAATCGGCCAGCGCGTTTCGCATGGCGTCGTGTTTGAAGTCCGGCCAGAACAGGTCGGAGAAATACAACTCGGCGTAAGCCAGCTGCCACAGCAGGAAGTTGCTGATGCGGTGCTCACCACCTGTACGGATGCACAAGTCCGGCAACGGCAGATCGCCGGTGGCCAGACAGGTTTGCAACAATTCAGGGGTGATGTCTTCCGGACGCAGATGCCCGGCCTGAACTTCCCGTGCCAGACGCTGAGCGGCCTGCGCGATGTCCCACTGACCACCGTAATTGGCGGCGATCTGCAATACAAAGCGGTTGGCACCGGCGGTCATCGCCTCAGCTTCACGCATGGCAGCCTGAAGCTCGGGATGAAAGCGCGAGCGATCACCGATGATCCGCAGACTGATGTTGTTGTCATTGAGGCGCTTGGCCTCGCGACGCAATGCCTTGAAGAACAAATCCATCAAGGCACTGACTTCATCTGCGGGACGCTGCCAGTTCTCACTGGAGAAGGCAAACAGGGTCAACACTTCGACCTTGGCCTCAGCGCACACCTCGATCACCGCACGAACTGCATCCACGCCCGCTTTATGCCCGGCGACACCCGGCATAAAGCGCTTCTTCGCCCAGCGATTATTACCATCCATGATGATCGCGACATGGCGCGGCACCGCGGACGGCACAGTCTGCTTGGTCTTTTCCATGAAAACGCGACCCTTATACGGCCATCAGGTCTTTTTCTTTCTGAGCCAGATTCGCGTCAATTTCTGCCACGAACTTTTTGGTCAAATCATCGATCTCGCCAGTGGCGCGACGTTCTTCGTCTTCACTGATTTCCTTTTCCTTGACCAGATCCTTGAGCTGGCTATTCGCATCACGACGGATGTTGCGCACCGCAACACGGGCGTCTTCAGCGACATCGCGAGCCTGCTTGGTGAAGCCCTTGCGGGTTTCCTCGGTCAGGGCCGGCATGGAGATCAGCAACAACTCACCCAGGTTGGTCGGGTTGAGGTTCAGACCAGCACTGCCGATGGCTTTGTCGACGGCACCCAGCATGTTGCGCTCAAAGGCGACGACTTGCAGGGTACGGGCGTCTTTGACGGTGATGTTCGCCACCTGCTTGATCGGAGTGTCGGAACCGTAATACGGCACCATCACGCCTTCAAGAATGCTTGGGTGCGCCTGTCCGGTACGAATACGGCCGAAGTTGTGCATCAGCGATTCGACGGATTTCTGCATACGCTCTTTAGCGTCTTTCTTGATTTCATTGATCATTGTTGGCCTTCCTCGATCAGGGTCCCTTCAGCGCCGCCATGCACGATATTCAGCAGGGCGCCGGGCTTGTTCATGTTAAAGACGCGCAGCGGCATCTTGTGGTCGCGGCACAGGCAAATGGCCGTCAGATCCATCACGCCCAGCTTGCGATCCAGCACTTCATCGTAAGTCAGATGATCGAACTTCTCGGCATGCGGGTCTTTGAACGGGTCAGCGGTGTAGACGCCATCGACCTTGGTCGCCTTGAGCACGACATCGGCATCGATTTCGATTGCACGCAAGCAGGCCGCCGAATCCGTGGTGAAGAACGGATTACCTGTACCGGCTGCGAAAATCACGACTTCCTTGGCGTTCAGGTGGCGCATGGCTTTGCGACGATCATAGTGATCGGTCACGCCCACCATGGAAATCGCCGACATCACGATGGCCGAGATATTGGCACGTTCCAGCGCATCACGCATGGCCAGCGCGTTCATCACAGTGGCCAGCATGCCCATGTGGTCGCCAGTCACCCGATCCATGCCGGCCGCGCTCAGCGCCGCACCGCGGAACAGGTTGCCACCACCGATCACCAGACCGACCTGAACACCGATACCGACCAGTTGGCCGACTTCCAGCGCCATGCGATCCAGAACTTTCGGATCGATCCCGAACTCTTCCGAGCCCATCAGGGCCTCGCCGCTAAGCTTGAGTAGAATGCGTTTATAGCGAGCCTGATAACCACTGCCCTGCTGAGCCATTGCGAATCTCTCCTGCGGCGTATTTTAAAAATTCTTTGCGAGCTGTTTACAGCTGCGCTCACTCTAGCTTGGCGCTGCTTCAACGCCATCGGAACATGGCTTTGTAAGCCAGTTCCAAAGGGAAACCAATTAAAAAATTGGCAGCCCATCTGAAAAGAGGCTGCGCGCGTAAGCGGGCAGCCTCTTCAGGGCGACAGTTTAAAAAACCGTCTTACGACTTGGCAGCAGCCAGCTGGGCAGCAACTTCTTCAGCGAAGTTGTCTACTGGCTTCTCGATGCCTTCGCCTACTTTGAAGTAGGTGAAAGAAACGATTTCAGCACCGGCTTTCTTGGCCAGTTCGCCAACCTTGATTTCAGGGTTCTTGACGAACGCCTGCTCAACCAGGCTCGCTTCGGCCAGGAACTTGCTGATACGGCCTTTGACCATATTTTCAACAATGTTTTCTGGCTTGCCTTTGATTTTTTCTTCGTTCAGCTGCAGGAACACAGCTTTTTCACGCTCGATCGCTTCGGCAGAAACTTCCGAAGGCAGCAGGAACTCTGGGTTGCTGGCCGCTACGTGCATAGCGATGTCTTTGGCCAGTTCAACGTTGCCGCCTTTCAGGACAACTGCAACACCGATCTTGTTGCCGTGCAGGTAACCACCAACAACATCACCCTCAACGCGTACCAGGCGACGGATGTTGACGTTCTCGCCAACCTTGCCAACCAGTACCAGGCGATCAGCCTCTTGAGCGGCGATCAGCGGAGCGACGTCAGTCAGTTTGTCGGCGAACGCTTTTTCAACGCTAGCAGCAACAAATGCCTTGAAGTCGTCCTGCAGGGCCAGGAAGTCAGTCTGCGAGTTTACTTCCAGCAGAACAGCAGATTTGCCGTCTTCTTTCAGAGCGATAGCGCCTTCAGCAGCCACGTTGCCTGCTTTCTTGGCAGCCTTGATTGCGCCGGAAGCACGCATATCATCAATGGCTTTTTCGATGTCGCCGTCAGCCTTTTCCAGGGCTTTCTTGCAATCCATCATGCCTTCGCCGGTACGCTCACGCAGTTCTTTAACCAACGCTGCAGTAATTGCTGCCATTTTCAAAATCCTCTTGGATAGGTTTTCAACCATTCCACCCGATCGAACGGGCGATCAATTCTTCCCGAACCACCGTTGTAAGCCGCTGCACGTTACAGCTCTGCAAGTGCGGGGCCGACAAACGGTTTTCGAGGTGGCAAAAAGGGGGCCAAGCCCCCTTTTTGCTTACTGAGTCAACGCCAAGGCGTCAGTTACTCAGCTGCTGCTACCGGAGCTTCTTCAACGAACTGCTCGGTGCCGCCAGCAACGTGGTTGCGACCGCGGATTACAGCGTCAGCCATCGAACCCATGTACAGTTGGATAGCGCGGATTGCGTCATCGTTGCCTGGGATGATGTAGTCAACGCCTTCCGGGCTGCTGTTGGTATCGACTACGCCGATAACCGGGATGCCCAGCTTGTTGGCTTCGGTGATCGCGATGCGCTCGTGATCAACGTCGATAACGAACAGAGCGTCTGGCAGACCGCCCATGTCCTTGATACCACCCAGGGAACGGTCCAGCTTTTCCAGGTCGCGAGTGCGCATCAGCGCCTCTTTCTTGGTCAGCTTGGCGAACGTACCGTCTTCGGCTTGCACTTCAAGGTCACGCAGACGCTTGATGGAAGCACGGATGGTTTTGAAGTTGGTCAGCATGCCGCCCAACCAGCGGTGGTCGACGTACGGCGAACCGCAACGTGCTGCTTCTTCAGCAACGATCTTGCCAGCGGAACGCTTGGTGCCGACGAACAGAATCTTGTTTTTGCCCTGGGCCAGACGCTCTACGAAAGTCAGAGCTTCGTTGAACATTGGCAGGGTTTTTTCAAGGTTGATGATGTGGATCTTGTTACGCGCGCCGAAAATGTATTTACCCATTTTCGGGTTCCAGTAACGGGTTTGGTGACCGAAGTGCACACCGGCCTTCAGCATATCGCGCATGTTGACTTGGGACATGATAGTTCCTTAATAAGTCGGGTTTGGCCTCCACGTATCCCAATGACCAACCAGCAGCATCAGCTGAAGGCACCCAGGTCATCGTGTCGACACGTGTGTGGATTTAAGCCTTTCGGGGTATCCCCGGAAAGCGGCGCATTTTATACCACAAGGCTGCAAAAAACGGAACCGGGATTCTCAAAACCTGACACACGTCTTTAATCGCCCCTTGGAATCGCTCAAGAATGCGCCAATCTATAGAGAGATGCGACGCACAGAGGCTCAGATTTGCGCTGATCGTCTGATAGAATCAGGTTTTTCAGGGCCGCGAAGATCAATCGCACACCGCCCATTTCGTTTTCACAAGCGCCGTCGAGCGCAAAGAGAGCCTGTATGACCGTCACCCTCAAAACCCCAGAGGACATCGCAAAAATGCGCATCGCCGGCAAACTGGCCGCCGATGTGCTGGAAATGATTGCCGAACATGTCAAACCGGGCGTCACCACCGATGAACTGAATCAGATCTGCCACGACTACATCGTCAACGAGCAGAAAGCCATTCCTGCCCCGCTCAACTACAAGGGTTACCCGAAGTCGATCTGCACCTCGATCAACCACGTGGTCTGCCACGGTATTCCGAACGAGAAGCCGTTGAAGGATGGCGACACGCTGAACATCGACGTCACCGTCATCAAGGACGGCTACCACGGTGACACCAGCCGCATGTTCCACGTCGGCACCGTGCCGGTCTGGGCCGAGCGCCTGTCGCAAGTGACCCAGGAATGCATGTACAAAGCGATTGAAATCGTCAAACCCGGCTGCCGCCTCGGCGACATCGGCGAAATCATCCAGAAGCACGCGGAAAAGAACGGCTTCTCGGTGGTTCGCGAGTTCTGCGGTCACGGCATCGGCAAGGTGTTCCACGAAGAGCCGCAGATCCTGCATTACGGCCGCGCCGGCACTGGCATGGAACTGAAAGCGGGCATGACCTTCACCATCGAGCCGATGATCAACCAGGGCAAGGCCGACACCAAGGTGCTGGGCGATGGCTGGACCGCGATCACCAAGGACCGCAAGCTGTCGGCCCAGTGGGAGCACACCCTGCTGGTCACCGAAACCGGTTACGAGATCTTCACCTTGCGTAGCGATGACACCATCGCCCGCGTTTCGGCTTGATCCGACCCGTGCAGCTCTCAGCCTTATAGATAGACAGGAAAGCCAATCGATGCCGCAGGTGGATCCCGAACTCTTCGATCGCGGCCAGTTCCAGGCTGAACTGGCCCTGAAGGCAAGCCCGATCGCGGCCTTCAAGAAGGCGATCCGCCAAGCCCGCGAGGTGCTCGACGGGCGCTTTCGCAGCGGCCGCGAAATTCGCCGGTTGATCGAGGATCGCGCCTGGTTCGTCGATAACATCCTGCAAAAGGCCTGGGAGCAGTTCAATTGGAGTGCAGACGCCGGCATCGCGCTGGTCGCGGTCGGCGGCTACGGTCGCGGTGAGTTGCACCCGTATTCCGACATCGATTTGCTGATTCTCCTGGACAGCGCCGACCACGAAGTTTTCCGCGATTCCATCGAGCGTTTTCTGACGTTGCTGTGGGACATCGGCCTGGAGGTGGGTCAGAGCGTTCGCTCGGTGGACGAATGCGCCGTTGAGGCCCGCGCCGACCTGACGGTTGTTACCAACCTGATGGAAAGCCGCACCATCTGCGGCCCTGAACGCCTGCGCCAGCGCATGCTGGACGTTACCAGCACCGCGCACATGTGGCCGAGCAAGGACTTCTTCCTGGCCAAGCGCGCCGAGCAGAAGGCCCGTCACCACAAATACAACGACACGGAATACAACCTGGAACCCAACGTCAAAGGCTCGCCCGGTGGCCTGCGGGATATCCAGACGATTCTGTGGGTGGCCCGTCGCGAATACGGCACCCTGAACCTGCGCGCATTGGCTGGCGAAGGTTTTCTGGTCGAGAGCGAAAACGCGCTGCTGGCCTCATCCCAGGAGTTTCTGTGGAAGGTCCGTTACGCGCTGCACATGCTCGCCGGTCGTTCCGAGGATCGCTTGCTGTTCGATCACCAGCGTTCGATTGCCGGGCTGCTGGGTTTCGTTGGCGATGACGCCAAGCAAGCCATCGAAAACTTCATGCAGCAGTACTACCGGGTGGTCATGAGCATTGCGCAGCTCAGCGACCTGATCATCCAGCACTTCGAAGAAGTCATCCTCGCCCCGGATGATGAAGCGCCGCCACAGCCCATCAACTCGCGGTTCCAGTTGCACGACGGCTACATCGAGGCACGCAACGACAACGTATTCCGTCGCACGCCGTTCGCCATGCTCGAAATCTTCGTGCTGATGGCCCAGCAGCCGGAAATCAAAGGCGTGCGCGCCGATACCATCCGTCTGCTGCGCGAAAACCGTCACCTGATCGACGACGAATTCCGTAACGACATTCGTAATACCAGCCTGTTTATCGAGCTGTTCAAGTGCAAGATCGGCATCCACCGCAACCTGCGCCGGATGAACCGTTACGGCATTCTCGGGCGCTACTTGCCGGAGTTCGGTTTCATTGTCGGCCAAATGCAACACGACCTGTTCCACATCTATACGGTCGACGCGCACACCCTGAACCTGATCAAACACCTGCGTAAGTTGCAGTACACCCAAGTGTCGGAAAAATTCCCGCTGGCCAGCAAGCTCATGGGCAAACTGCCCAAGCCCGAGCTGATTTACCTGGCCGGCCTGTACCACGACATCGGCAAGGGCCGGCATGGTGACCACTCGGAAATCGGCGCGGTGGATGCCGAAGCTTTCTGCCAGCGTCATCAATTGCCGGTATGGGACAGCCGCCTGATCGTCTGGCTGGTGCAAAACCATCTGGTGATGTCGACCACCGCTCAGCGCAAGGACTTATCCGACCCGCAGGTGATCCACGATTTTGCACAGGCTGTCGGTGACGAAACCCGCCTCGATTATCTGTACGTACTGACTGTGGCCGACATCAACGCGACCAACCCGACTCTATGGAACTCGTGGCGCGCCAGCCTGTTGCGCCAGCTCTACACCGAGACCAAGCGCGCCCTGCGCCGTGGCCTGGAAAATCCGGTCGATCGTGAAATGCAAATTCGCCAGACCCAGAGCGCCGCCCTGGACATCCTGGTGCGCGGCGGTAACGATCCGGACGACGTCGAACAGCTGTGGTCGCAACTGGGCGATGACTATTTCCTGCGTCACACCGCCGGCGACGTGGCCTGGCACACCGACGCGATCCTGCAACAACCTGCCGACGGCGGGCCACTGGTGCTGATCAAGGAAACCACGCAGCGCGAATTCGAAGGCGGCACGCAGATCTTTATTTATGCGCCGGACCAGCACGATTTCTTCGCCGTGACCGTGGCCGCGATGGACCAGCTCAACCTGAACATTCACGACGCCCGGGTGATCACCTCCAGCAGCCAGTTCACCCTCGACACCTACATCGTGCTCGACACTGACGGCGACTCGATTGGCGACAACCCGGCGCGGGTCAAACAGATTCGCGACGGACTGACCGAAGCCCTGCGCAACCCGGCTGACTACCCGACCATCATCCAGCGCCGTGTGCCACGCCAGCTCAAGCATTTCGCCTTTGCGCCACAGGTGACGATCCACAACGACGCCCAGCGTCCGGTGACCGTGCTGGAACTCACGGCTCCCGACCGTCCGGGCCTGTTGGCGCGCATTGGCACGATTTTCCTGGAGTTCGACCTGTCGCTGCAAAACGCCAAGATCGCCACGCTGGGCGAGCGGGTGGAGGACGTGTTCTTCATTACCGACGCCAACAACCAGCAGCTGTCCGACCCGCTGCTGTGCAGCCGCTTGCAGGATGCAATCGTTGAGCAGCTGAGCGTCAGCCACGAGCCCGATATCAAACTGTCACGACTCAGTATCTGAATTAACCAACTTTCCCTGTGGGAAAGCGCTTATGCAGGAGCCGGGCTTGCCCGCGATAGCATCACCTCGGTGCACCTGACAAACCGAGGCGCCTGCATCGCGGGCAAGCCCGGCCCCTACAAAAGCCAGCTCCCACATTGAACGAGGCCCCCATGAACAACGCTCTGAACCAGCTCCAGCCTTACCCGTTCGAGAAGCTCCGCGCCCTGCTCGGCAGCGTCACGCCAAACCCGGACAAACGCCCTATCGCGCTGTCCATCGGCGAGCCAAAGCACCGCTCGCCGACCTTCGTCGCCGAAGCCCTGGCCAGCAATCTGGATCAGATGGCCGTGTACCCGACCACCCTCGGCATCCCGGCGCTGCGTGAAGCCATCGCCGCCTGGTGCGAACGCCGCTTCAGCGTCCCGAGCGGCTGGCTCGACCCGGCGCGCAACGTGCTGCCGGTCAACGGCACTCGCGAAGCGTTGTTCGCCTTTACCCAGACCGTGGTCAACCGTGGCGAAGACGCCTTGGTGGTCAGCCCGAACCCGTTTTATCAGATCTACGAAGGCGCGGCCTTTCTCGCCGGAGCCAAGCCGCACTACCTGCCATGCCTGGATGAAAACGGCTTCAACCCGGACTTCGACGCGGTTTCGCCGGACATCTGGAAGCGTTGCCAGATCCTGTTCCTGTGCTCGCCAGGCAATCCGACCGGCGCACTGATCCCGGTCGAGACCCTGAAGAAGTTGATCGCCCTGGCCGACGAATACAACTTTGTGATCGCCGCTGACGAGTGCTACAGCGAACTGTATTTCGACGAGCAAACCCCGCCGGCCGGCCTGCTCAGCGCCTGCGTGGAACTGGGCCGCAAGGATTTCAAGCGTTGCGTGGTGTTCCACAGCCTGTCCAAGCGCTCCAACCTGCCGGGCCTGCGCTCGGGTTTCGTGGCTGGCGACGCCGATATCCTCAAAGGCTTCCTGCTGTACCGCACCTACCACGGTTGCGCGATGCCGGTTCAGACCCAACTGGCCAGCGTTGCCGCGTGGAATGACGAAGTGCATGTACGCGCCAACCGCGTGCTGTATCGCGAGAAGTACGATGCCGTGCTGGAAATTCTCGGCCCGGTGATGGACGTACAGCGTCCGGATGGCGGTTTTTACTTGTGGCCCGATGTTGACGGCGATGATGAAGCGTTCTGCCGTGATCTGTTCGTTGAAGAACATGTGACGGTGGTGCCGGGTTCTTATCTGTCCCGTGAAGTTGACGGTTTTAATCCTGGCGCAGGTCGTGTGCGGATGGCGTTGGTAGCGCCGTTGGCCGAATGTGTCGAAGCGGCCGAGCGTATTCGCGCCTTTATAAAACGCCAAAAGTAATATCACAAACTTGCCCCCTTGCAATGAGGGGGCAAGCTCAACTAGCGAACACTCTGAAACAACCCACGCAAAATACCGCTTTGATAAACTAACTCGCCAGACTTAGTATCATCACACGTTAAAAACATCACACTAAAACAACCCAGAACAAGGAAGTTCGACATGTGCAAACTATCATCCTGCATAGCATTCAATCCTGTCAGCGAACAAGCATCATACGAAGCAGCCATTAAAGCAAACCCGGACAACGCACCTAAACATGCACCCGGAGAAATCGCTATTAGTACAATCGCCAACCACACAAAACTTTGGCCGAAACATCGCTGGTTAACAATAGCTTTCATCGATAACCCACCCGAGGCACTACAAGACGCCATCGAACAACTGATTTGGCAATGGGACCCACACGTCAGCCTGATTTTCGGATTATCCAAGGAAGCCAATGCGGACATCCGGATTTCGACAAACACGACACTGAACGGCTCCAGTATTGGCACCGACGCCCTGACCGTCGAGGCAGGCCAACCCACAATGTACATAGGTCTAAAACCTTCAGATCCTGACTTCAAGGTGACTGTTTTGCATGAGTTCGGTCATGCGCTGGGCCTGGAGCACGAACACCAGCACCCTCAAGCGAACATCCCGTGGAACAAACCAAAAGTCTATAAAGCTTATGCTACGCAATTCGGCTGGGATAAAGAACTGGTAGACGATCAGTTATTTACAACAAAAGGAACAGACAGTTCGCGAGTCGCTCCTTACGACAAAACTTCGATTATGCACTACCCCGTAGACAAGGAGTTTACAGATGGCATCTGGGAAGTAGGCACCTATTCGGAACTGAGTGAACAAGATATAAAATCCATCGGCGAATTCTATCCAAAAAAAATATTAACTGACTTCAGCCCACCTGATTCACCTTCAAACAAACCAAACACGGAGGTTTAATTATGAATGATTTACCCTATTGCTTCTCCGAACACTCGGTAGACCCGACTACCTCCTACGAGGTGGCAATTACTGAAAACCCAGCGAACCGCCAAAGCACTTCTTCCAGTCGCAAAAAAAGAGCAGTAGCCCGACACACCAAATTCTGGGCGCCAGGCCGTACATTGCGCATTGCTTTTTTGAACGGTGGTCAAGCGTTCAAGGATGGGGTCAAGGCTGCCGCAAGTAACTGGTTACCTCACATCAACCTCAAGTTCGACTTCGTCGAAGGTGAAGAAGGTGATATCCGTATCCGCACCGAGCCTTCAACCTATTGGTCCAATATCGGGACAGACGCGCTATTGACGGAAGATGGACCCACCATGGTGATCGGAGACTGGATGCTCCATATCCCACTTTTCAACCACTATGTCATGCACGAGTTCGGCCATGCACTGGGTGCCGAACATGAACACCTGCACCCCGAGATGACTATTCCGTGGAACAAGAAAGCTGTCTATGCAGCACATGGCGTACCCGAAGACGCTAGCGAAGACAATTTCCAACGGCGTGAAGTTGACCAACGCTACTTCAATCTCCTCGACGCGAGCGAGGTCAACTACTCACCCTACGATCCGCTTTCGATCATGCACTATCCCATCCTTCAGCAATGGACCGAAGGTGACTTCCAGATTTGGCACAATTTTAGCCTCAGCGAAAAGGATAAAGCCTTTATGTCCAAGGCTTATCCGTATCCCGAAAGCGAGTGAATCCAGCGTCCCCCCTAACACCTCTCGCGACACGTCATCGCCAATCGGGTGACGACGGCTGAGGCTATACAACTCAAGGCGTCGTGCCCGCGGCGCCTTGAGCCACAAACGTCGCACCAGAAGATCCATCTGAAATGCCAGCGCTTGGGCTTGCGCCGGCGACAGTACTGCCGCAACGGCGAAGGTAATCGGCAGCTTCGAAGTGCCATATTTGTCGCTTAGACTGCGCGAAGGCCCTTACGTCAATGTCGCACGCCGCTGCGGACCGCTCTGAAGCACCGCAACACCTGTGAGAGCCGAGCTTGCTCGCGATAGCGGACTGTCAGCCAGCAAAAATGTTGAATGCTAAAACGCTATCGCGAGCAAGCTCGGCTCCCACAGCTTTTGCGCTTCCATGGCATAATCCGTCACCATTTTTTTCCAGCACCTGCAAAGGGGGCAATTCCTTGACCGTTTCAAGCAAAACGTTGCACCTTTTCGGCATCAAAGCCTGCGACACCATGAAAAAGGCGCGCACCTGGCTCGATGAACACGCTGTCCGCTATGACTTTCATGATTACAAAGCGGTCGGAATTGACCGTGAACACCTGACCCAATGGTGCGACGAGCACGGCTGGCAAGTGGTGTTGAACCGTGCAGGCACGACCTTTCGCAAGCTCGACGACGAACGCAAAGCCGATCTCGACCAGCCGAAAGCCATCGAACTGATGCTCGCACAACCCTCGATGATCAAGCGCCCGGTGCTTGATCTCGGTGACCGAACCCTGATTGGCTTCAAGCCAGATATCTACGCGGCAGCGCTCAATTAAGCCAGCCCGTTCAATTTTGTTAGAGGTTATTTACATGTCCACTACCCTGTTTAGCCTGGCCTTTGGTGTTGGTACTCAAAACCGTCAAGGCGCATGGCTGGAAGTGTTTTACGCACAGCCACTGCTCAACCCGTCGGCCGAACTGGTCGCGGCCATTGCGCCGGTTCTGGGCTACACCGAAGGCAATCAGGCCATCGCGTTCAGCACCGCCCAGGCGTCGCAACTGGCTGAAGCACTGAAAGGCGTCGACGCTGCCCAGGCCGCGCTGCTGACCCGTCTGGCCGAGAGCCACAAGCCGCTGGTCGCGACCATTCTGGCCGAAGACGCTCAGCTGACTTCCACGCCTGAGGCTTACCTCAAGCTGCACCTGCTGTCCCACCGCCTGGTCAAGCCGCACGGCCTGAACCTGGCCGGCGTGTTCCCGTTGCTGCCGAACGTGGCCTGGACCAGCCAGGGCGCCATCGACCTGTCCGAACTGGCTGAGCATCAACTGGAAGCCCGTCTGCGTGGCGAGTTGCTGGAAGTGTTCTCGGTGGACAAGTTCCCGAAAATGACCGACTACGTGGTTCCGGCTGGCGTGCGTATCGCTGACGCGGCACGTATCCGTCTGGGCGCTTATGTGGGCGAAGGCACCACCGTGATGCACGAAGGTTTCGTCAACTTCAACGCTGGCACCGAAGGCCCGGGCATGATCGAAGGTCGTGTATCGGCAGGTGTTTTCGTCGGCAAGGGTTCGGACCTGGGCGGCGGTTGCTCGACCATGGGCACGCTGTCGGGTGGTGGCAACATCGTGATCAAGGTCGGCGAAGGCTGCCTGATCGGCGCGAACGCCGGTATCGGTATCCCGTTGGGCGACCGCAACACCGTTGAGTCGGGCCTGTACGTGACCGCTGGCACCAAAGTGGCGCTGCTGGACGAGCACAACAAGCTGGTCAAAGTCGTCAAGGCGCGTGAACTGGCCGGTCAACCTGACCTGTTGTTCCGCCGCAATTCGGAGACCGGAGCCGTGGAGTGTAAAACCCACAAATCGGCCATCGAACTGAACGAAGCGCTGCACGCTCACAACTAAGCAGAGCGTCGAACGATTACCTGTGTAGGAGCAGAGCTTGCTCGCGATGGGGCCCCTGAGGCCGCCAAAAGCTTCGCGAGCAAGCTTTGCTCCTACGGGTCAGGCGTACATCCGCCCATGTTCACCAGGGCCCGACAGCATGATGATTTCCTCTCCCTGGCGCGCCGATTTTCCGGCCATCGCCGCTCTGCAACGGCAAGGCCAGACCTATCTGGACAACGCCGCCACCACGCAAAAGCCACAAGCCCTGCTGGATGCCCTGACGCATTACTACGCCAATGGCGCAGCCAATGTGCATCGAGCGCAACACTTGCCCGGCGCCCATGCCACCCAGGCGTTCGAGGCCAGCCGCAGCAAGGTCGCCCAATGGCTGAATGCCGGCGATGGCGGGCAGATCATTTTTACTCACGGCGCGACTTCTGCGCTGAACCTCCTGGCGTATGGCCTGGAACCGCTTTTCAATCCGGGCGATGAGATTGTCATCAGCGCCCTGGAGCATCACGCCAACTTGCTGCCATGGCAGCAACTGGCCCAGCGACGCGAGCTGAAACTGGTGATCCTGCCGCTGGATGCCGACGGTTTGATCGATCTGAGTGCCGCCGCGCAGTTGATCGGTCCGCAAACCCGCCTGTTGGCGGTTAGTCAGCTGTCCAACGTGCTTGGCGCCTGGCAGCCGCTGCCCGCTTTATTGGCGATGGCCAAGGCGAACGACGCATTGACTGTGGTCGATGGCGCTCAAGGCGTGGTGCATGGTCGACATGACGTGCAGGCGCTGGGTTGCGACTTTTATGTATTTTCCAGTCATAAGCTCTACGGTCCCGATGGACTCGGTGTGTTGTACGGGCGCAATGAAGCGCTGAAACAACTGCGCCACTGGCAATTTGGCGGCGAAATGGTACTGGATGCGGACTACCAAAGTGCTCGCTTTCGCCCTGCCCCTCTGGGTTTCGAGGCAGGAACGCCGCCGATTGCCAGTGTGATTGGTTTGGGGGCGACGCTGGATTATCTGGCGGCCCTCGATCAGGAAGCAGTGTCTGCGCATGAAGCGGCGTTGCATGATTATTTGTTGAAAGGTCTTGAAGCGCGCAATGGCATTCGGCTGCTGGGCAAACCGCAACTGGCGCTGGCCAGTTTTGTCGTCGAGGGTGTGCATAACTCTGATCTGGCGCATCTGCTGACCGAACAGGGGATTGCGGTTCGGGCGGGACATCACTGCGCCATGCCGTTGCTCAAGAGCTTCGAGCTGGCCGGGGCGATTCGGGTGTCGCTGGCGCTGTACAACGATTCCGAAGACCTGGAGCGGTTTTTTGAAGCGCTGGATCAGGCGTTGGAGCTATTGCGATGAGTTTGCCTGCCGATGCGGTGACGGCGCTGGATACGTTTCAAAACGCGGCTGGCTGGGAACAGCGGGCGCGGCTGTTGATGCAGTGGGGTGACCGCCTGCCTGTTTTGAGCGATGTGGATAAAGTCGACGCCAACCGGGTGCATGGCTGTGAAAGTCAGGTCTGGTTGGTGGGCACACTGCAGGATGGCCATTGGCAGTTTGCGGCGAGCAGCGATGCGCGGTTGATTCGCGGGTTGGTGGCGTTGTTGCTGGCTCGGGTCAACGGGTTGTCGGCGGCTGAGCTGCGGCAGGTGGATTTGCCGGAGTGGTTCAATCAGCTTGGGCTTTCGCGGCAGCTATCGCCTTCGCGCAGTAATGGCCTCAACGCCGTATTGCAACGCATGCGCGAATTAGCTCTGTAGGAGCCGGCTTGCTGGCGATCCAGACACCGCGGTGTGTCAGGGATGCCGCCATCGCTGGCAAGCCAGCTCCTACAGTGGATTGTGTTCAAGCCTCAGGCTTAACCCGATCCGAGGGGCGCCGAACCCCAGCAACAATCTTATCCACAGCCTTGGTCGCCGCGACCATGCCGAACGTCGCCGTCACCATCATCACCGCGCCAAACCCGCCGGCACAGTCCAGCTTCACGCCATCCCCGACAAAACTCTTCTGCAAGCAAATGCTGCCATCGGGTTTCGGGTAGCGCAGTTGTTCGGTGGAAAAAACGCACGGCACGCTGTAATGGCGGGTCACGGTGCGGGAGAAGCCGTAATCGCGACGCAAGGTCGAGCGCACTTTCGACGCCAACGGATCGTTGAACGTACGGTTCAAATCGCACACCTGAATCAGCGTCGGATCAATCTGCCCACCCGCCCCGCCGGTGGTGATGATCTGGATCTTGCGACGCTTGCACCAGGCAATCAGCGCAGCCTTCGCGTTAACGCTGTCGATGCAATCGATCACGCAGTCAATGTTCGGCGTGATGTATTCGGCCATGGTCTCGCGGGTGACGAAATCCGCCACCGCGTGCACCGTGCAGTCCGGGTTGATCCCGCGCAGGCGCTCGGCCATCACTTCGACCTTCGGTTTGCCGACGGTGCTGTCCAGTGCATGTAACTGGCGGTTGGCGTTGCTGACACAGACATCGTCGAGGTCAAACAGCGAAATCTCGCCCACGCCACAACGGGCAACGGCTTCCGCCGCCCACGAACCGACGCCACCAACGCCAACGATCGCCACATGCGCCGCGCGCAGGCGCTCCAGCCCCTCGATGCCATACAAACGGGCGATGCCTGCAAACCGCGGATCTTCTGTGCTCATGACCAATACCCCAAAAACCGGCGCGCATTATAGGGCCACAGCGCGAGAACTTTTAACCTTCTGGCTACAAGTGTAAGAACTTATGTGAAACGGAATTGCCCAACGTCAGACTTTTCCCTGCCTGATGTACGGTAAGTGAAAGCACGGTGTAGGATGCGCGCCCTCCAAGTCCTTTGGCAGCCGTCCTGCCGACCGTTCCTTCGTTCCACTGCCTCCGGAACCCGAAATAGCTATGTCATCGCGTAAATTTGGACTCAACCTGGTCGTGGTGCTCGCCATCGCAGCCTTGTTTACCGGCTTCTGGGCGCTGATCAATCGCCCGGTCACCGCCCCCAACTGGCCTGAACAGATCGCCGGCTTCTCGTACTCGCCGTACCAACAAGGCCAGTACCCACAAAAAGAGCAATACCCCACCGACGATCAAATGCGTCGCGACCTGGAGATCATGAGCAAGCTGACGGACAACATCCGTACTTACTCGGTCGACGGTACGCTGGGAGATATTCCCAAGCTGGCAGAAGAATTCGGCCTGCGCGTGACACTGGGAATCTGGATCAGCCCGGACCAGGAGCGCAATGAGCGCGAAATCACTCGTGCCATCGAAATCGCCAACACGTCCCGCAGTGTGGTTCGCGTGGTTGTAGGCAACGAGGCGATCTTCCGTAAGGAAATTACCGCCGCTGAACTGAGCGTACTGCTGGATCGCGTCCGCGCGGCCGTGAAAGTGCCGGTTACCACCTCCGAGCAGTGGCACGTCTGGGAAGAACACCCGGAACTGGCCAAACACGTCGACCTGATCGCCGCGCACGTATTGCCTTACTGGGAATTTATCCCGGTGGACAAGGCCGGTCAGTTCGTCCTCGACCGCGCCCGTGACCTGAAAAAGATGTTCCCGAAAAAACCGCTGCTGCTTTCGGAGGTTGGCTGGCCGAGCAATGGCCGTATGCGTGGCGGCACCGATGCCAGCCCGGCGGATCAGGCGATCTACCTGCGCACGTTGGTCAACAAGCTCAACCGCCAGGGTTTCAACTACTTCGTGATCGAAGCGTTTGACCAGCCGTGGAAGGCCAGCGACGAAGGCTCTGTGGGCGCGTATTGGGGCGTGTTCAACGCCGCGCGCCAGCAGAAATTCAACTTCGAAGGCCCGGTGGTCGCGATCCCGCAATGGCGGGTGCTGGCGATCGGCTCGGCCGTGTTGGCGTTGCTGTCCCTGACCCTGCTGATGATTGATGGCTCGGCCCTGCGCCAGCGTGGCCGTACCTTCCTGACCTTCATCGCATTCCTCTGCGGTTCGGTGTTGGTGTGGATCGGTTACGACTACAGCCAGCAATACAGCACCTGGTTCAGCCTGACCGTCGGATTCCTCCTGGCCCTCGGTGCACTCGGGGTCTTTATTGTTTTGTTGACCGAGGCCCATGAACTGGCCGAAGCAGTCTGGACCCACAAGCGCCGGCGTGAATTCCTGCCGGTGGTGGGCGATTCGGATTACAGACCGAAAGTCTCGATCCATGTGCCGTGCTACAACGAGCCGCCGGAGATGGTCAAACAGACCCTCAACGCCCTGGCCAACCTCGACTATCCGGACTTCGAAGTCCTGATCATCGACAACAACACCAAGGACCCGGCGGTCTGGGAACCGGTGCGCGATTATTGTGAAACCCTCGGCCCGCGCTTCAAGTTCTTCCACGTTGCCCCGCTGGCCGGTTTCAAGGGTGGCGCGCTGAATTACCTGATCCCGCATACAGCCAAGGATGCCGAAGTCATCGCGGTGATCGACTCGGACTACTGCGTCGACCCGAACTGGCTCAAGCACATGGTGCCGCACTTCGCCGATCCGAAAATCGCCGTGGTGCAGTCGCCGCAGGATTACCGCGATCAGAACGAAAGCACCTTCAAAAAGCTCTGCTACGCGGAATACAAAGGCTTCTTCCATATCGGCATGGTCACCCGTAACGACCGTGACGCGATCATCCAGCACGGCACCATGACCATGACCCGGCGCTCGGTGCTTGAGGAACTGGGCTGGGCCGACTGGTGCATCTGTGAAGACGCCGAGTTGGGTCTGCGCGTGTTCGAAAAAGGCCTGTCGGCGGCGTATTACCACACCAGCTACGGCAAAGGCTTGATGCCCGATACCTTTATCGACTTCAAGAAACAGCGTTTCCGCTGGGCCTACGGCGCGATTCAGATCATCAAGCGTCACACCGCCAGCTTGCTGCGCGGCAAGGACACCGAGTTGACCCGTGGTCAGCGTTACCACTTCCTTGCAGGCTGGTTGCCGTGGGTCGCGGATGGCATGAACATCTTCTTCACCGTCGGCGCATTGTTGTGGTCGGCGGCGATGATCATCGTGCCGCAGCGGGTCGATCCGCCATTGCTGATTTTCGCGATCCCGCCGTTGGCGCTGTTCGTGTTCAAGGTTGGCAAGATCATCTTCCTTTATCGCCGTGCCGTCGGCGTGAACCTGAAAGATGCCTTCTGCGCGGCACTGGCCGGCTTGGCGTTGTCGCACACCATCGCCAAAGCGGTGCTGTACGGCTTCTTCACCAGCAGCATTCCGTTCTTCCGCACGCCGAAAAACGCCGACAACCACGGCTTCTGGGTGGCCATTTCGGAGGCGCGGGAAGAGATGTTCATCATGCTGCTGTTGTGGGGCGCGGCGCTGGGGATCTTCCTGGTCAACGGCTTGCCGAGCAACGATATGCGCTTCTGGGTGACCATGTTGCTGGTGCAGTCGCTGCCGTACCTGGCGGCCCTGATCATGGCGTTCCTGTCTTCGCTGCCGAAACCGGCAGCCGAGCCGGAGCCGGCACCGGCGGTCTAAATCTGTACGGATGCACTAAACGGCGGCCAATGGTCGCCGTTTTGCTTTAAGATAACCGCCATTTTGCGCGCCCAGCACCAATTCCTGTAGGAGTAAAGCTTGCTCGCGATTGATGCGACTCGGTGTAACAGAAAGACCTCATCATCGTTCATCGCGAACAAGCTTTGCTCCTACACAATTAGCTTCCGGAGTTTTCCATGACGGCCCACGCCGACCTTTCGCCGACCCTTCAACTCGCCATCGACCTGATCCGCCGTCCGTCCGTGACGCCGGTCGACGCCGATTGCCAGAAGCAGATGATGCAGCGCCTGGGCGACGCCGGTTTCCTGCTGGAACCGATGCGCATCGAAGATGTGGATAACTTCTGGGCGACCCACGGTAAACACGACGGTCCGGTGCTGTGCTTCGCAGGCCACACCGACGTGGTACCGACTGGCCCGGTGACTGCCTGGCAGATCGACCCGTTCAACGCGCTGATCGACGAACACGGCATGCTCTGCGGCCGTGGCGCGGCGGACATGAAAGGCAGCCTGGCGTCGATGACCGTGGCCGCCGAGCGCTTTGTCGCCGACTACCCGGATCACAAGGGCAAGGTCGCTTTCCTGATCACCAGTGACGAAGAAGGCCCGGCGCATCACGGCACCAAGGCTGTGATCGAACGCCTCGCCGCCCGTAAGGAGCGTCTGGACTGGTGCATCGTCGGCGAGCCGTCGAGCACCACGCTGGTGGGCGATGTGGTCAAGAATGGCCGTCGCGGTTCCCTCGGCGCCAAACTGACCGTTCGCGGCGTGCAGGGCCACGTGGCCTATCCGCACCTCGCCAAGAACCCGATCCACCTCGCCGCCCCGGCCCTGGCCGAACTGGCCGCCGAGCATTGGGACCACGGCAACGATTTCTTCCCGCCAACCAGTTTCCAGATTTCCAACGTCAACTCCGGCACCGGCGCGACCAACGTGATTCCGGGCGACCTGGTGGCGGTGTTCAACTTCCGTTTCTCCACCGAGTCCACCGTTGAAGGCCTGCAAAAGCGCGTCGCCGACATTCTCGACAAGCACGGCCTGGACTGGCACATCGACTGGGCGCTGTCCGGTCTGCCGTTCCTCACAGAGCCGGGTGCGTTGCTGGATGCCGTGGCGTCGAGCATCAAGGACATCACCGGTCGCGAAACCAAGGCTTCCACCAGCGGTGGCACCTCCGACGGTCGTTTCATCGCGACCATGGGCACGCAAGTGGTTGAACTGGGCCCGGTCAATGCAACGATCCACCAGGTCAACGAGCGCGTACTGGCCGCTGACCTCGACGTGCTGACCGAAATCTACTACCAGACCCTGATCAAGTTGCTCGCCTGATGCTCGCCTGCCCGATCTGCAGTGAACCGCTGAACGCGGTGGACAACGGCGTGGCTTGCCCCGCCGGGCATCGGTTTGACCGCGCGCGCCAGGGTTATCTGAACCTGTTGCCCGTGCAGCACAAAAACAGCCGCGACCCTGGGGATAACCTGGCCATGGTCGAAGCCCGTCGCGACTTCCTGAACGCCGGCCACTACGCGCCGGTGGCCAAGCGTCTGGCCGAACTGGCAGCGCAATTCGCGCCGCAACGCTGGCTCGACATCGGCTGTGGCGAGGGTTACTACACCGCGCAAATCGCCGAGGCCTTGCCAAACGCCGACGGTTACGCGCTGGACATCTCCCGGGAAGCGGTGAAACGCGCCTGTAAACGCAATCCGCAGTTGACCTGGTTGATCGCCAGCATGGCGCGGGTGCCGTTGGCCTCGGGCAGTTGCCAGTTTCTCGCCAGCGTCTTCAGCCCATTGGATTGGGAAGAAGCCAAACGCCTGCTCAGCCCCGGTGGCGGTTTGATGAAAGTCGGGCCGACCAGCGGTCACCTGATGGAGTTGCGCGAACGGCTGTACGACGAAGTCCGTGAGTACACCGACGACAAGCATCTGGCGCTGGTGCCGGAAGGTATGGCGCTGGCGCACAGTGAAACCCTTGAATTCAAACTGACACTTTCAAAGGGACAGGACCGCGCGAACTTGTTGGCCATGACACCCCACGGCTGGCGCGCCAGTGCCGAACGCCGCGCGGCGGTCATCGAACAGGCTGAGCCGTTCGAAGTCACTGTGTCGATGCGCTACGATTATTTCGTACTGCAGTAGTAGTTAGAGAGAAATCTTAATTTTTTGGTCTTGAGCAACGGCTTGAGGCCGGCTAAATCCGCGAATGGATTTTTCAGACCCGCAGTGAGGACATCCATGCGCCAACCCGATATCGAGATTTACCTGAAAGACGCCGACGTCGACTACAAGGCCATTGCGGCCTGGCTCGGCACTGCTTTGGGCCCGTGCACCGACTGGGTTCAGAAGGGCCAGACGTACAAGTGCAAGGCCGGCAATGTGCCCGTCACCTGGCTACCCAAAGCCGTGGGCAAATGGAACAGCCTGTTCCTGGACAGCGACCAGACCCCATGGGAAGACGACATCGCCTGCGCACGCGCAGCCTTTGCCGCGCTGAACGTCGAAGTGCGTTGCGCGCCGGGTACGTGGGTCGAGGAAGAAGGGGAAGAAACTGCAGATCGCTGGATGCGTATCAGCGCGGATGGTGAAGAAGAGATCACCTGGAAAACCGCGTAGTCAGCGACACCACAAACCTGTAGGAGCAAGGCTTGCCTGCGATTGAGGCGACGCGGTGTATCAGGTAATCCGCGTTGCCATTCATCGCGGGCAAGCCTTGCTCCTACAGGTTGCGTCGCGGTTACAGACCTACAACGTCTTCAGCCTGCAAGCCCTTCTCGCCCGTCACCACGGCATATTCAACCTGCTGCCCTTCAGCCAGCGAACGGTGCCCTTCGCCGCGAATCGCGCGGTAGTGCACGAACACATCCACCCCGTCCCCGCGTTGAATAAAGCCGTAGCCCTTGGCGTCGTTAAACCACTTCACGTTGCCGGTTTCGCGCGTAGCCATGAATCAGTACCCCCTTATTTTTATTTTGAACGGCCGAGTATATGACAGCCGTCAAAACTCTCAACTCACTTTACTTAGCCGCTTTTTTGCCGATTTTCGACGAATCCGGCACACTGTCGCCCTCCCGAGCAAGTGCTCGGTTTTATCCACTCACGCAGAAGCCGTATGACCCGCTCCCCGTTCCGCCGTCTTGTGTTTGGCACCTTGCGCCGACTGTTGTATCTCTGGGTTCGCTCGGAGACGATCAACCAGTCGTCGTTCACCCTTGACCTCGACCGCAGTCGCCCGGTGTTCTACGTCCTGCAAAACCCTTCGCTGACCGACCTCGCCGTGGTCGACACCGAATGCAGCAAAGCTGGCCTGCCCCGCCCGGTGCTGCCGGTTTCAGTGGGTAATCTTGTGGAACCCGCCGCGTTCTTTTACCTGACGCCAGAGCCTGACTGGCTCGGCCGTCAGGACAAACGCGGTGCGCCGCCGACTCTCACCCGGTTGGTCAGTGCCCTGAGCCAGAACGCCGCCGAAGACGCGCAAATCATTCCGGTCAGCGTGTTCTGGGGTCAGTCGCCGGACAGCGAATCGAGCCCGTGGAAATTGCTGTTCGCCGACAGCTGGGCCGTCACCGGCCGTCTTCGCCGCTTGTTGAGCATCATCGTGCTGGGGCGCAAGACGCGTGTGCAGTTCTCTGCGCCGATTCACCTGCGCGAGCTGATCGATCACAACAAGGGCCACGAGCGCACCGTGCGCATGGCCCAGCGGATCCTGCGGGTGCACTTCCGCAATCTCAAAGCCGCCGTCATCGGTCCGGACATTTCCCACCGGCGCAATCTGGTCAAAGGCTTGCTCAACCAGCCGCTGGTCAAACAAGCGATCCTCGACGAAGCCGAGCGCGAGAACATCTCCCCGGAAAAAGCCAAGGCCCAGGCCCTGCGTTACGGCAACGAGATCGCCTCGGACTACACCTACACCGCCATCCGTTTTCTGGAAGTGGTGCTGAGCTGGTTCTGGAACAAGATCTACGACGGGATCAAGGTCAACCACATCGAAGGCGTGCAGAAGGTCGCTCAGGGTCACGAAGTGATCTACGTGCCGTGCCATCGCAGCCACATCGATTATTTGCTGCTCTCGTATCTGCTGTTCCGCAATGGCCTGACCCCGCCGCACGTTGCCGCCGGGATCAACCTCAACATGCCGGTGATCGGCAGCCTGCTACGCAGGGGCGGTGCGTTTTTCATGCGCCGCACGTTCAAGGGCAACCCGCTGTACACCTCGGTGTTCAACGAATACCTGCACACGCTGTTCACCAAAGGTTTCCCGGTCGAGTACTTCGTCGAGGGCGGCCGTTCGCGCACCGGGCGCATGCTGCAACCGAAAACCGGGATGCTCGCGATTACCCTGCGCAGCTTCCTGCGTTCATCGCGCATGCCCATCGTGTTTGTGCCGGTGTACATCGGTTACGAGCGCGTACTGGAAGGCCGGACCTACCTCGGCGAACTGCGAGGTGCGACCAAGAAGAAAGAGTCGATCTTCGATATTTTCAAAGTCATCGGCGCGCTCAAGCAACGCTTTGGCCAAGTGGCGGTGAACTTCGGCGAGCCGATCAAACTGGCGGAATTCCTCGACAGCGAACAACCGGACTGGCGCCAACAGGAACTCGGTCCGCAGTTCAAACCGGCCTGGCTCAACGAAACGACTAACCGCCTGGGCGAGAAAGTCGCGCAGCATCTGAACGAAGCGGCAGCGATCAACCCGGTGAACCTGGTGGCCCTGGCGTTGCTCTCCACCAGCCGTCTGGCGCTGGACGATCGCGCCATGGCACGAGTGCTCGATTTGTATCTGGCGCTGTTGCGCAAGGTTCCGTATTCAGCGCACACCACGCTGCCAGAAGGTGACGGTCGCGCACTGATCGAACATGTGAAGGACATGGATCTGCTGTCCGAGCAGAGCGATGCCCTGGGCAAAATTTTGTATCTGGACGAGCAAAACGCCGTCCTGATGACCTACTACCGCAACAACGTGCTGCACATCTTTGCGTTACCGGCGCTGCTGGCGAGTTTCTTCCAGAGCGCCTCTCGCATGAGCCGCGAACAGATCCTGCGCTACACCCGTGCGCTGTATCCGTACCTGCAATCGGAACTGTTCATTCGCTGGTCCATGGATGAGCTGGACGCCGTGATCGATCAATGGCTGGAAGCGTTCGTCGAACAGGGTCTGCTGCGCTTCGAAAACAATGTCTACCTGCGCCCGGTACCAAGTTCGCGGCATTTCGTGTTGCTGACCTTGCTGTCGAAGAGCATCGCCCAGACGTTGCAGCGCTTCTACATGACCGTTTCTTTACTGCTCAACAGCGGCCAGAACAGCATCAGCGCCGAAGAGTTGGAAGACCTGTGCACGGTCATGGCCCAGCGCCTGTCGATCCTGCATGGCCTGAACGCCCCGGAGTTCTTCGACAAGAGTCTGTTCCGGCACTTCATCCAGACCATGCTTGATCTCGACGTGCTCAAGCGCGACGAAGCCGGTAAGTTGAGCTATCACGAATTGCTCGGCGAACTGGCCGAAGGTGCGGCCAAACGGGTGCTGCCAGCAGAGATTCGTTTGTCGATCCGTCAGGTGGCATTGCATCGCAGTGAAGATGCGGCGGATCAGGCTTAGTTTCGCCGCCTGTAACTTCCTGACAATGACTATAAGAACAAGGATGTTCTTATCTTCGCTCGGTTATGGATTAATAGATCCCCCACAACCAATCCCGATATGGATATCGCGATGAACTCATCAGAAAACAACAACGCTTACATCACCCTCACTTTTAGTTTGCCTGAAGACTTTCTACCGCCCATCGGTGGCGAAGGTGAAACGTATATAAGTGTTCAAACTGCAAACTCTTCTACGCCTGTAAAAGTCGCACACTCCCGAGAACCGGTGTTGCGTAGCGGGCGCTGGAATTTTTCATTTGTACACAACTATACCGATGTAAGCGTCAAATACCGCGTGACGGTCAGCATGACCCACAACGGCGTTCCACTGCTGATTGACCTGGACCACTTCGTCATTGTCCACCGCGCACCACACCGACAAACCCTGCACCTGAGCCCTATCGGTCGTCTTTACATTCAGGCGCAAGAACCTCAACCGGTAGAACCGGAGCACGCGGTGACCGTTGTCGCGCATGAGCACGACAATGCGGCGGTCCAACTGACTCAAGTGCATATCAGTGAACAAATGGCAGAGGCGTTTTATCTGGAATACGACCCAGACACTGTCGTGCCGGGCAAACGCTATACCCTGACGGCCACTGAAAATGAATACCGCAATTCAATCGAGGTGTATCCGGGCTCCGTTGTATTGAAACCCTTCAGCAAAGTCTGAAAATAGCGTTCATCAACAATACACGGGCGAAACTGCTGTAAAAATCCGTTAGATTGTCGCCAGCGTTTCACTAAACTCCTCTTTCGAACAAGGAAGCTGCCATGCTTCGCCCTACCCTTCGCTTCGCGGGCCTTTGCGCAGGCCTGATGATTTCCGCCAGCGCGCTGGCGCTGTCGCTCAGCGACCTGTCGCAAACAGACGCCACCGGTGGCCTCAAGGATGCCCTGACCCAAGGTGCGCAGTTAGCGGTCAAACAACTCGGCACACCGGGTGGCTTCAGCAACAACCCGGACGTGAAAATCGGTTTGCCGGGCAAACTCGGCAAGGTCGCCAGCAAAATGAAGCAGTTCGGCATGGGCGATCAGGTCGACGAGCTGGAAACCAGCATGAACAAAGCGGCTGAAATCGCCGTGACCCAAGCCCAGCCGATCCTCGTGGACGCAGTAAAGAAGATGAGCGTGGAAGATGCCAAAGGCATTCTCAGCGGCGGCAACGACTCGGCCACTCAATACCTGAACAAAACCAGCCGCGAACAGATCCGCACGAAGTTCCTGCCCATCGTCAAGCAAGCCACCGACCAGGTTGGCCTGGCCAAGCAGTACAACACCTTCGCGGGTCAGGCGGCGACCATGGGAGTGCTGGATGCCAAGAACGCCAACGTCGAAAACTACGTCACCGAGCAGGCCCTGAACGGTTTGTTCGAGATGATCGGCAAACAGGAAGAAACCATCCGCCAGAACCCTGCGGCGGCGGCGACCAGTTTGGCGAAGAAGGTGTTTGGGACGTTGTAGTTTTTAGCGACCATCACGCGACAGAAAGCCCGCTGACCTTTACAGGTTCAGCGGGCTTTTTCATTTAAATGGCTTCCATTATGGTTGAGTCCACGGGTGCGGCCCGTAAAAAGAATACCCACTCCCGACCCATCTTCCGCTTCTCAAACACCTTCAGATCAACCAACCCGTTCAAGGTCGCCGAAGCGGTGTTGTAAGAGCAGTCGAGGTTTTCCTTCACATTGACGGCCGTGAACTCCTTGGCCATCCCGCTCTTGGCCACTTGATAGACGGCGCGCTGCTTCTCGGTGAGCTGATCGAAAAAACCCGATGCCATCAACCAGCGATCAAAGCGTTCGGCGTAGTCCAGACTCTTGCGATAGACCTCGGTAAAACCACTGACAGCTCTCAGGATCACCGAACACTGGAAATCAATGAAATAAGTCAGGTCCAGTTCATCGGCCTCGGTATTCAAATACGACCGTCCGTATTTCACCGGCGCGTTGCGCAGCAAAACGCTGATCGCAATGTACCGAAAGGCCGAGAAGTCATTCTTGAACATGAACCAGTAAAACAGCGCCCGAGCGACACGACCATTGCCATCGCGAAAAGGATGCTCGTAACCCAAAGCAAAATGCAGCGCGATACCTTTGACCAGTGGATGAAGGTAGTCCCCACGGTTGAGATCGTTGTGGGACTGATTGATCCACTTCGACAGCAGCTCCAATCGTGACACCAGCCCTGCGGCGGGCGGCGGTGTATGCACGGTGTTGCCCTCTCCGTCCTGCACCACCACATCATCGTTGCCACGCAATTCCCCCGGCGAATACTGCGCATCATCGATGCCCTCGACACCTACACGATGCATCGCGGTGATGAGTTCCACACTCAGTGGTTGATAACGCTGTTCCCAGGCAAAGTTCATCATTCGGTAGTTACCAATGACCATTCGCTCATCTGGCGTACGCGGCAGGCGATGACGCTTGAGCATGTCCTTGGCCACTCGTGTGGTGGTTGCGGCGCCTTCGAGCTGGCTGCTGCTGATGGCCTCGTCTTCGATCAGGTCATTGAGCAGATAGCTGAAATGTGCGCGCTCACCGATCTGGCTGGTCATGTACTCCAGCGCGGCGGTAGTGGCTTGGCGATCGACCGCCGAAATGGCTTTCTGCGCCAGCGGCGTCAGAACGAAGTTGCCCCACTGGACCGGCTCGCCCAAGGGGAGAAGGCAGGAGTACTGGGCTGTCCGGGCCTTTTTGACCAAGGCCCAGCACAATCTGGAATCCAGTCCCGGCGCCCAGCGGTAACGCAATTCATCAAATGGAAGGTAACGCCCCTGATCATCCAGAGGTTTCAGCAGGGCCAGGTAGTCCGGGAGGCGTTCCTTGTAGGGCGATTTCATCAACAGGTCGAAGACCGGATCGGTCCTTCCCGTTAAAGCAGGCGGCTTTTTCATCACTACTGTCTCAAAAACTCGTGAAACTGAGCCTTGAGTACAGCATTCAGCTCCCCCTGACTCAATATCAGAGGGATCTGAAATACATGTAGGAAGTCAGACCGCCTCTTTCTTGACCCTGAACCACGCCGCATACAGCGCCGGCAAGAACAGCAACGTCAGCGCCGTCGCCACAATCAACCCGCCCATGATCGCCACCGCCATCGGCCCGAAGAACACGCTGCGTGACAAGGGGATCATCGCCAGCACCGCCGCGAGCGCGGTCAACACAATCGGACGGAAGCGGCGCACGGTCGCCTCGATAATCGCTTGCCAGGGCTTGAGGCCTGCCGCGATGTCCTGCTCGATCTGGTCCACCAGGATCACCGAGTTACGCATGATCATCCCGGACAACGCGATGGTCCCGAGCATGGCGACAAAACCGAACGGCTGACGGAACACGAGCAGGAACAACGTCACGCCGATCAGCCCCAGCGGCGCGGTCAGAAACACCATCACCGTGCGGGAGAAACTGCGCAGTTGCAGCATCAATAGCGTCAGCACCACCACGATGAACAGCGGCACACCGGCCTTCACTGAGTTCTGTCCGCGAGCGGAGTCTTCGACCGTGCCGCCGACGTCCAGCAAGTAACCGTCCGGCAATTCGGCGCGAATCGGATCGAGCGTCGGCATGATCTGTTGCACCAGCGTTGCCGGTTGTTCCTTGCCATAGATGTCGGCGCGGATGGTCACGTTGGGCAGGCGATTACGGTGCCAGATGATGCCTTCTTCGAAGCCGTATTCCAGCGTGGCAATCTGCGACAGTGCAACGCTACGGCCGTTATCGGTCGGCACGGCCAGGCTCGGCAGCAACGACAGTTCGGTGCGCTCGTGCAAGGTGCCGCGCAACAGGATCTCGATCAACTCGTTGTCTTCGCGGTACTGGCTGACGCTGGAACCGGTCAGCGAGCTTTGCAGGAACTTCGACAGGTTCGCCGTGCTCACGCCAAGCGCCCGGGCGCGGTCCTGATCGACGTTCAGGTACACAACTTTGCTCGGCTCTTCCCAGTCCAGGTGCACATTGACCACATGCGGGTTCTCGCGAACCTTGGCCGCCACTTTACGGGCCAGTGCGCGGACTTCGTCGATGTGTTCACCGGTCACGCGGAACTGCACCGGGTAGCCTACTGGCGGGCCGTTTTCAAGACGCGTGACCCGCGCACGCAGGGCCGGGAATTGTTCGTTGAGGGCTTCGATCAGCCAGGTGCGCAGGGCTTCGCGATCCTCGATGGTCTTGGCCAGGACCACAACCTGCGCGAAGCTCGCCGCCGGCAGTTGCTGATCGAGCGGCAGGTAAAAACGCGGTGAACCGGTGCCAACGTAGGCCACGTAATTATCGATACCGGCGCGATCCTTCAACAGGCTTTCAAGGTGTTTAACTTCATTGGCGGTGTTGCTCAGGGACGCGCCTTCGGCCAGTTTCAAATCGATCATCAACTCCAGCCGGCCCGACGCCGGGAAGAATTGCTGCGGCACGAAGCGAAACAGCGCCACCGAGGCAATAAACATCATGATCGTCAGCACGATCACGGTTTTGCGCCGCCGCACGCACCACTCCACCAGACGTCTGACACGTTGATAGAACGGTGTACCGTAAGGATCGGGCTGACCCGTACCATGTTTGGCGGCATGAATCTTCGCCAGATCCGGCAGGAGCTTTTCCCCCAGATACGGCACAAAAACCACCGCAGCCACCCACGAGGCCAACAAGGCGATGGTCACCACCTGGAAGATCGAGCGGGTGTATTCGCCGGTGCTCGATTGCGCCGTGGCAATCGGCAAGAAGCCGGCGGCAGTGATCAGCGTACCGGTGAGCATCGGGAATGCCGTACTCGTCCAGGCGTAACTGGCCGCCTTGACGCGGTCGAAGCCCTGCTCCATTTTGATCGCCATCATTTCCACGGCGATGATCGCGTCGTCCACCAGCAGCCCTAGCGCCAGCACCAGCGCACCGAGAGAAATCTTGTGCAGGCCTATCCCCAGGTAATACATGCTGGCAAAGGTCATCGCCAACACCAGCGGAATCGCCAGCGCCACCACCATGCCGGTGCGCACGCCGAGTGAGAAGAAGCTCACCAGCAACACAATTGCCAAGGCTTCGACCAGCACCTGAACGAACTCGCCGACCCCGGTTTTCACCGCGGCAGGCTGATCCGATACCTTGCGCAGCTGCATGCCGGCCGGGAGGTTTTTTTGAATGCGGTCGAACTCGATTTCCAGCGCCTTGCCCAACACCAGAATATCGCCGCCGCCCTTCATCGCGACGGCCAGACCTATAGCGTTTTCGGCCATGAAGCGCATGCGCGGCGCGGGCGGATCGTTGAAGCCACGGCGAACGTCAGCCACATCGGAAATGCGGAACGTGCGATCACCGACGCGGATCGGGAAGTTCTTGATCTCATCGACGGTCTGAAAATTCCCCGAGACCCGCAGCTGCAATCGCTCGCTGGTGGTTTCGAAGAACCCGGCTGTCGACACTGCGTTCTGTTCTTCAAGCGCTTGTTGCACGGCAGCCAACGGCAAGCCAAGGGTGGCGAGTTTGACGTTGGACAGCTCGATCCAGATTTTCTCGTCCTGCAACCCGAGCAAATCGACCTTGCCCACATCCTTGACCCGTTGCAGCTGGATCTGGATGCGGTCGGCGTAATCCTTCAACACCGCGTAATCAAAACCGTCCCCGGTCAGTGCATAGATGTTGCCGAAAGTGGTGCCGAATTCATCGTTGAAAAACGGCCCCTGAATGCCCGGTGGCAAGGTGTGACGGATGTCGCTGACCTTCTTGCGGACCTGATACCAGAGCTCGGGAATGTCCACCGAGTGCATGGCATCGCGCGCGATAAACGTTACCTGGGACTCCCCCGGACGGGAGAACGAGACGATGCGCTCGTACTCGCCGGTTTCCATCAGCTTCTTTTCGATGCGCTCGGTGACCTGGCGCGACACTTCCTGAGCCGTGGCACCCGGCCAGTTGGTTCGAATTACCATCGCCTTGAAGGTAAATGGCGGGTCTTCGCTTTGGCCGAGTTTGGTGTAGGAAAGTGCGCCGACAACGGCCAGCAGGAGCATCAGGAACAGTACGATCTGGCGATTACGCAACGCCCATTCGGAAAGATTGAAACCCATCGGGAATTACTCCTTGTCCGCCAGATTGACCGCGCGGTTGGAGCGATCCACCGGACGCACTTGCTGCCCGTCATGCAGCACATGAACACCGGCTGCCACGACCCAGTCGCTGGCGTTCAGGCCTTCGAGCACCGGCACGGTTTTCTCGCCGAAGGCGCCGATGCGGACCGGGGCTTTCTTCAAGGTGTTGTTGGCGCCGAGCACCCAAACGTACGTCGCACCGTTTTCTGCCGTGATGGCCGATAAAGGCACCGACAACGCGATAGTTTCTGCGGTCTGGATGAACACCCGGGCGCTTTGGCCGAGTTCCGCCGGGACTTTGCCGGCGGTGAACGCGATGCGAGCGGCGAAGGTGCGCGATTTTGGATCGGCGGCAGGCGACAGTTCGCGGATGCGTCCGGCAAAGCGCTGATCAGGTTGGCTCCAGAGTTCTACCAGCACTGGCAGACCGACCTTGAAGCGGCCGAAGCTCTGTTCCGGCAGGCTGATCAATACTTCACGTTCGCCATCGGTCGCAATGGTGAACACGGTTTGCCCGGCAGCCACCACTTGCCCGACTTCCACGGCCCGCTTGGCCACCACGCCATCCTGAGGCGCGCGCAGCACCGCGTAACTCGCCTGATTGGTCGAGACATTGAATTCGGCTTTGATTTGCTTGAGGCGTGCTTCACCGGAGCGGTAAAGGTTTTCGGCATTGTCGTACTGCGAATGGCTGACCATCTGACGATCCATCAGGGTCTTGTAGCGATCCCGCTCGGCGCGCACCAGGCTCAGGTTGGCCTCGGCGGCGGCGACCTGGGCGCGGGTGGCTTCCAGTTGCAGGCGCACGTCCTGTGGATCGAGCTCTGCCAGAGGCTGGTCAGCCTTGACCCGCTGCCCTTCTTCGACCAGTCGTCGGCTGACTTTGCCGCCAATGCGAAACGCCAGGTCCGGCTCATAACGAGCCCGCACTTCCCCGGGATAGCTTTCCATCGCCTGCGCCGAAGGCTCTGGCTGCACCACCATGGCCGGGCGAATGGTGACTTGAGGCGCCTCTTCGTGACCACACGCAGTCAATAAAAACGCCAGGCTGACTGGCAACGCGAGGTGCAAGGCATAGCGGAACATGGTGAACGACCTTTCGCTAATGGTGCTTGGAGTAATTATACTGACCAGTATGGTATTAATAGCAAACTCACCAGTCCAGTATTAAAGCGAAGAATGTCGAACAAACTTTCAGCACCCAATGGTCCGGGCCGTCCCAAGGATCTGGCCAAGCGCCAGGCCATCCTTGATGCGGCGAAAATTCTGTTTTTGAGCAATGGTTACGCCAACACCAGCATGGATGCCGTGGCGGCTGAGGCTGGCGTGTCGAAACTGACTGTCTACAGCCACTTCAACGACAAGGAGACGCTGTTCTCCGCCGCCGTTGTCGCCAAGTGTGAAGAGCAACTGCCACCGCTGTTTTTCGAATTGCCGGACGGCATTGCGGTGGAAACGGTGTTGCTGAACATCGCGCATGGCTTTCATCAGCTGATCAACAGCGACGAATCGGTGAACCTGCACCGTCTGATGATCACCCTCGGCAGCCAGGACCCGAAACTCTCGCTGATCTTCTTCGAGGCCGGGCCGCAACGCATGCTGCATGGCATGGAGCGGTTGCTGGCCAAGGTTGATCAAAGCGGTGTGTTGAGCATCGATAAACCGCGCAATGCAGCCGAGCATTTCTTTTGCCTGCTCAAGGGCGCGGGGAATTTTCGGTTGCTGTATGGCTGCGGCGAGCCGGTGACCGGGGATGCGGCCGAGGAACATGTGCGGGAAGTGGTGGAGTTGTTTATGCGGGCTTATCGGCCAGAGACAGCTTGATAGATTTGGCTTGTCTGGTCTGGCCCCATCGCGAGCAGGCTCGCTCCCACAGGGTCAGCGACTGACCTGTGGGAGTGAGCCTGCTCGCGATGAAGGCAACTCGGTTTCAAGGCTTCAGCGCTTTTTTCGGATAAATGTCATACCGGCTGGATTTGCCATCCAGCGCATGGCTCGGCTTGGGCCCGGCAATGCACGGTGCCTTGCGCGGGCGCTTGACCACTACCCGGTGACTGGCCAACGCCAACGCGGCTTCCAGCAGTGCTGGCGCATCCGGGTCATCACCCACCAATGGCCGGAACAGGCGCATTTCCTTTTTCACCAACGCGGTTTTCTCACGATGGGGAAACATCGGGTCGAGGTAGATCACCTGCGGCGGCTCCCCTTCCCAATTGCGCATCACCTCGATTGAGTTGCCCTTGAGTAATTTCATCCGCGCCACGATCGGCGCCACATCGAAATCTTCCGCACCGCGCGCCAGGCCATCCTCCAGCAAGGCGCCGATCAGCGGCTGACGCTCGATCAGGCTCATCTCGCAGCCCAGGCTCGCCAGCACGAACGCATCCTTGCCCAGCCCCGCCGTGGCATCCAGAACACGCGGACGCACGCCCTGCGCGATGCCAACAGCCTTGGCGATCATCTGCCCCGTTCCGCCACCGAACAACCGGCGATGCGCCGCCCCGCCTTCGACGAAATCCACCCGCACCGGCCCCGGCGCATCAGCCCCGAGCTGTTGCAACTGCAAACCCTGCTCGCCGACCTGCAAGGCAAATTCGCCGTCATCCACCTGCAACGGCAAGCCCAGGCGCTCGGCCCATTGCTCGGCTTGTGGCTGAAAGGTCGTGCCCAGGGCCTCGACATGGATGCGGCAAACTGCCGGTTGATCAGTCATCGGAAAACACGCTCAAAAAATTAATGATCGGCAAAAACGGCCGATAACAAAACTAACGGGCATTTTGCCAGAGCTGAGCGTCGACCGAGAGAAATGTCAGACTTTCACCCCACAATCACAGGTTTTATCTCGCCCTATGGCGATTACAACCTGCGAAATACCCAAGCGCTGGGCGGTGTCAGTCACCTGTGGCAAGATTTTTTTGCCCGGGCGCTGGCCGATCAGCCGGGTGATGGGGTACCAGAGTCGCTCAAATTTCCACCGGTCGATCTCAACAGCCCGGTCGAACCGATGGTTGGCAGCGAGCTGCTGGCGCACATCGTCTCCCAGCGCGAATGCAACGTGACAGAAACCGTGGTTCGCCCGCCCGAGCCGCTGTTTTTGCCAATTGCCGAGTTCGAAATGGACCTGGCCGACAAACCGGCCCCACCGTTCCCGGCGGAAGAAATCGTCGCTCAGCAAAAACAACAAAACTTCGAAAGCGGCTGGGTCCGCCCAATCGTGCTCACCGCCGGCCAACCTGTGCCGCAAGCCGGCCCGGCGCCGCAACCGCGTCCGCTGCACCTGCCGATCGCCGAATTCGAATTGGACCTGCTGGACAAACCCTTCCCGCCGTTCTCCCCCCAAGAGCTGGTGGAACAACAGAAACAACTCGACTTCGATAACGGCTGGGCGCGCCCGATCGTTCTGCAAAACCTGCGCATCGCTGCGTAACCCTTAGCGAAACCGCATCGTCAGCCTTTGAACAGTTGATTGGCCTTCGCGTACGGCATGGACCGCGAGGTAAACCCGAAGGTGCCCGAGGTCTTGATCTCTTCGGCCGCGCGGAAAAACTCGCCATACGCCGCCAGGGCCAGCGCCGAACCGACGCTGATGCGTTTGACGCCCATTTCGCTCAACTGCTCGACCGTGAGCTTGAGCCCGCCTGACATCAACACATTGACCGGTTTGGGCGCCACAGCACGGACCACCGCCAACACCTCTTCAGCACTGCGCAGCCCCGGCGCATAGAGCACGTCGGCACCTGCCTCGGCAAACGCCTGCAAGCGGCGGATGGTGTCGGCGAGATCGGGATTGCCGTGCAGATAATTCTCGGCTCGCGCAGTCAGCATGAAGGGGAACGGCAAGCTGCGCGCCGCCACCACTGCCGCTTCAATGCGCGCCACGGCATGTTCGAAGCAGTAGATCGGCGCCGCTTCACGGCCCGTGGCATCTTCGATAGAACCGCCGACAGCGCCGGCTTCCGCCGCGCGCAAAATGCTCTGGGCGCACTCGGCAGGGTCGTCGGCAAAACCGTTTTCCAGATCCACCGCCACCGGCAGATTCGTCGCTGCGACAATCGCCCGAACATTCGCCAGCGTATCGTCCAGGGTCATCGCGCCGTCGGGGCGTGCATTGGAAAAGGCGTAACCGGCGCTGGTGGTCGCCAGCGCCTCGAACCCCAGGCTGGCGACCATCTTCGCCGAGCCGGCGTCCCACGGGTTGGGAATGACAAAAGCGCCGTCGCGTTCGTGCAGTGCTTTGAACGCCTGGGCTCGAAGGGTTTGCGCATCCATTGGCAGGCTCCTGAAAAGGGGAACGAATCCGCCTCAGAGCAAGCCAAGTTGCTCCGCTGCGGGTTCTCTGTATAGCTCAGGTAGCGGCGGCAGGCCAGGCAAACGCAGCATCAGTTGTGCGTGAAAGCGTTGCGCCAGTTTGGCAGCCAGCAGGTTGTCGGCGGTGTGCAGGAAGATGTAGGGCGTGCGGCCCTCTTCGATCCACGCGGCGATTTTCTCGACCCACGGCAGCAGAAACGGATCGTTGGCTTCCAGCAGGGGATGGCCGATGAAACGCACTTGCGGGAACTGAGTGAACGCCGCCGGACGCGGCGGTACTTTGGGCTTTTTCGATTGGGCGTGGAGTACTGACGAATCGGTAGACGTGCAGCTAAACAGCGCGCGCGGATCGAGGCAGATGCGCTCGACACCGCGATCCAGCAGCAGGCGATTGAACATTCGCTCGGCATCACCCTTGGCAAAGAACGCGTCGTGGCGCACCTCGACGGCCAACGGCCGCTCCAGCGCATCAATGAAAGCGGCCAGTTCGGGCAATCGTTGCGGCGTGAAGCTTTTCGACAATTGCAGCCACAACGGCGAAACCCGCTCACCCAAGGGGCTGAGCAATTGCACGAAGGTTTCGGCGGCGGTCAGTTGCTCGCGCAGGTCACCGCCGTGGCTGATGTCACCAGGGAACTTGGCCGTAAAACGAAAGTGTTCGGGCATGGCTTCAGCCCAACGCTGCACCGTGGTGGCAGCCGGGCTCGCGTAGAAGGTCGTATTGCCTTCTACGGCGTTGAATATTTGGGTATAGAGATTTAGAAATTCGGCGGGTTTCGCGTCGGGCGGATAGAGATAATCACGCCAGGCGTTTTCACTCCAGGACGGACAGCCGAGGTAGTAAGGCAGCCGCATCAGATGTACAGGTCGAGGCCCAGCACATCCGTATCCCAATCGACAAAACTGGCCGTGCTCAGGTAGCTGGCCAGAGCCGTGGCGACGCTTTTGCTCATGGCGCGCTGGTAGATCATGTCTTGCTGACGAGCCGGGAGATTGCTCAGGCGTTGCGCAGAGGCTTTGGCAGCACGGGCAGCCATTTGCTCTTCGGAGGGAGTTTCCAGCTCACCGTCGATATCGATGTAATCGTCTTCCGCCACAGGGCCTTTGCGAGGCTTGCGCTTGATGGGATAGGACTGAGAGGAAACGCCGTCTATACGCATGAGTACATGTCCGGTATCAATGATGGCAGTCTAGTGGCGCACTACCCACTTCGCAAACCGCTCGGTGATAACTAGAACACAGAAATAGGAAAAGGTTTAAAAGCCGGAGCAATAAACTGAAGATTGGCGCTGGCTGATATACCGCCATCGCGAGCAGGCTCGCTCCCACACTGGATCTGCCGCGTTCACAAATCCCCTGTGGGAGCGAGCCTGCTCGCGATGGGACCAACTCGGTAGCGAGAAATCAACGGGCCTTAGGCGTCGCCACTTTATCGCGCAGGTAAACCGGCTGAGCCTCATCCGCGACAATCGCCTCACCGCGCTCCCAAGCAAAACGTGCCAGCGCCAGCAGGTCTTCGGCATGCGGCAACATGCCCGCGTCGTGCCCGGTCAGGTTCACGGCAATGCGCTCGGCATACCCCCAACCCGTGCCCGCACCGAACCACTCGCCGCTGGCATCCGCCGGCAATGCCGCCACTTCCGGGGGCAACACGGCTTCTTTGCCAACCAGGCGCATCTCCCCCGCCGTTTCGCGGTAGCAACCCCAATACACTTCATCCATCCGTGCATCGATGGCGGCCGCCACCTGGCTCACACCGTGTTCGCGATACGCGCGTTGCGCCAGTACCGCCAGGTTCGACACCGGCAACACCGGACGATCCAGGGCAAACGCCAAGCCTTGCACCACACCAATGGCGATCCGCACACCGGTAAACGCGCCCGGCCCGCGGCCAAACGCGATGGCATCAACCGCTTGCAGGGTAGTCCCGGCATCGGCGAGCAATTGCTGAATCATCGGCAACAGCTTCTGCGCATGCAGGCGCGGGATCACCTCGTAATGGCTCGTGACGTTGCCGTCATGCAGCAAGGCAACGGAGCAAGCTTCAGTCGCGGTGTCCAGGGCCAGCAAGGTGCTCATCGATGTTTCCGTAAGAGAGGTCAGAAAAAGTGCGCCAGTATAAACAACTACGGCCCGCAAGCGGGCCGTAGAAGATGAAGCGTTTTTTTAGCTCAGTGCTTCAAGCACTTTGCCGGTGATCGCTTCAACCGAGCCAACACCTTCGACGTGGCTGTACTTCGGTTTGCCTTGAGCGGCGGACAGCTCCTGGTAAAACTTCACCAGAGGCTCGGTCTGGGCGTGGTAGACCGACAGGCGATGACGCACGGTTTCTTCGGTGTCGTCTTTGCGCTGTACCAGCTCTTCACCGGTGATGTCGTCTTTACCGGCAATTTTCGGCGGGTTGTAGACGATGTGATACACGCGGCCGCTGGCCTCGTGAACACGACGACCAGCGATACGCTGGACGATGTCTTCGTCTTTTACGTCGATTTCCAATACGTGATCCAACTCGACGCCAGCCTTCACCAGGGCTTCAGCCTGAGGAATGGTGCGCGGGAAACCGTCGAACAGGAAACCGTTGGCGCAATCGGCCTGGCTGATGCGTTCCTTGACCAGGTTGATGATCAGGTCATCGGATACCAGGCCACCGCTGTCCATGACGCTCTTGGCGATCAGGCCCAGCTCGGTGCCGGCCTTGACGGCTGCACGCAACATGTCGCCAGTGGAAATTTGCGGAATGCCGAATTTCTCGGTGATGAACTGAGCCTGAGTACCTTTACCAGCCCCGGGAGCTCCCAGCAGAATGACGCGCATCGATGTGCTCCTCAATTTTTATATGGATAACGTCAGATTCGCCTCGTGGGGCCAATCTCAAAATAGGGTCGTGGCCGCCCAAACGGCCAGAGGCTGATCAAGATACACAGCAGATCCTGCCCACACAAGCCGCCGAAAGTCGGAGAAACTGCCGCCTGACTCGCCCTTTCGATGGAGTGCCCCAAGTCGCAACCCCATCATTAACTGTCGCCTGCCCGACCTTTTCAGCCCCTCGCCCACAGGCACCCGACGCCCGCGCCGAGTGACTCGCCCCACGGCAAAAACCTTAGCCGGTATTTCGCAAACCGGCGGCAATCCCCGCCACAGACACCAGTAACGCCTGTTCTACAGGGCTGCCTTGCGCCACGTCCTGTTGTCGCGAACGGGCCAGCAACTCCGCCTGCAATAGATGAAGCGGGTCGAGATAGGTGTTGCGCAAGCGGATGAATTCAAGGGTGTCTGGGCTATGTGCCATTAGCTGCGACTGGCCGGTCAACCCCAGGACCACGGCACAGGCCTGCGACAATAGGTCGCGTAAATGCGCACCTAAAGGAAGCAAATCCGGCTCGACCAAGCGCTCATCGTAGGATCGGGCGATGTCGGCGTCCGCTTTGGCCAGAACCATTTCCAGCATGTCGATGCGGGTGCGGAAGAACGGCCATTGTTCGCGCATCTGCCCCAACAGCTCGCCTTCACCGCGTTCCAGCGCCTTGCTCAACGCGGCTTCCCAGCCCAACCAGGCCGGCAACATCAGGCGTGTCTGGGTCCAGCCGAAGATCCACGGAATCGCGCGCAGGCTTTCGATCCCGCCGGCGCGGCGTTTGGCCGGGCGACTGCCCAGCGGCAAACGCCCCAGTTCCTGTTCCGGCGTCGACTGGCGGAAATACTCGACAAATTGCGGGTTCTTACGCACCACGGCGCGGTACGCCTTGACGCCATCGGCGGCCAGTTCGTCCATCAAATGGCGCCAGGCCGGTTCCGGTGGAGGCGGTGGCAGCAGGGTCGCTTCCAGTACTGCGGCCAGGTACAGATTGAGGTTTTGCTCGGCGATGTCCGGCAGGCCGAATTTGAAACGAATCATTTCCCCTTGCTCGGTGGTGCGGAAACGCCCAGCGACCGAACCCGGTGGCTGCGACAGAATCGCTGCGTGCGCCGGACCGCCGCCACGCCCCACGGTGCCACCGCGACCGTGGAACAACAGCAGTTCCACTTGCTGCTCGCGGCAGATGTCAACCAAGCGTTCCTGCGCCCGATACTGCGCCCAGGCCGCCGCCGTAGTGCCGGCATCCTTGGCCGAATCGGAGTAGCCGATCATCACTTCCTGCGGGCCTTGCAAGCGCGAACGATAGCCCGGCAGCAACAACAGTTTTTCGATCACCGGGCCAGCGTTATCGAGGTCCGCCAGGGTTTCGAACAGCGGCACCACGCGCATCGGCCGCAGCACACCAGCCTCTTTGAGCAACAATTGCACGGCGAGCACGTCGGAGGCGGCACCGGCCATGGAGATCACATACGAACCGAGCGATGCGCCGGGCGCCGCGGCGATTTCCCGACAGGTTGCGAGCACTTCGGCGGTATCCGCCGACGGTTTGAAATACGCCGGCAGCAACGGCCGACGGTTGTTCTGTTCGCGCATCAGGAACGCGATGCGCTCGTCCTCGCTCCAGTCTTCGTAGCGACCAAGGCCCAGGTAATCGGTGATTTCGGTCATGGCCGCAGTGTGCCGCGACGAATCCTGACGCACATCCAGGCGCACCAGAAACAAGCCGAAGGTCACCGCCCGACGCAGGCAATCGAGCAACGGGCCGTCGGCGATCACGCCCATGCCGCATTCATGCAGCGAGTGGTAGCACAGCTCCAGCGGATCCAGCAGGTCGCGGTTGTTTTGCAGCACATCGGCCGGTGCCGCAGTGGTCGTCGTCAAGGACGCGTGCGCCCAGTTACGCGTTGCCCGCAGGCGTTCGCGCAGCTGTTTAAGCACGGCACGATACGGTTCAGCGCTGTCCAAGGCCTTGGCTTTTAATGCCTCGCTGGCTTGTTGCATCGACAACTCTGCGGCCAGTTGATCGACATCTCGCACATACAAATCGGCGGCCATCCAGCGCGCCAGCAGCAACACTTCGCGGGTGACGCTAGCCGTAACGTTGGGATTGCCGTCGCGGTCGCCGCCCATCCACGAGGCGAAACGAATCGGCGCGGCCTCCAGCGGCAAGCGCAGGCCAGTGGCGTCATGCAGGGCTTTATCGGCCTTGCGCAGGTAATTGGGGATGGCCTGCCACAGCGAATGTTCGATCACCGCGAATCCCCACTTGGCTTCGTCCACCGGCGTCGGACGGGTGCGGCGGATTTCTTCGGTGTGCCAGGCTTCGGCGATCAGGCGCTGCAATTTCGCCTGGATCTGCTCGCGTTCAGCCGGGGTCAGGTCGCGGTGGTCTTGTGCGGCCAATTGCGCGGCAATCGCGTCGTACTTCTGGATCAGCGTGCGGCGCGCGACTTCGGTCGGGTGCGCGGTCAGCACCAACTCGATCTCCAGTCGCCCCAGTTGCCGGGCCAGAGCGTCGGCGCCGTGGCCTTCAGCGCGCAAGCGAGCGAGTAGTTCCGGCAACACGCGCGCCTCGAACGGTGCGGGTTGCGAGGCTTCGCGGCGGTGAATCAGCTGATATTGCTCGGCGATGTTGGCCAGGTTGAGAAACTGGTTGAACGCCCGCGCCACCGGCAGCAACTCGTCTTCGCTCAATTGGTTGAGGCTGGCGCTCAGTTCGGCGTCCATCGAGCCGCGACGATCGGCCTTGGCGCCCTTGCGGATCTGCTCGATCTTGTCGAGAAAGCCGTCCCCGTACTGTTCACGAATGGTATTGCCCAACAGCTCACCCAACAGGTGAACGTCTTCGCGCAAGCGTGCATCAATATCGGTCATCAGCAGTTCTCCAGCAAAAATCCGGGCGGCCATGAACATCATGCTTTGACCCCAAGAGTGCCGCCGTAAAGCCGTTCTTACAAGCAAACGACGAAGCGACTTTAAACTCCGTGCGTAGAGGCTAGTCTGAAGAGAAAGCTGCACAACGGCTTTCGCCGGCCACTGCCGGTCACTGACATGGCCTGCCACGAGCAGGAACGCACTGAGGTCATTATGAAAATTCGCGAACTTGCCCAACATTGGGAAGAAAACGCCAAGGGTCGCCTGACCGAGACGGGCTACACGATTCATCTGGACGTGGAAGCCGCCGCACGGCTGGCGGCCATTACTGAAATGTACCCCAAACGCCAACCCGAAGAGCTTCTGGGCGAATTGATCGGCGCCGCCCTGGAAGAGCTCGAAAAAAGCTTTCCCTACGTGAAAGGCTCGACCGTTGTGGCCACTGACGAAGAAGGTGATCCGCTGTACGAAGACGTCGGTCCCACGCCGCGTTTTCTCGCCTTGTCCCGTCGTCATTTGCACGATTTATCGGCGGGTAGCGACAAGCAAAAACACTGATCCAACCGATATAAAACTGTGGGAGCGAGCCTGCTCGCGATGGCGGAGTGTCAGTCAACACCAATGGGACTGAACAATCACATTCGCGAGCAGGCTCGCTCCCACAATGGATTATTGGCGACTTCTGGAAAGGCCTACTGCTCCAGCTTCTGCGGCGTTTCCTGCCCCATGCAGCGCACGGCTTTTTTCTTGTTGTTGACCAACACGCCGGTCAGGCCTTTTTGCTCGGTGTCGAACAGCACCAGCACGCCATCGATGCACTGGGCCACTTGCGCGGCCGGTTCCAGGGAGACTTTGTAGTCTTCGCCCGGCACGGTCTTGAGCATGGTGAAGTCGCTGAGCAGCAACGCATCCTCAGGCTTGGCGAAATGCAGGTAGCCGTAGTACCACAAGGCGCCAACGGTGCCGAGGATGCTGCAGATACCGGTGATGATCATTGGGATGGCGTTACGTTCTTCACTCATTGCGGGCTCTCTGGTGGTTCATCTTCTGAATTCGGGGGTGCCGGGTAATTGGGGATTTCACCCAGGCGGCGCAGACCGTTGAAATGCTGCGGGTCGTCGAGATAACGCAGCATGACTTTCTGCCAGACCGGGTCGACGAACGTCTGCACATGACCGCCTCGGGTCAGTTGCAGCACGCGTGGCGGCGGCGCAGCTTGATACAGTCGGATGCCGTTGGAAAGGGGCACGATCGGATCGTCGATGCTGTGGTAGATCAGTTTCGGCACATCTTTGATCTGCTCCATCGAGTTGATTGCGCTGTCACCGTCCGGCACCAGCCAGGATAACGGCACCTGGAACGGCCAGGTCAGCCATGAAGTGCCCAAGACATATTGGCCGACACTGCGATAGCTGGCGGGCGCGCTGTCAAGGACCAACGCCTTGAGTTGTTTCTGGCGCTCGGGGTGTTGAGCCAGATAGTGCACGGCCATCGAGCCACCGAGGCTTTGGCCGAGCAGGATCAGCGGCTTGCCTTTGACCTCTGGTGCCTGATCGAGCCATTTGAACGCCGCGTCAATGTCCTGATAGATCGCTGGCAGGCTCGGCTTCCCTTCGGACAAACCGTAGCCACGATAGTCGATCAGCAGCACTTGATAGCCGTGCTTGGGCAACCAATAGCTCCCACCCAGGTGCATCGGCAAGTTGCCCCCGTTGCCGTGCAAGTGCAGTACCGTACCTTTGACTTCGACACCTTTCTTGGCTGGCAACCACCAGGCATTGAGTTTGAGGCCGTCAGCGGTGACAAGGGTGACGTCACGGTATTCGAGATGAGCTTTTTCCGGGGTGAACAGCTGACCGGGCTCGGGGTAGAACAGCAGGGAGCTGCAACCGCTCAAGGTCAGAAGCAGGCAAACAATGCCGAGGAATCTCATCCGTTGAAACCTCGCGAAAACAGGGGTTGGAACACCGTACCTGTAGGAGCCGAGCTTGCTCGCGATAGCGGTATGTCAGGCGATACAAATGTTGAATGTAATTGCGCCATCGCGAGCGAGCTCGGCTCCTACAGGGCCCTTGTTGTTCACAGGATGTTGGAGTAATCCGCTTCGATCCGGTCCAGGCTCAGGTGATTGAGGAAGTTGGAGAAGCACATCCACGCCGACAGCGCGTTCAGGTCGCGGAACTGATCCGGCAGATACTTTGGCGGCACCACCAACCCCTCATCAACCAACTGACGCAGCGTGCGCATGTCTTCCAGCGTGGTCTTGCCGCAAAACAGCAGCGGAATCTGCTCAAGCTTGCCTTTACGCACGGCCAACTGAATGTAGTTGTAAACCATGATAAATCCCTTGAGGTAGGACAAGTCTTTGGTAAATGGCAGGCCATTTGGCACTGAACCGCGGAACACCCGACTGGCGTTGCCGTAGCTTTCCGCCATCTCGAAGCCTTGCTCGCGGAAGAATTCGAAGATCTGCAGGAAGTCCGCGCCCTCCTCCACCATGTGAATGGCGCGGGTGCGGTTGGTCAGTTTGCGCAAACGACTCGGGTAGGAAGCGAACGTGATGATTTCCATCAGGATCGCCAGGCCTTCCTGCGTCACCGTCGACGACGGCGGCCCCTTGGACAGGAAGGTGCAGATCGGCTGGTTCAAACCGTTGAGCGTGGTGCCGACATGCACCAGCCCTTCGTGCACTTCCAGGGCACGCACGTCGCGATCGTTGAACATCGCATCGGCGCGGATCTTGATGTAGTCGGCGCCGGCTGCCGCATCGGCGACGATCCCGTCGGACTCGAACACCCGAATGGTCTCTTCGGCCTCGCCAAACACCTTGTTCAATCGGGTTTGCAACAGATGCACGGCTTCCTTGGCCGTGAGGATTTTTGGCTCATCCTTGAGATCGCCGCGGCCGTCGATGTTGTTCAAGTAATCGGAAAGCATCAACCCCAGATCAGCCAGGGTCGGATCGCCGGCGTGAAACGCGTCGGAGGCGGCGCCGTACAGTTCCTGGGAAATCAGGCCGAAATCCTCAGTGCCGCGCGCTTCAAGCATGCGCACCACCATCCGGTATTCCTTGCACATGCGGCGCATGATCTGGCCAACCGGGTTGAACTGGCCGAGCTGACGGGTGATGTCGCGTTCGATGTTCTGGAATTCCAGTTTCACTTTGCTGGAGTCGAACGACAGTGGCCGATTGAGGTAGTAATCGCGGTCTATGGCCGGCATTTCCTTGCCCTTGGCCTTGAGGAACCCTTGGCGGATGCTGTCGTCCCATTTGACCGCATCAAGGACGCGAATCGGCGTCTGCGCCAGCACAATGCGATCGGACAAAATGCGTATCGTCTGCTGGTATTCGTCCACCCGTAACTCCTGTAGAAAAACCGTTATGTGCTGGGTTTATTTGCTTTTGGCCAAGCGCTGATAACGCACGGCTTCGACGAAGACATCGGAATTGGCCGGATCGTCGAGGTAGCTGAAGACCTGATCCATCGCATTGTTGACCAATACGCCGTCGCCGTCGTCGGTCTGGAAGCCTTCGCCGCTCAAGACGTTTTGTCCGCGGGCCTGGTTGATCTGCTCGATATCGAGGTTGTAGACCACAAGTTCATGCTTATCCGTGATCTCGAAACCGGCAATGGTGAAATGGCCGCCGAATCTGGCGGGTACCTTCGCCGACAGATACCAGCGGCTGCCATGACGCGAGACGGTGAAAGGATATGCTTCACGTTCGCCGGGTTTGGCCTTGAAGTAGCTGACGGCCTGATAGCGATTGTCGCCGATGCGCCTCAGCTCCAGGTTCATCGGCTCGCCCCACGCGTTGGTGCTGGTCCATTTGCCGAGCAAACCTTTGGGCGCGGGCTCGCTTGCGGGCAGAGGCTCCTTGAAGGTCACCAGGCAGCCACTGAGCAGCACAAACGACAAGGCGATCACCACGACGCGCCAGGCTTTCATTCAACACTCCCTATGAACACACGCAGTCCTGTAGCAGCTGCCGAAGGCTGCGTTCGGCTGCGTTCGGCTGCGTTCGGCTGCGAAGCAGTCGTAAAATCTGAATCCCGAATAAACCCTTAAGGAACAGGTTGCAGGTTTTACGACGACTTCGTCGCCGGACGCAGCCTTCGGCAGCTGCTAAAGGGACTACGCTCAACTCACACCGACGCGAGTACCAAGTGCATGTAACGATTGAGGATACCGAGCATTTCCACTTCACCCACAGGCTCGGCGTCGTTGAGCAGGCCCTGATATTCCATCCGTCCGATAATCGCCGTCAACACTTTGGCATCCTCTTGTGGCTCACGCGAACCCAATACCTCGAAAAGCTGGCGCGTACCCTGGAGAAGAATTTGCTGATGCGCGCGCACCAACTCCGCCAGACGCGGGTTCAACAAAGCCTCTTGGCGGAACGCCTGTTCCGCCATCAAGTGCTCGCGACGGCTGATCAGTTGGCGGTGAACATAGTCCGTCATCAACCGTGCAATATCGTCCGCCAGTTTCGAACGCGCCTGTGGGCTGCCGTCGCCACTGACCACCATCTCGCGCAGCAGGCCTTCGTTGTTCACCCACAGCTTGGCCATGAACGCCGCACTGCGCTCCACGTACTGAGCGAAGGTATCGGTGAGCAAGTCATCGATGTCCTTGAAATAGTAGGTGGTCGCTGACAGCGGCACACCGGCCTCGGCCGCCACCGCGCGGTGACGCACGGCCCGCACGCCATCGCGCACGACAATGCGCATCGCCGCATCGAGAATGACCTGTCGACGCTGCTCGCTGCCCTGTCGGCTGGCCTTGCGGCCCTGGTACTGAACACTTTCAGCGACCGCAGTGGCGATACCCGCTGCACCTTCTTGAGCCATTGCATGATTCACGACAGGTCTTTCCTTTCAGATGAAAGCAACAAATTGATACGTTTGTACCAGACAGGCAATAAAAAGCCGCCTGAAAAGGCGGCTTTTTAATTGAAACACTTACGCTTGCGGCCGCATGTGCGGGAACAGGATCACGTCGCGGATCGACGGAGAGTTGGTCAGCAGCATCACCAGACGGTCGATGCCGATGCCTTCACCCGCCGTTGGCGGCATGCCGTACTCCAGCGCGCGAACGAAGTCGGCGTCGTAATGCATGGCTTCGTCGTCGCCCGCGTCCTTGTCGGCGACCTGAGCCATGAAGCGCTCGGCCTGGTCTTCCGCGTCGTTCAACTCGGAGTAGGCGTTGGCGATTTCACGGCCGCCGATGAACAGTTCAAAACGGTCGGTGACGTTCGGGTTGTCATCGTTGCGACGGGCCAGCGGCGACACTTCGAACGGGTACTGGGTGATGAAGTGCGGCTGTTCCAGCTTGTGCTCGACCAGTTCTTCGAAAATCATCACTTGCAGCTTGCCCAGACCTTCGAAGCCCAGCACCTTGGCACCGGCCTTCTTGGCGATGGCGCGAGCGTTGTCGATGTCGTTCAGGTCGTCAGCGGTCAACTCAGGGTTGTACTTGAGGATCGAGTCGAACACCGACAGACGCACGAAGGGCTCACCGAAGTGGAACACTTTGTCGCCGTAAGGCACGTCAGTGCTGCCCAGAACCAGCTGCGCCAGTTCACGGAACAGTTCTTCGGTCAGGTCCATGTTGTCTTCGTAGTCGGCGTACGCCTGGTAGAACTCCAACATGGTGAATTCTGGGTTGTGACGAGTCGAAACGCCCTCGTTACGGAAGTTGCGGTTGATTTCGAAGACTTTTTCAAACCCACCAACAACAAGCCGCTTGAGGTACAACTCAGGCGCGATTCGCAGGAACATGCCCATGTCGAGCGCGTTGTGGTGAGTCTCGAACGGCTTGGCCGCTGCGCCACCCGGGATGGTTTGCAGCATCGGCGTTTCGACTTCAAGGAAGTCACGCTGCATCAGGAAGCTGCGGATGTGCGCAATCACTTGCGAACGCACGCGGAAAGTCTGGCGCACGTCTTCGTTGACGATCAGGTCAACGTAACGCTGACGGTAGCGCTGCTCGGTGTCGGTCAGGCCGTGGTGCTTGTCCGGCAGTGGGCGCAGCGACTTGGTCAGCAGGCGCACGCTGGTCATTTCGACGTACAGATCGCCCTTGCCGGAACGGGCCAGGGTGCCTTCGGCGGCAATGATGTCGCCCATGTCCCAGGTTTTCACCGCGGCCAGGGTGTCTTCGGACAGGGTTTTACGGTTGACGTAAACCTGGATGCGACCGGTCATGTCCTGGATCACCATGAACGAGCCACGGTTGAGCATGATGCGACCGGCAACCTTGACCGGGATTGCAGCCTCTGCCAGCTCTTCCTTGGTCTTGTCCGCGTACTGTTTCTGCAAGTCATCGCAGTAGTTGTCGCGGCGGAAGTCATTCGGGAAGGCATTGCCCTTGGCGCGCTCGGCAGCAAGCTTTTCCTTGCGCAGGGCGATCAGGGAGTTTTCTTCCTGTTGCAGGGCTTGCGGGTCGAGTTCTAGGTCGCTCATGTCTTTAAATATTCCATCAGGTTCATTGCCCCCGGCCTGCGGCCGGGGATCGCCGGCAAGCCGGCTCCTACAGGGATCGTGGGGTGTCAGGCGATCCGGTATTGCATGGCTTACAGGCCTTGTTTCAGGCTGGCCACCAGGTATTCGTCGATGTCGCCGTCGAGCACCTTGTCGCAGTCGCTGCGTTCGATGTTAGTGCGCAAATCCTTGATTCGCGACGCATCGAGTACATACGAGCGGATCTGGTGCCCCCAGCCGATGTCGGACTTGGTGTCTTCCAGGGCCTGGGAAGCGGCGTTGCGTTTCTGCACTTCCTGCTCGTACAAGCGCGCCCGCAACATTTTCATCGCGGTGTCTTTGTTGGCGTGCTGGGAGCGTTCGTTCTGGCAGCTGACCACGGTGTTGGACGGTACGTGGGTGATACGTACGGCCGAGTCGGTGGTGTTTACGTGCTGACCACCGGCGCCCGAGGAGCGGTAGGTGTCGATGCGCAGGTCCGACGGGTTGATGTCGATTTCGATGTTGTCATCGATTTCCGGCGACACGAACACGGCCGAGAACGAGGTGTGACGACGGTTGCCGGAGTCGAACGGGCTCTTGCGTACCAGACGGTGAACGCCGATTTCGGTACGCAACCAGCCAAAGGCGTATTCGCCCTTGATGTGCACGGTAGCGCCCTTGATCCCGGCGACTTCACCGGCCGACAGCTCCATGATGGTCGCGTCGAAACCGCGTTTGTCAGCCCAGCGCAGGTACATGCGCAGCAGGATGTTGGCCCAGTCCTGAGCCTCGGTGCCACCGGAGCCGGCCTGGATGTCCAGGTAGGCGTTGTTGGCATCCATTTCACCGCTGAACATACGACGGAATTCGAGTTTTTCCAGCGACTCGCGCAGGCGCTCGACTTCGGCAGCGACGTCATCGACGGCAGCCTGGTCTTCTTCTTCGGCGGACATCAGCAGCAGGTCTTTGGCGTCGGCGAGGCCGGCGTGCATTTCGTCGAGGGTTTCGACGATCTGCGCCAGCAAGGAGCGCTCGCGGCCCAGTTCCTGAGCGTACGACGGGTTGTTCCAGACAGACGGATCTTCAAGCTCGCGATTGACTTCGGTCAGACGCTCATGCTTTTGATCGTAGTCAAAGATACCCCCGAATAGTTTCGGAGCGCTCGGACAGGTCCTTGATACTGTTAAGGATCGGGTTGATTTCCATGGCGGGCAGCACTCGTTGGCGAACTTTTGAAAGCCGGCGAGTATAACGTAATCAGGCCTTCACGGCAGCCCGCCTGGCGGCTTTAGGCACGAATGGTTTTCAGCTGAACGCTTGTAGCAGCTGCCGAGCCTGCGAGGCTGCGTCCGGCGGCGCAGCCGTCGTAAAATCAGACAACTCGCTCATTCAGGCAAACCGCATGCGCAGGTTTGGCGAGGACTTCGTCCTCGAACGCAGCCTCGCGGGCTCGGCAGCTGCTACAGAACGCGTATTACCTCACTCGATCCCCACCTGATTACGCCCATTGTTCTTCGCCAGGTACAGCCCCTTGTCCGCCGCCGAGATCAATTGCCGGCAATTGCTGCCCGGTTGCGGGATCACGGTGGACAGGCCAATGCTGATGGTCAGGCTTGAGCCTTCGGTCGGTGCAATATGCGCAATCTTCAGCGCGGCCACGGTTTGGCGCAGTTTCTCCGCCACCAGACGTGCGCCGCCCAGCGTGGTATTGGGCAGCACCAACGCAAACTCTTCGCCACCGTAACGGGCCGGCAGGTCGGACGGGCGAGAGCCGGCGTCGCGGATCGCTTCAGCCACCTTGCGCAAGGCTTCATCGCCCTCCAGATGGCCGAAGCTGTCATTGAAGGACTTGAAGTAATCGACATCGATCATCAGCAACGACAGTTGGCTCTGGTCACGTTGCGAACGTCGCCATTCCAGTTCCAGGTACTCATCGAAATGCCGGCGGTTCGACAGCCCGGTCAGTCCATCGGAGTTCATCAGCCGTTGCAGCACCAGATTGGTGTCGAGCAATTGCTGCTGGCTGACCCGCAATGCACGGTACGCCGCGTCGCGCTGCAACAGCATCGTGTAGGAGCGCGAGTGATAGCGGATCCGCGCCACCAGCTCGATGTTGTCCGGCAGCTTCACCAGATAGTCATTGGCACCGGCTGCAAACGCCGCGCTCTTGATCAGCGGGTCTTCCTTGGTCGACAGGACAATGATCGGAATGTCCTTGGTCGCCGGATGATTGCGGTACTCGCGCACCAGGCTCAGGCCGTCCAGGCCGGGCATCACCAGATCCTGCAGGATCACCGTCGGCTTGATACGGATCGCCTGGGCGATGGCCTGATGCGGGTCGGAGCAGAAGTGGAAGTCGATATTGTCTTCGTTCGACAACCCGCGACGCACCGCTTCGCCGATCATCGCCTGATCGTCCACCAACAACACCATGGCGGCGTTTTCGTTGGTTTTGAAATCGTCGAGCTGTAAATCATTCATGTGCGATCACCTGAAGTACTACTTGGGCCAGGGTTGCTGCTAATGGTGGTCACTTCGCAAATATCTCCAGCAATCGTGGCGCTATCTTGTCCAGCGGACGAATTTCCATGGCTGCGTCGATGGCCGCGGCCGCTTTGGGCATTCCGTATACCGCACTGCTTTTCTGGTCCTGAGCGATAGTCAGGTAGCCTTGTTCGCGCATGAGTTTAAGCCCCTGCGCGCCATCGCGCCCCATTCCCGTCAACAAGACCCCTACCGCATCACCGTTCCAGTAATTGGCCACACTCTCGAAAAACACATCGATCGAAGGCCGGTAGATTTCGTTGACCGGTTCGGCGGTGTAGGCCAGCGTGCCATTTTTCAACAATCGAATATGGTGGTTGGTGCCGGCCAGCAACACCGTACCGGCCTGAGGCGGTTCGCCTTCCTGGGCCAGACGCACGTTCAAGCCACTGGCGCTGCCGAGCCATTCGGCCATGCCGGCGGCGAACACCTGATCCACATGCTGCACCAGCACGATGGCGGCCGAAAAATCTCGCGGCAAGCCCTTGAGCAGAATTTCCAGCGCTGCCGGCCCGCCAGCGGATGAACCAATGGCGATCAGGCGTTGGCGCGAGGCAGAGTGACGCAGCGGGCTCGGCACCGATCGTTCCTGATTACCCCGCTCGCCGATCAGCCAGCCAATGTTCAGGATCTTGCGCAACAACGGCGCTGCCGCTTCCTGGGCATTGCCGGCACCGAGCGCCGGGGTATCGACCACATCCAGGGCGCCATGGCCCATGGCCTCGAACACCCGGTGCACGTTCTGTTGGCGATCGACGGTGACAATGACAATGGCACACGGCGTTTCGGCCATGATCCGCCGGGTGGCCTCGACCCCGTCCATCACCGGCATGATCAAATCCATCAGGATCAGGTCCGGCGTCTGTTCGGCACACTTTTGCACCGCTTCCTTGCCATCGCCGGCGACCCAGATGACCTGGTGCGCTGGCTCAAACGCCAGGGCCCGGCGCAAAGCCTCTACCGCCATGGGCATATCGTTGACGATTGCGATTTTCATGCACTTGCTCCTCCGATGAGCTCAACCACTGCATCAAGCAGGGCATCGTCATGAAAACTGGCTTTGGCCAGATAATAGTCGGCCCCGGCGTCCAGTCCACGACGACGATCCTCTTCACGATCCTTGTACGACACCACCATCACCGGCAGTGATTGCAGGCGAATGTCACGGCGCAACAACGACACCAGTTCGATGCCATCCATACGCGGCATATCAATGTCGGTGATCAGCAGATCGAAATCCTCGGAACGCAAGGCGTTCCAGCCATCCATACCGTCGACTGCCACCGCCACATCGTAGCCGCGATTAAGCAGTAGCTTGCGTTGCAACTCGCGAACCGTCAGTGAGTCGTCAACCACCAGAATTCGTTTACGTGCCGCTTCAACCACCTTATTGCTGTGGCGGGCAATGCGCTCCAGGCGTCCAGTGTTGAGCAGTTTATCCACAGAACGCAGCATGTCCTCGACGTCGACGATCAGCACCACCGAGCCGTCGTCGAGCAAGGCCCCGGCGGAGATGTCCTGCACCTTGCCCAGTCGTTCGTCCAGCGGCAATACGACTAACGTGCGCTCGCCGATAAAACGCTCGACCGCCACGCCGTAGATCGCATCGCGCTCACGGATAACCACAACTTTAAGGGTTTGCTGACTGCTCTGGCTGACCGGGCGCTGTAACAGCTGACTGGCCGCCACCAGCCCGACATGCCGACCGTCGTGCCAGAAATGCTGACGCCCTTCGACTTGCACAATGTCTGCCGGCTCCAGGTCGCACATACGTTCGATGTGGGCCAGCGGAAATGCATAAGCCTCGTCACCGACTTCCACCACCAGGCTGCGGACCACCGACAACGTCAGCGGCACTTCGAGGTGGAAACGACTGCCCTCGCCCGCCGTCTGCTCCAGCACCACCGCACCGCGCAATTCGCGGACCATGTGCTGAACCGCATCCAGGCCCACGCCGCGCCCGGACACTTCGGTGACCTTGTCGCGCAGGCTGAAACCCGGCAAAAACAAAAACGTCAGCAGCTCTTCTTCGCTCAGTTGAGCGGCGGTGTGCGCTGGGGAAAGCTGGCGCTCGACGATGCTGCGGCGGACCTTTTCCAGATCGACGCCCTGGCCGTCGTCGCTCAACTCCAACACCAGCAGACCAGCCTGGTGGGAGGCACGCAGACGAATCAGCCCTTGCGCCGGTTTGCCGGCCAGCAGCCGTTGTTCAGGGGATTCGATGCCGTGATCCACGGCGTTGCGCAGTAAATGAGTCAGCGGCGCTTCGAGTTTTTCCAGGACGTCGCGGTCGACCTGGGTTTTCTCGCCCTCGATTTCCAGCCGAACCTGTTTGCCCAGGTCCCGGCCCAGATCGCGGACCATGCGCACCTGCCCGGTCAATACATCGGCAAACGGCCGCATGCGACAGGCCAGCGCGGTGTCGTACAACACCTGCGCCCGTTGACTGGCCTGCCAGGCGAACTCATCCAGCTCGGTGTTTTTCTCGATCAGCAGTTGCTGGGATTCCGCCAGCAACCGCCGCGCATCTTCGAGCGCTTCCTGGGCTTCCAGACTCAGGGCGTGATCCTTGAGATGCACGTTGAGGTTTTCCAGCGCCCGCAGACCGTTGTTTTGCATGCGCTTGAGGCGTTGCATGGTCGCCAGGTGCGGTTTGAGACGCTGGGTTTCCACCAGGGATTTGCTCGACAGGTCGAGCAGGCTGTTCAAACGCTCGGCCGTCACGCGCAGCACGCGCTCACCGTTTTCGGTGGTGCGTTTAGCCTGGCGTGGAGGCTCGACCGGCGCAGCGATAGGCAGCTCAACGACCGGGACTGGCAGCTCGACGCGAGGCTGTTCTAGCTGACGCTCGGGCATGACGGGCATGCTGATCGGCGCGGCGGGCGCCAGCGGATCGAGCAACTGCGCCATCAACGCCACATAGCTGTCGATATCCGCCGGCGTCAGGCTGTTGTTGGGCGTGGCGATGCGCATCAACAGGTCGGTGCCTTGCAACAACGCATCGATGTGCTCGGGTCGCAGGTACAAACGCCCTTCCTGTGCACTGACCAGGCAGTCTTCCATCACGTGCGAAACGCTGACCCCGGCGTCGACACCGACGATCCGCGCCGCGCCCTTGAGCGAGTGCGCCGCGCGCATGCAGGATTCGAGTTGATCGGCCTGGGTCGGGTCGCGCTCCAGTGCCAACAGACCTGCGCTTAACACTTGGGTCTGGGCCTCGGCTTCGAGGCTGAACAGCTCCAGTAACGAGGCGTCGCGCATTTGCTCGGGGGTCATGTGAGGCTCCGGGTCACGGCGGACAACAGCTGTTCTTCATCCAGCCAACGCAAGCTGCGACCTTTGAAGGGCAACACACCTCGGGTGTATTTGCCGCTGGCCTGAGTGCCGGATTGTGAGGCGGCATCGAGAATCCGCTCGTCGATGGCATGAATCCCGTCGACCTCGTCCACCGGCACCACCACCGGCCCACCGTGGGCGGCGATGATCAGCATGCGCGGCATGACCCGCGCGCTGGATGCCACGTTATTGGTCGCGTCGAGCCCAAGCAGCTCCACCAGCGACAGGCATGCGACCAGCGCACCGCGCACATTCGCCACGCCGAGCAAGGCTCGGGAGCGCTGATGCGGCAAGGAGTGAATGGCTTGCAGCGGCGCCACTTCCACGAGGCTGCGAGTGGCCAGCCCCAGCCACTCTTCACCGAGCCGAAACATCAGCAGCGAACGGGTTTTTACCTCCGTTTCGACCGTTGCCGAGTGTTGTACGCGGTCCTCCTGCTGCAAGGCATAACGGTCGAGCAAGCGCGTGGCGGCAGCCGAGTACACCGCGCAGTTGCGGCAGTGAATGTGCTCGGCCAGTAGCGGGCAGGACTTGTCGCCGTGGACACCGATGCGGTTCCAGCAATCGTCGATGGCCTGGGCATCTTCGTGGGTGACGCTAAAGCTGTCGGAGGCGTTCATCGTTTACGCTCACTGTCAGCGCGCTCGCTGCGGGCGGCGCGGTCCTGCAATCGTCTGGCACCCGCCGTATCACCCTGGGATTGCAGCAAGGCTGCCAAGTGCATCAACGCGTCGGGATGTTGCGGTTCAAGGTACAACGCCTTGCGATAAAAACCTTGGGCTTCAAAGGCGTTTGCGCTGACATCGCTGAGCAATCCCAGCCAGTAAAACACCTGCGCGACCGGTTCGTGGCTGCGCAAATACTGTTCGCAGGCGGCGCGGGCTTCAACACTTTTGCCTTCGTTGGCCAGCACGGCGATGTTCGCCAGCAACGCGGTGGCGTCCGAGGCTTTCGCCGTGTCGGGTGGCCGCGTAACAGTGGCGAATGGGCGAATGCGCACGGGTGGCGGTGGCGCACTGCGCGCCGGTTGGCGCACCGGCAGCGGTGCCGGCACGAACACTGGAAACGGTTCCGGCTCCGGCACACTCTGACGGCTGAACGCAAACGACTGCGCAATGCCAATCGAGCGCATGCCAAAACGCCCCAGCAAACTGCCCTCGGCCGGGCCGATAAACAGCACACCGTCGACATGGGTCAGGCGCTTGAGCACCTCGAACACCTGCTGCTGGGTCGGCTGATCAAAATAGATCAGCAGGTTGCGACAGAACACAAAATCATACGGCGGCTCGCTGGCCAGCAACGCCGGATCGAGCAGATTGCCGACTTGCAAACGCACCTGTTCAAGCACGCGATCGCTGAGGCGATAGACTTCATCTTCGACGCTGAAATGCCGCTCGCGAAACGCAATGTCCTGACCGCGAAACGAGTTTTTGCCGTACAGCGCACGCCGGGCTTTTTCCACCGACAGCGGGCTGACGTCCATGCCGTCCACCTTGAATTGATGCAGCTTGAGGCCGGCATCGAGCAAGGCCATGGCGATGGAATACGGTTCCTCGCCGGTAGAACACGGCAGGCTGAGAATCCGCAGTGCGCGCATGTTGTTGATTTCGGCCAGGCGTTTGGTGGCCAGTTTCGCCAGCGTCGCGAACGATTCCGGGTACCGGAAAAACCAGGTTTCGGGCACGATCACCGCTTCGATCAGCGCCTGTTGCTCATCCTGCGAATGTTGCAGTGTGTGCCAATACTCGTCGGCCGTCAGTGCATTGGACGCGAGGCTGCGTTGGCGCACCGCGCGCTCGATGATCGCAGGTCCCACCGACGTCACGTCGAGGCCGATGCGCTCCTTGAGGAAATCGAAAAACCGTTGATCGCTGCTCATGACGGCTCCTCAAGCAGCGCCGGATCGAGTGGCGGCGACGGGAACAACAGCGCGCGAACGTGCTCATCGAGCAAATCGGCGACCCGCACCCATTGCAGCAGCCCCTGCACATCTTCGCGCACCGGCCCCAGGTACGGCGCCTGACGATTGTCGAGGCCGTACGGCTGAAACTCCGCCGGGTGGCAGCGCAACGTATCAGTCGCCTGCTCCAGAATCAGCCCGAGCCATTGCGTCGGGATCGTTTCATCCGGGCGGTAATTGACCAGCACCAGCCGCGTGCTGGTTCGGGCCTGGGCCGGTTGCCCAAAGGTCAGCGCACTGAGGTCGATCACCGGCACCACCGCGCCACGATAAGCAAATACCCCGGCAACCCAGTGCGGCGCTTTGGCAATCGGCTTCAACGGCAGACGCGGCAGCACTTCCGCCACCTCAATGGCCTGCAAGGCAAAGCGTTCGCTGCCGATGCGAAACACCAGATACAACGATTGTTTGACCGGCACCACGGCGCCGCGTTTGGCCGCGAGTTCGTTCATCAGACTTTGAATCGCGAAACGCCGCTGCGCAGCCCGACGGCCACCTGGCTCAGCTCGTCAATGGCGAAGCTGGCCTGGCGCAACGACTCGACGGTCTGGCTGCTGGCATCGCCCAATTGCACCAGCGCGTGGTTGATCTGTTCGGCACCAGTGGCTTGCGCCTGCATGCCTTCGTTGACCATCAACACCCGCGGCGCCAGCGCCTGAACCTGGTGGATGATCTGTGACAACTGTTCGCCGACCTGCTGCACTTCGGACATGCCACGGCGCACTTCTTCGGAGAATTTGTCCATGCCCATGACCCCGGCGGATACCGCCGACTGAATCTCGCGCACCATTTGCTCGATGTCGTAAGTGGCCACGGCGGTCTGGTCCGCCAGCCGCCGCACTTCAGTGGCAACCACGGCAAAACCACGTCCGTATTCACCGGCCTTCTCGGCCTCGATGGCGGCGTTCAATGACAGCAGGTTGGTCTGGTCGGCGACTTTGACGATGGTCACCACCACCTGATTGATGTTACCGGCCTTCTCGTTGAGGATCGCCAGCTTGGCATTGACCAGATCGGCCGCGCCCATCACCGAATGCATGGTTTCTTCCATGCGCGCCAGGCCTTGCTGCCCGGAACCGGCCAGCACCGAGGCCTGATCGGCGGCGGTGGAGACTTCAGTCATGGTGCGCACCAGATCACGGGACGTCGCGGCAATTTCGCGGGACGTCGCACCGATTTCGGTGGTGGTGGCAGCGGTTTCGGTGGCGGTGGCTTGTTGTTGCTTGGACGTGGCGGCAATCTCGGTGACCGATGTGGTGACCTGCACCGACGAGCGCTGGGCCTGGGAGACCAGGGAGGTCAGCTCGGTCATCATGTCGTTGAAGCCGGTTTCGACAGCATTGAATTCGTCCTTGCGCTCCAGATTCAGTCGACTGCTGAGATCGCCGGTGCGCATGATTTCGAGGATTTTCACGATACGGTTCATCGGCGCCATGATGGCGCGCATCAACAATAGACCGCAGAGCGCGGCAGCCAGTACGGCGATCAGCAAGGAAATGCCCATGACTAATTTGGCGGTGACGACGGCATCATCGATGGCGCCTACGTCCTGGTCTGCCACCGCTTTGTTGTGGCGCAAAATGTCAGAGAGTTTCATCCGACCCGCCGTCCAGGTCGGGGTCAGCTCTTCTTTGAACATCTTGATCGCTTCGGCGCCCTGGTTGCGTTTGTACAACTCGATCACGGCTGACAGGATCCGGTGGTAATCCTCATGAAGTTTTTCGAAGTCGGCGTACTCGACTTTGTCTTGATCGGTTGTGACCGTCTCGCGATAGAGCTCCATTTGCTCTTGCAGACGCGTGGCGTAGCCCTTGAACTCCGAGACATCCTCAGCGCTGATGCCCTGCCCTTGCTCCAGGCCAAGCATGTCCAGCATCCGTAGATAACTGTCGGACCATGCACCGCGAACCATCGAACTGTAATACAGCCCGGGAAGCGCATCTTCGCGAACACTGGCTTCGCTTGTCTCAATCTTCAACAGCCGCGAATACGAGACGACGACCATCAACAACATGATGGCGATGATTACCGCAAAACTCGCCAAGATGCGTTGGCGCAACGTCCAATTCTTCACAGTCAGTCCTCGGGATGGCTCAAATGCTGGGGAGTATAGCCGAGGGCAGTGTTTCATTTTTAAGACTATTGCCAGTGGTGAATCGGAAGAAGCGAACCGTGGATTGGCAATGAGATCTGTGGTGTTGCTGAAAATGCCATCGCGAGCAGGCTCGCTCCCACCTTGGATCGCGTCCGTTTGGACAACTCGCCCCCCACATTAGATTTGCTCTGGATAGGCCTACATAGAAGCCTGATGCACCTGCTTCTCCAACTCTGCCTTCAACCCCGGCTCCAGCCTCAACTGCCGCGCCAGTTCATCGAGGTAGGACCTCTCCATGAAGTTCTGCTCATCCACCAGCATTACACTGGCGATGTACATCTCGGCGGCCATTTCCGGCGTGCTGGCAGCGCGGGCAACCTCCGTCGGGTCAAGTGGCTTGTTGAGTTCGGTATGTAGCCAGTGCTGCAACGCCTGATCGTTGTCGAGCTTGGTGAACTCACCTTCGATCAACGAACGCTCACGCTCATCTATGTGGCCATCGGCTTTTGCCGCCGCGATCAACGCTTTGAGTATTGCCTGGCTGTGCAGTTCGACTTGCGCCGGGGGTAAGCGGTCGAGGGTTTGTGGTTCACTTCTTGTGTTAGAAAGCGGCGCAGCGCCCTGCTGCGTCTGCCAGTTGCCATAGGCTTTGTAGGCAACCACTCCCAATGCCGCAAGGCCGCCGTAGAGGGCGACTTTGCCGCCGACGTTGCGGGCCTTTTTGCTACCGAGCAACAGGCCCATGGCGCCCGCCGCCAACGCACCGCCGCTCGCGCCCGAGAGCAAACCACCCAAGCCACCGCTGGACGCCTTGTTCTGATGACCACCGGCTTTGTTCTTCAGCAGATCCTGACCGGACTTGAGCAGTTGATCGAGCAAACCACGGGTATTCATTTTGCCGCCTCCACCAAGGGTTAACCGGCCACCAGCCTAGATCGAAAGTGCCCGGCTTCTCCCTGCGAGAGTGCTTCCAGATGTTGCTCATCTCTTGTAACGCTCAGGAGCCCATCGATTAAAACGATATACACTCAAGCGAATCTATAAAAACAGCCCACCGGGTACTTTCCCATGATGACCCTGCGTCAGATTCGTCACTTCATTGCCGTGGCCGAGACCGGCTCGATCTCCGCCGCCGCACAAACCGCATTCATTTCCCAATCGACACTGACCCTGGCCATCCAGCAACTGGAGCAAGAAATCGGCGTCGGCCTGTTCAATCGTCACGCCAAGGGCATGACGCTGACCCACCAGGGTCATCAATTCCTGCGCCAGGCGCACTTGATCCTGGCCACGGTGGACAACGCCAAACGCAGCCTGCAACAGAGCACCGATCAGGTGGCCGGCCAGTTGATCATCGGTGTGACCAGCCTGGTCGCCGGTTACTACCTCGCCGATCTGCTTACCCGCTTTCAGCGCGCTTACCCCAATGTAGAGATCCGGGTGATGGAGGATGAGCGACCGTACATCGAGCATTTGCTGGTCAGTGGCGAGATCGATGTCGGCGTTCTGATCCTGTCCAACCTGGAAGATCGTCACGCCCTGCAAACCGAAGTCCTGACGCATTCGCCCCATCGCTTGTGGCTGCCGGCCCAGCACCCGCTGCTGGAACACGACAGCATCAACCTTGCCGACGTGGCGCGAGAACCGCTGATTCAATTGAACGTCGATGAAATGGACCGTAATGCCCAGCGCATGTGGTCCGCGGCGTCCCTGCAACCGCGCATCACCCTCAGAACCGCCTCAACGGAGGCGGTGCGAAGCCTGGTGGCCGCCGGTTTGGGCGTGTCGATCCAGCCCGACATGACCTATCGCCCGTGGTCACTGGAGGGCGACATCATCGAAGCACGGCCGATTGCCGACCTGAGCCAGACCCTCGACGTCGGCCTGGCCTGGCGCCGTGGCACCGCGCGCCCGCCGCTGGTGGACCCGTTCCTGACCGTCGCCCGCGAGCAACCTCACGGCGGGCGCAAGCCATCTATTTAATCGAACGCCACCTTCAGTATTTAGAATTTGTCGACCTCGGGTCTGCGCACTAGTCTTGATGCATCTATATAAGACGGCCGGGCCCCAGTCACTGGGAGCAGCATGGCCACACAAGAAAAGAGAACCCGCAAAATGGCTGGCGCGCAGACCCCGTTGTTTACCGCGTTGTTGATCGATGGCGAATTGGTCGCAGGCCAAGGTTTTGTCGAACCGATCCTCAACCCCGCCACCGGGGAAGTGCTGACGCACATCGCCGAAGCCAGCACCGAGCAAGTCGAAGCCGCCATCCTCGCCGCCCACCGCGCCTTCACCGGTTGGTCGCGGACCACACCGCAGCAACGTTCAAACCTGCTGCTGGACATCGCCAACGCTATCGAAAAACAAGCCGACCTCCTCGCCCGTCTTGAATCCCTGAACTGCGGCAAGCCGTTGCACCTGGCCCGCCAGGACGATTTGAGCGCGACGGTCGATGTGTTCCGCTTCTTCGCGGGCGCCGTGCGTTGCCAGACCGGACAGCTCAGCGGCGAGTACCTGCCGGGCTACACCAGCATGGTGCGTCGCGATCCTATCGGGGTTGTCGCGTCCATCGCGCCGTGGAATTACCCGATCATGATGGCCGCGTGGAAAATCGCCCCGGCCCTCGCCGCCGGCAATACGCTGGTGTTCAAGCCATCCGAACACACGCCGCTGTCGATCCTGGCCCTGGCGCCTGCGCTGACCGAGATCCTGCCGCGCGGCGTGATCAACATTGTTTGCGGTGGCGGTGAGGGCGTCGGCAGCCATTTGGTCAGTCATCCTAAAGTGCGCATGGTGTCCTTGACCGGGGATATCGTCACCGGGCAAAAAATCCTCCAGGCCGCCGCCAAAACGTTGAAACGCACGCACCTCGAACTTGGCGGTAAAGCGCCGGTAATCGTTTGCAACGATGCGGACATTCAAGCGGTGGTCGAAGGTGTACGCACTTACGGTTACTACAATGCCGGTCAGGATTGCACCGCCGCCTGCCGGATTTATGCGCAGACCGGGATTCATGACCGTTTGGTGGCCGAACTCGGCGCGGCGGTCAGCAGCCTGCGCTTCGCTGGCAAACGCGATGCCGACAACGAAATCGGGCCGCTGATCAGCACTCGCCAGCGCGACCGCGTAGCCAGTTTCGTCGAACGCGCCCTCGGTCAGCCGCACATTGAACGGGTGACCGGCGCGGCAGTGCACTCCGGCGCCGGCTTCTATTACCAACCGACGTTGCTGGCCGGTTGCAAGCAGAGCGATGAGATCGTTCAGCGCGAAGTGTTCGGGCCGGTAGTCACCGTGACCCGTTTCGACGAACTCGAACAAGCGGTGGACTGGGCCAACGACTCCGAATACGGCCTCGCCTCCTCGGTCTGGACCCAGAATCTGGACAAGGCGATGCAGGTCGCGGCGCGCTTGCAGTACGGCTGCACCTGGATCAACAGCCATTTCATGCTGGTCAGCGAAATGCCCCATGGTGGCCTGAAGCGTTCGGGCTACGGCAAAGACTTATCCAGCGATTCGCTCCAGGACTACAGCGTGGTGCGGCACATCATGGCGCGCCACGGACAGCATCTCTGACTACGCTAATAACTAGCCGCTAACGGCATGCTTCACCGCGTTCACAACTGCCCCGACCATAATTAAAGAAGAGGGAATTCCCATGTTCGTGCACAAGACCGCACTGCTCAGTGCAATCACTACCGCGCTGCTGGCGAGTGCCAGTGTCCAGGCCGCCGAACCGCTGAAAGCGGTCGGTGCTGGCGAAGGTCAGCTGGATATCGTGGCCTGGCCGGGTTACATCGAACGTGGCGAAAGCGACAAGGCCTACGACTGGGTGACCGGTTTCGAGAAGGAAACCGGCTGCAAGGTCAATGTAAAAACTGCCGCCACCTCCGATGAAATGGTCAGCTTGATGGCCAAGGGCGGTTACGACCTGGTGACCGCGTCGGGCGATGCCTCGCTGCGGTTGATCGTGGGCAAGCGTGTACAGCCGATCAACACGGCATTGATCCCGAACTGGAAGAATATCGATCCCCGTCTCAAGGATGGCCCGTGGTACACCGTCAATAAACAAACCTATGGCACCCCGTATCAGTGGGGCCCGAACGTGTTGATGTACAACACCAACGTGTTCAAGACAGCCCCGACCAGTTGGGGCGTGGTGTTCGATGCGCAGAACCTACCGGACGGCAAGGCCAACAAGGGCCGTGTTCAGGCTTATGACGGCCCGATCTACATCGCCGATGCGGCGCTGTATCTGAAGACCACCAAACCGGAATTGGGCATTCAGAACCCGTATGAACTGACCGAAACCCAGTACAAAGCCGTGCTCGATCTGTTGCGCGCCCAGCAACCGTTGATCCACCGCTACTGGCACGACACCACGGTGCAGATGAGCGACTTCAAAAACGAAGGCGTGGTCGCGTCCAGCGCCTGGCCGTATCAGGTCAATGGCCTGATGAACGAGAAGCAGCCGATCGCTTCGACCATCCCGAAAGAAGGCGCCACCGGTTGGGCCGACACCACCATGATGCACGCCGAGGCCAAACACCCGAACTGCGCTTACAAGTGGATGAACTGGTCGCTGCAACCGAAAGTCCAGGGAGACGTAGCCGCGTGGTTTGGTTCGTTGCCAGCGGTGCCGGCGGCGTGCACCGGCAGCGAATTGCTCGGTGCGGAAGGCTGCAAGACCAATGGTTTCGACCAGTTCGAGAAGATCGCCTTCTGGAAAACCCCGCAGGCTGAAGGCGGCAAGTTCGTGCCGTACAGCCGCTGGACCCAGGATTACATCGCGATTATGGGCGGCCGCTAAGCCCTCTTCGCGAGCAGGCTCGCTCCCACAATTGATCGCATACCAATGTGGGAGCGAGCCTGCTCGCGATGCTTTTAAAGATTCAGATTTTCGGAGTTCCGCACCATGACGCTTGCAGTCCAGTTCACCAACGTTTCCCGTCTTTTCGGCGAAGTGAAAGCCGTAGACCGGGTTTCCATCGACATCCAGGACGGCGAGTTTTTCTCCATGCTGGGCCCTTCCGGCTCGGGCAAAACCACCTGTTTGCGCCTGATCGCCGGTTTCGAACAACCGAGCGCAGGCTCCATCCGAATTCATGGCGAGGAAGCCGCCGGGCTGCCGCCGTATGAGCGTGACGTCAATACCGTGTTTCAGGATTACGCCCTGTTCCCACACATGAACGTACTCGACAACGTCGCTTACAGTTTGAAGGTCAAAGGCGTCGGTAAAGCCGAGCGCCAGAAACGCGCCGAAGAAGCCCTCGACATGGTCGCCCTCGGCGGTTATGGCGAGCGCAAACCGGTGCAACTGTCCGGCGGTCAACGTCAGCGTGTGGCCCTGGCCCGCGCACTGGTCAACCGCCCGCGCGTGTTGCTGCTCGACGAACCGTTGGGCGCCCTCGACCTGAAACTGCGCGAACAAATGCAGAGCGAGCTGAAGAAACTGCAACGCCAGCTCGGCATCACTTTCATCTTCGTCACCCACGACCAGACCGAAGCACTGTCGATGTCGGATCGCGTGGCCGTGTTCAACAAGGGGCGCATCGAGCAGGTCGACACGCCGCGTAACCTCTACATGAAACCGGCGACGACCTTTGTCGCGGAATTCGTCGGCACCTCCAATGTGATTCGCGGCGATCTGGCGAAGCAGTTGAGCGGCAACCCGCAACCGTTTTCGATTCGCCCGGAACATGTGCGATTCGCCGAAGGACCGCTGGCCAGCCACGAGATCGAAGTCAGCGGTTTACTGCACGACATCCAGTACCAGGGCAGCGCTACTCGATACGAGATGAAACTGGAAAACGGCCAGACCCTGAACATCAGCCAGGCCAACAATCAATGGCTGGACACCAGCGCCCAGCACCAGACCGGGCAACGCATCAGCGCACGCTGGGCACGGGAAGCGATGATCCCGTTGCACGACACTGTTGCCGGCGGGGTGTGAGATGAACACCGCGGCTATCCCTCAAACTCCAGCCAGCGGTTCGCCATTGCGCAGGTTTTCCAATCTGCTGTATCGCCGGCCCAACCTGTACCTGTCGATGCTGCTGGTGCCGCCGCTGCTGTGGTTCGGCGCGATCTATCTTGGCTCGTTGTTGGTTCTGTTGTGGCAAGGTTTTTACACCTTCGATGACTTCACCATGGCGGTCACGCCTGACCTGACCCTGGCGAACTTTACCGCGCTGTTCCAGCCGTCGAACTTCGACATCATCCTGCGCACCTTGAGCATGGCTGTGGTCGTCTCCATCGCCAGTGCCATCGTCGCGTTCCCGATTGCCTACTACATGGCGCGCTACACCACCGGCAAGACCAAGGCGTTTTTCTACATCGCCGTGATGATGCCGATGTGGGCCAGTTACATCGTCAAGGCGTATGCCTGGACCTTGCTGTTGGCCAAGGGCGGCGTCGCGCAGTGGTTCGTTCAGCACTTGGGACTGGAGCCGGTGTTGCAGTTCGTGCTGGGCATTCCGGGCGTGGGCGGCAGCACCTTGTCGACCTCGCACCTGGGGCGCTTCATGGTGTTCGTCTACATCTGGCTGCCGTTCATGATCCTGCCGATTCAGGCATCGCTGGAACGTCTCCCGCCGTCCCTGTTGCAGGCATCGGCCGACCTGGGTGCCAAACCGCACCAGACTTTCATGCAGGTGATTCTGCCGTTGTCGATTCCGGGCATTGCCGCCGGTTCGATCTTCACCTTTTCGCTGACCCTGGGCGACTTCATCGTGCCGCAACTGGTGGGCCCGCCGGGCTACTTCGTTGGCAGCATGGTGTACGCCCAGCAAGGTGCGATCGGCAACATGCCGATGGCCGCCGCGTTCACGCTGGTGCCGATTGTGTTGATCGCCATTTACCTGACTATCGTTAAACGACTGGGGGCCTTCGATGCACTCTGAAAAGGCTTCATTAGGGCTAAAAATAGCGGCCTGGGGCGGGTTGGTGTTTCTGCACTTCCCGATCCTGATCATCTTCCTGTACGCCTTCAACACCGAAGACGCAGCGTTCAGCTTTCCACCCAAGGGTTTCACCCTGAAGTGGATCGGCGTGGCGTTCTCGCGGCCGGACGTGCTGGAAGCGATCAAGCTCTCGCTGCAGATCGCCTCCGTCGCGACCTTGATTGCCATGGTCCTTGGCACGCTCGCCTCGGCGGCGTTGTACCGCCGGGATTTCTTCGGCAAGCAAGGCATCTCGCTGATGCTGATCCTGCCGATTGCGTTGCCGGGGATCATCACCGGGATCGCATTGCTGGCGACCTTCAAGACATTGGGGGTCGAGCCGGGGATGTTCACCATCATCGTCGGTCACGCGACCTTCTGCGTGGTGATCGTCTACAACAACGTCATCGCCCGTTTGCGTCGTACTTCGCACAGTTTGATCGAAGCTTCGATGGACCTTGGCGCCGATGGCTGGCAGACCTTCCGATACATCATCCTGCCGAACCTTGGCTCGGCGTTGCTGGCCGGCGGCATGCTCGCGTTTGCGCTGTCGTTCGACGAAATCATCGTCACCACTTTCACCGCCGGCCATGAACGCACCTTGCCGCTGTGGCTGCTCAACCAACTCAGCCGCCCACGGGACGTGCCGGTGACCAACGTCGTCGCGATGCTGGTAATGATCGTGACCATGCTGCCGATCCTCGGTGCCTATTACCTGACCCGGGGTGGCGAGAGTGTTGCGGGCAGTGGCGGTAAGTAACTGACAACCCTTTCTTACTGTGGAAATGGGCTTGTGTAGGAGCTGGCTTGCCAGCGAATGCGGTGGATCAGCCAACATCGTTGTTGAATATGATGCCCCCTTCGCTGGCAAGCCAGATCCTACAAGGAACCGGTTTCCACAGAGAACAAACAACAGTTCCGAAGAGGACAAATGCCATGCAAACCAAACTCTTGATCAACGGCCAACTGATTGACGGCGAAGGCCCCGCCCAACCTGTGTTCAACCCGGCCCTCGGTAGCGTGTTGGTGGAAATCAACGAAGCCAGCGAAGCCCAGGTCGATGCTGCCGTCCGTGCTGCCGACAGTGCCTTTGAAGGCTGGTCGCAAACCCCGCCGAAAGAACGCTCGCTGCTGCTGCTAAAACTCGCCGACGCGATCGAAACCCATGGCGAAGAGCTGGCGAAACTGGAATCGGACAACTGCGGCAAACCCTACAGCGCCGCGCTGAACGACGAGATCCCGGCGATTGCCGACGTGTTCCGTTTCTTCGCTGGTGCCAGCCGTTGCATGAGTGGCTCAGCCGGTGGCGAGTACCTGCCGGGCCACACCTCGATGATCCGCCGCGACCCGGTCGGAGTGATTGCCTCCATCGCACCGTGGAACTACCCGCTGATGATGGTCGCCTGGAAAATCGCCCCGGCCCTGGCCGCCGGTAATACCGTGGTGCTCAAGCCGTCGGAACAAACCCCGCTGACCGCCCTGCGCCTGGCTGAACTGGCGTCGGACATCTTCCCGGCTGGTGTACTCAACCTGGTGTTTGGCCGTGGTCCTAGCGTGGGCAGCCCGCTGGTGAACCACCCGAAAGTACGCATGGTGTCGCTGACCGGCTCGATTGCCACCGGTTCCAACATCATTTCCAGCACCGCCGAAAGCGTCAAACGCATGCACATGGAACTGGGCGGCAAAGCCCCGGTGATCATCTTCGACGACGCCGACATCGATGCAGCCGTGGAAGGCATCCGCACCTTCGGTTTCTACAACGCAGGCCAGGATTGTACCGCCGCGTGCCGCATCTATGCGCAGGCCGGCATCTACGAAAAATTCGTCGAGAAGCTCGGCGAGGCGGTCAGCAGCATCAAGTATGGCGTGCAGGATGATCCGTCGACCGAACTGGGGCCGCTGATCACCGCGCAACACCGCGACCGTGTGGCCGGTTTTGTCGAGCGCGCCATCGCGCAACCGCACATTCGCTTGATCACCGGTGGCAAGGCCGTGGACGGCAATGGTTACTTCTTCGAGCCGACCGTATTGGCCGATGCTCAGCAAGATGACGAAATCGTTCGCCGTGAGGTGTTCGGGCCGGTGGTTTCCGTCACGAAGTTCACCGATGAAGCGCAGGTGCTGGGCTGGGCCAACGATTCGGACTATGGGCTGGCGTCGTCGATCTGGACCTCGGACGTCGGTCGCGCGCATCGCCTGTCGGCGCGGCTGCATTACGGCTGCACGTGGGTGAACACGCACTTCATGCTCGTCAGCGAAATGCCGCATGGCGGCCAGAAACTGTCCGGTTATGGCAAAGACATGTCGATGTACGGGCTGGAGGACTACACCGTCGTCCGGCATGTGATGTTCAAGCATTAAAAGCTTCGCTGGCAACCCAGCTCCTACACGGATTGCGCTGAACTTGTAGGAGCCGGGCTTGCCCGCGATGGCCTCACCGCTACATCAAGGAAGAAACCGGCACCAGGCACCACCCAGGTTCCACCCCAAAGAAGTCAAAACAATAACCACCGATCCGGGCAGCGCCTCACGGCCCTGCCACGGTTTCGGACATCCGAAATCTGCCGATTTTCCGGAGCTGACACACCATGGAAACAACACCTGAACTCGCTGTAGCCGTCGCCGACAGCGACACCGAGCAGTTACGCAAGCTGGGTTACACGTCGAACTTCAATCGCAGCATGAGCCTGTGGGAAAACTTCGCCCTGGGCTTCACCTATCTCTCCCCGGTTGTAGGGGTTTATACCCTCTTCGGCCTGTGCCTCGCCGCTGGCGGGCCACCGATGTTCTGGGCTTATTTACTGGTCGGTTGTGGCCAGTTGCTGGTGTGCCTGATCTTCGGTGAAGTGGTTTCGCAGTTCCCGATTTCCGGTGGCGTCTACCCATGGGCTCGCCGCTTGGTGGGCAAACGCTGGGCGTGGATGGTCGGCTGGATCTACTCCATCGCCCTGTGCGTGACCATCGCCGCCGTTGCAGTGGGTGCCGGTCCGTACCTGGCGGCCATGATGGGCTTCGAACCGAGCAACAACACCAACATCATCATCGCTCTGTTCCTGACGCTGTTCGCCACCCTGGTCAACCTCAGCGGCACCAAGGTGCTCGCGCGCATCGCCATGTTCGGCTTTCTGTGTGAACTGGTCGGCGCGGTGATCGTCGGCGTTTACCTGCTGGTCTTCGAGCGTCATCAACCGCTCAGCGTGTTGTTCAACACCTTCGACATCAGCGTCGACGGCTCATACTTGCCAGCCTTCCTCACGGCTTCGCTGGCGGGGATGTTCCTGTACTACGGCTTCGAGGCCTGTGGCGATGTGGCCGAGGAAACCCCGAACCCCAGCAAGAAAATCCCGGTGGCCATGCGCATGACCATCTACATCGGCGGCATCGCGGCAATGTTCGCTTGCCTGGCGCTGATCCTCGCTGTGCCGGATATGCAAGCTGTCATCAACGGCACTGACAAGGACCCGGTCACCACCATCCTCAACAACGCCTTCGGCCCGGTCGGTTCGAAAGTGGTGATGGGCGTGGTGATGATTTCCTTCATCTCCTGCGTCATCAGCCTGCAAGCGGCGGCGAGTCGCCTACTGTATTCCTACGCGCGTGACGAAATGGTCATTGGCAGTTCACTGCTGAAAAAGATCTCGCCTGCTACTCAGGTGCCGGTGGCGGCGCTGTTCGTGTCCGGTGTCCTGCCGGCGCTGATCATCATCCTCGGCTTCTTCCTGCAAGACGCCGTCGCAACCATCGTCAGCTTCGCGGCGATCGGCATCTACCTGGCCTTCCAGATGATCGTCCTCGGAGCACTTTATGCCCGGATGAAAGGCTGGAAACCAAGCGGCAAATTCACCCTCGGTGCGTGGGGCTGGCTGGTGAACATCGGCGCGCTGGTCTACGGCGTCGGCGCGATTATCAACATGGCATGGCCGCGCACGCCGGATGCGGCGTGGTACATCAACTACGCCATGGTGTTGAGCACTGCGATCGTGATTGGCTTGGGGTTGTTGTACATGTGGATTGCCAAGCCGTATGACCATGGCATGGCGCCTGCGGGGGATGCGTGGAAGGTTAGTCGGTAAAGATACTTTCTCAGCCCGCAGCGATGCGGGCTGGGTTGGTGGTGTTAAATCGGTTGAGGTTTGGAGAGCCTTTCAAACTCGTCCATCAGTAGATGGATTTCAGTGCTCGGGTTGGCTTCGCCGCTAATGGCGACATCCTCGATAATCTTTGGCGCTAAAGCTCTTGCCCTTTGAAATGGCTCCCCCAAGAGTTTGGCGAAATAGTTGATGTCTTCGCCCTTCTCATACTTATCCATGTTGGGCTTTTCTCTGAGGCTCTTGGCTACCAAGTCGCCTGGAGAGCGCTTGCCGACCGCACGGAAAGGCTTTCGATTGAACCCGAAATGCAGAAGAAGCCAAAACTCAAAGCAGGGATATGAAGCAATGACTTTGATTTTCGGATGCGGCCTCGCCAGATTGATTGCTCGTTCAAAACACAAATGCGTATCGCGATCCAAGGCGCAAAACACCTTGTCGAATCCTTTCTGACGGGCGATGGCTGTTTTTACAATGCCACTCGGGTGTGTGATGCCGCAGTGGGCAATTTCCACTAGAGCATTGGCGCGAAAATGAAATGCGGCCTCTTCCAAATATCGTTTTCCTGACTTGCTGTCTTCACAGAGAATCAGCACTTTGGGTTGAGGCTTGAACCGGGGTGCCTTTCGATCAAACAGCCGTATCGAACGCGCCATGATCAACCCCGCCTTATCAACGGTAACCCGCGATAACGGCCTTCAAAGTAGCGTTTCTCGACATCCTCCCCTTCTCGTCCTTCAAAATCGTGAACCGAAAAAAGACAGGTTGCACCGTTAGCATCGCGTTCGGTGATCCAGAACTGGTCGCGCCGAAGTGCTTTGGCGTTCATTAGATGAGTGTCATGGGTGGTAAAGATCAGTTGGGTATCCAGCCCACTGTTCAAGTGTTTCTCAATCAGGTCATCAACTATTGAAGGGTGAAGGCTGCTGTCCAACTCATCGACACAAAGAATCCCGCTCCCATCGGCGTGATTGATCATGAACCAGGGCAGCCAGAATCCGATCAGGTTTTTTGTACCGCCGGACTCCTCTGAAAAATCGAATTCGGCTTTTCCTAAAAGGCTCGTATGCGTCAGGGTGACTTTGTCTTTTTGGGCTGCCGCAAAGAACTCTTTAAGCGTGAGTTTTTTTGCAGGTTGAACAGATTCTGCGTCTTCGGTGTTGAGGTGGATAGCTGACACCGGGATATCCACTTCCTTTAGAAAATCTCGCAAATTGCCGGTGTGATCCGAGGCGATCTTCAGAAATCTGATGGACGCTGCTGACAGCCCCATGAAGTTGTTCTGCTCGATCACGAGTAAACCGGTTTGAAACCAGCTAAACGGCCCCCGTAACTGGGTCAGCTCTTCGCTACTGTTCGCTATCGCCTGCGAAATAAACAACGTTTTTGGGTTCGTCAGACGCCGCCACGCATTGTGGACCTCTTTACCACCCTCAAGGTTTGCTCCAAAAACATACTGCTCACCCTCCTCCGCAAAACAACGCTGATACAGCAGCGTTTCCTTGCCTTTGGGGTATGAAACCAGTTGTTCCTCGATAATCCGCTGAGCCGTCAGGTGCAGAACAAACCGATATCGGAGCCCGCGTTGAATGAAGTTGTACTCAAAACAACTGGGTTCATGTTGGAGTTGCGGGTCGAAACGAAAGGGCGAAACCGGTAGCGGTTCATCATTTGCAGACGGTAATGCTGTGAGCAACTGTCCGATGATTCCCATCGCCCGAATGAGCGAAGATTTACCAGATGCATTCGGCCCGTAGATCGCCGCTACCTTCAATAAATCCGGCAGTTTTTCCCCATTTACCGGCGGCGCGAACAGATTGCGCTTTTTGCTCAAGCGCGGCGTCGCAGCCATGGACAGGGTTTGCTTGTCACGGAAGGAGCGATAGTTGGAAACAGAAAATTCGATCAACATGTAGCAAACCTGCAGTTCGTTCCTGAAAGCGGAAAAACCTATAGGAAAAACTAGGGCTGCGATGCTGCATCAGTGCACTTCAAGCAAAAACAGGAAATTCCTACAGACCGAGCCTTCCAGCAAAGCCTCTATTTCCTACAGCATGCGTCGCCAGAGTAGACTTGGCGCCGCGAGCGCCTGAACGATAGGCTTTACCTCGTCGCTGCCAAATCAGCGACCCGGGGTCGAAGCCGGGAAATGTCAGAACGGTGCTTACGCGCCCCCATAGAACTGTGGCTGTTTTCTGCCGTTAGTTCTGCATTATGGCGGGCCGTGTGGCGCGGGCCTTTCGGCTTCCGTTTTGACTGGAAGTGTCCCGACTTCGAACGCCACTCGGTTCGCCACCCAACCTGTCGAAGGGTTGATGGCGACTTTCCTGATCAAAACGGAAGTCACTTCATGTCAGCTCACGCTCAAAACTCGCTTCTACCTTACTTCACACCAACCGTCTTTACCCGTCACAGCCGCTTCTTCCATGCCTTCATGCAGGACAACCAAGCCTGGTTTTGTGTCCAGGACCTCGGTCGCTTGATGGGCCGCACAATGGACCAACGTCTCACCCTTAAACTCGATCCCGATCAACGCCGATACGTCTTTTTGCTCAAGAACGGCAAAACCGTCGAATCACTGATGGTCAGTGAGTCAGGTGTGTACACCTTGCTGATCTACCATTTCGTCCCGGAAAACCGAAACCTGCGCCAATGGCTAAGCAACGAAGTCATACCTACGCTGCGCGAGTCAAAAGCAGCTGTGGATAACATTCCAAGCCTGAGTTCATTGCAATGGGCAGGCATCTCGGTGCCGCTACTGCACTGGCAACATCAAGCCTGGATCAAATGGCGGGACATGCCTGACCTGATGCAAGTACAACGCCCCTTCAAGATCATGGGCACTTGCAGTTGAAGGCAGGGTAAAAGATGAAAAAAGGGGCGGACTTCACAGTCCGCCCCTTGGCTTTCCAACAAGACTTAATCTCAAACCATCAAAACCGCGAAACACTGCGCATCGCATCCACCAGATACCGCATCGCAATCCGGTCGCTCTCCGACAGCTCTCGATACCGTTCCAACAACTTCATTTCGTCCGGGTTGAGCCGGCGCCTTCGCCGGCCGCTTGCCAGGCAGGGGAAGAGGCCTAACATTTCGGTGATGCCTTGTACTTTTGTCATTGACGATGTCCTTCTATAAGACCGAGAAAACTTCAAAAACCGCATCGCCCTATCCTTTTTGTTTGTCGCCGGCCTTAAGGGCAGAAGCCGGTCATGAGCACAGAATAGGAACATTCCCGGCGCTGGAAAGGAGTTTTTAGAGTAATTAGTCAATAAAAGCAGAAATGCCCTATAAATCAGAAAGTACTGTCGGAATTGTTAACCGACATTTCTTGTTTCATTGCCGAACCATCAAAGTGCTATCCATCAATTTTTGTCTGCAACCGAACGGTTTAAGCTATTTGGCATCTGTTTAAAGTCCGTTGCGTTTGGTCGAAGGCATGTCCGAACCGTTATTTTTGATCCAGTAGTGCCAGGAACGGCGCGGGATTGCTCACGACAGGTTGTACTTATGCACCGCAGGAATTTGCTCAAAGCGTCCATGGCCATCGCGGCCTACACCGGTTTGTCGGCCACCGGACTGCTGGCCGCCCGTGCCTGGGCGGGCAACGATACGGCGGATGGCGTGGCCCAGGCGTTCGATTTCGAAGCGCTGAAGATTCAGGCCAGGCAACTCGCCGGCAACCGCTATCAGGACACCAAGCAGGTGCTGCCGCCGACGCTGGCGACCATGACGCCGCAGAATTTCAACGCGATCCGCTACGACGCGAATCACTCGCTGTGGAAGGATTTGAACGGTCAGCTGGACGTGCAGTTTTTCCACGTCGGCATGGGGTTCAAGCAGCCGGTGCGTATGTACAGCGTCGACCCCAAGACGCGTCAGGCGCGGGAGGTGCATTTCCGCCCTTCCCTGTTCAACTATGAAAAAACCACGGTCGACACCAAACAGCTCACAGGCGATTTGGGGTTTTCCGGGTTCAAGCTGTTCAAGGCCCCGGAGCTGGACAGGCACGATGTGTTGTCCTTCCTCGGCGCGAGTTATTTCCGTGCGGTGGATAACACCGGGCAGTACGGTCTGTCGGCGCGCGGGCTGGCGATTGATACGTATGGCAAGAAGCGTGAGGAGTTTCCGGACTTCACCAAGTTCTGGTTCGAGACGCCGGACAAAGACAGCACCCGCTTTGTGGTTTATGCCCTGCTGGATTCGCCGAGCGCCACGGGCGCTTACCGTTTCGACATCGATTGCCAGGCCAACCAGGTCGTCATGGGTGTCGATGCTCATATCAACGCGCGTACCGCCATCGAGCAACTGGGCATCGCGCCGATGACCAGTATGTTCAGCTGCGGCACCCATGAGCGGCGCATGTGCGACACCATTCACCCGCAGATCCACGACTCGGATCGTCTGGCGATGTGGCGCGGTAACGGCGAGTGGATCTGCCGTCCGCTGAACAACCCGGCGACCCTGCAATTCAATGCCTTCGCCGACACCGATCCGAAAGGTTTCGGCCTGGTGCAGACCGACCATGAGTTCGCCAGCTATCAAGACACGGTCGACTGGTACAGCAAGCGCCCAAGTCTGTGGGTAGAACCTACAACCGCGTGGGGCGAAGGCTCTATCGATCTGCTGGAAATTCCTACAACCGGAGAGACACTGGATAACATCGTCGCGTTCTGGACCCCGAAAAAACCGGTCGCCGCCGGTGATTCCCTGAATTACGGCTACAAGCTCTACTGGAGCGCGCTGCCACCGGTCGGCACGCCGCTGGCGCGGGTCAATGCGACCCGTTCGGGCATGGGCGGCTTCACCGAGGGCTGGGCGCCGGGCGAGCATTACCCGGAGGTCTGGGCGCGACGCTTTGCGGTGGACTTCACCGGTGGCGGTCTGGATCGCTTACCGGAAGGGGCCGGGATTGAGCCGGTGGTGACGTGTTCGAATGGACAGGTAAAGGATTTCAACGTCCTGGTACTGGACGACATCAAGGGTTACCGCATTACCTTCGACTGGTTCCCGACCAATGACAGCGTGGAGCCGGTGGAGCTGCGGTTGTTCATTCGTACCAATGACCGGACGTTGAGTGAGACCTGGTTGTACCAGTACTTCCCGCCGGCGCCGGATAAGCGTAAGTACACCTGACAGTTATTGGGCGCCTGAACTGGCGCTATCGCGAGCAGGCTCGCTCCCACATTGGATCTCCATGAGTCACAGACTTTGTGTTTGAAAAAGATCAATTGTGGGAGCGAGCCTGCTCGCGATGGGGCCGGTCCAGACTTACAAAAATCCCGGCTCAAAAAACACAAAAGCCCCGATCTCAACAATCGGGGCTTTTTGGTTCTACAGACATCCCTCAGTCACGCAAATCCGACTCATGTATCGGCTGTTCCCGGTGCGTCGCTCGCTGGTACTGCGCTGGCCAGATAGCCTTGCGCCCACCCAGATCATCATCGGCATGCAGCGGCCAATACGGATCGCGCAACAGTTCTCGCGCCAGGAAAATGATGTCTGCCTGGCACGTGCGCAAGATGTGTTCGGCCTGGGCCGGCTCGGTAATCATGCCCACCGTACCAGTGGCAATGCCCGACTCCTTGCGCACGCGCTCGGCGAAGCGGGTTTGATAACCGGGGCCTGTCGGAATTTCGGCATTGGCCGCGGTACCGCCTGACGAAACGTCGATCAAGTCCACGCCCAACGCTTGGAGGCGGCGCGCCAACTCCACGGTTTCATCCGGGTTCCAGCCGTCTTCCACCCAATCGGTGGCCGACACCCGCACGAACAGCGGCAGCTCTTCAGGCCACACCGCACGCACCGCTTCGGTAACTTGCAGCACCAGCCGAATACGGTTCTCGAACGAGCCGCCATATTGATCGCGCCGCTGATTGCTCAGGGGCGACAGAAATTGATGCAGCAGGTAACCGTGGGCGGCGTGTATTTCGACCACTTTGAAACCGGCCGTCAGTGCACGCTTGGCCGAGTCAACAAAGGCCTGAACGACCTCAGCGATCTCGCTTTCATCGAGTTGCCGTGGGTGGGTGTGCTGCGGGTCAAAGGCAATCGTCGACGGGCCCACCGGCACCCAGCCGCCGTCTTCGGGTTTAACGCTGCCATGTTTGCCGAGCCACGGCCGATGGGTGCTGGCCTTACGCCCGGCGTGCGCCAACTGGATGCCGGCCACAGCGCCCTGAGCGGCGATAAAGCGCGTAATGCGTTGCAGGGGTTCAATCTGTTCGTCGTTCCACAGGCCAAGGTCCTGGGCGGTGATGCGCCCGTCGGCGGTGACCGCCGTGGCTTCGGTAAACACCAGGCCGGCGCCGCCGACCGCGCGACTGCCGAGGTGGACAAGGTGCCAGTCATTGGCCAGCCCATCAACGCTGGAGTACTGACACATCGGGGATACCGCGATACGGTTGAGAAGGGTCAATTGACGCAGGGTATAGGGTTCAAGCAGCAGACTCATGGGTCACCTCTCGTATCAGTGGGCAGGCTCCAGGGTTCTGTTTGAAAAGTCGACGAGTGACAGGAAAAAAAGGCGCAGCACCCGCCCCCGCGGGCAAAAAATTCGACAAGACGTCACAAGGATAATCAAGCAGTGATTAGAGCCTAGTCGACATCGGGGAGATGGGGGAGGGTTCCGGGGATAATTGGCGTCAGGAAGATCGCTATCGCGGGCAAGCCTTGCTCCTGTAGGAGCAAGGCTTGCCCGCGATGGGCTTAACGCGGTTCGATGTGGGCAATCATCAGCTGCACGGTCTCGTTACCGCGAAACTCGTTGAGGTCGAGTTTGTAGGCCAATTCCACCCACTTGATAGTCGGATTCGGCCAGATTTCGCGGTCGATGCCGAAGGCGATACCGTCCAGTTTCACCGAACCGCATTCGCTTTTCAGTACTACTTTCAGGTGGCGTTCACCGACGACGCGCTGTTCAACCAACTGGAACACGCCATGGAACAACGGTTCCGGGAAGTGCTGTCCCCAAGGACCGGCATGACGCAGGGCTCGGGCCAGTTCAAGGTGGAATTCTTCGACCGCCAGCGTGCCGTCCGACAGCAGGCGCCCCGTCAGGTCTTCTTCGCGCAATTGCCGGCGCACTTCAGCGTCGAATGCCTCGGCGAACAGCGGAAAATTCGCTTCCGGCAGTGTCAGGCCAGCCGCCATGGCGTGGCCGCCGTATTTGCTGATCAGGTTGGGATGCTGGGCCGCCACCACGCTCAACGCGTCGCGAATGTGGAACCCCTGAACCGAACGCCCCGAGCCCTTGAGTAAACCATCACCAGCATCGGCAAAGGCGATGGTCGGCCGGAAATAGCGCTCTTTCATACGCGAAGCGAGGATACCGATGACACCCTGGTGCCATTCGGGATCAAACAGGCACAAACCGAATGGCATCGACTCGACCGGCAAATCCTTCAGTTGCGCCAGCGCTTCACGCTGCATGCCCTGCTCGATGGATTTGCGGTCCTGGTTCATACCGTCGAGTTGCACAGCCATTTCCCGCGCCAGACCCGCGTCTTCAGTGAGCAGACACTCGATCCCCAGGCTCATGTCGTCCAGGCGTCCTGCCGCGTTCAGGCGCGGGCCTACAATGAAGCCCAAATCCGTGGAAGTGATGCGGGCATGATCACGTTTGGCCACTTCAAGAATCGCCTTGATCCCCGGCCGGGCACGTCCGGCGCGAATCCGCTCCAGGCCCTGGTGCACCAGTATCCGGTTGTTGGCATCCAGCGGCACCACGTCAGCGACGCTGCCCAGCGCTACCAGGTCCAGCAACTCGCCAATGTTCGGCTGCGGCGTGCTCTCGTACCAGCCGAGGCTGCGCAAACGCGCGCGAAGCGCCATCAGCACATAGAAAATCACCCCGACGCCGGCCAGCGCCTTGCTCGGGAAGTTGCACCCTGGCTGGTTCGGATTGACGATGGCGTCGGCCAGCGGCAGTTCGTCACCGGGCAAGTGATGGTCGGTGACCAGCACCTTAAGACCATGTTTCTTCGCCGCAGCGACACCTTCGACACTGGAAATACCGTTGTCCACGGTGATCAGCAATTGCGGAGTGCGAGTCAACGCCACTTCGACTATTTCCGGCGTCAGGCCGTAGCCATACTCAAACCGGTTCGGCACCAGGTAATCGACATGAGCCGCGCCCAGCAGGCGCAATCCCAATACACCCACGGTACTGGCCGTCGCACCATCGGCGTCAAAGTCGCCGACAATCAGAATCCGCTGCCGCTGATCCAACGCCGTCACCAGCAAATCCACGGCGGCATCAATGCCCTTGAGCTGCTGAAACGGAATCAGCCGCGCCAGGCTTTTGTCCAGTTCAGCCTCGGTCAGTACGCCCCGCGCCGCGTACAGGCGGGTCAGCAGCGGCGGCAGATCACCGAGAAATGGCAGGGTGTCGGGCAACAGGCGAGGTTCGATGCGCATGGGGTGACAGGTGCTTCTCTTGAATACGTAGGATAAAACCGGGTGAAATGGGCCCGCAGCGAATAATCAGCCGCGTTCGCCGCTCAACCATTGCAACTGGACTTCGTGTTGACCACGGTCGTCAGTGACGAAAATCGTCCCTTCGCTGATCATCACGTCCCACTTGATTACCCGTGGCATGTCTTTGGCCAGGGTTTCCAGGACTTCCTGAGGCACGGCAGCAATGTGCACGTTTTTCAGGTTTTTGATGGCCGGGATCACTTTGGTTTCCCAGACGCGCAAGCTGCCGTAGGCCAGCAAACTGGTGCGTTCGGTGCGACGCGAGCACCAGGTCAGGCGATCGGCGTCTGGCTGGCCGACTTCGATCCAGTGCAGGACGCGATCGTCCAGGCTCTTTTCCCACAGGGCTGGTTCATCCACGTCTGACAGACCACGACCGAATGACAGTTGCTCGTTGTACCAGAAGGCATAGGCCAGCAGCCGTACGGTCATGCGTTCTTCGGTTTCCGAAGGGTGACGGGCGATGGTCTGCTTCACGCTCTCGTAAACGCTGCGGTCGAGGTCGGTGAGATTCAGTTCAAACTTGTAGGTCGTGGACGGCTGGGCCATGAACGGGCTTCTTGATACGAGGAAAGGCGGCAAGTCTAACCGATGCTGTAGGCAATCATCGAACTGAAGGCGATTCTGCTTGCTCGTCTGACGTTCGGCTATGTTAAAACGCTGTATTCGCTCAGCCTTTGTCCTACAGGATCCCGCATGCCGCTCTCCGGAAAACCGCTCTCAGGTCTGAAAGTCATTGAATTGGGTACGCTGATCGCCGGGCCGTTTGCCTCGCGCATTTGCGGCGAGTTTGGCGCCGAAGTGATCAAGATCGAATCCCCCGACGGCGGCGATCCGTTGCGCAAATGGCGAAAAATGTATGAGGGTACCTCGCTATGGTGGTTCGTTCAGGCGCGTAACAAAAAGTCCCTGACCCTGAACCTGAAACACCCCGACGGCCTGACGATTCTGAAAAAGCTGCTCAGTGAAGCGGACATCCTGATCGAGAATTTTCGCCCTGGCGTCCTGGAGAAGCTCGGACTGGGCTGGGAAGTTCTGCACGCGCTTAACCCGAAACTGGTGATGGTGCGCCTCTCCGGTTTCGGTCAGACCGGGCCGATGAAAGATCAGCCAGGGTTTGGCGCCGTCGGTGAGTCCATGGGCGGCCTGCGCTACATCACCGGGTTCGAGGATCGGCCACCGGTGCGCACCGGGATTTCCATCGGCGACTCGATTGCGGCGCTCTGGGGTGTAATAGGCGCGCTGATGGCCCTGCGTCATCGCGAAGTGAACGGCGGCCTCGGCCAAGTGGTCGATGTGGCGCTGTATGAAGCGATCTTCGCGATGATGGAAAGCATGGTGCCGGAGTTCGATGTGTTTGGTTTCATTCGCGAACGCACCGGTAACATCATGCCGGGTATTACGCCCTCCTCGATCCACACCAGCGCCGACGGCAAACACGTGCAGATCGGCGCCAATGGCGATGCGATTTTCAAACGGTTCATGCTGATCATCGGCCGCGAAGACCTGGCCAATGACCCGGTGCTGGCCAGCAACGACGGGCGTGACAGCCGCCGCGACGAGATTTATGGCGTGATCGACCGCTGGGTCAACTCGCTGCCGCTGGACACGGTCATCGAACAATTGAATCAGGCCGACGTGCCGGCCAGTCGGATCTTCAGCGCTGAAGACATGTTCAGCGATCCGCAGTACCTGGCCCGGGAAATGTTCCTGCAGGCCAAGCTTCCGGATGGCAAAGATTTCAAAATGCCGGGCATTGTGCCGAAACTCTCAGAGACACCCGGCACTTCAGAATGGGTCGGGCCGCAACTGGGTGAGCACAACGTACAGGTGCTCCAGGAACTTGGCTATGACGCGCTGCAAATCGCACAATTGCGCAAAGAAGGGGCTATCTAAGGTGATGCGTTGACTATCCGATTCGTGGCACAGGTCGGGCATTAGCCCATCGCAGGCAAAAAGAAACCCCGAGAAGTGGGGAGACGACTCGGGGTCAAACGTGGCCTACATAAAGACCCGTAGCAGCAAGCTACAAGCACCGGAGCACAATGCTTGATCTTGCCGTTACGGGGTCTGACTGACCTTGGCGCAGGAAGGTTCCCACAAAAGTCACTTCAATTTCGGCTGGCCAGGATTTTGTCCTGGGCCGCATTGCGCAACGCCGCGATGACACAGGGCTCCAGCCGTCCTTCGGCAATGAGCACGTCGCGGTGCAATCCATCGACGACGTCGGTCAGCAGACGCTTGTCGGTCAGCTGAGCCTGATTGAAGACCCGTTCGACGACAATCGCGCCCGTCGTATTCTTCAGTGTCACCAGGCATTCACTGCGGGCACCCGACGGGGTCAGTGTGACCTGATAGGGGCTCAGCGCCTCACCGAGCAATAGACTGATACTTTCCATCTCGATCACCACTCAATAGTCCGAAAACAAAGTGCCTGGGGCCTGCTCACAATAAATGACCACTGGCCCGAGAAGAAAGTTCTGGATTTCAGGTGCAGGCGCGTCGGCGCCTCTGGTTGATAGAGCATGCACGTCGAAGATGACAAGGAGAAAACAACGGCTTCACTCTCCTCTTCGCCGACTTCTGTCGGTCCAGCCCCCCAATAAACCTCGCAATTGGCCGTCGGCGCTGTAGAACGGCACCGTCCATTGGTAAACGTTTCTGACGCCATTGTGGAACATCAATTGACGTTCAATGAATTGGGGCTTGCGCGTGGCAAGTTGGGCGATAAATTCGGCATGCAACTGTTCGGCGGTCGCTTTGGGCAGAAGGTCGAGTTCGATCAACTGTCGTCCCTGAACCTGATCGAAACGGGTCGACAAGCCTTCTTCATAACTCTTGTTGCACATGACCATCCGCCCTTCCAGATCACGCACAAACATCGGGTCGGGCATCGCGTCCATCAACGCGTGCTGGAAGGCCAGTTGATCGCTGAGACTTTTCTCGGCCTTCAGACGTTGCTGGATCAACACCGCCAGACGTCGATTCCAGAGCAAGGACAACAGGCCGAACACGCTGACGATGCAAACGCCCCAGCAACCCCACTGGGTGAACCGTTGCCAGGCAGTCGGCGCACGCACCGGGCCGATTCCGTTAAGCCACTTCAAGCGAATGGCGCGCAACTCGGCAGGCGCAAACGCCTCAAGCGCCTTGTTGAGGATGCTCAGCAATTGCGGCTGACCTTTGCGTATCGTCAGGTAGTCCGCTTCCCATTTGCCCTCAATCGTACGCCCCACCTTAAGTTGCCCCAATGGAAAGAGCTGCGCGCCGGTTTCGTTTTCGATGGTCGCATAAGCTTCGCCGCTCTCGACCAGCGCCCGGGCCTCGGCATACGTTTTGACAGAACGCAGCTCGATGGACGGATAGTCACGACGAATCATCGACTCCAGCGCGTGCCTGGCCGGCAGCACCAGCACTCTTTTCATCAGTTGTTCCAGAGACTGGACCTCAGGCACTCCCGCCTGCCCGACAAACACCCACCCCGCCCCACCGAATGCATGACTGAAATCCAGGAACGTCTTGCGCTCGTCGTTCATCGCCAGCGTGGTGCTCATGTCCGCCGCGCCACTCTCCAGTCTTTCAAGCAACTGGGCGTTGGAGAACGACTCTTCGTGGACAAACTGCAACCCCGTCATCGCACTGATGCGGTTGAGGACATCGTTGTTCAAACCGCTCCATTGGCCGTGCTCATCCTTGAACAGATACAGCGGGTATTGCGTGGACGCGACGATAACTTGGGGGTGTTCGGCCAACCATTTTTTTTCTTGGGCATCCAGCTCGATCATCGCGCCAATGACAGATCCCTTTGCCTCGGGAATCGCCAATTGTGCTGACAGCGCCGTTTGAACCAAGCCGATGGCACTGATTAAAAACACCCAGCACACGGCTGGTTTGAACCCTCTACAAAACCGCATTGCCACTTCCTTCGTGATCAACTCACCCTTTCCTCATGGGTGAAAACGCGACAAGTGTGGCATGCAGAAATGAGAAAGCCCGTCAGGAGACGGGCTTCAAAATGTGACAGCTTTTACCGGTTACAGGGGCTTGCCGCGGTTGCCATGCTGACTGACAAAGGCCTGCACGGCTTTCAGGTCGTTTGGCAACACGGTGCAACGCTCATCTCTCTCAAACAAATCAGAAAGATGTACAGGGAGCTCAAGCGCTTTTCCTACGCCAGCCTTCTCCACTGCGTCCGGGAATTTGACCGGATGCGCCGTGCCAAGGATCACCATTGGAATATCCAGACTGCGACGGCACTCGCGCGCAGCCTTCACGCCGATAGCAGTGTGTGGATCCAGCAGCTCGCCGGTTTGCTCGTACACTTCGGCGATGGTTTCGCAGGTTTGCACGTCGTCCACGGCCAGCGAATCAAACAGTTTGCGGGCTTCGGTCCAGCGCTCCTCTTCGACGCTGAAACCGCCGCCCTGCTTGAAGCTGTCCATCAGCCCGGCAATCGCCGCGCCGTTGCGACCGTGCAGGTCGAACAGCAGTCGTTCGAAGTTCGACGACACCATGATGTCCATCGACGGCGACAGCGTGGCGTGCAGGGTTTCCTTGACGTACTGGTTGCCGCTCATGAAGCGGTGCAGGATGTCGTTGCGGTTGGTGGCGACGATCAACTGGTTGATTGGCAGGCCCATGTTGCGCGCCAGGTAACCGGCGAAGATGTCGCCGAAGTTGCCGGTTGGCACCGAGAAGGATACCGAACGCGCCGGGCCACCCAATTGCAGCGATGCGTGGAAGTAGTAGACGATCTGGGCCATGATCCGCGCCCAGTTGATCGAGTTCACCGCGACCAGACGCGTGCCTTTGAGGAAGCTCTGATCGGCGAAGCTCGCCTTGACCATTTCCTGGCAGTCATCGAAGTTACCTTCGATGGCGATGTTGTGGATGTTCTCGCCGAAGATGGTGGTCATCTGCCGACGCTGTACTTCGGACACGCGGTTGTGCGGGTGCAGGATGAAGATGTCGACGTTTTCGCAATGCTTGCAGCCTTCGATGGCGGCCGAGCCGGTATCACCGGAAGTAGCGCCGACAATCACCACGCGCTCGCCGCGCTTTTCCAGCACGTAGTCGAGCAGGCGACCGAGCAGTTGCAGGGCGAAGTCTTTAAACGCCAGGGTCGGGCCGTGGAACAGCTCCAGCACCCATTCATTGCCGTTCAACTGACGCAGTGGCGCGACGGCGTTGTGCGAGAACACACCGTACGTTTCTTCGAGAATCTTTTTGAAATCGGCATCGGGAATGCTGCCGGTCACGAACGGGCGCATCACCCGGAAAGCCAGTTCGTGATACGGCAGGCCGGCCCAGGAAGCGATTTCTTCCTGGGTGAAACGTGGCAGGTTTTCCGGGACGTACAAACCGCCGTCGGTGGCGAGACCGGCCAGCAGGACGTCTTCGAAATTCAGGGCCGGTGCCTGGCCGCGGGTACTGATATAACGCATGACTGGCTCCAATGGACAGTGTTCGAAAACCCGGGCGTTATTACAACGCCCGGTGAACAAAAACGACTTAGTTCAGGTGCTCGACGCGGATCCGTACAACCGGACCGACAACACCGGACAACGCTTCAAGGGCGGCAATCGCGTCATTCATGTGCTGTTCGAGCACACGGTGAGTCAGCAGGATCATCGGCACCAGACCGTCATGCTCTTCCACTTCTTTCTGCATGATCGATTCGATGTTGATGCCACGCTCCGACAGGATGCTCGCCACCTGGGCCAACACGCCCGGATGGTCCTTGGCCTGAATGCGCAGGTAGTAGGCGCTTTCGCAGGCTTCGATCGGCAGGATCGGGTGCGCCGACAGCGAATCCGGCTGGAAAGCCAAGTGCGGTACGCGGTTTTCCGGGTCGGAGGTCATGGCGCGAACCACGTCCACCAGGTCGGCGATCACCGACGAAGCGGTTGGCTCCATGCCAGCACCCGCGCCGTAGAACAACGTCGAACCGGCAGCGTCGCCATTGACCATGACCGCATTCATCACGCCGTTGACGTTGGCGATCAGGCGATCGGCCGGGATCAGCGTCGGGTGTACGCGCAGTTCGATACCGGCCGCAGTGCTGCGTGCCACACCAAGGTGCTTGATGCGGTAGCCCAGCGCTTCGGCGTAGTTCACGTCAGCGGTGGTCAGCTTGGTGATGCCTTCGGTGTAGGCCTTGTCGAATTGCAACGGGATACCGAACGCAATGGAAGCCAGGATCGTCAGCTTGTGGGCTGCGTCGATGCCTTCAACGTCGAAAGTCGGATCGGCTTCGGCGTAACCCAGGGCTTGCGCCTCGGCCAGCACGTCTTCAAAGGTTCGGCCCTTTTCACGCATTTCGGTGAGGATGAAGTTGCCGGTGCCATTGATGATCCCGGCGACCCAGTTGATGCGGTTAGCAGACAGGCCTTCACGGATCGCCTTGATCACCGGAATGCCGCCGGCCACAGCCGCTTCGAACGCCACAATCACGCCTTTCTCGCGAGCCTTGGCGAAAATTTCATTACCGTGAACGGCAATCAGTGCCTTGTTCGCGGTGACCACATGCTTGCCATTCTCGATGGCCTTGAGTACCAGCTCGCGGGCAACGGTGTAGCCGCCCATCAGCTCTATAACGATGTCGATCTCAGGGTTCGTGGCCACTTCGAAGACATCGTTGGTAATCGCAATACCGGTCGTCTGGAACTGAGGCTTTGGCGTGCGCATGGCAATTTGTGCCACTTCGATTCCACGCCCGGCACGACGAGCAATTTCCTCGGCGTTGCGCTGAAGTACGTTGAAGGTACCGCCACCGACGGTTCCTAACCCACAGATGCCTACTTTGACCGGTTTCACTGTGAACTCCCCATAAAACGGCCGACTCAAGGTCGGCCGTGAAAACAACCGCGTGCTCGCGGTTCCCTATTAATGCCCCGGCGATGATGCTGCCGGACCATGATCGTCAATGGCTGACCGTGACGATGCGAATTTACTTCGCGCTCAGTGCCAGTTTGGCGACTTGTGGCGCAGGCTGGTAGCCCGGAATGACCTGACCGTCGGCCAAAACGATGGCCGGTGTGCCGTTCACGCCAATCGACTGACCAAGAGCGAACTGTTTGGAAACCGGGTTATCGCACTTGGCGGCCTTGATTTCCTTGCCATCGACCATTTTGTCCATGGCCGCTTTCTTGTCTTTCGAGCACCAGACCGCTTGCAGCTGTTCGTCACCCGGCGAGCCCAGGCCCTGGCGCGGGAACGCGACATAACGTACTTCGATGCCGCGCTTGTTCAGCTCAGGCACTTCGGCGTGCAGTTTGTGGCAGTACGGGCAGGTGGTGTCGGTGAACACGGTGATGTGCGACTTGGTTTCGCCGATGGCTGGATACACCACGGTTTCCGCAACAGGAATGTCATTGACCAGTTTGGAAACACCCAGGCGTTCGGTCTTCTCGGTCAGGTTGACCGGTTTACCATCCTTGAGCTGGAACAGGTAGCCCTGAACCACGTACTGGCCGTCGGCGCTGGCATACAACACGCGGCTGCCCTTGAGTTTGACTTCGTACATCCCTGGCAACGGGCTGGCCGTGATGGTTTCGACGGGCACGTCGAGCTGGAGGTTTTCCAGGCTTTTACGAATGGCTTTGTCGGCCGCGTCATCGGCGACGGCAAAGGTGCTGACCAACGCAATGGCAGCGGCGGCGAAAATCTGGGTCAGACGCATGAGAACTCCTGAAGGCGGACAAATGAAACGATCAGAACGCCCGTACCGAAACACCGGGTCATAACCGCCCATCGTGCAAACCGACAAAGCCTACCACATAAGGCCCGTATGGCCGAATGCGCCTGTCGCCAGAGATTTTGAGAGCACCGAAGAACCTGTAGGAGTGAGACCGGCTTGCCGGCGATTGCGGTAGTCCTGACAACACAGCGGTGACTGACAGACCGCCATCGCGAGCAGGCTCACTCCTACAGGGATTTTGTTCAGCCTCTGGGGTGATGTTTGGCGTGCAGGTCCTGCAAGCGCGCCCGGGCAACATGAGTGTAGATCTGAGTAGTCGACAAATCGCTGTGGCCAAGCAGCATTTGCACCACGCGCAAGTCGGCACCGTGGTTGAGCAGGTGCGTCGCAAAAGCGTGACGCAAGGTGTGCGGCGACAGCGACTTGCCGATCCCGGCGACCTTGGCCTGGTGCTTGATGCGATGCCAGAAGGTCTGGCGGGTCATCTGCTCGCCGCGCAAACTGGGGAACAGTACATCGCTGGGACGCCCGCCGAGCAACTCTCCACGGGCGTCGCGCATGTAGCGCTCGACCCAGACAATCGCCTCCTCACCCATCGGCACCAGGCGCTCCTTGCTGCCCTTGCCCATCACCCTGAGCACACCCTGGCGCAAATTGACCTGTTCCAGCGTCAGGCTGATCAGCTCTGTCACCCGCAAACCACAGGCATAAAGCACTTCGAGCATGGCGCGGTCACGCTGGCCGATGGCTTCACTCAAATCCGGCGCCTTGAGCAAGGCTTCGACGTCGGCTTCCGACAGGGATTTAGGCAAAGGCCTACCCAGCTGCGGCATGTCTACGCGCAAGGTCGGATCGACGGCGATCAACTTTTCCCGCAGCAAGTAGCGATAGAACCCACGCACACCCGAGAGGAATCGCGCCGTGGAACGGGGTTTGTAGTTCTGCTCCAGACGCCAGGCCAGGTGATCGAGGATCAATTCCCGTCCGGCGTTGACCAGTTCCAACCCCTCCTCCTGCAGCCAGCCGTTGAACAAGGCCAGGTCGCTGCGATAGGCATCGCGAGTGTTGTCGGAAAGGCCTTTTTCCAGCCAGAGGGCGTCGAGGAACTGGTCTATCAGTGGGTGATCAATGGCAGGCATAAAGGCTCAGGCAAGGCAGGAAACGACTGAAAAGTGACTTACAGTCTTTCATAGCACGCGCACTCGCGGAACCATTGCCGGCATAAATCGCAGGCAACAAAAAAGCAGCCCGCAGGCTGCTTTTTTCTGCATCGGAAGCTGGACTTAAGCCAGTTTTTCCTTGATGCGAGCTGCTTTACCGGACAGGTCACGCAGGTAGTACAGCTTGGCTTTACGTACGTCACCGCGACGTTTAACGGCCATGCTGTCGATTTGCGGGCTGTAGGTCTGGAAAGTACGCTCTACGCCAACACCGTTGGAGATTTTACGAACGGTGAAAGCACTGTTTACGCCGCGGTTACGCTTGGCGATAACAACACCTTCGAACGCTTGCAGACGCGAACGGTCGCCTTCCTTCACTTTCACCTGAACGACAATGGTGTCGCCCGGGGCAAAGGTAGGGATCTCTTTGGTCATCTGCTCTGCTTCGAGTGCAAGGATGATTTTGTTAGTCATGCTGTGCTCCTAAGGTAAATCGTCGGATCTACCATCGATACGTTGTTAACTATCGTCCCGCTCGCGGATGTATTCCTCGAGCAGCTTCTTCTCTTCTCCAGAAAGCGAGCGGCTTTCCAGAAGATCGGCGCGTCGTTCAAAGGTCCTACCAAGGGACTGCTGTAAACGCCAACGCCGGATATGCGCGTGATTGCCACTTAGCAACACGTCGGGAACACGCTGATCCGCATACACCTCCGGTCGGGTGTAGTGCGGGCAATCCAGCAGACCATCCGTAAAGGAATCTTCCTCGGCGGAGTCCGCATGCCCTAAAGCTCCAGGCAGCAGTCGTGTAACCGCATCGATCAGGACCATCGCCGGCAGCTCGCCGCCAGACAGTACATAGTCGCCAATCGACCACTCTTCATCGACATGAGTATCTATAAAACGCTCGTCAATGCCTTCATAGCGGCCGGCAATCAGGATCAATGCATCCAGATTCGCCAACTCGCGCACCGCCGACTGAGTCAGTTGACGGCCTTGGGGGGACAGGTAAATTACCTTCGCCGCCTCCCCGGCTGCTGCCTTGGCCTGAACCAGTGCATCTTCCAGGGGCTTGATCTTCATCACCATGCCCGGACCACCGCCAAATGGGCGATCATCCACAGTGTGATGTCGATCCGTCGTGTAGTCTCGCGGGTTCCAACAGGTGAGCTGCAAGAGCCCCTGTTTCACCGCCCGACTGGTGATGCCGTACTCGCTGATGGCGGAGAACATCTCGGGAAACAAACTGATCACTTCTACGCGCAAGTTAGCCACGCTTAGAAGTCCGCGTCCCAATCCACCTTCATCTCGCCTGCGGCCAGATCGACAGCCAACACGCATTGCTCCGTATAGGGCAACAGGCGTTCGCGATCATCCAGGCTGCCAGCGCAAGGCTTGACCACCATTACATCATTGGCGCCGGTTTCCAGAAGATGATCGATTTTCCCGAGCAATTGCCCGAGTTGATCAATAACCTTCAGACCTTCCAGCTGGTACCAGTAGTACTCGCCGTCGGTCAATTCAGGGAACAGGTTGCGCGGCACACAGATCTCATAACCGGCCAGAAGACGTGCTTCTTCACGATCATCAAGACCCTTGAGCTTTGCGACCAGGAACTTGTCGTTCCCACGTCCGCTGACCAGCTCGACCTGTTTCACATTGCCTTCGCGCTTGAGCGTCCAGGTTTTGTACTGCAACAGGTTTTCAGTCGGATCAGTAAAGGAATACACCTTCACTTCGCCGCGAACGCCATGAACCGAATAAATTTTGCCGATAACGATCAAATCATCAGCAACAGCTGGCGTCGCGTTCATATTGCTCAGGCCGCAGCCTTAGCCGCGTCCTTCAACAACTGAGCAACACGCTCAGAAGGTTGTGCACCAACGCTCAGCCAGTAGGCTACGCGCTCTTGGTTCACGGACAGACGGACTTCTTGACCACGAGCAACAGGGTTGAAGAAACCAACCTGTTCCTTGTGCGAACCGTCGCGCGGGTTGCGGCTGTCGGTTACGGTCAAGTGGTAAAACGGGCGCTTTTTGGAGCCGCCAAGGGCAAGACGGATTGTTAGCATGTGAACATCGTTCCTGTAGTCGGTGCTGCAAATCTAAAGGCACAGCGGGCATAGGTGCCCGAAAGGCCGCATATTCTAAGGAATATCCGGACTTTTGCAAATGTCTTTTTCCGGCGGCCTATCGGACGCCATCCAGATTTGCTATAGAGCCGTCGTTGAAAACGGCCAGTCAGCTCCCGCCAAGTGCGGGTTTGCTGGAGATCCCACATTGCTGTGGTACTGCGCCGACATCACTGGCGGCGCGGATTCTTTACATTTTCGGCATGCCGCCGCCGGGCAACATACCGCCCATGCCGCGCATCATTTTGGCCATTCCGCCTTTGGCGGAGAATTTCTTCATCATCTTCTGCATCTGCTTGTGCTGCTTGATCAAGCGACCGATGTCCTGCACCTGAGTGCCGGAACCCATGGCGATCCGGCGCTTGCGCGAACCGCTGATCATCTCAGGGTCGCGGCGCTCGGCCGGGGTCATGGAGTTGATAATGGCTTCCATCTGCTTGAATTGCTTTTCTGCCGCACCCTGGGCATTGCCCATCTGCGCCAGGTTCACACCGCCCATGTTCGGCAGTTTGTCCATGAGCCCGCCGAGGCCGCCCATGTTCTTCATTTGTTGCAACTGATCGCGGAAGTCTTCGAGGTCGAAGCCCTTGCCCTTCTTCAGTTTCTTGGCCAGTTTGTCGGCCTTGTCTTTGTCGAGGGTCGCTTCGGCTTGCTCGATCAGGCTAAGGACGTCGCCCATGCCGAGGATGCGCGAAGCAATACGCTCAGGGTGGAACGGATCGAGCGCTTCGCTCTTCTCGCCCATACCGATGAACTTGATCGGCTTGCCGGTGATGGCGCGAACAGACAGGGCGGCACCGCCACGGGCATCGCCGTCGACCTTGGTCAGGATCACGCCGGTCAGCGGCAGCGCATCACCAAACGCCTTGGCGGTGTTGGCGGCGTCCTGGCCGGTCATGGCGTCAACCACGAACAGGGTTTCGATCGGATTGATCGCGGCATGCAGCGCCTTGATCTCGCCCATCATCTCTTCGTCGATGTGCAAACGACCGGCGGTATCGACGATGACCACGTCGATGAATTTCAGTTTTGCTTCTTTAATAGCCGCTTGCGCGATGTCGACCGGCTTCTGACTCAGGTCAGACGGGAAGAAGGTAACACCGACTTCACCGGCGAGCATTTCCAGCTGTTTGATGGCCGCTGGACGGTAAACGTCCGCCGACACGACCATGACCGACTTCTTCTTGCGCTCTTTAAGGAAGCGCGCAAGCTTGCCGGCGGTGGTGGTTTTACCCGCACCCTGCAAACCGGCCATCAGGATCACGGCAGGTGGAACGGCGCTCAGGTTCAGGTCTTCGTTGGCCGCGCCCATCAGGCTTTCGAGCTCGGCCTGGACGATCTTCACAAAGGCCTGGCCCGGCGTCAGGCTGCGCGACACCTCGGTGCCGACAGCGCGTTCCTTGACCGAATTGACGAAGTCTTTGACCACTGGCAAGGCGACGTCGGCTTCGAGCAACGCCATGCGCACTTCACGCAGGGTGTCTTTGATGTTGTCTTCGGTCAGCTTGGCCTTGCCGGTGACATGGCGCAGCGTCTGCGAGAGACGGTCGGTTAAGTTTTCAAACATTGCGCGATCCTTTCAGGCCCTGTGTAGACCGGGATAATGGCGGCCCAGACCGGAATAAACATGTGCTCGGCGAGCCTGCGGCGTGGGCAGGTCGCGGATTATAGCGAAGACTGCGTCTGGCGGACACCTCACACTTTCGTGCAGCGGGGGTTCTATGCCAAACTCAGCGCCTTTCGGGCTTGCCTAACAGGATTTATGCTCCCCTTGTCACCCAGTTTGCTTACCACTCTCGCCGCCGCCTGCTTATATGCCGCTGCGACTCTTTATCAGGGCTCTCGTCTGGCCACCGGCGCCAAGGCGAACAAGCGCCTGCTGGTCACGCTCGGCGTGCTGGCTGTCCTGGCTCACAGCGCCAGCCTGTTCACCTACCTGCTGACGCCGATCGGCCTGGGCCTGGACTTTTTCAGCGCCGCCAGTCTGATTGCCGCCGCAGTCATCGCGCTGACCCTGCTGGCCTGCTCGCGGATCCCGGTGGAAAACCTGCTGATATTGCTGTTCCCGCTGGGGGCCACGACCGTACTGTTGGCGCAGTTCGCCCCGGCCGGCACCGTACAGATCATCGACGAAGAACCAGGCATCCTCGCCCATATCCTGCTGTCGATCCTCGCTTACGGCATGTTCACCATTGCGGCGTTCCAGTCCTTGTTACTGCTGGTTCAGGACCATCAACTCAAGCACAAACATCCCTCAGGGCTGATCAGGAACTTCCCGCCGCTGCAAACCATGGAAAGCCTGCTGTTCGGTTTCCTGTGGGCCGGCTGGACCCTGCTATCGTTGTCATTGATCTCCGGCTGGCTGTTTGTCGACAACCTGTTCGCCCAGCACCTGGTGCATAAAACCTTGCTGGCGTGCCTGGCCTGGATTGTCTTCAGTGTGCTGCTGTGGGGCCGTAACCGTCTCGGCTGGCGCGGACACAAGGCAATTCGCTGGACCCTGGCCGGTTTCTGCCTGCTGATGCTGGCGTATTTCGGCAGCAAGCTGGTTCGTGAATACATCCTGCATATCTGACGAGCGGCATTAATGGACGACTTGCCCCTAGGGCCGATGCTCGCGGTATTGGCCCTGCTGATTTTATGGTCGGGGCTGTTTACCGCCATCGAAGTGGCACAACAGCAGTTGCTGGCCCAGCGGACTGCCTCGCGCTCGAGCGACAAGCCGGTGGCGAAGCTGAGCTTTCCACTCAACAGTCTGATCTTCTGCAATACCCTGTGCCGTGCGCTGGTGATGGTCATCAGCACCTTGCTGGCGATTTTCACCTGGGCGGGCAACGGTCCATGGGTCGCCTGCGCCGGCGCCGGCGCCGCTCTCCTGGTGTTCGCCGACTACCTGCCACGCACCCTCGCCTCTCGCTACCCTGACGCGGTGCTGAACCTGGGCAACACCTTGCTCGGCGCACCACTGAAAATCATCTACCCGGCCGCCTGGCTGCTCAATGGCCTCAGCCAGTTGCTGATGCGACCGTTCGCCCGCAAAGTCAAAGTGGTGCAGCAGAGCGAAGACGAAACACCGACGGATCGAAACGACGATCACGACCATAGCGTCTGCCGCCCGCACCCACTGTCCGGCATCCACGCGCTGGACAACATCACGGTCAACGACATTCTGGTGCCGCGCAGTGACGTCGACGGCATCAACCTCGACGACCCGATTGAAGAAATCATCGAGCAGTTGCGCCACAACAAACGCACGCGTCTGCCGGTATTCCACAGTGACATCAACCAGGTCGAAGCGGTCCTCAACACCCGATACATCCGTCACTTGCTGCCCGATGCCAGCCTGACGATGGAAGCGCTGCGGGCGGCCAGCCATGACCCTTATTTCGTCCCGGAAAGCACTCCATTGCAGCTGCAATTGCTGAATTTTCACAAGCAGCAGCGGCGTTTGGGCATGGTGGTCGACGAGTACGGTGAAGTGCTTGGTATCGTCACCCTGGAAGACATTCTTGAAGAAATCGTCGGCGAATTCGAAAGCCAGCACAGCCTGGACAACCCGCACATCCATCCTCAGGCCGACGGACGTCTGGTGATCGAGGGTGCGGCGTCGATTCGCGAACTGAACAAAAGCCTGGGCTGGCATCTGCCCAGCGATGGCCCGAAAACCCTTAACGGGTTGGTGACCGAAGCCCTTGAGACGATTCCGGACAGCGCGGTATGCCTGAAGATCGGTCGCTATCGTCTGGAGATTCTGGAAACGGAAGACAACCGCGTCACGCGGGTGCTGATCTGGCATACCAGCTCAGTTCCAGTGGTCATATAAGCCCCTTGTTCAATCGTTAGGCACCTTCCTATAATCGGGGCGCTTACCCAAGCCCCGCCTCACTCCAGTGCTACCCGCACTCCGCTGCAAAACCCACATCCCTGGGTGTTCGACCATAATAATTCGCTCCACTGGGGCACATGACTGTCAGGGATAACCGCATGACGACCAGCACGACTTATACCGAAACCACGCCCGCGCAACCGACGAACTCCGCCACCCGGGTGGCCACCGCGAGTTTCATCGGCACCGCCATCGAGTTTTACGACTTCTACGTATACGCCACCGCAGCAGCGTTGGTGATCGGGCCGGTGTTCTTTCCGCAGACCTCCGGTACCGCCCAAATGTTGTCGGCGTTTCTCACCTTCGGCATCGCCTTTCTTGCGCGGCCGCTGGGTTCTGCACTGTTCGGCCACTTCGGTGACCGCATCGGGCGAAAATCGACTCTCGTCGCCTCGCTGCTGCTGATGGGCGTCTGCACCACGCTGATCGGCGTATTGCCGGGCTACGACAGCATTGGCGCCTGGGCGCCGATCCTGCTTTGCGTGCTGCGCTTCGGCCAAGGCTTGGGGCTGGGCGGTGAATGGGGTGGTGCGGCGCTGCTGGCCACGGAAAACGCGCCCAAAGGTAAGCGCGCCTGGTTCGGCATGTTCCCGCAGCTTGGTCCTTCGATTGGCTTTCTGGCGGCAAACGGCCTGTTCCTGACCTTGGCCATGACCCTGAACGACGAGCAGTTCCGCTCATGGGGCTGGCGAATTCCATTCCTGCTCAGCGCCGTACTGGTGATGGTCGGGTTGTACGTGCGCCTCAAGCTCCACGAAACCCCGGTGTTCGCCAATGCCATGGCCCGTCAGGAACGGGTGAAAATCCCGCTGGTCGAGCTGTTCAGCCAATACTGGGCACCGATGCTGCTGGGCGCTGGCTCGATGGTGGTGTGCTATGCGCTGTTCTATATCTCGACGGTGTTTTCGCTGAGCTATGGCGTGTCGACCCTCGGTTACACCCGTGAAACCTTCCTCGCCTTACTGTGCTTCGCGGTGCTGTTCATGGCCGCCGCAACGCCATTGTCGGCGTGGGCCAGCGACCGTTACGGGCGCAAACCGGTGCTGATCATCGGTGGCGTGTTAGCGATTCTGTCCGGATTCTTGATGGAACCGCTGCTGACTCACGGCTCGACCTGGGGTGTGGCGCTGTTTCTGTGCATCGAACTGTTTCTGATGGGCGTGACGTTTGCACCGATGGGTGCGCTGCTGCCGGAGCTGTTTCCGACTCACGTTCGCTATACCGGTGCGTCGGCGGCCTACAACCTGGGTGGGATCGTCGGTGCCTCGGCGGCGCCGTTCTTTGCGCAGAAACTGGTGGCGATGGGTGGTTTGAGTTATGTCGGGGGGTATGTGTCGGCGGCGGCGGTGCTGAGCCTGATTGCGGTGCTGTGCCTGAAGGAGACGCGTCACAACGATTTGAATCGGGTTGCCTGACAGGCCGCCATCGCGAGCAAGCTCGCTCCCACAGGGGACCGCGTTCCAACAGAAAGAATGCGATTCAATGTGGGAGCGAGTTTGCCCGCGATAGCCGCGCCTCGGTTACAGCTCTACCACGACAGCCTGAGAAGCGCGGGTAGCCTTGGCGCGAGCCAATTCAATCGACTCATCCCGCGCCAACGCCACACCCATCCGGCGCTGACCATTCACCTCTGGCTTGCCAAACAGACGCAACGCCGTGTCCGGCTCGCTCAACGCAGCACCCAGGTTGGCGAAAACGGTCTGGGTCGACTGTCCTTCCACCAGAATTACCGCTGAAGCCGAAGGCCCGAACTGGCGGATCAACGGAATCGGCAGCCCCAGAATCGCCCGCGCGTGCAGCGCGAACTGCGACAGGTCCTGAGAAATCAGGGTCACCAGGCCAGTGTCATGCGGGCGCGGCGAGACTTCGCTGAACCACACCTGATCACCTTTGATGAACAACTCGACGCCAAACAAACCACGACCGCCCAACGCCTCGGTGACAGCTTTGGCCACGCGCTCGGACTCAGCCAAAGCAATCGGACTCATGGCTTGTGGCTGCCAGGATTCCTGATAATCGCCCTTCTCCTGACGGTGACCGACCGGCGCACAGAACGTGGTGCCGCCGACATGACGCACTGTCAGCAGGGTGATTTCGTAATCGAAGTCGATGAAGCCTTCGATGATCACACGCCCTTTACCGGCGCGACCGCCCTCTTGCGCATAGTCCCACGCAGTTTTGACGTCATCAGTGCTACGCAACAGGCTCTGACCTTTGCCCGAGGAACTCATCACCGGCTTGACCACGCACGGGAAGCCGAGGTCTTCGACCGCTTTGCTGTAATCCTCAAAGGTGTCGGCGAAGTGGTACGGCGAGGTCGGCAGGTCCAGCTCTTCGGCGGCCAGGCGACGGATGCCTTCGCGGTTCATGGTCAGTTGTGCAGCCCGCGCGGTCGGAATCACGGTGAAGCCTTCAGCTTCCAGTTCGACCAGGGTGGCGGTGGCGATGGCTTCGATTTCCGGCACGATGAAGTGCGGTTTCTCGGCTTCGATCACTGCACGCAGGGCAGCGCCATCGAGCATGTTGATCACGTGGCTGCGATGTGCGACTTGCATGGCCGGCGCGTTGGCGTAACGATCCACGGCAATTACTTCAACGCCCAGGCGTTGCAGCTCGATCACCACTTCCTTGCCCAACTCACCACAGCCACACAGCAATACGCGGGTCGCGGTTGGCGACAATGGAGTTCCGATACGGGTCATCTCAGGTCCTCAAGAAGCGGATCATCGAGGGAAGCGCGCTTCCCATGGGGAGAAAGCGCGGCATTTTACATGAACCAGAGGGTTTGGCTTCAGCTGACGAGGGCCTGTTTGCGCAAGCGCCAGGCCATGATCAGCCACACGGCGGTCACGCCAGCGAACTTCGAGCCCATGGCAGTGAGGATCACACCGGGGGTGAAGGCGTCGATCATGCCGAAGAAGATGAAGGTATCGAGGGGAATGCTCAGCGCCGAACTTATCCACAGACGATCATGCAACGGGCGTTTGGTGATGCTGAACACCAGCCAGTCGATGCACTCGGACACCGCGAACGCCGTGGCGCTGGCCAACGCGATGGACGGATCGGAGGTGACGTAGGACAACACCAACGCGGCCAGCATAGCTGCGATGGCGCCGTGGCCGAAGCGGGTCTGCACCATGTCGCGGAGCACGAACACCAGACCACCCCAGGCCGACCAGATGATGTCGAGGTGCGGGGCGGTGGAAAAGGCGTAGTTGATCAGCACGACGCTGCTGATGTAGGCGATCAGGAAGAGCATGGGCCGTGGGGATACCTGTCAATTTGGCGCACAGGGTACTTCAGGAGACAGGATGGACCAAGAGCGGAGGTGGCAGTGATGGCCTCTTCGCGAGCAGGCTCGCTCCCACATTAGTTCAGTGTTGCTCACACATGATATGGACAACATCAGTCAATGTGGGAGCGAGCCTGCTCGCGAAGGCCGCACCTCATTTATCCGATTTTGCTCCGATCATCCAGATCAACCCGCTGGATTTTGCACGCTCATGACACAACCCCAACACCTTACGGCGCTCTTCGTTGTCCATTCGGCTCCAACGGGTAATCTCTTCCACCGTGCGCTGACACCCGGTGCAAATGTCATCGTCATCCAATGCGCAAATATTCACACAGGGCGATGGCACCGGTCGTTCAGTGGTGTTCATTCTTCCTGCTCGACCAGATCACGGGCATAGCGCTGCGAGTTATGCACATAGTGAGCGGCACTGGCCTCCAGCATCTTTTTCTGCGGCTCAGTCAGTTCACGCACCACTTTCCCCGGCGAGCCCATGACCAGCGAACCATCGGGAATCTCCTTGCCCTCGCCAATCAGCGAATTGGCGCCGATGATGCAGTTTTTGCCAATTTTCGCGCCGTTCAGAATGACCGCGTTTATACCGATCAAGCTGTAATCACCCACGGTGCAACCATGCAGCATGGCGTTATGGCCAATGGTCACGCCGGTGCCGATGGTCAGCGGGTAGCCCATGTCGGTGTGCATCACCGTGCCGTCCTGAACATTGCTGTTCTTGCCGATCAGGATCAGTTCGTTATCGCCCCGCAGCACGGCGTTGAACCAGACATTGGCGCCCTCTTCCAGTTTGACCTTGCCCACCAGCACAGCATTGGGTGCGACCCAGCTCTGCGGATGGGTTTCGACGCGGGCGTCGCCCAGGCGATATTTCATTCTTGTTGTCCTCAAGGCCAGGCAGGCTCATACACAGCACGGTTCACGCCATACGAACGATGGCTTCAGATGTTGATAAAACTCTTGGGCGGTTGATGCAGGCTGATTTTCGCGTCATAGAGCAGGTTGATCAACTCGACGATCATAATCGCCGTCAGGCCCCAGATTTTGAATTCACCATAACGGTAACTTGGCACGTACCAGCTACGGCCCTGGTAATCGATGCGATGGGTGTGTTCGCGCGGGTCCTTGCGGAAGAATTCCAGCGGCACACTAAAGACGGCAGCTATCTCGGCATCGTTGGCCCGATACTCTACAAAATCCGGAATCACCCCGACATAAGGCGTGACCTTGATGCCGTGCAATGAGATCAGCGGGCTAAGCGGGCCGATCACTTCAACCAGACCTGGCGGCAGGCCGATTTCTTCTTCGGCCTCACGTAGCGCGGTGAAAATCAGGTCAGGGTCCTCGGGATCGCGTCGACCGCCGGGAAAGGCCACTTCACCACCATGGGTCGAGAGCCCGCTGGCGCGCAGGGTCAGAACCAGTTCCGGTTCATCACTGCGAGTGATGGGCACCAATACCGCGGCTTCAGGGAAACGTTTGTCGGTTTCCAGTGTGCGTGGAGTGTGGTTGCTTACTCGATGCAGTAGCTCGTCCAGCATGAGACTTCTCGATTTATTAGCCGTAGGGTCTGTTGACGTTTGCTGGCGAGCCGCGTTGCGCGCCAACGCGGCTCGCCAGCAAACGTCAACAGACCCTATGCATCATGCACCAATCGAACCGACCGCCCAACCCCATAACCACTGCATGTCGCTAAACGACAACTTGCCGACAGACACCGCCGCACGCCAAGATAGGCGCAGCATTCAGGAACCCAAGCATGAAATTTTGCAGTCAGTGCGGCAACCCGGTGACCCAGCGCATTCCAGAAGGCGATTCGCGCCTGCGATTTGTCTGCGACAGCTGCCATACGATTCACTACCAGAACCCCAACATCGTCGCCGGTTGTGTTGCAACCTGGGGCTCGAAAGTGTTGCTGTGTCGACGCGCCATCGAGCCGCGGCTCGGTTACTGGACCCTGCCTGCCGGTTTCATGGAAAACGGTGAAACCATCGAGCAGGCGGCCATCCGCGAAACCGCCGAAGAAGCCTGCGCCCGGGTACGCAACCTGAGTATCTATACGTTGATCGACGTGCCACACATCAGCCAGGTGCACGTATTCTTTCGCGCAGAGCTTGTGGACCTGGACTTTTCAGCCGGGCCCGAAAGCCTGGAAGTGCAGCTTTTCGAAGAAGCCGACATCCCTTGGTCCGACCTGGCTTTCCGCACGGTGGGCCGTACCCTAGAATGCTTCTTTGCTGACCGGAGGACCGAGGTCTATCCCGTGCGGTCCGAATCGATCCCGCCGCTGGCTCAGCATGCCATCACTTAAAACATCTATAACTAAAATAGCCGACACCTCTAGGGATATCGTTTCAATGCGCTGGTTGCTTGCCGTGTTTTGCTTGTCGTTCATTGCCATGTCACAGGCTTCCGTTGCGGAAACCCTGAATGGCGGAGCCATCGAAAAAATCCTGATCTTGAAATCCGCCCACCAATTGCAATTGATCAATGACGGCAAACCGCTCAAGACCTATCGCATATCCTTGGGCAAGCATCCCCAAGGCCCAAAACTGATGGAGGGTGACAAACGCACGCCTGAAGGCCTCTATTGGGTGGACTGGCGCAAGGTCAGCGACCGCTTCAATCTGGCGATGCACATCTCCTACCCGAACATCAGCGACTCCGCCCGTTCGCGCCGAGAGGGTGTCGAACCCGGAGGCATGATCATGATCCACGGTACGCCGGACACCGAGGAAAACCCTGAAAACCTGTTCCACACCCTGGACTGGACCGACGGCTGCATCGCCATGCGCAACATGGACATGCGCGAAGTCTGGAACCTGGTGCCGGACGGCACGATGATTGAAATCCGCCCGTAACACCCGGCAATGATCGTTCCCGCGCTCCGCGTGGGAATGATCTGAATCGCTACCTTCGGTCGCCAGCAAAAAAATAATTTCAAAAGTTCGCAGCCTGTGACTACGCCTGCCGGGGTGATACCAATTCCCCGCGCAAGCGTCACCGCAGACTGCGATCTTTGCGTTCAAAACCCCCATCATTAATACCACTTCAATCCACCACCCTATAAGCCCGCTCATCAGGACGGGCTTGTGCACGCCTACAGCAAAGTACTGGCATTGACATGGTATTTAAGTGGTATTAGTTTCGCCCCACAACCGGGCGACAACAATCCTACATCCGCATCGGACCAAAACTACATGAACGACCTCCAGGCCCTACGCCCTGACGACACCCAACCCACGCCGTTGTACCTGCAACTGGCGCGTAATCTGGAAGCCGCGATCCATGCCGGCCAATGGAAAGCCGAGCAAGCGATGCCCTCGGAGCGCAATCTTAGTGAATTGCTGGGCATCTCCCGCGTCACCGCACGCAAAGCGCTGGAAGTCCTGTTCGAGCAAGGCCTGATCCGTCGCAATCAAGGTTCCGGCACCTTCATTACCCCTCGCCTGGAACAACCACTGTCACGGCTCTCGGGCTTCAGCGAAATGCTCCGGCTCAAAGGCTTCGTTCCCGGCTCGCAATGGCTGGAACGTGAGATCACCCCGCCGACCCACGAAGAACTGATTCGCCTGGGTCTCTCGCCCAACGACAAGGTCGCGCGCCTCAAACGCCTGCGCAAAGCCGACGACACGGTAATGGCCATCGAGATGAGCACCCTGCCCGCATCGATCATTCCCAAGCCGCAAGCCGTGGGCGACTCCCTCTACGAATACCTTGATGGCATCGGCAAACCGGTCGTGCGCGCGTTGCAACACATCCAGGCGATCAACGCCTCGGACGAGTTCGCCTCTTTGGTCGGCATCGCCCCCGGCACCGCCATGCTGCTGATGACCCGGGTCGGCTACCTGGAAGACAACACCCCCATCGAAGTCACCGATACCTATTGCCGCAACGATTACTACGACTTTGTGGCAGAGCTGCGCCGCTAAACGAGAGAGCTGATCATGTCCGAAGACAACATCCTCACAACCCACGGCTGGGTTCGCGGCCGGCTGATTCACGAGCACGGTAAAGTCGTGTCGATCGAAGGTGTGCCCTGCGATCCGTGCGAAAACGATTTGCCTTACCTGCTGCCGGGTTTCATCGACCTGCACGTACATGGCGGCGGTGGCAAAGACATCATGGAAGGCGCAAGTGCTTTCGAGACCATTACCAGAACCCATGTGCGCTTCGGCACGACGTCGCTGCTGGCGACCACCATGACCGCGCCGAGCGAAGAGATTTCCAGCGTGCTCAAAGCGGTCGGCGAGTTCTGTGAGCAGCGCCCGACCGGCAGCGCCCGCGTACTCGGTGTGCACCTCGAAGGCCCGTACATCAACCCCGGCAAACTCGGCGCCCAGCCGAACTTCGCCCACACCGCATTGATGGCTGAGGTCGAAGAATACCTGGCGCTGGCACCCATCCGGGTGATCACAATTGCCCCGGAAATCGCGGGGCATGACGCTCTGATCCGCGCCCTCAGCGCTCGCGGCGTGCGCATGCAGATCGGCCATACCCTCGGCAGTTACGAGGAAGGCGTCGCTGCGCTGGCGGCCGGCGCCAGCAGTTTCACTCATCTCTATAACGCCATGAGCCCGTTGCATCACCGTGAGCCGGGCATTGTCGGCGCGGCGCTGGCCCACGCCAAATACGCCGAGCTGATCCCGGACTTGCTCCACGTACACCCCGGCGCAATCCGCGTGGCCCTGCGCTCGATCCCTTGCCTGTATTGCGTCACCGATTCCACCGCCGCCGCTGGCATGCCGGACGGTGAATACAAACTCGGCAGCCACACCGTGACCAAATGTCTGGGCGGTGTGCGCTTGCCCGACGGCACGCTGGCCGGCAGCACCCTGACCATGGATCAGGCATTGCGCAATCTGGTGAAAATCGGTTTGCCGATCAGCGAAGCCTCGCAGCGTCTTTCTCAATTCCCCGCCGATTACCTCGGCCTTCAAGAACGCGGCCGCCTCACCCCCGGCAGCTGGGCCGACTGCGTACGGCTGGATCGCTCACTCACACTGACCGCCGTCATGGTCGAAGGAGAAGACATTGACTTCAAAAATGCTTGAAGAGGCGCTGTCCTCGTTTGAGGCCGTGCAAGCCCAACTGCAACAGCTCGACCCACAGATGATCGAGATCGCCGGACGCCTGCGTCGTCAGCCGCCGCAAGTGGTCATGACCGTCGCGCGCGGCAGCTCCGATCATGCCGCCAGTTACTTCGCTTACCTGACCATGCAACTGCTGGGCATTCCGGTGGCGTCGTTGCCGATGTCGGTAGTGACCATGCAGCAAGCGCCGTTGAAGGTCAGTGGCCAAGTGGCGTTCGCCTTCTCGCAGTCCGGACAAAGTCCTGACCTGGTGAACAGCCTGCGCCTGCTGCGCAAGCGCGGCGCGTTGAGCATTTCCATGGTCAACGCCGAAGGTTCGCCATTGGAAGCGGCGTGTGAATTCAGCCTGCCGCTGTTGGCTGGCACCGAAAGCAGCGTCGCCGCGACCAAAAGTTTTATCGCGACGCTTAGCGCCAGTGCCCGCCTGATCGCGCATTGGAAAGACGATGTCGAAATGCTGGAAGCGAGCAACGCCCTGCCGGAAGGTCTGCGTGATGCGGCGCAGCAGGACTGGAGCGCAGCCATCGACGCCCTGCGCGACTGCCAGCGCCTGATGGTGATCGGTCGTGGCGCCGGTTTCGCAATCGCCCAGGAAGCTGCGCTGAAGTTCAAGGAGACCTCGGCGATTCAGGCTGAAGCGTTCAGCAGCGCCGAAGTCCGCCACGGCCCGATGGCATTGATCGACGAAAACTATCCACTGCTGATCTTCGCCCCACGCGGTGCCGAGCAGGCCAGCTTGTTGAGCCTCGCCGCTGACATGCGCCAACGCGGTGCCCGGGTGTTGCTGGCAGCGCCCGATGACATCGCCGAACGCGACCTCACCCTGACCCGCGCCGAACACCTGGCCCTTGATCCGATCCTGGCGATCCAGAGCTTCTATGTCATGGCAGCCGGTTTAGCGGTCGCCCGTGGAATGGACCCGGATCATCCCCGGCACTTGAGCAAAGTCACGCGCACGCACTAATCGAACGGCAAACGAATTACCCCGTAGCAGCTGTCGAGTGTAACGAGGCTGCGATCTTTTGATCCTGCTTTGAACCGATCGCAGCCTCGTTGCACTCGACAGCTGCTACAGGGCCAGTTGATCCGAACTGTTGTTTTTTAATGAGACCGAGCCATGCATAACAACAATAAAGAGCTGACCCTCAGCGCCCCGCTCAGCGGCCCGGTGCTCACGCTCGCCAGAGTCCCGGACCCGGTGTTCGCCAGCGGCGCCATGGGCGACGGGATCGCCATCGACCCGCTGAACGACACCCTTCATGCACCCTGCGCCGGCGTGGTGGTCCATGTGGCCCGGACCGGACACGCGATCACCTTGCGCGCCGACAACGGCGCCGAACTGCTGCTGCATCTGGGTCTCGACACGGTCGAGTTGCAGGGCAAAGGCTTCTCGATGCTGGTCAAGGAAGGCGCGCGAGTCAGCAATGGCCAGCCGCTGTTGCGCTATGACCTGGACAAGGTTGCGCAGCAGTGCAAAAGCCTGGTCAGCCTGATGATCCTGACCAACAGCGAGGATTTTCAAGCGCGGCCGATCACCCTCAAATCGGTGAAGGTCGGCGAGCCGCTGCTGCACATCATTCGCCGAGTGGCACCCGGTGCGCAGGCTGACGCGGTGCCCTCGGGCGAAGAAATCGTCGGCCACGTGTGCATCGCCCATCGGGGTGGTTTGCATGCCCGGCCAGCGGCGCTGATCCGGCAAACGGCACAAGGCTTCAAAAGTAAATCGCAGCTGCATTTCGCCGGCAAATCGGCGAGCTGTGACAGCTTGATCGGCTTGATGGCACTGGCCGTCGGCGAACAGGACGAAGTGCAAGTCAGCAGCCGGGGACCGGATGCCGAAGCGGCACTGCAAGCGTTGCTGCTGGCCTTGTCCACGGCGCTGGCCGAAGACAACCACGCAGGCGCTCCCACACCGAGTGTCCAGCGCCATCGAGCGCCCGAAGCCGGCGTGCTGCACGGTGTTTGCGCCGCACCAGGGTTGGTCGCCGGGCCGTTGTTCCGGTTGAACGCGATCAGCCTGCCGGTGGACGCCGGCCACCACGATTCCGAGCAACAACTGCTAGCCCTCGAGACTGCGCTGAATGTCGTTCGCAACGACATCGACCACACGCGGGCCCAGGCAAAGAAGAACAAGAACACTGACGAAGAAGCGATCTTCGCCGCGCACCTCGCCCTGCTCGAAGACCCGGCACTGCTGGACGTGGCGAACACATCCATCGCCCAAGGCAAGGCAGCGACTCACGCCTGGAGCCAATCGATCGAGGCACAGTGCGAGGTTCTCCAACAACTGGGCAGCCCGTTGCTGGCCGAACGCGCCAACGATCTGCGCGACCTCAAACAACGCGTGTTGCGCGCCTTGCTCGGCGAAACCTGGCATTACGACGTACCGGCGGGCGCCATCGTCGCCGCGCATGAACTGACCCCGTCCGATCTGTTGCAACTGAGCCAGCAAGGCGTCGCCGGGTTGTGCATGGCCGAGGGCGGCGCGACGTCCCACGTGGCGATTCTTGCCCGCGGCAAAGGTCTGCCCTGCATGGTGGCGCTGGGTTCGACATTGCTTGCGCAACCGCAAGGCCAGGCGATGGTGCTGGACGCCGATGGCGGTCGCCTCGAACTGGCGCCGACCACCGAACGCCTGGCTCAAGTGCGCCAGGCACAGCTCGATCATCAACAACGTCGCGCCGAGCAACAGGCTCAGGCCCATACCCCGGCGTTGACCCGCGACGGTGTACAGATCGAAGTGGCCGCCAATGTTGCGTCCAGCGCTGAAGCCGCCGACGCGCTGGCCAATGGCGCCGATGGCGTCGGTCTGCTGCGAACCGAGTTTCTGTTTGTCGACCGCCACACCGCGCCGGACGAAGAAGAACAACGGATCGCCTATCAAGCCGTGCTCGATGCCATGGGCAACAAGTCGGTGATCATCCGCACCATCGATGTCGGCGGCGACAAGCAACTCGACTATTTGCCCTTGCCGGCCGAGGCCAATCCGGTGCTTGGCCTGCGCGGTATTCGCCTCGCTCAGGTCCGCCCGGAATTACTCGATCAGCAATTGCGTGCGCTGCTGCACATCAGCCCGCTGTCGCGTTGTCGCATTCTGTTGCCGATGGTCACTGAGGTCGACGAACTGCTGCACATCCGTCGACGCCTTGATGCGCTGTGTTCTGAGCTCGGTGTCAGTGAGCGACCGGAACTGGGGGTGATGATCGAAGTCCCGGCCGCGGCATTGCTGGCCGAGCAGTTGGCAGAACACGCGGACTTCCTGTCCATCGGTACCAACGATTTGTCCCAGTACACCCTGGCCATGGATCGCGACCACGCCGGCCTCGCTTCGCGCGTCGACGCCCTGCATCCGGCGCTGCTGCGACTGATTGCGCAAACCTGCGCCGGGGCGGCAGCGCATCACCGCTGGGTCGGCGTCTGCGGCGCACTCGCCTCCGACCCGCTGGCCACGCCTGTATTGATTGGCCTGGGCGTGCGCGAGTTGTCGGTCAGCCCGGTGCAAATCGGTGAAATCAAAGACCGGGTCCGTCATTTGGACGCCAATGAATGCCGACGCATCAGCCACGACCTGCTCAAGTTGAGCAGCGCGGCGGCCGTGCGTCACGCCTGTCATCAGCAATGGCCTCTGAGCTGAAGAACAACTACAGCTCTAAAACAAAAAGAACACAGGGAAAACCGCCATGTACCAACTTTTCATCGAGGGCCTGCAGCGCCTCGGCCGCGCACTGATGCTGCCGATCGCGATCCTGCCTATTGCCGGATTGCTGCTGCGCCTGGGCGATACCGATTTGCTGAACATCGCGATCATCCACGATGCCGGCCAGGTGATATTCGCCAATCTGGCGATGATCTTCGCCATCGGCATCGCGGTCGGTTTCGCCAAGGACAACAACGGCACCGCAGGCTTGGCCGGGGTGATTGGTTACCTGGTGATGATCTCCACCCTCAAGGTGCTGGATGCGAGCATCAACATGGGCATGCTTGCCGGGATCGTCAGCGGTTTGATGGCCGGTGCGCTGTACAACCGCTTCAAGGACATCAAGCTGCCGGAGTATCTGGCATTCTTCGGTGGCCGGCGCTTTGTGCCGATTGTTACCGGGTTTGCCGCTGTCGGGCTTGGCGTGGTGTTCGGTCTGATCTGGCCGCCGATCCAGCAAGGTATCAACAGCTTCGGCGCCCTGCTGATGGAAAGCGGCAGCATCGGAGCTTTCGTCTTCGGTGTGCTCAACCGCCTGCTGATCGTCACTGGCCTGCATCACATCATCAACAACATGGCGTGGTTCGTCTTCGGTAACTTCACCGACCCGACCACGGGTGCACTGGTGACCGGCGATATCTCACGCTACTTTGCCGGCGACCCCAAGGGCGGCCAATTCACCACCGGCATGTTCCCGATGATGCTCTTCGGCCTGCCCGCCGCGTGCCTGGCGATGTACCGCAACGCCCTGCCGGAACGGCGCAAGGTCATGGGCGGGATTTTCCTGTCAATGGCGCTCACCTCGTTCCTTACCGGTGTGACTGAACCCGTCGAATTCGCTTTCATGTTCCTCGCGCCATTGCTCTTTTTATTGCATGCGCTGCTGACGGGCCTGTCGATGGCGATCACCAATGCGCTGAACATCCATCTGGGGTTCACCTTCTCCGGCGGTTTCATAGACATGATTCTCGGCTGGGGCAAGTCCACCAATGGCTGGTTGGTGGTGCCCGTCGGACTGGCCTATGCGGTGATCTACTACGTGGTGTTCGACTTCTGCATTCGCCGCTTCAACCTCAAGACGCCAGGACGTGAAGAGGTGTCTGCTGGCGAGAAGGTCGTGGTCACTGAAAACGAACGGGCCGGGGCGTATATCAAGGCGCTGGGTGGAGCGCAGAATTTGATCACAGTCGGCGCCTGCACGACACGGTTGCGACTGGACATGGTGGATCGCAACCAGGCAAACGATGCCGAGTTGAAAGCGCTGGGGGCGATGGCGGTTGTGCGTCCAGGTAAAGGCGGGAGTTTGCAGGTGGTGGTCGGACCGATGGCGGACAGCATTGCAGATGAGATCCGCTTGGCGATGCCGGCGTTGGGACGCGCCATTGTGTCTTCTCCTGCTGATGTGATCGATGCGCCGAAACCTGCTGCGGTAGCCATTCCGGAAGCGCAGCAATGGCTGAATGCGTTAGGGGGCGGCGAGAACGTATTGCAGATGGACTGCATCGCCATGACCCGGATCCGGCTGCAACTGGCGGATGGTAAGTCGCTGTCGGAGTGTGATTTGAAGGCGCTGGGGTGTCTGGGTGTCAGTCAGTTGGAGGGTGGGGTTTGGCATCTGCTGATTGGAGACAAAGCCGCGAATTTGAGCGATGCACTGGAAGCGCTGGTGAATCGTAGTGAGGTGAGTGCCAAGGTTTAAATCGTTGGCGCCTGATAGTCAGTCTTCGCTGGCAAGCCAGCTCCTACAGTGGAATGGTGTACATCTGCTGGAGATTGGTTGGCTGTCAGGCCGCCTTCGCTGGCAAGCCAGCTCCTACAGTTGATCGGTGTACACCCGCCGCTCCTCACCACTCATCAGGCCGAGCGTTAGCTCGCCTGCAGCTTTTGATCTTGATCCACCCGCCCCTTCGGGAGGCTGAGTGGAGGTGTTCATCCGGGGAGTGGCGCGTAGCGCCGTTCGACGCAGTCGAACACGCTGCATGTAGGTCGAAGCGAAGCCGACCGGAGGGCAGTGTCCCCGGATGGATACCGGAGCGAAGGAACGCCGAGCCCTGGCGAGGGGCCGGACGCTCGGGGCGAGCCTTTTTTTGCTTACTTTTTTTTGGCGTTTGAAAAAAAAGTGAGGCGCCGTAAGGGCGAAACCCTAAGTGGCCGTTACCGCAGCAACGGATATGTACCCCAAAAACAACAGCATGGTCGGCCCAAAGGCCGCCATCGCAGCCAACAAAAAACCCGCTGAACGCAAATTCAGCGGGTTTCTCATTTCAGCAGCCAGAAGATCAAAAATCCTCCAACCGCCACACCTCATAAGCCGGCGTCTCATAGGGATGACTCTCTTTCAGAGCCACCACCACCGCCCGAATCAACTCATCGCTGACCACCAGCTCAACCTTCCATTCCTCAACCTGTTCGACCTGCCCCGCTTCACCAATAAACGGCTGACTGCCGTCCAACGGGCGAAACTGGCCGAGGCCGAGCACTTGCCAGGCGCAATTATCGTAAGCGCCGATCCGTCCGCCACCAGCGGCGAATACGGCACTCTTGACCTGTTCCACATGACTGGCCGGAACAAAAAAACTGAGCTTGTACACAGCGCTTAGTTAACCCGCTTTTAGTTTACCCAGACTCGAGCATTACGGAACATACGCATCCACGGCGCGTCTTCGTTCCAGTCTTCCGAACGCCACGAGTTCTGCACGGCGCGGAACACACGTTCCGGGTGCGGCATCATGATCGTTACGCGACCGTCGCGGCTGGTCAAACCGGTGATCCCGCGCGGCGAGCCGTTCGGGTTGGCCGGGTATTTTTCAGTGACCTTGCCGTGGTTGTCGACGAAACGCATCGCCACGCAACCCGACAGATCGGCTTCCAGCAACGCTTCTTCGCTGGCGAACTCGGCATGACCTTCGCCGTGAGCGATGGCGATTGGCATACGCGAACCGGCCATGCCTTGCAGGAAGATCGAATTCGACTCCTGGACCTGCACCATCGCCACGCGCGCTTCGAACTGCTCGGAGCGGTTACGCACGAAGTGCGGCCAGAACTCGCTGCCCGGAATCAGCTCGTGCAGGTTGGACATCATCTGGCAACCGTTGCACACACCGAGGGTGAAGCTGTCGTTACGTTCGAAGAAACCCTGGAACGCATCGCGAGCACGGCTGTTGAACAGCGCGGACTTGGCCCAGCCTTCGCCGGCACCGAGTACGTCGCCGTAGGAGAAACCACCGCACGCCACCAGACCTTTGAACTCGTTCAGGTCGACACGGCCGGCCAGAATGTCGCTCATGTGCACGTCGATTGCGTTGAAACCGGCGCGATCGAACGCGGCCGCCATTTCCACCTGACCGTTGACGCCCTGCTCACGCAGTACGGCAACCTGTGGGCGGATGCCTTTTTTGATGTAAGGCGCGGCGACGTCCTGGTTGACGTCGAAGCTGAGCTTGACGCTCAGACCCGGGTTGTCTTCTTCCAGCAGCACGTCGAACTCTTGTTCGGCGCAGTCGGCGTTGTCACGCAGACGCTGGATCTGGTAGCTGGTTTCAGCCCACTGACGCTGCAGCAGACGACGCTGACCTTCGAATACGGTTTCGCCGTTGAAGGTGATGTTGATCTGGCCGTTGTTCATCGGCTGACCGATCACCGACACGCACTCGCCCAAACCGGCAGCGCTGAATTGCGCGAGGATGTCCGGCGTGGAGTCCTGACGAACCTGAATCACGGCGCCCAGTTCTTCGTTGAACAGAATCGCGGCGATGTCGGCGGAGGTTTCCGCGAGACCGTCGAGGTTCAGGCTCAGACCGCAGTGACCGGCGAAGGCCATTTCCACCACGCTGGTCAGCAGACCACCGTCGGAACGGTCGTGGTACGCCAGCAGGTGACCGTCGGCGTTCAGGCCCTGGATCACGGCGAAGAAGGCTTTGAGGTCTTCGGAATCATCAACGTCCGGCGCTTGCGAGCCGAGCTTGCCGTGCACCTGGGCCAGGATCGAGGCGCCCATGCGGTTTTGACCACGGCCCAGATCGATCAGGATCAGGTCGGTGGTGCCCTTGTCCATGCGCAGTTCCGGGGTCAGGGTCTGACGGATGTCAGCCACTGGCGCGAAACCGGTCACGATCAGGGACATCGGCGAGGTCACGGTCTTGTCGACGCCTTCGTCGTTCCAGCGCGTGGCCATGGACATGGAGTCCTTGCCCACCGGAATGGTGATGCCCAGCTCAGGGCACAGCTCCATGCCGACCGCTTTCACGGTGTCGTACAGACGCGCGTCTTCACCCGGATGACCGGCAGCGGACATCCAGTTCGCCGACAGTTTGATGTCGGAGATCTTGTTGATGCGCGAAGCGGCGATGTTGGTCAGGGTTTCGCCGATGGCCATGCGGCCCGACGCCGGGGCGTCCAGCAGGGCCAGCGGAGTACGCTCGCCCATGGCCATGGCTTCACCGGTGTACACGTCGAAACTGGTGGCGGTGACGGCAACGTCGGCTACCGGAACCTGCCACGGGCCGACCATTTGGTCACGGGCCACGAGGCCGGTGATGGTGCGGTCGCCGATGGTGATCAGGAAGCTTTTGCTCGCCACGGCCGGGTGATGCAGAACGCGCTCTACGCAATCTGCAATCTCAAGCGTCGACGGATCGAAGTCATCGCCCAGTTCGTTTTCGCGAACGGCCGAACGGTGCATGCGCGGGGCTTTGCCCAGCAGCACTTCCAGCGGCATGTCCACCGGGCTGTTGCCGAAGTGACTGTCGGTGACCGTCAGTTGCGGCTCGGCAGTGGCTTCGCCAACCACGGCGAACGGGCAACGCTCGCGCTCGCAGATCGCCTGGAAGCGTTCGAAGTCAGCCGGACCGACGGCCAGAACGTAGCGCTCTTGGGATTCGTTACTCCAGATTTCGTGCGGGGCCATGCCCGGCTCGTCGTTTGGAATGTTGCGCAGTTCAAAGCGGCCACCACGGTTGCCGTCGTTGACCAGTTCCGGGAAGGCGTTGGACAGACCGCCCGCACCCACGTCGTGGATGAAGCTGATCGGGTTGTTTTCACCCAGTTGCCAGCAACGGTCGATGACTTCCTGACAGCGGCGTTCCATCTCAGGGTTTTCGCGCTGTACGGATGCAAAGTCCAGGTCCGCCGAGCTGGTGCCGGTGGCCATGGAGGAAGCGGCGCCGCCGCCCAGACCGATCAGCATCGCCGGGCCGCCCAGCACGATCAGCTTGGAGCCGACGGTGATCTCGCCTTTCTGTACGTGTTCGGCACGGATGTTACCCATGCCGCCGGCCAGCATGATCGGCTTGTGGTAACCGCGAACTTCGTCGCCACGCGGGGTGGTGATCGACTGTTCGAAGGTACGGAAATAACCGGTCAGGGCCGGACGACCGAATTCGTTGTTGAACGCGGCGCCACCCAGTGGGCCTTCGATCATGATGTCCAGCGCGGTCACGATGCGCTCAGGCTTGCCGTACGGCACTTCCCACGGCTGTTCGAAGCCCGGGATTTGCAGGTTGGACACGGTGAAACCGGTCAGGCCAGCCTTTGGCTTGGCACCACGGCCGGTCGCGCCTTCGTCACGAATCTCACCGCCACTGCCGGTGGATGCGCCCGGGAACGGGGCAATCGCGGTCGGGTGGTTGTGGGTTTCGACTTTCATCAGAATGTGCACCGGTTCCTGCACCGCGCCGTACTGGCGGGTTTCAGGGTCCGGGAAGAAACGACCGGCAACGTTACCGACGATCACCGAAGCGTTGTCCTTATAAGCCGACAGAACGCCTTCGCTGTGCATCACGTAGGTGTTCTTGATCATGCCGAACAGGCTTTTTTCCTGGCTCTGACCGTCGATGTCCCAACTGGCGTTGAAGATCTTGTGACGGCAGTGCTCGGAGTTCGCCTGGGCGAACATCATCAGTTCGATGTCGTGCGGGTTGCGCTTCAAACCGACGAAGGCGTTGACCAGGTAGTCGATTTCGTCTTCGGCCAGGGCCAGGCCCAGCTCGGTGTTGGCTTTTTCCAGCGCGGCGCGGCCGCCACCCAACACGTCGATCGCAGTCAACGGCTTCGGTTCGGCGTGGCTGAACAGGCCGGCGGCTTGTTCAAGGTTGGCCAGAACGATCTGCGTCATGCGGTCGTGCAAGGTGTCGGAAATCAGCTGTGCCTGGGCGTCGCTGAACTGGCCGGCGACGTAGAACGCGATGCCGCGCTCCAGCCGCTGGATCTTGTTCAGGCCACAGTTGCGGGCGATGTCGCTCGCTTTACTGGACCACGGCGAGATGGTGCCGAAACGCGGCAACACCAGGAACAGACGACCGGTCGGCTCTTGTACCGGAACACTTGGGCCGTACTTCAGAAGGCGCGCGAGCACCTGCTGTTCGTCGCCGGTCAGGACGCCGGTAACTTCGGCGAAGTGAGCGAATTCAGCATACAAGCCGCTGACAGCCGGGACCTTCTGGCTCAGTTGCTCAAGGAGTTTGCTGTGGCGAAAGGCAGAAAGGGCAGGAGCGCCGCGCAGGATCAACATCTTCGGGACAGCCTCGGGAGGGGTGTGCTTTGAGGCCGTGCATTCTAGCCTAAACCGCCCGCGACATCACCCGAAACGGTACAGGCGGCTGCACCTGGGTGGCGGACCGCAGATCCGGGCCTGAAAACGGCACTCAAAAAGGGTTATTTTTTCCGCTCAAAAAATGCTGTCAAGGCCCATTCCTGCGGGCTCTGGAGAGCTTTTCAATTGCCTAGCAGACAAGCCCTTCTCTGTCGAGATATGGCGCTCGTGGTCCTTTGCGTATACTGCGCAGATGTTTTCCCCAACGGCTTTGCGTCCGCGGTACGCCAAATGGCTGATCGCAACCGGACTCTTCCTGCTGCTCAATGGCTGTGTTGATAAACCCAACACACTGGAGCGCGTAAAGGAGGATGGCGTGCTGCGCGTGGTTACCCGAAACAGCCCCGCCACCTACTTTCAGGATCGCAACGGTGAAACCGGATTCGAATACGAACTGGTGAAGCGCTTCGCCGACGATCTGGGGGTGGAACTCAAGATCGAGACTGCCGACAACCTCGACGACCTGTACAGCCAGGTTGGCAAGCCTAACGGCCCGGTATTGGCTGCGGCCGGCCTGGTTGGCAGCGAAGAACGTAAAAAGCAGGTCAGGTTTTCTCACTCCTACCTGGAAGTCACCCCACAGATCATCTACCGCAACGGCCAATCGCGGCCGACCGACGCGGGTGATCTGGTCGGCAAGAAGATCATGGTGCTCAAAGGCAGCACCCACGCCGAACAGTTGGCAGAGCTGAAAAAGAAATACCCGGGCATTGAGTATGAAGAATCCGACGCGGTTGAAGTCGTCGACCTGCTGCGCATGGTCGATGAAGGCCAGATCGATCTGACCCTCGTCGACTCCAACGAAGTCGCGATGAACCAGGTGTACTTCACCAACATACGGGTCGCCTTCGACCTCGGCGACGCCAGCAACCAGAGCTGGGCCGTAGCCGCTGGCGAAGACAACAGCCTGCTCAACGAAATCAACGACTACCTCGACAAGGTGCAGAAAAACGGCACCCTGCAACGCCTCAAAGACCGCTACTACGGGCATGTCGACGTTCTCGGCTACATGGGCGCCACCACTTTCGCCCAGCACTTGCAGCAGCGCCTGCCCAAGTACGAACAGCACTTCAAGTCATACGCCAAGAAAGAAAAAGTCGACTGGCGCCTGCTGGCCGCCATCGGTTATCAGGAATCGTTGTGGCAACCGGCGGTCACGTCCAAGACCGGCGTGCGCGGCCTGATGATGCTGACCCAGAACACCGCGCAGGCGATGGGTGTGTCCAACCGCCTCGACCCCAAGCAAAGCATCATGGGTGGGGCCAAGTACCTGGCCTATATCAAGGATCAACTGGACGAGTCGATTCAGGAGCCGGATCGCACCTGGTTTGCCCTGGCCGCTTACAACGTCGGCACCGGTCACCTGGATGACGCGCGCAAACTGGCGACGAAGGAAGGACTGAACCCGGACAAGTGGCTGGACGTGAAGAAAATGCTGCCGCGCCTGTCAGAGAAAAAGTGGTACAGCAAGACGCGTTATGGCTACGCCCGGGGCGGCGAGCCGGTGCATTTCGTGGCGAACATCCGTCGTTACTACGACATCCTGACGTGGGTCACGCAGCCACAGCTTGAAGGCGACCAGGTGGCCGAAGGCAATCTGCATGTGCCGGGGATCGACAAGTCGAAACCGGCTCAAGAACCCGCGCCGCTCTAAAACCCACCACCAATACACTGTGGGAGCGAGCCTGCTCGCGATGAGGCCATTACATTCAACATCAGTGTTGAATGTCAGACCGCCATCGCGAGCAGGCTCACTCCCACATTTGCTTCGTGTTGGCTTTAGTCTTTTGCGGCGGCCAGAATCAGCGCTTTCATTTCAGACACCGCCGACTTGAAGCCGACAAACAACGCATGCGCCACCAGCGCATGGCCGATGTTCAGTTCATTGATGCCTTTGATTGCCGCCACCGCTTCCACGTTGTGGTAGTGCAGTCCGTGCCCGGCGTTGACGATCAACCCCTGAGCCAAGCCAAACGCGACACCGTCGGCTACACGCTTGAGCTCTTCAGCCACATCCGTCGGCGTCTCGGCATCGGCGTAACGACCGGTGTGCAGTTCGATAGCCGGCGCCCCCACACGACGGGACGCTTCAATCTGCCGCTCATCCGCGTCGATGAACAGCGAGACTTCACAACCAATCTTCGACAAGCGATCTACGGCGGCTTTGATCCGCGCTTCCTGCCCTGCCACGTCCAGGCCTCCTTCAGTGGTCAGTTCCTGACGGGTTTCCGGGACCAGGCAAATGTGCGCCGGGCGGATGCGCTCAGCGAACACCATCATTTCTTCGGTGACACCCATTTCGAAGTTCATGCGGGTTTGCAGCACGTCCTTGAGCAACAGAACGTCGCGTTCCTGGATGTGCCGACGGTCTTCGCGCAAATGCACGGTGATGCCGTCAGCGCCCGCCTCTTCCGCGTCCAGTGCTGCCTTGACCGGATCCGGATAGCGAGTGCCCCGGGCCTGACGCAGGGTGGCAACGTGGTCGATGTTCACGCCAAGAAGAATGCGATTGCTGGTGGTCACGGAAGCGCTCCTGAAGAGGGGAAAGTTCGGAGCACAGCATACCCTATGGCTTTCGAAACAACTCTCGGGAAACCAACGGACGACCACCCAGATGCACAGCCAATGCTTGACGCATCAGACGCTTGGCGGCGGACAACGCCCCGGTCGCAGTCCAGTCGGCATCGGCCATGGCCAACAGCTCGGCACCATTGAACAGTCCGGGTTGCAGCAGATAGACCTGCTCCAGACCAGCATCCACCTGCAAACGGTAGAGACCGTCCGGGGCGATGGGCTCGCCGTGGATGTCCGTGGTCAGAGCAAAGCCGTAACCGAGGTCGTCCAGCAAGCGCCATTCGAAAGAGCGCAACAACGGCTCCAGCGGACGGCCTTCGGCCAGTGCGAGCAAGGTGGCGGCATAGTGGTCGAACACGGCGGGGTGCGGGTCTTCGGAGGGCAACAGACGGATCAGCAGTTCATTAAGGTAGAGACCGCTAAACAGCGCCTCACCACTGAGCCAGGTTGAAACACCGGCGGCTTCCATCCGCCCGACGTTCTTCAATTCACCGCGCCCCCGGAACTCGACTTCCAGGGGTACGAACGGCCGCGCCAATGTCCCGGCCTTACCCCGCGCACTGCGCAACACCGCCCGCAGCCGACCTTGTGGCGTGAGGAAATCGACCAACGCGCTGTTTTCGCGGTAGGCGCGACTGTGGAGCACGTAGGCGGGTTGGGCGGTAGGGGTTTGAGACATGGAAGTCAGGGTACTCAATGGCAGCGCGCAGTCTTGCATACAACCCAAAACAATGTGGGAGCGAGCCTGCTCGCGAAAGCGGTGTGACAGTCAACATCAATGCTGAATGTTACAACCTCTTCGCGAGCAGACTCGCTCCCACAAGGGTTTTTCAGTGTATCGGGAGCCGGGGTTTACAGGTCGCCGTAACCCAACGAACGCAATGCGCGCTCGTCATCGGACCAGCCGCCTTTCACTTTAACCCAAAGGTTGAGCATGATCTTGGAGTCGAACAGCAGCTCCATGTCCTTGCGCGCCTCAGTGCCGATACGCTTGATGCGTTCGCCCTTGTCGCCAATGATGATTTTCTTCTGGCCGTCACGTTCAACGAGGATCAAGGCATGGATGTGCAGGGTTTTGCCCTGCTGCTTGAACTCTTCGATTTCCACGGTGATCTGGTACGGCAACTCAGCGCCCATCTGGCGCATGATTTTCTCACGCACCAGTTCAGCGGCGAGGAAGCGGCTGCTGCGGTCGGTGATCTGGTCTTCCGGGAAGAAGTGATCGTTCTCCGGCAGGTAACCGGCAATCACACGTTCCAGTGCTTCGAGGTTGTGCCCGTGCTGGGCCGAAATCGGCATGATCTGCGCGTTCGGCAGCTGCTCCTGCAACCAGGTCAGGTGCGGCATCAATTCGGCTTTGTCTTCGATGCGATCAGTCTTGTTCAGCGCCACGATCAACGGACCGGTCACGTACTGGACGCGCTCGAGGACCATCTGGTCTTCGTCAGTCCACTTGGTGCGGTCAACGACGAAGATCACCACGTCAACGTCTTTCAACGCCGCCGACGCAGTCTTGTTCATGTAGCGGTTCAGCGCTTTTTCGCCACCCTTGTGCATGCCCGGGGTATCGACGTAGATCGCCTGCACGGCACCTTCGGTCTTGATGCCCAGCATGTTGTGACGGGTGGTTTGCGGTTTGCGCGAGGTGATCGCCAGTTTCTGACCCAGGATGTGGTTCAGCAGCGTGGACTTGCCCACGTTGGGACGGCCGACGATGGCAACATAGCCACAGCGAGTTGCAGTTGAATCAGTCATTGCCATTCTCCACACCCAGGGCAATCAGTGCTGCGGCGGCCGCTACCTGTTCGGCAATACGACGACTCACACCCTGACCTCGGCTTTTTTCATTCAGTAAGGTGATTTCACATTCGACGAAGAACGTCCGGCAATGCGGCTCACCCTGGATATCCACCACTTCGTAACGTGGCAGCTCACAACCACGCGATTGCAGAAATTCCTGCAGGCGTGTTTTTGGATCTTTGTTGGTGTCGACCAATGTCAGGCCTTCGAACTCACCGGCCAGCCAGGCCAGCACGCGTTCGCGCGCCATGTCCATGCCGGCATCGAGGTAGATCGCACCAATCAGCGCTTCCAGGGCATCGGCCAGAATCGACTCGCGACGAAAACCGCCGCTTTTCAGTTCACCGGAGCCCAGGCGCAGGTAGTCGCCCAGATCAAAACCGCGGGCCAGTACGGCCAGGGTCTCGCCTTTCACCAGGCGCGCGCGCAAACGCGACAACTGGCCTTCACGCGCCAGCGGGAAGCGATCGAACAGCGCCTCGCCAGCGACGAAATTAAGGATGGCATCACCGAGGAATTCCAGGCGTTCGTTGTTACGCCCGGCAAAGCTGCGGTGAGTCAGGGCCAGGACCATCAGTTCCTGATCCTTGAAGGTGTAGCCGAGCTGACGCTCGAGACGGCTTAAGGAGACGCTCACGGTTTACCCACGCTGAGTTCGTGGTTGGATTCCACCGCCATCGCCGAGAGTCGACGCAGGCCTGGGACAATTAACGCTGTGTTCAAAAATAACGTCCTGAATATCATTGGCTTCATGCTTGCGGTACCGATTGTGTCGGTTCCAGAAAAGCATTCGGCGCTGTGTTCAACAGCGCCGTGTGTGATTACTTGATCAGGCCAACCCGCGAGAAATTCGGCAGGTGACTGAGTTTAGGTTCCGGCCAGCTCATCCAGACTGCGAAGGCCTTGCCGACGATATTCTTGTCGGGAACCATGCCCAGCAGATCTTTGGGAATACTTGGATCATCCCAAAAGCGACTGTCGTTGGAGTTGTCGCGGTTGTCACCCATCATGAAGTAGTGCCCGGCCGGCACGGTCCACGAATGATCCGGGGTCGCGCGATAGCGGCTCATTTCCTTGCGGATCAGGTGCTCGGCAGCGCCGAGTTTTTCCTTGTAGAGCTCAGCACTGCCCAACGTGCCCGGCTCGGAGCCGACCATCTGTTCAGCAATCGACTCGCCGTTGACGAACAGACGCTTGTCAGCGGTATAACGAATCTTGTCACCCGGCAGGCCCACGACTCGCTTGATGTAGTTGACGTTCGGATCGCTCGGGTAGCGGAACACCATCACATCGCCGCGTTGTGGATCACCCACTTCGATGACTTTCTTGTCGATTACCGGCAGGCGGATCCCGTAAGAAAACTTGTTCACCAAAATGAAGTCGCCAACATCCAGGGTCGGTTTCATCGAGCCGGAAGGAATCTGGAACGGTTCCACCAGGAACGAACGCAGGACCAGCACGATGAACAACACCGGGAAGAACGACTTGCCGTATTCGACCAGCAGCGGCTCTTTGTTCAGTTTCTCGACCACCACCACATCAGGCTGGCTGACGCTGCCCTGATAGGAGGCAATGGCAGCACGCCGACGCGGTGCCAGAAAAACCAGATCGAGCAACGCCAACAGGCCGCAGACGAACACGGCGATGACCAGCAACAGCGGGAAATTTAGTGACATAGGACCTAACTATCCAACCTGAGCACTGCAAGGAAGGCTTCTTGTGGAATTTCCACGTTGCCGACTTGCTTCATGCGTTTTTTACCGGCCTTTTGCTTTTCAAGCAGTTTCTTCTTACGGCTAACGTCACCGCCGTAGCATTTGGCCAATACGTTCTTTCTGAGTGCCTTGACGGAGGTTCGCGCAATGATCTGCCCGCCAATGGCGGCCTGGATCGCGACGTCGAACATCTGGCGCGGAATCAGTTCTTTCATCTTCTCGGTCAACTGGCGACCTTTGTAGTGCGCGTTATCCTTGTGCACGATCAGCGCCAGGGCGTCGACCTTGTCACCGTTGATCAGCACGTCCAGTTTCACCAGACTAGCCGATTGATAACGGTCGAAATGGTAATCCAGCGAAGCATAACCACGACTGGTCGATTTCAGACGGTCGAAGAAGTCCAGGACCACTTCGTTCATCGGCAAATCGTAGGTCACCTGGACCTGGGAACCGAGGAACAACATGTCGTGTTGCACGCCACGTTTTTCGATACACAGGGTAATGACGTTGCCCAAGTGCTCTTGCGGCACAAGAATATTGGCCCGCACGATCGGCTCACGCATGTCTTCGATCGAGGACAGGTCCGGAAGCTTCGACGGGTTATCGACGTAAATCGTTTCGCCGGTTTTCAGCAACAGCTCAAAAATTACTGTCGGCGCTGTGGTGATCAGGTCCAGGTCGTACTCGCGCTCCAGGCGCTCCTGGATGATTTCCATGTGCAGCATGCCGAGGAATCCGCAACGGAAACCGAAGCCCAGGGCGTCGGAGCTTTCCGGGGTGTACTGCAGGGACGAGTCATTGAGCGTGAGCTTTTGCAGGGCCTCACGGAAGTCTTCGAAGTCGTCGGAGCTGACCGGGAACAGACCGGCGTAGACCTGCGGCTGAATGCGCTTGAACCCTGGCAGCACGTCGACGTCTGGCGTCGAGCTCAAGGTCAGGGTATCGCCCACTGGCGCACCGTGAATGTCCTTGATGCTGGCAATGATGAAGCCCACTTCACCGGCCTTCAGGTCAGCGGTAGGGGTGTGTTTCGGGTTGAATACACCGACGCTGTCCACCAGGTGGATCTTGCCGGTGGATTTGACCAGGATCTTGTCGCCCTTCTTCACACGACCGTGGCGCACGCGTACCAGGGAAACAACGCCCAGGTAGTTGTCGAACCACGAGTCGATGATCAACGCTTGCAGCGGATCTTCGTAGTTGCCGGTCGGTGCAGGGATGGTGGCGACCAGGCGCTCGAGCACTTCATCGACGCCCAGACCGGTCTTGGCAGAGCACTCGACCGCGTCGGTGGCATCGATGCCGATGATTTTTTCGATTTCTTCTTTAACGCGGTCCGGATCGGCCTGTGGCAGGTCGATCTTGTTCAGGACCGGCATGACTTCCAGGCCCTGCTCGATCGCCGTGTAGCAGTTGGCAACCGACTGCGCTTCAACGCCCTGACCGGCATCGACCACCAGCAAAGCACCCTCACAGGCCGCCAGCGACCGGCTGACTTCGTAGGTGAAGTCAACGTGGCCGGGGGTGTCAATGAAGTTCAGCTGGTACTTGATGCCATCGCGAGCGGTGTAATAAAGGGTGACGCTGTGGGCCTTGATGGTGATCCCGCGTTCACGCTCCAGGTCCATGGAGTCCAGCACCTGGGCTTCCATTTCGCGCTCGGCAAGGCCGCCGCACATCTGGATGAATCGATCAGCCAGCGTCGACTTGCCATGGTCAATGTGGGCGATGATGGAGAAATTGCGGATATGACTCAAATCACTCACGGATCAACACTCAAAAAGGCTGCAGGCATAGCCCGCCGAAAAATAGCCGGGAATTGTACCTGATCCACGGCGCAAGCGTCACGTTTGCAGGTCAGACGGCAGGTACAAAAACGCCCCGGTCTTGCGACAGGGGCGTTTTGAGTGACCGGCAAGGCCAGGAAAAACCCTGAATCAGCCGGCGCGGCGCAACAGCCAGACACCGGCCAGGGCACAAACACCAGCCGGAATGAGTACCGCAAACAGCGGCGAGAAACCGAACACCAGGCTCGATGGCCCCAGCAAATCCTGAACGATACGGAAGGTGAAGCCCACCAGAACGCCGGTGAACACACGCTGGCCGAGGGTCACGGAGCGCAAGGGACCAAAGATAAAGGAAATCGCCATCAGTACCAGCGCGGCAGTTACCAGAGGCTGCAACACCTTGACCCAAAACGCCAGCCAGTAGCGGCCATTGCTCAGGTCCTGGTCAGCCAGATAGTGGATGTAACTCCACAGACCGCTGATTGACAGCGACTCAGGCGCCATTACCACGGTGTCCAGCAACTGAGGGCTCAGGGCAATTTCCCAGCGTTCGACGGGAGTGATGACCACTTCGGTGCTCTTGTCATGGAACACCGTGGTCGTGACGTCGCTGAGTTGCCAGTGATCCTTGTCGAACTCGGCACGCTTGGCAAAGCTTGACGACAGCATGTGTCGCTCTTTGTCGAAGCGATAGCGGGTCACGCCATACAGAAGTCCGTTGGGCTGCACGGAGTTGACGTGAATGAACTCGTCACCCTGGCGGTGCCAAAGGCCGTGTTTGGCGGTTTGCGCTTCGCCGCTGCCCTGAGCCAGCGAGCGATTGGCCTGAGCAGTGACCTCGGTGGCCGGCGCAACGTATTCGCCGATCAGCACCCCCACTAACATCAGGATCAGCATCGGCTTCATGACCGCCCAGACGATTCGACCGATCGACACGCCGGCGGCGCGCATGATGGTCAGCTCACTGTTGCTGGCCAGACTGCCGAGGCCAATCAGGCATCCGATCAGTGCCGCCATTGGCAACATGTCGTAAAGACGGCGCGGGGCCGTCAGCAAGACGTAACTGGACGCATCTAACAGGGTATAGGTGTCGCTGACTTCGCTCATCTCGTCGATGAAGGCGAACAGCGTCGCCAGGCCGAGAATGATCCCCAGTACCGCCAGGATTGCCGTAAATACGCTGCTACCGATGTAGCGATCGAGCTTAACCACGAGCCACCTCCAGTGCACTGCGGCGACTCGCCATTTTCAAGCGCAACGGCTCCCAGTAAAGCAGCCCGAGACCGATGATCAGGAACAACCCATGAACCCACCATAACCCCAGGGCAGGCGGGATCTTGCCCTTATCGAGGGCGCCGCGGGCGGCAATCAGGATGGTCAGGTAAAGCATATAAAGAAGAATCGCCGGCAGCAGCTTGAGGAAACGGCCCTGGCGCGGGTTGACCCGCGACAACGGCACCGCCATCAGGGTCACGATGAACACCAGCAACGGCAAGGACAGACGCCATTGCAGTTCAGCGCGCAGGCGAGTGTCGTTGCTGTCGATCAAGGAAAGGGTGCTCATTGCATCACGATCAGTCACTTCGTCACTGACATCCGGCTTTGGCAGCAATACCCCGTACTCGTCGTATTTGATCGCCCGATAGTCGGCCTGCCCTGGATTACCGTCATATCGATAACCGTTGTCGAGAATCAGGTAGCGGTTGCCGTCCGGACGAATTTCCTGGCGACCCTTCTCGGCCACCAGCACGGAAATCCCGCGATCTTTCTGGTCGGAGTTAATATTTTTTTGCGAAATGAACACACCCGCCAGATTGATGCGGTCATCGGTCAGTTGCTCGGTATAGGTCACCCGAGTCCCGTCACGCAACGCCTGGAAGCGACCCGGCTCCAGGGTATCGAACTCGGTGAGCGCATCCTGTTTGTTCAGCAGCAGCTGAAACTGATTGGCACCTTGTGGCGCCAGGCTAAGGCTCAGCCAGGCCACGACCAGCGCAACCAGCGTGGCCGGAAACAGGGTAATGACAAACAAACGCTGCTGGCTCATACCGGTGGCCGACAGCACGGTCATTTCGCTTTCGAGGTACAGGCGACCGTACGCCAGCAGGATCCCGAGAAACAGGCCCAGTGGCAGGATCAGTTGCAGGAAACCCGGCAGACGGAAGCCCATGATCAGGAACAGCGAACCCGGATCCAGCAGGCCCGCGGCCGCCTGGGCAAGGTATTTGATGAAGCGACCGCTCATGATGATGACCAGCAGCACGGCGCTGACTGCGCTCAAGGTCAACAGGACTTCGCGGGACAGATATCGGAAGACGATCAAACCAGAGACTCCAGGGTTGTCAGGCTTAGGCGGCCAAACAAGCAAACGTATCAGACAGCCCGCAGGGCAGAGCTGCCGAAAAAGATGGCGCATTATCCTGTGATTGGGTGCACCTGTCACTGCGCATACTCAAGCTGGCGGTCAATGCACTGAAGATCGTACAACCGAGGGTTGTCAGGCGCAGGGAGCGAGGTTCAAACTGCGGCCTTTGTCGTGGGCCGTGACCTGCGTCTTTCTATTTATATAAGCAAGCGTCTGTGCGTCGCCGTTTTGCCCACGCACGTTGACCATTATTCAGGGACCCGGACATGGAACTGGTTGTAAAAAGCGTTAGCCCAGAAACGTTGAAGACCGCCACTCTGGTCGTCGCCGTCGGCGAAGGCCGCAAGCTCGGCGCCGTGGCCAAACAACTGGACGAACTGAGTGGCGGCGCCATCAGTGCAGTGCTCAAGCGCGGCGACCTCGCCGGCAAGGTTGGCCAGAGTCTGTTGCTGCATAGCTTGCCGAACCTCAAGGCTGAACGCGTTCTGCTGGTAGGCGTGGGCAAGGACGAAGAACTCGGCGACCGCCCGTTCCGCAAAATCATTGCCGGCGTACTCAACACCCTCAAAGGCCTGGGCGGCAGCGATGCGGTACTGGCGCTGGATGAAGTCGTGGTCAAAGGCCGCGACAGCTATGGCAAAACCCGCCTGCTGGCGGAAACCCTGGTGGACGGCGAATACACCTTCGACCAGTTCAAGAGCCAGAAAGCCGAACCTCGCACCCTGAAGAAAGTCACCCTGCTGACCATCAAGGCTGCACAGGCTGAAGTCGAGCGCGCCGTGGCCCACGCCTCCGCTATCGCCAACGGCATGGCCTTTACCCGCAACCTGGGCAATCTGCCGCCGAACATCTGCCACCCGACATTCCTCGGCGAACAAGCGAAGAACCTCGGTAAAGAATTCAAAACCCTGAAAGTCGAAGTCCTTGACGAGAAGAAGATCAAGGATCTGGGCATGGGCTCGTTCTACGCCGTAGGCCAGGGCAGCGCCCAGCCGCCGCGCCTGATCGTCATGCAATACAACGGTGGCAAGAAATCCGAGAAGCCGTACGCACTGGTCGGCAAAGGCATCACCTTTGATACCGGCGGCATCAGCCTGAAGCCGGGCGCCGGCATGGATGAAATGAAGTACGACATGGGCGGCGCTGCCAGCGTGTTCGGCACCCTGCTTGCCGTGCTTGAGCTGAAACTGCCGATCAACCTGGTGTGCATCCTGGCCTGTGCCGAGAACATGCCAAGCGGCAACGCTTCGCGCCCGGGCGACATCGTCACCACCATGAGTGGCCAGACCGTGGAAATCCTCAACACCGACGCCGAAGGCCGTCTGGTGCTGTGCGATGCCCTGACCTACTCCGAGCGTTTCAAGCCGCAAGCCGTGATCGATATTGCCACCCTGACCGGCGCTTGCGTCGTAGCCTTGGGTTCCCACACTTCGGGCCTGCTGGGCAACAACGATGAACTGATCGGCCAACTGCTGAGCGCCGGCCAAACGGCTGACGACCGCGCCTGGCAACTGCCGTTGTTCGACGAATACCAGGAGCAACTGGACAGCCCGTTCGCCGACATCGCCAACATTGGCGGCCCGAAAGCCGGCACCATCACCGCCGCCTGCTTCCTGTCGCGCTTCACCAAGAACCTGAACTGGGCGCACCTGGACATCGCCGGTACCGCATGGACCAGCGGCGGCAAAGACAAGGGCGCCACTGGCCGTCCTGTGCCATTGCTGACCCAATACTTGCTGGACCGCGCCAAAGCCTGAAACCGATGACCTGGGCGGCGTCACTTTCGGGTGACGCCGTTTCTGGCTCAGGAACCGCAATGACAAAAGTCGACTTCTACATCCTGCCCAGCGCCGATCCTTCGGCACGGCTGGATTTCGCCTGCAAGCTCACCGAAAAAGCCTGGCGTATGGGCCACCGCATTTACCTGCATTGCAGCGATGCCGCCCAGCGACAGGATCTCGATGCCCGCTTGTGGGCCTTCAAGGGCGAAAGCTTCGTGCCTCATGGCCCCGCCGAAAGCGAACCAGACGGTCTGATCGTCCTGGGTCTTGGCGATGACTGCGGTCAGCACCAGGATTTGCTGGTCAATCTCGACCTGAAAGTCCCGACATTTGCCAAACAATTCGCCCGCGTGGCGGAAGTGGTAGTAGAAGATCCGACGATTCGTGCGGCTGCGCGGGAGAGTTTCCGTTTCTACCGCGAACAGGGCTATCCTCTGCAAGACCACCGTTTACAGCGACTCTGAGCATTCCGATGGACACTCCGAAACCGCAACAACAGTCCGCGCACTTACTGGACGACCTCGAGTCGATCCGCCAACTGCTCGGCGATGACAACCTGCAACCACCGCTGCTGACCGACACGGTCATCGACAGTGACCAGGAACAGATTCCCATGTTGTTCGAGGCTGTCGGCAATGCGCCGCAGCCGGTCGAACCGACACCGCAGCCCGCTGCTGCCGCGCAACCCTCGCCGGAACCCGGCAAAGGCCCCGACGCCCTGCTGCATCTGGACAGCGAACTGCGCGCCGCCGCGATGCTGATCATGCAAGACGTGATCGACGACTTCGCACCGCATATTGAAACCGAAATCAAACGCCGGCTGGATGCGCGGATGGAGCGGTTGCTAAGTCAATACGAATAACCCCCCTACCCTGTGGGAGCGAGCCTGCTCGCGATAGCATCACCTCAATTTCCTGGCAGACCGAGGTGCCGCCATCGCGAGCAGGCTCGCTCCCACAGTAGATCAGCGCTGTATTTGATACAGCGCCCTGTCCGCACCTGCTCGCCCTACGCCCCACGCCCCGCTATACTTGCCGGCTTTTCCTGAACAAATGCCAATAGGGTCCCGCCGCGCATGGATAAGACCTACCAGCCGCACGCCATTGAAGCTTCCTGGTACAACACCTGGGAGTCAGAGAATTACTTCGCCCCGCAAGGCGCGGGCGAGTCCTACACCATCATGATCCCGCCGCCGAACGTCACCGGCAGCCTGCACATGGGTCACGGTTTCAACAACGCGATCATGGACGCCCTGATCCGTTTCCGCCGCATGCAGGGTCGCAACACCCTGTGGCAGCCGGGCACCGACCACGCCGGTATCGCCACGCAAATGCTGGTGGAGCGTCAACTCGAAGCCAAAGGCCAGAGCCGCCACGACCTGGGTCGCGAGAAGTTTCTTGAGAAGATCTGGGAATGGAAAGATGAATCCGGCGGCAACATCAGCCGTCAGATCCGTCGCCTCGGCTCGTCCGTAGACTGGAGCCGCGAGCGCTTCACCATGGATGACGGCCTCTCGGAATCCGTAAAAGAAGCTTTCGTGCGCCTGCATGAAGACGGCCTGATCTACCGCGGCAAGCGCCTGGTCAACTGGGACACCAAGCTGCACACGGCGATTTCCGACCTTGAAGTGGAAAACCACGACGAGAAAGGTTTCCTGTGGAACCTCAAGTATCCGCTAGCCGACGACGTAAAAACCGCGGAAGGCAATGACTACCTGATCGTCGCGACCACTCGCCCGGAAACCATGCTCGGCGACGCCGCCGTGGCCGTGAACCCGAACGACGAACGCTACAAAGCCCTGATCGGCAAATTTGTCGAGCTGCCGCTGGTCGGCCGCCGTATCCCGATCATCGCCGACGATTACTGCGACCCTGAATTCGGCACCGGTTGCGTGAAAATCACCCCGGCCCACGATTTCAACGACTACGAAGTCGGCAAGCGCCACAACCTGCCGCTGCTGAACATCTTCGACAAGAATGCTGTCGTGCTGCCAGCCTGCCAGGTGTTCAACCTCGACGGCACGCTCAACGAAAGCATCGACGGCAAGATCCCGGCTGAATACGCCGGCCTCGACCGTTTCGAAGCCCGTAAACAAATTGTTGCTGCATTCGAAGCCGCCGGCCTTCTGGTCAGCGTCAATGATCACGCGCTGAAAGTGCCGAAAGGCGACCGCTCCGGGACCATTATCGAGCCATGGCTGACCGACCAGTGGTACGTGTCGACCAAACCTTTGGCCGAGCCTGCAATTGCTGCCGTTGAAGACGGCCGCATCCAGTTCGTGCCAAAACAGTACGAAAACATGTATTTCTCGTGGATGCGCGATATCCAGGATTGGTGCATCAGCCGGCAGTTGTGGTGGGGCCACCGGATTCCGGCTTGGTACGACGAGTCGGGCAAAGTCTACGTCGGTCGCGACGAAGCCGAAGTGCGTGCCAAGAACAACCTCGGCCCGGACGTTGCGCTGCAACAGGACAACGACGTTCTCGACACCTGGTTCAGTTCGGGCCTGTGGACCTTCTCCACGCTTGGCTGGCCTGAGCAGACCGAATTCCTGAAGAAATTCCACTCCACCGACGTGCTGGTTACCGGTTTCGACATCATTTTCTTCTGGGTTGCCCGGATGATCATGCTCACCATGCACTTGGTGAAGAACGAAGACGGCACACCGCAGGTTCCGTTCAAGACCGTTTATGTGCACGGCTTGGTGCGTGATGGCCTGGGCCAGAAGATGTCCAAGTCCAAGGGCAACGTCCTGGACCCGCTGGACATCATCGACGGCATCGAACTGGAAGATCTGGTGCAGAAACGCACCTCCGGCATGATGCAGCCGAAACTGGCGAAGAAGATCGAGAAGCAGACCCGCGACGAGTTCGCCGACGGCATCGCCAGTTACGGCACCGACGCCCTGCGCTTCACCTTCTGCTCGCTGGCGTCCACCGGTCGTGACATCAAGTTCGACATGGGCCGCGTCGAAGGCTATCGCAACTTCTGCAACAAGATCTGGAACGCCGCGCGTTATGTTCTGGACAAGGGCGAAGACTGCGGCCAGAACGGCGAAGCCTACGAACTGTCCCTGGCGGATCGCTGGATCATCTCGCAGCTGCAACGCACTGAAGCCGAAGTGACCCGTCAACTCGACCAGTTCCGTTTCGACCTGGCGGCACAAGCCTTGTACGAGTTCATCTGGAACCAGTATTGCGACTGGTACCTGGAACTGTCCAAGCCTGTACTGTGGGACGAAAACGCACCGGTCGAACGTCAGCGCGGCACCCGCCGTACGCTGGTTCGCGTACTGGAAGTGGCGTTGCGTCTGGCGCACCCGTTCATGCCGTTCATCACCGAAGAAATCTGGCAACGCATCGCGCCGCTGGCCGGAATCGAAGGCAAGACGATCATGCTGCAACCTTGGCCAGTGGCCAACGAAGCGCGCATTGATCAGGCCGCCGAAGACGACATCGAATGGCTCAAGGGCCTGATGCTAGGCACGCGCAACATCCGTGGCGAAATGAACATCGGTCCCGGCAAGCCGCTGAACCTTTTCCTGAAAAACGTCAGTGCCGAAGACCAGCGTCGCCTCACCGAGAACGAAGCCCTGCTGAAGAAGCTGGCTCGCCTCGAATCGATCACGGTGTTGGCTGCCGGTGAAGAAGCACCGCTGTCCGCCACCGCACTGGTTGGCGAGATGGAAGTGCTGGTGCCGATGGCCGGCCTGATCGACAAGGACGCCGAACTGGCGCGCCTGGACAAGGAAATCCTGCGCTTGCAGGGTGAAGTCCAGCGCGTGGGTGGCAAGCTGTCCAACGCTGGTTTCGTGGACAAGGCCCCGGCTGAAGTCATCGAGAAAGAACGCGCCAAACTGGCTGAAGCCGAACAGGCTTTGGGCAAGCTGGCCGAGCAACATGCGCGGATTGCCAGCCTGTAACGGCAAATCGCAATAGAAACGGGAGGCCCAGGTGGCCTCCTTTTTTATGCCCGGTACTTTATAACTAACAACGACAATCCCTGTAGGAGCCGAGCTTGCTCTCGATGGCGGCTGAACATTCGACATTGATGTAGCCTGAGCGTCCGCCATCGCGAGCAAGCTCGGCTCCCACAGGGATCTGTGTCGCTTCTGATATTGCGTTCCCAAGAGCTGGATGTGGGACAATACCCGCCACTTTTAGCCATACCCGAATCGACAACGCCCATGAACGCCCCCCGCACACCAAGACCTGCGCGCAAAAAGCCTGACACCGCCACCCCGGCCAAAGCCGTGGAACCGCGTGAAAAGGCCAGCCTGCACCCGCGCAACCGCCATCAGGGTCGCTACGACTTCCCGGCACTGATCAAAACCACGCCGGAACTGGCGAAGTTCGTGATCATCAACCCGTACGGCAAGGAAAGCATCGACTTCGCCAGCCCCGACGCGGTGCGCGTGTTCAACCGGGCGTTGCTCAAGTCGTTTTACGGTATCGCGCACTGGGACATCCCGGCTGATTACCTCTGCCCGCCCGTTCCTGGTCGTGCCGACTACGTGCACTTCCTCGCCGACCTGCTGGCCAGCGTCAACGATGGCGAAATCCCTCGCGGCGCGCCGGTCAAGGTGCTCGACATCGGCATGGGCGCCAACTGCGTCTATCCGCTGATCGGCTACAGCGACTACCGCTGGCACTTCCTCGGCTCGGAAATCGACCCGACGGCCGTCGCTGCCGCCAAAGCCATCGTGCAGTCCAACGGACTGAACAAAGCCATCCAGCTGCGCCAGCAAACCAACCCCAAGCACATTCTGCTGGGCCTGCTGGAACCGGGTGAACGCTTTGACCTGACCATGTGCAACCCGCCGTTCCACGCCTCGATGGACGAAGCGACCAAGGGCAGCGAGCGTAAATGGCGTGCTCTGGGCCGTGCCGACCCGAAACGCAAACTGCCAGTGCTGAACTTCGGCGGTCAATCGGCGGAGTTGTGGTGCGAAGGTGGCGAAGCGCGGTTTGTCACGCAATTGATCGCCGAAAGTGCGAGTTTCCAGCACAAAGTGCTGTGGTTCAGCACATTGGTGTCGAAAGCCTCAAACCTGCCTGCGATCCAGACGGCGCTGAAAAAAGCCGGCGTACTGGAAAGCCAGGTAGTAGAAATGTCCCAGGGTCAGAAGCAGAGCCGCTTCGTTGCCTGGACGTTCCAGACCAAATCCGAGCAGCAGGTCTGGCGCGAGCGCTGGGTTAAAAAAAGCTGAGTAACTGACCGCCACAGATCAACTGTAGGAGTGAGACCGGCTTGCCGGCGATCGCGGTACATCAGTCGACATCATCGTTAACTGACACGCAGCCATCGCCGGCAAGCCGGTCTCACTCCTACATTGACTTAGTGGTGTTGCAGCTCTCATTGGTAAATCGCAGGCACAAAAAAACCGTGCCCGGATTGCTCCGGAGCACGGTTTTTTTTAACAAGTCTTACTTGTTAACAGCGTCAGTCAGGCCTTTTGCCACAACCAGCTTGATAACTTTCTTGGCAGCGATTTCGATGGCAGCGCCAGTCGAAGGGTTACGGCCAGTACGGGCAGGACGTTCAGTCACTTTCAGTTTGCCGATACCTGGCAGAGTGATTTCGCCGCCGTTTTCCAGCTGATCAGCAACGATTTGGCCCAGTTGGTCCAGAGCGTTACGCGCGGTGGTTTTTGGCGCGTCGATAGCTTCAGCGATGTCGGCGATCAGTTGGTCTTTAGTAAGAGCCATGTAGTGTTCCTTCCCTATCAAATTCATATGGATTGCAGAGTGCAGTGTCAGCCATCGAGCCCGATCTTCTGGATCTGGCACCCTCGGCCAATAACCACTGGATCGGGGTTATAGATACCGAAATCAGGGTTTGGTTCGACCTGACAAATGCTGAATGCACGCTTAACGCAGTGACTTCGCGTAAGACGGGGCAAAACTAGCACAGAGACGGGGAAATATCCGCCTCTAGCTACCCATTTGGTCAGCTTTATTGCTCTAAATCGGGAAAAAAACGCATAAGCACCGTCGGTCGCCCGGGATTTGCCCTTCATGCCGCGCCAAAACCAGTGGTTGCGGTACACTTGGCACTTTTTCGGGGAGCACGCCCTCCTCTCTTCATTCAGCCGAGAAGCCCATGCCGATCCGTCATTGCATCGTCCACCTGATCGACAAAAAACCCGACGGCACGCCAGCAGTTCTTCACGCCCGCGACTCCGAACTGGCCGAGTCGAGTGCCATCGAGAACATGCTTGCCGACCTCAACGAGAGTTACAACGCCAAACAAGGCAAGGCCTGGGGATTTTTCCATGCCGAATCAGGGGCGCACCCGTTCAGCGGCTGGCTGAAGGAGTACTTCGAGGGCGGCAAGGATTTCACGGCGTTCAGCCGGGTAGCGGTGGAACATCTGCAAAAGCTGATGGAAGAGTCGAACCTCTCAGTGGGCGGCCACGTGCTGTTCGCGCATTACCAGCAGGGCATGACCGATTACCTGGCCATCGCGCTCCTGCACCACAGTGAAGGCGTCGCAGTGACCGATCAACTGGACGTGACCCCGTCCCGGCACCTGGATTTGGGCCAGTTGCACCTGGCGGCTCGGATCAACGTTTCCGAGTGGCAGAACAACAAGCAGTCCAAGCAGTACATTTCGTTCATCAAAGGCAAGAACGGGAAAAAGGTTTCGGAGTATTTCCGCGACTTCATCGGTTGTCAGGAAGGTGTCGACGGCCCCGGCGAAACCCGCACGCTGCTCAAGGCGTTCAGCGACTTCGTTGAAAGCGAAGACCTGCCGGAAGAGTCCGCCCGCGAGAAAACCAAAACCCTGGTCGATTACGCCAGCAGCCAGGCCAAGCTCGGCGAGCCCATGGGCCTGGAAGAACTCTCGGAGCTGATCGACGAAGAACGCCCGAAAGCGTTCTACGACCACATCCGCAACAAGGATTACGGCCTGTCCCCGGAAATTCCGGCGGACAAACGCACCCTGAATCAATTCCGTCGCTTCACTGGCCGCGCCGAAGGCCTGTCTATCAGCTTTGAAGCGCACCTGTTGGGCTCGAAGATCGAGTACGACGAAGAAGCTGGCACGCTGATCATCAAGGGCCTGCCGACGCAGTTGACCGATCAGCTCAAGCGACGCAATTGATGCTGAACGGCATCCTGAAGAAATTCCTGCTGATCTTGCTGGTGGTTGTGGTTTATCAGAACTGGGGCAAGATCGAGCGGGTGTTCAACCCTTCACAAGTGGTGTCAGAGCAGACACAGGCCAAGGCCAGCGTCGTGCTCTACGCGACGGACTGGTGCGGCTACTGCAAACTGACCCGGCGTTTTCTCGATCAGAAAGGCATTCCGTACAAGGAATTCGATATCGAGAAAGATGCCGAGGCACGAAAGGCTTATGAAGCGCTGGGTGGTGGCGGGATTCCGATCATCGACGTGAACGGCACGCTGATGCGCGGGTATGACCCGGACGCAATCCTCGCAGCCCTGTAGGAGCCGGGCTTGCCCGCGATGGCCGCGACCCGGTGTAAACGTCACACCGTGTAATCGTTCATCGCGGGCAAGTCGGATCGCCGCACCGCATGCTCCTACAAGGGTGGGGGTCAGTGTTTTTCGATGCGGAACCCGAATCGCGGAAAGTGCACATGCACCACGCCGCCGCGCTCGTCTTCACGGCGCAGAATCAGTTCTTCGCTGCCCGCGAACAGCAACTCGCCCGCCACCGGATCAACGCCATAATCGGTTGCGGCGATCACCACCTGCTGGCCAGACTCAAAACCATTCGGCTCGTCGAACTGTTCATCCGGCAACGCTGCTGGCGTGGCTTTGCGCGCCACTTCCAGCGCCTCCTCGGACGCCATCTCGCTGGACGCACCATGCCCAAAGCCCATCACCCGACCCAACCAGGCCGACACGGCCGGATAGGCGTCAACCAGCGGTGAAGTCACCGGCGTCGCTTTGAGGAACCACAATGGATGGGCCAGTGCGAAGTCAGCAATCGACGGCTCGCCAAACAGGAAGTCACCCTGCTCACGCTGAAGTTGCTGCTCCAGCCGCGCCATGATCGTTGGCCATTGATGCTTCGCCTGCTCGACGGACAACTTGGTAGCGCTGCCACCGCTGAACAGTCCAGCGCGGTCGGCGAGGAACGCCTTGATCGCTTCTGGCGGCAAATTGCCGAAGCGCACAGCGATCGATTCCGGCTGAAATACCAGGCTGACTGCATGTTGGAACACCACCGAATCAGCCCAGGCAGCGAAGGTCGCGGCAATCATTTCTTGACCTTCCGGGAAAAACGCGGGCAAGGCTTTTTCCTGCTCAAGGCGACGGGCAATCAACGACGTGTCGCAATAGATATCCGCGCCAATCTGCAACACAGGCGTTTTGCGGTAGCCGCCAGTCAGGGCTGTCAGATCGGGCTTGGGCATCACCGGCGAGATTTTCACCGAGCGCCAGGACAGACCTTTGAAACCCAACAGCAGGCGGGCCTTTTCGGCAAAAGGGGACGTCGGGTAATGATGGAGAATCAACTCAGACATGCTCGGCTCCGCCGCACGGACTAGGAATCCGCAGCTTAGCGCGCAATCGGCAAGCGGCCTACAGATCTGCCTGATGGGCATTTATCAGTCAGGTTGATAAGCCCGCAGTGGCGCTCGCCACCAGACATTCCTTGGCGCAGCGAGACACAAGATCAGGCATTTGACTGCCTCGATACATGTCAGCCATCGGCCAACCACTGTACATATAGACATATAGGTTTACATCCGGCACATTTCGCCTCCGTTGTTATAATTTGGGTCTACAAACCCAAGGAGATTGAAAATGCCTGCTCAACACATCCCGGTCCGGGCTGTCGATGTAGCGGCCGCCATTCAGGAACGGATGGGGGAAATGACAGCAATGAAGCTTCAAAAACTTGTTTACTACAGTCAGGCTTGGTCACTTGTATGGGATGAGGCTCCACTCATAACGGAGCAGGTGCAGGCGTGGGCAAATGGCCCCGTAATTCCTGAGCTCTACACCGCTCATCGAGGTCTTTACTCAGTCGCACCAGGCCAGATCGAAGGCGACTCGGGCAAACTCGACAAGGACCAACTTGAAACTATTGATGCCGTGTTACAGCACTACGGTGACAAGCACTCTCAATGGCTAAGCGACCTCACACACGCAGAAGACCCGTGGAAAAATGCCCGCCAACAAGCAGGCTTGACTGACGGTGCGCGAGGCAACGTTGAAATCAGCCAAGCGGCTATGGCTGAGTATTACAGCTCTCTGTGAGGCTTTATGGCGAAGGGATCGCAAAAAAAGGTACCAAAAACCCGCGCAGCTCCAGCTTTCGACAAACCTGCAAAGCACCCCCACTCACGAGAGATGCCAATATCCAGCATTTCCTGGCGTTTTAGTCGCATCGACAAGGGCGGTCCTTTTTCATGGTCTGATCTCGCAGAACCCGCTGACTACAAAGCAGTAATGGAACGTTTGCACTGCTTTGAAACGATGTGCGCTCGGGAGATACGAGAAAGCGGGTCGCATGACATCGATATTGTTGATTTGTCGAAAGAAGCACGACATCGACTCCAAGAAATCCAACAAGACGACATTGACTCTCTGATGTCGTTTCGCATCACCGGAGCAAAACGAGTTTTTTGTATTCGAGAGCGTGAAGTCATGCGCGTTCTTTGGTATGACCCGGACCACCAAGTCTGCCCTTCACTTAAAAAACACACTTGAACTATGCTCGTTCGGAGTTTTGGGCGCTCGCATGCTAGCAACTGCATCCTCATCTGAGTGCATCACTTCGAAACACTCACAATATTGATCAACGTATCAGATAGATAAGCCCGTAGCAGCACTCGCGACCAGACACTCCTTGGCGCTTTTCTTGAGTTTTTTGATCAGGCGCTCCTGACGCAGCGCTTCACTTTTGTCGCGGCAGACTTCGGTGTACACCAGGGCCACGGCAGGGCTGGAGAGGAAAAACCGCGCGCCCTTGCCGCTCTGGTGAGTGGCGAATCGGCGCACGGGATCGTCGCTGATCCCGCAATAGAGCGAGCCATTGGCCGCGCGCACCAGGTAGACGAACCAGGGTTTGCTGACGGGCAGCGCGGGTTCGGCGGCAATGTCGGAAGATTCGCTCAGGGTGTTCACGTGACGATCAAGGCGTGTAGGAAACAAGCCGCGATCTTATCAGCGACTGGCCTGGAATGCCTTCAGCCCCTTCAGAGCTTGAGCGCGAACGGCGTTTCTGACCAGGGGCGTCCACCCCAGAACCAGACCTTTGAAACCCAGAGCCTGCCGGGACCAAGTCCACAGGTCGAAGCTATCGTGATGCTCGCAAATCTTGCCATCGCGAAACACGAAACGTGCCTGAATGTCGTTGACCACAATGTTGCCAGTCTGGCTGAACAGATAGGTGGCAACCCAGTGAGCGCCGCCGGTGCGCTCGTCAGCTCGCACATTGTCGAAGGTCAGGGAAAAATCCTTGGCCCGGGTGGTGAGCATGCGCCACATGTCGCCGGCATCGCGGCCGCGCAGTTCGCCGAACGCCGGATCACTGAACACCACATCGTCGGTGTAGCAGGCGCTCATGGCTTCGGCATCCAGGCGCTGGAACGCTTGATAGAACCGGGTGATCAATGCGCTGTGGGCATCACTCATGGGCAGACTCCCTGTGCTTGCAAAAATGACTTCGAAAGATTGCCTGCACGATAGTCTGCAACGGCGCGGAACACTATCGGCATTCGTGGGCCGAATACCGACAGTGTGGGGACATCAGACTTTTTCGCTTTCGACTTGAACGTACAGCGAACGTCCGGCGCCGAGGCCGGCGATGATTGCACTGAGGCCGATAACGCCGAAGATCCAGCCCACCGCCGTCCAGCCGCCGGTCCAGTCATGCACGATACCGACCGCGAACGGCCCCATCGATGCCAGGGTGTAGCCGAAGCCCTGGGCCATGCTCGACAGGTTGGCCGCGACATGTGAGTCCCGCGAACGGAGCACGATCAGGGTCAACGCCAGACTGAACGTAGCGCCCTGCCCCAGCCCCAGCAGAATCGCCCAGCCCCACAGGCCTTCAATCGGCGCATAAAGACAGCCGAACAGTCCGCCGAGGGTCAACAACATGACCACGACAATGGCCAACCGCTGATCCTTGCCGCGTGTCGCCAGCCAAGGCGCCACGAGTGAACTGGCCAGCTGGACGATCACCGAACCGGACAACACCAGACCGGCTTGAGTCGGTGTCAGACCGCGACCAATCAGGATCGACGGTAACCAGCCAAACACGATGTACGCCAGGGACGATTGCAGGCCCATGTACAACGTCACTTGCCAGGCCAGCGGATCGCGCAGCAGCCCGCGAACCCGATACGCAACGTTGTGTGCGCCATGTTTCTGGCCACCCACTTGCGGCAACCAGAAGATCGCCGCGACCAGCGCCGGCAGTACCCAGAAGCCCAGCCCCATGGCCCAGCTCTGGTCGAAATGCTCACTCAACGGCACGGTGGCGCCGGCGGCCATCGCGGCGCCCAGGCACAACGCCATGGTGTAGACACCGGTCATGGTCCCGGCCTGTTTCGGGAAGTCGCGCTTGACGATGCCCGGTAACAACACACCGATCACACCGATGCTCGCACCGGCCAGTACGCTGCCGGCAAACAAGCCGATCTCGCCGAACGAACTGCGCAAAATGATCCCACCCGCCAGTGTCAGCAGAATCCCCAACACCACACGCTCGGCGCCAAAACGGCGCGCCAGCACGGGTGCCAGTGGCGCGAACAGGCCGAGGCAGAGCACCGGCAATGTCGTCAGTAAACCGGCCTGGGCTGCCGACAATCCGAGGGTCTTTGAGATCTCGCTGAGCATCGGCGCCATGCTCGACAGTGCCGGGCGCAGGTTCAACGCCACCAAAATCAGGCCCAGCAACAACAGCCATGGCCGGCGCAGCAGCGGGTGGCTCTGCTGGACCTGTTCGTCATCGGCCTCGGCGTCGATCAGCAGCTCTTCGAGCTCCGCCGTGCGCTTGGGCTGAGTGAGGTTGCGATCGCTGCTGGACATGGATTTCTCGGTTTCAAGGTTCATTGATCAACTGCCTCGACAAGGCTTTGGCCCGTTCCGGGTCCCGTTGCTCGACGGCATCCAGCAGTTCGATGTGCAGGTCGAACACTTCCTGGCGCCGCGGGGTGATGTTCAAGGTCTGGCGCAATTGCGCGCCGATGAAGCTGGAGAAATAGCGATACAACTCGCTCAGTGTCGGATTGTGCGCGGCATCCACCAAACGGCGGTGGAACACCAGGTCGCAGGCGATGTAGCTGTCGAGATCGCCGTGGTAGTGGCTGCCGCTGACACCCAACGCTTCGCGCAAGGCAACCAGGTCTTCGTCTGTCCGGCGCAGTGCCGCGAGGCCGATGGCTTCGACTTCAAGGATGTGCCGCGTCTCTCGGGCCTGCTCGTGGGAGCAACGAGACAAGGCTTTCATGGTGTCCAGCGGATCGATGACGGCCCGCAGGTAGCTGCCGTCGCCCTGACGGATTTCGATCAAGCCTGAAAATGCCAACACGCGCATGGCTTCACGCACGGTATTGCGGCTGATGCCCAGCTCGGTCGCCAGTTCCGGTTCGGTGGGTAGACGTTGGCCGACGACCCAGACGCCTTGCGTGATGCGAAGGCGTAGCTGGTCCAGCGCTTGGTCGACCAAGGATCGCTTGGTCAATGGAGAAATGTCTGACATGTGATTCGCCCTTTCATCCAATCATAGGATGAATTTTCTGACATGTTAGTCAGCTACCTGTAGGACGGCAACCGCCTACGGTCAGAGAGAAGGAAATGGAGCGGGATTTTCGATTAGTCAAAATTACCCTTTAAGGGTAATTTCAGGGATAGGCGCAAGATTTCTTATGGAGAAGAACACGCCCCATTACAACCTGACGGTGATCAAGGACGATGTCAGGCGGCTTGGGAAAAATGCATTTACCGCAACCGCGCGGAAAAACGGCCGAGACCTGGGTTTAAGCCTCCAGGAAATGCAGGAAGTCGTTTTCGAATTACACGGCAGGATGTTGTACAAATCGATGACAACCTATAGCGATCATCGGATTTGGCAAGACGTGTACCACATCACTTCGCACGATTTGGAGATTTACATCAAGGTCACTTATTGCTCAGGCGGTGAACCTCCGGTGATCTCCTTCAAGGAGAAAAACCCATGAACACTAAACAATGCTTCAGTTGCGGGGCATCTGAGGGAATGCGGCACTTCGAAGGTCGCGGTGAAACCATGAGCGTGAAAGGAATGGAGCGCCGGATTGATGATTTGTCTGGATGGGAGTGCCAGGCATGCGGGGAAGTCATACTCGACCCCGGCTGCTCGGAGCGCTATTCGGATGCCGGCGACGAGTTAGTCCTCGCCGGCAGACAAATGATCGGCAACGAGATGAAGCGCATCCGCCGCAAACTGCACCTGTCGCAAAAAGAAGCGGTTCTGCTTTTGTCCGGAGGCGGACATAACGCGTTTTCTCGTTACGAGCGCGGCGAACTGCTTCCACCTAAAGCATTGATGGTGCTGATGCGCTTGCTTGATCGCTACCCGCATTTGCTCACCGATGCGCGAAGTTTGGGCGAAGGCGCAGACTTGAGAGGTTTCAAGGACATCGTTCACAAAGAACATGAAACGCTCACTGTGTCCTGAACAGCACACACAAAAAACCCGGCACAACAGACTGTGTGAAAACCTAGCAATCTGCCTGGCGATCAAAGAAAATGCTCCGCATCGAAAGATACGGAGCATTTTTCGTTATGGCCTACATCCAGGGACAGTCCCGTACCCAGACCAGTTTGTTCCC